>NZ_CP014228.1:1200000-2400000 GCF_001553565.1 Actinomyces radicidentis | reverse complement strand
TGCAGGCCACCTCGCAGGCCTTGCAGCCGATGCAGACGGAGGTGTCGGTGAAGAAGCCCTTGCGCTTGGTCTCGACGCCGTAGTTCGCGTCGTGGAGCGGGTCGGTGGGGCCGCTCAGCTGGTTCTTGAAGATGCTCATGCCCTGCTCCCGGACTCGGTGGCGGCGGTGGCGAGGCGCTCGGCGCCACCGGTGGTGAGGCTGTTCAGCCCGTCCTGCCCGGTGTCGGGGACGAGGCCGGCGCGCTGCTGGTACTCGCGGACGAGGTCGAGGCGGGCCGCGCCGGTGGGGCGGCGGCCCGGCCTGACGTCCACGGTGAGGGACTTGGAGTCCTGGATGTGCGTGTTGGCGTCGAGGACGATGCCGAGCAGGTCGTTGGCGGAGTCGCCCTTCGTGATGGAGGTGCGCCCGTTGCCCCAGTGGAAGGGCATGCCGATCTGGTGGATGGTGCGCCCGCCGACCGTGAGCGGCGTGAAGCGGTCGGTGACCAGGACGCGCGCCTCGATGACGCCGCGCGGCGAGACGATCGTCGCCCAGCCGCCGTTCTCGAGGCCCTTGGCCGCGGCGAGCTCCTTGTCGAGCTCGCAGAACATGGAGGGCTGGAGCTCGGCGAGGTAGGGCAGCGTGCGGGTCATGCCGCCGGCCGTGTAGTGCTCGGTGAGGCGGTACGTGGTGAGCACGTAGGGGTAGACCTCGGCGCCCGGCTGGCCCGCCGACGGGGCGAAGAGGTTGTCCTCGCGGGTGAAGGTCTCACGGGTCGGGTTGGCCTGGAGGTCGTACAGGGGGTTCGCCAGCGGCGACTCCTGCGGCTCGTAGTGCGTCGGGAAGGGGCCGTCGACGAGCCCGCGGGGGCTGAAGAGCCACGCCTTGCCGTCCGCCTGGGCGGTGAAGGCGTCCGTTCCGGACAGGCCGGCGGTGCCGTGGACGCCCTCGGGGGCGACGTAGCCGGGGGCCTTCGTGGCCGGGAAGTCGGGGACGTCGTCGCCGGTCCAGCGGCCGGCCTCCTCGTCCCACCACACGAGCTTCTTGCGCTCGGACCAGGGGCGGCCCTCGGCGTCGGCGGAGGCTCGGTTGTACATGATGCGGTTGTTGGCCGGCCACGCCCAGGCCCAGTTGTGGGCGAGCGGCCCGTCCTGGTCCTTGCGGTCGGGGCGGTCGGCGGCACGGTTGTGGTCGCCGGCGTAGACGCCCGTGTAGAGCCAGCAGCCCGACGACGTCGAGCCGTCGGCCTTGAGGTCGGCGTAGCCGCCCAGGGTGTGGCCCTTGTCGTCCCCCTCGAGGAAGTAGCCGTTGATCTCCGCGAGGACGGACTCGGGGACGATCTCGCCCTCGTCGTCGGTCGGGTAGTCCCAGGTCATGTCGAGCAGGAGGCGGTCGCGCGGGTCGGTCGAGCCGGCGAGCTTCTCCTGGATGCGCTTGCCGAGCAGGTAGTAGAACTGCAGGTCGCTCATGCCGACGCCGGGGGCCTGGGCGGCCTTGTGGCGCCACTGGACCAGGCGGTGGGTGTTGGTGAAGGTGCCGGACTTCTCGGCGTGGGAGGCGGCCGGCATGAGGAAGACCTCGGTGCCGATCTCCTCGGTGACGAGCTCGCCGGTCTCGATCTCGGGGGCGTCCTTCCAGAAGTTCGAGGTCTCGGTCTCACGCAGGTCGCGCACGACGAGCCACTTGAGCTCGGCCAGGGCCTTGCGCTGGATGCGGGCGTGGGCCTGGGCGACGGCGGGGTTCTGGCCGAGGACGAAGTAGCCCTCGACGCCGCCGTCCATCATGCGCAGGACGGTCTGGTAGGTGCCGTGGGCGCCGGTGAGGCGGGGCAGGTCCCCGAAGTGGAACTCGTTGTCGGGCTGGGCGGTCTCGCCCCACCAGGCCTTGAGGAGGCTGACGACGTAGGCGTCGGCGCCGGCCCAGTTGCCCTTCTGCTCGCGCGAGGAGATCCCGGCGAGGTAGTGCTCGAGGTCGTCGGACTTCCCGGCGACCGGCATCGGCAGGTAGCCGGGCAGGATGTGGAAGAGGGTCGGGATGTCGGTGGAGCCCTGGATGGAGGTGTGGCCGCGCAGGCCCATGATGCCGCCGCCGGGGCGGCCCATGTTGCCCATGAGGAGCTGGAGGATGCCGGCGGCGCGGATCATCTGGGCGCCGCCGGTGTGCTGGGTCCAGCCGAGCGCGTAGCAGAAGGTGGTCGTGCGCTCGCGGCCGGAGTTCTCGACGATGGCGTCGACGAGGTAGTCGAAGTCCTCGCGGGTGATGCCGCAGACCTCCGAGGCGAGCTCGGGCGTGTAGCGCGCGAAGTGCCGCTTGAGGAGGTTGAGGACGCAGCGCGGGTTCTGCAGCGTCGGGTCGGTCTTGATGCGCGAGTGGGCGAGGGCGGGACCGCCGGCGCCGAAGGACTCGTGGTGGCTGGCGCCGGGGACGTCGCCCGGGTCGTTGCCGGGGTCGGGCGCGCCGACGCCGTCGCCGTCGGAGGCGGGGGCGTCGTCGGCCTCCTCGTACTCCCACGTGGACAGGTCGTAGGTGCCGGTGTCCTCCTCGTAGCCGGAGAAGAGGCCGTCGAGGTCCTCGGCGTCGGCGAAGCGCTCGGAGACGACGCTGGTCGCGTTGGTGAAGGTGAGGACGTAGTCCTTGAACCAGAGGTCGTCGGTGAGGATCTTGTTGATGACGGCGCCGAGGAGGGCGATGTCGGAGCCGGTGCGGATCGGGATGTGCTTGTCGGCCTGAGCGCTCGTGCGGGAGAAGCGGGGGTCGATGTGGATGAGCTTGGCGCCGCGCAGCTTGGCCTCGGTGACCCACTGGAAGCCGACGGGGTGGGCCTCGGCGAAGTTGGAGCCCTCGACGATGATGAGGTCGGCGTTGGCGATGTCCTGGAGGGACAGGGTCGAGCCGCCGCGGCCGAAGGAGCCGGTGAGGCCGGGGACGGTGGCTGAGTGGCAGATGCGGGCCTGGTTCTCCACCTGGATGACGCCGGAGGCGGTGTACAGCTTCTTCATGAGGTAGTTCTCCTCATTGTCGAGAGCTGCTCCGCCCAGGTGGGCGATGCCCAGGGTGCGGTGGAGGTCCTCGTGCTCGCCGTCGGACTCCTCCCAGGTGCGGCGGCGGGTGTCGATGTAGCGGTCCGCGATCATGTCGATCGCGGTGTCCTGGTCGAGGTCCTCCCACTCGGTGGCGTAGGGGCGGCGGTACCTGACCGTGGAGATGCGGGTGGGCGAGTTGACGAGCTGCTCGGAGGCGGAGCCCTTGGGGCACAGGCGTCCGCGGCTGATCGGGGACTCGGGGTCGCCCTCGATCTGGATGATCCTCTCGTCCTTGACGTAGATGAGCTGGCCGCAGCCGACGGCGCAGTACGGGCACACGGAGCGCACGACGCGGTCGGCGGTGACCGTGCGCGCCTCGATGCCGCGGGTGGTGGGCGAGGTGACCGCCTTGCCGCGTCCGAGGAAGTCTCCGCTCGTGACCTGTCGGACGACGGGCCAGTCGAGCAGGGTCGGCAGCTTCGCCATGGGTGCCTCCGGGTGCGCTGGGGGTGGCCCGGGCGGGAGGGCCCGGGTACGCCGAAGGTAGGACGTCCCTCCCCCGGCGGGCCGGTACGGGACCGACGGCGCGCCACTCCCCGCCGTTCCGCGGGAAACCCCGGGTCCGCCCGCACTGCGGTCGTGCACGCACGTTCGTGATTACGTGACGCCGCGTGCACGTTTAGGCGCGTCGTGCCTGCTCAGCGCATCCGGGTGACGACGACGTCGACGAACATCGACTCCGCCGGCGCCCCCGTGAAGACCCCGCGCAGCGGGGCCACGTCGGCGTAGTCGCGGCCGTGGCCCACGGCGACGTGCTCCTCGAGGACGGGCGCCCGGTTGGTCGGGTCCAGCGGCACCCAGCGGCCCAGCCAGGCCTCGACCCAGGCGTGGGACTGGCCCGTCGCGACCGTGACCACCGGCGCGCTCGCGAGGCCCGGACCGAGGTAGCCGGAGACGTAGCGGGCCGGGACACCGGCGGCGCGCAGGGCGCCGATGAGGACGTGGGAGAGGTCCTGGCACACGCCGGAGCCGACCTCCCAGGCCTGGGCGGCGCGGGTGGTGACGTCGGTGGAGCCCGGGACGTAGGCGACGTGCCCGGTGACGGCGGCGACGAGGGCGTCGACGAGCTCGCGGGGCTCAGCGGCCCCCTCGCGGTGGGAGGCGACGAGGGCGCGCAGGCCCTCCGCCGGCTCGACGAGCGGGCTCATGGTGAGGTACTCGGCCAGCCGGCTGCGCAGCTCGTCGGTGCCGAGCTCCTCCCAGTGGATCCCCTCGCCGGCGGCCGGGCCCTGGGCGGGCGGCCGGGTCACGTCGACGGTGGAGGTGGCGACGAGGCGCATCTCCTCGTGCGGCTCGTGGATCTCGAAGGCGACGACCCCGGTGCCGAAGTAGTCGGTCCAGCGGTGGGTCCACGCCGTCGGGGCGATCTCGATGCGCGAGGACAGGACCGTCTGCTCGGCGTCGGAGCGCGGGATCATCCGGGCCTCGTTGATGGAGCCCGTGGCACGGCCCTCGTAGCGGTAGCCGGTCGTGTGGACGACGCGCAGCGTGGTGGTCATGCGAGCGCTCCCTTCGTCTGGGCGGTCGTGACGGGCTCCTCCGCCGCGCCCTCGCTCCACGCGGGGCGGCGGCGCCGGAGAAGTAGCGCTCGGCGACGGCCTCGCTCACGCGCTCGCACACGAGCTGGAGCTCCTCGAGCCGGCCCGCCAGGTCCGTGAGCACCTCGTCGGGGGCGAGGAACTCGAGCTCGGAGCGGGCGCGGCCGAGCGCGCGCTGGGCCGCGGTGCGCGGGCCGTCGGGCCAGCCGCCGGGGTCGAGGGCCGCGAGGGCGTCCTCCGCCTGGGCGAGGGAGTGGACGACGGAGCGCGGGAGGAGCGGGTCCATGAGGAGGAACTGGGCGGCCTCGGCGGGCTCCGTGGTGGCGCCGCGGGCCCAGCGGAAGGCGTGCATGGCGCCGGCGGCGCGCAGGGCGTTGGACCAGACGTTGGCGGCGTCCTGCGTGCGCAGGGTCCACATGAGCAGGCGGACGGACATGTCGACCTGCTCGAGGCTGCGTCCCAGGAGCATGAGCTGCCAGCCCTCGTCGTGGCGCATCGTGTCGTCGGCGACGCAGGCGATGACGGCGCAGGACTGGCGCAGGTGGGTCAGGGAGGCCGTGGGCCGCATGCGTGCGACGCAGCCGGTGCGGACCTCGTTCCAGGTCGTGTTAAGGGGCTCCCAGACCTCGGGCGGGACGGTCTCGCGGACGCGGCGGGCGGCCTCGCGGGCGTTGCGCAGGGAGGCGGAGACCGATCCCGGGCAGTCGGGGTCGTCCTTGAGCCGGGCGAGGAGGCCGGGCGTGGTGAGGCACTCCTCCTCGGCGGGCAGGCCGAGGACGGCGAGGATCGAGGCGGCGGAGACCTCGAGGTCCGCCGTCGGGTCCTCGACCATGAGCTGGAGGTGGACGTCCAGGAGGCGGCAGGTGTCCTCGGCGCGCTGGACGTAGCGCCCGATCCAGTAGAGGGACTCGGCGATGCGGCTCAGCACGGGACGACCTCCTGCTCGCTGGGGTGGACGGCGGCGGGCTCGGCCCCGGCGACGCAGGCGGTCGGGCCGCTCGGTGCGCGGGTCTCCGCGGCGGGGTGGCCGACCCGGCACTGCTGCTGCTGTTGTTGCTGCTGCTCCTGGGGCGGCCGGTGCGCGTGCTCGGAGTAGTGGGCCTGGGGGCGCACGTCGACGACGGCGGCGCGGGTGCGGGGCGCGGCCTCATCATCAGCCCGGCCGGCCGGCCCGGCGTGCTCGGCGTGCTCGTCGGCGAGGACCCAGGTGTCCTTGGAGACGCCGCCCTGGGAGGAGTTGACGATGAGGCGCCCCTCGGGCAGAGCCACGCGGGTGAGGCCGCCGGGCAGGACCCAGACGTCCGAGCCGTCGTTGACGGCGAAGGGGCGCAGGTCCGCGTGGCGGGGCGCGGGGCGCCCGTCTCGGATGGTGGGGACGGTGGAGAGCTGGACGACGGGCTGGGCGATCCAGCTGCGCGGGTCCTCGAGAATCTTGGCCTGCAGGGCTTCGAGCTCGGCGCGGGTGGCGGCCGGGCCGATGACGATGCCCTTGCCGCCGGGTCCGTCGACGAGCTCGAGCTCTCGCCGCTGGCCGAGGCCCCCGCACCGCTGGGCCCCGGCGGCCCCTCGCACCGCGTCGTCGTGCCGGCGCTGCTCGACGCCGAGGGCCGCGCCGAGCTCACCGAGGACCTCGCCGCCCGGCCGTGGGCCTGGTGCGCCCGCGAGCGCGTCGCGCCCTGGGCCGTGCCCGACTCCCTCCACCCCGGCGGTACGGAGGCCCCCGCCGCCGCGAGCGGCCCGGCGCCGACCGGCGTGCTGCGGACCCTCACGCTGGGCGGGCCGGGCGAGCGGCTCGTCATGCCGGGCGGCGTCGTCGTCCTCGACCCTGCCGCGGGCTCCTCGGCCACGGAGCCGACCCGTGTGCGCGACGTGTGGGTCATGGACGCCGCCGACCGCCCGACGGCCCCGGCCCTCGACCGCCCCGTCCGCTACCGCCCGCCCCGTCCGGCCGAGGCCACAGCCGCCACCGGCCCCGGGCGGAAGGGCCCCGCCGCCGCGAGGCGCCCCGGCGCCCTGCCCCTGTCGCGCTCGGCGGCCCAGGACCTGTACTGGTTCGGCCGTTACGCCGAGCGCGGCGAGTCCACGGCGCGCCTCGCGCTCGTCGCCCAGGACCTCGTCGAGGACTCCTCGGAGCACCCCGGCACCGACGGCTTCGTCGCGATGAGCGTCCTGCTCGACGCCATCGACGCCGTCACCGCCGTCCACGGCGAGGAGGCGGGACGCTCGCTGGCCACCCGTGAGGCCGCCGGACCGACCGCGCCCCGCGAGCACCTGCGGGCCCTCGTCCTGGACGCCGGCCGGCGCGGCCCGGTCCGCTACTCGGCCCGTCGCGCCGTCCTGGCCGCCGGACAGGTGAGGGACCTGCGGAGCGAGGACACGTGGATCGTCCTGGCCCGACTGGAGGAGCTCCTCGCGGAGGCGGAGGGCTTGCCGCTGGCGGGGCCGCCGTCGATGGCGCGGGTGCTCGGCGAGGTGCTCGAGCTGCGCCTCGCGCTCACGGGCGTCACCGCTGACGGGCTCGTCCGTGACGCCTCCTGGGCCTACCTGGACGCCGGGCGCCGGGTCGAGCGCGCGCAGGAGACGCTGCGGATCCTGCGCGCGGTGGCCGCCGACCAGCGCGCCGACGGCGCCTCCGCCCTCATCGAGGCCGTCGCCCGCTCGAGGAACTCCGTCATCTCGCTGCGCCGTCGCCTCGCCGAGGACCCGGCCGGCCTCTCCGGCCTCGACGTGGGTCTCGACCTCCTCCTGTCGGACCCGTCGAACCCGCGCTCGGTCCTCCTCCAGCTCGAGCGGCTGCGAGAGGACCTCGCCCACATGCCCTCGCTGTCCCTCGACGGCGCCATCGGGGTGCCCCTGGACGCGCTCACCGTCCTGGACGTGGCGCGGGCGGCGTCGGACCGGGCGCACCTCACGGCCGTCCTGGCCGAGCTCGAGGAGGGCGTGCGGGCCGTGTCCGCCGTCCTCGACGCGACGGCCTTCCGCGCCCAGCGCTCCCACCGCATCGTGCAGGAGGTCCGATGAGGCCCCAGAAGCCCGAGAACAGCTCGCCCCGCCGCTACCAGGTCCGGCACGTCACCCGTTACTCCTACACGCAGGACGTGACGGCCTCCTACGGCCGCGTCGCCAGCCGCCCGCGGGCCACGGCGCACCAGCGGGTCCTCGGCGACGAGGTCGCGGTGGACCCGGTGCCCGCCGTGATGACCGAGGGGCTCGACGTCTTCGGCAACCACACCCACGACATCGAGGTCCGCGAGCCCCACCGACGCCTCGAGGTCTCCAAGACGCCCGTCGTCGACCTCGGCGCGCCCGTGCCCGCGGCCCGAGAGCTGCCCCCGGACGGCCCGACGGTCCCGGACGCACCGGCCTCCGGCCGTGCCCCGGGCGAGGACGACCCGCTCCTCGTCGCCGCCTGGGCGCTGCCCTCGCGGCTCGCCCGGCCCACGCGCGCCGTCCGCTCGTGGTCCGCCGAGCTCCTCGTGCCCGACGAACGACTGCCTCGCCGACGGCCGCTACGTCGTCTCCGGCTGGGGCCGGGACTACCGCGACGTCGCCACGCTCAAGGGCATCATCGAGACCGAGGGGACGACGTCGGAGCTGAGCGTCGGCGTCGACGTCATCCGCCTGGTCTGAAGGAGCGCACCATGACCGCCCAGACGAGCAGCACCGAGGGGCCCGGGACGACCGGGCCGCTCCTCGCACCCGCCCTGGAGGGCTCCACCGTCCGGCGGGTCGGCGCGCGCCTCGCCGCAACGGTGACGGCGCCCGCCGAGCTCGTCCTGTCCGTGGCCCTCGCCGCACCCGCCGCCGGCCCCGGCGTCGGTGAGGACCGCTGCCCGGTCGCCGAGAGCCTCACCGTCACGGTCGACGGCCGCCCCCTGCCCCTGACGGAGGTCCGCACCGAGGCCGGGACGCGCCTGCACCTCGTGAGCGGGGCACCGGTCGGCGAGCTCGAGGTCGTCTACGAGGCCCAGGTCCACGGGGCCCTCCCCGCCGTCGAGGAGGCTGAGGACGCCGCGGGTCTCGCCCGCGACCGCGTCGTCCACCGCCTGCCCAGCCGGTACTGCGAGTCGGACACCCTCGCGCCCACCGCCGCCGCGGCCTTCGAGGGCCTGACGGGCAAGGCGCTGCTCGACGCCGTCTCCTCCTGGGTCGGCAGCCGGCTCGCCTACGTGCCCGGCACCTCGCGCCCCACCGACGGCGCCGTGCGCACCCTCCTCGCCCTCCAGGGCGTGTGCCGCGACTTCGCCCACCTCACCGTGGCGCTCCTGCGGGCCGTCGGGGTGCCCGCGCGGCTCGTGAGCGTCTACGCGCCGGGCCTGGACCCCATGGACTTCCACGCGGTCGCCGAGGCCCTCGTCGACGGCCACTGGTGCGTCGTCGACGCGACGGCCCTGGCACCGCGCCGCACGCTGCTGCGGATCGCCACGGGTCGCGACGCCTCCGACACCGCCTTCCTCACCGTCTCCTCGGGCGCCGTCGACCTCGGTGCGCCGGAGGTCACCGCCGTCGTCGACCCGGCCCTGCCCGACGACGACCTCGACCGCCTGGTCCGGCTGCGCTGACTCCTCCAGGGACCCGCGCAGCGGCGAGCCCCGCGGCTGCCCGTCGCAGCGGTCGGCGACGCCGCGCGCCGCGGACGCTCCCGCTCGCTACGCCGGGCGCGCAACGGGCCCGATGGGCGGACCGAGCCCGCGCCGCGGCGGTCCGCGACGGGTAGGCTCTGAGAACCGTCGTCTCCGCGGCGGACCACCACCACCCGGCCCCGGCCGGGCGCGAACGGAACGGGCCGGTCCTTCCCGGCCCCACCCCGTCAACACATGAAGGAGCACATCGTGTCCGAGCAGACCCAGCCCGACGCCGAGCTGACGCCCACCTCCACGTCCGATGACCGGCAGCAGGGCCACTCCGGCTCTGACCCCGCGCCCTCGTCCGCCGAGCGCGCCGCGACCGAGCACGAGCGCACCGAGCAGGCCAACCCCGCCACGGAGGCCGCCGACCCCTCGGGAAAAGCTGAGGGGGACGCGGCCGAGCAGAGCCCCGTCCCCGCCACCGACGAGACCCCCGTCGCCCCCGAGAACGGCGGCGAGGTCGAGGAGCGCCTCGCGGCCGAGGGCCGTGAGACCGCCGCCGCGAACGCGGCGGCCGCAGCCGGCGAGGACGCCCCGGCGCCGGCCGTCTCGGACACCCTCGAGGAGCCCGCTCCCGCCCAGGCGGACAGCGCCCAGGAGGCCGCCGCCTCGCACGCCGAGCAGTCGAGCACCGAGGCGCTCGCCGCCGCCGGGCAGGCCGCCGCCGCCCACGGCGAGGGCACCCAGGACCCGACCGAGGGCGAGGCCTCCGACGCGCCGTCCGAGCCCGTCGCGGCCGCGCCCGCCGAGGACGCCCCGTCCGAGGCCCCCGCCGACGGGGCCCCGGTCCCGACGCCCGCAGCCGTCCCCGCCCCCGCCGCCCCGGCAGAGCCCGAGGTCGACCCCGAGGAGGCGCTCGACGCCGCCAAGTGGGGTCGCGTCGACGGCGAGGGCCGCGTCTTCGTCCAGGACGACGGCGCCGAGCGCGAGGTCGGCCAGTTCCCCGACGCCCCCATCGCCGAGGCCATGGCCTTCTACGTGCGCCGCTTCCTCGACCTCAAGTCCTCCGTCGACCTCTTCGCCACGCGCCTGCCGCAGCTGAGCGTCCGCGAGATCGACTCGACCATCAAGACGCTCGAGGAGTCCCTCGTCGAGCCGGCCGCCGTCGGCGACCTCGAGGGCCTGCGCGCCCGCTTCACCGCCCTCAAGGGCGTCGCCGCGGAGCGCCGCGAGGCCGTCACCGCCGAGCGCGCCGCCGCCAAGGAGCAGGCCCTCAAGGACCGCACCGCCATCGTCGAGCGCGCCGAGGCCATCGCGGCCCAGGACCCTGCCCGCACCCAGTGGAAGAACTCCGGCGCCGAGCTGCGCGAGCTGCTCGAGCAGTGGAAGGGCGCCCAGCGCCGCGGCCCGCGCCTGGACCGTCCCACCGAGGACGGCCTGTGGAAGCGCTTCAGCCACGCCCGCACCACCTTCGACCGCCATCGCCGCCAGTTCTTCAGCGAGCTCGACGCGAAGCAGTCGCAGGTCAAGGCCGCCAAGGAGGCGCTCATCAAGCGCGCCGAGGAGCTCCAGGACTCCACGGACTGGGGCGGCACCTCCGCCAAGTACCGCGGTCTCATGGACGAGTGGAAGAAGGCCGGTCGCACCTCCCGCAAGGAGGACGACGCCCTGTGGGCCCGCTTCCGCGCCGCCCAGCAGGTCTTCTTCGACGCCCGCCGCGCCAAGGACGAGGCCACCGACGCCGAGTTCGCCGAGAACCTCAAGGTCAAGGAGACCCTCGTCGAGAAGGCGGAGGCCCTCCTGCCGATCAAGGACGTCAAGGCCGCCAAGAAGGCCATCCGCCCCATCCAGGACGCCTGGGAGGAGGCCGGCCGCGTCCCGCGCAACGCGGTGCGCCGGATCGAGGGCCGCATGCGAGCCGTCGAGGACGCCATCCGCGAGGCCGAGAACGCCGAGTGGCGCCGCACCGACCCGGAGACCAAGGCCCGTGCCGAGGGCCTGGCCGGTCAGCTCGAGGACTCCATCGCGGAGCTCGAGAAGGACCTGGAGGCCGCCCGCTCCGCCGGCGACGACAAGCGGATCGCCGAGGCCGAGGCCGCGCTGACCGCCCGTCGTGCATGGCTCGACCAGGTGCGCCGCTCCGCGCGCGCCTGACGCGATCGCCCCGCCCTCACGGCGGTGAGCCACCGGCGCCGGGTCCCGCAGCACGCGGGGCCCGGCGCCGTCGCGTGCGCGGCGCCCGGCTCCCCGGTTGTCCACAGGCTCCGCGCGAGGGCTCGCACCCGGGCGCGACGCCCCGGCAGCATGGCGTGCGTGACTTCCCCGCCCCAGCGCGCCCCCGCACCGCGCGTCCCCGCGCCCCGCGTCATGGACCGCCTCCTGCGTCCGGCGCCGCCGTCCGCCACGTCGCCGCTCTCCGACGACGAGCTCGCGCTCCTGCGCGTACCGGTCCTCGACACCGCCCTCCTCGAACGCGTCGCCGGCCTGCCCGTGCCGCGCGACCTCCTGCGCTCGCCGGTGGCGCGGGCCCGCTGCGTCGCCGATCACGTCCCCGCCGACGGCGCCCTCGTCGGCCTGACGGCCCTGTGGGTGCACGACGGTCGGCGGTCCCCGGCGGGCGGGCTCGAGGTGAGCACGCCCTCGCGGTCGGGCGGGTCGCCGCGGGTCCGGCTGCGACGCGGCGCGCTCGCGTCCGAGGACCTCGTGCTGGTCGGCGGTCTGCGCTGCGCCGCCCCGGCCCGGGCTGCCGTCGATGCCGCTCGCACCTCGCCTCCGGCGGTCGCCGTCGAGGCGGTGCTGCGGGCGCTCGCGCTCGGAGAGTCCCGCGCCTCGCTGCTCTGCGCGCTCGACCGCTGCCGGGGCGGCAGCGCCCGGGGCCGCCCGCGCGCCCAGAGCCTCATCACCGCCCTCGCCTGACGGCTGGGACGCGCCAACGCGGGGCCCCAGGCTCGGCCTCAGCCCCGCGTGCCGCCCCGCTTGGAGCCGCCCGAGGAGGTGCGGTGCGCCTCGAAGACGCCGTCGATGCGGCGCAGGGCCGCCAGGGTGTGGTCGAGGTGGCTCGCCTCGGCGAGCTCGACGACGAAGCGCATCGTGGCGACGCGATCCCGACTCGTCGCCGTGTTGGCGCTCATGAGGTTGACGTGGTTGTCGGCGAAGGCGCGCGTGATGTCCGCGAGCAGCCCGCCGCGGTCGAGGGCCTCGACCTCGAGCTGGACGAGGAAGGCGCTCTGCGCGTGGTCCGCCCACCGCACCCCGATGATCCGCTCGGGCTCGGCCTCGAGCTGCTCGACGTTCTGGCAGTCGGCGCGGTGCACGGAGATCCCCGAGCCGCGGGTGATGAAGCCGACGATGGGGTCGCCCGGCATCGGGGTGCAGCAGCGGGCGAGCTTGACGTACACGTCCCCCTCGTCCATGCCGTCGACGACGACGCCCCCGTCGCCCTGACGGGCCCGTGCCCGGTTGGCGGCGGCCTTGGTCGGCAGGACCCCCTCGGCGAGGGTCTCCTCGGTGCCCGCCTCGCCGCCGAGCGCCGCGACGAGCGTGTCGACGACGTGGGCGGCGGAGACGTGCCCCTCGCCGACGGCGGCGTAGAGCCCCTCGATGTCCCCCTTGTCGAGCGTCGTGGCGACGTCGGTGAGCGACTCGTGGTTCATGAGGCGCTGGATCGGCAGGTCCTTCTTGCGCATCGCCCGCGCGATCGCGCCCTTGCCCTCCTCGATGGCCTCCTCGCGGCGCTCGCGGGAGAACCAGCTCTTGATCTTGTTGCGGGCGCGCGTCGAGCCGACGAAGGCGAGCCAGTCGCGGCTCGGTCCGGCGCCCTGCGCCCTGGAGGTAAAGACCTCGACGGTGTCGCCGTTCTCCAGGCGGGTGTCCAGGGGTACGAGGCGGCCGTTGACGCGGGCGCCGACGGTGCGGTGCCCGACCTCGGTGTGGACGGCGTAGGCGAAGTCGACAGGCGTCGAGCCGCCCGGCAGGGCCATGACGTCGCCCTTGGGGGTGAAGACGTAGACCTGCGTGCCGGCCATCTCGTAGCGCAGGGAGTCGAGGAACTCGGCGGGGTCCTGCGTCTCCTTCTGCCAGTCGACGAGCTGGCGCAGCCAGGCCATCTCCCCGGAGTCGCGCTCGACGGCCTTGCCGCCGGCGGGGCTCGGCCCGGTGGCGTTGGGGTCCTCCTTGTACTTCCAGTGGGCCGCGACGCCGTACTCCGCCATCCGGTGCATCTCGTGGGTGCGGATCTGGATCTCGACGGGCTTGCCGCCCGGGCCGACGACGGTCGTGTGCAGCGACTGGTAGAGGTTGAACTTGGGGACGGCGATGTAGTCCTTGAAGCGCCCGGACATCGGGGTCCAGCGCGAGTGCAGGGAGCCGAGGACGGCGTAGCAGTCCTGGATCGTGTCGACGATGACGCGCACGGCGACGAGGTCGTAGATGTCGTCGAAGTCCTTACCCCGCACGATCATCTTCTGGTAGATCGAGTAGTAGTGCTTCGGCCGGCCGGTGACGACGCCCTTGATGTGGTTGACCCGCAGGTCCTCCTCGATCTGGAGGCGCACCTGGCGCAGGTACTCCTCGCGGGCCGGGGCCCGCTCGGCGACCATGTGCTCGATCTCCTCGTAGACGCCCGGGTAGAGCGCCTTGAAGGAGCGGTCCTCGAGCTCCCACTTGATCGTGTTCATCCCGAGGCGGTGCGCCAGCGGCGCGTAGATCTCGAGGGTCTCCTTGGCCTTGCGGGCGGCGTTCTCGGCGGAGACGTACTTCCAGGTGCGGGCGTTGTGGAGGCGGTCTCCGAGCTTGATGACGAGGACGCGGATGTCCTTGGACATCGCGATGATCATCTTGCGGACGGTCTCGGCCTGGGCGGCCTCGCCGTACTGGAGCTTGTCGAGCTTGGTGACGCCGTCGACGAGGAGGGCGATCTCGTCGCCGAAGTCGGCGCGCAGGTTGTCGAGCGTGTAGTCGGTGTCCTCGACGGTGTCGTGGAGGAGCGCGGCAGCCAGCGTCTGCGGCGTCATGCCGAGCTCGGCGAGGATGGTCGCGACGGCGACGGGGTGGGTGATGTAGGGCTCGCCGGACTTGCGTCGCTGCCCGGCGTGCGCCTTCTCGGCGACCTCGTAGGCGCGCACGATGAGGCTCGTGTCCGCCTTGGGGTGGTTGGCGCGCAGGGCGCGCAGGAGGGGCTCGATGGCCGGCGGGGTGGAGTGGCCGCGGGAGCCGAACCACGCGAGCCTGCTCCTCACGCGGGAGCCCGGGACGACGGTGGCGTCCCCGGTGCCTGTGCTGCTCTTCGTCTCCGTCATGCCGGGATCATAGCCGTGACGGGCGTTACCTTCCGGTTGCTTCCGCGGTCCGGTCCGCACGGGCGGCGGTCGCCGTCGCGGACGCGCGCGAGCCCCGGCCGTGGGGCCGGGGCTCGCGGGGTGCCGGGGCTGGGCCTCAGGCGGACTGGAAGGTGACGACGGCGTCGAGCTGGCGGCCGGGCAGCTTGTCGCGCCCGCCGAGGGCGGCGAGCTCGAGGAGGACGCAGGTGTCGACGACCTCGGCGCCCGCGGACTCGATGAGCTCGATCGACGCGGCGGCGGTGCCGCCGGTGGCGAGGACGTCGTCGATGACGAGGACGCGGTCGCCCTCGTGCACGTCGTCGGGGCGCAGCTCCATGCGGGCGGTGCCGTACTCGAGGGCGTAGTCGACGCCGATGACCGGCGGCGGGAGCTTGCCGGCCTTGCGCACGGTGATCATGCCGATGCCGAGGTGGACGGCGAGCGGCGCCGCGAGGATGAAGCCGCGGGACTCGAGGCCGGCGACGGCGTCGATGTGGCCGCGGTAGTGGGCGGCGAGCTCGTCGATGAAGGTCGCGAAGGCGGGGCCGTTGGCGAGCAGCGGGGTGATGTCGCGGAACAGGATGCCCGGCTCCGGGAAGTCCTGCTGCTCCCGCAGGTTCTCCAGGACGATGCGCTGCAGGGACTCCGGCAGCGCGCCCGGGAGCTCGTGGGACTGGGTCATGACCGCTTCTTCCTTCTCTTGGGCTGTGCGGCGGCACCGAGGTGGTGCCCGGGGGTGAGGGGGGACGCGACGGGCTCGGCGGCGACGGCGGCGGCCGCCTCGGGGTCGCCCTCGACGGCGCCGGCGCGCTGGGCGCGGGCCCGCTCGACGCGCTCGGCCTGCTCGCGCACGCCCTTCTCGCGGCCGAGCAGGTCGACGAGGAGCGGCGTAGCCAGGAAGATCGAGGACAGGGTGCCGGCGATCATGCCGATGAAGAGCGTGAGGGCGATGTCGCGCAGGGTGCCTGCGCCCAGGATGAAGGCTCCGACGACGAGCAGCGACGCGACGGGCAGGACGCCGACGATCGAGGTGTTGATCGAGCGGATGAAGGTCTGGTTGACGGCGAGGTTGGCGAGCTCGGCGTAGGTCGAGCGGGTCTGCGACTCGTAGCCGTCGGTGTTCTCACGGATCTTGTCGAAGACGACGACCGTGTCGTAGAGCGAGTAGCCGAGGATGGTGAGCACGCCGATGATCGTCGCGGGCGTGACCTCGAAGCCGGAGGCGGCGTAGACGCCGACGGTGATGACGATGTCGTGGACGAGGGCCAGCAGGGCGGCGACCGCCATCTTCCAGGTCCGGAAGTAGGCCCAGATGAGGGCTCCGACGAGGAGGAAGAAGATGACGAGGCCGCGGATGGCCTTGCCGGTGACGTCGCTCGACCAGGTCGGGCCGATCGTCGTGGCGGAGACGTCCGCCGCGTCGACGTCGTAGGCCTTCGTGAGGGCGTCGGTGAGGGTGTCGAGGTCCTTCTTCTCCAGGGTGGTGGTCTGGATGCGGACGGCGGAGGAGCCCATGGTGGTGACGGAGGCGCCGTCGATGCCCTCGTCATTGAGCACGTCGTTCGCCGGGGACTCGGAGGGGTTGGCGAGGCCGGTGATCGTGACCTCGGAGCCGCCCTTGAAGTCGATGCCGGGGTTGAGGCCGGGCTTCCAGACGAGGACGGCGGAGACGAGGATGACGAGAACGGCGATGGTGTACCAGATCCGCCGCTTCGGGACGAAGGGGACGGAGGTGCGTCCGGAGTAGAGCTCGTTGCCGAGCTGGGAGAGGGACTTCACTCCTGGCCCTCCTTTCGGCTCGTGGCCTGCGGGTCGACGGCGTCGTCCCCCTCCTGCGCGGTCGCGGCCTCCGGAGCCTCGGCACCGTCCTCGACGGCGGTGGCGCCCTGGCGGGCGCGGGCCTTGCGGCGGGCGAGGGACTCGCCGGCGGCGGCGATGGCCGCCTCGCGACCCTTGCCGTAGGCGGAACGGTTGCGGGCGCCGAGGTGCTCGGGGTCGAGGCCGGAGAGGCGGTGGCCCTGGCCGAAGAACGTGAAGCGCAGGATCCAGGCCATCATCGGGTGGGTGAAGGCCATGATGACGATGAGGTCGACGACGGTCGTGACGCCGAGGGTGAAGGCGAAGCCCTGGACGCCGCCGACGGCGAGGAAGTAGAGCACGACGGCGGCGACGAGGTTGACGGCGTCGGAGACGATGATCGTGCGGCTGGCGTGCTTCCAGCCCTCGTCGACGGCCGCGTTGAGGGTGCGCCCGTGGCGGACCTCGTCGCGGATGCGCTCGAAGTAGATGATGAAGGAGTCCATCGTGATTCCGATGGAGATGATGAGTCCGGCGACGCCGGCCAGCGACAGGCGGTAGCCCATCGTCCAGCTCAGCAGCGCGATCGCCAGGTACGTGATGCCGGCGGCGACGAGCAGCGAGGCGACGGCGACGACCGACAGACCGCGGTACTGCCAGGCCAGGTACAGGATGATGAGGATGAATCCGACGAGGCCGGCGATGAGGCCGTTGCGGAGCTGCTCGGTGCCCAGGGTCGCGGAGATCTGCTGCTCGGACTGGACCGTGAAGGTCAGCGGGAGGGAGCCGAAGGAGAGCTGGTTGGCCAGCGTGTTGGCCTCGGCCTGCTTGAAGTTGCCGGAGATCTGGACCTTGCCGTTGGTGATCGGGCTGGTGACGTCCGAGTTGAAGCCGGAGGCCATGATGGTCAGGCCGTCCAGGACGATGGCGAACTCGGCCTTCTGTGAGTCGGTCGAGGTGGTCGCGCTCGTGGTCGAGGAGCTCGAGGAGGAGGCGGCGTCGCGGTAGGCGAGGAGCCGCTTGGAGACCGCGGCGAACTCCTTGGTGCCCTTGGAGTCGAACTCGATGGAGACGACCCAGTTGTTCGTCGTCTGGCCCTGGCTCGTGGTCTCGAGACCGGAGGCGGCGTTGGCGATGTCGGTGCCGGAGATGTCGGCCGGGCCGAGGATGTAGGTGGCGCCTGAGCCGTCCTTGGCGCAGGAGATGACGGCCTTCTTCGGGTCCTGGGACTGGCCGGTGAGGTTCTTCTCGGCGGCGCAGTCGGTCATGTAGGCGTCGTAGATCATCTTCTCGGTGATCCACTTGTCCGAGGAGTTGTCGTCGCTCGTGGACTCGAGCGGGTCGTCGCTGATCGTGCCGTCGCCGTTGACGTCGGCGTAGGACGTGGCGACCTCGGTCGGGGAGACGGTGGCGGGCTGGGTGGCCGCGGCGCTCGGGGCTGCGTCGCTCGCCTCCGGGCTCGGGGCGGCGGACGCCGAGGCGCTCGCCGTGGCGGCGGCCTCGACCTGGGCGTTGTAGGACGAGGCGATCGCCTGGGCGGAGCCCTGGATGATGCGGATGACCGGGCGGAAGTAGAGGACCGCGGAGTTGCGGACGAGCTCGAGGGTCTGCTCGCTCGGGTGCCCCGGCAGGGAGACGACGATGTTCTGACCGCCCTGGCGGGAGATCTGGGCCTCGGCGACGCCGGAGGCGTCGACGCGCTGCCGGATGATCTCGATGGCCTGGGTGACGTCCTCGTCGGTGATCTTGGAGCCGTCGGAGGTCGTCGGGGTGAGGATGATCTGGGTGCCGCCCTCGAGGTCGAGCGCGAGGCCCGGCGTCATGGAGGTGCGGTGCGTCGCCACGCCGGCGACGAGGGCGCCGTAGCCGAGTGCGATGACGAGGAGGAGCACGAGGAGTCGTCGCCCCGGCTTCTTGATCTGCTTGGTTGACACGCGGTCTCTTCTCAGGATGTCGTGGGGAGGGTCGTCGGCGACGGGGCGGCGGCGGTCCCGCCGGGTGCGGCGCTCAGGGGCGCGGCTCGGACCCGTCCTCGTACTCGGAGGCGACGCGCTCCTCGGCGGGGAGGACCTCCGCGTCGGCGGCGTCGACGACGACGGCGTCCCCGTCCTCCGCGGCGGCGGTGGAGGCGAAGGGGGGCTCCTCGGCGCCGACGATGGCGCTCTTGGCCCACAGGGACTCGTCGCCGAGGGGAGTGGCGAGGGTGACGACGTCGCCGTCGATCTCGACGACGGTGCCGTAGAAGCCGGCGCGGGTGCGGACCCACGTGCCGGGCACCATGGCCTCCTCGGTACGCCGCTCCTGCTCGGCCTGCATCTTCTGCTGCTGCTTGCGCGCGAAGTGGGACATGAGCCAGAACGCCAGGAGCATGACGACGAGGGCGACGAGCATGGTGCGGACTCCGAATCGTTGAGGGGCTACCGCCCCGTGGAGCACGAGGGGCCGTGGCGAGTCTAGGCCACGGCTCCGCACCGAACGCGGGAGGCGCGTCACGTCGCGGGGTGTGACCCGCGCCCCGCCTCAGCCGAGGTAGGCCTCGCCCTCCGGGGGCTCGAGGCCGAGGTGCGCGTAGGCCGCCGGGGTCGCGGCGCGCCCGCGCGGGGTGCGCACGAGGAGGCCCTCGCGGAAGAGGTAGGGCTCGGCGACGGTCTCGATGGTCTCCGGCTCCTCGCCGACGCTGACGGCGAGGGTGGTCAGGCCCACCGGCACGCCGTGGAAGCGGGTGCACAGGGCCTCGAGGACCGAGCGGTCGAGACGGTCGAGGCCCAGGGCGTCCACCTCGAAGACCTCGAGGGCGCCGCGGGCGGCGGCGAGGTCGAGGTGCCCGGGGGTGCCGTGGACCTCGGCCCAGTCCTGCACGCGCCGCAGGAGGCGGTTGGCGATGCGCGGCGTCCCGCGCGAGCGCCGGGCGAGCTCGGTGGCGGCCTCGGGGTCGAGGTCGACGCCCAGCAGCCCCGCGGAGCGGGAGATGATGCGCGAGAGATCGTGCGGACCGTAGTACTCGAGGTGGCCGGTGAAGCCGAAGCGGTCGCGCAGCGGTGCGGGCAGCAGACCCGCACGAGTCGTTGCGCCAACGACCGTGAAGGGCGGCAGCGTGAGCGGGATCGAGGTGGCGCCCGGGCCCTTGCCGACGACGACGTCGACCCGGTAGTCCTCCATCGCGAGGTAGAGCATCTCCTCGGCGGTGCGCGCGAGGCGGTGGATCTCGTCGATGAAGAGCACGTCGCCCTCCTCCAGGGAGGACAGGATGGCCGCCAGGTCCCCGGCGTGCTGGATCGCCGGGCCCGAGGTGAGGCGCAGGGAGCCCTCGACCTCGTTCGCGATGATCATGGCGAGGGTCGTCTTGCCGAGCCCGGGCGGGCCGGAGAGCAGCACGTGGTCCGGGGTGGCGCCGCGAGCGATGGCGGCGCGCAGGACGACGGAGAGCTGGCCGCGCACGACCTCCTGCCCGACGAAGTCCTCGAGGCGCTTGGGGCGCAGCGCGGCCTCGGCGGCGCGCTCGGAGTCGTCCGCTCCCCCGCCGACGAGCCGGTCCCCCGCTTCGTAGGAGCCGTACCCGCTCTCCTCAGCCACGGCGGCCGCCTCCCAGCCAGCGCAGCGAGGCGCGGAGCAGCTCGGGGACGCTCAGAGCCGGCTCGCCGGACTCGGCGCCGTCGGCCTCGACCGTGGCGACGGCCCGGGAGGCGGCGGCCTCGTTCCAGCCGAGCTGGACGAGGGCGGCGACGACGTCGGGGTTCGGCTCGGCGCCGTCGGCCGCCGGGGCGTCGGCGGCGCCGGGTGCGAGCGGGGCGTCGGCGCCGGTGACGGGGCCGAGCTTGTCGCCGACGTCGATGATGACGCGCTGGGCGCCCTTGGGGCCGAGACCGGGCACGCGCTTGAGGGCGGCGACGTCCTGGCTCGCGACGGCGCGGCGCAGGGCGTCGGGGGTGTGGACGGCGAGCATGGCGAGGGCGAGCTTGGCGCCCACGCCCTTCGCGCCGAGGAGGACGCGGAAGCAGTCGCGCTCGTCGGCGTCGGCGAAGCCGTACAGGGTGAGCGAGTCCTCGCGGACGATGAGCTCGGTGGCGAGGGCGGCCTCCTCCCCGACCCGCAGGGCGGCCAGGGTGGTGGGCGTGGCCAGGACGCTCATGCCGACGCCGCCGACCTCGATGACCGCACCGGTCAGGGAGACGGAGGCGACGGTGCCGCGCAGTGACGCGATCACGGGTGGGCTCCTCCTCGTGCCGGGCGGGGAGCCTCGGCCTCATCGCGCCGCAGCGCGTTCGAACAGACGTTCAGACCCTAGCAGCAGCGGGGCTCAGCGCCGCGCACGACGCGGGTCGACCGCGCCGTAGCGCCGGGCGGCCGCCTGGGCCTGCGCCCACTGCTTCTGGGCGGGGGTGCGGGCCGAGGCGCGCACGGAGCCTCCGGCGGAGACCATCTCGGTGCCGCCGTCGACGCCGGTGCCGCCGCCGCGCCACCCGTGGCAGATGGCCTGGGCGAGGGCGTCGGCCGCGTCGGCGGGCTTCGGCAGGGCGTCGAGGCCGAGGATGCGCTGGACCATCATCTGGACCTGCGGCTTGTCGGCCGTGCCCGAGCCGGTGACGGCGGCCTTGGCCTCGCTCGGCGTGTGCTGGGCGACCTCGAGGCCGGCGCGGGCGCCGGCGACCATGACGACGCCCATGACCTGGGCGACGCCGATGACGGAGCGGAGGTTGTCCTGGGCGAAGACGCGCTCGACCGAGACGCTCGTGGGGCCCAGGCGCGCGATCCAGTCGTCGAGGGCCTCGGCGATGGCCAGCAGGCGCAGCTCCGGGCTCTGGGAGGGCGGGGTGCGCACGACGCCGACCTCGACGAGGCGCGCGCGGCGGCGCGGGTCGATGTCGACGCAGCCGAAGCCGCAGCGGGTGAGCCCGGGGTCGATCCCGAGGACGCGCTGCTGGGCGACGACGGCCTGGGTGGAGCGCACGGCGGTGCCTCGTCTCTCCTGCTCGTCGGGTTGGTCGGGTGCCGGGGTGGCCGGGCACGGCCCGGTCGGGTCGCGTGCGGCCCGGCGCCCGGGTACGGGAACGGCCCCGTCACCCGCGATGGCGGGCGGCGGGACCGCGGGAGCCCGTGGGGCTCAGTCCTCGTCCTCGTCGAGCTCCGCCGCGACCTCGGCGGAGATGTCGACGGAGGTGTAGACGTTCTGGACGTCGTCGAGGTCCTCGAGCGCGTCGATGAGGCGCATGACCTTGCGGGCGCCCTCGAGGTCGACCTCGACCTTGGTGCCGGCGACGAACTGGGACTCGGCCGAGTCGTACTCCATGCCGTTCTCGGTGACGGCGTTGCGCACGGCGATGAGGTCGGTGGGCTCGGAGATGATCTCGAAGGACTCGGCGCCCTCGACGACCTCCTCGGCGCCGGCGTCGAGGACGGCCATGAGGATGGTGTCCTCGTCGATGCCGTCGGCCTTGGCGACCTCGACGACGCCCTTGCGCTCGAAGTTGTAGGCGACGGAGCCCGGGTCGGCGAGGTTGCCGCCCGTGCGGGTGAAGGCGACGCGCACGTCGGAGGCGGCGCGGTTGCGGTTGTCGGTGAGGCACTCGACGAGGAAGGCGACGCCAGCGGGGCCGTAGCCCTCGTACATGATGGTCTGCCAGTCGGCGCCGCCGGCCTCCTCGCCGCTGCCGCGCTTGACGGCGCGGGTGATGTTGTCGGCGGGGACGGAGTTCTTCTTGGCCTTCTGGATGGCGTCGAAGAGGGTCGGGTTGCCGGCGGGGTCACCGCCGCCGGTGCGGGCGGCGACCTCGATGTTCTTGATGAGGCGCGCGAAGAGCTTGCCGCGCTTGGCGTCGATCGCGGCCTTCTTGTGCTTGGTGGTCGCCCACTTGGAGTGTCCCGACATGTGTCCTCCTGGGTGTCGAAGTCAGGTGAGGGCCGCGGCGCCGCACCAGGCCCCGGGTGAGGGAGCGGTGACGGCCCGCAAGGATCCGTCGCCATCCTAGCGCCGGGGCACGCCGCTCCCCCAGGAACGGGCCCGCCCAGGGGCCGCGACGTGGCGAGGATCTCGCGCACAAGGCCTTCGCGGGCGCGGACAGGCCCGCGGTCACGGGGCGCGGGCTCAGTCCTCCTCGAGGATCTCCCGGACGACGCCGTCCCACCCGCCGAGGAGCTCGCGGGCCAGGACGGGGAGCGCCTGCGGGTAGACGGCCGTGCCCTCGGCGACGGCGGCGTCGAGCGCGCCCAGCGGCCACCAGCGCAGGGAGTCGAGGACCTCCTGCTCGAGGTCCGTCCACCCGGAGCGGTCCATCTCGCCGTCGGCGCCCTCGCTGGCAGCCGTACGACCGGCGTCGAGGACCGCCAGGAACATCTCCTCGTCCTGCCTGGCGGTGACGAGGTTGAAGACGAAGCGGCTCGACCGCCTCACGACGGGGCCGGCGAGCTCGTCGGGCTCCAGGACGACGCCGGTCTCCTCGCGCATCTCCCGGACCGCGGCGTCGAGCGACGACTCCCCCGGCAGGATCCCGCCGCCCGGGGTGAAGGCCCACCAGTGGTCGGCGTCGCCGAAGTCGTGGCCGGTGACGAGCAGGATCGCCGGCTCGGGATCGTGGCGCAGGGCGATGACGCGGGCGGCGCGGCGGGCCGGCAGCCCCTCGGCATTGAGGCTCCACTCGACGGGGTCGAGGAGCTCGCGCCAGTTCTCCGGGACGCGCTCGGGGTCGCGCCCGTCCGGGGTCGTGGCGACTCGGTGATCGAGGCCGCCGGGGCCCTCGCTCACCGCGCCTCCCTGACCATGGAGAGGAACAGCGAGTGCACGCGGTGGTCGTCCGCGACCTCGGGGTGGAAGGAGGTCGCCAGGACCGACCCCTGACGCACGGCGACGGGCCGTCCGTCGGTCAGGCCCCCCGCGCGGCCTGCGCGGGTGCGCGCCAGGACCTCGACGCCGTCGCCGACCTCCTCGATCCACGGGGCGCGGATGAAGACGGCGTGGAGCGGTGCGGAGGCGTCCGCACCGAGGGCGGGGACGAGGAGGTCCTCCTCGTAGGAGTCGACCTGTCGGCCGAAGGCGTTGCGCCGCACGGTGACGTCGAGGCCGCCGAGACCCTCCTGACCGGGCGCCGGGTTCTCGATGCGCTCGGCGAGCAGGATCATCCCGGCGCAGGACCCGTAGACCGGCAGGCCGTCGGCGACGAGGCCCCTCAGGGGCTCGAGCATCCCGAAGGAGCGCAGCAGCTTCCCCATGACCGTGGACTCGCCGCCCGGCACGACGAGCCCGTCGAGGGCGGCGAGGTCGCGCGCGGAGCGCACCGCGACGGGGCGCGCGCCGACGGCCGCGAGGCTGCGGGAGTGCTCGCGTACGTCGCCCTGGAGGGCGAGGACGCCCACGAGGGGTCCCGCGCCGTCGGCGGTAACGGGGAAGAGCGAGCGGGGGTGCCGCTGGACGCCGACGCGCCCGGTGCCGGTCTCTCGGGAGCCGGTCACCAGCCGCGCTCCGCCAGGCGGTGCGAGACGGGGAGGTCGTCGACGTTGATGCCGACCATCGCCTCGCCGAGGCCGCGCGAGACCTCAGCGATGACGGCCGGGTCGTCGAACTGCGCGGTCGCGCGGACGATCGCGGCGGCCCTCTTTGCCGGGTCCCCGGACTTGAAGATCCCGGAGCCGACGAAGACGCCCTCGGCGCCCATCTGCATCATCATGGCGGCGTCGGCGGGCGTGGCGATGCCGCCAGCGGTGAAGAGCACGACGGGGAGGGCGCCGGTGCGGGCGACCTCCTCGACGAGGGCGTAGGGCGCGCCCAGCTCCTTGGCCGCGAGGTAGAGCTCGTCGGCGGGCAGCGAGCCCAGGCGACGGATCTCGTCGCGGATGGTGCGCATGTGGGTGACGGCGTTGGAGACGTCGCCGGTGCCCGCCTCGCCCTTGGAGCGGATCATGGCGGCGCCCTCGGTGATCCGGCGCAGCGCCTCGCCGAGGTTGGTCGCGCCGCAGACGAAGGGCACGGTGAAGGCGTGCTTGTCGATGTGGTGCGAGTAGTCGGCCGGGGTGAGGACCTCCGACTCGTCGATGTAGTCGACCCCGAGGGACTGGAGGACCTGCGCCTCGACGAAGTGGCCGATGCGGGCCTTGGCCATGACGGGGATCGAGACCGCGTCGATGATGCCCTCGATGAGGTCGGGGTCGCTCATGCGGGCCACGCCGCCCTGCGCGCGGATGTCGGCGGGCACGCGCTCGAGCGCCATGACGGCGACGGCGCCCGCGTCCTCGGCGATCCTCGCCTGCTCGGGAGTGACGACGTCCATGATGACGCCGCCCTTGAGCATGTCCGCCATGCCGCGTTTGACGGTCGTGGTGCCCGTGGTCGTGCCGGTCGTGGTGGTCTGCTCGGTCATGCTCATCCTCCGCCGGGTCCCGCCGCGGGTGTCCCCCGCCGTTGTACGGCGACCCGTCCCGATCGACTCTACGCCAGTGGTCCCGGCACGCCCGCGGCCGGGTCGGCCAGCGGGACCTCAGCGCCCGAGGAAGGTGCGCCGGGAGGTCGCGATGGTGCTGAGCAGCTCGTTCTCGGTGCTCGCGTAGTCGGCCTCGGCGTGTCCGTCGAGGCCCTGCTGGCGCAGCTGGGCCAGGGCCGCCGTCGCGGTCTGGAACTCCTTCATCGCGCCGGCGGCGACGGGGCCGCGCCCCCTGGCCCAGCGGCGGGCGGCCGAGCGTCCGGAGCCGGTGGTGAGCATGGTGATCTCGGCGGGGTCGAACCAGCCGGCCCGGGCGTAGTCCATGAGCCGCTGGCGCATCGTCATCCGCTCGCTCCAACGCAGCCAGATGACGAGCGCGACGCAGGCGAGGAAGAAGGGGACCTCGACGAGGAGGTAGAGCCCGGGGGCAACCGAGATGACGCCGTTCCAGAAGGCGTGGAGGATCATCGCGGCGACGAGCCCGATGGGGGTCATCCACAGCCAGGCGAGCCGGGAGCGCATGCGCGAGCTCGCCCCGATGGCCAGGCCTGTGCACGCGGTGAAGGTGACGTGCGCGAAGGGCGAGAACACGGCCCTCATGAGGAAGGTCTGCATGAGGGAGTCGGAGTACTGAACGAAGTAGAGGACGTTCTCGGCGAAGGCGAAGCCGCCGGCGACGACGGCGGCGTAGACGATGCCGTCGACGGGCCCGTTGAAGGTGCGCCGCCAGATGAGGTAGATGATGAGGACGCCGAGGCCCTTGGTGGACTCCTCGATGAAGGGCGCGGAGACGACCGCGGAGACAAGCTCGCCGCCCGAGGGGTCGCCGGTCGAGGAGGCGACGAGCACGGAGGCCGTCGTGTTGACGACGAGCGAGATGAGGGTCGCGACGCCGGCGCCCCACAGGAAGGCGGCCAGGAGCACGCCGAAGGGCTCGGGCTCCCAGCGGTCGATCCAGAAGACGGCCGCGAGCACGATGACGAGCGGGATGACCGCGAGGGCGATCGGCAGGAGCACGTGGCTCGAGCCGCCCGCGTTCATGGCTGTGAGGCCGAGCATGATGAGCAGGCCGAGGCCGCCGACGACGGCGATGACGTACTTGGCGACGTCTCCGCGACGGCGGTGGCGGGTCAGCGGGGCGGCCCAGCCGGGTGCCGGGGAGGCCGCGGGTGCGCCCGTCGACGGGGCTCCGGCCGGGGCGAGGCCTCCGCGCTGGTACCCGGGCCTGGGGGCCCACCCTCCTGTGCCCGTCGAGGGGCCGCTGGGGTTGCTCATGCGTCGTCGTCCTTCCCGGTCACGGGGGCGGTGGCGTCGTCGTCAATGTCGAAGGTCGCGGGCAGCGGCGCGCTGCCGGCGAGGTGGAGGAGCCGCACGCCCGGGCGGGCCCGGAGGCGCCGCGCCTCGGCGACGTGGATGTTGTGGAAGCGGCGCGCCAGGCCGAGCCGGTAGGAGGCGCGGTCGAGGCGGGCGAGGCAGTCGGCGCCGACGGGGCCCTCGGCCAGCTCGGCGCGGGCGCCCTCGTGGGCGACGGCGCGGATGACGCGGGTGAGGTCGGACTCGATGAGGGCGCGGGGCCGGGCGGGGTGCGCTCCCCCGCGCTCGTCTGGGTCGAGGCAGTCGTCGACGACGGGGCCCTCGGCCTCGAGGGCGTCGTGCGCCGCCCGGGACAGGAGCAGGGCGCTGGCGGGATCGAGGGCTCCGGAGGCCGCGAGCTCGGCGGCGGCCTGGGCGCGGTGGGTGAGCTCGGCCTCGAGGGTGGCGCGCGCTCCGAGGACCTGGCGGTGCAGGCGGTCGACGCGCACGGCGCGGGCGTAGAGGATCCAGCCGAGGGCGACGACGAGGACGACGACGAGCGCGACGATAGTGGTCCAGGCCCAGGGCCCGGTGAAGGGTCCGGATCGCAGCTCGTCCTGCGCCGCCACGACCGCGGGCAGCGCCCGGGCGGGCGCGAGGTCCGTCACGGTGGGGGCGGCGAGGGCGGTCAGGGAGGCCGCTGCGGTCGCGGTGGTCATGAGCCCTCCTCGCGGACGCTGCGCAGCCGCCCCATCATCGTGAGGCCGCCGGGGGCCACGTTGACGCGGGTGTGCGCGATGGACAGGGCCATGTCGTAGACGTCGAGGACCCGGTCGGTGACGGTCGACCAGTCGTACTGGCCGACGACGGCGGTGGCCGCGGCGCGGCGGGTCTCCGCTGCCTCGTGGTCGGTGAGGGTCTCGATGATCGCCCGGGCGAGGTCGGCGCCGTCCTCGTTGTGGAAGAGGGCTCCGTAGCGGCCGCCGCCGAGGACGTCGGAGAAGGCGGTGAGGTCGCTGGCGACGACGTGGGTGCCGGCGGCCATGGCCTCAACGAGGACGATGCCGAAGGACTCGCCGCCGGTCTGCGGGGCGACGTAGACGCTCGAGGAGGCCAGGAGCGCCGCCTTGTCCTCGTCGGAGACGCCGCCGAGGAAGGCGACGCGGTCGCCGAAGCGGGCGAGCTCGCGGCGCTGCTCGCCGGCCTCGCCGCGGCCCGCGATGAGGAAGCGGGCGCCGGGCAGTGCCTCGAGGACGGCCGGGACGGCCTCGGCGAGGACCTGGAGGCCCTTGCGGGGCTCGTCGACGCGGCCGAGGAAGGAGATGGTGGGCGCCTCGGGGGTGCCGGCGAAGCGCGGGTCGTCGCTGCGCGCGGCCCGGAAGGGGGCGACGTTGACTCCGTTGGGGATGACGACGGCGTCGCCGCCGTGGTACTGGATGAGGGTCCGGCGCGCCTCCTCAGAGACGGCGATGCGCGCGGTGAGGCGCTCGACCCACTGGCCGGTGGCGGGCGAGAGGAGCTCGCGGGCGAGCGAGCGTTCCATCGCCGAGTGGAAGGTCCCGACGAGCGGGCAGTCCGCAGCCTGGAGGACGAGGAGGCCGACGCTCGGGGTGATCGGCTCGTGGATGTGGACGAGGTCGAAGTCGTGGGCCTCGAGCCACCGGCGGGCGCGGCGGGCGACGGCCGCACCGAAGTTGAGGCGCGCGATGGAGCCGTTGTACGGGATGGCGACGGAGTCGCCGGCGCTGGTCACCCACTCCGGGTAGCCCTCGACGCTGGAGGCGGGCGCGAGGACCTGGACGTCGTGGCCACGGCCGCGCAGCTCGGCGGCGAGCTCGAGGACGTGGACCTGGACGCCGCCGTGGGCGTCGAGGGAGTAGGGGCAGACGATGCCGATCCTCATGCGCGTCCCTCCCCTGCGGCGGTGGTGACGGCGGCTGCCGGGGCGTCCTCCTCGGCGGCCTCGCGGGCGCGGCGGCGGGCGAGGCGCTCCTGGTCGAGGTCGGCGTCGAAGACGGGCTGGAGCATGTGCCAGTCCTGGGCGTGCTCCGCGATGCGCGGGCCGAGGTCGGCCACCCATGCGCGCGTCCACGCGGCGACCTTCCCCCGTCCCGTGAGGCCCTCGGGCGCGGGGACCGGGCGGATGGTGAGGACGACGCCCCAGGGGCCTCCGGCGGCGCGTCGGCGCTCGCCGGTGAGGCGCTCGTAGGCGACCGAGGCGGTGAAGAGGGGGACGCCGAGGCGCTCGGCCAGCGCGGCCGGACCGGCGGCGACGTGCGCGGGCGCCCCACCGAGGGGAGCCTCGATGCCGGAGGAGGACAGGTCACGGTCGGCGAGGAGCGGGATGACGTAGCGGTCCTCGCGGGCGGCGGCGACGAGGCGCTCGAAGACCTTCTCCCCCTTGGCCTGGCCGATGATGCGCATGCCGAGGCCCTCGCGGAACTCGACGAACTGCTCGAAGAGGTCCTCCGGCTCGAGGCGCTCGGCGACGGTGAGGACCTGCGCGAGCCTCTCGCTCCCCCAGGCGCCGACGAGGTCCCAGTTGCCCATGTGCGGCAGGGCGATGACGATCGAGCCCTTCGCGACGGCCTCCCAGACGGCGGGGTCGACGTCGGGGCGCACGCGGGCCATGAGCTGGTCCCGGCTGAGCCCCGGCAGGGCGAAGGCCTCGTAGAAGTAGCGCATGTACGAGCGCATGCCGGCGCGCGTCGTGAAGGAGAGCGTGCGCTCGCTCGTGCCCTCCGGCAGGAGGTGGGCGAGGTTGCGGCGCAGCTGGCCGACGCCGGTGCTCGAGCGGGTGACGCGCTGGACCGCCCAGGCGGCGTCGCCGGCGAGGTGGAAGAGCCCGTAGCCGACCGGTGCGGGCAGGCGGCGGACGTTGCGCCACGCGAAGCGGTAGACGTCGTCGACGCCGGGCCGCCTCACTGCTCGCCCCGGGCGCGCTCGGCGGCCTCGCGGGCCAGGACCTGGGTGCGGACCGTGAGGACGCGCTGGATGACGGTGATGAGGGAGGCGGCGGCCACGATGGCGAGGCCCGCGGTGAGGAACCAGGTGGGCGCGCCGAGGCCGACGAGGAAGGTCGCGGCGAGGCCGACGACGAGGCGGTCGGTGCGCTCGGCGATGCCGACGGAGGCGGTGGCGCCGACGGACTCGGCGCGGGCGCGGGCGTAGGGGACGGCGGCGGCGAGGACGACGCTGCAGGCGGCCAGGGCGACGGTCCAGGTGCGCAGGCACCCGGGGACCATGTGGAGGGCCGCCCAGACGGTGAGGGAGCCGAAGACGGTTCCGTCGGCGAGCCGGTCCATCGTCGAGTCGAGGAAGGCCCCGAACTGGCTCGTGCGTCCGGTGGCGCGGGCGAGGATCCCGTCGAAGGAGTCGCCGATGAGGACGAGCACCATGAGGACCGGCCCGAGGACGAAGCGGCCCTGCGGGAGGGTGAGGACGGCGACGGCGACGGAGGCGACGGTCCCGCCGACGGTGAGCATGTTGGGGGTGATGCCGACCTTGGCCATGGCCAGGGCGGGCTTGGTGAACAGGGCCTTGGTGAGGCCGCGGCCGTGCTGTCCGAGCATCTCTTCCTCAGGATCGGGGTTCGGGGACCGGTGGACCAGGGGTGCCGGGCGGCGGACCGCCCGGCGGGGCTTCGGGGTTCCGTCGGCGCCGGGCGCCGGTTCGCCGTGCCGGGGCACGGGACCGGCGTCAGCGCTCGTCGGCCTCCAGGCCCGTGGGCGCGGAGTCCCAGGCCGCGGCCAGCACGTCGCGCTGGTCGCCGAGGAGCTGGGGCACCGGCTTGGTCCGTCCGATGATGGGCATGAAGTTGGCGTCCCCCGTCCAGCGGGGCACGACGTGCTGGTGGAGGTGGGCGGCGATGCCGGCTCCGGCGACCTCTCCCTGGTTCATGCCCAGGTTGAAGCCGTGCGGGTGGCAGACGGCGCGGACGACCTCCATGGCGCGGGCGGTGAGCCGCCCGATCTCGACCCGCTCGCCCTCGCTCGCCTCGGTCCAGTCGGACACGTGGCGGTAGGGGCACACGAGCAGGTGGCCCGTGTTGTACGGGTAGAGGTTCATGAGCACGTAGGCGTGCTCGCCGCGGTGGACGATGAGTGCGTCCTCGTCCTCGCGGTCGGGAGCCGCGCAGAAGGGGCACTGCGAGGACGAGGAGTCCTTGGGCTTGTCCTGCCCGCCGACGTAGACCATGCGGTGCGGCGTCCACAGGCGTTCGAAGGGGTCGGGCGCGTCGGCGTGCTGGAAGGGGGCCTCGACCGTGACGGGGCCGTCGGGCCCGTCCAGGACGGCGCCCTGGACGTGCTCGAGGTCGCGGGGCCGGGCGCCGGTGGCGCTGCCCGTGCTGTCAGACCTGTCAGTCACGGACCGGCTTCTCCCCCGCCGGGTCGTTGACGCGCTCGGCGATGACGCGGGTGATGTGCTCGATCGCCTCGTCGACGGGCACCTGGTTGACCTGGGAGCCGTCGCGGAAGCGGAAGGAGACGGCCCCCGCGTCGACGTCGTCGCCGCCGGCGATGAGGGTGAAGGGCACCTTCTCCTTGGAGGCGTTGCGGATCTTCTTGCCGAAGCGGTCGTCGGAGAGGTCGGTCTCGACGCGGACGCCGCGCGCGCGAAGCCTCTCGGCCACCTGCGTGACGTACTCGTCGAAGGCCTCGGCGACCGGGACGAGGCGCACCTGGACGGGGGCGAGCCAGGCCGGGAAGGCTCCGGCGTAGTGCTCGGTGAGGACGCCGATGAAGCGCTCGACGCTCCCGAGTTTGGCGGAGTGCAGCATGATCGGGCGCTGGTGGGTGCCGTCGGCCGCGGTGTACTCGAGGTCGAAGCGCTCGGGCTGGTTGAAGTCGTACTGGATGGTCGACATCTGCCAGGTGCGGCCGATGGCGTCGCGGGCCTGGACGGAGACCTTGGGGCCGTAGAAGGCGGCGCCGCCCGGGTCGGGGACGAGGTCGAGGCCGGTGGAGGTGCAGACCTCCTCCAGGGTGCGGGTGGCGACCTCCCAGTCCTCGTCGGAGCCGATGAACTTGTCCTTGTGGGCGCCGTCGGTGTCGCGGGTGGACAGCTCGAGGTAGAAGTCGTTGAGACCGAAGGCCTGGAGGATCGAGATGAAGAACTCGATCTGCTTGCGGATCTCCTCGGGGGCCTGCTCGCGGGTGCAGTAGGTGTGGGAGTCGTCCTGGGTGAAGCCGCGCATGCGGGTCAGGCCGTGGACGACGCCGGACTTCTCGTAGCGGTAGTCGTGGCCCATCTCGAAGAAGCGCAGGGGCAGCTCGCGGTAGGAGCGGCCGCGGGCGCGGAAGATGAGGTTGTGCATGGGGCAGTTCATGGCCTTGAGGTAGTACTCCTGGCCGGCCCTGGTGACGTTGCCCTCGGCGTCGGTCTCCTCGTCCACGTTCATGGGCGGGAACATCGTGTCCGCGTAGTAGGGCAGGTGGCCCGAGGTGTGGAAGAGGTTGCCCTTGGAGATCTCCGGCGTGTGGACGAAGTCGAAGCCGGCCTCCTCGTGGCGCTTGATGACGTACTGCTCGATCTCGTGGCGCAGGATGCCGCCCTTGGGGTGGAAGACGACGAGGCCGGGGCCGATCTCCTCCGGGAAGGAGAAGAGGTCGAGCTCGGCGCCGAGCTTGCGGTGGTCGCGGCGGGCGGCCTCGGCCATGCGGTTCTGGTAGGCCTTGAGGTCGTCCTTGGAGGCCCAGGCGGTGCCGTAGATGCGCTGGAGCGAGTCGCCCGACTGGTCGCCCTTCCAGTACGCGGAGGAGGACTTGGTGAGGGCGAAGCCGTTGCCGATGAGCCTGGTGGAGGGCAGGTGGGGGCCGCGGCACAGGTCCTTCCAGGCGACCTCGCCGTTGCGTCGGACGTTGTCGTAGATGGTGAGGCCGGACTCGCCGACCTCGACGGAGGCGGAGGTCTCGGCGCCCTTGCCCTTGGTGGTGATGAGCTCGAGCTTGTAGGGCTGGTCGGCGAGCTCGGTCTGTCCCTCCTCCTCGGAGATGTCGCGGCGGACGAAGGACTGCCCCTCCTTGACGATGCGCTTCATGCGCTTCTCGATGTCCTTGAGGAGCTCGGGCGTGACGGCGTCGATGTTGCCGAAGTCGTAGTAGAAGCCGTCGGTGATGAAGGGGCCGATGCCGAGGTTGACGTCGGGGAAGATCTCCTGGACGGCCTGGGCCATGACGTGGGTGGCGCTGTGGCGCAGGATGTTGAGGCCGTCCTCGCTGGCCAGCGTGATGGGCTCGACGACGGCGCCGGCGGGCACCTCGCGGGCGAGGTCCCAGGGCTCGCCGTCGACCTTCATGGCGACGACGTCCCGGTCCGCCTCGAAGAGCGCGGTGCCGGTGGTGCCCTCCTCGATGCTGCGCGGGGCGCCGTCGAGGGTGATGTCGGTGCTGGGCTGAGATGGCACGGGATTCTCCTGCGTGGTGGGGGTGGGGCGCTGCACTGGTGCACCCGCTTCTTCGCGCGCCACTCTACCGCCGGGCCCCGGGGCCGCCCGGGTGCGGTCTCGGAGGCGCCGGGCACACCCCGGTGGTCCGCTCCACCGCCCGCGGCGCCGTCACCCGCGGCGCTCAGCCGCGGAGGCGTCGCCCGACGGCTCCCGCGGCGCCGCGGAGGGCCCCCGTGGCCGCGGAGGCCCCGGCACGGGCGCGCGGCGCGACCTCCTGCCGCAGGGCGGCCCGGGTCCGCTTCGCGGCGACCATGCCCGTGTAGAGGGCGGGGCGCACCGGGAGGTCCCAGGCGCCGTCGACCTCCGTGGCGTGCTTGGCGAAGCGCTTCTTGTAGCGGCCGACGCTGTAGAGGTAGGGGACCCGGGAGGACTCGGCGCCCATGAGGTCGAGTCCGACCTTGCCCTCCTCGGCCAGGGCGCAGGCGACGAACCAGTCGAGGGCCTCGGCGGCGCGGAAGCCGCGCGACTCGTTCGAGGAGGCGCCGTAGTAGGCGACGGCGTGGCGACCGACGACGGTGACGAGGTCCCAGGCGTGGGGCGCGCCGTCCTTGCGCAGCACGAAGAGCCGGGCGTGCTCGGGGCCGAGCTCGGTGAGGAGGCGCCAGTAGACCTCGCTCGGGTGGGGGCGGAAGCCGTCGCGGCGGGCGGTCTCGACCATGACCTCGTAGACCTCGTCGAAGGCGGCGCGGTCGAGACCGGTCTCCTCGGCGATCGTGCAGCCGGCCTCGCGGGCGACGCGCTCGGCCCGGCGGACGCCGCGGCGTCCGTCCTTGGGCATGGCGTCGCTGATGGCCTCGGGGCTGCCGGGCGTGAGGTCGATGACGATGGTGCGGTCGTAGGTGATCGTCGAGAGGAGCTCGTGGAGGCCGGGCGCCTGGAAGCGGGCGTGGAGCCGGATGAAGGCGGTGCGGGGCTCGCGGCGTCGGACCTCTGCGACGAGCAGCTCGCGCAGCTCGGCCTCGCGCTCGGGGGTCTGCTCCTTGAGCCAGACGGGCCCGTGCTTGGCCCACAGGAAGGGCTGCCCGTGCACCTCGTAGCGGTACAGGGCGACCGCGGCGGTCGGCTTGCCGTCGGCGACGTAGACGTAGCGGCCGAAGAGCGAGCGCCCCATCGAGCCCTCGAAGCGCTCCCAGGCCTCGGTCTGCTCGACGGGCGCCGGCGTGTTGCCCACGGCGATGCGCATCTCCTTGGCGCTCGCTCGGGTGAGGACTCCGGACGTCTCGGTCGGGGCGGTCGGCACGGGCACGCTGTCTCCTCGGATCTCGGGGTCGCGGGGCGCCCGACGGGCGCCGCTGCGCTGCTACCGGAGCCTATGGACGCCGATGCGCCTCCGTATCATTCCTAAGGATGATTCTCGTCCGGTCTCCGTCGCCGCAGCGGCGGAGGCCCTCGCTCCAGGGGCGCAGGAGCGGGCGCGTGTCGTCAGCGCCCGAGGCGGTGCGCCAGAGCGTTGAGGAGGCGGTACCGGCGCGGCTTGAGGACGATCTCGACAGGCGCCGCGACCCTCGTGATCTCCTGCGTCCACTTCGTCTTGAAGTTGTTGAGCGTGTTGAGCTCGGGAGCGAAGTCCGAGCCGATGGCGACGAGGTCGACTGCCTTGACGCCGTCGGCCTGGAGGGCGAGGAGCCCGGTGTAGAGGGTGAGGTCGGGGGCGTAGTTGCGGCGGGCGTCCTCGCTCGAGGCCGCGACCTCGTAGGTGGCGAAGTCGCCGCGGACGATGAACAGGCCCCAGTTGACGGGGCGGCCCTCCTCGCGGCCGACGAGGAGCCGCGCCATGCCGCGGTCGCGGAAGTAGGTGAAGAAGGTCCAGTAGTAGTCGGCGTCGTGGTCGTGGAAGCCCTGGCGGTCGGCGGTCTCGTGCATGATCGCGATGAGCTCGTCGAAGCCCTCGCGGTCGATGCCCGTCTCCTCGGCGATCGTCGCGCGGCACTCGCGCCCGGCCTTGTTGACGTCGCGGCGCCCGCGCTTCTTCATGCGTGCGCGCAGGTCCTCCTCTGTGCCCGTCGTGTCGATGACGATGGTCGAGTCGTGGCCGTAGATCTGCTGACAGGTGGGGACGATCCCCGCGACGTCCTCGTGGTGGAGGACGTGGAGGCGGATGAAGGACTGGGTCGGGTCGACCTTGGCGACCCAGCGGCGCAGCGCGTCGACGAGGGCCTGCTCCTCGCCGGCGGTGGGCCCCTCGCCCACCCACACGGGCGAGCCCTCGGCCCACAGGAAGGCCATGCGGCGGATGTGGTACTGGCGCAGGGTGAGGACGGCGCGGGGGGCGGCGGCGCCTGCGGGCCAGTACGCGACGCGCGTGCCGTTCCAGATCTCGCGCTCGGGGAGGATCTCGGCGTAGCCGTCCCAGGCGACGGCGGCGCGGTGGGGGTAGGGCTGGCCGTCGATGAGCGCGTCGTAGTCGTCGTCGGTGATCGGGCGGAAGATCGCGTGGGAGCTGGGCATGGTTCCTCGTGGGGTTCGGCCGGTCCCGGGGCGGGACGGCGCTGGCTGGGCGGCTGGGCTGGTCGGCGGGCGGAGCGACGGGCTCTCAGAGGTAGAGGCCCTCCGGGTGCGGGTAGAAGCGGCCCAGCTTGCGGAAGTAGTTGAGGCGCATGAGGCGGACGACGACGGCGCGCCGCAGGTCCTTCTCCTCGCGGTTGACGAGCGGGTCCTTCACCGGGCGCCGGCGGGTGACCCGGCGGACCTCGCCGGCCAGGGACGGGCGGCGCAGGTACCGCAGGATGAGGGCGCGCGGGATGAGGCTGTAGACGCCGGGCTCCACGGCGTCGACGCGCTCGCGGCGCTCGCCGTGGACGAGGTCGGCCACCATCGGCTCCATGGGGTTCACGCCGCCCACGTCGACGTAGTAGCAGTTGCGGCCCATGCGCGGGTTGACCTCGAAGAAGTAGTGCCTGCCGTCGCGGGGGTCGATCTTGACGTCGACGTTGGCGAAGCCGGTGTAGCCGACCCGCTCGAAGAAGCGCTCGAGCTCGGCGTGGAGCTCGGGGTAGTCGCGGATGAGCATGGCGATGGGGTTGCCGATGGCGGTCGGGTCGTGGTCCTCGACGAGGACCTGCGCGCCGGAGCGCAGGGTGACCGTTCCGTGGGAGTCCACGTAGGCGGTGAGCGAGACGCCGCAGGTGTCGTCGCCGGGGATCATCTCCTGGACGAGGAAGCGGCCGCGGAAGCCGGCCTCCCGCATGGGCCCCCAGATGGCGTCGAGCTCGGCCTGGTCGTCGAGGAAGAAGACCTTGGACTTCCCCTCGAAGGAGACCCTCGAGTAGTCGAGGGCGTCGATGGCCTTGGCGACGACAGGGAAGCGCAGCTCGACGGCGGGCGCCTCCCACTCGCCCTCGGCGGGGTCGGCGAGGTCGACGACGGCGTCGGGCGGGGTCGGGATGTCGAGCTCCCGGCAGAGCTCGTTGAAGCGGGCCTTGTCCTGGACGGTCTCCCACACCTCGAGCGACGGGAAGGGGTGGACGAAGCGGTCTCCGAGCCGCTCGGCGTTGGCGGCGGCGAAGCGGGCGAAGTTGTCGTGATTCGCCATGATGACGAGGGTCGCGCCCGGGTGGGCGTCGGCGAGCTCCTCGAGGGTGGCGATGATGGCCTCGTCGTCCTGGTGGAGCGGGACGTGGTGCACGTCGATGAAGCTCGAGCGGGCGATGGCCTCGATGGGGTCCGGACTGACGCAGACGACCCGCTCCCCCGTGGCCTCGTGCATGAGGCGGGCGAGCGCGTAGGCGCTCGTCTCGCCGGAGACGATGACGGGCAGGACGGTGGCAGGCATGTGCTCTCCCGGTTCGGTGGTCGCGGGCGCCGGTCGCGCACGGCGGGCCCGGTCGCGGGCCGGATCCAGGGTGCCACGGCGCGCCGGGCGCTCCAAGGAGCGCGCGCCGTCGTGTGACGCACCCCGACCGGGGCGGCGCCGGGTCACGCGACGCCCCGGCCTCGGCGGCGCCCGTCACGGAGGTCGACCGCGAGCGCGGGATCGACGAGGACCGGCTCGGCCCGCTCCTCCGCCTCGCGCGCCGCGCGCTCCCGCTCGGCCGCCCGCAGGACGGCGGGCATGCCGCCCTCACCGCTCACGCGCGCGGCGAGGGCGTTGAGGAGGCGGTGGCGGGCCGGCTGGAGGACGAGCTCCATGGGGGCGCCGACGCGGGTGACCCCGGTCGCCCACTTGGTCTTGAACTCGTTGAGGCCCATGAGCGCCGGGTTGTCGTCGGAGCCGATGGCGGCCAGGTCGCAGGTGCGGACGCCGGAGGCCTGCAGGTCGAGCAGGGCCCGGTACAGGGTGACGTCCGGCCCGTGCTGCCGGCGTCCCTCGTCGTCGGAGGCGGCGACCTCCCAGGTCGCGAAGTCGCCGCGGATGATCGCCAGCCCCCAGTTGACGGCGCGCCCGTCGACGCGGCCGACCCACAGGCGAGCCATGCCGCGGTCGCGGAAGTGAGTGAGGAAGCGCCAGTAGTAGTCGACGTCGTGCTCGTGGAAGCCCTGCCGCTGCGCGGTGGCGTGCATGACGCCGTAGACCTCCTCGAAGGCGGTGCGGTCGACGCCCGTCTCCTCCTCGACGACGACGCGGGTGCGCCGCAGGGAGCGGTTGACGCCGCGGCGGCCGCGGCCCTTCATCCGTGAGCGCAGCGCCTCCTCGTCGCCGTCGAGGTCGATGACGACCGTCGAGTCGTGCGCGTAGAGCTGCTGGCAGGTGGGGACGACGCCGGGAATCTCCTCGTGGTGGAGGACGGCGAGCCGGACGAGGGCCTGGGCCGGGTCGACAGAGGAGACCCAGCGGCGCAGGTCCTCGACGAGCGCGCGCTCCTCCTCCGGGGTCGGGTCGCCGCCGGGCCACAGCGGCGAGCCCTCCGCCCAGAGGACGGGCATCCGGTGGATGTGGAAGCGGCGGAGGGTGAGCAGGGCGCGCGGTCCGCCGTCGACGCACCAGGCGGTGCGGGCGCCCTGCCAGAGCTCCCGCTCCGGGAGGAGGACGGCGTAGTCGTCCCACTCGACCGAGGCGCGGTGCGGCACGAGGGTCCCCGCGCAGAGCCGCGCGTACTCCTCGTCGCTGACGGCTCGGAAGGTCCCGGTGAGCGTCCTACGGGTGCGGTGGAGCAGCGCCATGGCGCCTGTCCTCTCATGAGCGGGTGTCCGGTTGTCATGGGAGGACCTGGTGGCCGGGGAAGAACGAGACCCGGCTCCCTGCTGGGAACCGGGTCTCGGTGGGTGGTGGGCGATACTGGGATCGAACCAGTGACCTCTTCCGTGTCAGGGAAGCGCGCTCCCGCTGCGCCAATCGCCCGAGCGGATGACGGGACTCGAACCCGCGACCCTCACCTTGGCAAGGTGATGCTCTACCAACTGAGCCACATCCGCGTGCCGCAACCGCTGAGCGGTGCGGGCAGAAAGTTAGCAGAGGCTCGCGCCGGCCGCCAAATCAGATGGGGCATGACGTGCCTCACGCCCCGTGCACGGGCGGTTCACGCGCCGTTCGCCGTGGCCGGGAGCGGCGCCCGCCGTCCGCCGCCCGGGCCGCCGGCGCGGCCTACGCCCTCAGCGGTGAGCGGGCACGTGGACGGGCCCCGAGGACGCCCTCGTGGCAAGGTTGCCCCATGCAGACAACTCCCGAGCCCTCAGCCACGACGTCCGCCGAGAGCGCGGCGTCGCCCACGCCGTCGACCCCCGAGCAGACGGTCTGGCCCGGCCGGCCGTACCCGCTCGGCGCGACCTTCGACGGGACCGGCACCAACTTCGCCGTCTACTCCTCCGTCGCCGAGCGCGTCGAGCTGTGCCTCTTCGACGCCTCCGGCACCGAGACGCGCGTGGACCTCACCGAGGTCGACGCCGACGTCTGGCACGGCTACCTGCCCGCCGTCCGCCCCGGCCAGCACTACGGCTTCCGCGTCCACGGCCCCTACGACCCGGCCGCCGGCCACCGCTGCGACCCCTCCAAGCTCCTCCTCGACCCCTACGCCAAGGCCATCTCGGGGCAGGTCGTCCCCTCGGAGTCGCTGTACTCGTACACCTTCGAGGACCCCTCCGTCCGCAACGAGGAGGACTCCGCCGGCGCCACCATGCGCTCAGTGGTGACGACCCCCTTCTTCGACTGGGGCCACGACCGTCCGCCGGCCCACGAGTACCATGACACGATCATCTACGAGGCCCACGTCAAGGGCCTCACCCGGCTCCACCCCGAGGTGCCGGAGAACCTGCGCGGCACCTACGCTGGCCTCGCCCAGCCGGTCGTCATCGACCACCTCAAGGACCTCGGCGTCACCGCCATCGAGCTCATGCCGGTCCACCAGTTCGTCAACGACACCCACCTCCAGGAGAAGGGGCTGTCGAACTACTGGGGCTACAACACCATCGGCTTCTTCGCGCCGCAGAACACCTACGCCGCCTATGGCACCGACGGCCAGCAGGTCGCCGAGTTCAAGACGATGGTCAAGGCCCTCCACGAGGCCGACATCGAGGTCATCCTCGACGTCGTCTACAACCACACCGCCGAGGGCAACCACATGGGCCCGACGCTGTCCTTCAAGGGCCTCGACAACGCCGCCTACTACCGGCTCGTCGACGGCGGGGAGGAGCACTACTTCGACACGACGGGCACGGGCAACTCCCTGCTCATGCGCTCCCCGGCGGTCCTCCAGCTCATCATGGACTCGCTGCGCTACTGGGTCACCGAGATGCACGTCGACGGCTTCCGCTTCGACCTCGCCTCGACCCTGGCCCGCCAGTTCGCCGAGGTGGACAAGCTCTCCGCCTTCTTCGACATCATCCACCAGGACCCGGTGCTCTCCCAGGTCAAGCTCATCGCCGAGCCCTGGGACGTCGGCGAGGGCGGCTACCAGGTCGGAGGCTTCCCTCCCCTGTGGAGCGAGTGGAACGGGAAGTACCGCGACACGGTGCGCGACTTCTGGCGCGGCGAGCCCTCGACGCTGGGCGAGTTCGCCTCCCGCATCACGGGCTCCTCGGACCTCTACCAGCACTCCGGACGCACGCCCGTCGCCTCGATCAACTTCGTCACCGCGCACGACGGCTTCACCCTCAACGACCTCGTCTCGTACAACAAAAAACACAACGAGGCCAACGGCGAGGGCAACAACGACGGTGACAACAACAACCGCTCGTGGAACTGCGGCGCCGAGGGCCCGACGGAGGACCGCGGGGTCCCCGCGCTGCGCCACCGCCAGGTCCGCAACTTCCTCTCCACGATCCTGTTCAGCCAGGGCGTGCCGATGATCTGCCACGGCGACGAGCTCGGCCGCACCCAGCAGGGCAACAACAACGCCTACTGCCAGGACAACGAGATCTCGTGGATCGACTGGGACCTCGGCGAGGACGAGCAGGCGCTCCTCGAGTTCACCCGCACGATGGTGTGGCTGCGCCGCGACCACCCGGTCCTGCGCCGCCGCCGCTTCTTCACCGGCGAGGCCGGCCACGGCGGCGAGTCCGAGCTCGGCGAGATCGAGTGGCTGCGCCCCTCGGGCGAGCGCATGACGAATGAGGACTGGGGCACCTGGTACGCCCGCGCCATGACGGTCTTCCTCAACGGGGACGCCATCGCCGAGCCCGACGAGCGCGGTCAGCGGATCGTCGACGACTCCTTCCTCATCCTCATCAACGCCTCCGAGGAGGACATCGAGTTCACCCTCCCCGGCCCGGACCACGCCGCGGCCTGGACGGTGGCCCTGGACACGGCGCCCGCCGAGGACGGCGGCACCGACCTCGTGCTCGCCGCCGGCGAGGACGTCGTCGTCGAGGCGCGATCCATGCTCTTCCTCCTCGCCGACCCGGACGCCGCCACCGCGGAGCAGGCCGACGAGCTCCAGGCCGAGGCCGCCACGACGCTCGGCGCCGACCCGAATCGCGCCGAGATCGCCGCAAAGGGCCGCGAGAGCGTCACGGCGGTTCCGGCCGCCCCGACGGCGCCGGCCGCGCCCGAGACGACCACCGCTCCCCCCACCACCGCGCGGGGTTGAGGACGTCGGGGGAGGCACCGCAGGTGCCTCCCCCGCGCCGTCCCGGGGACCGTCGCACCGCACCGCTGTGCCGCCCACCCGGCACAGCGCCGGCGACCACCCGACAGGCAGCCGTCCCGCCGGCACCCGCCCGACCGACGAAGCCCCGACCGACACAGCCCACCAGACCAGTCAGACGGCGCCCGCCGGGCGCCGCGCACGGACAGGACGAAGGCACGAGATGACCACCAGCCCCACGACCCCGAGCAACCCGGCCCCGAGCACCACCAACCCGCCCGGCCCCTCCGACGACGTCCGCCCGGAGGCGGTCGACCTGCCCGCCGACGGCTACGCCCCCTGGTCCGGGCACGTCCCGGCGGCCGGCCGCCGCACCCCGGTGAGCACCTACCGCCTCCAGATGGGAGCCTCCCTCACCTTCGACGACGCCCGCGCCCTCGTGCCCTACCTCAAGCGGCTCGGCGTCACCGACCTGTACCTCTCCCCCGTCCTCCAGGCCGCCCCCGGCTCCACCCACGGCTACGACGTCGTCGACCACACCCGGATCAGCGAGGAGATGGGCGGGCGCGCCGGGCTCGAGCGGCTCGCCGCGGACGCGCACGCCGCCGGTATGGGCGTCGTCGTCGACATCGTCCCCAACCACATGGCCGTCCCGACCCCCGGCTGGCACAACCGGCCGCTCTGGTCCGTCCTGCGCAACGGTCCGGACTCGCCCTTCGCCGCCTGGTTCGACGTCGACGTCGACGAGCCGATCCTCATGCCGGTCCTCGGCAAGCGGATCGGCCGAGTCCTCGCCGACGACGAGCTGCACCTCGAGCGGATGGTGGTCCCCACCGAGCCCGACCTCGGCGAGCAGTGGGTCCTGCGCTACTACGACCACGTCTTCCCCGTCGCCGAGGGCACCGAGTCCCTCCCCCTCGCCGTCCTCGTCGAGCGCCAGCACTACCGCCTCGCCTACTGGAAGGTCGGCGACGAGGAGATCAACTACCGCCGCTTCTTCGACGTCGGCACCCTCGCGGCCGTCCGCGTCGAGGACCCGGAGGTCTTCGACGGCTCCCACGCCCTCATCATCGAGCTCCTCGAGGCGGGCACGATCGACGCCCTGCGCGTCGACCACCCCGACGGCCTCGCCGACCCGGCCGGCTACCTGGGTCACCTCTCCGAGGCCACCGGCGGCGCCTGGATCGCCGCGGAGAAGATCCTCGCCCCCGACGAGCCCCTGCCCGGCTCCTGGCACGTCGCCGGCACCACCGGCTACGACGCCGCCTGGCGCATCGACCAGCTCCAGGTCGACCCCGCCGGCGCCACCCGCCTGGGCGCCCTCATGCAGGAGCTGACCGGCGAGGCCCCCGTCGACTACGCCCGCGTCGTCGAGACCGCCAAGCGCGAGGTCATCTCCGGGTCCCTCGCCGCGGAGGTGGACCGCCTCGCCCGCATCCTCGACCGGCTCACCGACGAGGACGTCCGCCTGCGCGACCACACCTTCCGGGACCTGCGCCGCTGCCTCATCGAGCTCCTCGTGGCCGCGGACCGCTACCGCGCCTACGTGGTCCCGGGCGTCACCCCCGAGCCCGAGCAGGCCGCCGTCCTGCGCACCGACGCCGAGCGCGCCCGCCGCCGCCTCGACGAGGACAGCGCCGAGACCCTCGACCTCGTCGTCGGCCTCCTCCTCGGCGAGCCGGTCGGGTCCGAGGGACTGGCCGACTCCCCCGAGCGGGCCGAGGCCGTCATCCGCTTCCAGCAGGTCTGCGGCGCCGTCACGGCCAAGGGCGTCGAGGACACCGCCTTCTACCGGTGGACGCACCTCACCAGCCTCACCGAGGTCGGCGGCAACCCCTCCGGCTTCGCCCTCGGCACCGACGAGGCGCACGCCTGGGCCGACCGCGTCCAGGACGCCTGGCCGGACACGATGGTGACGACGACGACCCACGACACGAAGCGCGGCGAGGACGTCCGCGCCCGCCTCGACGTCCTCGCCTCCTACCCCGACGAGTGGAGCGAGCTCGTCCACCGCCTCCGCGTCGCCACCGCCGAGCAGCGCCCCGTCGACCTGGACGGCCGCAGCGAGAACCTCCTGTGGCAGACGCTGTGGGGCACGTGGGCGCCGGACTCCGACGACCCGATCGACGCCGAGCGCCTGGGCGCCTACCTCATCAAGGCCTCCCGCGAGCAGAAGGTCTGGACCACCTGGACCGGCGCCGACGAGGGCCGCGAGAAGGGCCTCACCGACTACGCCGCCTTCCTGCTCGCCGACCCCGGCGTCGCCGAGGAGCTGACCGCCTTCGCGGAGACGACTCGTCGAGAGGTCCATGACGTCACCCTGGCGAACAAGGCCCTGGCCCTCACCTGGCTCGGCGTCGCCGACGTCTACCAGGGCTCCGAGACCACCCGCACGAGCCTCGTCGACCCCGACAACCGCCGCGCCGTCGACTACGCCTCGCCGGCCGGCCTCGAGGCGGTCCTCGCCTCCCTCGACGACGGCGCCGCCCCGCGCACGCTCGACGAGGAAAAGCTCGCCCTCACCAGCGCCCTCCTGCGGATGCGGGGCGAGCATCCCGAGGCCTTCGTCGGCCCGCGCTCCGGCTACCGCGCCCTGCCGGTGACCACCGGTCACGCCTTCGCCTTCGCCCGCCTCACGGACGAGGAGGCCGAGGTCGTCGTCATCGTCCGGCGCCTGGGCCGCCGGCTCGCCCAGCTCGGCGGGTGGCGCGAGGACTCCGTCGTCCTGCCCGAGGGCCGCTGGGCCGGCGTCCTCGACGACGCGGCGCTCGGCGGCGGCGCGCAGCCCCTGTCCGAGGTCCTCGGCGACGCCCCCGTCGCCGTCCTGGTGCGTGTCCACGACGGGGAGGAGGACGCCTGATGCGTGAGGACGAGCAGCAGCGCGAGCACCCCGTGCCGCCCCGCGAGGCCTGGGTCTCCCCCGCGCTCCCCCTCGGGCCCCGCGTGCCCGTCTGGGCTCCGGAGGCCCGCGAGGTCCTCCTGCACCTCCCCGCCACCGACGAGGCGCTCGTCATGGAGCGCGCCGAGGGCGGCTGGTGGGTGAGCCCCCGCGACCTGCCCGACGGCACCGACTACGCCTACCGCGTCGACGGCTCCGCGGACCGTCCCGACCCGCGCAGTCCCCGCCAGCCCCACGGCGTCCACGGCCCCTCGCGCACCGTCGACACGGCCGCCTGGGCACAGGGCCTGTGGACCGACGAGGGATGGGCGGGGCGCGACGCCCGCGGCGCCGTCGTCTACGAGCTGCACGTCGGCACCTTCACCTCCGAGGGCACCCTCGACGCCGCCGCCGAGCACCTGCCCGAGCTGGCGCGCCTCGGCGTCGAGGTCGTCGAGCTCATGCCGCTCGCCTCCTTCCCCGGTCGGGCGGGCTGGGGCTACGACGGCGTCGCCCTGTGGTCCGTCCACGAGCCCTACGGCGGGCCCGAGGCCCTCGCGCGCTTCGTCGACACCGCCCACCGGGAGGGCCTCGCGGTCTGCCTCGACGTCGTCTACAACCACCTGGGTCCCAGCGGGAACTACCTGGGCGTCTTCGGGCCGTACTTCACGAGCGCCCACGACACGCCCTGGGGCCCCGCCGTCAACTACGACCGGCCCGGCAGCGAGCAGGTGCGCGCCTTCGTCATCGACTCGGCGCTGCGCTGGCTGCGCGACTTCCACGTCGACGCCCTGCGCCTGGACGCGATCCACGCCATCCGCGACGACCACGCCTGGTCGACGGCCGTCGCCCCGCACCGTCACCTCCTGGCCCGGCTCGCCGACGCCGTCGAGGACCTCTCCGGCGAGCTCGGGCGGCCGCTGTCCCTCATCGCGGAGTCCGACCTCAACGACGTCGGCGTCATCACCGGCACGGACGAGGAGCCTCCCGCGCTCATGCCGAGCCTCGGCATGACCGCGCAGTGGGCCGACGACGTCCACCACGCCATCCACGTCCGGCTCACGGGCGAGGCGCAGGGCTACTACGCGGACTTCGCCGAGCCCGGCGCCTTCGAGACGGCCTACGGCCACGGCTTCCTGCACGCGGGCACCTGGTCCTCCTTCCGGGGCTCGGACTGGGGGGCGCCGGTGCCGGAGGGCACGGACCCGCGCCGCCTCGTCGTCTTCGCCTCGGACCACGACCAGGTGGGCAACCGCGCCACGGGCGACCGCCCCTCGGCGAGCCTGAGCGACGCGAGGCTCGCCGCGGAGGCGGCGCTCGTCCTGCTCTCGCCGTACACGCCGATGCTCTTCCAGGGCGAGGAGTGGGGCACCCGCACGCCCTTCCAGTTCTTCACCGACCACTCCGAGCCCGAGCTCGCCGCCGCCGTGACCGAGGGACGCCGCCGCGAGTTCGCCTCCTTCGGCTGGGACGCGGCCGAGGTGCCCGACCCGCAGGCCGCCTCGACGGTGGCCGCCTCGACGCTCGACCGCGCGGAGGCCCGGATCCCCGAGCGGGCGCGTGTGCTGGCCTGGTACGAGGAGCTCCTGCGCGTCCGACGGCTCGCCGGCCTCGAGGAGCAGCGCCGGTGGGCGCGCGTGGCGGACCTCGGTGACGCGATCGTGAGTCGCATCGTCCTCGACGCGCCCGACGCGGCGCTGGCGGGCGCGCGCAGGGGCGACGAGCTCGTCCTCGTCGTCGGGCTCGGCCCGGTGGCGCCCGGGCGCTCGAGGACGACGACCCTCGACGCCGTCCTCGAACGGGCCCTGGTCCACGACGCCGCTCCCGGGGGAGCCGTCGGCGACGAGGGCGCCGTCGGCGAGCTGCTCCCGGTGGCGTCATGGTCCGCCGGACCGGGCTCCGCGCCGGAGAGCCTCGAGGGCGAGGACGTGCTCGTGCTCCTGCGCCGCCACTGAGCCCGGGCGGAGCCGGCGAGCCCCGCGCCGGCCGGACCGCGCGGGGCTCGCCGGGGCCGGACGGGTCGGAGGTGCCCGGCGAGGACCGCACCGCGACGACGGGGCCGCCCGGCCGACGCTGACGCGTCGGCCGGGCGGCTCCTCACGTCGAGGGCGGAGGCATCGCCCACCCGCGGACGGCTCAGCCCTTCGCGACCGGGTCCTCCGAGCCGGCCCCCTCGGCGGCGGCGTCGCTCGGGGCGCCGTGCGGGCGCGCCTCGCGGAGCGAGCCGCGGATCTCGCCGGCGCGCTCGCGCACGGAGTCGAGTGCGCCGTGGGCGCGGTGCTTGAGCTCGAGGACCTGGACGAGGCCCTCGTAGACGCGGGGGCGGACCGGCACGTCCCAGGCGCCCGGGATGTCGACCGGGCCGTCCGTGACGAACTTGTTCTTGAACTCGCGCACGCCGGCGAGCTCGGGGACGCGCTCGGAGTCGACGCCCATGAGGTCGTAGCGGCGCACGCCCTCGGCGCGCAGCCAGCAGGCCTCCTTGTAGACGAGGGCGTCGGCGGCGCGCATGCGGCGGCCCTCGGCCGAGGAGCCGGCGTAGTAGCGCAGCGCGTCGTCGCCCCACACGGTGACGAGGGACCACACGAGGGCCTCCTGGCCCTCGCGGCGCACGACGTAGAGGCGGGCGTGCTCCGGGCCGAGGGCGCGCAGCATCGCGCGGTAGGTGTCCTCGGAGGCGGCGCGGAAGCCGTCGCGTTCACCGGTCTCGGTGAGGATCTCGTAGAGCTCGCCGAAGACCTCGTCGGCCTCGGCGGTCTCGTCGTGGAAGGTGAGCGACTCGTTGCGCAGGGCCTTGCGGACGTCGCGGCGCCCGCGCGACTTGAAGGAGGCGAGGATCGCGTCGTCGTCCTCACGGTCCAGGTCGAGGATGACCGTGCGGTCGTAGGTCATCGTCTGGAGGAGCTCGTGGAGCTCGGGGGCCTCGTGGGTGAAGTGGAGGCGGACGAAGACGACGCTCGGCTCGTGGAAGCGGACGCCGGCGACGACGAGGCGGCGCAGGTCGGCCTCCTCCTCGGCGGTCGGCTCGGAACCGAGCCAGACGGGCGCGTGGCGGGCCCAGAGGTAGGGGAAGCCGCGCACTTCCATGCGGGTGAGGGAGACGAGCGCGCGGGGCTCGCCGTCGGGACCGTCGTAGACGACGCGTCCCCAGGGCTCGCGGCCCTCCATGGCGGCGTCGAAGGAGTCCCACGCGGAGGTCTGCTCGATCGGCAGCGTCGTCCCCGCGGCCGCGGCGATCCGACGGAAGGTCTCCCAGTCGACCTGCCTCATGGAGCCGTGCGGAGCTCCTGCGGAGGGGGCGGTCCCGTGCTGGGTGTCGGTCATTGCTGCTCCTTGCTGCCACCCCGCCGGTCATCGGGGCGCGCTCGCCAGGTTAGCCCAGGTCACGGCAGGGTCTGCCCCTCGTCCGCGGCGTGGCAGCGCTTGTACGGCCGCAGCGCCGGTAGCCTCGCGGACGTGACCACCACCTCCACCTCGAGCTCGAACCAGGACACGGGGGCCGCCGTCCCCGAGCGCTTCCACGAGGCGCTCCTGAGCATGCGCGACGCCGCCCGTCCCCGCGGCCTCGTCCTCGAGGAGGTGCCCGCCCCGCGGCGGCTCGCGCCCTTCACCGCCGCTCTCTCCGCGGAGACCGTCGAGACCGAGATGGGCACGCCGATCGCGTCGGGGCGCTTCGTCGTCCTCCACGACCCCGAGGGCCAGGACGCCTGGGACGGCGACTTCCGCGTTGTCGTCCAGGCCCGTGCGCGCCTCGACGACGAGGTCGGCACGGACCCGCTCCTCGGCTCCGCCGCCTGGTCCTGGCTCCAGGAGTCCCTCGACTCCGCGGGCGCCGGTCACCGGGCGCTCGTCGGGACCGTGACGCGGGTCCTGTCGGAGACCTTCGGCGGCCTCGAGCTCACGGACTCCTGCGGCCACGTCGAGATCCGCGCCTCGTGGTCGCCGACGACACCGGACCTGGCCCCGCACCTCGCGGCCTGGTACGAGCTCCTCCACGTCGCCGCCGGGCACGAGCCCGAGCAGGCGGCCGCGCTCTCCGTCGCCGGCGCGGGCGCCGCCCGGTGATCGCCGCCTCGCGGGGCCCGGCCCGCGCGCCCCGTCCGGTCCCGGTCCCCGGCACGACGGACGAGCCCGTCCCCGCCGAGGAGCTCCTCGACTACCCTGCGCCGGTCGACGGCCTCCCGCCGGTCACCGACTCGCCCGAGGCCCTGCGCGCCGCCGTCGAGGCCCTCGCGGGCGGCACGGGACCGGTGGCCGTGGACGCCGAGCGCGCCTCCGGCTTCCGCTACGGGCAGGACGCCTACCTCGTCCAGCTGCGTCGAGAGGGCGCGGGCACCGTGCTCGTCGACCCGGTCGACGCGGGCGACCTCACCTCCCTCGCCGACGTCCTGGACGGGCCCGAGTGGATCCTCCACGCCGCCGACCAGGACCTCCCCTGCCTGCGAGACCTCGGTCTCGCCCCGCGCTCCCTCTTCGACACCGAGCTCGCGGCCCGTCTCCTCGGTCGTGAGCACGTCGGCCTCGGCGCCGTCGTCGAGGAGACCCTCGGGCTGCGCCTCGCCAAGGACCACGCCGCAGCCGACTGGTCGACTCGCCCGCTGCCCGAGTCCTGGCTCGTCTACGCGGCCCTCGACGTCGAGCTGCTCGCCCCGCTGCGCGAGGCGCTGGCCGCCGAGCTCGCCTCCGCCGGGAAGGCCGAGTGGGCCGCTCAGGAGTTCGAGTACGTGCGCACGCGCCCGCCGCGTCCGGCCAAGGTCGACCCGTGGCGCAAGACTCCGCGGGCCGGGCGCGCCGTGCGCTCGCCGCGCTCGCTCGCGATCCTGCGCGAGCTGTGGACGGCGCGCGAGGAGCTCGCCGCCGAGCTGGACCGCACGCCCTCGAAGATCCTCTCGCACCACGCGCTCGTCGCCGCCGCCGTCGCGCGCCCGACGTCGCGGCGCAAGCTCGCGGCGCTGCGCGAGTTCTCGTCGCGTCAGGCGCGCCAGCACCACGAGCTGTGGTGGGAGGCCGTCGAGCGCGCCCTGGCGCTTCCCGAGGACCAGCTCCCGCCGCCCCACGCGCCGCTGCCGCCGGGCGAGCTGCCGCAGCCGCGCTCCTGGGCCCGGCACCACCGAGACGCCGCGGAGGCCCTCGAGGTCGTCCGCCCGGCCGTGCGGGACCGCGCCGAGGAGATCCGCGTCCCCCAGGAGCTCCTCCTCAGCCCCGACTCCCAGCGCCACCTGGCCTGGAACCTCGGTGAGGAGCGCGCCTCCGGTCGCCGGCCGACGACGGACGCCACGTCCGTGGCCCGTCGTCTGGAGGACCTGGACGCCCGCGCCTGGCAGGTCGAGCAGGCGGCGCCGGCCCTCGCCGACGCGCTCACGGCACGGTTCTGACTCGCCTGCTGGCCGGGACCCCGCCAGTTCCGGGCCGGCCAGGAGCGCCGCCGGCACGCCCGAGGCAGCAGGAGGGCCCGTCCCGCGGAGCGGACGGGCCGTCCTCACGCTGCGGCGGCCCGACGACGCGAGCGCGCCCTCCGACTCAGTGCACGGTGAAGCCGTGGGAGCGGAAGATCGCGCGGGTCGACTCGACGAGCTCGGGCTCCGGCGGAAGCGCGTCGCGGAGCTTGTACTCGAGCTTGAGGGCGTCCCACTTGTCGGTGCCCATCTGGTGGAAGGGCAGGACCTCGACGCGGGAGACCGAGGAGCCCCAGCGCTCGATGATGCGCGCGACGTTCTCGACGTTCTCAGGGTCGTCGGTGAGCCCGGGGACGAGGACGAAGCGGGCCCAGATCTCGATGCCCTTGGCGGCGAGGCGGTCGCCGAAGGCGATGGTCGGGGCGAGCTCGCGCCCGGTGACCTTCTTGTAGGTCTCCTCGTCGCCGCTCTTGACGTCGAGGAGGACGAGGTCGACGTTCTCGAGCATCTTGTCGCTCGCGTTGCGGCCGAGGTATCCGGAGGTGTCGATGCAGGTGTGGATGCCCATGGACTTGGCGCCCGCGAGGATCCGCCCGGCGAAGGCCGGCTGCATGAGGACCTCGCCGCCGGAGAGCGTGATGCCGCCCTTGGAGGCTCGGAAGACGTTGCGGTAGCGCTTCATGCGGCGCAGGAGCTCGTCGGCCTCGACGGGCTCGCCGTCCTTCATGAGGAAGGTGTCGGGGTTGTGGCAGTAGAGGCAGCGGAGCGGGCAGCCGTTGAGGAAGACGGTCATGCGGGTGCCCGGTCCGTCGACGGCCGTCACGAGCTCCCAGGAGTGGATGGAGCCAAGGGAGCCGTCGCGCATGCGCGCGAGGCGCTCCGAGCGCTGGAGGTCGCTCAGCTCCTCGATGCCGCCGATGCCCGCACCGCGCAAGCGGGCGGCCGGGGCCAGGAAGTCCTGGTCCCGGCCGCCCTCAGTCGCGGGGGTGATGGTGTCAGTGTCTGTCATACGTGGATGATGCCAGTCGTGAGTCCCTCACCCGAGGCGCTCAGGCGCCCGCGTGGAAGGTGCGGTTGAGGACGTCGAGCTGCTGCTCGCGGGTCAGCTTGACGAAGTTGACGGCGTAGCCGGAGACGCGGACCGTGAGGTTCGGGTAGTTCTCCGGGTGCTCCATGGCGTCCTCGAGGGTGGAGCGGTCGAGGACGTTGATGTTGGCGTGGTACAGGCCCTTGACGCCGCCGTTGTCCTGACGCTGAGCCTTCATCGACTCAAGGCGCTCTTCGTACGTGGCCATGATGGCCCCTTTCGGTGTGGTGTGTTGTGGTCGGCCGTGAGGCCGAATGGGTGTCCCTCCGGCCGGCCGCCGGTGGGGCGGCCGGCCGGGGACGCGAGGGGGATCAGACCTCGGCGCAGTCGTCCGGGACGAAGCCGGCGTCGAGGATGCCCACGAGGTTCTCGACGCGCTCGTCGAGCGTGCGTCCGAGGCCCTGCGGGGTGATGGTGTTGGTGAGCGAGATGCCGTCGAGGGCGTCGTTGTAGTCGAGCTTGCCGACGCTCATCATGGAGGCGACCATGCCGTGCGTGTCCATGCCGTTCTCCGGGTTGGCGCCGGGGGCGAAGGGCGTGCCCTTCTGGTGGCCGGACGGGAACGAGCCGGTGGCCTTGCCGTAGACCACGTTGGACGTGATCGTGAGGACCGACTGGGTCGGGATCGCGTCGCGGTAGAAGGGCTGCTCCTTGATCTTCGACATGATCGTGTGGACCACGGTGGCGGCGATGTCGTCGGCGCGGTCGTCGTCGTTGCCGTAGATCGGGAAGTCGCCCTCGGTGACGTAGTCGACCACGAGGCCGGTCTCGTCGCGGACGGGGGTCACCTTCGCGTACTTGATGGCGCTCAGGGAGTCGGCGACGATCGACAGGCCGGCGATGCCGCAGCCCATGGTGCGGACGATGTCGGAGTCGTGGAGCGCCATCTCGATGGCCTCGTAGGCGTAGCGGTCGTGGCAGTAGTGGATGATGTTGAGGGCCTCGACGTAGGTGCCGACGACCCAGTCCAGCATCTTCTCGTAGCGGGCCCAGACGTCGTCGAAGTCGAGCGGGCCGTCACCCTCGACGCCGGGCAGGCCGTTGACGATCTGCTTGCCGGTCATCTCGTCGCGGCCGCCGTTGATGGCGTACAGGAGCGCCTTGGCGGAGTTGACGCGGGCGCCGAAGAACTGCATCTGCTTGCCCACGCGCATCGGGGAGACGCAGCACGCGATGGCCGCGTCGTCGCCCCAGTGCTCGCGGATCTGCTCGTCGGCCTCGTACTGGATGGAGGAGGTCGTGATGGAGATGAGGGCGCAGAAGTCCTTGTAGCCCTGCGGGAGCTTCTCGTCCCAGAAGATCGTGATGTTCGGCTCCGGGGCGGGCCCCAGGTTGCGCAGGGTCTGCAGGAGGCGGAACGAGGTCTTCGTGACGAGCGGGCGGCCGTCCTCGCCGAAGCCGGCGTCGGACCAGGTGGCCCAGTACGGGTCGCCGGAGAAGATCTGGTCGTAGTCGGTGGTGCGCAGGAAGCGGGTGATGCGCAGCTTCATCACGAAGCTGTCGATGATCTCCTGCGCGTCCGTCTCCGTGATCGTGCCGTTGGCAAGGTCGCGGGTGAAGAAGACGTCGAGGAAGGCCGAGAGGCGGCCGATCGACATGGCGGCGCCGTCCTGGGACTTCACGGAGGCCAGGTAGGCGAAGTACGTCCACTGGACGGCCTCGTGGGCGTTCGTGGCCGGGCCGGAGATGTCGAAGCCGTACGAGGCGGCCATGTTCTTGAGCTTCTTGAGCGCCTTGATCTGCTCGGAGTGCTCCTCGCGGTAGCGGGCCCAGTGCTCGGAGAAGGGCTTGTCCGCGACGGCGTCCTTCGCGACCTGCTTGAGCTCGATGAGGCGGTCGACGCCGTAGAGGGCGACGCGGCGGTAGTCGCCGATGATGCGACCGCGGCCGTAGGCGTCCGGCAGACCGGTGATGATGTGGCTGGAGCGCGCGGCGCGGATGCGCGGCGTGTAGATGTCGAAGACCGCGTCGTTGTGGGTCTTGCGGTACTTGGTGAAGATCTTCTGGACCTCGGGGTCGACCTCCTTGCCGGCCTCCTTGATCGCCTGGGCGACCATGCGCCAGCCGCCGTTCGGCATCATGGCGCGCTTGAGCGGGGAGTCGGTCTGGAGGCCGACGACGACGTCGTCGTCCTCGGAGATGTAGCCGGCCGGGAAGGCGTCGATGTCCGACGGGATGTGCGTGTCGACGTCGAGGATGCGGACCTTGCGCTCCTCCTTGAGGAACTTCTCCTCGAGGGTGTCCCACAGTCGCAGCGTCTTGTCGGTGGCGCCGGCGAGGAACGAGGCGTCGCCCTCGTAGGGGGTGTAGTTGCGCTGGATGAAGTCGCGAACGTCGATGCCCTCGGTCCACGGGCCCTGGACGAAGCCCTCCCAGGCGTTGCGGCTGTTGGACTCCTCCGCCGTGGCGGTTGCTGTGACCTCGGTGGTCATCCGTGCCCTCCTGTGTGTGGGTGCCGATCAGGTCACCCTGTTGGGGAAGTCCCTCGTGGGGACGTGGCGGTACTTCCTTGCGCCGTCGAAATAAGCGTAGGCGGCTCGCTCAGCCCAGCGGGGGACGGGCCCCGAAGGACCCGGTGTTCTGACTCACACGACGACCATATCGGGATCGCCTCAGGGACGTAAGTCCCCGGCCGGAAGGGCAGACGTCGAACATCCACGGACCCGATCCGGCCAGGTCCGTCCTCGCGCGCCGCCCCGACCGCGCCGGGGGCTGCCCGGGAGTGGGACCGGCGTCCTATGCCTCGGGCCACTCGTCCGGAGCGCCCGACGGCCGGCCCGGGCGGCGCCGGCGCCCCCTGCGCCGCGGACCCCCGAGCGCGGCCCGCGGGCCGGCGTCCCAGGGCGCCCCGGCGCGTGTCACGGGGGTCACTCCGAGCGGGATAGGGTGTGACCAGGGTCGCCCGCGCGGCACCGCCGGAACCGTCTCCGGAGGCGCGGCCGACCGACGACGACGTCTCAGGAGGATCCATGAGCACCACCGCCCCCTTCGGCACCTGGCCCTCGCCCATCACCCCGGGCACGATCACGACGCGCACCGTGCGCCTCTCGCAGGTCCGGGTCGACGGCGGGGACACCTACTGGGTCGAGCAGCGCGCCTCCCAGGCCGGCCGCCAGGTCCTCCTCCGGCGGGACGCCGCGGGCCAGACCGGCGAGGTCCTCCCCCTCACCCCCTCCGACGAGCTCGTCGACGCCCGCACCCGCGTCCACGAGTACGGCGGCCGCGCCTACGCCGTCGACTCCGGCGTCATCGTCGTCTCCCACGCCGGGGACGGCCGCCTCTACCGGTACGAGGTCGCCCACCGCATGCGCGGCCTCGTCCCGCTCACCATCTACGGCGACGTCCGCCACGGCGACCTCGAGATCGACACCGCCCGCGGCCTCGTCTACGCCGTCCGCGAGGACCACCGCGGCGAGGGCGAGCCGGTCAGCTCCCTCGTCGCCATCCCCCTGGACGGCTCCGCCGCCCGCGACGACGCCCCCGTGCGCACCATCGTCTCCGGCACGGACTTCGTCTCCTCCCCCACGCTCTCCCCCGACGGCGAGCACCTCGCCTGGATCACCTGGGACCACCCCTCGATGCCGTGGGACAACGCCTCCCTCCACGTCGGCGACCTCAACCCCGACGGCACCATCGGGGAGCAGACCGTCGTCGACGGCGGCCAGGGCCACTCCGTCGCCGAGCCCCGCTGGACCGAGGAGTGCGACCTCATCCACGTCTCCAACGAGACCGGCTTCTGGAACCTCTACCGCACCGAGGGCTTCCCGGCCCGCGGCACCAACCGCGCCGGCTGGACCGAGCACCTGCGCACCCGCGCCCTCCACCCCGCCGACGCCACCTTCACCTACCCGTCCTGGCAGCTCGGCCCGCACCACTTCGACGTCCTCGACAACGAGCACCTCATCGCCTCCTGGGCCCGCAACGGCGTCTGGCACCTGGGCACCGTCCGCCTGTCCAACGGCGAGCTCGAGGAGTGGAACGTCGGCTGGCAGCCCATCGGGAACGTCGCCGCCGCCTCCGGGCGCGTCGTCATGCTCGCCGGCAACGAGCTCGAGCTCCCCAGCATCATCGAGGTGCGCGCCGGCAGGGTCGAGGTCCTGCGCGGCTCCGGCGAGTTCGAGCCCGAGGCCATCGGCGTCTCGTTCCCGGACCCGGTCTCCTGGGAGACCACCGACGGGGAGACGGCGCACGGCTTCTTCTACCCGCCGGCCTCCGCCGCCTGCACCGGGCCCGACGGCGAGCTCCCGCCGCTCATCGTCAACGTCCACGGCGGCCCCACCTCGCTGAGCCTGCCCGGCTACAACCTGTCGACCCAGTACTGGACGAGCCGCGGCTTCGCCGTCCTCGACGTCAACTACCGCGGCTCCTTCGGCTACGGCACCCGCTACCGCCGCCTCCTCAACGGGCACTGGGGCGTCTCCGACCCCGACGACGTCGTCACCGGCGCCCAGAGCCTCATCGACGCCGGCAAGGTCGACCCCGGGCGCGTCGCGGTCCGCGGCGCCAGCGCCGGAGGCTTCACCGTCCTGCGCGCCCTCGAGCGCTCGGACGTGTTCAGCGCCGCGACCTCCTCCTACGGCGTCACCGACCTCGCGCAGATGGCGCGCACGACCCACAAGTTCGAGTCCCGGTACATCGAGACCCTCGTCGGGGCCGACGGGGTCGACGACCCGCTCATGGCCGAGCGCTCCCCCATCAACGCGATCAGCGACATCCACGCCCCGCTCCTCCTCCTGCAGGGCTCCGAGGACCCGATCGTCCCCGCCGACCAGGCGACCGAGCTCTACGAGGCGGTCCGGGCCCAGGGCCTCCCGGTCGCGCTCGAGGTCTTCCACGGCGAGGGGCACGGCTTCCGCATCGCCGCCAACATCCGGCGCGCCCTCGAGTCCGAGCTCTCCTTCTACCGCCAGGTCTGGGGCCTGGAGGCCGACGAGGAGGGCTACGAGCTGACCGTGGAGAACCTCGCCCGGTGACCGGCGGGGACTCAGGACGCTCCTCACGGAGCGCAGCGCCGGCGCGCCCCTGGCACGCGCCGGCGCTGCGCGCGCGTGCGCACGACGACGTCCTCGCCCTCCTGCGGCACCACCGCACCGGGCTCTTCTCCCTCGCGGTCGTCGTCGGGGTGCTCTCCGGACTGGCCTCGGTCGTCTTCCGCCTCGGGATCGACGCGTGGACCCGGGTCCTCACGGGGGCGGAGGACTACACGATCGACTACGGGCCCTCGACGGGGGTCCTGGCCTTCGCGGGCCGCTGGTTCGTCCTTCTCGCGCCGGTCCTGTCCGGTCTGCTCGTCGGGCCCCTCATGACCCGGCTCGGACGGACCCCCACCGGTCACGGCGTCGGCGGCGTCATCTGGTCCGCGCGCCGTTCCGACGGCGCCATGGCGCCCGTGCCCGCCACCGCCTCGATGATCGCCTCCGCCCTCACCATCGGGGGCGGCGGCTCCGTCGGCCCCGAGGGACCCATCGCCGAGGTCGGCGCGAGCGCGGCGACGGTCTTCGGCCGGCGCCTGGGCCTGCCGACGCGCTCGGTGCGCATGCTCGCCGCGGCCGGGACGGCGGCCGGCATCGCGGCGGCCTTCAACGCGCCGCTCGCGGGCGCCTTCTTCGCCATGGAGGTCGTCCTCCTCGACTTCTCGATGGACGCCTTCACCTTCGTCGTCCTCGCCTCGGTCTCCTCGACGGTGCTCTCGCACCACCTGCTCGGCACGACGCTGTCGGTGCAGCTCCCGTCCCTCAACCTCGCCGGCGACGCGGCGCTCGGCTGGGTCGCGGCGCTGGGCCTCCTGGGCGGGATCGTGGGCGTGGCCTTCTCGCGGCTGCGCTTCCTCGCCACGGACGCCGCCCAGGCGGTGCGGGGCCTCCTCCACCTGCCCTCCTGGGCGCTGCCGGGGGTCGGCGGTCTCGTCGTCGGGGCGATGCTCCTCGTCGTCCCCGAGACCTACGGCGAGTCCGACGCCGTCCTCAACCGGGCGCTCGACGGCCGCTACACGGTCCTCGCGCTGCTCGTCCTCACGGTCGCGAAGATCGTCGCCACCTCGGTGACGCTCGGCCTGGGCTTCACCGGCGGCGTCTTCGCCCCGTCCCTCTTCATCGGCGGGACGCTCGGCGCCCTCTTCGGCGAGCTCGCGGTCCCGGAGCACCCGGACGCCGCGGCCGTCTTCGGCGTCATCGGCATGTGCGCCGTCTTCTCCGGGTCGGCGCGCGCGCCGATCACCGGCGTCATCCTCATCATCGAGATGACCGGCCAGTACTCCCTCCTCATGCCCCTCATGCTGGCGACCGTGCTCGCCACCTTCGCCAGCCGCTTCCTCACGCGCACGACGATCTACACCGAGGAGCTGCGCCGCCGCGGCGAGGACGTCGACGACCCGGTCCGCTCCACGATCGTGGGCCGGACGACCGCCCGCGCCCTCATGGGCGAGCCGCCCGCCGTCCTCACGGCGGACATGACGCTGCGGCGGGCGGCCTCGGTCCTGCGCGCGTCCGGGAGCGCCGTCCTCCCCGTGGTCGCGGTCGAGGACCCCGCGCCCCGCGCCGCTGACGGGACCCCGTCGCTCGGGCGCCTGCTCGGGTGCGTGAGCGCGGTCGCGGTCGCCGAGGCGGGTCTCGCCGAGGACGGGCCGACCACGGTGGGCGGTCTGCCCCTCACGCACGAGCACGTCGGCGTGGGTGACGGCGCGACCACCGTCCTCGGGGCGCTCGTCGACTCCCGCGCGGACGGCCTCCCGGTCGTCGCCCCGCCGCTGGACCTGTGGGACGAGGCCTCCCGGTCCGACGGTGACGCCGCGGTCGCCTCCGCCCCCGGCCTCGACGAGTCGCCGAGCGGGGGCCCGCAGGCGCCCCCGGACGTCCTGGTCGGCTGGGTCGGGCAGGAGGAGATGGTGAGGCGGCTCTACCGCCACCAGCGCCGGGCGCTCGAGGCGGCGCAGGCGCGGACCTCCTTCGGGGCGCGCGCGCAGGCGCGGTGGCGACGCCGCAGGGCGACGGCCCCGCAGCGGCCCGCCGGACCACGGCCGCGCACGAGCAGGCGGCGGCCGCGCCGCTGAGAGGCAGGGCCTCGCACCCCGTCGACCGCACGCCCGCAGGGACCGGCACCGGTCCCGTCGGGCCGCGCCGGCGGACGACGGTCAGCGCTCGGGCCGGTGCCGCTCGTTCCAGGAGGCGCCGAGCCCGTCCATCCGCTCCGCCGCGACGACGATGCGCCTCGGGTCGCTCATCCACAGCCACCAGGCCGTGATGAGGGGGACGAGGAGCGGGAGGTAGAGGAGGGAGCGCCCGCCGCCGGCCCAGACGCAGCCCTCGAGCAGCGGGGCCGTCCCCGTGTGCGTGAGCACCGAGACGAGCACGGCCCCCGTGACGAGGGCGGTGTCACTCATCCAGCCGATCATCCGCATCCGTCGGCCGTTGTGGGCGACGCAGACGCCGAGCATGACGCTCAGCGCACCGGCGACGACGTTGATGGACTCGACGACGGTGTCGGAGGAGGGCTCGCGGACCAGGGCCACGAGGGCGGGCAGGAGGATGACCGCGCCGAGGGCGAGGAGGACGACGACGAGGACGCGGCTGAGACCGTGGGCGGGGCGCCGACGGTCCTCGACCGTGCGGACGACGATCCGGTCGTCCCCGTGCTCCGTGGGCGTCATGCGGCTCGCGCTCTCCTGGCCTGTCGTGGTCCGGTGCGCCGTCGGGCGGGAGCCCGGGCGGCCTCGCGCGCCCGGGGCGCGCGCTCCCCGGCCTACCGGGGCCGACGGCCCGTGCGCTCAGCGCGCACCAGCCGCGGCCCACTCGTCCCGGGGGCGACTCCGGACACTACCATCAGCGCCGTGACTCGAACTCCCGTACCCGCAGACATCACCCTCCTCGCGTCCGGCTCCGCGCCCGAGGCCGAGGTCCTCGTCCTCGGAGCCGCGAAGGGCCCCGTCCTCCTCGACGGGCAGAGCGGCGTCGCCGACTCCGACGCCCTCGCCGCGCTCCTGCCGTCCCTGGGCGCGAAGGGCGCGCTCGACGAGCTCATCCGCGTCCCGGCCACGGCGGTCGGGGGCGCGGACGCGCCCGTCGTCGCCGTCGTCGGCGCCGGCGCAGCCCTGGACACGGACGCGCAGCACGACGACGAGGAGGCGCTCGGCGGCACCCGCGCCGGCGTCCTCGCCCGTCTCGCCGGCCGTGCCGTCCGCGGCCTGGCCGGGACCGGCGCGGTCGTCCTCGGACTTCCCGCGGGCACCGCCGAGGAGCTCACCGCCGTGGCCGAGGGCGCCCTCACCGCCGCCTACGCCTGGTCCGGCCGCGTCCCGGCCGGCACCGCGCCGGTCGGCTCGATCACGGTCCTCACGCCGCTGGCGGGCACCGAGGAGGGCGAGGCCGCCGTCACCCGCGCCCGCGCCCTCGCCACCGCCACCGCCCTCACCCGCGACCTCGTCAACGACCCGCCGAACCTGCTCACGCCCGAGCTCCTCGCCGAGCGCGCCCGCGAGGTCGCGCAGGGGGCCGGCATCGCCTACGAGGTCCTCGACGAGAAGGCCCTCGCCGAGCAGGGCTTCGGCGGCATCGTCGGCGTCGGCCAGGGCTCGGCCCACCCGCCCCGCCTCGTGCGCGTCGAGTGGGCGCCCGAGGCCCCCGACGCGCCGAGCGTCGCCCTCATCGGCAAGGGCATCACCTTCGACTCCGGCGGCCTCTCACTCAAGCCCCCGGCCTCGATGCCCGAGATGAAGTCGGACATGGCGGGCGCCGCGACCGTCCTCGCCACGGTCCTGGCCGCGGCCCTCGAGCGAGTCCCCGTCCGCGTCACCGGCTGGCTGGCCCTCGCCGAGAACATGCCGGGGGCCGACGCCCAGCGCCCGAGCGACGTCGTCACCATGTACGGCGGCACGACCGTCGAGATCACGAACACCGACGCCGAGGGCCGCCTCGTCATGGCCGACGCCCTCGCGCGGGCCGTCGAGGAGGAGCCGGACGCCGTCCTCGACGTCGCCACGCTCACCGGCGCCCAGATCGTGGCGCTGGGCGAGCGCGTCTCCGGTGTCATGGGCACCCCCGCCCTGCGCGACCAGGTCGTCGCGAGCGCCGTCGCCGCCGGCGAGGCCTTCTGGCCCATGCCGCTGCCGCGGCACCTGCGCGCGAGCCTCGACAGCCCCTTCGCCGACTTGCGCAACGCCGCCGTTGGCAATCGCGCCGGCGGGATGCTCGTCGCCGGCCTCTTCCTGCGCGAGTTCGTCGGGAGCACGGCGTGGGCGCACCTCGACGTCGCCGGCCCGGCCTACAACGAGCACTCGCCCTGGGGCGGGACCCCCACCGGCGGCACCGGTGCGGGCGTCGCCACCCTCCTCGAGCTCATCCGGCGTCGCGCCTGAGATCGCGCGCCGGGGCGAGGACCCCGGTCCTGCGGGGCACCGGTCGCGACGAGCGCGGCCGGTGCCCCGCGGCACGCCTCGGACCGCCTGACGGTCCCGACGGGCGCCCCAGCGCTCCAGCCGGTAGCGTGAGGGCAATCACGTCCCACGGGGGACTCTGGTCCCCCTCAGCACCCCGGATCGTCACGCGACGGGCACCCGCGGGTGGAACAATGACCACCGTGCCGAACCGCCCCACGAGGGCGAAGGACATCAACGAGGAGTTATTCCGTGACAGACACCGTCTACGACATGGTCATCCTGGGCGCCGGCTCGGGTGGCTACGCCGCCGCCCTGCGTGGAGCCCAGCTCGGTCTCAAGGTCGCGCTCGTCGAGGCCGACAAGCTCGGTGGCACCTGCCTCCACCGCGGTTGCGTCCCCACGAAGGCCATCCTGCACGCCGCCGAGACCGCCGACGCCATCCGCGAGGCCGGTTCGATCGGCATCGACGCGACCCTCAACGGGATCGACATGGCCGCCGTCAACGAGTACAAGGACGGCGTCATCACCAAGATGTACAAGGGCCTCCAGGGCCTGGTCGGCTCCCGCGGGATCGACCTCATCGAGGGCTGGGGCAAGCTCGTCGCGGCCGACACCGTCGAGGTCGACGGCAAGCAGTACAAGGGCAGGAACGTCGTCCTCGCCTCCGGCTCCTTCTCCAAGACCATCGGTCAGGAGATCGACGACAAGGTCCTCACCTCCGAGGGCGCCCTCAAGCTCGATCACGTCCCCTCCTCCGCCGTCATCCTCGGCGGCGGCGTCATCGGCGTCGAGTTCGCCTCCGCCTGGGCCTCCCTCGGCTCCGCCGTCACCATCATCGAGGGCCTGCCCCACCTCGTCCCGAACGAGGACGAGGCCGTCTCCAAGATGCTCGAGCGCTCCTTCCGCAAGCGCAAGATCGCCTTCAAGACCAAGACCATGTTCAAGTCGGTCGACCGCACCGACAAGGGCGTCACGGTCCACACGGAGGACGGCAAGTCCTACGACGCCGAGGTCATGCTCATCGCCGTCGGCCGCGGCCCCGCCACGAAGGACGTCGGCTACGAGCAGGTCGGCGTCGAGATGGACCGCGGCTTCGTCCTCGCCGACGAGTTCGGCCGCACCAACGTCGACGGCGTGTGGGCCGTGGGCGACATCGTCCCCGGCGTCCAGCTCGCCCACCGCGGCTTCGCCCAGGGCATCGTCGTCGCCGAGAAGATCGCCGGTCTCGACCCGACGCCGGTTGACGACGTCAAGGTCCCCAAGGTCACCTTCTGCGAGCCGGAGATCGCCTCCGTCGGCCTGTCCGAGGCCAAGGCCGAGGAGCAGTACGGCGCCGACGCCGTCACGACCGCCGAGTTCAACGTGGCCGGCAACGCCAAGAGCCAGATCCTGGGCACCCAGGGCTTCGTCAAGTACGTCGCCCTCAAGGACGGCCCCATCGTCGGCTTCCACGCCATCGGCGCCCGCATGGGCGAGCAGGTCGGCGAGGGCCAGCTCATCGTGAACTGGGAGGCCGACGCCGACGACGTCGCCGCCCTGGTCCACGCCCACCCGACCCAGAACGAGACCCTCGGTGAGGCCGCCATGGTCCTCGCCGGCAAGCCGCTGCACAACCACGGCTGACCAGAACCAGGAAGACAGAGGGAAGACAGCAATGTCCGAGTCCATCAAGATGCCCGCACTGGGCGAGTCCGTCACCGAGGGAACCGTCTCCTCCTGGCTCAAGGCCGTGGGCGACACCGTCGAGGCCGACGAGCCGCTGCTCGAGGTCGCCACCGACAAGGTCGACACCGAGGTCCCCTCCCCGGTCTCCGGCACCGTCCTCGAGATCCTCGTCGAGGAGGACGACACCGTCGAGGTCGGCACCGTCCTCGCCATCATCGGCGACCCCTCCGAGGCCGGCTCGTCGAGCTCCTCCGCCTCCTCCGACGAGGGCTCCACCCCGCTGGAGCAGGCTGCCGACGCGCCCGAGTCCGACGGCACCCAGTTGTCCGAGGACGGCGACGCCGCAGCCGCCTCCGAGGGCTCCAACGCCACCGCGCCCGAGGCCGCCGAGTCCGCCGCGGGCTCCGGCTCCGCGACCGGCACCGAGATCAAGATGCCCGCCCTGGGCGAGTCCGTCACCGAGGGCACCGTCTCCTCCTGGCTCAAGGCCGTGGGCGACGAGGTCGAGGCCGACGAGCCGCTGCTCGAGGTCGCCACCGACAAGGTCGACACCGAGGTCCCCGCGCCCGTCTCCGGCACGCTGCTCGAGATCCGCGTCGAGGAGGACGAGACCGTCGAGGTCGGCACCGTGCTCGCCGTCATCGGCGACCCGTCGGCGCAGTCCGCCGCCCCCGCCCCCGAGGCCCCCGAGGCCGAGGAGAAGAAGGCCGAGGAGCCCGCCCCCAAGGCGGAGGCCCCGAAGGCCGAGGCACCCAAGGCCGCCGAGCCGAAGGAGGAGGCCCCCTCGGCCGCCGCCGTCGCCTCCGCCGCCTACGTCACCCCGATCGTGCGCAAGCTCGCCCGCGACAAGGGCGTCGACCTGACGACGGTCACCGGCACCGGCGTCGGCGGTCGCATCCGCAAGCAGGACGTCGAGGAGGCCGCGAAGAAGGCGGAGGCCGCCAAGGCCGCCGCCGCTCCGGCCCCCGCCGCCGCCCCGGCCGCCGCCCCCGCCTCGAAGCCCGCCTCCAAGCCGGCGGTCGACACCGAGCTGCGCGGCACGACCCAGAAGATGAGCCGCCTGCGCCAGGTCATCGCGACCCGCATGGTCGAGTCCCTCGAGACCTCGGCCCAGCTCACGACGGTCGTCGAGGTGGATGTCACCCGCATCGCCGCACTGCGCGCCCGTGCGAAGAACGAGTTCCTCGCCAAGAACGGCACGAAGCTCACCTTCCTGCCCTTCTTCGTCCAGGCCGCCACGGAGGCCCTCAAGGCCCACCCGAAGATCAACGCCTCGATCGACGGCAAGCAGGTCACCTACCACGACGTCGAGCACGTCGGCATCGCGGTCGACACGCCGCGCGGCCTCCTCGTGCCCGTCGTCAAGAACGCCGGCGACCTCAACATCCCGGGCCTGGCCAAGAAGATCAACGACCTGGCGGCCCGCACCCGTGACAACAAGGTCAACCCGGACGAGCTGTCCGGCTCGACCTTCACCATCACGAACACGGGCTCCGGCGGCGCCCTCTTCGACACGCCGATCATCAACCAGCCCGAGGTCGCGATCCTCGGCCTGGGCGCCATCCAGAAGCAGCCCCGCGTCATCAAGGACGGCGACGGCAACGAGGTCATCGCGATCCGTTCCGTCTGCTACCTCGCGCTGTCCTACGACCACCGCCTGGTCGACGGCGGCGACGCGGCCCGCTACCTCATGACGGTCAAGAAGCGCCTCGAGGAGGGCGACTTCGGCGGCGAGCTCGGTCTGTGACCCGCTAGCCGGCACCCGGCACGGCGCCTGAGCGCCGAGCCGTCCGTCAGGCAGGAGGCCCCGCACCCGATGGGTGCGGGGCCTCCTCGCGCACCTGACCGGCTCGTGGTCGCGTCCCCGGGTCAGGCGGCGGGCAGGACGTCGGCGACCCGCCACGGCCCGGGCACAAGGACGAGGAGGACGTCGCGGGCGGGCTGCGCGGGCACCCGGCGCTCCTCCCCCGAGGCGCTCGTCCGCGTCGACGCCGACTGCGAGAGCGTGACCGCGACCGCCACCGCCTCCGGCCATTCCTTCAGGGCGGCGTCCGGAGCCGCGACGGCGCGGGCCCCGGTGAGCGCCGTGCTCAGCCCGCGGACCTCCTCGCCTGCCCCCGTGAGCGCCGCGAGCAGCTCGGCGTCGGCCTGTGCGGCGGGGCCTCCCGCCACCGTCGTCGAGGCGAGCGCCACGGCGTCCCCGCCGGCGAGCGCCTCGTCGCGTAGGGCGGCGAGGGCGACGGCGGCCTCGAGCGGGTCCGTCCCGCGGAGGACCGCGTCGCGCCCGGTGGTGCCGGGCGCCGCGCCCGACGGCCGGGGCCGCGAGGCGCCCGTCGGGTCCTCACTCGCGTCGGTGCGCGCCGGTGCGGGGCTCGCCGCGGCTCGGGCGTCCTCGCCCGCGGAGCGCGGTGGTTCCGTGGCGCCCGGTTCAGTGGTGGCGTCCCCGCCGTCGTCACGGAGCTCCGCGACGAGGCTCGCGGCCCGGTCGAGACCCGGAAGACGGTCGGTCAGGGCGGCCCCCGCTCCCAGGAGGACAGTGGCCGCCAGGAGGCAGGCCAGGAAGCGCCCACCCGGCCTCCGCGACAGTCCCGCCCTACGGGGCGCCCGGCGTGGCGTCCACGGGCGGGGCCCGGCGACCCCACCGCGGCCTTCGCGGCGCGACGGCACCTGGCGCGTCGGGGCGTGGGCCGCGGCCCTCAGCGCCCCTGCCGCCAGCCGTGCGCCGTCGGGGAGCTCGATGGCCCCGGGGCGGGCGATCCCGGGGGCCCGCGCCGCCAGGGCACGGGCCGTGGGCCGCGACGCCGGGTCCTCGCTCAGGGCGTCGGCCAGGATCGGCCCGAGGCGCTCGCGCAGCGATGCCGAGCCCTCCGCGCACAGCTCGAGCAGCCGGGCCAGGCCGTAGACGTCCGAGGCCGCGGTGGGCGGGGTGCCCGCCTCGACCTCCGGGGCGGCGCAGCCGACCGTGCCGGTCTCCATGACGCCGCTCACGACGTCGACGAGGACCGCGCCGCCCTGCGTCGTCACGACGACGTTGCCGGGCGCGACGTCGCCGTGCACGAGCCCGGCTGCGTGGAGGTGCGCGAGGGCCGAGCCGAGGTCGTCGAGGAGCCGCGCCGCCTCCGACCGGGTGAGGCCGCCGCGGGCGCCCAGCACGACCGCGAGGTCGGCGCCGGCGACGAGGTCCGCGGTGACGGCGGCGCGGCCACCGGGCACCGCGATGACCTCGCGCACCCGCGCGATCCCCTCGTGGCGCAGGCCCCTGAGAGCGGCGAGGCGGCGCAGGAGCGCGGCGCCGGCGGGCCCCTCGGGGAGGTCGACGAGGCGCACGGCGACGTGCCGGTCGTCGCGGTCCAGGCCGCGGTGGACGGCCGGGCGCCCACGGCGTCCGCGTGCGAGCGGCTCGCCCACGGTGAGCCCGGCCGCCTCGAGCGCCTCCCGCGTCGCGACGTCCACGCACGTCGCGTCATCCGCGTGCTCAGCGGCCCGTCCGGGGCGGCTCGCCTGAGACCGGTCGCGGCGAGCGCCGCCTGCTCGTGTCCTCATGGCGCCATCGTCGCGAGGGCGTCGCCCGTCGCGCCACGCCCCGGCGGCCACCTGTGGAAAACCCGGCCGGGCCGCCGCGGCGCACCGGGCCTAGGGTGGGCCCGTGCAGCGCATCGACCTCGACCTCGGCACCCGCCCCGTCCCCTACGCGGAGGGCCGCGCGCTCCAGCAGGAGATCCACGACGAGGTCGTCGCCGGGCGCCGCGAGTCGACGCTCCTGCTCCTCGAGCACGAGCCCGTGTACACGGTGGGCCGCCGGGCGCACTCCTGGGAGCGCCCCGAGGGAGACTTCGTGGAGCCCGGGCACGTCCCCGTCGTCGACGTCGACCGCGGCGGCAAGACCACGTGGCACGGCCCGGGACAGCTCACGGTCTACCCGATCGTGCGCCTCGCCTCCCCCATCGACGTCATCAAGTACGTCCGCGCCCTCGAGGGCGCCGTCATGGAGGTCTGCGCCGGCTACGGGGTGGACACGATCCGGGTCGAGGACCGCTCGGGCGTGTGGGTCCCCGCCGTCCCGGACTCGCCGGAGCCGCGGCGCCGCCAGGAGCGCAAGGTCTGCGCGCTCGGTGTGCGCGTGGCGCGCGGCACGACGATGCACGGCATCGGCCTCAACGTCTGCGCGGACCTGGCGGCCTTCGGCCTGGACCGCATCATCCCGTGCGGCATCGACGACGCCGGGGTCACCTCCCTGTCGGCTGAGACGGGCCGCACGGTGCCCGTCACCGAGCCCGCCGACGCCGTCGCCGCGGCGCTCGAGGAGCACCTCGCCCCGCTCGTGGCGCAGACCACGTGACCCTTTCGCCGTCGGCTGGGTCCGAGGTCCCACCCGCGGTGCCTTCGACGATAGGCTGAGGACCGCTCATCATCGCGTCAACGGAGGAGAGCCATGACGGACACGATCGCCCCTGAGGGCCGCCGGCTGCTGCGCGTCGAGGCGCGCAACGCGGAGGTGCCGATCGAGCAGAAGCCCAAGTGGCTGCGCACCAAGGCCGTCATCTCCGAGACCTACCAGGAGGTCCGCGGGATGGTGCGCGAGAAGGGCCTCCACACCGTCTGCGCCGAGGCGAACTGCCCCAACATCTACGAGTGCTGGAACGACCGCGAGGCCTCCTTCCTCATCGGCGGCGAGCTGTGCACCCGCCGCTGCGACTTCTGCGACATCGCCACCGGCCGCCCCACCGAGTACGACGAGGACGAGCCGCGCCGCGTCGCCCAGTCCGTCAAGGAGATGGACCTGCGCTACGCCACCGTCACCGGCGTCTCCCGCGACGACCTCCCCGACGGCGGTGCCTGGCTCTACGCCGAGGTCGCCCGCCAGATCCACCAGATGCTGCCCGGCTGCGGCGTCGAGCTCCTCGTCCCGGACTTCAAGAACCGCCGCGAGTCCCTCGAGGAGGTCTTCTCCTCGCGCCCCGAGGTCTTCGCCCACAACCTCGAGACGGTGCCGCGCATCTTCCGCCGCATCCGCCCGGCCTTCTCCTACGAGAACTCGCTGTCCGTCCTCAACCAGGCCTCCGAGGCCGGCCTGCTCACCAAGTCGAACCTCATCCTGGGCATGGGCGAGACCCGTGAGGAGATCGAGGAGGCCATCAAGGACCTCGTCGCCAACCACGTCGACATCCTGACGATCACGCAGTACATGCGCCCCTCCAAGCTGCACCACCCCATCGACCGGTGGGTCAAGCCCGAGGAGTTCGTCGAGCTCGGGCGGATGGCCGAGGAGCTCGGCATCTCCGCCGTCATGTCCGGCCCGATGGTGCGCTCCTCCTACCGCTCCGGCATGCTCTGGGGTCGCGCCATGCGCGCCAAGGGCTGGGAGATCCCCGAGCAGATGCAGGACATCGCCGCCCCGAAGACGGCGCGCCAGGAGGCCTCCTCCATCCTCGCGCGCCAGGTCATCAACGCCCGGTGAGCGCCGCCAGGCGCCGCCGCGGCGGCGCCGGCCGCGCGACCCCGACGACGACGCCGCCCCTCCCGGAACCCGGTTCCGGCCCAGGGGGCGGCGTCCGCTATGGTGGGGCACCGTGAGCACAGCGACGAGCCCGAGTCCCCGGAAGCGGGGCCGCGTCGGGCAGTACTTCCAGAACCTCAAGGACTCCTACACGATCTCGCGGCGGACCTACCCGTGGATCGGGTGGGCGCTCCTCGGCGTCCTCGTCGTCATCGTCGTCCTCTCGGTCGTCCTCGCCTCCGCGACGCACCAGGCCCTGTGGTACTGGGTCCTCATGGGCGTGCTCCTCGCGGGCATGCTCGACATGATCCTGCTGTCCTGGACGGTGCGCCGCGCCTCCTACACGCAGATCGAGGGCATGCCCGGCGCCGCCAAGGCCGTCCTCGACCAGCAGGGCCGCGGCTGGTTCGTCGAGCCCGAGCCCGCCGCCGTCAACCCCAAGACCCAGGACGTCGTCTGGCGCCTCGTGGGCCGTCCCGGCATCGTCCTCGTCGCCGAGGGCCCCACCGGCCGCACCCAGCGCCTCGTCCAGGACGAGTCGAAGAAGATCAAGCGCATCCTCTCCACGGTCCCGCTGCACGTCGTGCACGTCGGCACCGGCGAGGACCAGACCCGGCTCATCGACCTCAGCAAGACGCTGCGCCGGCTCCCGACCAAGCCGACCAGGCTCACCGACGCCGAGATCGCCCAGGTCTCCAAGCGCCTCGCGTCGCTCGGCTCCAAGGGGCTGCCGATCCCCAAGGGCGTCGACCCGATGCGCGCGCGGCCCGACCGCCGCGCCATGCGCGGCCGCTGAGCCGCACCGCCGCTCCTGGCCGGACGCCGCCACGCACCGCGTGGCGGCGTCCGTCGTCCCCGGGCCGAGACGGGCCGCGGACCGGTCGGAAGGAGCGCCCGCGCGCCCGCACCCGTGACGCCGGGCCGGAGGACGGCTCCCTCGGACCTTGGTCCCGGGCGGCGTCATCGCGTCTCCCGTCTCACGTTCCGGGCCGTGAGGGGCCCCGTTCGTGAAACATCGAGGACACACTCGCGGCACCCCGGTGTCACGGCGCGCCCATACTGTCGGGGCAACCGCACAGCAACCCCTGGCTCGGCACCCGCGGGAACGACCTGGGCGTACCGGTATCCGGTGCGGAGAATCATCTGGAGGAACACCACATGTTCAAGGACGCTTCCGAGGCGCAGGCCTTCATCGAGAAGGAGGGCGTCAAGTTCGTCGACGTCCGCTTCTGCGACCTGCCCGGCATCATGCAGCACTTCACGATTCCCGCCGGCGAGCTCGACGACGCCCTCGAGAACGGCCTCATGTTCGACGGGTCCTCGATCCGCGGCTTCCAGGCCATCAACGAGTCCGACATGAAGCTCATCCCGGACGTCACCACGGCCTTCCTCGACCCGTACCGCGAGCAGAAGATCCTCATCGTCAACTTCTCGATCGTCGATCCCTTCACCGACGAGGTCTACTCCCGCGACCCGCGGTCCGTCGCCGCCAAGGCCGAGGAGTACCTCAAGTCCACCGGCATCGCCGACACCTGCTTCATCGGCGCCGAGGCGGAGTTCTACCTCTTCGACTCCGTCTCCTACGAGACCACTCCCGGCTCGACCCACTACGAGGTCGACTCCAACGAGGCCGCCTGGAACTCCGGCCGCGAGGAGGAGGGCGGCAACAAGGGCTACAAGACCCCCTTCAAGGGCGGCTACTTCCCGGTCTCCCCCAACGACCAGATGGCCGACGTCCGCGACCGCATGGTCTCCGACTGCATCGACGCGGGCCTCGCCATCGAGCGCGCCCACCACGAGGTCGGCACCGCCGGCCAGCAGGAGATCAACTACCGATTCAACTCGCTCCTCGCCGCCGGCGACGACATGATGAAGTTCAAGTACATCATCAAGAACCAGGCCTGGCAGTCCGGCAAGACCGCGACCTTCATGCCCAAGCCGATCTTCGGCGACAACGGCTCCGGCATGCACTGCCACCACTCCCTGTGGAAGGACGGCAAGCCGCTGTTCTTCGACGAGCGCGGTTACGGCCAGCTCTCCGACCTCGCCCGCTGGTACGTCGGCGGCATCCTCAAGCACGCCCCGAGCCTCCTGGCCTTCACGAACCCCTCGGTGAACTCCTTCCGCCGCCTGGTCCCGGGCTTCGAGGCCCCGGTCAACCTGGTCTACTCGGCCCGCAACCGCTCCGCCTGCATCCGCATCCCCGTCACCGGCTCCTCCCCGAAGGCCAAGCGCATCGAGTACCGCGTGCCCGACCCGTCGAGCAACCCGTACCTGTGCTTCTCCGCGGTCCTCATGGCCGGCCTGGACGGCATCCGCAACCGCATCGAGCCCCGCGAGCCCATCGACAAGGACCTCTACGAGCTCGCTCCGGAGGAGTACTTCGACATCGACAAGCTCCCCTACTCCCTCGACCAGGCGCTCGACGCCCTCGAGGCCGACCACGACTACCTCACCGAGGGCGACGTCTTCACGCCGGACCTCATCGAGACGTGGATCGAGTACAAGCGCGAGAAGGAGATCGCCCCGATGCGCCTCCGTCCGCACCCCTACGAGTTCGAGATGTACTACAACATCTGACCGGCTCACCGGCGCCCGCGCGTCGGCGATCGGACACGGGTCGGCCCCGTCCCCCTCGGAGGACGGGGCCGACCCGTATATCTATACGCAACACACGATACCTACCATGGCGTCATTCCCGTCCCCACCGAGGAGCCCTCATGCGAGTCCCCACCGCACGCCGCGCGATCGTCGTCGCCACGGGCCTGACCCTGGCGGTCGGTCTCGCCGGCTGCACCAACGCCGCCGACTGGCACGCCTCGGGCAGCGCCTCCTCGAGCTCGAGCGCAGACCAGGGCTACGACACGAGCACGGTCGAGGAGCAGGCGGACATCGCCGCGCTCCTGCCGGAGGACGCCCTGTCCGACGGCGTCCTCGACATCGGCACGTCCACGGCGTACCCACCGGGCGAGTTCCTCGACTCCGACGGGACCCCGATCGGCTACGAGGTCGATCTCACCCACGCGATCGCCCGGGTCCTGGGCGTCAAGACGACGACCCACTCGGCCGCCTTCGACTCGATCATCTCGTCGATCGGCTCGAAGTACGACCTCGGCGTCGCCGCCATGACGATCACGACCGCGCGCGAGAGCGCCGTCGACATGATCTCGTACATCAACGTCGGCTCCCAGTTCAACGTCCAGACCGGGAACCCGAAGAGCATCGACCCCTCCGACACCATGAACCTGTGCGGGCTCACGATCGGCGTCCAGACCGGCACGGGCCAGGAGACGGAGCTCGGCACGGACTCCCAGAAGTGCCAGGACGCGGGGAGGGCCGCCATCCAGGTGCGGTCCTACTCCAAGCAGTCCGAGGCGGCGACGGCGCTCGTCGGCGGCACGATCGACGCGACCTACTCGGACTCCACCGTCGCGGGCTACGCCGCCCAGCTCACCGACGGCCAGGTGGAGACCGTCGGCGAGGTCGTCGACGCCCTCCCCCAGGGCATCGCGGTCTCGAAGGACGACCCTCAGCTCACCAAGGCCGTTCAGGCCGCCGTCCAGTACCTCATGGACGAGGGGATCTGGACCGACATCCTCGCCTCGTGGGGCGTCAAGGACGCGGCGCTGACCAAGGCGGAGCTCAATCCCTCGGTCGACGGCTGATCCTCCCCGCGCGTCGCCGCCGCCACTCCCGCACCGACTGCATACTTATGCGTTATACAGATACACTTTCTCGCATCATCCCCTCCCGCTAGGAGCACCCATGAGGAACACCAGGGTCCTGCGCCGCGGCGCGGCAATGGCCTCCGCCCTCGCCCTGGCCGCCGGGCTGTCCGCCTGCACCGACGCCGCCGACTGGCACGCCTCGGGCTCGTCGACCGCGAGCACCAGCACCCAGGGCTACGACACGAGCGGCATCCAGAAGGACGACACGATCGCCGCGATGCTCTCCTCGGACGACCTCAGCGACGGCAGCCTCGACATCGGGGCCTCGACCGACTACGCCCCCGCCGAGTTCCTCAGCTCCTCGGGCAAGGCCATCGGCTACGACGTCGACCTCACGACCGCGATCGGCAAGGTCCTCGGCGTCCCCTCCACGACCCACACCGCCGAGTTCGACTCGATCATCGCGGCGATGGGCTCGAAGTACGACCTCGGCGTCTCCTCCTTCACCATCACGACGGAGCGCGAGCAGAGCGTCGACATGATCTCCTACATCAACGTCGGCTCCTCCTTCGACGTCCAGGCCGGCAACCCGAAGGGCATCGACACCTCCGACCACCTCAAGCTGTGCGGGCTGTCCGTCGGCGTCCAGGTGGGCACCTCGCAGGAGGACACGATGAAGCAGGACGCCGAGAAGTGCTCGGCGGCCGGCGAGGCGACCCTCCAGGTCCGTTCGTACAACACCCAGTCCGAGGCCTCGACGGCCCTGGCGGGCGGCACCATCGACGCGATGTACGCCGACTCGACCGTCGCCGGCTACGCCGCCGAGCAGACCGGCGGCCAGCTCGAGACGGTCGGCGAGGTCGAGGACGCCCTCCCGCAGGGCATCCTCGTCTCGAAGGACGACCCCACCCTCACCAAGGCCGTTCAGGCCGCCGTCCAGAAGCTCATGGACGACGGCACGTGGCAGAAGATCCTCGGGGCCTGGGGCATCGAGGACGGCGCCCTGGACAAGGCCGAGATCAACCCGAACGTGGAGGAGTGACCCATGAGCACCCAGCCCACGAGCGCGGGGACGTCGTCGGACGCGCCCGTCAAGCTCAACAACCCCAAGCCGGTCCCCAAGCCCGGCACCTGGATCAGCGCGGCGATCGTCGCCGTCCTGGGCGCGATGTTCGTCCACGCCCTCCTCACGAACGAGAAGTTCCACTGGGACACCGTCTGGTTCTTCTTCCGCGAGGTGCACGTGGTCCGCGCCGTCGGCATCACCCTCGTCCTCACGTTCCTCGCGATGCTCATCGGCATCATCCTGGCGGTGACGACGGCGGTCATGCGCCAGTCCTCGAACCCCGTGCTCCGGTGGGTGGCCCTGGCCTACCTCTGGTTCTTCCGCGGCACCCCGATCTACACCCAGCTGGTCTTCTGGGGCGCGCTCTCCGCCCTCTACCAGCACCTCAGCCTCGGCGTGCCCTTCGGCCCCGAGATGCTCACCTTCGAGACGAAGACGGTCTTCAGCCCCTTCATCGCGGCCGTCCTCGGACTCGGCATCAACGAGGGCGCCTACCTCTCCGAGATCGTCCGCTCCGGCCTGGCGAGCGTCGACCCCGGACAGTCCGAGGCCGCCGGCGCGCTCGGCATGTCCAAGGGCAAGATCCTGCGCCGGATCGTCCTGCCGCAGGCCATGCGCGTCATCGTGCCCCCGACGGGCAACGAGACGATCTCCATGCTCAAGACGACCTCGCTGGTCCTGGCCGTGCCCTACACGCTGGACCTCACCTTCGTCACCAACTCCTACGCGTCGAGCACGTACCAGACGATCCCGCTGCTCATCGTCGCGGCCCTGTGGTACATCATCATCACCTCGATCCTCATGGTCGGTCAGCACTACATCGAGCGCTACTACGGGCGCGGCTTCGACGGCCGGTCCGCCTCGACCGGCTCGAAGCGCGGTCTGTCCGCCAGGCAGCAGGCCATCCTCGACGCCCGCACCACGACCGACGATCCCTTCCTGGAGGTCACCCCATGAGCACCACGAACGGCACGACGACGCCGAAGGTCCAGGTCAGCGGCCTGCACAAGTTCTTCGGGGACCTCCACGTCCTCAAGGGCATCGACATGACGGTCCCCTCCGGCTCCGTCACCGTCCTCATCGGCCCCTCGGGCTCCGGCAAGTCGACCCTCCTGCGCTGCATCAACGAGCTCGAGTCGATCGACGCCGGCCGCGTCCACGTCGACGGCGACCTCATCGGCATGCGCGAGGTGACGAGGCCCGACGGCAGCGTCGAGCTGCACGCCCTGTCGGACAAGGCGCGCGCCGCCCAGCGCGCCCGCATCGGCATGGTCTTCCAGCGCTTCAACCTCTTCCCCCACATGACCGCCCTCCAGAACGTCATGGAGGCCCCGGTCCAGGTCAAGGGCGTGAGCAGGGCCGAGGCCAGCAAGCGAGGCGTCGAGCTGCTCGAGCGCGTGGGCCTGGCCGACCGTCTCGACCACTACCCCTCGCAGCTCTCCGGCGGCCAGCAGCAGCGCGTCGCCATCGCTCGAGCCCTCGCGATGGACCCTGAGCTCATGCTCTTCGACGAGCCGACGAGCGCCCTCGACCCCGAGCTCGTCGGCGAGGTCCTCCAGGTCATGAAGGACCTGGCGGCCTCCGGCATGACGATGGTCGTCGTCACCCACGAGATGGGCTTCGCCCGCGAGGTCGGCGACCAGCTCGTCTTCATGGACGGCGGCGTCATCTGCGAGGCCGGCGCCCCGGTCGAGGTCCTCGACCACCCGACCCAGGAGCGAACGAGGGCCTTCCTGTCCTCCGTCCTCTGACGGAGGCCCTGGTCGGGGGCTCCCCGCCCCGTCCCGACGCCGCTCCCCCAGGCGGCGCGGTCCGGCCCGGTGCACCGCGCGGTGCGCCGGGTCGCGTCGTGCTCGGACCGGGACCGGGCGCGTGCCGGATCCGTTCAGGACCGGCGACCGGGCGGGCCGGGACCCGACCGACCGGGCTTCAGGCGCGCACGGCCTCGACGAGGAGCGTCTGCGCGTCCAGGAGGACCGTCTCCCCGAGGATCCTCGCGAGGCCGGTCTCGAGCTCGGCGCGGACGGCGGGCTGGGCGACGCGGTACTGGGAGGTCGTGCCGAGGAGCTCGATGTAGGTCGGGGTCGGCAGCTCCCAGGTCCACTCGGCGACCTCGCGGCGCGACTCGCGGAGCAGCCCGGCCCCGGGGCCCTCGACGACGACGCCGGTGGTCCACGCGGAGCCGTCCGGCTCGCGGCGCTCGACGTCGGGGGTCATGGGGCGCTCCAGACCGGCGTTGACGCGCTCGAAGAGGTCGGCCACGGCGTCGACGTCGTGGCGGGCGGGGGCGAGGTGCCAGCCGTTCCAGAGCATCGCGACGACGCCCGTCGGCGCGAGCAGGCCGTGGAGGCGGCGCCACCGCGTGGCGGGGTCGGTCCAGTGGAGCGACTGGGCGAGGACGATGAGGTCCGCGCCGCCGTCGACCGCGGGGTCGAGGTCCTCGAGGGCTGACTCGCGCGGGGCGACGCGCGCGCTGACGCCGGCGTGCTCGGCGTTGGCGCGCAGCCGCTCGAGCATGGCGGCGCTGGGGTCGACGGCGAGGACCTCGAGGCCGGCTGCGGCGAGGGGGAGCGTCGCGCGCCCGGTGCCGGCGCCGACGTCGACGGCGCGGAGCGGGCGCTCCCCCGTCCCCGGCCCCGCCGCGGTGCGGACGTCCTCGATGAGGAGGCTCCAGAGCTCGGCCGGGTAGCCGGGGCGGAGACGGTCGTAGTCCTCGGCCCCCTCCTGGAAGGAGGCGGCTCGGCGGTCCCGGTCGCCGCGGTCGCCGGTGCCGCTCTGGGCGGCGCTCACGCGGGCTGCTCGGTCGGGTCCGCGGGCTCGGGGGCCTCGGGCTGCTCGGTCGGGGAGGCCGTCCAGGCGCCCTCGCACCAGTCGAGGAGCCGCCAGCCGGCCTCGGGATCGCCCTCGACGACGGTGATCGCCGTATTCGTCATGGGGTGCTCGGCGATCCAGGTGGGGTCCGCGCCGCCGGCACGGGCGGCGGCGAGCGCGGTCCACAGGCGCAGGACGGTGCCGTGGGCGACGAGGAGGGCGCTCCCGCCGGGTCCCTGGGACTCGAGCGTGGCAGCGGCGATCTCGTCGACGACGCCGTCGAAGCGGGCGAAGGTCTGGGCGCCGTCCTCGGGAGACCCCGGCAGACGGCAGGCGGTGCGGCCCACCATCCAGGACCGGGTGGTGTCCGCGTAGACGGCGACGGAGCCGGCGTCGGTGTTCATCTCGAGGTCCCCGGCGACGACCTCGCGCAGGCCGGAGCGGATCGTGGCGGTGATCCCGGTGGCGGCCTCGATGGGCGCGATGGTCTGGCGGGCGCGGAGGATCGGGGAGACCCACAGCGAGGACAGGCCCTCGAGGTGGCCCGCGGCGGCGAGGCGCTCGGGCAGCGTCCCGGCCTGGGCGAGACCGGTCTCGTCGAGGGGGTTGCCGGGGAACGCGGTGTCGAGCGCTCCCATGACGTTGGCGATGGTGCGGCCGTGGCGGACGAGGAGGAGCATCACGCCCCCCATCCTGCCAGGGAGGACCGTCACCGCGTGGACTCCGTCCCCTCAGCGGGCGGGCGCTCAGGACCAGGGGAAGGGGCCGGTCCCCCCTCCGCGCCGCGGACCGCGGCGCTGCTCGGCCCTAGTGGGCCGCCGGGCGCCCGCGGCGCGCTCGGGGCGCGGCGCGCCGCTCTGCGCGCCGTCGGTCCGGGGCTGCTCGGGGCGTCCGGGCGCGGACGTCGCGGTCCCGGTGGAGGGTGAGGTCCGGGTCGCGGAACCTCGCGCGCCGTCGGTGCGGCCCGAGGGCGCCCCACGGCGCTCCCCGGGCGCTGCGCGCTGGTCCCCGCGGGCACGGGCTGCGGCGGCGTCGTCCTCGTCGTGGAGGGCGTCTCCGAAGACGACCCGCTCGACGACCGTGCGCGCGTGGCGGGCTGAGCGGCGGTAGTCCTCGACGACCTCGCGCTCGTGCCCGGGCTCCTGCCCGAGGAGGCGCCCGACGAGGCGCAGGTCGCGCGTGTCGGAGGGCAGGACGTCGACCTTGGCGCCGGCGTCGCGCCCGGTGCCGATGACGTTGGCGGCGCGGACCCGTGAGGCGAGGCGCCACGCACCGATGAGGTCCTCGCCCTCGTCGACGGCGAGGAGGCCGGCGTCGACGGCGGCCGCGAGGGCCTCCGTCGTCGAGGTGGTGCGCAGGCCGGGCTCCTCGGCGGCGTGGGCGAGCTGGAGGACCTGAGCGGTCCACTCGACGTCGGAGAGCCCGCCGGGACCGAGCTTGAGGTGGCGCGAGGGGTTGGTGCCGCGAGGGAGGCGCTCGGCCTCCATCCGGGCCTTGAGGCGGCGGATCTCTCGCAGGCCCGCCGCGTCGAGCCCGTCCTCGGACCAGCGCAGGGGCGCGACGAGCTCCTCGAAGCGGGTGCCGAGGGCGGCCGAGCCGGCGCAGGCGCGGGCGCGCAGGAGGGCCTGCCGCTCCCACACGGAGGCCCAGCGCTGGTAGTACTCGGCGTAGGAGCTCAGCGACCGGCTCATCGGGCCCTGGCGGCCCTCGGGGCGCAGGTCGGCGTCGACCTCGAGGGGGTGCGGCCGGGCGCCGGCCATGAGGCGGACGGTCCAGCGGGCGACGGCGTCGGCCTCGGTGGCGGCGGTCTCCTCGTCAACGCCGGAGCGGGCCTCGTGGACGAAGAGGACGTCGGCGTCGGAGGCGTAGGTGATCTCGCGCCCGCCGAGGCGTCCCATGGCGATGACGGCGTGCTCGGCGAGGGCCGCGGGCCAGGTGCCGTCCTGGGCCGGTCCCCCGGACACGGCGTCGGCGCCGTCGCGCAGGGCGACCGTGAGACCGGTGGCCACCGACAGGACGCCGGCGAGGACGGCGTCGGTGGCGTCCGTGAGCACGTGGGCGGCGCGGGCGGGGTCGACGCCGTCGAGGGAGTCGGCGAGGGCAGCGCGGACGAGCTCGCGGGTGCGCACGCCCATGAGGGCGCGGACGGCCTCGGCGGCCTGCTTCTCCAGGCCCGCGGCGTCGGACGCGGTGAAGGAGCGTCGGCGCAGGGTGGAGCGGACCTCCTCGGCGAGGGCGCCGTCGGGCCGCGGCGCGAGGTCGTCGGCGTCGTCGAGCCAGGCGATGGACTCGGGCCGCTCGGCCAGGCGCTCGGTGGTCCACCGGGCGCCGGAGAGGACCTGGCACAGGCGGCGGGCGGCGGCCGGCGAGTCGCGCAGGAGCGCGAGGTACCAGTGGGAGGAGCCGATGGACTCCGAGAGCAGCCGGAAGGCGAGGAGGCCCTGGTCGGGGTCCGGGCCCTCTCCGATCCAGCCGATGATGACGGGGAGGAGCTGGCGCTGGATAGCGGCGCGGCGGGTGACGCCCTCGGTGAGGGCCTGGATGTGGCGCAGGGCCCCATCGGGGTCGAGGTAGCCGATGGCGGTGAGGCGCTCGCGCGCGGCGCGTGGGCTCAGCGACATCTCGGCGTCGGACAGGCCCGCCGCGACAGAGAGCAGGGGCCGGTAGTAGATGGCCTCGTGGAGGGCGCGGACCTGGCGGCGCAGGGCGCGGAAGACGGTGAGGAGCGCCTCGGGGTCGGCGAGGGAGCGCCGCTCAATGCCGCGGCCGATGCGGCGCAGGTCCTCGGGACGTGCGGGCAGCTCGTGGGTGCGGCGCAGGCGGTGGAGCTGGGAGCGGTGCTCGAGGAGGCGCAGGGCCTTGTAGCAGTCGCCGAGGGCGGCGGCGTCGGCGCGGGAGACGTAGCCGCCGGCGGACAGGGCGTCGAGCGCCCCGAGGGTGGGGCGCACGTGGAGGGACTCGTCCGCGCGGCCGTGGACGAGCTGGAGGAGCTGGACGGTGAACTCGACGTCCCGCAGGCCGCCGGGGCCGAGCTTGATGCGCATGTCCTCCTGGCCCTTGCGCTCGGACTCGCGCTCGACGCGGCGGCGCATGGCGCGGGCGTCGTCGACGAAGTTCTCGCGGCCCGAGGCCGCCCAGATGAAGGGCGCGACGGAGGCCTCGTAGGCGGCCCCGAGCTCGGCGTCGCCGGCGGCGGCGCGGGCCTTGAGGAGGGCCTGGAACTCCCAGGAGGAGGCCCAGCGCTCGTAGTAGGCGACGTGGGAGGCGAGGGTGCGCACGAGGGCGCCGTCCTTGCCCTCCGGGCGAAGGGCGGTGTCCAGCGGCCACAGCGGCGGCTCCTCGCCGGTGGCGGAGGTGGCGCGAGCGAGCTCGGTGGCGATGGCCGTCCCGGTCGCGACGAGGGCTGCCTCGTCCTCAGGGGCGGCGGTCGGGTCCCCGGCGGGGCCGACGACGTGGACGACGTCGACGTCAGAGATGTAGTTGAGCTCGCGGGCGCCCGTCTTGCCCATGGCGATGACGGTGAGGGCGACGTCCTCGGCCTCGGGGCCGACGGCGGCGCGGGCGATGAGGAGAGCGGACTCGAGGGAGGCGTCGGCGAGCTCGGCCATGTCCTGCCCGACGACGGGGAGGTGCGCGACCGGCTCCTCAGCGCGCAGGTCGTCCGCGACGATGGCGAGGAGGCGGTCGCGGTAGGCGACGCGCATGGCGGAGGTGGCGGCGGTGACGCGCTCCTCAGGCACGGGGCCGTCGGCTCCGGCGTCGGCGCCCGCGTCCTGCCCCGTGCCGGTCCCGGCGAGCGCGTCGCGGACGGCGCCGGTGAGGGTCTCGAGGGCGCTCGGTCGGTCGGGGGCGCGGAAGGCCTGGTCGGGAGCGAGGGCCGCGAGGTGGCGGGGGTGGGCGACGAGGAAGTCGCCCAGCGCGCTGGAGGAGCCGAGGACGGCGAGGAGCCGGGCGCGGTGCTCGGCGGTGTCGGAGGCCTCCGCGGCGCGAGGGGTACCGGCGTCGGCCTCCGCACCGGGCCCGTCGTGGGTGGGGAGCGCGACGAGCCCCTCGAGAAGACGGCGCAGCAGGGCCTCGGCCTCGCAGCCGGCGCAGGCTTCGGCGAGGCGAACGAGGGCGAGGAGGGCGAGATCGGGGTCAGCGGTCCGCCCGACCTCGGTGACGAGCGCCTCCTGGGCGGGGCCGAGGACGAGGGAGGACAGTCCGCTGCGTCCCAGGGGCCCTCCGGGCGACGTCGGGTCCGTGGGGTCCTCCCCGGCCGGGGCGGTGCCCGGCGCGTCGGGCAGGAGGGCCGTGAGCGCCGGGTCGGTGAGGCAGCCGGCGGCCCGGCTCAGCTCGTCGAAGCCGGCGCGGATGAGGCGGGCGCGGGGCGTCTCGCGCCGCGGCCCTCCCAGGACCGGTCCCGTCGCCCCGCTGCGCTCCGCCATCGCCGTCCTCCTGCTCGCCTCGTCGTGGGCCGGGCCGGTGGCTGCTCACCGGCCCGCGGCCCGGAGCCGGGCCGCCGTCTCGGGGAGCCGCGCTCCCCTGTGCGCATCAGGAGCGGGGGAAGAACTGGTCGAGCTCGAAGTCGGTGACCTGGGCGTCGTAGGCCTCGTACTCGCGCCGCTTGTTGCGCACGAAGAACTCGAAGGCGTCCTCGCCGAGGGTCTCCGCCACGAGGTCGGACTCGTCCATGGCGGCGACGGCGCGCTTGAGGGAGGAGGGCAGCGCCGCGATGTCGAGGGCCTTGCGCTCCTGCTCGGTGAGGGCCCAGACGTCGTCCTCGGCCTCGGGCGGGAGCTCGTAGCCCTCCTCGATGCCCTTGAGACCGGCCGCCAGGATGACGGCGTAGGCGAGGTAGGGGTTCGCCGAGGCGTCGATGCCGCGGTACTCGACCCGGGCGGACTGCGCCTTGCCCGGCTTGTGCAGCGGGACGCGCACGAGCGCGGAGCGGTTGTTGTGGCCCCAGCACACGTAGCTCGGCGCCTCGTCCCCGCCCCAGAGGCGCTTGTAGGAGTTGACGTACTGGCTCGTGATCGCGGAGATCTCGCGCGAGTGGCGCAGGATGCCCGCGATGAAGGAGCGGCCGGTCTGGGAGAGCTGGTACTCGCCGGTCGGGTCGAAGAGGGCGTTGCGGTCCCCCTCGAAGAGGGAGAAGTGCGTGTGCATGCCGGACCCGGGCTTGCCCACGAAGGGCTTCGGCATGAAGGTGGCGATGCATCCCTCCTGGAGGGCCACCTCCTCGACGACGGCGCGGAAGGTCTGGACGTTGTCCGCCATGGACAGGGCGTCGGCGAAGCGCAGGTCGATCTCGTTCTGGCCGGGGCCGCCCTCGTGGTGGGAGAACTCGACGGAGATCCCCATCTGCTCGAGCATGAGGATGGCGCGGCGGCGGAACTCGTGGGCGGTGCCGCCGGGGACGTGGTCGAAGTAGCCGGCGGTGTCCGTGGGGACGATGCGACCGTCCTCCGTCTTGTTGACGAGGTAGAACTCGATCTCGGGGTGGACGTAGCAGGTGAAGCCGGCGTCGGCGACGCGCGCGATCTGGCGCTCGAGGACGGCGCGGGGGTCCGTGCGCGCAGGCTCGCCGTCGGGTGTGAGGACGTCGCAGAACATGCGGGCGACGCCGTTGGAGGAGTCACGCCACGGCAGCATCTGGAAGGTGGAGGGGTCCGGCGAGAGGATCATGTCCGACTCGTAGACGCGGGTGAGGCCCTCGATGGCGGAGCCGTCGAAGCCGATGCCCTCCTCGAAGGCGCCCTCGACCTCGGCGGGTGCGATGGCGACGGACTTGAGCTGCCCGAGCACGTCCGTGAACCACAGCCGGATGAAGCGGATGTCCCGCTCCTCGATGGCCCGGAGGACGTACTCCTGCTGCTTGTCCATGCTCTCTCCCTTCACCGCGTGAGCGGATCGCCCGCGCGGGCGCGCGGGTACACGAGGCGCATCATGCCGCCCACACGTGTCCGGCGCGTTGCGCAGCGCCGGGCTCCGCCGCATACGCTGCTCCCATGTCGCGATCCGAGACGCCCTACGGCCCCTCGTCCTCCTCCCCTGCCACCGCGTCCGACGGCGCGTCGACGCCGTCCGCCCAGTCGGCCCGGCCCGCCCCGTCTGCGGCCTCCCGTCGACCGATGCGGGTCACGCGCCTCGCGCAGGCGAAGGCGTCCGGTGAGCGCCTCGTCATGCTCACCGCCTACGACGCCCTGACCGCCCGGATCCTCGACGCCGCCGGGACGGACATGCTGCTCGTGGGCGACTCCATCGGGAACGTCGCCCTGGGCTACGACTCGACGCTGCCCGTCGCCCTCGACGAGATGGTCGTGGCGACCCGCTCCGTCGCCTCGGCGACCACCCGCGCCCTCGTCGTCGCGGACCTGCCCTTCGGCACCTACGAGGCCGGCCCCGAGCAGGCCCTCACCTCCGCCGTCCGGCTCGTGCGGGTGGGCGCCAACGCCGTCAAGCTCGAGGGCGGCCGCCCGCGGGTCGCGACGGTCCGGGCGCTCGCGGAGGCGGGGATCCCCGTCGTCGGGCACCTCGGCTTCACGCCGCAGTCGGTCAACGCGCTCGGCGGCTTCCGGGTCCAGGGCCGGGACGAGGAGGGCGCCGAGACGCTCGTCGCCGACGCGCTGGCGCTGGCGGAGGCGGGCGCCGTCGCGATCGTGCTCGAGATGGTGCCCGAGCCCCTCGCCGCCCGCGTCACCGAGGTGTGCCCGGTCCCGACCATCGGCATCGGCGCCGGGGCCCGCTGCGACGGGCAGGTGCTCGTGTGGTCGGACATGGCCGGGATGACGGACTGGGCGCCGCGCTTCGCCCGCCGCTTCGCCGAGGTCGGGCGCCTGCTCCAGGAGGCCGCCGAGGACTACGGGCGGGCCGTGCGCGAGGGCAGCTTCCCGGCCGAGGAGCACTGGTTCGAGAAGTGACGGCTCGCGTCGTCGTCCCCGGGACGACGACGCTGCCGCTCAGGTCCTCCGCTGAGTCGCCGCCGGCGCGGTGACCGACGACGGTGCGACGGACTGCGCCGGTCGCGGCGCCCGCGCCCCGGTCAGGCGCGGGCCTGGAGCGCGAGGCGCCCGCCGAAGGCGAGGAGCACGCCGCCCGTGACGCGGTCGGTCCAGCGCACGACGGCGCTCGAGCCCGGCCGGGGACCGGCCCAGCCCGCCCCGAGGGCGATGAGCCCGAGCCACGCGGTGCACAGGGCGGCGTGGACGAGGGCGAGGAGGACGCCCATGGCGAGCGGGGGCACGCCGGTCACCATGAACTGCGGGATGGTGGCGAGGAAGAAGACGCAGACCTTGGGGTTGAGGAGGTTGGTGAGGGCCCCGGTCCACCAGCCGCGCCACGCGGAGTCCGCCGGCGCGCCCTCGGCCGCGAGCGCCCCGGCCTCCACGACGGCGTCGTGCGAGGTCCCGCCGGCCCGCTCCGGCTCAGCCGCCTGGGCGCGCCCCGGCCACGAGCGCCAGAGCATCGTGGCGCCCATGCCCATGAGGTAGAGGGCGCCGGCGAGGGTGAGGAGCCGGTACGCGGTGCGCGAGGCAGCCAGGACGGCCGTGGCTCCGACGCCGGCGGCGGCGCCCCACACGACGATGCCCGTGGAGACGCCGAGAACGGTGGCGAGCGCGTTGCCGCGCGAACGCGTGAGGGCGCTGCGCAGGACGAGCGCCGTGTCGATGCCGGGGACGAGGGTGAGGACCCCGACGACGAGCGCGAAGCCGACGAGCGCGTGCAGGAGCGTCACGCCCGTGCGCTCCCGGGGCCGTCCTGCGGCTCGGCGTCCTGGGCGGCGTCGGCGACGGCGTCCGCGACCTCGTCGGGGTCGATGGGGTAGTCGGTGGCGTAGGGCGCGCCGTCCTGCGCCAGGACGGACCAGTTGATCGGGACGGCGGTGACGCCGTCGAAGGCGCTCGTGATGTCCTTGGTCTCCCACGTGATGCCCTGGCCACCGGGGTCGACGGCCCAGCTGACGATGCGCGGGTCGCCGCCGGGGACGGTCGGGTCGACCTCGACGGTGGTGACGGAGCAGTTGGCCATGGGGGCCATGCCGTAGACGGAGAAGTCGGTCCAGCGGCTCATGATCGTCATGATGGTCATGCCGTGGGAGACGACGAGGACCTCCTCCTCGTCGGCGCCGCCGGCCTCGATCGCGTCGCGCAGGTCGGCGAGGATGCGGGCGAGGGCGCCGTCGATGTCGGCGAGGTAGTCGGCCGCGGCGATGCCGCCGGGGGCGCCCGGGTGGGTGCCGGCGATGACGGGCGGGAGGAGCTGCTCCGTGGGCAGCGCGGCGATCATCTCCTCGTCGGGGCCGCCGTCGTAGACGCCGTAGTCGTACTCGCGCAGGCCCTCGAGGTAGACGGGGGTGACGTCCGGGTGGCCGTCGAGGAGGATCGAGGCGGTCTGCTGGACTCGGCCCTGTGGGCTGAGGTAGGCGCGGGTGAGCGGCCAGGACGCCATGTGGTCGCGGGCGGCTCGGGCGCCCGCGCGTCCCTCGGGGGTGAGCGGCGAGTCCGCCGAGCCCTGGGTGCGTCGCTGCTCGTTGAGGACCGTGCGGCCGTGGCGCACGAGGTGGATCTTGGCCATGGCCCGCATGCTATGCGGAGCGGGCCGGTCCGGGGGCAGGCCCCCGCGGGGCGGCGCGGTGCCGTGTCGGCCGGTGCGCCCGCGCCGGGCGGTCCCGGGCCCGACTGATCCCTCCGGCCGCCCCTCCTATGCTGAGGGCATGACGAACTCCTCCTCACTCGCCGACCGCGCGCCCCGGGGCACCCTCACGAAGGGCGTCGTGGGCCCGATGCGCCACGTTCCCGACTCCATCGCCCGCCCCGAGTACATGTTCCACGACGGCCCGGAGGTCGTGACCGCCTCGGACGTCAAGGACGCGGAGACCATCGAGCGCATCCGCGAGTCCGGCCGGATCGCCGCGCGCGCCATGGCCGAGGCCGCCAAGGCGATCGCCCCCGGCGTCACGACCGACGAGCTGGACCGGATCGCCCACGAGTACATGTGCGACCACGGCGCCTATCCCTCGACGCTCGGCTACATGGGCTTCACGAAGTCGATCTGCACCTCGATCAACGAGGTCATCTGCCACGGCATCCCGGACTCCACCGTCCTCAACGAGGGCGACATCATCAACCTCGACGTGACCGCCTACAAGAACGGCGTCCACGGGGACACGAACGCCACCTACGGCGTCGGCGAGATCGACGAGGAGTCCGCCCTCCTCATCGAGCGCACCCGCCTGGCCATGGAGCGCGGCATCAAGGCCGTCCGCCCGGGCCGCGAGATCAACGTGATCGGCCGCGTCATCGAGAAGTACGCCAAGCGCTTCGAGTACGGCGTCGTGCGCGACTACACGGGCCACGGCGTCGGCGAGGCCTTCCACTCGGGCCTCATCGTCCCGCACTACGACGCCGCGCCCATGTACGACACCGTCATGGAGGTGGGCATGGTCTTCACCATCGAGCCGATGCTCACGCTGGGCACTGAGGACTGGGAGCAGTGGGACGACGACTGGACGGTCGTCACGAAGGACCGCTCGCGCACCGCGCAGTTCGAGCACACGACGGTCGTCACCGAGGACGGGGCGGACATCCTCACCCTGCCCTGAACCGACGCGTCGGAAGCCCGCCCCCGCGCGCCTCGGACGGGACCGACCGCCGCTGTCTCCGGGCGGGTCCTGGGGAGCGCTCCCCAGGCCGCACCTCGGTAACGGCGGCGGTTCCGCGCTGTTCGCCGTGTACATTCGGACACAGGTCGACGCGGTGATGAGGCCTTCGTCCCGCAGCCCCCTTCATGCGACCCCAGCACGACACGTCCCGGAGGATCTCCCATGGCTCTGCGCTTCAACCCGCCCCCGAACTGGCCCGCTCCGCCGGAGGGCTTCGTCCCTCCGGCCGGATGGCAGCCGGACCCGGCCTGGGGCCCCGCCCCCGAGGGCTGGGAGCTGTGGGTCGACGACTCCGCCTCGGCCGCGTCCGCCCCCGTCGCCGGCTCCGCCAACGACGCCGCCTGGGCCCCGACCCAGGCGATCCCGACCGGCCAGTCCGCCCCCGTCGCCAGCCCGACCGGCCAGTCGGCCTCGGCGCCCTCGGGCGACTACGCCGCCGGGAACCAGTACGCGGGCCCGCAGTCCGGCTCGGCCCCGGTGGCCTCCTCCGCCGCCTCGGCCAGCCCCTACGCCGCGAACATGAGCTACGCGCAGTCCCCGACGCCCTACCACAACCAGGGCCAGGCCGGCGCCGGCGTCCCGCAGCAGCAGAGCGGCTGGCAGCCGATCGACGTCAACGGCGGCTCCGGCAACGGCGGCAAGAAGCCCGTGACGAAGCAGTGGTGGTTCTGGCTCATCATCGGCCTGGTCGCCCTCCTCATCCTCATCGGGATCATCGCCGCGCTCGCCGGCGGCGGCGACTCCTCCGACGACTCCAAGGGCTCCGGCGTCGGCACGGCCGCCGCCGCTGACCCGACGACCGGCTCCGGCTCCTCGCACTCCGGTTCCTCCGACTCCTCGTCGAGCTCCTCGGACGAGCAGGGCATGTCCATGGACAACCCGGCCGACCCGACGACGCAGACGATCAAGATCCAGGCGAACGAGTACGCCAGCGACCCCGACGCCAGCGTCGAGATCCAGTTCGGCGCCGTCGAGTGGGACACCACGGACGCGATCAAGAAGGTCTACGACGACAACAAGTACTCCGAGGGCTTCAAGGACCCCGGCTCGGACAAGGTCTACATGCGCGTCCCCGTCACCGTGACGTACCACGGCAAGGGCCAGATGAACCCGTACGACATCACGATCGACTACGTCAACAAGGGCAACACCGTCGAGGCGAGCTCCGACACGTACCTCCTCGACGACGAGTTCAACGACCAGGACATGCCCCGTGACGGCGGCACGGTGACCGGGTACTTCACCTACGTCATCCCGAAGTCCGACGAGAAGTCCGGTGTCTTCGCGGTCTCCGGCCTGTCGAACTACGACCAGGAGATGTACATGGCCGCCAAGTGACCGGCGGTCTCGGCCGTCGGCCCGGTGGGCCGACTGGCGACGACGCGGCGGGCGTCCACCGATGAGGTGGGCGCCCGCCGCGTCGTGCCCGGCCCCGTGGGGCGGACGGAGTGGTGGGGCGGACGAGCCGACCTGTACGCCGGGTTCTGTTGCCGCCGTCCGTTGCCGGTCCGGCGGTGGCGACCATCCATCTTGGACCGCCGTCGCCGGCGGTCTCACGCGACCTACCCGCAGGCTCGGGCGAGCAGCCCTCGGGCGCCTGCTGTGCGGTCTTGCTCCGGGCGGGGTTTGCCGAGCCGTCGCAGTCACCTGCGGCGCTGGTGGGCTCTTACCCCACCGTTTCACCATCACCGGCCGGCGAACCGGTCGGCTGTCTGTTCTCTGTGGCACTGTCCCGCGGGTCGCCCCGGGTGGCCGTTAGCCACCGCCCTGCTCTGTGGAGCCCGGACGTTCCTCGATCCTCAGGGATCCCCGAGGTACCGCGGCCGCCCGGTCGGCTCGTCCGCGCGGAGCACTCTACCCCGGGCACCGCGCCCCGCCGTGCCGGGCGGGAGCCCACCGCCTGAGGCGCCGGGCACAGACCGCCCCGGTCCGACGACCGCGGCTGGGAGCCGTGCGGAGGGGCGCGGCGGCTCCCCTACGATGCGGTCGTGCTCCTCCTCCTGCCGCCCTCCGAGGGCAAGACAGCGCCGCGGCGCGGCGACCCGCTCCACCTCGACTCCCTCCTCGGGGCGCCCGCTCTCACCGGTCCGCGCGAGCGGCTCATCGAGGACCTGACGGCGCTCGGCGCGGGCCCCGAGGCGGCCCGCGTCCTGGGGCTCGGGCCGCGCAGCGCCGAGGAGGCGACGCTCAACACCACGCTGCGGACGGCGCCCGCCGCGCCGGCCCACGCCCTGTACACCGGCGTCCTCTACGAGGCGGCCGGTCTCCACGCGCTCGCGCGCAGGAGGGCCGCCAAGCGGGTCCTGACCGAGGAAGTTGTCATCCTCTCGGGCCTGTGGGGCGCGCTGCGGGCCACCGACGCCGTCCCGGACCACCGCCTGTCGATGGGGGTGACGCTGCCCGGCGCGGGGCGCCTCACGTCCTTCTGGAAGCCGTCCCTCGCGCCGGTCCTCAGCGGCCTCGCCGAGACGGCCGACGGCGTCGTCGTCGACTGCCGCTCCGGCTCCTACTCCCCCGCCTGGCAGCCAGCCGCCGCCGACGGCGTGGCGCTCGCCCGCGTCCAGGTGGTCCAGGAGGCGCCCGACGGCTCGCTCACGAGCGTCTCCCACTGGGCGAAGCACACGCGAGGGCTGCTCACCGGCGCGATCGTCGACCGTCGGGCTCGGGCGCCGAGGTCGCTGCGCGGCCTCGAGGACGTCGCGGAGCTCGCCGCGGGGCTCGACGCCGTCGGCGCCGTCGAGCTGCGGCCGGCCGACCGGGCGGGCCGCCGGGACCTCGTCCTCCGCCTCGCCTGATCCGGGCGCTCCGCCCGTCCTGGCGCTCCAACGGCGACGCCCTCGAGCACCTGGGCGGTGCTCGAGGGCGTCGTGGGCTGCGCGCCGCGCCGACGGGGTGGCGCGGGACGGGCGGGGACTGGCTCGGGCCGTCCCCGAGGGTGCCTGTCGTCGTCAGGCCTCCATGCGGACGAGGATGACGTCGCCCTCCTCGGCGTGGATGACGGCGTCGGCCGGGGCGGCGGCGATGCGGGCGTGCTCCTGGGGGCTGATCTCGATGGCGGCGCCCTCGAGGCGGCGTCCGTAGAGGGCGGCGGCGCCGATGCCGCCGGTGGCCTCGCGCACGGCGTCGTAGTCGGCGAGGAGGTCGTCGTTGATCGTGGCGGCGAGGTCCGCGCGGGCCTTGGCGGTCTGGGCGCTCTCGGCGTCGATGCGGGCGAACTCGGAGTCGCGCTCAGCGGTGAGCTCGCGGCCGGCAGCGCGGATCTCAGCCTCCTCGGCGGTGAGGCGGTCGACCTCCGCCTGGGCGGCCTCGAGGGCCTCGATGGCGGCGAGCTGCTCGTCCTCGAGGACGGACTGGCGGCGGCCGAGCTGGTCGATCTCGCCCTGGATGGCAGTGAGGTCGCGGGCGCCGGCGGCGCCGGAGGACAGGCGCTCGCGCAGGACCTCGGCGCGGCGGGTCACCTGGCCGACCTCGTCCTCGCTCTTGGTGGCGGCGGCCTTGGCGTCCGCGAGAGCGCCGGCGGCGACGACGGCCTCGCGCTTGTTGGTGCGCAGGCGCTCGATGGTGGCCTCGATGCGGGCGAGGACGGGGAGGTTCTTGCGCTCGTGGGCGAGCCGGGCGAGCCGGGAGTCGAGCTGCTGGAGGTCGATGAGCAGACGCTGCTGGGCAAGGGGTGCGCTCGTCACTGCGGGTGTCCTTCGCTGGCCGGGGTATCGAGTTCTGTGCGGTGCCCGGGCCCGGCGGCCGGGGCGCCGTCGTGGGGTGGGCTCAGGAGCCGGTGCTCAGGCGCAGCGTCCAGGGGTCGGTGACGACCGTCGAGACGTGCGCGGCCAGTGTACGTCCCCGCTGCGCGGCGCCCTGCTCGAGACGGCGGGCGAGCGGCGGCAGGCCGACCCACTCGGTGGCCCAGTGGGTGCCGCACAGGAGGTAGGGGCGGCCGCCCTCGAGGTGGTCGGAGGCGGGGTGGTGGCGCAGGTCGGCGGTGAGGAAGACGTCGGCGCCGGCGTCGCGGGCGGCGACGAGGAGCGAGTCCCCGGCCCCTCCGGAGACGGCGACGCGCTCGACCGCGGCCTCGGGGTCGCCGCCGACGAGGAGCCCGGGGGCGGTGTCGGGCAGGGCGCGGGCGACGTGCTCGGCGAGGGCGCGCAGCGTCGTCGGCTCGGGAAGGATGCCGACGCGGCCGATGCCGAGAGCGGGGTCGGCGTCGGAGGGCTCGAGGGGGACCGTGGCGGTGAGGCCGAGGAGCTCGGCGAGGGCGTCGGCGTTGCCCCCGAGGGCGGAGTCCCAGGTGGTGTGGGCGTTGGCCAGCGCGATGCCGGCGCGGATGAGGCGGTGGACGCTGCGGCCCTTGGGGTCGACGGCGCCGACGTGGTCGGTGCCGCGCAGGAACAGGGGGTGGTGGGTGATGACCATGTCGACGCCGCGCTCGATGGCCTCGTCGACGACGGCGGTGAGGGGGTCCATGGCGAGCAGGACGGTGCGGACGGGGTCGGCCGGGTCGCCGCAGATGAGGGTGTTCGAGTCCCAGTCCTCGGCGAGCTCGGGCGGGGCTGCCTCGCGGAGGACGTCGACGACGTCGCCGACGGTGAGGGGCTCGGTGCCGCCCGCGGTGCCCGCGTTGCTCGGCGTGGTGGTCGCGTCAGTCATGCGGGCAGGGTATCGGGCGGCGTCGGCCTCTTGCTGCTCGAGGCGTGACGGGTGCCCCCGACGGGACTCGAACCCGTACGCCCGAGGGCATCAGCTTTTAAGGCCGCTGTGTCTACCGATTCCACCACGGGGGCTGGGTGCTCCCGGATGGTCCGGGGGCTGGGTGCTCCCAGAGAGCTGGGGGCTGGGTGCTCCCAGGAGACCTGGGGGCTGGGTGCTCCCAGGAGACCTGGGGGCTGGGTGCTCCCAGGAGACCTGGGGCCCGGTACCCCCGCTGGGATTCGAACCCAGGACCATGTGCTTATCAGGCACGGACGAGGTATAAGCTCGCTGCTCTAACCGCTGAGCTACGGGGGCTCGGAGGCGGCGATGAGGCCGCTCCGACGCCGTGACACTACCTCAGCGCGGGCCGCTCACCGGACGCCCCGGCGGCGCCGCCGTCGCCCGCCTAGCCTGGCCCCGCGCCGGTCCGCGCTCCCGCGGCGGCGCCGCCACGAGGGGAGCCAGCCATGAAGATCGCGCAGCGGGCGCTCGACGCCCAGCCCTTCCACGCCATGAGCATCGGGGCCCGGGCCCGCGAGATCGAGGCGGCGGGCGGGCACGTCGCCAAGCTCAGCCTCGGCGAGCCCTCCTTCGGCGCTCCCCCGGGCGTCCACGAGGCGATGCGCGAGGCCATGGACGGCCGACCGCTCCCCTACACGCCGGCGGCCGGGCTGCCGGCGCTGCGCGAGGCGGTGTCGGGCCTGTACCGGGAGCGCCACGGGGTCGAGGTGGACCCGCGCCGCGTCCTCATCACGGCGGGCGCGTCGGCGGGCCTGCTCCTCGCGACGGCGCTCACCACCGAGGCCGGTGACGACGTCGTCATGGCGGACCCCTGCTACCCGTGCAACCGCGAGCTCGTGAGCGCCTTCGGCGGCGACGTCGTCCTCGCCCCGACGACGCCGGCCACGCACTACCAGCTCGACCGCGCCACGATGGAGGCGGCGTGGACGGAGCGGACGGTCGCCGTCCAGCTCGCGACGCCGTCGAACCCGACGGGCACGACGATCCCCTTCGAGGAGCTGGCCGCGATCTGCGAGAGCGCCCGGGAGCGCGGGGCGTGGCGCATCGTCGACGAGATCTACCTGTCGCTCGCGGACCCGGCGCCCGATGGCTCGCCGGCGCGCACGGCCCTCGAGGCCGACCCGGAGGCGATCATCGTGTCGTCCTTCTCGAAGTACTTCGGGATGACGGGCTGGCGGCTCGGCTGGCTCATCCTGCCCGAGGCCCTGCTCGAGGCGGCCGACAACCTCGCGGTGAACTTCTTCCTGTGCGCCTCGACGCCGACCCAGGTGGCGGCCCTGTCCTGCTTCACGCCCGAGGCCCTGGCCGCGTGCGAGGAGCGGCGCGAGGAGCTGCTCGTTCGCCGCGGCATCGTCCTGGAGGGGCTCGAGCGGATCGGGCTGCCGGTACCGGTGCTGCCCGACGGTGCCTTCTACGCCTACTTCGACGTCTCGGGCACGGGCCTGGACGCCTGGACCTTCTGCGAGCGGGCGCTGGAGGAGGCTCACGTGGCGCTGACCCCGGGACGGGACTTCGGGCCGTCGACCGGTGAGACGCACGTGCGGCTGTCCTACGCGGCGGGCCGCGAGGAGCTCGCCGAGGGACTGGAGCGGCTCGGCGTCTTCGTGGCGGGTCTGCGCGGCTGAGCCCCGGGGCGCAGCCGGCGCTGGGGGCGGGCAGCCCGGCCCGGGTGCGGGCGCCCCGTCGTCAGTGCCCTGCCGCGGCTGCTCAGTCGCGGGACGCGAGGAGACGGCGCACACCGGCGAGGCCCTGGGCGGAGTCCTGCGCCCAGCCGTCGACGTGCTCCGAGAGCCAGAGGTCGACGAGCCCCATGAGGACGCCCCACGTCCCCGCACCCGGAAGCGGATCCGCACCATCTGACGTCGTCGCCGCGGCGAGCCGGTCGGCCAGGTCGGGGCGTTGGAGGGCGAGGAAGCGGCGGGCCTTGGCGGCGTGCACCGGCTCGGAGACGACGACGATCCGCCCTGCACCCTCGAGCAGCGGCGCGCAGTTGGCGACGTTCTCCCAGGTGGAGCGCGAGGCCTCCTCGACGCGGACCACGCCCCTCCAACCGAGGTCGCGGGCGGCGTCGGCGAGGAGGCGGGCCTCGGGGACGGGACCGGCGACGCCGCCGCCGGAGACGACGAGGACGTCGGCCGGCCGCGCGACGGCGAGGGCGGCTCGCGTCCGCGCGAGGTTCTGCTCCCCCGCCGTGGTGCCGGTGTCGGCGTGGCCGAGGACGAGGACGGCGCGGGAGCTGCTCGTCGAGGAGGCGCCGGCCGGATCCTGGCCGCCGCCCCGCGGCAGGTACCAGGTCGCGGCGCGGTGCTCGATGACGCGAAGCCCGACGCCGGCCGCGAGCGCGGTCCCTGCGACGGCGCACAGCACCGAGGCGGCGGCGAGCGTCGGTCTCATACCGGCTCCTTCCTCACGCTGCCGGGATCGTGGCGAGGCTAGTCCGTCGTCACGAGCTCAGGCTCGCTACGCTCGGTCCATGCCTGAGAACGCGGTGAGCGGCGCGTACTCCCGGCGCGCTCACGAGTACGCCGAGGCCCTCGGGCGGATCTCGGCGACGGCACCGGCCGACCGGGACACGATCGCGGCCTGGGCCCTCGCCTGCGGCGGGCCCGTCGTCGATCTGGGCTGCGGCCCCGGGCACTGGACCGCGTATCTGGACGCACTCGGTGCGAAGGCCTCCGGGGTGGACCCGAGCCAGGCCCTCATCGGGATCGCCCGGGCCGAGCACCCGAACGTCGGCTTCGCCGTCGGCACCGCCGCCGACGTCCCACCTGGTGGGGCCGCAGGCGTCCTGGCCTGGTACTCCCTCATCCACGTCCCTCCGGAGCGCCTCGGCGAGGAGCTCGCCGCGGTCCGCCGCCTCCTCCGGCCGGGCGGACGCCTCCTCGCTGGCTTCTTCGCCGGCGACGCGGTCGCGCCCTTCGACCACGCGGTGACGACGGCGTGGACGTGGACGCCCGAGTGGATCACCGAGCGGCTCGAGGAGGCGGGGCTCATCGTCGAGCAGGTGCGGCGGCGGCAGGACCCGGGTGCGCGCGAGCACGGGGAGGTCTGGGCGGTCCTGCCATCCGGCGGCACCGTGGGTCGCCGCGTCACCGACGTCATCGGCGTCCCGGGCTGGGTGCTGAGTGGGGAGAGCCTCGCCCCTGCCATCACGGATCTCCCGGCCTTCCGCGCGGGCCTCCAGGAGGACCCGCTCGCGGGCGCGATCGAGGCGCTGTGGACGGGGCGCGTCGCCGAGGCTCGCGTCCTGCTGCACGGAGCAGCGCAGCCCTCCGTCCGAACGCGAGCGCTCCTCGCCGACTGCGACCGCCGCTCGGGGGACGCCGGGGCAGCCGTCTCGGCGCTGCGGTCACTCCTCGCCGAGCACGAGGAGGACCGCTGGGAGCCCGTGCTGCGGCAGCACCTGGGCAAGGCGCTGCTCGCCGCCGGCGAGGTCGACGCTGCCCGCCGCGAGCTGAGGCTCGCGCTCGAGGCCCGTCTGGAGGCAGGAGCCGACGCGGGGCTCCTCGCCTCGAGCCGTCAGGCTCTCGCCCGGACGGGCCTCGGATTCGGACCGAGGACGCCCACCGGACCTGCAGGCACGGGCGACTGAGCCGGCCCCAGCGCCACCGTCCCGCGTCTCAGTGCGACGAATGCGCTGACGCTCGTGAGACGAGCAGCGGAGTCCGCCACGGGTAGGTGAGCTCCTCGGGTGCGGGCAGCTGCCTGAACCACCGAGCCTCCGCGATCTCGGAGGCGGGAAGGGCGTCCTGGCGCTCGGGCGCGGCCGCGTAGAGCCGTCCCCAGGCGCCGGGCCGGTCGCCGTCGACCCACACGTCGCAGACGGGGGCGAGGTCGCGGACAACGACGCCGGACTCCTCGTAGAGCTCGCGCGCCGCAGCGGCGTCCGGGACCTCTCCGGGTTCAACGTGCCCACCCTGAGTCTCCCAGGTGCACCGGTCCCGGTGGCGGCTGAGGAGCAGGCGGCCGCCCTGCGTCGTGACGACCATGACGAAGGCGCAGGCGTGCGCGACGTCGACGGCGCAGGTCGTGGCCCGGGGCCCACTCACGGCAGCGGGTCCGCGTCCGGGCCGGGGACGAGCCCGGCGCGCAGCGCCTCCAGGCCCCCGGGGCGCACGCTCATGAGCGCGATGGGCACGTCACCGCCGTAGACGTGGGGGAAGCGCTCGGACTCGGGGTCGCTCGGGTCGCCGGGCTCGGCGCGGACGGTGAGTCCGGCGGCGGCGAGCGCGCCGACGTCGAGCTCGGTGATGACGACGTCGGGGCGGCCGGCGTAGGCGAAGGCGTGCACGCGCAGCGCCTGGTCGGCGTCGTAGGAGGCGTGCATGAAGCCCTGCTGGGCGATGGTGGCTCCGCGGGTGGAGGCGGTGTAGGTGCCGGTGGCCCGTGCGGCCTCCCAGTCCTCGGGCAGGGCCAGGTGCAGGATCGTCGTCATGGGCGGAGCCTACTGGCCCCGTCTTGACCCTCACGCGACGTGAGCCCCGAGGCTGGCGCCATGAGCAGCACGATCATCGACACCCGCACCCTGACCGAGCAGATCCTCTCCGCCCCGCCCACCGACCGCCCCGGGCTCCTCGACGAGCTCTGGGCGCCCGTCGCCGGCATGTACGCCTTCATCCCGGGCGGACCCAGCTGGCCTGAGGTCCACCGGCGCTCGAGCGGCTTCGACCCCGACGGCGACCCCGCGGCCCTGCGCGCCGGGATCACTGCCCTGGCCGACGCCGACGCCTGGAACCGGGTGGAACACGCCGCCGACGAGGCACTGGCACGCCTGCGGGAGGCGGCGCCCGGAGTGAGCGCGCCCGACCCGACGATCCTCCTGCTCCTCGGCGACCCCGGGGACCCCCACTTCATGGACGAGGTCCAGGGGCTCTCCGCCTTCGGCGGCATGAGCGGCTACGTCACGATCACGCTCTGGCCCACCCCGACGGTCCGGGACCGTCTCGAGGCGATCGTCGCCCACGAGCTCCACCACAACGTGCGCTACTCCCCCGGCGGCGTCGTCTGGGACCCGCGGAGCGTGACGGTGGGCGAGCAGGTCGTGGCCGAGGGGCTCGCCGACCTCTTCGCCGTCGAGCTCTACGGCGAGCGCGGCCGGACGCACTTCGTGGACCCGGCGCTGCTCGAGGACGACGCGGTGCTCGCGCGGGTCGTGAGCGGCCTCTCCGAGCCGGACCCCATGCGCTTCCCCGCGTGGGTCCTCGGCGACGCGACGGCACGGGCTGTCGGCGTCGAGCCGGTCGGCGTCCCGACGGGTGCCGGGTACGCCGTCGGCGCGCGGATCGCCGCCGCCTCCCTGGCGTCGACCGGGCTCACGGCCGCCGAGGCCGTCGCGGCGCCGTCCCACGAGGTCATCGCCACCGGCCTGTCCGCCCTGGGCGTGGAGCCGCCCCGGCCCTGACGCGGCGTGACGGGCGCGGCCGGACCGCCGCGGCCCGACCACCGCGGGCGGACCACCGCGGCCTGACGTCCTCGGTCACACGCTCGGTCACACCTTGAGCTCGTCGTGCCCGACCCCACCGGCGTCCGCGACCCGCTCGAGAAGATCGCACAGGGTGACGTACTCGGTCTCGCTCAGCGCACCGAAGTAGCGCAGTCGCTCCGGAGCGAGGTCGGCCTCCAGGGCCGAGAGGAGCCGGCCGCCCGCGGCCGTGCGGCGCAGGCGCTTGACGCGCCCGTCCCCGGGGTCGCGGCTCGCCGCGAGCAGCCCCTTCTCCACGAGCCCGGCGACGACGGCTCCGGTGTTGCGCGGGTCGATCCCCGCGGCCGAGGCGAGCTCGCGCTGCCTGGCGCCGTCCTCGGTCGGTGCCGCGATGAGGAGGAGGTACTCGTTCTGGGTGAGGCCGTGGCGCCGCAGGAGCGTGGTCCAGTCGCCCTGGATCCGCGTGCCGAGGACCCCGAGGAGGTAGGAGGCCCCGCGCCGGACGTCGTCGGGGGTGCGCCCCGTCGTGATAGACATACCTCATGTCTATCACGATCGAGGACACCACCATCGAGCGCGCCGACGGCAGCCTTCACGTCCTGCGCTGCGGGCCCCGCGACGCTCCCGCCATCGTCCTGCTCCACGGGTGGCCGCAGAGCGCACGGGCCTGGACGGGGCTCATGGAGGCCGCAGGAGACGACGTCCAGCTCATCGCGCCCGACCTGCCCGGGATCGGAGGGTCCCGCGTCGAGCGGCCGTGCTCGACCACCGATGACGTCGCGGACGTCGTCGGCGACCTCGTCACCGCACTGGGGCTCGTGCAGCCCGCCGTCGTGGGCCACGACGTCGGAGGCATGGTCGCGTACTCCTGCCTGCGGCACGTGCCAGGGCTGCGAGCCGTCGCGATCCTCGACACCGTCGTCCCCGGCGTCGCGCCCTGGCACGAGGTCCTCGCCAACCCGTGGCTCTGGCACTTCGCCTTCCACACCATCCCGGGCCTCCCCGAGGAGCTCGTCTCAGGGCGGGAGGAGGCCTACTTCGACTACTTCTACGAGGCGATCGCCCACCACCCCGAGCGGATCGGCCGCGAGAGCAGGCGGGCCCACGCCGACGCCTACCGCGCACCCGGAGCGCTGACGGCGGGCTTCGAGCTCTACCGGTCCCTGTGGGAGGACGCGAGGGCCAACGAGGCCGACCGCTCGCCCGTGGGCACGCCCGTGCTCTACGCGCGCGGCGAGCACGAGGGCGGCGACGTCGCGGACTACGCGGCCGGGTTCCGGGAGGCGGGCCTGACGAGCGTGAGGACCGCCGTCGTCCCCGACGCCGGTCACTTCACGCCCGAGGAGAACCCGGTCGGGCTGTGGGCGGTCCTGCGGACAGGCCTGCCGGCCACCTGAGGCGCCCGGCGGATCGCTGAGAAGCCAGCCAACGGCGTCCGCTCCGACGTCCCCCGACCAGCCCGCTCCACGAGCATTCAGAGCGCCCGGCTGAGCACGCCGTCGCCGGGGACGAAGCCCATCCTGGCGAAGTAGCCCGGGTCCGCGACGGCGGCAGGGTCGACGACGAGGGCGCTCACGCCGGTGGCCGCGAGCGCGGGGTGGGCGTAGAGGGCCCGACCGGGCTTGAGGTCGCGGAACCGGTCGGTCACCCAGTCGACGAGCACGCGGGCCGTCGCAGGGGCGCCCTGGGCGGCGCCGTCATCGACGGACTCCATCGCGAAGAGCCCGACGACCTCGTCGTCGCACAGGGTGAGGAAGCAGGTGCGCGCACTGCTCCGGCCCAGCCGGTCGAGCGCGCCCGGGTACGCCTGCTCGATCCCCGACCGGTGCCGCTCGACGAAGCCGGCGACGACGGCGTCGTCGGGGCGCGCCGGGCACACGCTGTAGCGCCGCTCCCCCGCCCGCCGCAGGCGCAGGGGCCAGTACAGGTCGATGATCGTGATCGCGGCGTTCCCTGCGGCGTAGGGCCAGATGCCGAAGACGGCGTTGTAGACGGTGGCGATGAGGCTGCCGGCCAGGTTGAGGCGCCGGAAGCGCCGCACGCTCGGCACCATGAGCGAGAGCACGACGAGCACCGAGCCCGTCCACCCAATGATCTCCCACCACGGGATGTCTGCCACGGCCCGCTCCTCCACTCGCCGTCCGGCCGGTCGACGACGTCGCCGGTCACCGGAGCGTCCTCGCCCCGGTGACCGGTGACCGGTGAGCCCAGCGGGGCGCGCGCCCCGCTCCCTCAGCGGCGCTCCCTGCGCCTCGCGACGAGGACGAGCAGGGTCCAGAACACGAGGCCGGACAGAGCGGTGCCGCGCAGCACCTCGCCGATGGCTCCCCAGCCGAGCGCCCCGGCGCTCGAAAGTGCCGAGGTCCCCAGGGTCAGGGCACGGGTGACGAGGGCGGAGGGCCATACGGTGACCAGCGGGCCGCCCCCGTAGGACAGGCCGAGGCCGACCATCGTGCCCAGGAGGCCGAGCGCCACCGGCGCGCCGAAGGAGGCGAGGAGCATCGCGAGGAGGGACTGGAGCGCGAGGAGCGGCAGCGCGGCGAGGACGCCGAGGACTCCGTCGATGAGGACCGACGCGGGCGGGGCGCCGTCGAGACGGAGGACGAGGACGCCGCTCGCCCAGGCCAGGGCCGTGAGGACCAGCTGCATGACCGCCACGGGGAGGACGCTCACGAGCGTCTTGGCGACGGCGACGCGGACGGCGCCGGCCGGCGTCGTGCGCATCGCGTTCCACGAGCTCCCACGGTGCTCGGGGCGCCAGACGGCGGCGCAGACGAGGGCGACGCCGACGGAGAAGAAGAACAGGCCGTAGAACACGGTGACCTGCCCCATGAAGGCCTCCCAGCCGCTGGAGAGGACGCCCTGGTTCGCGCTGTAGTTGACGGTGCCGGTGACGACGGCGAGCAGGGGCAGGAGGACCGCGAAGACCCAGACCATCGAGCGGCGCAGCTTGATCGTCTCCGCGGCGAGGAGCGCCCGCAGGGAGGCGGGGCGGGGCGACGAGCTGTCGGCTCGGTGCGGAACGGGGTGCCGGGCCGGCTGCGCGGCGGAGTGCTGCTGAATGGAGGGCACGGGGATCACCTCTCGATCCGGTCGAGTCGGGCTGTGAGCGCGAGCAGGCCCGCGGTCGCGATGATGAGGAAGCCCATGACCCAGACCACCGGCGGGGTCGTGTAGGCGACGCTCGCGGCGCCGCCCGCGCCGCCGTCCTGGGCGGCGGGCGCGATGAGCGCCCAGTAGCCCCACGGGACGAGCCGGCACAGCCACGGCGGCATGAGGAGGCAGAACAGGGAGGCGAAGGAGCCGAGGAAGCCGACGCCGACGGTGACGATCTGGTTCTCCACGCGGGCCGCGAGGAGCACGTGCCAGCCGCAGGAGACGGCGTCGACCGCGAGGAGGGCGATGGCGTAGCCGGCCCAGTCACCCGCGCTGATGGGGGCGGTGGCGCCGAGCGCGCGGGAGGCGAGGAGGACGCCTCCGACCTGGACGGCTACGACGGCCGCCAGGGGGAGGCACAGGGCGAGGGTCTTGGCCCGGCAGAGCCGGCCGGGGGTCAGCCCGGAGGCGGCCGCCATGGTCCAGCCCCCTCCGGTGTGCTCGACGTCGGTGAGTCGGCTGGCGAGGACGGCGGTGAGGAGCGGGGAGACGAGGGCGGCGGCCATCGAGGTCCCCAGGAGGAGCTGCGGCCACGGGTCGGCGGGGCCGGTGAGCGCAGCGCGGGCCGAGGTCCCGATCGGCGCGGAGAGCCCGAGGGCGACGAGCAGCAGCGCGGCGGCGATGAGCGGGATGCGCAGGCGTCGGGCCTTGGCGAGCTCGAGCCGGACCGACGTCGTCGTGGTGACGGCGCGCCCGGGAGCGGTGGGTGCGGTCGTCATCAGAGCACCCCCGCCCCGCCGGTGAGGTCCATGAAGACGTCCTCGAGGCTCTGCGTCCGACGGCGCAGCTCGTGGACGGGGACGTCGGCGGCGACGAGCCGCCGGCACAGCTCGGCGACGGCGTCGGGCGTGAGACCGGGCAGCAGCAGTCCGTCGCCGATGCGCTCGGGGGCGGGCCCCGGCTGGAGCACGAGGCCGGCGAGCAGGTCGGCGTCGACGCGCTCCGGAGCCGGGGTGACGAGCTCGACGGCGGGCAGGGAGCGTGCCATGAGCTCGGCGCGGCTGCCCTGGAAGACGAGGCGGCCGGCCGCGAGGATCCCCAGGACGGTGGCCGTGCGGTCGATCTCGTCGAGGAGGTGGCTGGAGACCATGACGGTGACGCCCTCGCCGGCCAGGGAGACGAGGAGGTGGCGGACCTCCTCGATGCCGGCGGGATCGAGTCCGTTGGTGGGCTCGTCGAGGACGAGGAGCTCGGGGTCGCGGGCCAGGGCGAGCGCGATGCCGAGGCGCTGCTTCATCCCGAGCGAGTACTCGCGGACGAGCTTGTCCTTGTGCTCGGTGAGGCGGACGAGGGCGAGGGCCCGGTCCACCTGCGCGTCGGAGAGTCCGAGCATGCGCTGCATGATCCGCATGTTTTCGGCGCCGGTGAGGTGCCCGTAGCCCGGCGGCTGCTCAATCATGGAGCCGGTGCGAGCCATGAGGGGACCGCGGGTGCGGGGCGTGAGCGGCGTGCCGAGGAGGCTCACCTCGCCGCTCGTGGGGGCCAGGAGCCCGAGCAGCATCTTCATGGTGGTGGACTTCCCGGCGCCGTTGGGTCCGAGGAAGCCGTAGACGCAGCCGCGCGGGACGTCGAGGGAGAGGCGGTCGACGACGGTGCGGACCCGTGCCCCGGTCCCGAAGGTCCGCGTCAGCTCGTGGGTACGGACCGCCGGGCCGGCGCCGGGGGCGGCCGACCGTGCGCTGAGGTGTTCGTGCTGGTTCATGGGGGCAACGGTGCCGGGCGCTCGCGGCCGGGGCGTCAGCCCGTGGTCGGGTTCGGTGCGGGCCGTGCCCGCGCGGGCTCATACCGGGGTATGACGAGCCGCTCGCGGACCGTCGATAGCCTGACGGCATGAGATCGAGCGCGGGCGCCCCGGAGGCGGGAACGGAGGCGGCAGCCGCGCCTGCCGCGCCCGCCGCGCTCGCGGTACCGGCCAGGCCGGCCGGGCCCGCCAGGACCGCTGGGTCCGGACTGCCGGGTCGCGCCGAGTCGATCACGGCCGCCCTGCTCCTCGTCGCGGGCGGTCTGAGCGCTCCGGGGACGATGGGAGGCATCATCGCCCTCGGGCGCCAGGACGGCGTCGTCGACGCCGTCGTCTTCGCGTTCCTGGGCCTGGCGGCCGCCGTGGCCGTGCTCGCCCGACGGGCGCGCCCCGGTGCCGCCGTTGTCCTCCTCGGGCTCGTCTGCGCGGCCCACGCAGTCGTCTTCACGACGCTCTCGATCATGGCGCTCGGCGCCTGCCTCGTGGCGGTCGAGACGGCGGCCAGCCGCGTGGCCCGCCCCTGGGCGTGGGTGCTCCTCGCCGCCGGCTACGTCGGCGGTCCGCTGGCGGTGCTCGCGGTGGACGCCGCGGCAGCGACGGGGCCGCTGCCGCTGGAGGTCGTCGCGCAGGCGGTGGTGCTGAGCTGGCTCTTCATGACGGTCGCGCTGCTCGGGGGCCTGCTGCGCCGTCGGTCGCGCGAGCGCCGCGAGCAGGCGGCCGAGCGGCTCGCGATGCTGCGCGCGCAGCAGGAGATGGAGACCCGGCTCGCCGTGGCCGAGGAGCGCGGCCGGATCGCGCGGGAGGTCCACGACGTCGTCGGGCACTCCCTTGCCGTCATCGCGATGCAGGCGGAGGGTGCGCGAGCGGTCCTCGCCCGCGACCCCGAGCGGGCGGACGCGGCGCTGGCCGTCATCGGCGGGACGAGCCGCGCCGCCGTCGACGAGGTCCGCGCCCTCGTCGACGTCCTGCGCACCGACGACGCCGGCTCCCGGGCTCCCCGGGCGGCCGAGCCCCGCGCCACCGGGCCCGCGGCGCCCCTCACCACGCAGCCCGCGGCGCCCCGCGCCACCGAGCCCACCGGGCCGCTCCAGGGAACTGTGCCGGGAGCCCTCGTGTCCGGGCTCCTCGACCTCGTCGGCGCCCTCCGCTCCGGCGGGGCCCGAGTGGCCCTCGCCCTCGAGCTCGCCGAGGACGCCGACGCGTCCGCGCAGGTCGGCGAGTGCCTCGTGGCGGTCGCCCGCGAGGCCACGACGAACGCCCTCCACCACGCCGCCGGCGCGGCGCTGCACCTCCGACTGACCGTGAACCGCGACGGCGCGTGCCTCGAGGTCTCCAACAGCGCCGGCGGAGTGGACGGTCGGCCCTCAGCCCATCGCGAGGGCAGCGGCCTCGCGGGCCTCCGAGCGCGGGTCGGGGCGCTGGGCGGCTCCCTCGACGCCGGCCCGGCCGTTGACGGCGGCTGGCGCGTCCTGGCGTGCGTCCCCGCTCCTGCAGCGCCTGGGGAGGATCCGGCGTGAGCGCGACGATCAGGGTGGCACTCACCGACGACGAGCCCCTCCTCACGGCGGGGCTGTCGATGCTCCTCGGGGCGCAGGAGGACGTCGACGTCGTCTGGGAGGCGCCCGACGGACCGACCGCCCTGGCGCGCTGCGCGAGCGACCCCGTCGACGTCCTCCTCCTCGACGTGCAGATGCCGGGCATGGACGGGATCGAGGTGACGCGCCGCCTCGTGGCCTCGGGCGCGACGTGCCGGGTCGTCATCCTCACCACCTTCGACACGGACGGTTACGTCCTCGGAGCGATCGAGGCCGGGGCCGCGGGCTTCCTCCTGAAGTCGACGCCTCCGGCCGAGCTCCTCGCCGCGGTCAGGGCCGTGAGCGCGGGCGACTCCGTCATCTCGCCCGGGCCGACGCGCCGTCTTCTCAGCGCCGTGAGGACCGGGGCGGGCGCCGGGGCCGGGACAGGGGCGCGGCCCGCCGGCTCGCACACCGCCTCCCGACCGGCCGCTCCCCCGGCGGAGCTCACCGAGCGCGAGCTGGAGGTTCTCCGCCTCGTCGCGCTGGGCCTGACCAACCAGGAGCTGTGCGACCGGCTGTGGCTCTCGATGCCGACGGTCAAGACGCACGTCTCGCACCTGCTCGCCAAGACCGGCGCCCGTGACCGCGTCCAGCTGGTCCTCGAGGCGCTGCGCAGCGGCGTCGTCACCATGGACGAGGTTCTCGCCGAGGCCGCCCGCTGACACGCGTCCGGCCGCGAGCGCCCGCGCTCCAAGTACCGCCCGGCGGAGGGCGTCGCCGTGCCGGGACGCGATGCGGCCCGCCACCGGCGGGGCCGGGTGACGGGCCGCGAGCGGGCGATCGCGCCTCGGTGCAGGCTCGGGCTCAGACGAGGTACTTGAAGGTGACCGCGAGCGCGAGGAGGACGAGCAGCCCGCCCCAGACCCACCAGTCGCGACCGGTGGAGACGAAGTCCCACAGGCCGTCGGAGGAGGGCAGGGCCCCGGTGCGGATGTTGATGCGCGTCAGCCCGGCGAAGACGAGCGTCGTCGTCACGGTGATCGTGAGGCACCAGGGGCACAGCGCGTGGATGACGAAGAAGGACTGGCTGAACAGCCACAGGGCGAAGATGATCGCCACCGTGTAGAAGACGTTGATGAGGAGCATGAAGGAGCGCGGCATGCGCGCTCCGAGCAGCAGCGCCACCGTCACGGTGAGGACGACCGCCTCGAAGAGGATGCCGAAGAAGGCGTTGGGGAAGCCGAGGAGGGTCGCCTGCCAGGAGCGCGCCACCGCCGAGCAGGAGAAGCTCGCGTTGATGTCACAGGCGAAGGAGGCCGCCTCGTTGCTCGTGCCCTCCCAGGCCTCGATCGACAGGACGAAGGAGGCGGTCAGGCCGATCGCGCCGCACACGAGCATCTCGATGAGCGTGGGCAGCATCCAGCGCCGGTTGAGGGTCTCGACGTCGCGGGCGTTGCTCGACTCGACCTCAGGCGCGTCGTCGCGTGCGGTGGTGTCCTGGGTGGTCACGGAGACTCCTCAGTGGGTGGAGAGTGCGTCCTCGCGCCGTCTGCGACGGTTCGAGGGCGGGCTGAGTCTATCCGCGTGCGTGATGCCGCCACCGTGCATCTGCGCGAGGCCGGTCACAGCGGCGCGTCGGGCGTCGCGATCCCCTCATCCGGAGTACCTCCGGGCCGCGCCCCGACCGGCGCGCGCAGGGACGCCCGCGGCGGCCCAAGCACCCGCTGCTCGCCGTTCTACCCTCGCTCCATGATCACCGCGCCGAGCACCGTACCGTCCTCCACGTCCGGCGCCGCGGCTGCGCCCTCTCCCCGAGAGCGCCCCTTCGCCCAGGTCGACGTCTTCGGCTCAGCGCCCTACGCGGGCAACCCGGTCGCCGTCGTCCTCGACGCCGAGGGCCTGTCCGACGAGCGGATGCAGGCGATCGCCCGCTGGACGAACCTGTCGGAGACGACCTTCGTCCTCCCGCCGACGGCGCCCGAGGCCGACTACAGGCTGCGGATCTGGACGCCCGGTGGCGAGCTCCCCTTCGCCGGGCACCCCACCCTCGGATCCGCGCACGCCTGGATCGAGGCCGGCGGCTCGCCCGCGGACCCCTCGCTCATCCGCCAGGAGGTGACGGCGGGCGTCATCTCGATCCGCCGCTCCGACGACGGCGTCCTGTCCTTCCAGGCCCCGCCGACCGTCCACGACGGCCCGCTCGAGCCCGAGCTCCTCGAGCGCCTCACGGCAGCGCTCGGTCTGCGCCCCGAGCAGGTCCTGGCCCACCAGTGGATCGACAACGGGCCCGGCTGGACGGTGCTGCGGCTGGCGAGCGCCGAGGAGGTCCTCGCGGTCGAGCCGGACCTCACCGCGGTGCCCGACGCCATGGTCGGCGTCATCGGCGCGCTCCCCGAGGGCTCAGAGCAGGATCTCGAGATGCGCACCTTCGCCCCGGGCGTCGGCGTCGCGGAGGACCCGGTGTGCGGGTCGATGAACGCCTCGGTGGGCCAGTGGCTGCTGCGCGAGGGCATCGTCGACGGCGGCTACCGGGTCCGTCAGGGGACGGCGCTCGGCCGCTCCGGGGACGTCCGCGTCGGCATCGAGGCCGGTGCCGACGGCGTGCCCGCCGTGTGGGTCGGCGGACCTACGACCACGCTCCTGCGCGGCACGGCCCTCGCCTGAGCGCCCGGCGCGGGCGCGCCGCGACGGGTGATCGGTGGCCCCGGGGGCGCGGAGCGGTGGTGGACCCGGCCGGGTTCGAACCGACGACCGACGCGGTGTAAACGCGTTGCTCTACCAGCTGAGCTACAGGTCCTGTCCGTCGCGCGCGGCCGCCGCGCGCGACGCGGTGGCGTCAGTGCCGCTTGGAGACGACGCGGGTCCCCGCCCAGGACGAGCCCATGGCGGCGGCCGACGTGGCGTGCATGCCCGCGGTCCGGGCCGCCTCCTCGACCTCGAAGGCGTCCACGGCTCCGGCGGTACGTGCCTTGGGGGTGAGCACCCAGATGAGTCCGTCGCCGTCCAGGTTGGCCTGGGCGTCCACGAGGAGATCGGTCAGGGCGTCGACGTCGCCGTCGTCCTCGCGCCACCACACGATCGCGGAGTCCGCGACGTCCTCGTAGTCCTCGTCGACGAGCTCGGTACCCGTCTCCGCGGTCACGGCGGAGCGCAGCGCCTCGTCGACGTCGTCGTCGTAGCCGAACTCCTGGATGATGAGGCCGGAGGCGAAGCCGAAGGCCGCGCCCGGTGTGCTCGTCACTGTGTCCACTCCGTCCCTGGGGGCACCGCCCCGGTCCGCCCGCGCGCCCGCGCGGGCGCCGGTCCCCTGCGGACCGGCTGACCCTAGCCCACCGCACCGCGGGCTCCCAGCGCAAGCGAACACGCGCGCCGCCGCGCGAACGTCACCTCGGGCGCCGTCGGAGCGCGCCGACCTCCGACCTCGACCGGTGCCCCACCTCACAGGCCGAATGGGACTTTCTGCCCCTCTGGGGGAGACTCGGACCCCCGTGAGCCCGTAGATTGGAGAGGTCAGATCCCGGTGGCCCCGGCCCCGTCACAGCCGCGGCGCCCGACCACGAGTCACGGTACCGCCGGCCACCACCGCACAGACGCGAGGAAGAAGGAATCCGTGAGCCCCACCAGCGACTCCGCGCCGCTCATCGACGGCCTCCTGACCAAGGTCGACGACAACGACCCCGAGGAGACCAAGGAGTGGCACGACTCCCTCGACGCGCTCATCCAGGAGAAGGGCGGCCCCCGCGCCCGCTTCATCCTCCTGTCGATGCTCGCCGAGGCCCGCAAGAAGAACGTCACGCTCCCGGCCCAGACGACCACCCCGTACGTCAACACGATCAACGTCGAGGACGAGCCCTACTTCCCCGGTGACGAGGACATCGAGCGCACCTACCGCCGGTGGCTCCGCTGGAACGCCGCCGTCATGGTCACCCGCGCCCAGCGCCCCGGCATCGGCGTCGGCGGCCACATCTCCTCCTACGCGTCCACCGCGACCATGTACGAGGTCGGCCTCAACCACTTCTTCCGCGGCAAGGACCACCCGGGCGGCGGCGACCACGTCTTCTTCCAGGGCCACTCCTCCCCCGGCAACTACGCCCGCGCCTTCATCGAGGGCCGCCTCACCGAGGACGACCTCGACGGCTTCCGCCAGGAGTACTCCCACCCCGCCGCCACCGGCGGCCGCGGCCTGCCCTCCTACCCGCACCCGCGCCGCATGGAGGACTTCTGGGAGTACCCCACCGTCTCCATGGGTCTCGGCCCCTCGGAGGCCATCTACCAGGCCTGGTTCGACCGCTACCTCCAGGGCGCCGGCCTCAAGGACACCTCCCAGCAGCACACCTGGGCCTTCCTCGGCGACGGCGAGATGGACGAGCCCGAGTCCCGCGGCATGCTGCAGCTCGCCGCGAGCCAGCAGCTCGACAACCTGACCTTCGTCGTCAACTGCAACCTGCAGCGCCTCGACGGCCCGGTCCGCGGCAACGGCAAGATCGTCCAGGAGCTCGAGGCCTCGTTCAAGGGCGCCGGCTGGAACGTCATCAAGGTGATGTGGGGCCGCGGCTGGGACCGGCTCCTCGCCGCCGACAAGGACCACGCCCTCGAGCACCTCATGATGGAGACGCTCGACGGCGACTACCAGACCATGAAGGCCAACGACGGCGCCTACGTCCGCGAGCACTTCTTCAACAAGGACCCGCGCACGGCCGCCCTCGTCAAGGACTGGACCGACGAGGAGATCTGGGCCCTCCAGCGCGGCGGCAACGACTACCGCAAGATGTACGCCGCCTACAAGGCCGCCATGGAGCACAAGGGCCAGCCGACGGTCATCCTCGCGCAGACCGTCAAGGGCTACCTGCTCGGCTCGCACTTCGCCGGCCGCAACGGCACGCACCAGATGAAGAAGCTCAAGCTGGACGACCTCAAGGGCCTGCGCGACCGCCTGCACATCCCCTTCACGGACGAGCAGCTCGAGGCCGACCCGTACAACCCGCCGTACTACAAGCCGGCGGACGACGACCCGGCCCTGCTCTACATGCTCGAGCGCCGCAAGCAGCTCGGTGGCTTCCTGCCCGAGCGCCGCGACGTCGGCAACGAGCTCGAGCTCCCCGGGGACAAGACCTACGACGTCCTCAAGGGCGGCTCCGGCAAGCGCGAGGTCGCCTCGACGATGGCCTTCGTCCAGCTCCTCAAGGAGCTCATCAAGGACAAGAAGATCGGCCGTCGCTTCGTGCCGATCGTCCCCGACGAGTCGCGCACCTTCGGCCTGGAGTCCCTCTTCCCGACGAAGAAGATCTTCAACACGCTCGGCCAGAACTACACGCCGGTCGACGCCGAGATGATGCTCTCCTACCGCGAGTCCACCTCCGGCCAGGTCATGCACACCGGCATCAACGAGGCCGGCTCGGCCTCGGCGTTCCAGGTCGTCGGCACCAGCTACGCGACCCACGGCGTGCCGATGGTCCCCGTCTACATCTTCTACTCGATGTTCGGCTTCCAGCGCACCGGCGACCAGTTCTGGGCCGCGGGCGACCAGCTGGCGCGCGGCTTCGTCATCGGGGCCACCGCCGGCCGCACGACGCTCACCGGTGAGGGCACCCAGCACATGGACGGCCACTCGCCGCTCATCGCCTGGACGAACGACGCCTTCGTGTCCTACGACCCGTGCTACGCCTACGAGATCCGGCACATCGTGCGCGACGCCCTCGAGCGCTGGTACGGCCCCGACTCGGGCCGCGACCGCAACAAGATGTACTACCTCACGGTGTACAACGAGCCGATGGTCCAGCCGGCCGAGCCGGAGGGCGTCGACGTCGAGGGCATCCTCAAGGGCATCCACAAGATCGCCGACGCCCCCGCCGGCGACGGCCCCGAGGTCCAGCTCATGGCTTCCGGCGTCGGTGTCCCGTGGGTCCTCGAGGCTCAGCGCCTCCTGTCCGAGGAGTGGGGCGTGCGAGCCTCCGTGTGGTCCGTGACCTCCTGGTCCGAGCTGCGCCGCGAGGCCCTCGAGGTCGAGCAGGCCAACTTCCTCCACCCGGAAGAGAACCGCACGCCGTACCTCGCCGACAAGCTCGCCGGCGCGGAGGGCCCCTTCGTCGCCACGAGCGACTACGACCACGCGGTCCCCGACCTCATCCGCCAGTGGGTCCCGGGCGACTACCACGTCCTCGGCGCCGACGGCTTCGGCTTCTCCGACACCCGCGCCTCGGCGCGCCGTCACTACCTCATCGACGCCGAGTCGGTGACGGTCAAGGCGCTCCAGGCCCTCGTCGAGCAGGGCAAGCTGGACCGCTCGGTCCTCGCCAAGGCCCTCGAGAGGTACGACCTCGAGAACGTCAACGCCGGCACCTCCGGCGGCCAGGGCGAGTGACGTCCTGAGCCGGACCACCGGCTGACACGACGAACGGGGCGGGGCCCCGGAGGAGAGATCCTCCGGGGCCCCGCCCCTCGTCGTGCCCGGCTCCCCCGGAACCGTGCCCGGGACCGTGACCTTCGTTCGCCGTTCCTCAGCCGCCCATCAGGAGGGCCCGCCCCGTGCGTCACACGCCACACTGACCGCGGACGAGACGTCCCAGAAGGCCCCGCTCCGGCTTGGATAGCGTCGCAGGGCGACACGGTCTTCCACCGGTGGTTCCCGGTGCGTCCCAGCGGCGGCTCCCCAGGGCCGCCAGCCGCTCCCGAAGGAGAGCCCGCAGTGACGGCGCCGTCCCCGACCGACGCCGGAGCCCGGTCCGCCCACGCGGTCGGCCGACAGGCCGCCCGGTCCAGCGCCGTCGGCTCGATGCTCGAGTTCTACGACTTCCTCACCTACACGCAGGCCGTGGCGCTCGTCTTCCCAGCCGTCTTCTTCCCGTCGGAGAACCCGGCCCTGGCAATCATCGCCTCCCTGGGCACCTTCGGCGTCGGCTACCTCGCGCGCCCGGTAGTCATCTTCGTCCTCGGGGCAATGGCCGACCGACGCGGTCGCCGCCACACGCTCATCCTTACGATGGCGCTCATGGGGTCCTCGACCGTCGCCCTGGGCGTCCTGCCGGGCAACGCGCAGACCGGCGTGCTCGCACCGATCCTCCTCGTGGCCTGCCGCCTCGTGCAGGGCTTCGCCGTCGCTGGTGGGACCTCGGGGTCCTCGACGCTCATCATGGGGCAGACGCAGGTCGGGCTGCGCGGCCGACGCACCTCGGTCACGCTCCAGGGCGCTCAGCTGGGGCAGATCGTGTCGGCGATGACCTTCATCCCGCTCGCCGCGCTCCTGCCAAGCACCGCCTTCGAATCCTAGGGCTGGCGGATCCCCTTCCTCGTCTCCGCGGCGGTCACCCTCCTCGGCTTCCGCGCCCGCCTCGCCACGGTGGAGTCGAAGCCGACGTCCCATGAGGCGATCCCTCCGATCCGCCGGGTGCTCACCGAGACGCCCGGCACGGTCATACGGGTCATGGTCATGTCCCTGGCCAACGTCATCCCCGTGACGACGACGGTCTTCGGTGCCTGGCTCGCCACTCAGAAGGACTACGGGATCGGCTGGCACGCCGACGTCTTCCTCTGGATCCCGGTGCTCGGCAACCTCGCCGCCGTCCTCATCATCCCAGCGGCCGCGGCGGCCTCCGACCGCGTCGGGCGGCGCCCACTCCTCATCGGCGGCACACTGACCTCGGGCGTCCTGTCCTTCGCCTCCCTGTGGGCGATCGGCCGGGAGTCGATACTCCTCATCATCGTCCTGGCGCTCGTCATGCGGGGCACGCTCTACCAGGGTTACGATGCCGTCTTCCCCTCCTTCTTTCCGGAGCAGTTCCCCACCTCGAGCCGCGTGATGGGCATGGCGATAGGCCAGAACCTCGGGACGGCCCTGTCCAGCCTCATGGCGATGGCTTCGCGTGGCTGTGCCCGCCCGGAACCTCCTTCGGCTTCATCATCGCCGTCGTCGGCGGGCTCACCTTCGGCACGACCTGCCTCGTCGCCGTGGCGGCGTGGCGCTCGCCGGAGACGAGCCGACTGCGCGCCGACGCCCTCGGTGAGCCCGGGGCGAGGTCCCTGACCGACAACGAGTACCGACGCACGTGCGCCGAGGCCCTCGAGGCGGCCTCGGCGCACGCCGCCTGAGCGCGAACGAACGACGCTCAGTCGCCCTCGTCGGGCGAGGCGGCGGACGGCGGCGTGCACGCCTCGTCCGGCGTCGTCCCGGTGCGGATGGTGGGGTCCGCGCCGGAGTAGTAGGACATGTCGCGGTAGTGCGGGTGGAGGAGGTTGTCGGGGCTGAGGAGCTCGTCGAGCGTCCTCTCGTCGAGCAGGCCCATCTCCAGGACGACCTCGCGGACGTTGCGCCCCGACCGGGCGCACTCGCGACCGACGAGGTCGCCGTTGTGGTGGCCGATGACCTCGTTGAGGTAGGTGACGATCCCGATCGAGGACAGGACGTTGTTCCGGCAGACCTCCTCGTTGGCCTCGATGCCGATGACGCACAGCTCGCGAAGGGTGCGCATGGCGTTGATGAGCAGGCTGATCGACTCGAAGGAGGTCTGGGCGATGACCGGCTCCATGACGTTGAGCTGGAGCTGGCCGGCCTCCGCCGCGAAGGTGAGGGCGACGTCGTTGCCGATGACCTTGAAGCAGACCTGGTTGACGACCTCGGGGATGACCGGGTTGACCTTGGCCGGCATGATCGAGGACCCGGCGGCGCGCTCGGGAAGGCGGATCTCCCCCAGGCCCGCGCGGGGGCCGGAGGACAGCAGGCGCAGGTCGTTGCAGATCTTGGAGAGCTTGACCGCGAGCCGCTTGATGGCGGCGTGCATCGACACGTAGGCGCCCGTGTCGCTGGTGGCCTCCAGGAGGTTGGTGGCGCCCTTGACCTCCAGGCCCGTGATCTCGCTGAGGTACCGCACGACGGTGGGCTGGTAGGCGGGCGGGGTGTTGAGCCCGGTGCCGATGGCGGTCGCGCCGAGGTTGACCTCGAGGAGGAGGCCGGAGTTGGCGCGCAGGCGCGGGATCTCCTCGCCCAGGAGCACGGCGAAGGCCTCGAACTCCTGGCCCAGGCTCATCGGGACGGCGTCCTGGAGCTGGGTGCGCCCCATCTTGAGGACGTCCTTGAACTGGACGCCCTTGGAGGACAGGGAGTCGATGAGTCGCTCGAGCTCCTCGATGAGCGCCTCGACGAGCTGGTGCAGGCCGATGCGGAAGCCGGTGGGGTAGGCGTCGTTCGTGGACTGGGACTTGTTGACGTGGTCGTTGGGGTTGATGACGTCGTAGCGGCCCTTGGCGTAGCCCAGGTGCTCAAGAGCGAGGTTGGCGACGACCTCGTTGGTGTTCATGTTGACGCTCGTGCCGGCGCCGCCCTGGAAGACGTCGATGGGGAACTGGTCCATGCAGCGGCCGTCGTCGAGGATCTGGTCGCAGGCCCACACGATGGCGTCGGCCTTGTCCGGCTCGAGGGTCCCGAGCTCCTTGTTGGCCAGGGCGGCGGCCTTCTTGACCTGGACCATGCCTCGTACGAAGGCCGGCTCGTCGCCGATGGTGGCGTGCGAGATGCGGTAGTTCTCCTCGGCGCGCAGGGTGTGGACGCCCCAGTACGCCTCGAGCGGGACCTGTCGGGCGCCGAGGAGGTCCTCCTCGGTGCGGGTGGCCTGTGTCATCGTGGATCCTCCGTGGATCGGTCTCGTGAACCGTGGTGCGGCACGTCTCCTCGTCGAGGCGGGCCGGGCGCGGCCTGACGCGACGGCGTCGGCGTGTGCCCGCCCCTCAGGTTACAGGCATGTTTCACGTGATGGGAGTGGTCACCACCGGGCGTCGTCGGACCCAGGTGGCTGGGGCCCCGGCGCCCGCCCCCCCCACCGGCACTCGACCCGACCGGCCTGCCGATACGATGCCGGACATGGACGAGCTGAGCACCCCCGCGGTGGAGGCCCTGCGCCGCGCGCAGACCTCGATCATCGAGCACTCGCTGGACCGCGTCAGCGCCAGCCACCCCTGGTACCGGACGCTGCCCGCGGAGCCGCGCCACCAGATCGAGGCCGTCGCCTCCCTCGGCGTCACCATGTTCGTCGACTCCGTCGCCGACCCGAGCGCCGAGGTCTCCCCCGGCGGAATCTTCTCCGTCGCCCCCGAGCGACTCACCGGAACCATCACCCTGGGCCAGACCCTCGGCCTCGTGCGCTCCGTGCTCGACGTCGTCGTCGAGGAGGCGCCCGAGGTCGTCCCCGAGCGCGACCACGACCGCGTCGCCATCGCCGCGCTCTCCTTCGGCCGCGACATCGGCTTCACCGCCGCCGAGGTCTACGCCCGCGCCGCCGAGGCGCGCGGCGCCTGGGACGCGCGCCTGGAGTCGGTCGCCGTGGACGCCATGCTCCACGACGCGCCCGAGGACGCCGTGACCCGCGCCGGCACGGCCGGCTGGCACGGCACCGGCCCCGTCGCCACGATCGCCGCGCGCACGCCCGGGCTCGACGCGCTCGGCACCTCCCGGCTGCGCCACGAGTGCCGCCAGCACACCTCCGACGTCCTCGTCTCCGTGCGCGGGGACTCCGTCATCATCGTCATCGGCGCGGCCGCACCCGACGGCACCGCCGCCGAGCACGAGGTCGACCAGGCCGCCCTCGCCATCGCCAAGGAGCTCGGGGGGGCCGCCGTCATCGGGCCCGTCGTCCCCACCGTCGCCCAGGCGGGCCGCTCCCTGCGCGCCGCCCTCGCCGGACTTCGGGCGCTGCCCGGCTGGCACGAGGCGCCCAACCCCGTTCACGCCGACGACCTCCTGCCCGAGCGGCTCCTCGCCGGCGACGAGCTCGCCACCGAGCGTATCCTCGCCCTCGTGACCAAGCCGCTCCACGAGATGGGCGACCCCTTCGAGGAGACGGTGGCGACCTATCTCGCGCTCGGCGGCTCCCTCGAGGCCACGGCCCGCACGCTCTTCGTCCACGCGAACACCGTCCGGTACCGGCTCGGGCGCGTGAGCGAGCAGGTCGGATGGGACGCGACCGACCCCCGCGACGGCCTCATGCTCCACCTCGCGATCATCGCGGGTCGGCTCGCTGAGGGCCGGGAGGTCTGAGGTGCGCGCGATCCTCTGCCCCGGCCAGGGCGCCCAGAAGCCCAGGATGCTCGAGCCCTGGCTCGTAGACGACGGCGCCCGCCACCTCCTGGGAGCGATGTCCGAGGCGGCCGGGCTCGACCTGCTGCGACTGGGGACCGAGGCCGACGCCGAGGCGATCCGCCCCACCGAGGTCACCCAGCCGCTCGTCGTGGCCACCAGCCTGATCTCGGCGCGCGCGGCCGGGCTGCTCCGCGACGAGGGACCGGTGGACCAGGACAGCGCGGCGACGCCCGACGCCGTCGTCACCGGTCACTCGCTCGGCTCGCTCACCGCCCTGGCCCTCGCGGGCGCACTGGCACCCTTCGAGGCGGTCGCCCTGGCAGCCGCCCGCGGCCGGGCGATGGCCCGCTGCTCCGCCGCGACCTCCGGTGGCATGGTGGCCCTCGTGGGCGGGGACCGCGAGGCGGTCCTCGAGGCCGTCCGCGCGGCAGGGCTCACCGCCGCCAACGTCAACGGCTCGACGCAGGTCGTCGCCTCCGGCCCCAGCGCCGCGATCGACGCGCTCGAGGCGCCCGCCGGCGCGCGGCGCCTCCCCCTCGCCGTCGCGGGCGCCTTCCACTCCCCTCTCATGGCCGCGGCCGCGCCCGAGGTCGCCGAGGCCGTCGCGCCGCTCCCCCGCCGCAGCCTCGTCCGGCCGCTCATCGACGACGCCGACGGCGTGCTGCACCCCGAGGGCGAGGACGCCGGCGGGCTCCTCGACGACCTCGCGGCGAAGGTGACCCGCCCCGTGCGATGGGACCTCGTCCAGGAGCGCCTGCTCGGCTCGGGCACCGACGCCGCCGTCGAGCTCGCCCCCGCGGGCGCCCTCGCGGGCATGGCGCGCCGGGACCTGCCCGGGGTCCGTGTGACGCGACTGCGCTCCCTGGAGGAGGCCGCGAAGCGGGCCGACTGAGCCGGTCTGCTCGCCCGCCGCGGACGGGCGCGCCGTCGACCGACCCCGGGCGCCGTCCGTGCGTCACAATGGGCGCCAGCCGGCGGCGACCGCCGCCACCCGCACCCCGGAACCAAGGAGCACCCCATGGCCGACGAGACCACCGACGTCCTCACCGCCATCGCCGACCTCACCGCCGAGGAGGCCGGCACGGACGCCGCCTCCATCACCCGCGAGACCCGCTTCGCCGACGACCTCGACATCGACTCCCTCGGCCTGCTCACCATCGCGACCCAGGTCGAGGAGCGCTTCGGCGTCGCCCTCGACGACTCCCTCATCCCGACCCTGCCCACCGTCGGCGCCCTCGCCGACCTCGTCACCGAGCAGAAGCAGGCCTGAGGTGGGGGCCGCGCCGGAGGCGGCCGCGCTGCCGCCCCGCACCGTCGTCGTCACCGGCCTCGGCACCACCAACCCCCTCGGCGGGGACGCGCCGTCCACGTGGGCGGCCCTGCACCAGGGCCGCTGCGCCGTCGGGGCGCTCGAGGAGCCCTGGGCCGAGGATCACGCGCTGCCGGTCCGGGTGGCCGCGCCGCTCGCCGTCGAGCCGGCCGAGCTGCTCACGCCGAAGGAGCGGCGCCGCCTCGACCGCGCCAGCCAGGTGGTCCTGCTCGCCGCCCGCGAGGCCTGGGCGCAGGCCGGCTCCCCCGAGGTCGACGGCGAGCGCCTTGCCGTCTCCGTCTCCCCGGGCATGGGACCGGTCCTCTCCGTCATGGAGGCCTGGGACGCGCTGCGCGAGAAGGGGCCGCGCCGGGTCCTGCCCACGGCGGTGCCGGCGCTCATGCCGAACGCGCCGGCGGCCACCGTCGGCATCGAGCTCGGCGCCATGGCCGGGATCCACGCCCCCGTGTCGGCCTGCGCCTCGGGCGCCGAGGCCATCGCCTACGGCGCGGACCTCATCGCGCTGGACCGCGCCGACGTCGTGGTGGCCGGTGGTACGGACGCGGCCCTGCACCCCATGACGGTCGCCGCCTTCGGCGCCATGCGCGCCCTGTCGACCCGCGACGACGACCCGACGACGGCCTCGCGCCCCTTCGCGCCCGACCGGGACGGCTTCGTCCTCGGCGAGGGCGCCGGGGTCCTCGTCCTCGAGTCCGCCGCCCACGCGGCGGACAGGGGTGCCGAGGTGCTCGCCGTCCTCGCCGGCGCGGCCGTGACCGCCGACGCCTACGACGTCGCCCGGCCCGAGCCGAGCGGAGCCCAGCAGGAGCGCGCGCTGCGTCTCGCCCTGGAGCGGGCGGGTCTGTCCCCCGAGGACCTCGGGCACGTCAACGCCCACGCCACCTCGACCCCGGCCGGCGACGTCGTCGAGGCGCGGGTGCTCGCGCGCACCGTCCCAGGAGCGGCCGTGAGCGCGACGAAGTCCGCGACCGGGCACCTCCTCGGCGGCGCGGGCGGCCTCGAGGCGGTCCTCACCGTCATGGCGCTCGTGGAGGGCTGGCTGCCGCCGACGCTCCTGCCCGGCGGCATCGCCCCCGAGATCGTGGGGACGGGGCTCGACGTCGTCGGCCCCGAGGGCCGCGAGCTTCCGGGGCTGCGAGCCGCCGCCTCGACCTCCTTCGGCTTCGGCGGCCACGACGTCGCCCTCGTCCTCACGCGCTGAGGGGCCGCGCCCGCGGGCGCCCTCCGGCACGCCGGAGCGGGGCCGCACCCCTGATGGGTGCGGCCCCGCTCCGTGTCCGTGCTCCCGTCCGCCGGTCGCGCCCAGCGGCCCGGGGAGCTGCGATCAGGCGCGCTCGGGCACCTCGTCGATGATCGCCTGGTTGAAGTCCTCGAGGTCACCGGGGTTGCGCGAGGTGATGAGGGTCCACCCCTTGGCGGGGCAGACCTTGACGGACTGGTCCACCCAGGAGCCGCCGGCGTTCTCGAGGTCCGGGCGGATGGACGTGTACGAGGTGAGGGTCTTGCCCTCGACGACGCCGGAGTCGATGAGGATCCACGGTCCGTGGCAGATCGTGGCGACGGTCTTCCCCGCCTCGGTGAACTCCTTGACGAGGCCGCGCGCGGTGTCGTCGATGCGGAGGGTGTCGGCGTTGACGGTGCCGCCGGGGATCACGAGGACGTCGTAGCCCTCGGCGGAGACCCCGGACAGGGCGGTGTCGACGTCCTGGACGGAGGCCCAGTCCTTGTCGGAGGTGACGGTCTGGGCGGGCTCGCCGGTGGTGGAGGCGACGGTGACGTCGAAGCCCGCTGCCCGGAGGGAGTCGCGCGGGGAGACCAGCTCGGGCTCCTCGATCCCGAAGTCGGTGACGGCGATGAGGGCCTTGCGTGCCATGGGTACTGCCTTTCCTCAGGTGGTGCTGTCACGGGGGCAACGGCTCGGGGCGGGCGGATATTCCGGCCCGGGCGCCGGTGACGCGACGAGCGGGGCCGCACCCGCGGGTGCGGCCCCACTCGTGACGATCGGACCGGAGGGGCGGTGCGGCGGGAGGGCACTCAGCCCACGCGGTGGAGCCAGCGCACGGGGGCGCCGGCGCCGGCGTAGCGGAAGGGCTCGAGCTCGTCGTCCCAGGCCTGGCCTAGTGCGAGGTCGAGCTCGCGGCGCATGACGACCGGCTCACTCGCGTGGAGCAGGGCGGCGCGGATGCGGTCCTCGGGGACGACGACGTTCCCGTGGACGTCGGTCTGGGCGTGGAAGATCCCGAGGTCGGGCGTGTGGGACCAGCGCCCGCCGTCGGAGCCGGCGGAGGCCTCCTCGGTGACCTCGTAGCGCAGGTTGGCCCACCCGCGCAGGGCGGAGGTGAGCATGGCGCCGGTCCCGACGGGACCGACCCAGCTGGTCTCGGCGCGCATCATCCCCGGGGCGGCGGGCTGCTCGGTCCAGTCGAGGTGGACACGGCTGCCCAGCACCTCGGCGGCGGCCCACTCGATGTGCGGGCACAGGGCGCGGGGCGCGGAGTGCACGAAAAGGACACCGCGGGTGTAGGCACCGTTCACGATGAATCGCCTCCTGGTCGGTTCGAGATTCGTCTTCCCCAACGGTCTCGACTCGTACCGGGCTGTCACGTGACGCACGCGGCGTGCGGGGACATGGTCGCACCCGTCCCCGGGATGGTCCAGACGGCGCGCCGGTGGGCGCACCGTCCGGAGCGGCGGGAACGGACTCGGGTCCGGTCCCCGGGCGGCGGCCGGAACCGGGTGCCGCCCCGTGGACACCGCCCCTCAGCGGGGCGGTACCGCGGGACTCACAGCCCCTGGGCCCGCAGTGCCTTCATGGCCTTGGCGCGAACCTTGCGCTCGAGGCGATCCAGGTAGAGGTGACCCTCGAGGTGGTCGCACTCGTGCTGGATGCAGCGGCCCATGAGCTCCTCGCCCTCGACGACGACCTCCTTGCCGTCCAGGTCGATCCCGCGGGCGCGGGCGTACCAGGCGCGCTTCGTCGGGAAGAAGAGGCCGGGGACGGACAGGCAGCCCTCGTCGCCGTCCTGGTACTCGTCCCAGTCGAGGTCCTCGAGGCGCGGGTTGAGGATGTATCCGATCTCCCCGTCGATGTTCCAGGAGAAGGCGCGCAGGCCGACGCCGATCTGGTTGGCCGCGAGGCCGGCGCGACCGTCGTCGTCCACCGTCTCGAGGAGGTCCTCGACGAGAGCCTTGACGGAGTCGTCGATGTCGGTGATCCACTCGCACTCGGTGCGCAGGATCGGGTCGCCGATGATGCGGATGTCGCGGATTGCCATGGGCTCATCCTCGCACGTCCGTACTGACAGGCTCGCCGCCAGGGCGGCTACCCTGCGGCCATGCCCTCGTTCTCACGGCGCCTCGCGCGTCTCGTCCCCGGATCCTCACGGCGTCGGAGCACCCCCGACGCCGAGCTGCCGCCGCCGATGGCGGCCCTCCTGCCCGACGGGGAGCGCCCGCTCGGCGCGGTCCCGGTGGAGGAGGACGGCTCGCGCTGGGCGGTCGCCGGACCGCACCGCCTCGTCCTCCTGGGCGCCGACGGCGTCGAGGACGTCCTCGGCTGGGACGAGGTCTCCCGCGGCTCCTGGGACCAGGACGCGCGCGTCTTCACGCTCGGGCTCCTGCGCCGGGACCCCGCGGTGCGCCCCGCGGGAGACGAGGAGCTGCTCCTCACGATCCCGCGGTCGCTCCGCTACATCGAGTCCGACGGCTCGAACCGCGCCCACGAGGTCGCCGAGGAGCCCTTCGCCCGCGCCCTGCGTCACGGGGTCGACGGGGCCATCGTCCACCACGTCTGCGGGATCCTCCCGTCCGGCCGGCGGGCGACGGCGAGCGTCCGCCGCGACCCGGAGGGCGCCCTGTACACGGTGACGGACCCGGACGCCTCCGAGGTCGGCACCGAGGAGGACCGGGCGGTGCTCGCCGGGCTCGTGCGCCGCGTGAGCGACGGTGTGGGGCTGCCCACACGCTGACCTTTCGGCGTCATCCCCGTCGCGACGCGGCGGGCGACGATTCGACGGCGGCGCGAGGACCTTGCTAAGGTTCTACCCGCGCCGAGCGCGATTCCCGCGTAGCTCAATGGCAGAGCATCCGACTGTTAATCGGACGGTTACTGGTTCGAGTCCAGTCGCGGGAGCCACGGAAGCCCCCGGACCTCAGGGTCCGGGGGCTTCGTCGTGCTCGTGTCGCGTCTCGGGCCCGTGGCGGGCGCCGCGAGCGACTCAGGCGGCTCAGGCAGCGCCGTCCGCCGGGGCAGCCGGCCGGCGGGCCCGGCGGCGCACCGGTGGACAATCGCGGGCGTCCCGGTGCCACGGCGCCGCCCGGCCGGATCGTCGCGCTCTCAGCCCTCGCGGGCCATCTGCTGGCGGCGGTTCTCCAGACCCACAATCTCCTCGAAGAGCTCGCGGTAGCCCTCGTCGTCCCGGCTCATGCGGCGGTGCCGGGCGCGCAGCTCGGCGAGGCGGCGGTTGACGCCGGTGCGCGCCAGTGCTCGCAGGACGCCGGAGGCGTAGCGGCGCGCCGCCTCGGGGTCCGGCTGACCGGACTCGGCGGCCTTGCCGCGCGGCGTCGGCAGGGGCAGCGGGGCGACGGCGAGCTCGGTGACGGCGGCGCTCACGGGCCCGATGGCGCCGGCGCGCACCTCCTCGATCCAGTGGATGGTGGCGCGCTGCGTGGCCTCGGCGCGCGCGATGCCCGCGGCCTGCGCCCGCTCGACGAGGCCCGGCACCTCCGCGGCTCCCCCGGCGGCCTCGATGGCCTCGAAGACGGCGCGGTGGATCGGCTGGGTGAAGGCGGCGGGGTCGAGGTCGTCGGCGCCCTCCGAGGCGGCGACGACGGGCATCTGGACGAGGACCTCGAGGGCCTGGCGCTCGAGCCGCGCCACGGGGTCGGTCACGGGCGGCAGACCCGGGCCGGCGGCGGCGCCGGGGGCGTCCGGCGCGCCCTCATCCTCGTAGGGGTCGCCGTAGGGCTCATCGGCAAGGCCCGGACGGATGCCGCGGCGCTCGGCGGCGCGCACGGCGCCGACGGCCTCGGTCTCCGGCAGGCCGATCCAGCCGGCCAGGCGCCGCGTGTACTCGCGCCGCAGGGCCCGGTCCCGAATGCCGGCGACGACGGGGGCGGCGGCGCGCAGCCCGCGCACCCGCCCCTCGGCGGTGTCGAGGTCGAGGTGGGCGAGCGAGGTGCGGATGACGAACTCGAAGAGCGGGACGCGCCGCGAGAGCAGGCGCGGGATCGCGTCGTTGCCCTCGGCCATCCGCAGGTCGCAGGGGTCCATCCCGTGGGGGTCGACGGCGACGAAGGTCTGGGCGGCGAAGTGCTGGTCCTCGCCGTAGGCGCGCAGGGCCGCCTTCTGGCCGGCGGCGTCGCCGTCGAAGGTGAAGACGACCTCTCCCCCGCGGGCGCGGTTCCCGGCGATGACGCCGGCGGAGGGGTCGGCAGCGTCGCCGAGGAGGCGGCGCACGATCTTGACGTGCTCCTCGCCGAAGGCGGTGCCGCAGGTGGCCACCGCGGTGGTGACGCCGGAGAGGTGGGCCGCCATGACGTCGGTGTAGCCCTCGACGACGACGATCGAGCTCGTCCGGGCGATGTCCTTCTTGGCGAGGTCGAGGCCGTAGAGGACCTGTGCCTTGTGGTAGATCGCGGTCTCGGGGGTGTTGAGGTACTTGGGCCCCTTGTCCTCCTCGGACAGGCGCCGGGCACCGAAGCCGACGGTGGCGCCGGTGACGTCGCGGATGGGCCAGATGAGGCGGTCCCGGAAGCGGTCGTAGACGCGGGAGCCGTTCTGGCCGCCCTGGGAGCACAGGCCGGACTCGACGAGCTCGCGCTCGGTGTAGCCGTTGGAGCGCAGGTGGCCCGCGAGGTTGTCCCAGCCGGCGGGCGCGTAGCCGCAGCCGAAGTGGTCGGCGGCGCGGCGGTCGAAGCCGCGCCCCGTGAGGAAGTCGCGGGCGGCCTGGGCGGCCGGGGTCGCGAGCTGCTGGGTGAACCACTCCTGGGCGAGGCGGTTGGCGTCGAGGAGGCGCTGGCGGGTGCCGGGCTCGAGGCCGCGGCGGACCGTGCCCGAGCCCTCCTCGTAGTGGAGCTGGACGCCGACGCGCCCGGCGAGGTACTCGACGGCCTCGGTGAAGGACAAGGAGTTGATCTTCTGGACGAAGGAGATGACGTCGCCGCCCTCGCCGCAGCCGAAGCAGTGCCACAGGCCCAGCTGGGGGCGCACGTGGAAGGAGGGGGTCTTCTCGTCGTGGAAGGGGCACAGACCCTTCATGGAGCCGACGCCGCCGCTCTTGAGCGTGACGTGCTCGCCGACGACGTCCTCGATCTTGGCGCGATCGCGCACCGCCTCGATGTCCTCGCGCTTGATCAGTCCCGCCATGGCTGCATCCTAAGCGCGGCCCACGTCGAGAACGGACGCCCCTTCACCCAGAGCGCTGCGGGTACGACCCCGGACCGGTGCAGCGGCTCAGAGCGAGGAGAACATGCCGCACAGGCGCGCGTGCCAGGCGGAGGCAGAGGTGTCCGTGAGGGAGGCGATCTGGTCGACGACGGCGCGCTTGCGGCCGGCGTCGTCGGCGGCGTCGCGCCAGGCCTGCGCGAAGACGGGCTCGAGGTGGGCGTCGCCGGACTCGAGGAGCGCGTCGGCCAGGTCGAAGATGAGGGTGCGCTGGCGCAGGTAGACCGGCTCGTGCTCGCGCGGGGCCATGACGTAGTGCACGGCGGCGCCCTTGAGCACGAGGATCTCGCTGGCCGTCTCCTCGGGGATGACGAGGTCCGCCTCGTAGCGGGTGAGCGGCCCGTCGCCGAAGACCTCTCGGGTGGCGGTGGCCACCGAGGAGACGAAGCGGCCGATGAGCCCGCTCGTGAGGTCCTTGAGGCCGGCCGCGGCCGCCATACCGCCGTCGTAGGAGGTGAGCCAGGCGGGCTGGCGGCGCAGGCGCTCCCAGGCGGCGCCGAGCTCGTCGCGGCTCAGGTCGCCGCCGTACCAGCCGAGGGTGGAGTCGAGGATGGCCTCGACCTCCCCGTCGGAGTCGAGGCGCACTGGGTCCATCCGGCGCAGGGCGACGGCGTCCTCGACGTCGTGGACGGAGTAGCCGACGTCGTCGGAGAAGTCCATGACCTGGGCCTCGAGGCAGCGGCGGCCGACGGGGGCGCCGGCGCGCATCCACTCAAAGACCTCGCGGTCGTCGTCGTAGCAGCAGTACTTGCGGGCGCTCTTGCCCGTCGGTCCGCCGGGCCCCTCGCCCTTGGCCCAGGGGTACTTGGCGACGGCGTCGAGGCTGGCGCGAGTGAGGTTGAGGCCGACGCTGCGCCCGTCGGCGCCCAGCACCTTGGGCTCGAGGCGGGTGACGAGACGGAGGGTCTGGGCGTTGCCCTCGAAGCCGCCGATGTCCGCGGCGACGATGTCGAGGGCCTTCTCGCCGTTGTGCCCGTAGGGCGGGTGGCCGAGGTCGTGGGAGAGGCAGGCGGTGTCGGTGACGTCCGGATCGCAGCCCAGGGCCTGACCGAGGGCGCGCCCCACCTGGGCGACCTCCAGGGAGTGCGTGAGGCGGGTGCGCACGAAGTCGTCCGAGGAGGGGCCCAGCACCTGGGTCTTGGCCCCGAGGCGCCGCAGCGCCGAGGAGTAGAGGACGCGCGCCCGGTCGCGCTCGAAGGGGGTGCGCCGCGAGCTCTTGCCGACCTCGGGCACGAAGCGCTCGACGTCGCGCGCCGAGTAACCGAGGAGGTCGACGGCGGCCTCGCGGTCGAGGACCTCCTCGCCGTCGACGCCGGCCGCGGCGGAGCGGGCCGTTCCGGGGGCGGAGACCGTAGCGCTCTCGTGGCTGGTGGACATGGGCCCAAGGTATCGCAGCGCCGGGTTAAGATGGCTCGGCAAGACGCCAGGCGGGCGCGCGGGCGATCGGCCCGTGGCTCGCAGGGCCGCAGGACCCGGGCCCAGCCCGGTGGAAGGGAGCCGATGCCGTGACCACCGCGACGACTCTCGTGCACCGCCCCTACAACGGCCCCCTCGAGTGGTGGCGCGAGGGCCTCGTCTACGAGGTCGGGTCCACGCGCATGGGCCGCGTCGAGCTCGACGCCTCCCACGGTCTCATCGACCACGTCCTGTCCCTCGGCCTCGGCTCGGTGGTCCTGCGCCCCGCGCTCCTCGACGCCGTCCACGACGTCGACGCCCTGCGCTCCTTCATCGACGAGGCGCACGCGAAGGGCCTGCGCGTCCTCGTGCGCGTCTCCGGCGCCCTGGACCCGGTCACCGGCGCCCGGACGCTCGAGCACCACGCGATCACCGCGGGCCACGAGGCGGAGGGAGAGGGCATCCTCGAGCGCTCCGAGACCTTCCTCGCCTCCGGCGCGGACGGGGTCGACCTCGGCTTCATCGTGCCGCCGGAGGTCGCCCGCGAGACGGACCTCGACCGCCTCAGCGAGTACTTCGCCATCCTCCATGGCCTCGTCGCCGAGTACGTCGACGACGGCATCATCGGCGCGGACGTGTCCGCGGACTACCCGGACGCGCTGCGCCACCACCTCCAGGACGACTGGCTCCACCACCTGCGCGACGACTCCCTCATGCTCTCGCGCTGGGACCGTGAGTCGCTCACCCGCCACATCAGCCGCTCCCTGGAGGAGCACGACCGCTTCGGCGCGGTGCCGGTCTGGCGCTACCTGCCCGAGTACCACCTCGACGACGAGCACGACCCGGGCGACGGCCGCCGCTGGTTCGAGACCGACGCCGACGAGCGGCTCCGCCGCGCGCTCGCGCTCCAGGCCCTCGTCCTCGCGCTGCCCGGATCGGTGTACCTGCGCCAGGGCGACGAGGTCGGGCTCCTGGACACGGACAAGCCCGACTCCCCCACCGAGCTCGCGCAGGCGGTCAACACGCTCGCGCACAGCCAGGGCTCCGAGTTCGGCTCGCCGCTGGCGACCGTCCGCCACGCGACCCTCCAGCGCCGGGAGCACGCGCTCTCGACGGCACCGCTCGCCTTCGTCGAGGGCATGGAGTGGTGCCCGCGAGGCGCGCTCACGCTGCTGACCCGCGACGTGCTCGTCCTGGTCAACACGACCGACGCGCCCATCGCGCTCCCCGAGGGCGCGGAGATCATCCTCGCCTCGCGCACGCTCGAGCAGTCCGAGGGCCGTCTCCTCGTTCCGCCCTCGACGACGACGTGGCTCGTCGCCGAGCCCGTGCGCTGACCGGCCGCCCCCATCCAAGGCGCGCTCGAGCGCTCTTCTCTCACCCTCCTGAGACGGTGGCCTGCCTCACCTCACTGCAACGTACACCAAGTGCTTGCAAACCTTTCATGCCGCGGTTACATTCGTTCGTGCAACGGGTCCACCCCCATGACGACCCCCTCGATTCGAAGGAGAATCACGGTGACTCTCAACCGCCGGTCTTTCCTGTCCATGACCGCCATCGCCACCACCCTCGCCGCCGCCGCGGCCTGCGGCTCGGACGGTTCCAGCACCTCGTCCGCCACTGACGGCGCCTCGGCCGCCTCCGGCGACGCCTCGTCGACGGCCGTTGCCCGCGACGCCAACGCCGACCTCGTCATCTGGGCCGACGAGAAGAAGTCCGACTCCCTCAAGGACGCCGCCCAGAAGTGGGGCGACTCCCAGGGCATCACCGTCGCGGTCCAGACCGTCGCCAACGAGCTCCAGTCCACCTTCGTCACCGCCAACCAGGCCGGCAACGGCCCGGACGTCGTCGTCGGCGCCCACGACTGGCTCGGCAACCTCGTCCAGAACGGTGCCATCTCGCCCGTCACCATCGCCGACGACACCAAGTCGAACCTCTCCAAGGTCGCCCTCAACGCCATGACCTACGACGGCCAGTACTACGGCGTCCCCTACTCCGTCGAGACCCTCGGCCTCTTCGTGAACAAGAAGCTCACCCAGGACGCGGAGCCTGCCACCATCGAGAAGCTCGTCGAGGCCGGCAAGGCCGCAGGCACCGAGGCCATCCTCTCCCTCCCCGTCGGCGAGGCCGGCGACGCCTACCACATGGAGCCCATCTACACCTCCGCGGGCGGCTACCTCTTCGGCAAGGACTCCGACGGCTCGCTCAACGCCAAGGACTGCGGCGTCGGCGCCGAGGGCTCCCTCAAGGCCGCTGAGAAGATGGCCGAGCTCGGCTCGGAGGGCGTCCTCAAGACCTCCATCACCGGCGACAACGCGATCTCCCTCTTCACCGACGGCAAGGCCCCCTACCTCATCTCGGGCCCCTGGGCCATCTCCGACATCGAGAAGGCCGGCATCGACTACGCCCTCGTCAAGATCCCCGGCTTCGACGGCATGGACGACGCCCGCCCCTTCGCCGGCGTCAACGGCTTCTACATCGCCTCCCAGGGCAAGAACGCCGCCTTCGCCCAGACCTTCGTCGCCGACGTCATCAAGGACACGACGATCACCAAGGCCATGTTCGACATCAACCAGCTCCCGCCGGTCCAGACGGACCTCGCCGACGAGCTCAAGGCCGACTACCCGAACATGGTGACCTTCTCCGAGCTCGCCGCCGACAACGCCGACCCGATGCCCTCCATCCCGGAGATGGCGGAGGTCTGGACGCCGCTCGGCAAGGCCGAGGCGAACATCATCAAGGGGGCCGAGGCCGACTCCACGATGACCTCGGCCGGCGACGCCATCAAGCAGGCCATCGGCGCCTGACGCCAGCCGCGACGGGGCCGGTGGGACGGCTCCCCCGCCGTCCCGCCGGCCCCGTCGCGCACTCGGGCACCGCAGCCCACCGCTCCCCGAAGAAGACACCCAGCCCCTGCTCCTCATGCCCCGACGCCCGCGCAGCGCGGCGTGCTGAAAGGATCCGACCATGTCGTCCGCCCTCACGAACGCGAGCGGCCCGAAGGAGAGGACCACGACCATCCGCTCGGTCATCGGTCGCGTCCTCGTCCTCGGCGCCACCCTCGCGATGGCGATCTATCTCATCCCCCTGCTCATCCAGTTCAAGATGTGGATGTGGCTCGCCGTCGTCGTGCTCAGCGCGCTGGCGATCTTCGTCCTGTACTCGACGAAGCGCTTCGTGCCCGCGAAGTACATGTTCCCGGGCACCTTCTTCCTCGCCGTGTTCCTCATCGTCCCGATCATCCTCACGATCCAGACGGCCTTCACGAACTTCGGCGACGGCTTCCGCGGGACGAAGGAGGACGCGATCACCTCGATCACGAACAACTCCGTCCAGCAGAAGGCCGACTCCCCGATCTACAACATGACGGTGGCGACCACCGGCACCGCCGCCGACGGCCCCTACACGGTCTTCCTCGTCGACCCCTCGGACGACACGGTCCTCTACGGCGCCGACGGCGAGACCGTCCAGACGGCCAAGAGCTCCGACGTCACCGTCGAGAACGGCTTCGTCACCGCCGCCGAGGGCTACACGGTCCTCACCGCCAAGGAGATCAACACCTCCTACAAGACGATCTCCGCCCTCACCCTCACCGTCGACGACACGACGGCCATCAAGGTCCAGGGCGTGCGCAACGCCTTCGAGGGCACCAAGACGATGGTCTACGACGAGAAGACCGACTCGATCACGAACACCGCGACCGACACGACCTACACGGTCCAGAAGATCGGCAAGTCGGAGTACTTCGTCGACTCCAACGGCAACAAGCTCGCCCAGTCCTGGAAGCAGAACATCGGCCTGGCCAACTTCCAGGAGCTGTTCTCCAACACCTCGCTCGTCAAGCAGCTCGCCGGCGCCTTCTGGTGGACCCTCATCTTCGCCGGCGGCTCGATGCTGCTGACCTTCATCCTGGGCTACTTCCTCGCCCTCACCCTCAACGACGACCGCGTGCGCGGGAAGAAGCTCTACCGCTCCTTCCTCCTCCTGCCCTACGCCGTCCCGGGATTCATCTCCCTGCTCATCTGGTCGAACTTCTACAACAAGGACTTCGGCCTCATCAACCAGACCCTCCACCTGAGCATCGACTGGCTCGGCGACCCCACGTGGGCCAAGGTCGCGGTCCTCCTCACCAACACCTGGATGGGCTTCCCGTACATGTTCATCGTGTGCACCGGCGCCCTGCAGTCCATCTCCGGCGACCTCAAGGAGGCCTCGAAGATCGACGGCGCCTCCGGCTGGCAGACGACGACCCGCATCACGACCCCGCTGCTGCTCGTCTCCGTCGCCCCGCTGCTCGTGAGCACCTTCGCGTTCAACTTCAACAACTTCAACGCGATCCAGCTGCTCACCAAGGGCGGTCCCTTCGGCGCCGGCGAGTACACCCGAGGCGGCACCGACATCCTCATCTCGATGATCTACCGCATCGCCTTCGGCGGGAACGGCGCCGACTACGGCTTCGCCTCGGCGGTCTCCGTCATCCTCTTCGTCATCACCGGCGTCCTCGCCGCCATCCAGTTCCGGGCCACCGCGCGCCTGGAAGACGTCAACTGAGCGCGGAAAGGACCCACCACCATGGCACAGACCCAGCCCGTCGCCCCCACGCCCGCCCTCGACGCGGACAACCTCGAGATCGTCAACCCGGACAACCCGGACGCGCCCCACGAGAACAACAAGATGCCCTTCAGGCGCTGGTTCCAGGAGATCGGATGGCGCCACCTCGTCGGCGTGCTCGCGCTCATCTTCGCGGCTTTCCCGGTGCTCTACGTCATCAGCGCCTCGCTCAACCCCCTGGGCACCGTCGCCTCGACGTCGATCATCCCCAAGCAGGTCTCGCTGGCGAACTACCAGACGCTGCTCTCCGGCGCCCGCGGCCCCTTCCTGCGCTGGTACCTCAACACGATCATCGTGTGCCTCGTCGTCGCGGCCTTCCAGATCTTCTTCTCGGTCCTCGCCGCGTACGCCTTCAGCCGCTTCCGCTTCAAGGGCCGCCGCGGCGGTCTCCTGACGCTGCTGCTCATCATGATGTTCCCGACGACCCTGTCGATGATCGCCATCTACAACATGATGTCCGACATCGGCCAGGTCATCCCCGCCATCGGCCTCAACACCCTCACCGGCTACTGCCTCGCCCTCATGGGCGGCGCCCTCGGCCAGGTGTGGCTCATCAAGGGCACCTTCGACACCATCCCGAAGGAGCTCGACGAGGCCGCCATCCTCGACGGCTGCTCGCACTGGCAGGTCTTCTACAAGATCCTCCTGCCCTCCCTCAAGCCGATCCTCGCGACGACCTTCCTCCTCGCCTTCGTCGGCATCATCTCCGAGTTCCTCATCGGCTCGATCTTCCTCACCGACAACTCGAAGAAGACCCTCGCCGTCGGCCTGTACGGCATGCTCTCGGGCGACCGTTCGAACAACCTCGGCCTCTTCGCCGCGGGCGCCGTCATGACCATGGTGCCGGTCATCGCCCTGTTCCAGTACCTGCAGAAGTACATCGTCGGCGGCGCCACCGCCGGCGCGGTCAAGGGCTGACCGGGCGCGCACGCGCCAGCGACCACCCGTGCCGACGGGCGGGGCCCCGACCCGGAGCCCCGCCCGTCGCCGGTTCACCGGCCCGGCCCGTAGCGCCGGCTCCGCCGCCCCCACGCTGCCCCCCTCCCCGTTCCGACGACGATGACGACGAAGGACCCCGCACCCGTGCCCCTCCGCCCGATGACGGCGAACCTCCTCACCGAGCCGCACCACGACTCCGGCCCCGCCCACCTTCTCGGCGTGCGCCGCGCCGGAGCCGTGCTCACCGCCCGCCTGTGGGTCCCGGCCCCGCGGTCGCCCGAGCGCGTCGTCCTGCGGCAGGTCGTCGACGGCGAGCCCGCCGTCACCGAGATGGAGCGCGTCGCGGCCGAGCCCGGCGGCGCCTGGTGGGAGGGTCCCGTCCGCCTCGTCAACCCGGTCAACCGCTACCGCTTCCTCCTCCTCGAGCCCGACGCCGAGCAGCCCTGGCTCTGGTACCAGCGCGACGGGCTGTCCGCCCACGACGTCCCCGACGCCACCGACTTCCAGGTCTCCCCGGAGGAGGGCCTCCCTCAGTGGGTCCCCGACGCCGTCGTCTACCAGATCTTCCCGGACCGCTACGGCGTCGGGGCCGCGAGCGCCGCCCAGCCCAGCCCCTCCGGGGAGGGCGCCGTCGCCAGCACGCGCACGCCCCCGGCCTGGGCCGAGCCCCGCCCCTGGCTCTCCGAGCCCCCTGCGCGCGGGCACGTCACCGGACGCGTCTGGTACGGCGGGGACCTCGACGGCGTCGCCGAGCACCTCGAGTGGATCCAGGACCTCGGCGCCGACACCGTCTACCTCACGCCCGTCTTCCCGGCCGGATCGACCCACCGCTACGACGCCCGCAGCTTCGAGCGCGTCGACGAGCTCCTCGGCGGGAACGAGGCCCTCGCCCGCCTCGCCGCCGCCCTCCACGAGCGGGGCATGCGCCTCATCCTCGACCTCACCACCAACCACACGGGCGCCACCCACGACTGGTTCCGGTCCGCCGTCGCCGACGCCGGCTCGACCGAGGCGCGCTTCTACTCCTTCGAGAAGCACCCCGACGTCTACGCCTGCTGGCTCGATGTGCCCTCCCTGCCCAAGCTCGACCACTCCGCACCGGAGCTGCGCGACCGCCTCGTGCGCGGTGAGGACTCCGTCACCGCCCGTTGGCTGCTTCCCCCCTACGAGGCCGACGGCTGGCGCACCGACGTCGCCAACATGACCGGACGCCACGGCATGACGGACCTCGCCCACCAGGCGGCCGCCGACATGCGCGCCACCATGGCTCAGGTCGAGGAGCGCACCGGCAGGGAGACCTGGCTCGTCGCCGAGCACTTCTACGACGCCTCCGCCGACCTCACCGGCCCCGGCTGGCACGGAGCCATGAACTACATGGGGCTCACGCGCCCGCTGTGGGCGTGGCTGTCCGCCACGCAGGGCGAGGCCGCGCACCTCTTCGACTCCTGGCCCACCCCGGTCCCCCACCTGCCCGGCGACGAGGTCGTCGCCGGAGCGCGCCGCTACGCGGGCACGATCCCGCCCGCCGCCCTCGAACGCTCCATGAACCTGCTCGGCTCCCACGACACGCCGCGCGTGCGCAGCGTCGTCGGCACCCGCGAGCTCCAGATGGTCGCCGCCACGGTGCTGTTCACCGTGCCCGGGGTCCCCGCCGTCTTCTCCGGGGACGAGCTCGGCGCGACGGGCACGACCGGAGAGCACTCGCGCACGACGATCCCCTGGGTGACGGGCGCCGACGGCGTCCAGGGCCCCGAGGTCGCCGAGTACGGGTCCTGGGGCGGGGTCGACCGCGTGGTCCTCGGCCACTACCGCGCGCTCGCGCGACGGCGCCGCGAGACGCCCGCCCTGCGCCGTGGGGGCCTGCGCTGGCTGCACGCCGGCGCCGACCTGCTCGTCTGGCAGCGCACGCACCCCGACGGCGACGTGCTCGTCGCCGTCGCCCGCGACGCCGCCGCACCGGTGCGGATCCCGCTGAAGGCGCTGCCCGCCGAGACCGCCGGCCGGATCGAGACGGTCGGCGCGCTGAGCGCCACCGTCGAGGGAGAGAGACCCGACGCCGTCCTCGTCCTGGCGGCCGACGGGCCCGGATCCGTCATCGTCGACCTACCCCGAACGGCTCCACCGAGTCACTGACGCCGCCGACGGCGTCCTATCATCAGCAACGGCTCAGCGCAGACCCAAGGAGATCACGTGCAGCAACGCATCACACTGGCCGACATCGCCGATCAAGCGAGTGTCTCCACGGCCACCGTCTCCCGCGTGCTCAACGGCAAGACGAATGTCGCCGAGGCGACCCGCCGCCAGGTGCTCGTCGCCCTCGACCTCCTGGGCTACGAGCGCCCCGAGACCCTCCACCAGGCCTCGCGCGGGCTCGTCGGCCTCATCGTCCCCGAGCTGAGCAACCCGATCTTCCCGCTGTACGCCCAGGAGATCGAGCAGCTCCTCGCCCCGAGCGGCCACACCCCGCTGCTGTGCACCCAGACGCCGGGCGGCACGAGCGAGGACGAGTACATCGAGATGCTCGTCGACCGCGGCGTCGCCGGCATCATCTTCGTCTCCGGGCGCCACTCGGACACGGGCGGCGACGTCACCCGCTACCAGCGGCTCCGCGAGCGGGGGGTCCCCCTCGTCACCATCAACGGCAACGCCCCGACCATCAAGGCGCCCGGCTTCACGACGGACGACCGCACGGCGGCCCACATGGCGGTCGACCACCTCGTCAGCCTCGGCCACCGGCGCATCGGCCTGGCGATCGGCCCGACCCGCTACGTGCCCGCCGAGCGCAAGCGCGCCGGCTACGAGGACGGGATGCGCTCCGCGCTGCCCGGCGAGCCGCTGCGCGTCGTCGAGACGCTCTACACCTACGAGGGCGGCGCCGCCGCGGCCCGCAGCCTCATCGCCCAGGAGTGCACCGGCATCGTGTGCGGCTCGGACATCATGGCGCTCGGCGTCATCCAGGGCGCGCGCTCCATGGGCCGCTCGGTGCCGCAGGACGTGAGCGTCATCGGCTACGACGACTCCCCCATGATCCCGATGACGAACCCTCCGCTGACGACGGTGCGCCAGCCGGTCGCCGCGATCAGTCGCGCGGCCGTCCAGACGCTGCTCGCGGCGATCGGCGGCGAGGAGCAGCCGGACGCGGAGATGTTCTTCACCTCGGACCTCATCGTGCGCGGCTCGACCGCGCCCGCGCCGAGCGCGGCGTCCCCGCTGCCGGGGGCCTGAGTCGGCTGGGTCCGTTTCTCTCGACGCGTTCGCGCCCCGACGTCCTCCTGGACGTCGGGGCGTTGTGCGTCCTACCGGGAGCCGGCCGACCGGTGGAGCCGGGTCCGGCCCCGTCGCTCAGCGTGACCAGGTCCGCGCGAGGCGCCCGCCCATCTCGACGAGTCGCTCCCGGACGGCCTCGGGGCCGCCCTCGTCCCAGGAGGAGCCCAGCCCGGCGCCCATCTCCTCCAGCGCGTACGCGGAGACGATGCCGGCCTCGGCGAGCTCGCCGCGCGGGACGACGCTGCGTCCGGCCACGAGGACGGTGGGCAGGGCGAGGGCGGAGGCGGATCCGCCGACGACGGCGGGGACGCAGTCGGCGAGGACGTCGTACATCTCCCCGGAGGAGGTGACGACGACGTCGGCCTCGGCGACGGCTGCGTCGAGACCGAGCAGGTGCGCCATGACGCGGGCGCCCGGGAAGGCCCCGGCGCCCAGCGCCCGCAGGATGAGGGCGCTGCCGCCGGCGGCCCCGGTGCCCCAGGAGGACACTGAGAGCCGCTCAGCGAGGCTCGGCTGCCCGCCGAGGACCGGCAGGGAGCCGGCGCGCGGAGTGGCGAGGTCGGTGAGGGCGCGCGAGGCGCGGGCGCAGGCCTCGCGGTCGAGCTCCTGCGCGGTCTCCGGGGCGATCCCGGTGAGGGCGGGCAGCGCCTGCCCGGCGCCGGTCATGCCGCCGAGCGGGGCGTCGTCGGCGAGGGCGAGGAGGAGGTCACGGCCGTCGAGGAGCTCGCGGGCCCGCACGGCGCCGCCGAGGCCCTCGAGGGCGCCGGCGCCGCCGTCGTGGACGGCCGATCGGGACAGGCCGACGACGAGGGTGTCGCCGGTGTCGATGGCGCCGAGGGCCTCGGCGATGACCTCGCCGAGGCCGGTCGAGGTGCCCTCGGCGGCCTCGCGGGCGGCCCGCTCGCGGTCGGTCGGCAGGGCGAGGAGGCGGGCGGCGTCGAGGTACCAGCTGCGGGCGCCCTCGGGGGACGCGCCGGGGCGGGGCGCGCCGGGGGCGGCGAGGCGCAGGAGGTCGACCTCGCGGACCTCGCGGAGCGGGCCGCGGGCGTGAAGGGCGGAGCGGGCGACGACGGCGTCGGCGGGGACCGCCTGGGCGGTGCCGGGACCGCCGTCGGGCACGGGCAGGGCCGTGAGGACGTCGTCCGGGCGGACGGTGGCCCATCCGGCGGCGAGCGCCTCGGCGACGGCGCGGGCGCCGAGCCCGGTGGCGGGCCCGACGAGGGGCACGCCACCGGGCTCGGGGCGCATGGCGCCTGTGGCCAGCAGGATCCTCATGCGGTGCGGACCCGGGTCACTCGGCGACGGCGCCGCCCAGGCGGGCCAGGAGGAGCGCCTCGGCGGTGACGATGTGCTCGAGGTCGCCCAGGTGCATGGACTCGTCCTCGCTGTGGGCGCGGGTGTCGGGGTCCTCGATGCCGGTGACGAGGACCTGCGCCTCGGGGAAGGTCTTCTGCAGGGTGGCGATGAAGGGGATGGAGCCGCCCTGGCCGATGTCGACGCAGTCCTCGCCGAAGGCCTCGGTGAGGGCCCAGCGGGCGGCCTGGCCGGCTGGGGTCTCGGAGGAGCCGTCGAAGGCGGGGCCCTCCTCGCCCTGGGAGACGGTGACGCGGGCGCCGAAGGGGGCGTTGTCGACGAGGTGCTGCTTGAGGGCGGCGGCCGCGGTGGCGGGGTCCTGCCCGGGGGCGATGCGCATCGAGAGGCGGGCGGTGCACGAGGGGGCGAGCACGTTGCCGGCGAGGTCGAGCGGGGTGACGTCCATGCCGATGACGGTGAGGGTCGGCTTGGTCCAGAGGCGGGCGGTGAGGTCGCCGGTGCCGGCGAGACGGACGCCGTCGAGCACGCCGGCGTCGGCGCGGAAGGCCTCCTCGGGGTACTCGGGGAAGTCGGGGGCCGCGGTGGGCTCGGAGACGAGGCCGGGGACGGCGACGTCGCCGTTCTCGTCGTGGAGGGTGGCGATGAGGCGCGCCATGGAGGTGACGGCGTCGAGGACGGGGCCGCCGTACTGGCCGGAGTGGAGGGCGTGGTCGAGGACGTCGAGACGGACGTCGACCTGGACGACGCCGCGCAACGAGGTGGTGAGCGCCGGGGTGCCGACCTTCCAGTTGGAGGAGTCGGCGACGACGATGACGTCGGAGGCGAGGCGGTCCTGGTAGGTCGTCAGGAAGCTCTCGAAGGAGGGGGACCCGACCTCCTCCTCGCCCTCGATGTAGACGGTGACGGAGCAGGGCAGCTGCCCGTCGTTGAGCGAGGCGAGGGTGCGCAGGGAGTGGACGTGGCTGATGACGCCGGCGCCGTCGTCGGCGGCCCCGCGGCCGAAGAGGCGGTCGCCTCGGCGCTCGGCGGTGAAGGGGTCGGCCTGCTGCCACTTGCCGGGGTCGCCGACGGGCTGGACGTCGTGGTGGGAGTAGAGGAGGACGCGCGGCGAGCCGGCGGGTCCCTCCTTGTGGGCGAGGACGGCCGGGCGGCCGGGGGCGCCGTCGGGGCCGGGCGCGGTGAGGACCTCGGCCTCGAGGCCGGAGTCGCGCAGGAGGGCGGCGACGTGCTCGGCGGAACGGGCCACCTGCGCCTGGTCGTGGCTGGCGGCGGAGACGGACGGGATGGCGACGAGCTCGACGAGGTCGGACACGATTCCCTCGAAGGAGTCGTGGACCGCGGAGCGCACGGAGTCGACGGTGATCATGGTTTTCAGGGTATCGCGGCTCAGCGGCTAACCTGTCACCGTGAAGCTCTTCAACAAGTCGGACAAGGCCGGCGACGACGCCGCGAAGGCCGCCGAGGCGACAGCGCGGACCGGCGCGCCCGGCAAGCAGGGCGGCAAGGGTCGCGCGACCCCGAAGCGCCGCGACGCCCAGGCCCGCGGCCTGCACCCCGTCGTCCCCGCGGACCGCAAGGCCGCCAAGCGCGAGGCCCGCGCCAAGCAGGACGCCGCCTGGGAGCGCCAGCGCCGCGCCATGGTGACCGGCGACGACCGCTACCTGCCCGCGCGGGACAAGGGCCCCATCAAGCGCTACATCCGCGACTACGTCGACGCCCGCTGGTCGATCGGCGAGCTCTTCCTGCCGCTGAGCATCGTCATGCTCGTGCTGGTCCTCGTGCTGTCGCGCAGCCAGAGCCTGTGGAACATCTACCTGCTCTTCGGCCTGTACGCCGTGCTGTTCCTGGCGCTCATCGACACGATCGTCTGCTGGCTCATCCTGCGCCGTCGCCTCTACAAGAAGTTCGGCGAGGAGGAGGTCAAGAAGGGCGGCATGATCTTCTGGTACATCTTCAGCCGCTGCTTCAACCTGCGCCGCTGGCGCCAGCCCTCGCCGCAGAACCGCCGCGGCGAGTACCCGGCCTGAGGGGGCGGCGCCCGGCCGGGGCGTGACGGCTCCCGGCAGCGCCACCATCGACGTCCCCGGTGGGGCGGACGGATCCGACGATCCGCCCGCCCCACCGTCGTCGGCACGCACGCCGTCGACATACCGCCCGTAGGCTGTGCGCATGGTCGCTTACCGTCACCTCGGCAGCTCCGGACTCAAGGTCACGGAGATCACCTACGGCAACTGGCTCACCCACGGCTCCCAGGTGGAGGCGGACACCGCCATCGAGTGCGTCCGCACCGCCCTGGACCTCGGCATCACGAGCTTCGACACCGCGGACACCTACGCCAACACGAAGGCCGAGGAGGTGCTCGGCCGCGCGCTCAAGGGCGAGCGCCGCGACGGCCTCGAGATCTTCACGAAGGTCTACTTCCCCATCGACGCCAAGGGCGCCAACGACTCGGGCCTGTCCCGCAAGCACATCCTGCGCGGGATCGAGGGCTCGCTGCGGCGCCTCGGCACCGACTACGTCGACCTGCTCCAGGCGCACCGCTTCGACGACGCCACCCCGCTGGAGGAGACGATGCAGGCCTTCGCCGACGTCGTCCGCTCCGGCAAGGCGCTGTACATCGGGGTCTCCGAGTGGAACGCCGAGCAGATCCGCGCCGGCCAGGAGATCGCCACCCAGATGGGCTTCCGCCTCGTGTCCAACCAGCCGCAGTACTCGATGCTGTGGCGGGTCATCGAGGAGGAGGTCGTCCCCACCTCGAAGGAGCTCGGCATGGGGCAGGTGGTCTGGTCCCCCATGGCCGAGGGCGTCCTGTCCGGCAAGTACCTGCCGGGCGCCCAGCCCCCCGCCGGCTCGCGCGCCACGGACGAGGAGGGCGGCAAGGAGATGATCGCCCGCTGGATGGAGGAGCCCGTACTCACCGCGGTCCAGCGCCTGCGCCCGATCGCCGAGGAGGCCGGCCTGTCGATGGCCCAGCTGGCGGTGGCCTGGGTCCTGCAGAACGACAACGTTTCCGCGGCCCTCGTGGGCGCCTCGCGGCCCGAGCAGCTCGTCGAGAACGTCAAGGCCTCGGGAGTGCGCCTCGGGCAGGACGTCCTCGACGCGATCGACGCGGCGCTCGGCGACGTCGTCGAGCGGGACCCCTCGCTCACGCGCTCCCCCAGCCGCCGCCGGGACTGAGCCCGCTCCGACGACGCCCGGTCGACCGTGCCGCGCCTCCCCTGGTCCGCTCGCTCCGCCCCGGTGCGGGCGGGCCGGCCCGCGTCTCAGGGACGGCGCGCGTCTCAGGGACGGCGCGCCCGGCGCAGGGCCAGTGAGGCGACCAGGACAGCGGCCCCGGCGACGACGCCGGGCGCGTTCCCGCGGTGGAGGTCGGTGCCGATGAGACCGGTGAGGACGCTGCCGGCGGAGACGCCGAGGACGTTGGCGGTGGCCCCCAACGTCATGAGGGCCGTGACGCGGCCCGTGGGCGCGAGGACCTCCAGCGCCGTGTAGCAGGTAGCCAGCGTCAGGCCGACGCCGGCGCCCATGACGAGCATGACGACGACGGTCGGCCCCGTTCCGGGGACGCTCATGAGGACGAGGGACCCCAGGGCGACGGCGGCGCCTCCCAGGGCGAGCCGGCCCGGGACGGACAGACGGATCCCGGCGGAGACCAGGCCCAGGATCCCGGAGGTCAGCCCCATGCAGCCGTAGACCGGTCCCGTCAGCCCCGGCGTGCCGCGCGAGGCGTTGACGGCCGTGAGAGCCGTCTGCGTGACGCCGAAGACGAGTCCGATCGCGAGGATCGTCGTCAGGAGCGCGGCAACCGGTGCGCCTGGGCGGGCGCTCGACACCGCTCGGAGCGCCGTCGCACCCGCCGGGGCGGTCTCCGCGGTCCGCGCCCCGCCACGGTGCTCCGGGCGCGCCAGGGCCGGGTTGCCCAGCAGCCACAGGGCGAAGAGGCCCTCGCCGACCGCCGTGAGCACGATGAGGGCTAGGGCGGCCCCCTCGGCGCCGAGGAGGCTGACGAGGCCGCCCGCGGCCACGGGCCCGATGACGAAGCTCGTCTCGTCAGCGGCGGTCTCGTAGCCGAGACCGAGGCGGACGGCGCGGGCGCCACGCGCGGGGTCGGAGCTCCGGCCGATGCGCGACCAGGTGGCGCGGGCGACGGAGGGGACCTGCGGGTTGGCGGCCCCGGTGAGGGCGGCGCCCGCCAGCACGACGGCGTCGGGCAGGTCGCGCGCGAGCGCGAGGAGGACGGTGCCGAGGCCGGCGGTCTGCGCGAGGACGGCGACGGCGAGGACCGACAGGGGGCCGTGCCGGTCCACGAGCCGCCCGATGACGGCGGCGAGGGCCGCGGTGCCCAGCCCGACAGCGGCGACGCTCGATCCCGCGAGGGCCAGGCCGCGGCCGGCGGCGGAGACGACGAGGAGCAGTCCGAGCTGGTTCATCGCCGCGGGGAGGCGCCCGGCGTATGCGGAGGCGAGGAAGGCGGGGCCGGCGGCGTCGATGACGGTGCGCGCCGGAGAGGCGGTGGGTGCGGGGTCGGGGGCGGTCATGGCGTTCCTGGGGTCGGTTCACGGCGGTGCCCGCCCGACCTCACAGGGCACCCACGACTTCCCTCTGCGCGCACCGTAGCAGAGCGACGCCGTCTCCCCGCAGCCGGCCCGGGCGCGCGTCAGGGGCGCTCGGGCGCTCCGGCGGCGCCGTCCAGCTCGTCGTCGATGACGCCGTCGGCGCAGGCCCGCCACCCCGCCCGGGCCATGGGCACGGTCGAGACGATGAGGAGGCAGAGCGGGACGGTCCAGCCGCCGGTGAGGCCGTGGACCCAGCCGACGACGAAGGGTCCCGCGGAGGCCAGCGCGTAGCCGACGGACTGGGTGAAACCGGACAGGGCGGCCGTGACTCGGTAGTCCCGGGTGCGGTGGGTGACGAGGACGAGGGCCACCTGGAAGCAGAAGCCGGAGATCCCGGGCGCGCAGGGCCACAGCCAGGCGCCGGTCGGCGGGGCGGCGAGGAGGCCGGCGTAGCCCACGACGAGCATGGCGACGAAGAACATGACCCAGGCCTGGAGGTGCCTCGAGCGGGTGACGAGCGGCGGGATGATGAAGCCGCCCGGCAGGCCCCACACGGAGAAGGCCGCCAGGAGCAGCGAGGCGCGGTCGAGCGGTGCTCCGGCGTCGCGGAAGATCTGGGGCAGCCAGCCGAAGGCGACGTAGGCCTGCATCGACTGCATGCCGAAGAAGAGAGCCATGGCGCGGGCGCGAGGGCTGCGGGCGACGTCGGCGAGGCCCACGGGACGGGCCGCCGCGATCCCGGACGCGGACGCGGCCGCCTCGGGGACCTCGTCCTCGAGGAGGCTTGACGCGCCGAGCTCGCCGTCCGCACGACCCGGCGCGCTCCGCTCCTTGCGCGACGCCTCGTGCACCGCCCTGCGCCCGCTGAGCAGCCGCGCGAGGAGGATGCCGAGCCACGGCACGACGGCCAGGGCTGAGACCCAGCCCCACACGCCGAGGCTCCCGCGCCATCCCGCGGAGGACTCGACGACGGCCGGGGCGACGAGCTGCGGCAGGAGCGAGCCGATCGGCAGGACGGTGACGTACACGGCCGTCCAGCCCCCCGAGTGCAGCGGGAAGCGCTGCTTGATCGCCATCGGCAGGAGGACGTTGCCCAGGCCCGCGCCGAAGAGCGCGACGAGGGACATGAGGAGGAAGACGGCGGTGGTGCCGGAGGCCGCGCGGGCCAGCAGGCCGATTGCGGCGAGGAGGGCCGCCAGGGCGAGCCCGCCGACGGCTCCGAGCCGGTGACCGAGGCGGGCGGCGACGGCGCCCGAGGCGGCGAAGGACAGTCCGGGGAGGGCGGACAGGAGTGCGGCGCTCGTCGTCCCCATCCCGATGCCGGCGCGGATCTCCTCCAGGACGGGACCGGTGCTCGTGGCGCCGGGGCGCAGGACGAGCGAGACGAGGACGATGCCCGTGCCGACCGCCCAGGCGGCGGGCAGGGCGGCCTCCGCGGCCCGCCGGGCCGGTGCCGCGTCGGATCGCCCGGCGGGTGCGGTGCTCTCCCCCGCCGTCAGCGGGCGCGGCGGGTCGCGGCCAGGGCGCGGTTGATGCGGCCCGGCCAGGCGGGGCCGTTGTAGATGAAGGCCGAGTAGGCCTGGAGGAGGTCGGCACCGGCGTCGAGCATGAGCTCGGCGTCCCAGATGGAGGAGATGCCGCCGACGCCGATGATGGTGGGCTCGTCGCCGAGGCGGTCACGCAGGCGGCGCACGACCGCGAGCGCCCGCGGCAGGACCGGGGCGCCGGAGACGCCGCCCGCGCCGAGCTCGTGGTCGATGGTGGTGTTGGTGGCGACGACGCCGTCGAGGCCCATGTCGAGGACGAGGTCGGCGACGGCGTCGACGTCCTCGTCGGCGAGGTCGGGGGCGATCTTGACCAGGAGCGGGACGTGGCGCCCGGCGGCGGCGTCGCCCGCCTCGCGGACGGCCTCGAGGATGGGGCGCAGCGACTCGACGGACTGGAGGTCGCGCAGGCCCGGGGTGTTGGGGCTGGAGACGTTGACGACGAGGTAGTCGGCCCAGCGGGCGACCTTCGAGGCGGAGTAGCGGTAGTCCTCGACGGCCTCGTCGTTGGGGACGGCCTTCGTCTTGCCGATGTTGGCGCCGACGACGATGCTGCGACCGCGCTTCGTGGAGCGCAGGGCGCGCAGGCGACGGGCAGCCTCGTCGGCGCCGTCGTTGGGGAAGCCCATGGCGTTGCGCAGGGAGCGCGTGGACGGGTAGCGCCACACGCGGGGCTTGGGGTTGCCGGGCTGGGGCCAGGCGGTGAAGGTGCCGACCTCGATGAAGCCGAAGCCGAGCATGTCCAGGCCCTCGATGGCCTGCCCCTCCTTGTCCATGCCGGCGGCGAGGCCGAGGACGCCGGGGACGGGGCGGGCGAAGGGGCCGCCCTGTCCGGCGGCGGGGACGGGGGCGGCGGGGCGGCGGCCCCAGGCCTCGCGGACGGCGTCGCGGACCAGCGGGACGCGGCTCGTGACCTCGATGGCCTGGACGCAGACGTCGTGGATGACCTCGGGGTCGATGCGGGACAGGACGGACTTGTACAGGAGGTCGTAGAGCACGTCCCCAGGTTACCCGGCGGTCACGGTCCGGGCCCTTCCCGGTGCGGCCCGCGGGACGGGGGCCGTGACGCCGGTTACGCTGGGGCACGCTCCCCGCTTCCCGAGCCCACGAGGTGCCCGTCATGTCCTTCAACAAGGGAATCCAGGTCGACCCCAACCGCGTCTCGACGCGCTCGACGGGCGGCGGCGGCCGCGGCGTGGCCATCGGCGGCGGCTCGGTCTTCACGGTCATCGCGCTGGTCATCCTGTCCCAGCTCACGGGCGTCGACCTCACCGGCATGCTCGCCGGGGACTCCTCGAGCCAGGCGGGGTCCTCGTCCACGTCCTCGACCATCGACATGTCCGTGTGCGGGACCGGCTCGGACGCCAACGGCGACGCCGCGAACACGTACACGCAGTGCCGCATGGCCGCCACGGCCGAGTCCCTCGACGCCGTGTGGGGCGAGCAGCTGGCCGCCCAGGCGAAGGTCGACTACGTCAAGCCGGAGTTCCTCCTGTGGGACGGGAGCTCCGTGTCGACGGCCTGCGGCTCCGCCACCTCCGCCGTCGGCCCCTTCTACTGCCCGGGCGACTCCACCGTGTACCTCGACATGTCCTTCTTCCAGGAGATGGAGGGCGGCGTCATCGGCGCCGCGGACACCCCGCTCGCGGAGGAGTACATCGTCGCCCACGAGTTCGGGCACCACATCCAGAACGAGCTGGGCCTCATGAACAGCACCGACCGCTCCGGCACCGGTGCGACCTCCGACTCGGTGCGCACCGAGCTGCAGGCCGACTGCTACGCCGGCGTGTGGGTCCACTACGCGGCGACGACGAAGGACCCCGAGACCGGCGAGGCCTTCCTCACCAAGCCGACGCAGGACGAGATCCAGACGGCGCTCGACGCCGCGGCCGCCGTCGGCGACGACCACATCCAGCAGCGCTCCTCGGGGACCGTGGACTCCGACTCGTGGACGCACGGCTCCTCGGCGCAGCGACAGAAGTGGTTCACGACCGGCCTCGAGGGCGGGGAGATCGGCCAGTGCGACACCTTCTCGGTCTCCGGCTCGGAGCTGTGAGCGACTGAGCCCCTCGGACTGAGGACGGGGCCCGCCGGGTGACCGGCGGGCCCCGTCGCGTCTAGCGTGTCGGTATGAGCACTGACCTCCCCACCGCTGACAGCATCGCCCTCGCCTACGTCCGCGACGGCGCGGGCGACGACGACGGCTACCGCGTCCTCATCGACCGTCTCTGGCCGCGCGGCGTCTCCAAGGCGAAGGCGGCGGTCGACGAGTGGTGCAAGGCGGTCGCGCCCTCGGACGGGCTGCGCAAGGCCTTCCACCACGACGGGCTCTCCTGGGAGGACTTCGAGGAGCGCTACCGCGCCGAGCTCAAGGAGGGCGAGCGCCACGAGGCGATGCTGGCGCTGCGCGAGCGGGCGCGCTCGGGGCGCGTCACCCTGGTCTACGGCACGAAGGGCGGCGACGAGCGCTCGCAGGCTCCCGTGCTGCGCGCCGTCATGCTGGGGCGCTGAGTGGACGGCTGGCTCCTGCGCCCCGCGGTCCTCGACGACGCCGAGGCGGTCGCGGAGGCCTTCGCGGACGACCCGGAGATGGCTAGGCAGGGCCCGGTCACCGACGTCGTCTCGGCCCGTCGCTACCTCGAGCGGCTGACCGACACCACCGACGGCCGCCACGCCTGGGTCGCCGTCGAGGGCTCGGGTCCGGCCCGGGCCCTCGTGGGGGTGTCAGTGGACGCGGAGAACCGCCTGGGCTGGTTCTTCTACTGGTGCCACCGGGATGCGCGAGGCGGCGGCGTCACGCGTCGGGCGGCGAGGGCGGTCGCGGGCCACGCGCTCAGCCCCGACGGGATGGCCCTCGAGCGGCTCGAGCTCGGGCACCGCGTCAACAATCCGGCCTCGGGCGGTGTCGCCACGGCGGCCGGATTCGTCCTCGAGGGGAGGGAGCGGGAGAAGTTCCTCGTCGACGGCAAGCGGGTCGACGTCCTCGCCTACGGGCGGCTGCGCTCGGACCCGGCACCGCAGGCGGACTCCGTCCCGCCGCTCCTGAGTCTGCGGCCGCTCGCGGTCTCGGACGCGTCGGCGATGAGCCGGGTGCTGAGCGACCCGGTCCTGTACGGCGCCATCGGCGGCGAGCCGCCGAGCAGGGAGGCTCTGGAGGATCGTTACGCGCGGCTCGTCGTGGGACGGTCCGACGACGGCACCGAGGAGTGGGTCAACGACGTCGTGCTCCTCGATGGCGCGTCGGTCGGCTACGTCCAGGCGACGGTGACCGGAGACGAGGCGGTCAGGAGGGCCGAGCTGGCCTGGGTCGTCGGCGCTCCCTGGCAGGGGCGGGGTGTCGCGACCCAGGCCGCCCGGCTGCTCGTCGACGGGCTCCGCCGCCGGGGCGTCATCCAGGTCAGCGCGCTCATCGCCCCGGGTCACGCGGCCTCGGAGGGCGTGGCGCGCGGTCTTGGGATGACGCGGACCGACGTCGTCGTCGACGGAGAGGTGCGCTGGCACCGCACGCTCTGACGCGCTTTCGCGCTGCGCTGCCGTGAGCGGCGGTGGCCCTGCCGGCAAGGAACCTGGACGAGGCGGTCCCGGGAGCCTCGTACCCCGGGACCGCCATCGCACGGCGTCTCAGGCGGCGCCGTCGGAGAGCGGCCAGCACACCCTCGTCACGGGGACGACGTCGGCCGGGGCGCCGGGCTCGTGGGGGTCGACGTCGTAGAGGTTGAAGCCCTTGTCCGCGAGGCCGTCCGTGGCCTCGGGCGCCATCTGGAGCCCCTCGGCTGCGACGTGTCGCCCGAGCTCGCGGTTGGCCTCCGTGATGAGGTCGTACGGGCCAGTCACGGTCGCGACGAGGCAGTCCCGGGCGGGCAGGTCGACGACCTCGAGCGGCGCGGGCACCGTCGTGCCGGGGACGACCGGGATGAGGAGGGCGAGGTCGACGTCGCGCTCGACGTAGGCGTGGAGGAGCTCGATGACGCCGCAGGGGCCGGCGGGGCGGATGCCGGCGGCCTCCAGAAGCGGTGTTGCGCGGGCCCAGAGCAGACCCTCGTCGGAGTATGTGGGAACGGTGCCGCGCAGGATGACGGCGGTCATCGCCTCCACACGCTGTCGGGCGATCGTGATGGAGAGGTTGGTGGGGCGGTTGTCGTGGGACGTCATGGGACTGTCTCCTTCGCTGATCATGCGGTCGATGAGGGTGAGGCGTCCCTGGGCAGCGGCGAGCTCCTCGCGCAGCGCCTCGCGCTGGAGCTCCAGCGTCTGGCGCCAGCGCGGAGTCCCGCGGGCGGCGAGGAGTGCCGGGATGGAGGAGACGCCCACTCCGACGTCGCGCAGCCCACGGACGACGTCGGCGTCTGCGACCTGCTCGGGCGAGTAGAGGCGGTATCCGGTGACGGGCTAGACGTGCGCGGGCACGAGTACGCCGTACGCGTCGTAGTGCCGCAGCATCCGGACGGACAACCGCGTGAGGGCGATGAAGCGGCCGATCGTCAGGAGGCGGGAGGTCTCTTCCATGGGCACAGCCTGGCCCCTGACACCGTGGCAGGGTCAAGACCACTGGCAGAGCAGTGCCCTCGCGGCGTCAGCTCACGCACCGAGCACAAGACAGTCCGCCCTCCCCTGGGTGGGGAGGACGGACCGGTCTCAGCGTCAGGATGTCCCGATCTCGAAGTCAGGATGTCCCGATCTCGCGACGGACGGAGCCTCAGACGTTGAAGCCGAGGGCGCGGAGCTGCTCGCGGCCCTCAGGGGTGATCTTGTCCGGGCCCCACGGCGGCAGCCACACCCACTGGATGCGGACCTTGTCGGCGATGAGCCCGAGGGCCTGCTGGGCCTGCTCCTCGATGACGTCGGTGAGCGGGCAGGCGGCGGTCGTGAGCGTCATGTCGAGGACGACGGTGCCGTCCGGCTCGATGGACAGCCCGTAGAGGAGGCCGAGGTCGACCACGTTGATGCCGAGCTCGGGGTCGATGACGTCGCGGAGGGCCTCCTCGATGGCGGCCACGTCGACGTCGGCCAGGGCGGTCGGGTCGTGCTGCGCGGCCATCGGGTTGGCGGCGTCTCCGGGGGCTCCCGGCGAGGAGGTGGTGGGCTCGCTCATGGGTTCTCCTTGTGTTGAGGTCGTGGGGTCGGTCTCGGCGCTCAGGCGCCGGTGGTCTCGTCGTCGGCGGGCGCCGGCCAGGCGGTGCCGGTCTGGACGACGGCGTCCTTGAGGGCCTTCCAGCCCAGGAGGGCGCACTTGACGCGGTTGGGGTACTTCGAGGTGCCCTCGAAGGCGGCGCCGTCCTCGAGGTCGTCAAGGAGCTCGTCGGGGACGCCCTTGCCGCGGGAGTGCATCATCTCGTCGAACTCGCGCTCGAGCCGCGCAACGGTGGCGAGGTCGGCGCCGTCGACGAGGTCGTGCATGACGGAGATGGAGGCCTGGGAGATGGAGCAGCCGTCCCCCTCCCAGCCCACGGCCCGGACCTTGCCGTCCTGGAGCCGGACGGTGAGGGTCACCTCGTCGCCGCAGGTGGGGTTCACCTGGTGCGACTCGGCGTCGGCGGTCTCGAGGGCGCCCTCTCCGTGGCGCTCCTTGGAGTGGTCGAGGATGACCTGCTGGTAGAGCTGGTCGAGGTCGTTCATGGTCACCTCTGGAAGTAGGTGCGGACGGAGGCGACGGCCTCGAGGAGGCGGTCGACCTCCTCCGGGGTGGTCGTGGGGCCGAAGGTCGCGCGCGAGGACGAGGGGACCCCGAAGTGCGCGTGGATCGGCTGGGCGCAGTGGTGCCCGGTGCGCACGGCGACGCCGGCGGCGTCGAGCACCTGGCCGACGTCGTGCGGGTGGACGCCCTCGATGACGAAGGCGACGACGCCGGTGCGGTCCTCGGCGTCGCGGGGGCCGATGATGCGCACGCCCGGCAGGGTCTCGAGCCCGGCCAGCGCCCGCTCGGTGAGATCCTTCTCCCCCGCGTGGAGGCGGTCGAGGCCGAGGCCCGCGAGGTACTCGACGGCGACCTGCCAGCCGGCGGCCTGGGCGAGCGGCTGGCTGCCGGCCTCGAAGCGGGCGGGGCCCTCCATGTAGGTGGAGGACTCCATGGTGACGACCTCGATCATGGAGCCGCCGGTGAGGACGGCGGGCATGGAGGCCAGGAGCTCCTCGGTGGCGACGAGGGCGCCGATGCCGGTCGGGCCGAGCATCTTGTGGCTCGACAGGACGATGGCGTCGACGCCGCGGCGCGTCAGGTCCTTGAAGTCGATCGGCAGGTGGGCGCTGGACTGGCAGGTGTCGAGGACGACGAGCGCGCCGACGGCCTGCGCGGCCGGGAGGCTCGCGTCGAGCGGGCTGATGGCGCCGGTGACGTTGGAGGCGTGCGTGAGGGCGAGGACCTTGGTGCGCTCGGTGATGACGCCGAGGGTGTCGAGGTCGATGCGGCCCTCGGGGGTGAGGTCGAGCCAGCGCAGCGTGGCGCCGGTGCGGGCGCACAGCTCCTGCCAGGGCACGAGGTTGGCGTGGTGCTCGGCGCGGGTGACGACGACCTCGTCGCCCTCCCCGATGACGAGGCGGCGCGAGGGGTCGGAGGCGTCGGCGGGCGCTCCCCCGCGCTCGGCGGGGCGGCCGAGGCTGGCGTGGCCGATGGCCATGGGGACGAGGTTGAGGGCCTCCGTGGCGTTCTTGGTGAAGACGAGGTTCTCAGCGCGGGCGCCGACGAGGGCGGCGACGGCGTCGCGGGCGTCCTCCCAGACGGCGGTGGCCTCGTCGGCGATCTGGTAGGTGGAGCGGCCGGCGGCGCCGTTGTGCAGCCGGAGGAACTCCGCCTCCGCCTCGATGACGGCGGCGGGCTTCTGGCTGGTCGCACCCCAGTCGAGGTAGGCCAGCTCGCCGCCGTTGCGGGCGGGGCGGGCCAGGTACGGGAAGTCGGCGCGGACGGCGTCGACCTCCTCCGCGGTGAGCGGGAGGGCCGGGGTGGCGGTCATGGGCGGGGTGCCTCCGAAGGGGGTTGCTGGTCGTTCAGGGACGGCGCGCGTCGTGCCGACGGGCGGCGCGGTGCGCTCCCGGGGCGGGCGACGGCGTGCACCGTCCGCCCCGGGGGGGGCTGCGGGCCTCAGGCCTGCAGGAAGCGGTCGTAGCCCTCGTTCTCGAGGCGGTCGGCCAGGTCGGGGCCGCCCTCCTCGGCCACGCGGCCCTTGACGAGGACGTGGACGTGGCTGGGCTCGATGTAGCGCAGGATGCGCGTGTAGTGCGTGATGAGGAGGAAGCCGGCGTCGGAGGAGTCGTGGAGCCGGTTGACGCCCTCAGAGACGATGCGCAGGGCGTCGACGTCGAGACCGGAGTCGGTCTCGTCGAGGATCGCGAAGCGCGGCTTGAGGAGCTCCATCTGGAGGATCTCGAAGCGCTTCTTCTCACCGCCGGAGAAGCCCGCGTTGACGTCGCGCTGGGCGAAGGCCGGGTCCATGCGGAGCCTCTCCATGGCGGCGTTGACCTCGGCGACCCACTGGCGGACCTTGGGGGCCTGGCCGTCGACGGCGGTCTTGGCGGTGCGCAGGAAGTTGGAGACGGAGACGCCAGGGACCTCGACCGGGTACTGCATGGCGAGGAAGAGGCCGGCGCGGGCCCGCTCGTCGACGGTCATGTCGAGGAGGTTCTCGCCGTCGAGGAGGACCTCGCCGTCGGTGACCTCGTAGTCGGGGTGGCCGGCGATGGAGTAGGCGAGCGTGGACTTGCCGGAGCCGTTGGGGCCCATGATGGCGTGGACCTCGTTGGAGTCGACGGTGAGGTCGACGCCGCGGAGGATCTGCTTGGGGCCGTCATTGGTGGCGACCTGGACGTGGAGGTTCTTGATCTCGAGGGTGCTCATGAGTGCTCTTCTCTGGAAGTCAGTTCGGTAAGTTCGTCGTGGGTGGCCGCTCAGGCCTGCGCGTCGGCGTCGGGGGCGTCGAGGAGGCCGGTGAGGGCCAGCTCCTTCTCGATGGCGCCCATGAGGGTCTCCTCGACCTCGGGGACGCCGATCTCGGCGACGATCTCGTTGAAGAAGCCGAGGACGACGAGGCGACGGGCCTCTGTCTCCGGGATGCCGCGGGCCTCGAGGTAGAACAGCTGCTCGTCGTCGAAGCGGCCGGTGGCGGAGGCGTGGCCGGCGCCGGCGATGTTGCCGTTCTTGATCTCCAGGTTCGGGATGGAGTCGGCCTTGGCGCCCTCGGTGAGGACGAGGTTGCGGTTGAGCTCGTAGGTGTCGGTGCCGCGGGCCCTCTCGCCGATGTAGCAGTCGCCGACCCACACGGCGTGGGCGTTCTTGCCCTGGAGGGCGCCCTTGTAGGTGACGCGGGAGTAGCAGCTCGCCTCGGTGTGGGCGACGTAGGGGCGGTGCTCCTGGTGCTGGCCGGCGTCGGTGAAGTAGACGCCGTAGGCGTCGATGTGGCCACCCTCGCCGGAGAAGCCGAGGTCCGGGGAGACGCGCACGTCCCCGCCGAGGCTGACGACGACGTGCTTGAGAGTGCCGCGGCCCTCGACGCGCACGCGGTGGTTGGAGGCGTGGACGGCCTCGTCCTCCCAGCCCTGGACGGTGACGAGGGTGAGCTCGGCGCCCTCGGCGACGACGACCTCGACGGTCTCGGTCAGGGCCGCGGTCCCGGTGTGGTCGATGACGACGGTGCCCTTGGCGCCGGCCTCTGCGGTGACGAGGAGGCCGAGGGCCGTCGGGTTGGCCAGGCCCCCGTCAGTCGGAGTGTCGGAGCCCTTGACGTTCACGCGGACGGCCGAGGCGAGCTCGGTGCCGGCGGTGAGAGTGACGGCGGTGGCCTGGGACGCGGCGTTCCAGGCGACGACGGCGGTGCGGTCCGAGGGCGCGCCGACGGTGCCGAGGCGGGCGTCGCCGCTCTCCAGGCTCTCGACGGCGACGCCCTCGGGGGCGTCGACGGTGAGGGAGACGGCGTCGGTCGCGGTGCCCGCGGTGACGGCGTCGAGGTCGAAGAGGGGCTTGAAGCGCTTCATGGGGGTGAAGCGCCACTCCTCCTCGCGGCCGCCGGGGACGGGGACGTCGGCGGCGTCGAAGGACGTGGGGCGGTCGGCTCGGGAGGAGACGTAGCGACGGGCGGGCCCGTGGGAGTGGGCGCCCTCGAGCGTCGCCTTCGAGTGGTCGGTCGAGAGGTCGGGCATGAGGTTCTCCTGTGCCGGAGTGCTCCGGCTGGTCATGGGTGAGGTCTGTGCGGAGGGGGACTCGGTGGGTGCGAGCCCGGGCGGGCGCGGCACGCGAGCGGCGGCAGCGGCGTCAGCCGACCGAGTTCTCCATCTGCAGCTCGATGAGGCGGTTGAGCTCGAGGGCGTACTCCATGGGCAGCTCGCGGGCGATGGGCTCGACGAAGCCGCGGACGATGGTCGCCATGGCCTCGGTCTCGGACAGGCCGCGCTGCATGAGGTAGAAGAGCTGGTCCGCGCTCACCTTGGACACGGTGGCCTCGTGGCCCATCTCGACGTCGTCGGTGCGCACGTCGACGTAGGGGTAGGTGTCCGAGCGGGAGATCTCGTCGACGAGGAGCGCGTCGCACAGGACGTTGGACTTCGAGTGGCGCGCGTTCTTCATGATCTGGACGAGGCCGCGGTAGCCGGAGCGACCGCCGTGGCGGGAGATCGACTTCGAGACGATGTGGCTCGAGGTGTACGGGGCCATGTGGACCATCTTGGCGCCGGTGTCCTGGTGCTGGCCCTCGCCGGCGAAGGCGATGGAGAGGGCCTCGCCGCGGGCGTGGGGGCCCATGAGGTAGACGGCCGGGTACTTCATGTTCTTCTTGGAGCCGATGTTGCCGTCGACCCACTCCATGGTGGCGCCCTCCTCGCAGGTGGCGCGCTGGGTGACGAGGTTCCACACGTTGTTCGACCAGTTCTGGATCGTCGTGTAGCGCACGCGGGCGTTCTTCTTGACGACGATCTCGACGATCGCGGAGTGCAGGGAGTCCGTGGAGTAGATCGGGGCGGTGCAGCCCTCGACGTAGTGGACGTAGGAGTCCTCGTCGGCGATGATCAGCGTTCGCTCGAACTGGCCCATGTTCTCCGTGTTGATGCGGAAGTAGGCCTGGAGCGGGATCTCGACCTTGACGCCCTTGGGGACGTAGATGAAGGAGCCGCCGGACCACACGGCCGTGTTGAGGGCGGCGAACTTGTTGTCGCCCGCGGGCACGACGGAGCCGAAGTACTCCTGGACGAGCTCGGGGTAGTCGCGCACCGCGGTGTCGGTGTCGACGAAGATGACGCCCTGCTCCTCGAGGTCGGAGCGGATCTGGTTGTAGACGACCTCGGACTCGTACTGGGCGGCGACGCCGGCGACGAGGCGCTCGTGCTCGGCCTCGGGGATGCCGATGCGGTCGTAGGTGTTCTTGATGTCCTCGGGCAGGTCGTCCCACGAGTTGGTGGGGCGGTCCGTGGAGCGGACGTAGTACTTGACCTGGTCCATGTCGAGGTCGGACATGTCGACGCCCCAGGTGGGCATGGGCTTGCGGAGGAAGGTCTCGTAGGCCTTGAGGCGCTTGGCGAGCATCCACTCCGGCTCGCCCTTGATCGCGGAGATCTCCCGGACGACCTCCTCCGACAGGCCGCGCTTCGCGGTGGCGCCGGCGGTGTCGGAGTCGTGCCACCCGAAGTCGTACTGGGTGGAGATGGAGTCGATGATCTCGTCGTCGCTGTTGCGCGGCGCCTCGTTCATGGTCTCCGTCACGGGCTGTGTCATCGGGTTCCTTCCGTTCGCTGGGGCCGGTGGCCCCGCGGGTCTGTTGCTGCTCGGACGGCGCGCTTGCGCAGCGCCGGCATGGCGATGGGGACGTGGGTCGTGCAGACGTGGTCGCCGCCGGCGAGGGTGGCGAGGCGCTGGACGGGCACGCCGAGGAGCCGGGCGAAGGCCTGGGTCTCGGCCTCGCAGAGCTCGTTGAACTGGCCGGCGACGTCGCGCACGGGGCAGTGGCCCTGGCACAGCTGGACGGCGTAGGTGCCGTCGCCGACGTCGCGCACGGTGGCCGCGTAGCCGTCGAGGGTGAGGGCGTCCGCGAGCGCGGAGGCCCGGTCCGCCGGGTCCTTGCCGGCGGCCTCGACGACGGGCATGTAGCGGCGCTCGAGGTCGCGCCCGCGGGCGGCCGCGAAGGAGTCGACGGCCTTGTCCCCCGCCACCTGCTGGAGGTAGGTGAGGGCGCGGTTGGCGAGGTCGGAGTACCCCTCGGCGAAGGTGGTGCGGGCGTCCGGGGTGCCGACGTAGTGCCGGGCCGGCCGCCCGCGTCCGCGCTTGCCTCCGGCGGCAGGCGTGTGGACCTGGATCTCGCCGGTCTCCTCGAGCGCCGTGATGTGACGGCGCACGGCGGCGGGGGTGAGGTCGAGGACCCGGGCGAGCTGCGCCGCGGAGACGGGCCCCTTCTCGACGATGAGATCGAGGACGCGCGCCCGGGTGGAGTCGTCATCGGCCTGGTTCATGGCATCTCCTCTCGGTCTCATCGGTGAGCCCGGTCGGCGGTGGCCGGCTGGGCGGGTCGGCCGGGAGCGCCGCGCGGGGCGGGCTCGGGGCGTTGACCAACTTTACCCAAGATCTTTGTTCCCATATTCAACGCTGGCAAGTGCGGCGGGACTGACGACGAGTGGCGTCCGGCACGCTTACCGTCCATGAGTGACGCCTATAGGGCGGCCGAGGGCTGAGAGGCGGTGACGACGCCGCTCCGACGGGGCCGCCCGTGGCCGCGCGGACCGCTCCGCGCGCCCCGTCAGGCCGCGGGAGCCGCCGTCGAGCCGCGCTCGATGAGTTCGCAGGTGAAGACCGTCGGGATGCGGGGCAGCTCCCCCGCTCCCCCGATGAGGCCGCTGGTCACCCACTCGGCCATGTCTCGTCGCGGCAGGCGCAGCGCCGTCAGCTGCGGGGCGACGTTCTCCGCGAGCACGGTCAGCTCGTCGAAGCCGATGACGGAGAGGTCCTCGGGCAGGCGCAGCCCGAGGGCCCGCGCCTGGCGGTAGACGCCCAGGGCGAGGGCGTCGTCGTAGCAGAACACGGCCGTGGGGCGGTCCGCGCGGTCGAGCAGGGCGCGCGCGGCGCGGTCGGCCCCGGAGGGCGTGCCGTCGCAGGCGACGACGAGGGAGGGATCGACCGTGAGCCCGGCGGCCGCCAGCGCCCCGGAGTAGCCGGACTGGCGCAGGCGGACGGTGACGTCGTCGTCGCGGTCGAGGGTGAGGTGGGCGATGCGGCGGTGCCCGAGGGCGAGGAGGTGGCCGACGGCCTCGACGGCGCCGGTCTCCTCGTCGGCGACGGCTCCGGGGACGCCGGGCCGGTCGGCGTAGCCGTTAAGGACCGCGACGTGGTCGAGGGCGCGGTCGACGTGGACCTTCTGGCGGGTGGTGGGGGCGTAGATGACGGCGTCGACGCGCCGCTGGCGCAGCTCGCGGACGGCCTCGCGCGTCTCCTTGGGCGTGTGCCCGAGGTCGGTGACGAGCATCGACCAGCCGGCCTCGCGGCAGACGGCGAGGACGTCGGCGAGGACGGCGCCGGAGGAGGTGGAGCGCTCGGAGACGAGCCCGAGGGTGCGGGTGGACCGGGAGCGCAGGGAGCCGGCGACGGCGTTGCGGACGTAGCCGGCCTCGTCGGCGGCGGCCTGGACGCGCTGGGCGGTCGCCTTGGCGACGCGGCCCTCGGCCTTGCCGGACAGGACCAGGGAGACCGTCGCGGTCGACACGCCCGCCGCGGAGGCGACGTCTGCCAGTGTGGCCACCCTCGGCCTCCGTTTCTCGCACGTGCTCTCGGACGGGCTCCTGCGCGCGTCCGGAGGAGATTGTGCGACGCGCGCAGGACGCTCGTCAAACGTTTAACGCCGGAGCGGGCCCCCACCGCGTGGTGGGCGCCCGCTCCGCCGTGGAAGGCCCTCGTCGCAGGTCAGTTGCGGGCGACGAGCTCGATCTCCTCCCACGGGATCGGGTCCGGCGCGCTCCCCACGAACGCGCCGTCCACGACGTCGTTGAACCCCGTGTAGACCCAGCGGCCGTCGCGCAGCGGCAGGAGCTGCCCCGCGTAGAGGTGCTCGGGCTGCACGTAGCGGGCGCCCGCGACGTCCCAGGGGCCCAGCGGGCCCTCCCCCTCGGCCACCCAGACGCCGCCCGGGCCGGGCTCGGCCTGCATGTCCTGGCCGCAGCAGAAGACGAGGAGGTGGCGGCCGTCGACCTCGCGGGACTGGGAGACCTCGAGCTGCCCGAACGGGGCGCCCGGCTCGGTCAGCGGGGGGAGCACCTCCCAGTGGTCGAGGTCGTCGGAGACGGCGTGCCCGATGACGCCAGAGTGCTTGACGTCGACGTCCTTGGCGCGGGCGGTGACCAGCATGTGCCACCGGCCCTCGTGCTCGAAGACGAAGGGGTCGCGCCAGGCCTCGTCGTGGGAGTACGCGGGGTTCCACGTCTGGTACCAGCGGTTGTCGGCCGTCACGGGCTCGGCGCAGGCGCGCTCGAAGGTGACGCCGTCGGTCGAGTCCGCCCAGCCGACGCGCTGGACCATCCCGGCCTCCACGTGGGAGATCCCGGTGTAGAAGACGCGCAGGGTCCCGTCCGGCTTGACGACCGTCGAGCCCGTCCAGATCGCCTTGTCGTCGAAGGCCGGGCCGTCGGAGTGGACGAGCGCGTCGGGCATGAGCGTCCACGTCCGGGCGTCGGTCGAGACCGCGTGCCCCATCGAGGCGTTGAAGTGCCTGCGCTGCGGGTCGTGCAGGGCGCGGGAGGCCCGCAGGAAGAACAGGTGGTACCGCTCGCCGTCGTCGGCGATCCAGTGGTCCCACAGCCAGTGGTCGGCCAGCTCGAGTGCCATGGTCGCCCCCTCAGCCCTTGACCGCCGTGCCCGCCAGCGAGGCCACGAAGGACCGCTGGAAGAGGACGAAGATGATGAGGACCGGCAGCGTGATGAGCGTCCCGTAGGCCATGATCTGGCCCCACACGGGGTTGAGCTGGAAGAAGTACTGCATGCCGACGCTGGCGGGCCGCATCGACTCCTCCTGGATGACCATGAGGGGCCACAGGTAGGAGTTCCAGGCCGGCAGCATCGTGATGATGGCGACCGTGGCGAAGGTCGGGCCCGAGAGCGGCACGATGATCCGCGAGTAGATCGTCCACCAGGAGGCGCCGTCCACCCTGGCGGCCTCGTCGATCTCCTTGGGGATGTCGCCGAAGTGCTGGGCGAACAGGAAGATCGCGAGCGCGTTGGCGACGAAGGGCAGGATCTGCACCTGGTAGGTGTTGAGCATGCCCTGCTTGACGAGGAAGCCGTCGACCACCCACTGGAGCGACGGGAGCTTGGCGACCCAGTAGACGAGCGGGACCGCGATGGTCTCGAAGGGGACCATGAGAGTGGCGAGCACGAGCGAGAGGACGATGCTCTTGCCCTTCCACCGCATGCGGGAGATGGCGAAGCCGATCATCGAGTTGACGACGAGGCCGAGGACGACGATGGCGACGGTGACGATGACGGAGTTCGTGATGAACCGCGCGGCCGGCACCCGGTCGAAGACGCCGGCGTAGTTGTCCATCGACAGGTGCCCCGTCGGCAGGAAGGCCTTGAGGGACCCGAGGTCGGCGAAGATCTGCTGGTCGTCCTTGAAGGAGGAGAAGACCATGAACAGGAGCGGGAAGATGGCGACGCAGGAGGCGATGACGAGGCCGACGTAGGCGAGGACCCTGCTGCGCCTCTTGGTCGCGACCCGGCCGCGGCGCGGTGAGTCGTCGGCCGCCTTGAGGGTGTCGACGAAGGCGGTGGCGGTGGCGGCGGTGTTCTCGGCGGCCATGTCAGTCCTTCTCCCTGGTGAGCCAGCGCTGGACGAGGCTGATGAGCAGGACGGCGACGAAGAAGATGAGCGAGATCGCGGATCCGTAGCCCATGTCCTGCTCGCGGTAGCCCTTGCGCACGGCGTGGTAGACGATCGTCGAGGTGGCGTCCTGCGGGCCGCCGGAGGTCATGACGTCGACCTGGACGAAGAGCCCCAGGGCGGCGATGGTGATGGTGACGAGGATGAAGACCATCGTCGAGTGCAGGCCCGGCCAGGTGATGTAGCGGAAGCGCTGCCATCCGTTGACGCCGTCGAGGTCGGCTGCCTCGTAGAGCACCGGGTCGATCATCTGCAGGCCCGAGAGCCAGATGATCATGTGGAGACCGACCGCCTGCCAGATCGACAGCACGATGATGGCGGGCATCGCGGTGCCGGGGTTGTTGAGCCAGGCCACCGCGGTCCAGCCGCCGCCGGTGATCGTGTTGAGCATCGAGTTGAACAGGCCGTTGTCCTGGTAGAAGAAGCTCCACAGGATGGAGACGACGACCATCGAGGTCACCACGGGCATGAAGATCATCGTGCGGAAGGCGGTGACGCCCTTGACCTTCTGGTTGACGAGGATCGCGAGCGCGAGCGCGAGCCCGGACTGGCAGGGCACGACGACGAGCGCGAAGAAGGCCGTGTTGGTGAGCGACCGGATGAAGGTGGGGTCGTCGGTGAAGGCGCGGACGAAGTTGTCCAGCCCGATGAAGGCGGGCGGGTTCGGGGAGATGAGCCTCGTGTTGGTGAAGGACAGGATGAAGGTGAGCAGGATCGGGATGCCCATGAAGAGCAGGAGGAGCAGGAGGGCCGGCGAGCTCATGAGCCAGGCCGTCCTCGCCTCCCGGCGCAGGGCCGCGGACCTGCCGCGGCGCCTGGTGGTGGTGGACGCTGCCATGTCGGTTCCCTTCCCGGCGGGACGGACTCGTCCCGCCGGATCGGTCGGAGTGTGGGGATGGTGGTCGGCCGGGTCGGGGCGGCCGTGCGGGACCGCGGTCCCGGAGCCCCGTGGCGGGCGGGCGCGCCGCCCGCCACGGGCGGGTGTCACTTGGCCTTGTAGCCGTCGTTGGACGTGATGTCGGCGTCGATGTCCTTGGCGGCCTGGTCGAGGGTCGACTTGACGTCGGAGCCGGAGACGATGTCTCGGGCGGCCTTGTCGAAGACGGAGGAGATGACCTTGTAGCCCGGCGTGGCCGGACGCAGGAGGGCGTACTTCTTACCGATCTCGTAGACGGGCTCGAGCGGCTTGCCCTCGCCGTAGTACTTCGTCTTCGGGGTGGCGGACTCGATCGACGGGAAGTTGCCGATGGCGTCGGAGTACTGCACGAGGTACTCGTCCTGCATGAGGAACTCGATGAACTTGTTGGCGGCCTCGGCGTTCTTGGTCGACGAGGACACGCCCCACTGCCAGGAGCCGCCGCCGACGTGGGCTCCCTCACCGAAGTCGACGGGCGGGAGGATGAGGACGTCGTCCTCGCCGAAGGTCTCCTGGGCCTTGAGAACCTTCCAGCCGCCGGCGTAGACGAGCGGGACCTTGCCCTGGAGGAAGTCCTGGCCGTCCTTCGCCGGGGTCTCGGAGGCGTACTTGCTGGTGAACAGCGAGCGGAACCAGGTGCCCCACTCGACGGCCTTGTCGCCGTTGATGAAGCCGTCGGCCGTCTCGTAGGTGTCGCGGTCGATGAGGTCACCGCCGAAGGACTGGAGCATCGGGGCGTAGGCGTAAGGCCACCACTCGGCGGTGTCCCAGACGGACATGTCGATGGCGTACTCGAAGCCGTCGAGCTTGGAGAGCTTGTCGAGGGCGTCCATGAACTCGTCCTTGGTCCACGGCTCGTCGACGGTGGGGACGGTGACGCCGGCCTCGTCGAAGGCGGACTTGCGGCCGAGGAAGCACAGCGAGGTGTCGTAGGGACCGACGGAGTAGAGCTTCTCGTTCCAGACGCCCTTCGCGGAGTCGATGATCTTGTCCTGAAGATCCTGGGAGATCGTCAGGGGCGAGAGGTATCCGGCCCACGCCCAGTTCGGCATGATCGGGCCGTCGAGGTCGAGGATGTCGGGCAGGTCGCCGGAGACGGCGGCCGAGGCGATGGCGTCGTTGTAGGACTCCTGCGGGAAGGACCTCAGCGTCACGGGGGTGTCCGGGTTCGCCTTGTTGAATGCCTTGACCGCGGAGTCGACGACGGCGAGCTCCTCCTTGTTGCCGCCGTTGTGGGTCCACAGGGTGATGCCGCCGGAGCCGCCGGAGGCGGAGCCGGAGCTGCTGCCGGACTGGGAGGAGCAGGCAGCGAGCGTGGCGGCGACGGCGGCCGCGGCACTGACGCCGAGGAACGAGCGGCGGGTGGTCATCATGATGGCACTCCTTTGTGTGTCAGCGTGACTGGTGGGGATCTCACTCCGTCCGGCGGGCGGAGAGCTGGTGGGTCCGGGCCGGCGGCTCAGACGGCGGGCGGCGCGGTGGAGGCGCGCTCGATGAGGGGGCAGGTGAAGCGGGTGAGGTCGGGGAGCTCCCCGGCTCGTCCGGCGGCGAGCTCGCGAGTGAGCCACTCCCCCATCTCCCAGTGGGGCAGACGCATCGTCGTGAGGCGCGGGTCGACGTTCGTGGAGATGAGGGCGAGGTCGTCGAAGCCGACGACGGAGAGGTCTCGGGGGACGGAGATCCCGAGCCGGGCGGCCTGGCGGTAGACACCGGCGGCGAAGGCGTCGTTGTAGCAGAAGACGGCGGTGGGCCGGTCGGTGCGGTCGAGGAGCCCCGCCGCCGCGGCGTCGACGCTGTCGGGGTCGAGCCCGCCGGTGGCCATGAGGCTCTCGTCCACGGTGACGCCGGCGTCGCGCAGGGTGGCGCGATAGGCGTCGCCGCGCTCGCGGACGGCGATGGTCTCGGCGTTGTCGTGCCCGAGGTACCCGATGCGGGTGTGACCGAGGGAGAGCAGGTGGGCGACGGCGTCGTGGGCGCCCTGGCGCTCGTCCGGGACGACGCCGGGGACACCGGGTCGGTCCGCCTCGCCGTTGAGGACGACGACGTCGTCGAGCTGCTCGGGGACGGCGACGACGCGGTGGTACATGGGGGCGATGACGACCTGCCCGACGCGGCGGGAGACCATCTCGCGGACGGCGTCCTCCGCGGCGACGCCGTCGCGGCCCGAGTCGGTGAGGAGGACGGACCAGCCGAGGTCCTGGCTGGTGGAGAGGACGGCGTCGATCATGGCGACGGCGTAGGGGGTGGACAGGACGCGCTCGCCGATGACGCCGATGGTCCGGGTGCGCCCGTTGCGCATCCCGCCGGCAATGGCGTCGCGGACGTAGCCGAGGTCGTCGGCGGCGGTGCGGACGAGGGCGGCCTTGCCCTCGGAGACGCGTCCCTCGGACTTGCCCGAGAGCACGAGCGAGGCTGCCGCCTTGGAGACGCCGGCTGCTGCGGCGACGTCGGCGAGGGTCGTCATCGTCCCCCTCCCCCTTTCGGTGCGGAGGCCCGGCGTCCGTGCCGGGCACGGGAGGATCATGACTCACACCACACCCAATCGTCAACCGGTTAACCACCTCTGCCTCAGCCGATTAACCGATTCACGTCTTTCACCGTCAGGCATTGTCGCGAGGCAGTTCCCGGGTCGGGGAGGTACGACGGACGGGGCGGCGGCACGCTCGGTGCCGCCGCCCCGTCCGGGATGACGCGTGGAGCCCCTCGGGGCTCGCTCAGACCGCCGTCAGAGGCTCGCCGGGCTCCTCAGCCACGGCGAGTCAGCGGGGCGCAGTCCCTCCCAGCCACGAGCGCGCGCCCGGTCGGCGGCGAGGACGCCCATGACGGTCGAGGGGTTGTGGAGCTCGCCCGCGAGGACGCCCGCCACGACGTCGTCGAAGCGGAACCACGTGGGCACGAACTCCGCCTCCTCGGCCTCGCGCTCGATGCGCTCGGACTCCGGGAGCACGGAGATCCCCCGGGCCAGGAAGGAGCGGGCGCCCTCGGTGGTGAAGCCCGGGGAGGCGTAGTAGTCGACCAACGCGTGCCACGCCGAGGCGCGGCGGTCCGTCTCCTCGGCGAGCTCGCGCTGCGCGGCGACGAGCGGGTCCTCGCCGGGGACGTCGAGGAGCCCGGCCGGGATCTCCCACAGGCTCGCGCGCACCGGGTGGCGGTACTGGCGGACCATGAGGATCTCGGCGGCGCCGTCGGGCTGGGAGGAGTCCTCCCCTCGCGCAGGGCGACGACGTTGACGGCGTCGTGGTGGCGGACCACCTGGCGGCGCAGCGGCTCGGTCCCCTCGGAGAGCCGGACGCGCTCGTCCTCGACCGAGAGGATCGGGCCGGCCCACACGTGCTCGGCGGAGAGGACCTCGCGGGTGTCGCGCTCGTCGACGGGACGCCCCGTCCCGGCGGCCCGGGCCTCCGCAGCGCCGTCGGCGGTGCTCACTCCTTGACCTTCTCGGCCTCCGGGGCGGCCTCGGCGGACTCGTCGCCCTGGTAGCGGGCGGAGTAGAGCTCGCGCTGCCGCTCGAGGCCGGCCTTGATGAGGCCCGCGAAGAGCGGGTGGGCGCGGGTCGGGCGGGACTTGAACTCCGGGTGCGCCTGGGTGGCGACGAAGTAGGGGTGCTGCTCGCGGTCGAGCTCGACGAACTCGGTGAGGTGGCCGTCCGGCGAGGTGCCGGCGACGTGCAGGCCGACGGACTCGAGCTGCTCGCGGTACTCGTTGTTGACCTCGAAGCGGTGGCGGTGGCGCTCTGAGACCTCGGTGGAGCCGTATGCCTCGGCGACGACCGAGCCCTCGGTGAGGACGGCCGGGTAGGCGCCCAGGCGCATGGTGCCGCCCAGGTCGCCGCCGCCGGTGACGAACTGGCGCTGGGCGTCCATCGTCGTGATGACGGGGTACTGGGTCTCGGGCTCGAACTCGGTGGAGGAGGCCCCCTCGAGGCTGAGGAGGTCACGGGCGACCTCGATGACCATGCACTGCAGGCCGAGGCACAGGCCGAGCGTCGGGATCCTGTGCTCGCGGGCCCAGCGCAGGGCTCCGAGCTTGCCCTCGATGCCGCGCACGCCGAAACCGCCGGGGATGACGACGGCGTCGGCGCCGCCGAGCGCGCGCTGGGCGCCCTCGGGGGTCTCGCAGGAGTCGGAGGCGATCCAGCGCAGGTCGACCTTGGCGTTGTTGGCGAAGCCGCCGTGCTTGATGGCCTCGGCGACGGACAGGTAGGCGTCGTGGAGGTCGATGTACTTGCCGACGAGGGCGACCTCGAGGCGGCTCTTGGGCTCGTGGACGCGCTGGAGGAGGGCGTCCCACTCGGTCCAGTCGACGTCGCGGAAGGTGAGGCCGAGGCGCTGGACCAGGAAGGCGTCGAGGCCCTCACGGTGGAGGGTCGGAGGCACCTCGTAGATGGAGGAGGCGTCCTTGCACTCGATGACGGCGTCGCGGTCGACGTCGCACATGAGCGCGACCTTGCCCTTGACGCCCTCGGGCAGGGGGCGGTCGGTGCGCAGGACGAGCGCGTCGGGCTGGATGCCGATGGAGCGCAGGGTCGCGACCGAGTGCTGCGTGGGCTTGGTCTTGAGCTCGCCGGCGGCCGGGAGGAAGGGGATGAGGGAGACGTGGACGAAGGCGACGTTGTCGCGCCCCAGGTCCGCGCGTACCTGGCGGGCGGCCTCGAGGAAGGGCTGGGACTCGATGTCGCCGACGGTGCCGCCGATCTCGGTGATGATGACGTCGGGGACGTTGCCGTCGGCGTCGGGCTCGGCCTGGGAGCGCATGACGGCCTTGATCTGGTCCGTGATGTGCGGGATGACCTGGACGGTGTCGCCGAGGTACTCGCCACGGCGCTCCTTGGCGATGACGGTCTGGTAGACCTGGCCGGTCGTCGCGTTGGCCTTGCCGGAGAGGTTGACGTCGAGGAAGCGCTCGTAGTGGCCGATGTCGAGGTCCGTCTCGGCGCCGTCCTCGGTGACGAAGACCTCGCCGTGCTGGAAGGGGTTCATCGTGCCCGGGTCGACGTTGATGTACGGGTCGAGCTTCTGCATGACGACGCTGATGCCGCGGGCCCGGAGCAGACGCCCCAGGCTGGAGGCCGTGAGGCCCTTGCCGAGGGAGGAGACGACGCCGCCGGTGACGAAGATGTGCGCAGGGGTGCTGGTCTGGTTCCCGCTCGAGCGGGGGCTGGTGCTCATCACGGAATCCCAGCATAAGGCATGCCGCCGGGCGGTGACGGCCCGGCTCGTCACGCGCCCGTCACACCGGGATCCGGCTCCGGTCGGTCGGGTCCCGGCCGGGGCCCGGCCGGGGCCCGGACGGCTCAGACGGGCAGCAGGACGGACCGGAGCTGGGCGGCGAGCTCCTCGGCCCCTGGCAGGCCCGCAGCCGCGCCGGCCGAGCGGGCGCGCGCGACGGCGAGCGAGGCGTCGTCGGCGAGGAGGCCGCCCACGGCGTCGGCGAGGGCGGCGGCGTCGGGATCGACGAGCACGGCTCCGCCGCGGGCGGTGACGGCGGTCCCGCCGACGTCGGTGGCGACGACGGCGGCCGCGGCGCGCAGGGCCTCCTGGACGGTGAGGGGCTGCCCCTCCCACAGGCTCGTCTGGACGACGACGTCGGCGGCGCCCATGAGGACGGCGACGTCCTCGCGGCGGCCGAGGAGCCGGACGGGCAGGTGCTCCGCGGCGACCCGGGCCTGCAGCTTGTCTCGCAGGGGCCCCTCCCCCGCGACGGCCCACGTCAGCGGGCCCGTGCCGCGCTCGGCCAGGAGGGCGGCGGCGTCGAGGAGGAGGTCGAGCCCCTTCTGAGGCGCGAGGCGGGCGACCGTCAGGAGGCGCCGCCCCTGGCCGGGCCAGGCGGACTCGATCGAGGAGGCGGAGGGCGCGAGCCCGGTGGTGCGGGCGGCGGGCGCGGGGATGACCGCGAGGTCGACGTGCTCGGCGCCGCGCGCCCGGACGGAGTCGGCGATGTCGGGGCTGACGGCGAGGACGGCGTCGGCGCGGGAGGCGACGAGTGCCTCGAGGCGCTCGCCGACGGCTCGCGTGGCGCGTCCGCCGACGGTGCGGTTGTGGAGGGTGACGACGAGGCGGGTCCGGCCCGGGCGCCGTCGGCCCAGGGCGAGGGCGGCGAGCGCCCCGGCCCGCAGGCCGTGGGCGTGGACGACGTCGGCGCGCCGTCCCAGGCGGCGCATCCGGGCGGTGACGAGGGCGTCGGAGGGGCGCGGTGCGGGGCCGATCTCGAGGGCCTCGGAGCGTGCCCCGCCGAGGTCGAGGCCGGTCAGGACGCCGGCGGGCGCCTCGACGAGGACGTCGTGACCGGCGGCGGACAGGAGGCGGGCGCACTCGCCTAGGTGGGCGCGCACGCCGCCGGCGGCGGAGCCGGAGACCTCGAGAACGCGTCGGCGGGCCCCGGTCGGATCGGGCTGGTTGCTCGTCGGGGTCACGGGAGCTCCTCAGGGTCGGGGTGAGCGGCCTGCGCCTCGCGGGGTGCGGCGCCGCGGCGGCGCAGGGCGGACAGGAGGCTGCGGTCGGCGAGGTGGACGGCGAGCAGGACGAGGGCCGCGGTGGCGAGGGCGCCGACGACAGCCACGCCCACGCCGCCGACCGTTCCTGCGGGCACCTCCGAGAGGCGGCGCGAGACCAGCCCGGCGACGGCGGCGACGGGGGCGCCGACGACGAGGGCCCTCAGGCTGGGGCCCAGTGAGGCCGAGCCCGTGCGACGGGCGAGGACGACGAGGAGACCGACGGCGGCGACGACCATGCCGGCGCTCTGCCCGACGCCGAGCGCGGTGAGCGTGGCGGCGCCGTCACCGCCGTCGGGGGCGGCGAGGTGGACGGCGAGGGCGGAGGCTGCCGCGACGGTGAGCCATCCGGCGGCGGCGGCCCCGGCGGCCGAGCGGGCGGAGTCGGCGGCGAAGAGGACGCGGGTGCCCTGGTAGATGAGGGCGTAGCCGATGATCCCGGGCGCCATGGCGACGAGCGCGGCGCCCATGCCGTCGACGTCGGCGAGGAGCGCGAAGAAGCGCTCGGCGCCCGCGGAGGCGGCCACGAGCATGCCCGCCCCCGCGGTGGCGACGGCGGTGACGAGGGCCGTGGCGGTGGCCGTCAGCCGCGCGGCCTGGGGGCTCGGCCGCTCGCCGAGCGGGCCCGGGCGCTCGAAGGCGGCGGCGAGCCACGGGTAGAGGACGGTGGCGACGGGGACCGCGAGGACGGCGTAGGGCAGGACGTAGACCGCCTGCGTGTACTGGTAGACGGCGACGGTGCCGGTGCGTCCGCCGGAGCGGGCCAGGGCGAGGACGACGAGGACGCTGGCCTGCTGGGCGATGAGGGTGAGGACGCCGGCACCGCCCAGGCGCAGCACGCGGGCGGCCGTGGCGCGATCGAGGCGGAGGGTGGGGCGGACGGAGAGCCCGAGCCGTCGGGCGGGCACGAGCAGCGGCAGCGAGAGGGCGGCGACGCCCGCCGTCGTGCCCCATCCGAGGACGAGCAGCGCGGCCCGCGAGGCGGTGCCGTCGTCGGCTCCGCCCGTCGTCGCCCCGTAGACGCCGTAGGTCGCCATGACGACGAGCGAGGACAGGACGGGGGTGAGGGCCGGCCAGGTGAAGCGGTGGTGGGCCTGGAGGACGCCGGTGAGGACGACGCCGACGCCGTAGAGGGGCACCTGGAGGGCGAACATCCGCAGGAAGCTCGTGACGAGCTCGCGCTGCAGGGCCGGGTCGACGCCCTGCGAGGTGGGGAACAGGGCCGCGATCGGCCCGGCGGCCAGGGCGAGGACGGCGCCCGCGGGCACGAGGACCGCCAGGACGAGGCCGAGCAGCCCGCCGGCGGTGCGCTCGACCTCGTCGCGGCGCCCCGAGGCGACGGCCGAGGCGAGCAGCGGCACGACGGTGGCGGACAGCGCCCCGCCGACGACGACCTCGTAGAGGACGTTGGGGACCTGGTTGGCGGTGGCGTAGGCGCCGGCGACGGTCCCGGCGCCGACGGTGGTCGCCTGGACGACCCAGCGCAGGAAGCCGAGGGCACGGGAGACGAGGGTGAGGCCGGCGACGCCGCCGACCGCGGCGGCGGCTCCCCCGCGGTGCGCCCGGGGCACTCAGGCCTCCCGCCGGCCGAGGGCGTCGAGGGCGGCCAGCGCCGGGGTGGCGGCGATGACGCGGGAGAAGGAGACGCGCTCGCTCGCCAGGACGAGCCCGGTGCCGGTGACGGCGGCAACGGCGCGGAGGGCGCGGCTGGGGTGGGCGGCGATCGCGGTACCGACCAGAGCGCCCAGCGCGTTGGCGCCGGTGTCTCCCAGCATCGTGCGCTCGGCGAGGTCGTCCGGGGCGGCGGTCGCGGCGGCGCCGAGCGCGGCCACTGCGAGGCGGCGCGTAGTGGCGGCGTCCTCGCCGGGCGCGAGCGCGAGGGGGCCGGCGAGGAGCACGGAGGCCTTGAGGGCGCGTCCGGGGCGCAGGTCGAGGAGGTTGTGGACGTTCGCCCACGAGGCGATGGCGACGGCGCTCACGGCGGCGTCGGCGAGCGTCGCCGCGGCGGCCCGCGGGCGGGCCGCCCCGGGCGTCGTGCGCCGTCCGGCGCGCTCGGCGGCGAGCGTCCCGCCGGCGACGACCGCTCCGGCGCCGATGGCGCCGATCTTGAGCACGCCGGTGGTGACCCGCCCGTGAGCGAGGGCGGTGAGGTGCCCGCGCAGCCCCTTGGCAGGGGCGTCGCCGTCGTGCGCGCCCGCGTCGAGGTCGTCGACGGCGCCGGCGGCCCCTGCGCAGCCGGTGGCGACGGCGGCGGGGGCGCTGCCCGCGGCGAGCGCCCCGGTGAGCGCTCCGACGGCGAGGGCGGCTCCGCCACGCAGGCTCACGGTGCGGCCGTGGAAGTTGACGCGCTCGAGGAGCCCGTCCGGTGCCGGGCGCAGCGGGCCGCCGGGACGCAGCAGGGCGCGGCCGACGAGGGCCGTGGTCCCGCCTGCCGCCAGTGCGGCCGCGGCCGACCGAACCGGGTGGGCGCGCCGGGGCACGGGGCTCACTTCCCGGTGGGCGGGAGGACGGCGGAGGCGCCGTCGTCGAAGCCGTAGGAGGCGACGGTGCCGGAGGCGGTCGAGGCCAGGGCGAGGGGCGCGGAGACGGCCGCGGTCACCTGGCCGACGGAGTCGATGGTGGTGACCTTGACGTCGCCGGAGCGCAGCGCCGCGACGAGGCCGGTGGAGGACTGGGCGGCGCCCTCGACGACGACGGTTCCCTCGGAGGCGGCGCCGGAGAGCGCCTGGCTCCAGGCGTCGTTCTCGTCGGCGGCGGTCGCGGCGGCGGTGGCCTTGGCAGCGGCGTCGGCGCTGGAGTCCGTGGCGGCGTCGCGCGGCCCGATGACGAGGACCATGTCGACCTTGCCGCTCGGCTTGGAGTCGACGGTGGCGAGGGGCTGGTCGGTCGCGGTGAGGAGGTCCATGAGGGCGGTGGCCTTCTCGCCGTCGGTCGTGAGGGCGGAGACGAGGCCCTGGCCGAGGACGGCGTTGCCGCCCTCGGAGGAGGGGCTGTCGAGATAGCCGGCGAACTGCCCGGAGTAGGTGGAGCGGAAGGTGGCGCGGCCCTCGTCGGTCCAGGCGTCGGTGAGGCGGAGGCGCCCGTCGACGGTGGCGCCGGCGGCCTGGAGCTCGGTCGTGGCGGCGTCGACGTCGTCGTTCTCGGCGTCGGGGAGGGTGACGATGGCGACCTTCTTGCCGTCGAGGGTGCCGGGCAGGACGGAGGAGGCGAGCACGGTGATGTAGGAGTCGCGGTCGTTGACGGCGCCCTCGGTCTGCTCGAGCTGGGACTGGAGGGCGTTGCGGTCGGCGCGCAGGGAGGTGACCTGGTCGTTGAGGGCGGTGCCGAGCGAGTTCTGCAGGGGGCCGGCGCCGAGGACCACGCCGACGGCGAGCGCGAGGAAGACGCTGATGAGCGAGACCAGGTGGTATCGGAAGTCGATCATGAGTGGTCCGTGGTCCTTTTCGGTCTTCTGGTCGGTCGGGGTCCGTGGAGGTCCGGGGGTGCGCGTCGGCGGTGTGGTCGCCGGGCGCTACACCGACGGCGAGCTCGGTGACAGGTGCAGGAGCGAGCGGAAGAAGGTGACGATGTCATCCCACATGGCGCCCGAGAGTCCGAGGAGGGTCTGACCGCCGGGGGTGGCGGCGAGCGCCACGAAGAGCGCGATGAGGCCCGCGACGGCGAGCAGGAAGAGCTGCCAGCCGGAGATCCGGGTGCGGTAGAGGCGCGAGACGCCCTTGGCGTCGATGAGGCGGCCGCCCAGGCGCAGGCGCGTGAGGAAGGTCGAGGACATCCCGGCGCGGCCCTTGTCGAGGAACTCCAGGAGGGTGGCGTGGGTGCCCAGGGCGACGATGAGCTCGGCGCCGGACTCGTCGGCCATGAGCATGGCGATGTCCTCGCTGGTGCCCGTGGCGGCGAAGACGACGTGCTCGACGCCGAGGTCCTCGACGCGTTTGAGCCCGGGGGCGCGGCCGTCGCGGTAGGCGTGGACGACGACCTCGGCGCCGGAGCGCAGGGCCTTGTCCGAGACGGAGTCCATGTCGCCGACGATCATGTCCGGTTTGAAGCCGGCCTCCATGACGGCGTCGGCGCCGCCGTCGACGCCGATGATGACGGGCTTGTACTCGCGGATGTAGGGCTTGAGCGCGGTGAGGTCCTCCTTGTAGGAGTAGCCGCGCACGACGACGAGGACGTGCTTCCCCTGCATCCTGGTGCGGATCTCGGGGACGCCGACGCCGTTGAGGAGGAGGTCGCGCTCGGAGCGCATGTACTCCATGGTGTTCGCGGCGAAGGCCTCGAGCTGGACGGACAGGCCCTCCTTCGCGTCCTCCATGGAGGCCTCGACGGTCTCACGGGTCTGGACGGTGCCCTCGGCGACGGGGCCGGCGGTGCCCTCGGCGTAGACGGCGCCAGCGGGTCCGGCCTCACCGGTGAGGTCGACGGCGACGACGGACCCCTCGGCGAGGCGCATGACGTCGGGGCCGAGGTCGTCGACGAGGGGGACGCCGGCGTCGAGGAGGATGCCGGGGCCGAGGTTCGGGTAGCGCCCCGAGACGGAGCGGGCGGCGTTGAGGACCGCGGCGGGCCTCCGCTCGACGAGGGCCTCGGCGGCGACGCGGTCGAGGTCCGCGTGGTCGATGACGGCGACGTCGCCCGGCTGCAGTCGCTTGGTGAGCGTCTTCGTGCGTGCGTCGACCCGGACGACGCCGCTGGGGCGCTCCGGGTCGGACTGCGACTGCTTGCGGAAGGGGTTCCTCACTCTTGGGATTCTGCCACGCGCGCCTCGTCGAGGAGCTCAGCGGCGTGGCGGAGGGCAGCCTCGGAGTCGTCGTGCCCGGAGAGCATGCGGGCGAGCTCGGTGACCCGCTCCTCGCCCTCGACGCGGACGACTGAGGTGCGCGTGCGCGGCGCGGTGGCGCCGGTCGCGGCGCCGTCGGCCGAGGCGTCCGGCGCCGGGTCGATCCGCTTGCGGACGACGAGCTGGGTGTCGGCCCAGGCGGCGACCTGCGCGAGGTGGGTGACGACCACCACCTGGTTGCGGCGCGCGAGGCGGGCGAGGCGGCGGCCGATCTCGCGGGCGGCGCGGCCGCCGACGCCGGCGTCGATCTCGTCGAAGACGAAGGTGCGAGGGTAGAGGTTCTCGGGCTCCTGCGCGGACTGGTCCTGGTCCCCGAGGGTCTGCGACGCGTCGGCGAGGACGACCTCGAGGGCGAGCATGATCCGGGACAGCTCACCGCCGGAGGCGCCCTTGCCCAGGGCCAGCGCGGGGGCTCCGGGGTGGGAGACGAGCTGGAGGGCGACGGTCTCGGCGCCGGTGGGGCCAGGCTCGTCGAGGGCGTCGAGGGCGACGACGAGGCGCGAGCCCTTCATCTGGAGGCCCTCGAGCTCGGCGGTGACGGCCTCCTCGAGGCGGGCGGCGAGGCCCTCGCGGGCCGCGGTGAGTCGCTGGGCGAGACCGGCGAGCTCGGCGTCGGAGGCGGCGAGCGCCTCGGTGAGCCGCGTCTGCCCGTCCTGGGGGCCATCGATCTCGGTCAGGCGCTCGGCCCAGGCGCGCGAGAGCGCGAGGAGGGCGTCGACGTCGTCGATCTCCTGCGCGGGGCCGCCGAGCTCTCGAAGGGCTCGGGACAGGGCGCCGCGGCGGTTCTGGACCCAGGCGAGGCGGGCGGGGTCGGCGTCGAGGCCGGCGAGGTACTCGGTGAGCTCGGCGGAGACGTCGGCGGCGAGGATGCCGAGCTGGTGGACGCGTCCGGCGAGCTCGGTGAGGGCGGGGTCGACGCCGGTGACGGGCGCGAGCGCGCGGTCGGCGGCGGCGATGAGGCCGGTGACGTCGGGGTCGTCGCCGACGGCGTCCTCGTCGCCGGTGAGCGCGGTGCGCGCGGTCGTGGCGGCGCGGCGGAGGTCCTCGGCGTGGTCGAGGCGCTCGGCCTCGGCAGTCAGCGCCGTGTCCTCGCCGGGCTCGGGATCGAGCTCCTCGACGGCCTCGAGCCAGGTGCGCAGGCGTGCGACCTCGGCGGCGCGCTCGGCGGCGCCGGAGCGCCAGGTCTCGAGGGCCTCGGCTGCGGCGCGGCGGGCGCGGTAGGCGCGCGCGTACTCGCGGCACAGGGCGGCGTGCTCGGGTCCGCCGAGGGAGTCGAGGGCGGCGCGCTGGGCGGCGGCGGAGCGCAGGCGGAGCTGGTCCGCCTGGCCGTGGACGGAGACGAGGTGGTTGCCGACGTCGGCGAGCACGGAGGAGGGGACGGAGCGTCCGCCGAGGTGGGCGCGGGAGCGGCCGGAGGCGGGGACGGTTCGGGAGGCGAGGAGGAGGTCCTCGTCGAGCTCGGCACCGGCCTCGCGGGCGCGGTCGGCTGCGCGGGAGGCCGGGTCGAGGGCGAAGGCGCCCTCGACGAGGGCCCTGTCGGCCCCGGTGCGCACGGCGGTCGTCTCGGCGCGCTCGCCCAGGAGCAGGCCCAGCGACGTGAGGACCATCGTCTTGCCGGCACCGGTCTCGCCGGTGAGGGCGTTGAGGCCGGGGCTGAGGACGAGGTCGGTCTCCTCGATGACGCCGAGGTCCTCGATGTGGAGGGAGTCGATCACGCGAGCCCCTCCCCCTCGGCGGTGGTCCCGCCGTCGCGGCCGTCGTGCTCGGCGCCTGCCCGCCAGCCCTCGACGGGCAGGTTGAACTTGCGTACGAGGCGGGTGGAGAAGGGGGCGTCGTTGAGGCGGGCGAGGCGCACGGGGCGTGCGGCGCGGGTGACGCGGATGCGGCCCCCGGCAGCGACGGACAGCGAGCGGCGGCCGTCGCACCAGATCTCGGCTCCGCCGAAGCCGGTGTGCTGGATGACGACCTCGAGGCAGGAGTCCGGTCCCAGGACGAGGGGCCGGGTGAAGAGGGCGTGGGCGGCCAGGGGCACGACGAGGAGCGCCTCGACCTCGGGCCAGACGACGGGGCCGCCGCCGGAGAAGGCGTAGGCGGTGGAGCCTGTCGGGGTGGACATGACGAGGCCGTCGCAGCCGAAGGAGGAGACGGCCTGGCCGTCGACGCCGAGGGCGATCTCGAGCATGCGGGCGCGGTCGCGCTTCTCGAGGGCGGCCTCGTTGAGGGCCCATCCGCGCTCGACGGCGCCGTCGGGGGTCTCGACCTCGACGTCGATGGTCATGCGGGTCTCGACGGTGTAGCGGCCCTCGATGACGCCGGCGACGACGGCCTCGATGGCGTCGGGGGCGGCCTCGGCGAGGAAGCCGACGTGGCCCGTGTTGACGCCGACGAGGGGGACGTCGCGCTCGCGCGCGATCTCGCAGGCGCGCAGGATCGTGCCGTCGCCGCCGATGACGAGGACGAAGTCGACGTCCTCGTCGCTGCCCTGACCGACGACCTCGACGCCCTGGGCGCGCAGGGCGGCCTCGGCCCGGGCGACCGTCTGCGCGGTCGGGGCGGCCTTGCGGTGGGGCGGAACCGGCTTGTCGTTGAGGTCGCGCTGGAGCACCATGACGCGCCGCACGGGGCGGCCGCAGCGGGCCCCGTCGCGAACGGCGGCGCCCGTCGCCGTCGGCTCGGGATCGTTCTTCTCCGGGGCGATGGGGGTCTCGCTCATCGGCGGCGTCTCCTTCCGGCGTCGGCTCCCGCCGGCCCCTCGTCGACGGCGCGGCGCGCCTCGGCGGCGAGGTCCTCCCCGGCGAGGTCGGTGGCGGCCCCGGCGAGGCCCGCGTGCATGTTGAGGAAGTACTCGACGTTGCCGGCCGGCCCGGGCAGGGGCGAGGCCGTGACGGCGTCGACACCGAGGCCGAGCCCGTGAGCGGCCGCGGCCACGTCGAGCACGGTCTCGACGTGGAGCGCGGGGTCCCGGACGACTCCCCCGTGCCCGAGGCGCTCCTTGCCGACCTCGAACTGCGGCTTGACCATGAGGAGGAGGTCGGCGTCGTCGGCGGCCGCGGCGACGAGGGCCGGCAGGACGAGGGTGAGCGAGATGAAGGAGAGGTCCCCGACGACGAGGCCGGGCGCGGGGGCGACGGCGGCGGGGTCGAGGGTGCGCACGTTGGTGCGGTCGAGGACGGTGACGCGCGCGTCGGACTGGAGGGACCAGGCGAGCTGGCCGTAGCCGACGTCGACGGAGACGACGTGATCGGCGCCGCGGCGCAGGAGGACGTCGGTGAAGCCGCCGGTGGAGGCGCCGGCGTCGAGGCAGCGGCGTCCCTCGACGCGGGGCGCGAGACCGCGCTCGGTGAGGGCGTCGAGGGCGCCGGCGAGCTTGTGGGCGCCGCGGGAGACGTAGTCGTCGCCCGACGGTGTGATGACCTCGATGGCCTGGGCGGGGTCGACCTGGCGCGCCGGCTTGGTGACGACGGCCCCGTCGAGGGTGACGTGGCCGTCGGTGACGAGCTGTGCCGCGTGGGTGCGCGAGCGCGCGAGCCCCCGGCGGACGAGCTCGGAGTCGATGCGGATGAGGCGTGCCATGTCGGGTGCTTCGGGGTGCCTTTGGGTCGGTGGTGTGGGGTGCCGGACTCCGCCCGGGGGGGGGGGGCGAGCGGTCGCCGGGCGGCCGTGGGACGGTCGCCCGGTCAGTCCTCGGCGTCGCGCAGGAGCGAGGCGAGGTCGTCGTGGACGCCGACAAGGACGGCGGCGCGTTCCTCGATCGGGAGCTCGTCGAGGCCGTCGAGCCGGGCGGTGTGGTCGGGCAGGTGGGCGGCGCGCTCGGCGGCGGCCTGGGCGCGGGGCGGGGCGGGCACGGGCCGTGCCCCGCCCGCCGCCGGCCCGGGAACGGGCCGGGACGGGGCGGGCGCGGGTGCCTGCTGCTCGCTCATGGCCTGCTCAGTCGGCGACGACGCGCAGCGGCGGGATGGTGAGGCGCGAGGTGTCGCCGTCGTGGTCGTCCGCGTACTCCCACGCAGCGCAGGCGAAGCCGCGGTAGGCGTCGAGGCTGACCTCGACGGGCTCCTCGGTGGGGACCTGCGCGAGGACGCCGTGGCCGTGCCAGTCGAGCAGCCCGGCGTCGACGCGGACGCGGGTGCGGCCGACGCGCCACCAGATGGCCTGGTCACACAGGACACGCTCGGGCTCGGGGTGGGCCTCGATGAGGCCGCGCAGGTCGGTGTGGAGGTAGCTGGGACGCTCCTCGACCGGGGCGGTGAGGACGTCGCGGGCGGTGGACACGCCGGTGAGGACGTGGAGGCCCGGGATGCCGGCGGCTCGGGCGCCGACCTGGTCGGTGTTGAGGCGGTCGCCGACGGCGAGCGGGTGGCTGCCGCCGGAGCGGGCGAGGGCTCGCTCGTAGATGCCGGGGAAGGGCTTTCCGCCGGCGATCGGCTCGACGCCGGAGGCGTGGGCGACGGCGACGACGAGGCTGCCGTTGCCCAGCGCGAAGCCGCGCTCGGTGGGCAGGGTCGCGTCGGTGTTGGTGGCGACGAAGAGGGCGCCGTCGTTGATGGCGTAGACGCCCTCGGACATCATCGCCCAGTCGACGGAGGGGTCCCAGCCCTGGATGACGGCGACCGGGTGGTCCTCCGCGGAGTCGACGACGCTCAGTCCGGCGTCGATGACGGCCTCGCGCAGGCCCGCTCCACCGATGACGTAGACGGGCGAGCCGGCGGGGACGCGCTCAGCGAGGATGGTGGCGCCGTCCATGGCGGCGGAGAAGACCTCGGAGGGGTGGCCCTCGATGTCGTTGCGGGCGAGCTTGTCGACGACGGCCTGCGGGGCGCGCGAGGCGTTGTTCGTGACGAAGGAGAGGCGCATACCGCGGGCGCGGGCGCCGTTGACGCCCTCAGCGGCGTGCTCGATGCGGGCGTCGCCCGCGAAGCAGACGCCGTCCAGGTCGAGGAGGGCGACGTCGTAGGTCTCGGCAAGCGGCTTGCGTGAGCCGAGGAGCGGGGTGGTGAGCGGCGAGACGTCGGCGGGCTGAGTCATCTCAGGCCTCCTCGTCGCTCTCGGGCCGGGCGGTCGCCTCGGCGTCGGCCGCGGCGAGGGCCCCGGTCGCGTCGTCGGCGTCGGGCTCGGCGTCGTCGGAGCCGACGGCGAGGGGCGCGTCGGGGTCGTCCGCGCCGAGGAGCTCGGCCATCTCAGCCTCGACGCGCTGGGCGAAGGAGCCGGACCACTCGGCGTCCTCGTCGTCGGCGACGCCCTCGCCCTCGACGCTGGTGAGGCCCTCCTCGACGACCTCGGCGACGCGGGCGTCCTCGTCGATGGGGGTCTCGGACTGCTCGGCGACAACGGGCGCCACTGCCTCAGCGTCGGCGGGGAACTCCGCGTCCTCGTCGGAGCCGCCGGCCGCCTCGGCGGTCTCGTCGTCGTACTCCTCCTCGATGTCGTAGACCTCGACCTCGTCGTCCTCCTGCTCGGCCTCGGGGCCCTCGCCGATCCGTTCGCGGATCTTGGCAGCCTCGTCGGTGCGGCCGAGCTCCTCGAGCCGGTCGGCGCGCACGGAGTGGAGGCGGCGCAGGGTCTCGCGGTCCCCGCGGAACATCATGATGGCCTCCTCGACGACGACGAGGCCGAGCTCGGTCTGCCCCATCTCGTGGCGGACGCCGGAGACGACCATGGCGATCTCGGCCTCCTCCGCGTCGTCGAGCTGGCGGGGGTCGGCGTCCTGCGCGGCCTTGAGGGCGCGGTCGAGGTGCCCGAGGGCGCGCTCGCAGTCGGCCTCGATGGCGCGGTGCAGGTCGAGGCCGGACAGGCGCCGGGCGGCGCGGATGTCCCGGAGGGCCTCGTTGTAGTGGCCGGAGAGGTAGGCGGCGATGCCGGCGGACTCGCGGACGACGGCGATACGGCCGGCGTGGGAGGCGGCGTAGCGCGCGTGCTGGTAGGCGAGCTCGGCGTCGTCGTCCAGGAGCCGCTGCACCATGACGAGGTGCCGGGCGACGTTCTCCGCGTTGGAGCGCCCGAGGGCGCGCAGCGCACGGCGCGCGCCGGCCTCGAGGTCCTGCGGCGTCACGTTCTCGGGCACGGCGGGCTCGGGGACGCGGGTGCGCTGCGGGGGACGTGAGTCGCGACGGTCGTCCCGCCCGAAGCGCCCGCGACCGCCCTGCTGGCGTCCACGCTGACCGCCGCGGCGCTCGTCGCGCCCACGGCCGCCGTAGGACCCGCCACGACGGGACTCGCCGTCGTGGTGACGGCGCGGACCGTCGTTGCGGCGCTCCTCGGAGCGCTGCTTCCCGTCGCCGCGTCCGAATCCGGAGCGGCGCTCCCCGTCGCGGTCGTGGCGTCGGTAGCCGGAGCGCTCCTCCGACCGGCCGTACCCGGAGCGGCCACCGCCGTCGCGGTCGCCGCGTCCGTATCCCGATCGTTCCTGATGGTCGCGACCACCGCCGCTCCGGGCGTCGCCGCCCCGCCCACCCGAGGAGCGGCCTCCGAAACCGTGGCGGTCTCCCCCGCGTCCGCGGGCGTCACCGTTGCGGCGGGAGTCCCCGCGCCTATCCTGAGCCATGCAGCATGCCTTTCTAAGCCGAACGGCGCCTCGTGACGCCGTGGATCCGAGGGCAACCCTACCTGCGAGGGTCCCGCTCATAGAGGTTGGAGCCGCGTCTGTCGTGCCGGTCCGCCGACGGCGCGCACCGCCCGATCAGCGCCGGCGGGCAGACGGACGTCCAACGCCCTCTGCGCAGGGCGGTCGTCCGTCCGCCCGGGGCCGACCGACCGAGCGAGGAGAACACGATGAAGGCCGCCCCGACGCCCTCGCGGTCACCCGGAAACCGGGTCCGCGTCGGCGTGGAACGGCCTTCACCATTCACGTGTGTGCTCGGCGGTGTCCTACTCTCCCACACCCTAGCGAGTGCAGTACCATCGGCGCTGGGAGTCTTAGCTTCCGGGTTCGGAATGGGACCGGGCGTGAACCCTCCCGCTATGACCACCGAGACGACCAAGCAGGCAACACACGGTCGTCGGAAAAACCACTATCCAACATGTCACACAACCCCGCCAGGTGAGGCTCGAGCCGTGACCGGCCGGCCCCCCCCTGTTGTTGTTCGGGGTTGGTGGGTTGGTCGTGAACCGCACAGTGGACGCAAGCGCAAAAGATCATTTCATCCCCCTGCCACGAACGTGGCCGGGGGGCGCGTGTTGTTTGTGTCGGCCAATTAGTACCGGTCAGCTCCAACCCTTGCAGGTCTTCCACACCCGGCCTATCAACCCAGTAGTCTACTGGGGGCCTACCACAACCCCGAAGGGTCGTGTGGAGACCTCATCTTGAAGATGGTTTCCCGCTTAGATGCTTTCAGCGGTTACCCATTCCGAACGTAGCCAACCAGCCATGCCCCGGGCGGGACAACTGGCACACCAGAGGTTCGTCCGTCCCGGTCCTCTCGTACTAGGGACAGGCCTTCTCAAGTCTCCTGCGCGCGCAGAGGATAGGGACCGAACTGTCTCACGACGTTCTAAACCCAGCTCGCGTACCGCTTTAATGGGCGAACAGCCCAACCCTTGGGACCTGCTCCAGCCCCAGGATGCGACGAGCCGACATCGAGGTGCCAAACCATGCCGTCGATATGGACTCTTGGGCAGGATCAGCCTGTTATCCCCGGGGTACCTTTTATCCGTTGAGCGACGACCCACCCACTCGGGATCGCCGGATCACTAGTTCCTACTTTCGTACCTGCTCGACCTGTCGGTCTCGCAGTCAAGCTCCCTTGTGCACTTGCACTCAACACCTGGTTGCCGACCAGGCTGAGGGAACCTTTGAGCGCCTCCGTTACACTTTAGGAGGCAACCGCCCCAGTTAAACTACCCACCAGGCACTGTCCCTGACCCGGATCACGGGCCGAGGTTCAGGCGCACGCCATAACCAGAGTGGTATTTCAACGACGACTCCACAACCACTGGCGTGGCCGCTTCACAGTCTCCCACCTATCCTGCACAAGTCATGGCGGGCGCCAATACCAAGCTATAGTAAAGGTCCCGGGGTCTTTCCGTCCTTCTGCGCGTAACGAGCATCTTTACTCGTAATGCAATTTCGCCGAGTTCATGGTGGAGACAGCGGAGAAGTCGTTACGCCATTCGTGCAGGTCGGAACTTACCCGACAAGGAATTTCGCTACCTTAGGATGGTTATAGTTACCACCGCCGTTTACTGGGGCTTAAATTCACCGCTTCACCCGAAAGGGGTTGACGGTTCCTCTTAACCTTCCAGCACCGGGCAGGCGTCAGTCCGTATACATCGCCTTGCGGCTTCGCACGGACCTGTGTTTTTAGTAAACAGTCGCTTCTCCCTGGTCTCTGCGACCCTCACCCCTAGCCCGCAAGGAGCTTCAAGGCTTGGGCCCCCCTTCTCCCGAAGTTACGGGGGCATTTTGCCGAGTTCCTTCACCATGATTATCTCGTGCGCCTAGGCATACTCTGCCCGACCACCTGTGTCGGTTTAGGGTACGGGCGGCTGGCACCATCGCGTCGAGGCTTTTCTCGGCACCCCAGGATCACCCTACTTCCCCACCCAAATGGGCGGGTCACCATCACGTCTGACCCTCATGCTGCCCGGATTTGCCTAGGCAGCGGGCTGCTCGCTTGAACGGGCCAAGCCATTAGGCCCGCGGAGGCTACCACTGTGCGTCACCCCTGTTAATACGCTTGCCTACCTGCACGGAGGGTCCCCAGACCAACAACCACCACGACACGGACCACCGAAGTGATCACATGACGCGTTCGTGGCCATCGGCGTGGGTTAGCACCCGCGCGTCAGCATGGGCGGTGCTTCGCCGGTACGGGAATATCAACCCGTCGTCCATCGACTACGCCTGTCGGCCTCGCCTTAGGTCCCGACTCACCCAGGGCGGACTAGCCTGGCCCTGGAACCCTTGGTCATTCGGCGCTAGGGTTTCTCACCCTAGTGTCGCTACTCATGCCTGCATTCTCACTCCCGCACCATCCACCCCTGGATCACTCCGAGGCTTCACCCGGTGCAGGACGCTCCCCTACCACCCGCAACCCCTGCCACGTCCATCAAGGGACAGGAGAGTACACGCTGCGGATCCGCGGCTTCGGCGGTGTGCTTGAGCCCCGCTACATTGTCGGCGCACGATCACTTGACCAGTGAGCTATTACGCACTCTTTCAAGGGTGGCTGCTTCTAAGCCAACCTCCTGGTTGTCTGCGCGACCGCACATCCTTTCCCACTTAGCACACGCTTAGGGGCCTTAGCCGGCGATCTGGGCTGTTTCCCTTTCGACCACGGAGCTTATCCCCCGCAGTCTCACTGCCCCGCTGTAACCCGAACGGCATTCGGAGTTTGGTTGACGTCACTAACCCTGTGGGGCCGATCAGCCACCCAGTAGCTCTACCTCCGCCGGGGACCACGGGACGCTGCACCTAAATGCATTTCGGGGAGAACCAGCTATCACGGAGTTTGATTGGCCTTTCACCCCTACCCACAGCTCATCCCCTCCATTTTCAACTGAAGTGGGTTCGGTCCTCCACACGCTCTTACACGTGCTTCAACCTGGCCATGGGTAGATCACCCCGCTTCGGGTCTAGACCGTGCCACTAAAACGCCCTTTAGGACTCGCTTTCGCTACGACTCCCCCCAACGGGTTAACCTCGCGACACAGCACTAACTCGCAGGCTCATTCTTCAATAGGCACGCCATCAGCCCAGCAGGCCTCTGACGGCTTGTAAGCGCCCGGTTTCAGGTACTATTTCACTCCCCTCCCGGGGTACTTTTCACCATTCCCTCACGGTACTATCCGCTATCGGTCATCAGGAAGTATTCAGGCAACCAAGTGGTCTTGGCAGATTCACACAGGATTCCACGAGCCCCGTGCTACTCGGGCAACGCACCCACACAGCCCACACAGTTTCGCCTACGGGGGTCTCACCCACTACGCCTCCCCTTCCCAGAGGATTCAGCTACCATGCGAGTTTCTCACTGCGCCCCACGCCGGCAGACGTGAGAAAGATGCGCCCCACAACACCGCAACCGCAACCCCTGCCGGGTCATCACACGGAAACGGTTTAACCATCATCCGCTTTCGCTCGCCACTACTCACGGAATATCTTCTCCTGCGGGTACTGAGATGTTTCACTTCCCCGCGTCACCCCCTACACCCTATGAATTCAGATGCAGGTGACACCACATAACTGGTGCCGGGTCCCCCCATTCGGAAACCCTCGGATCACAGCCCGTTAGCCGGCTCCCCGAGGCATATCGCAGGCCACCACGTCCTTCATCGGCTCCTGATGCCAAGGCATCCACCGAACGCTCAAAAAAACAAACAAAACATGCAACAACCACAAGACCAACAGGCCTCATGATTGACAAAGATCAAAGATGCTCGCGTCCACTATGCAGTTCACAACCAACCCACCCACACCACCACCCACCAACAACCATCACGGGCTGCGAGCTTCGTGCGGTGAGGCGCCAGGGCCACCAACCCCCAAACAGAGGGCCGGCACTGTGTTGCCCCAGAACCCCGACAGTGCGCCACCCCCGCAACCACCCCCAGGCGAACCCGGGGAGGGACGGGGGCACCACCAACAAGCAGCCCCCACCAAAGGAGAGGACCACCTGCACGGTGATGTGCTCATTCATGCCGATAGCGTTCCAACCCCGCACCACCAACCGACCAACCACTGTCCGGCTGGCCCGTCACCGGTGGTGACTCATAGAAGGGCTCCTTAGAAAGGAGGTGATCCAGCCGCACCTTCCGGTACGGCTACCTTGTTACGACTTCGTCCCAATCACCAGCCCCACCTTCGACCGCTCCCCGTAGGGCCACGGGCTTCGGGTGTTGCCGACTTTCATGACGTGACGGGCGGTGTGTACAAGGCCCGAGAACGTATTCACCGCAGCGTTGCTGATCTGCGATTACTAGCGACTCCAACTTCACGGTGTCGAGTTGCAGACACCGATCCGAACTGAGACCGGCTTTAAGGGATTCGCTCCACCTCACGGTATCGCAACCCACTGTACCGGCCATTGTAGCATGCGTGAAGCCCAAGACATAAGGGGCATGATGATTTGACGTCATCCCCACCTTCCTCCGAGTTGACCCCGGCAGTCCCCCGCGAGTCCCCACCACGACGTGCTGGCAACACGGGACGAGGGTTGCGCTCGTTGCGGGACTTAACCCAACATCTCACGACACGAGCTGACGACAACCATGCACCACCTGTGAAAGCGCCCCACAAGGGGGAGACCACATCTCTGCGGCGGTCACTCACATGTCAAGCCTTGGTAAGGTTCTTCGCGTTGCATCGAATTAATCCGCATGCTCCGCCGCTTGTGCGGGCCCCCGTCAATTCCTTTGAGTTTTAGCCTTGCGGCCGTACTCCCCAGGCGGGGCACTTAATGCGTTAGCTACGGCGCGGAAACCCCGGAAAGAGCCCCCACACCTAGTGCCCAACGTTTACGGCGTGGACTACCAGGGTATCTAATCCTGTTCGCTCCCCACGCTTTCGCTCCTCAGCGTCAGTAACGGCCCAGAGACCCGCCTTCGCCACCGGTGTTCTTCCTGATATCTGCGCATTCCACCGCTACACCAGGAGTTCCAGTCTCCCCTACCGCACTCAAGCCGGCCCGTACCCACCGCAAGCCCCCAGTTAAGCCAGGGGATTTCACGACAGACGCGACCAGCCGCCTACGAGCTCTTTACGCCCAATAATTCCGGACAACGCTTGCGCCCTACGTATTACCGCGGCTGCTGGCACGTAGTTAGCCGGCGCTTCTTATCCAGCTACCGTCAACCAAGCCAATAAGGCCTGGCCTGCTTCACTGGCGAAAGAGGTTTACAACCCGAAGGCCTTCATCCCTCACGCGGCGTCGCTGCATCAGGCTTGCGCCCATTGTGCAATATTCCCCACTGCTGCCTCCCGTAGGAGTCTGGGCCGTGTCTCAGTCCCAGTGTGACCGTCCACCCTCTCAGGCCGGCTACCCGTCAAAGCCTTGGTAGGCCATCACCCCACCAACAAGCTGATAGGCCGCGAGCCCATCCCCCACCAGAAAAACCTTTCCAAACCCCACCATGCGGCAGGGAATGAGTATCCCGTATTAGCTACCGTTTCCGGCAGTTATCCAGAAGAAGGGGGCAGGTTACTCACGTGTTACTCACCCGTTCGCCACTCATCCACCCCAGCAAGCTGGGGCTTCACCGTTCGACTTGCATGTGTTAAGCACGCCGCCAGCGTTCGTCCTGAGCCAGGATCAAACTCTCCAAAAAAACTTGTCAAGAACAACCCACAATGACCAAGGCCCACAAGGAGCGATCATGCAGGAAGCCAAACAATAAACAATTCAGAGAAAAAACATCTCCAGGCTCAACCCACCCCGCAACCGACGAGGAAGCCGGGGTGAGCAAACCAAAACAAAACAAACAAACCAAACAACCAAACCACCCCACAACAGGGCAGCACCAGCCATCCAGAATGCTCACTATGGCATAAAAAACATGACACACTATCGAGTTCTCAAACAACACACCCACCGGAATTCTGTTGCTCGCACTTCCTGCGAACCGCTTCTTTCCGGAAGCGCCCGATCAACTTTAGCGAGTCGTTTTCAGGAGGTCAAATCGAGGATCCGTGATCCCGATCTCGCTGAGCGACTCTCTTCAGTTCTCGGCTCCCGAACGGCTTGCGGATCTCTCCGCCCCGTTTCGGGCCGCAGAGAACATTATGCAGAGCCCCGGTGACGGTCAAATGAAATGGCGGTGACCCTGCGCACAAGCGCAGGGCCACCGCCGATGTCGGCGTCATGGCGCCGACATGTGCTGGTCAGGCTGAAGCTCAGGCCCGTCGGGCCGCCGCGAGGTTGCGACGCCCCTTGCGCACGAGGACGGTGCCGCCGGCGAGGAGGTCGTCCGCGGTGATCGGGGCGTCCTCGTCGGTCACCTTGACGTTGTTGAGGTAGGCGCCGCCGGCGGCCACCGTCTTGCGGGCCGCGTTACGCCCCTTCTCCAACCCGGTGGCCACGAGGAGGTCGACGATCGTCGACTCCCCCACCGTCAGCTCCGCCGTCGGGAGGTCCGCCGTCGCCGCGAGGACCGTCGCCTCGTCCAGGCCCGTGAGCTCGCCGCGACCCCAGAGGGCACCGGTCGCGGCCTCCGCCTGGGCGGTGGCCTCCGCGCCGTGGACCCAGGTCGTGACCTCGTGGGCGAGGACGCGCTGCGCCTCCCGCGCACGGGGGTTCTCCGCCGTCGCCGCCTCGAGGCGCTCGATCTCCTCACGGGGCAGGAAGGTGAAGACCTTGAGGAAGCGGACGACGTCGACGTCATCGACCTGCAGCCAGAACTGGTAGAAGGCGTAGGCGCTGAGCATCTCGGGGTTGAGCCAGATCGCCCCGCCCTCGGTCTTGCCGAACTTCGTGCCGTCGGCCTTCGTGATGAGGGGGTTCGTCATGACGTGCACGGACTCGCCCTCGACCTTGTGGATGAGGTCCATGCCGCCCACGAGGTTGCCCCACTGGTCGTTGCCGCCGACCTCGAGCGTGCAGCCGTAGCGGCGGTAGAGCTCGAGGTAGTCGTTGGCCTGGAGGATCTGGTAGCTGAACTCCGTGAAGGAGATGCCCTCCTCGCTGGCCAGGCGGCGGGCCACGATGTCCTTGGAGAGCATGGTGCCCATACGGAAGTGCTTGCCGAGGTCCCGCAGGAAGTCGACGGCGCTCATCTCGCCGGTCCAGTCGAGGTTGTTGACGATCCGGGCGGGGTTCTCTCCCTCGAAGTCGAGGAGGTTCTCGAGCTGGGCCTGCAGGCCCTTGGCCCAGCCGGCGACGACGTCCTTCGTGTTGAGGCTGCGCTCGCCCTTGGCGCGCGGGTCCCCGATGAGGCCGGTGGCGCCGCCGACGAGGGCGAGCGGGTGGTGACCCGCCATCTGGAGGTGCCGCATGACCTTGACGGCGACGAGGTGGCCGTGGTGGAGGCTCGGGGCGGTCGGGTCGAAGCCGCAATAGAAGGTGAGCTCGCCATCGCTCAGCGCGCTGCGCAGCGCGTCGATGTCGGTGTGCTGGGCGATGAGGCCCCGCCACTGCAGCTCGTCCAGGATGTCGGTCACTGTCCTGTTGCCTTCCATGGGGTTCTCCGACGGCGCCTCGCGGGCCGCCGGGTCGTCTCAGTCTCCCGCTGAGCCTCGGGTCCGGGGCAGCGCCCCGGCGCCGCTAGTCTGCCATGCCGGGTTGCCGGGGCCCGGATCGGTCCGGGGCCGTGCCCTCGACCGGGTGCCGGGACCGCGCGCCGGCCCCGTGAGCCGGACGCGGACGGCCGCCTCCGCCCGGCGTCAGTGGGCGACGACGGGCACGATGCCGACGGCTGGGCCGAAGACCTCCCAACCGCCAGCGGCGCGGGCGCGCTTGCCGGCCTCGAGGAGGAGGCCGTGGAGCTCGACGAGCTCGGCGTGGCTAAGTCCCGCGGCGTCGAGACGCGCCTCGAGCTCGCGGCGGGTGCGCTCGTACTGGCGGTCGGGCTCGTAACCGGCCTGGCGCAGGGCGCGACGGCCGTAGGCGTCGAAGATGAAGCGACGCCGGCCGAAGACCATGAGGGCGATGACGTCCGCGGTCTCAGGACCGATCCCGGGCAGGGAGAGGAGCGCCGCGCGCAGGGCCTCGTCGTCGAGACCCTCGGCGCCGACGCCGGGCTCCGAGAGGCGCCACCGGCACCAGGCCCGGATGCCGCGAGCCTTGGCGGTCATGAATCCCGAGGGGCGGATGAGGGCGGTGAGCTCCTCGTCCGCGAGCTCGAGGAGGCGCTCCGGATCGAAGGCGGTCGCCTCCCTCAGGGCGGCCAGCGAGCGCTCGACGTTCGTCCACGCGGTGTTCTGGACGAGGATCGCGCCGCAGACGTACTCGGTGTCCGACTCAGCGGGCCAGGGCCCGACCTCGCCAACGACGGCGCGGAGCGCGGCCTGGAGCTCACGCAGGGTCATGGGGCGGGTGCTCACGTTCAACGGTCCTTCTCCGGGCGGTCCCAGGTCAGTCGGTAGCGGTAGTGGAAGCGTCGCCGCAGACGCACTCCTGGCAGGAGCTCCCGTGCGGCGTCGCTGATCCGGCGCAGGGACTCGGACGGTTCCGCGACCGGCACGCCGACGTCGAGAGCCTCGTGCCGCCAGACGCCGACGAGCCGGTTGGGGATGACACCGAGGATCGCGAGCGTCCAGTCGAGGAGGCTCTCGTTGCGCGCGAGGCCGATGACGATGAGCCGGCCGCCGGGCGCGACCAGCCGGCCCAGTGCTCGCAGTCCTGCGCGCATCGGGAGATGGTGGAGCGTCGCGACACAGGTGACCGTCTCGAAGACGCCGAGCTCCGCCATCATCCTGGCGTCGACGACGGAGCCGTTCACGACGCTTACGGCGGGGAGGCCCGCAGCCCGTACGCGGGCCCTCTCCAGCGCGGCAGGATCGGTGTCCACGCCGATGACCTCCTCGCAGACCTCGGCGAGGCGCACCATGAGGAGGCCGTCGCCGCAGCCCACGTCGAGTGCCCGGCCGCCCCGCGTGGATGCGTCGCGCACGAGCTCTCGATGGAAGGCGGCGTTGTGGTTCCAGTACGTCGCCGGGATGCTCACCGGCCCGGCTCCCGCCGCCGACGGCGCGGCGTCGCCGGATTGTACGGGGAGACGGTGGGGTCGCCGTCGAGCCAGAAGCGCCACGGGTAGACGGTGCCGTCGCCGCCGGGCCCCGACAGGCCGGTGCGCGGGCCCTGGCGGACGAGTGCGAGGTCGGGTCCCTCCCCCGGCGCGGGCAGGGCCAGGCTGAGGCGCGAGCCCGCGGCACCGAGCCGTCCGCCGTCGTCGTCGCGGTCGACGCCGAGCGCGCGGGTCAGGCACGCGGGCCCCCGCGCGAGGTCACGGGCCCGCTTGACCGCCGGGCGACGGATGCGGGCCAGGTCCTGACCTTCGATGACCTCGCCGGCACGCAGGAGGACGGCGCGCGAGAGCCCGGCCGGGCCGCACACGAGGTTCATGCAGCGGTGCATGCCGTAGATCGAGTAGACGTACACGGCGCCGGCCGCCTCGAACATAGCGGCGTTGCGCGCGGTGCGCCCCTTGAAGGCGTGCGAGCCGGGGTCCTCCTCGCCGCGGTAGGCCTCGACCTCCGTGATCCGCACCGTGACGACGCCGTCCGGGCCAGTGGCCGTGAGGCGCGCGCCCAGGAGCCGGGGCGCCACCTCGGCCGGGTCGCCTGCGAGGAGCTCGGCGACGTCGGCGGGCGTGCCGGACTCCCCCGTGCGCGCGGACAACTGGCCGGTGGTGCCATGCTCCCCCGTCACCGGCTCAGGCGTCCTCGCCATCCGCGGGCTCGGTCTCGTCGTCGAGGACGACGGGCCGGTCGGGCCGTCGAGGAGGGAGCCCTCCCAGGAGAAGACGCGCAGCTCGGCGGAGTGCTCGATGGCGCGGGCCAGCTGCTCGAGGACGCGCACGGGCGCGGTGCCGCCGTGGCCCTTGCGGGCGGCGACGGAGCCCTCGGCGGAGAGGACCTCGCGCACGCCTGGCGTGAGGCGGGCGTCGATGCGGGCGAAGTCGCCGTCGGACAGGTCCCACAGCTCGATGCCGCGGCCCTCGCACTCGCGCACGCAGGCGCCGGAGATCTCGTGGGCCTCGCGGAAGGGGACGCCCTGCTTGACGAGCCACTCGGCGACGTCGGTGGCCAGGGAGAAGCCCTGCGGGGCGAGCTCGGCCATGCGATCGTAGTGGAGGGCCATCGTGTCGACCATGCCGGAGACGGCCGGCAGGAGGATGGCGAGGGTGTCGATCGCGTCGAAGACCGGCTCCTTGTCCTCCTGGAGGTCGCGGTCGTAGGCGAGCGGGAGGCCCTTGAGGGTGGTGAGGAGGCCCGTGAGGTCGCCGACGAGGCGGCCGGCCTTACCACGGGCGAGCTCGGCGACGTCGGGGTTCTTCTTCTGCGGCATGATCGAGGAGCCGGTGGAGAAGGAGTCGTCGAGGGTGACGAAGCCGAACTCCTTCGTGTTCCAGATGATGATCTCCTCGCTGAGCCGGGAGACGTCCACGGCGGTCATGGCGAGGATGAAGGAGAGCTCGGCGACGACGTCGCGGGCGGAGGTGCCGTCGATGGAGTTCTCGACGGAGGCGTCGAAGCCCAGGTCCGCGGCGACGGCGTCGGGATCCATGCCGAGCGTGTTGCCGGCGAGGGCCCCGGAGCCGTAGGGGCTGACGGCGGCGCGGGCGTCCCAGTCCTCGAGGCGCTCGACGTCGCGCATGAGGGGCCAGGCGTGAGCGAGGAGCTGGTGGGCGACGAGCACGGGCTGGGCGTGCTGCATGTGGGTGCGACCCGGCATGATCGACTCGCCGGCGCGGGCGGCCTGGTTGACGAGCGCGTCGGCGACGTCGAGGACGAGACCGGCGACGTGGCGCGCCTGGTCGCGCAGGTACATGCGGATGAGGGTGGCGATCTGGTCGTTGCGGGAACGGCCGGCGCGCAGGCGGCCGCCGAGGTCGGCACCGGCGCGCTCCATGAGCCCGCGCTCGAGAGCGGTGTGGACGTCCTCGTCGCCGGGGGCGGGCGCGAAGGCGCCGGAGACGACGTCGTCCTCGAGGCGGTCGAGGGCGTCGACCATGCCGGCGAGCTGGGCGTCGTCGAGAAGACCGGCGACGGCGAGGGCGCGGGCGTGGGCACGGGAGCCGGCGATGTCGTAGCGCGCGAGACGCCAGTCGAAGTGGGTGGAGACGCTCAGCGCCGCGAGTGCGTCGGCGGGGCCGCCGGAGAAGCGGCCGCCCCACAGGCTGATGCCGGCGGGGGCGCCGGCGGCGGGCTGAGCGGTCTGGTCGGACTCGGGCGTCGTGGCACTCGTCATGGGGCCATTGTTACCCAAGTGCGACGGCGGTCGGCCGTCCGCCCGCCCCGTGGGAGCGGAGCGCGGTGCGAGCACGGCGCGGGCCCGCCCCACCCGTGCTGGAGTGGGAGCGGCCCCGCGCCGTCGTCGTGATCGGACGGGCCGGCGGCCCGCCCGGGTGCGATCGTGAGCGGTCAGAAGCCGACGCCGTTGCCCAGGCGCACGTCGCGGGCGGCCGAGAGCTTGGACTGCATGCCGTAGATTTCGATGAAGCCGCGCGAGGAGGACTGGTCGAAGGTGTCGCCGGTCTCGTAGGTCGCGAGGTTGAAGTCGTACAGGCCGGTGTCGGTCTTGCGGCCGTTGGCGACCGCGCGGCCGCCGTGGAGGACCATCCGGATGTCGCCGGTGACGTACTTCTGGGTATCCTCGATGAAGGCGTCCATCGACTTCTTCAGCGGCGAGTACCACTGGGCCTCGTAGACGAGCTCGCCCCAGGTCTGCTCCATCTGCTTCTTGTAGCGGCGCTGGAGGCGCTCAAGGGTGACGGACTCGAGGGCCTGGTGGGCCTCGATGAGCGCGACGGCGCCGGGGGCCTCGTAGATCTCGCGGGACTTGATGCCCACGAGGCGGTCCTCGACCATGTCGATGCGGCCGATGCCCTGGGCGCCGGCGCGGCGGTTGAGCTCCTGGATGGCCTCGAGCGGCGTGACGGGCTTGCCGTCGATCGCGGTGGGGACGCCCTGCTCGAAGTGGATGACGACCTCGTCGGGCAGCGGCGGGTAGGTCGGGTCGTCGGTGTAGACGTAGACGTCCTTGGTGGGGGCGTTCCACAGGTCCTCGAGGAATCCGGTCTCGATGGCGCGGCCCCACACGTTCTGGTCGATGGAGAAGGGGTTGTGCTTCGTCGTCTCGATCGGGAGGTTGTGCTTCTCGGCGTACTCGATGGCGACGTCGCGGGTGAGGGCGAGGTCGCGGACGGGCGAGATGCAGTCCATGTCGGGCGCCATCGAGGTGATGGCGACCTCGAAGCGGACCTGGTCGTTGCCCTTGCCGGTGCAGCCGTGGGCGACGGTCGAGGCGCCGAACTGGCGGGCGGCCTTGACCAGGTGCTTGGCGATGACGGGGCGCGACAGCGCGGAGACGAGCGGGTACTTGCCCTCGTAGAGGGCGTTGGCCTTGAGGGCCGGCATGCAGTACTCGTTGGCGAACTCGTCACGGGCGTCCGCGACGTAGGCCTCGACGGCGCCGCAGTCGAGGGCGCGCTGGCGGATGACCTCGAGGTCCTCACCGCCCTGGCCGACGTCGACGGCGACGGTGATGACCTCGCGGCCGGTCTGCTCGCCGATCCAGCCGATGGCGACGGAGGTGTCGAGGCCTCCGGAGTAGGCGAGGACGACGCGGTCCTTGTGGTCGCTCATGCTTCTCTCTCTTCTGGTTCCTCACCCCGCGGGCGGTGCCCGTCGGGGACGTGAGCGGGTTCGGGTGTTCTCAGGGGGTTGCTGGGGGGCGGGCGCAGGGTGCTGCGCCCATCGTGGTGCGCCCGGGGGACGCGGCGTCGTGGCGGCTCGCCCACCGGGCGGTCATCGTCGCGAGCCGGGGTCCGCGAGGGACAGCAGGTGGGCCGCGACGTCGGCGCAGACCTGCTCGCCGCGGGTGATGACGAGGACGGTGTCGTCCCCGGCGATGCAGCCGAGCACGCCAGGGAGCATGGCGTCGTCGACGGCGCTGGCCAGGAGCTGGGCGGCGCCGGCGGGCGTCCGCAGGACGAGCTGCTGGCCGGCCCACTCGGCGGTGACGAGGAGGTCGGCGCACCAGCGGGCCAGCCGGGCGCTCACGTGCTCGCTCATGGCGCCCTCACCGCCGGGGACGGGCGCGGGCTGCTGGCCGGGGGCGCCGGCCTCGGGGATCGCGTAGACCTGGACGCCGTCGGCGGAGCGGACCTTCGTGGCCCGAAGCTCGACGAGGTCGCGCGAGAGCGTGGCCTGGGTGGTGGTGACGCCGCGCTCGGCGAGGGCGTCGCGCAGCTCGGCCTGGGAGCGGATCCGCTCGCGGCCGAGGACCTGGGCGATGAGGGCGTGGCGGGCGGTCTTCGTCTGAGGGGCGCCCGCGCTGGCGGGGCTGGCGGCGGACCGGGGGGCGGCCTGCTGCTCGGTCATGCTGCTCCTTCCTGGGTGGTGGGGGCGTCCGCACGGGTCTGAAGGGCCTCGGTCAGGACGTCCGTGAGGGTGGCGGTGAAGGCGTCGGCGTCGGCGTCGGACAGGATGAGGGGCGGCGCGAGGCGCAGCGTGTCCGGCCGGGGCGCGTTGACGATGAAGCCGCGCTCCATGAGCTCGGCGGCGATCCGCGCGGCGGGCGGGAGGCCGTCGGCGAGGGCGACGCCCCGCAGGAGACCGGCCCCGCGCACCTCGGTGACGCCGGGGACGGCGGCGAGGGCGGCCGCCCAGCGCTCGCCGAGGTCGGCAGTGCGCTGAAGGAGGTCCTCCTCGCGGACCGTGCTGATGACGGCGAGGGCGGCGGCGCAGGCGACGGGGTTGCCGCCGAAGGTCGTGCCGTGCTGGCCGGGGCCGAGGAGCGCCGCCGCCTCGCCGGTGGCGACGGCGGCGCCGATGGGCATGCCGCCGCCCAGCCCCTTGGCCAGGGTGACGACGTCGGGGATGACGCCGGGGGCGAGGAGGTGGTGGGCCATCCAGGCGCCCGTGCGCCCCATGCCGGTCTGGACCTCGTCGATGATGAGGAGGGCGCCGGCCGCGCTGGTCGCCTCACGGGCGGCCTCGACGTAGCCGGCGGGAAGGGGCTTGACGCCCGCCTCGCCCTGGATCGGCTCGAGGACGACGGCGGCGACGTCCGGTCCCATCGCGGCGCGGAGAGCCCCGACATCACCGGCGGGGAGGAACTCGACGCCGCCGGGCAGGGGCGCGAAGGGCTCGCGGTAGGCGGCCTTGTGGGTGAGGGCGAGGGCGCCCATGGTGCGGCCGTGGAAGGCGTTCTCGAGGGCGAGGATCCGCGGGCGGTCGGCGCCGCCGTGGCGGCGGGCGATCTTGAAGGCGGCCTCGTTGGCCTCGGTGCCGGAGTTGGCGAGGAAGACCTTCGAGGAGCCGGCGGGCGTGCCCGGGAAGACGAGGGCGTCGAGCTCCTCGGCGAGGCTGATCTGGGCGGGGGTCGCGAAGAAGTTGGAGACGTGGCCGAGGGTGCTGATCTGCTCGGTGACGGCGGCGACGACGGCCGGGTGGGCGTGGCCGAGGATGTTGACCGCGATGCCGGCGAGGAGGTCGGTGTACTCCGTGCCGTCGGCGTCCGTGACGTGGGCGCCCTCGCCGCGCACGAGGACGCGCTGCGGCGCCCCGAAGGTGTTCATGACGGCGGCGGCGTAGCGCTGCCCCCAGGCCTCGTTCGATCCGGTGGTGCTCTGGGTGCCGCTCACAGCGTCGGTCCTCCCTTCGTACGCGACTGGCTGGTGTGCTCGGGGTAGACGACGGTGCCGACGCCGTCGTCCGTGACGATCTCGAGGAGCATGGAGTGGGGCTCGCGACCGTCGACGACGTGGGCCTGCCCCACTCCCCCCTGCACGGCCCGCAGGCAGGCCTCCATCTTGGGGATCATCCCGGACTCGAGCTCCGGCAGGAGCGCCTCGAGGGCGTCCACACCGATGCGGGAGACGAGGGACGTGCGGTCCGGCCAGTTGGAGTAGAGGCCCTCGACGTCGGTGAGCATGATGAGCTTCTGGGCCTTGAGGGCGATGGCGATCGCCGCCGCGGCCGTGTCCGCGTTGATGTTGAGGACGGTCGTCGGGTCGGCCATGAGCGGCGCGACCGAGGAGATGACGGGGATGCGCCCCTGGTCGAGCAGCTCGGTGACGGTGCGGGGGTCGACGCGGACGACGTCGCCGACCAGGCCGACGTCGACGCTCTCGCCGTCGACGGTGGCCAGGCGCTGGCGGGCGGACAGGAGGCCGCCGTCCTCGCCGGAGATGCCGACGGCCGGGGAGCCGTGGACGTTGAGGAGGCTGACGAGCTCGCGCTGGACGGAGCCGGTGAGGACCATCCGGACGACGTCCATGACCTCGGGGGTGGTGACGCGCAGGCCGCCGCGGAACTCGGACTCGATGCCGAGGCGCCCCAGCATGGCGTTGATCTGGGGGCCGCCGCCGTGGACGACGACGGGCCGCAGGCCGACCTGGTGGAGGAAGAGGACGTCCTCGGCGAAGGCGCGCTTGAGGGACTCGTCGACCATGGCGTTGCCGCCGTACTTGATGACGATCGTGGCGCCCCTGTAGGCGCGCAGCCAGGGCATGGCCTCCAGGAGGACGGAGGCCTTCTGCGCCGGGGTGATCCGGGGGCCCGGGGCGGTGTCGGTGCTCGTGCTCATGTCGTGTAGTCCGCGTTGATGGTGACGTAGCCGTGGGTGAGGTCGTTGGTCCAGACGGTGGCCTCGGCCGCGCCGTGGTGGAGGGCGATGTCGATGCGGGTCTCGCGCGGGGTCATGTCGACGAGGCCCCGGTCCTCGCCGAGGCCGCCGTGGCGGAAGATCGTCACCCCGTTGACGGCGACGTCGACCTCCTCGGCGTCGAAGGGGCAGACCTCCTCGGGGACGGTACCGAGCTGGGACAGGACGCGACCCCAGTTGGGGTCGTTGCCGGCCACGGCGCACTTGAGGAGGTTGGAGGCGGAGACCGTGCGGGCGGCGGCCTCGGCGGCCTCCTCAGAGACGGCGCCGGAGACGGTGATGGCGATGTCGTGGGTGGCACCCTCGGCGTCGGCGACGAGGCGGCGGCCGAGCCGTCCGAGGACCTCGGCGACGGCGTCGTCGAGCTCCTCCTGCTCGGGAGCGACGCCGGAGCCGCCGGAGGCGAGGAGGAGGACGGTGTCGTTGGTGGACATGCAGCCGTCGGAGTTGATGCGGTTGACGGTGCGGGCGGCGGCCGCGACGAGGGCGGCGCGCGCGTCGTCGGCGGTGACGACGGCGTCGGTGGTGAGGACGCAGAGCATGGTGGCCATGCCGGGGGCGAGCATGCCGACGCCCTTGATCATGCCGCCGAGGCTCCAGGTGCCGGCGGGCCCCTCGAGGCTGAGGGCGTCCTCCTTGGAGACGGTGTCGGTCGTCATGATGGCGGTGGCGGCTCTGTGGGCGGCCTCGGCCGAGGCGTCGAGCGCTGCGACGGCGGCCGAGGCCCCGGCCAGGAGGACCGGCATGTCGATCGGCGCGCCGATGACGCCGGTGGAGCACACGAGGACGTCGGTGCCGTCGACGGGCGCGGCGCCCGGCTGGGAGGAGAGGACGCCGGCGAGGTACTCGGCGGTGGCGCGGGCGTCGGTGGCACCTCGCTCCCCGGTGCAGGCGTTGGCGGAGCCGGAGTTGAGGATGACGGCGCGGGCGGTGCCGTCGGCGACGGCGTTCCGGGACCAGACGACGGGGGCGGCGACGACGCGGTTGGTGGTGAAGACGCCGGCGGCGACGTCGAGGGGACCGTCGTTGACGACGAGGGCCAGGTCGGGCTTGCCGGACTCCTTGAGGCCGGCGACGACGCCGGCGGCGCGGAAGCCCTTGGCGGCGGTGACGCTCACGGCGCGACTCCTTCCGTGACGACGCCGGTGGTCTCGGGCAGGCCGAGGGCGAGGTTGAGGGACTGGACGGCCGCGGAGGCGGTGCCCTTGCCGAGGTTGTCGATGGCGCAGAGCATCGTGGCGACGCCGGCGGCGGCGTCGTAGGCGACCTGGACGGTGGCCAGGCCGGATCCGGCGACGGCGCCGGTGGTGGGCCAGACGCCCTCGGGCAGGATGGAGACGACGCCCTCGCCGCTGCCGGGCGCGCCGTAGGCGGCCTCCCACGCCTCGCGCAGGGCGGCCTGCGGGTCGGCGGCGGAGGCGACGGCGTCGGTGACGGGGGCGGTGACCGTGGCGAGGACGCCGCGGCTCATGGGCACGAGGACGGGCGTGAAGGACAGGTGCACGCTGCCGGCCGCGGCGCCGGCGACCTCGAGGTTCTGGATGATCTCGGGGATGTGCCGGTGGGTGCCGCCGACGCCGTAGGGCTGGGCGGAGCCGAGGGCCTCGGCGGCGGTGAGGTGCGGCTTGAGGGACTTGCCGGCGCCGGAGTAGCCGACGGCGAGCACGGCGGTGACGGAGCTCGGGTCGATGAGGCCGGCGGCGACGCCGGGCTGGGCGGCGAGCGTCACGGCGGTGACGTTGCATCCGGGGACGGCGACGCGGTGGGTGGCGGCGAGCTCGGCGCGCTGGGCGGCGGCGGCGGTCTCCCCGGCGTGGAGGAGCTCGGGCATGCCGTAGGTCCAGGCGCCGGCGTGCTCGGTGCCGTAGAAGGCGGCCCAGGCGGCGGGGTCGGTGAGGCGGTGGTCGGCACCGCAGTCGAGGATGACGGGGTCCGGCCCGCCCCAGGTGCCGGCGGCGACGTCGGCCTCGATGGCGGCGGTCACCGCGCCGGAGGCGCCGTGCGGGAGTGCGAGGAGGACGACGTCGTGACCGCGGAGGTGCTCGACGTCGGTGGGCTCGACCACGCGGCCGGCCAGGGAGAGGAGGTGGGGGTGGTGGGTGCCGAGGAGGCTCCCGACGCTGGAGGAGCCGGTGACGGCGCCGACCTCGATGCTCGGGTGGGCGGCGAGGAGGCGGAGCGCCTCCCCTCCGGCGTAGCCGGTGGCTCCGGCGACTGCTGCTGTCCAGGTCATGCAGAAACCATACGTCCGCATGCATACAAATACGAAACCGTGAGGAGCCTTGCTCGTCGTCGCCTTGCTCACAGGGTAGCGCGCGAGCGCGCCCGCCCCGCTCAACGGCCGTCAGCTGCGCCCCGGCGGGCGCGGCGGACGGCCGTCAGCGTGCGGACTCGTCGGTCGGGCCGGAGGGCCGACCGTGCCGGTCAGGACAGCGAAGTGAGGGTGGTGGCGATGGCGCCGGCCCAGTCGCGCACCGCGTCCATGTCGCGGAAGTCGCCCTCGCTCGCGCCGCCCATCCGGGCGATGGTGCGCTCGCGCAGGGTGAGGCTGCTCGGGTCGAGGCGCCCGGGGAAGGTGATGTGGTCCTCGGGGTCGAGGTTGAGCAGGACGGGGCCGATGCGGTGCGGGTCTGAGATCTGCCCCTTGGGCAGACCGGACAGGCCCACGGAGAAGGCCCACACGGGCTTCTCGCGGAGCTCGTCGTGGAAGCGCCACGTGAACTCGACGGCCTCGTCGGTCCAGTGGGTCATGTAGATGGCGCTGCCGATGACGAAGGCGTCGTAGCCGGAGACGTCGGTGACGTCCTCGGGGTGGGCCTGCTCGACGGTGAGCCCGGCCTCCCGGAGGCGCTCCGCGATGACGTCCGCGACCTCGTCGGTGGAGCCGTGACGTGATGAGGAGACGAGAAGGATGTTCATGCCCCAAGTATTGCGGTCTGGACCACATCGCGAGCGAGTCCGAGGTCCCAGGTGCGGCGGACGGGGGTCCTGCTGGGACCCCGCTGAGGCGAGCGGCGCCCGTGTCCCCCTGCGACGCCCAGCCGTAGGCTCGGGTCGCGCCCCGCGCCGTCGGGCACCGACGGCGAGCGGCCCCTCACCCGGCCGGAAGGAACCGAGGAATGACCGAGACCACCGCCCTCACTCAGACGCGCATGCTGGCGAACGGCGTCGAGATCCCCGTCCTGGGGCTCGGCACCTGGTTCATCGACGACGCCGACGCCGCCCAGGCGGTCCGCGACGCCGTCGAGATCGGCTACCGCCACGTCGACACCGCCCAGGCCTACGGCAACGAGCGCGGCGTCGGCGAGGGCGTCCGCAGCGCCGCCGTGCCCCGCGAGCAGATCTTCGTCACCACGAAGCTCGCCGCCGAGGTCAAGGACCACGACGCCGCGGCCGCGGCCATCGACGAGTCCCTCGAGCGGATGGGACTGGACCACCTCGACCTCATGCTCATCCACTCCCCCGAGCCCTGGGCGGACTTCCGCGGCGGCTCCTACGACGAGGGGAACCTCGCCGCGTGGACGGCGCTCGAGGAGGCGCAGGCGGCGGGGAAGATCCGCGCCATCGGCGTGTCCAACTTCCGCGAGCACGACCTCGACAACCTCATCGAGCACGGCGCGGTCGTCCCGCAGGTCAACCAGCTCCTCGCGCACGTCGGCAACACCCCCGACGGGCTCATCGCCTACTGCGAGTCCCATGGGATCCTCGTCGAGGGCTACTCCCCCGTCGCCCACGGCGCGATCCTGGGCGAGCGCACGGTCGCGGAGGTCGCGGCCCGCTACGGGGCGAGCGTCCCGGCGCTGTGCGTCCGCTACCTCCTCCAACGCGGACTCGTGCCGCTGCCGAAGACCGCCGGCCCCGGAGCACATGCGGGACAACGCGGCCGTCGACTTCGAGATCTCCGAGGAGGACATGGCGGCGCTGTCGGCCCTGCGCTTCGCCGACTACGGCGAGGACAGCCGCTTCCCGGTGTTCTCCGGCAAGTGAGTCCCTCCGCGGGGCGCTGAGCGGCGGGCGGGGTCGCCGACGCCCGGGCGCCGCTCGGTGCGGCCCCAGCGATCACACGACGGTCCGCCCGGCCCCGCTTGCAGCGGGGCCGGGCGGACCGTCGTGTGATCGCAGAACGCGAGGCTCGGCCGCGAGGTCTCCCGCGACCGGACTCGGCGCAGGGGGCCGGAGGCTCAGCCGCGCAGCTCGGCGCCGAGACGCTTGGCGGCTCGCTTGACGATGCGCTTGCGCACCCCCGCGGTCTCCTCCGCGGTGAGCGTGTGGTCGCCGCGCAGGCGCAGGGAGAAGGCGAGCGACTTCCTGCCCTCGCCGAGCTGCTCGCCGCGGAAGACGTCGAAGAGGCGAACCTCCTCGCCGAGCTCCCCGGCGGCCTCGCGGACGACGGCCTCGACGGCGGCCGCGGTGACGGACTCGTCGACGACGAGGGCGACGTCCTCCTTGGCGGCCGGGAAGGTCGGGATCGCTCTGACCTGGAGGACGCCCGCGGCCTCGACGGCGTCGAGCAGCAGCTCGAGGTCGATCTCGACGGCGCAGGCCCGGGCGGGAAGGCCGAGCTCCTTGGCGACGCGCGGGTGAAGCTCACCCGCGTGGGCCACGAGGGCTCCCGGCACGAGGTCCTTGCCCTCGCGCACCGAGGCGAGGCGCACCTCGGCGGTGCGGCCCGGGTGCCACGGGGCGACGGGCTCCTCGGGAGCGCTCACCTCGACGGCGACGCCGAGGGCGGAGGCGACGGTGCGGACGACCTGGACGGCGTCGGCCCAGTCCCAGGGGCGCCCGGCGCCGAGGACGCCGGAGCGGACCCGCTCGCCGGCGAGGACGGCTCCGACGTGCGTGGGCTGGTTCGGGATGCCGGCCTCGAGGGCGGCGACCTCCTCGGCGCTCGGTCGGTGGTCGACGCCCACGATGCAGGCGGGGACGGTGCCCTCGGGGAGGGTGACGGCGCCGAGCTCGTAGACGGCGACGTCCGGCAGGCCGCGCGAGACGTTGCGGCGCGCGATCTCGACGAGGGAGTCGAGGACGCTCGTGCGCAGGAGCGGGGCGTCCTCGGCGAGCGGGTTCGCCAGCCGCAGGGCCTTGCGACGCGGGTCGTCCTCGGGCAGGCCGAGGCGGTCGTGGACGTCGCCGACGAAGGGGTAGGACAGGACCTGCGTGAGGCCGGCGTCGGCGAGGGCGCGCACGACGTCGCGGCGGGCCTTCTGGCGCACGGTCAGCCCCGTGCCGGCGGGGGCCTGCGGGACGACGACGGGGATGGCGTCGTAGCCGTCGAGACGGGCGACCTCCTCGGCGAAGTGGGCGGCGCCCACGAGGTCGGGCCTCCAGGTCGGGGCGGTGACGGAGAGGAGCTCGTGGCCCTCGGAGTCCGTCCCAGCGGGCTCGACGGTGCAGCCGACGGCGGTGAGGAGCTCGGTGACGCGGGGCGTCCCGTAGGCGACGCCGGTGAGGCGCTCGGCGGCGTCGGCGCGGATGACGATCGGCTCCGGGGCGACGGTGCGGTCGACGTCGGTGACGGCGTCGTCCGCGGTGCCGCCGCCGTACTCGACGAGGAGGTCGACGGCGCGCTGGGCGGCGACGGCCTGGAGGCGGGTGTCCACGCCGCGCTCGTTGCGCTTGGAGGACTCCGTGGGGAGCTTGTGGCGGCGGGCGGAGCGGGCGATGGAGACGGCGTCGAAGTGGGCGGCCTCGATGAGGACGTCCGTGGTCGACTCGTCGATCTCGGTCTCGGCGCCGCCGAAGACGCCGGCCAGGACGAGGGCGCGGGAGCCCTCGCCGGCCGGGGAGTCGGCGATGACGAGGTCCTCGGGATCGAGGGCGCGGGTGACCTCGTCAAGGAAGGCGAGCGTCTCACCCGGCTGGGCGCGGCGCACGACGATCGGGGCGCTCAGCTTGCCGAGGTCGAAGGCGTGCAGCGGCTGGCCGAGGTCGAGCATGACGTAGTTGGTGACGTCGACGGCGAGCGAGATGGGGCGCATGCCGGCCGCGGTGAGGCGGTCGTGCATCCACTGCGGGCTCGGGGCGGCCGGGTCGACGCCGCGCACGACGCGGGCGACGTAGCGGTCGACGCCGGGCCGGCCGTGGATGGGGCTCGCGTCCTCGGCGAAGCGGATGGGGAAGCCGTCCTCGCGCCCCTCGGCGACGCCGTTCGGGAAGAGCCCCGTGTTGGCGCCGTCGGCGGGGTCGGTGAAGCGGGCGCCGGTGGAGTGGGAGTACTCGCGGGCGACGCCGCGCATGGAGAACGCGTAGCCGCGGTCCGGGGTGATGTTGATCTCGAGGACCTCGTCGCCCAGACCGAGGAGCGGGATGGCGTTCGTGCCGGGGGCGGGGAGCTCCTCGCCGTCGTGGCCGTGCTCGGGGAGCCACTGGTCGAGCACGATGATGCCGGTTGCTGCATCGGGGCCCTCGCCGACCCCTAGTTCCTTCGCGGAGCAGATCATGCCGTCGGAGGTGTGCCCGTAGGTCTTGCGGGCGGCGATGGCGAAGTCACCGGGCAGGACGGCCCCGGGCAGGGAGACGACGACGGAGTCCCCGACCTCGAAGTTGTGGGCGCCGCAGACGATGCCGCGGCTGGGCAGCTCGCTCGGCTCCTTGCCCGTGCCCGGGGCGTCGTTGTGCTCGGCGCCGACGTCGACGCGGCAGTAGTTGATGACCTTGCCGTTGGACTGCTCCTTGGCGTCGCGGGTCAGGACCCGGCCGACGACGAGGGGGCCGGTGACGGCCGGGGGAACGATCTGCTCCTCCTCGAGGCCGACCTTGACGAGGTCGGCGGCCAGCTGCTCGGCCGTGGTGCCGGAGGGGACGTCGACGTGCTCGCGGAGCCACTCGATCGGGACGTAAGGCATGTCAGTTCCCCTTTCCGGTGGTGCCGAACTGCTGGGAGAAGCGGATGTCGCCCTCGACGATGTCGTGCATGTCGGCGATGCCGTGGCGGAGCATGAGGGTGCGCTCCAGGCCCATGCCGAAGGCGAAGCCCGTGGAGACCTCGGGGTCGATGCCGCAGGCGGTGAGCACGTTGGGGTTGACCATGCCGCAGCCACCCCACTCGATCCAGCCGGGGCCGCCCTTCTTCTGCGGGAACCACAGGTCCATCTCGGCGCTGGGCTCGGTGAAGGGGAAGAAGGACGGGCGCAGGCGGGTGCGGGCCTCGGGGCCGAACATCGACTTCGCGAAGTGGTCGAGGACGCCCTTGAGGTGGCCCATCGTGAGACCCTTGTCGACGGCGAGGCCCTCGACCTGGTGGAAGACGGGCGTGTGGGTGGCGTCGAGCTCGTCGGAGCGGAAGACCTTGCCGGGGCAGGCGATGTAGATCGGGGGCTCGCTGTCGAGCATGACGTGCGCCTGCACCGGGGAGGTGTGGGTGCGCATGACGAGGTTCGCCGGCTGCCCCTCCGCGGCGCCGACGGAGGCGCCGTCGACGTAGAAGGTGTCCTGCATCTGACGGGCGGGGTGGTCGGCGTCGAAGTTGAGGGCGTCGAAGTCGAACCACTCGTGCTCGACCTCGGGCCCCTCGGCGATGGACCAGCCCATGGAGGTGAAGAAGTCGGAGACCTCGTCGACGAGGACGTCGAGGGGGTGGCGGGCCCCGGCGGGGACGCGGTCCGTGGGGACGGTGACGTCGACGGCCTCGGTGGCGAGCATGGTGGCCTCGGCCTCGGCCTCGAGGACGGCCTGCCGCTCGGCGAGGGCCTTGTTGAGGCGGCCGCGGGCGCCGCCGAGGAGCTTGCCGGCGGCGGGCTTGTCGGCCTTGTCGAGCTTGCCGATGCCGCGGTTGGTGAGGGCGAGGACGGAGGCGTCACCCGTGTAGGCCAGGCGCACCTCCTTGAGGGCGGGCAGGGAGTCTGCCGCTGCGATGGCGGCGAGCCCCTCCTCGACGAGGGCGCCGACGCCCTCCTCGTCCAGCGGCGACAGCGCGCCGGGTGCGTCAGTCATCTGGGTGCCTTCCGGTCTTCGTGGATCGGGCCCAGGGTAGTCCGAGCGGTCGGGCCGCTGAAATCGTGGGCGCGAAGGCGAGACCGGGGGGCTCAGCGCGTGCGGGCCTCCACGAGGCGCGCGAGAGCGCCCAGCAGCCAGTTCAGGACGACGTAGATGACCGCGATGATGACGTAGGCCGGCAGGTAGACGTCGAGCTGCTGGACGCGCGCGGCCTGCACGATGAGGCGCCCGGCGTACATGAGCTCGGTGTACGCCACGACGTAGCCGAGCGACGTGTCCTTGAGGATCGTCACCAGCTGGGTGATGAGCGTCGGCAGCATGAGGCGCAGCGCCTGCGGGGCGAGGACGAGTCGCATCGTGAGCCCGTGGCGCATGCCGAGGGCCTGGGCCGCCTCCGTCTGACCGCGGTCCAGGGCGAGCACGCCGGAGCGGAAGACCTCCGCGGTCGTCGCCGAGGAGCACATGACGATCGGGATGACGAGCATCCAGAAGTACGGGAGCGTCAGCCCCATCCGTGGCACGGCCAGGAGGAAGAAGTACACGAGGAGCAGCATCGGCACGGCGCGCATCGCGTCGATCCACAGGCCCACGACGCCGCGCACCGCGCGGCTCGCCCCGAGCCTCACCCAGCCGAGCAGGACGCCGAGCGGGAAGGCGATGAGGGCGCTGACGCCGGTGGCGACGAGGGTGTCGCCCAAGGCGCGGCCGAAGAACCGGACGATGGAGGCGCCGGCGAAGTACCGCCACTTGGGGTAGGCGAGCTGGCCCGCGGCCGCGGCCTGGTGCAGGACGAGCGCGACGATCCCGACGATGACGAGCGTCGCGATCACGGAGGCGACGAGGATCCGGCGTCGCCCGCGGGGGCCGGGCGCGTCGAAGAGGAGGTCGGCGTCGGTGGCCCGCGGTCGGCGCGTCCTCAGGGGGCGGCGTCCGAGCCGGGTCCCGAGGGTGGCGGTGACGGCCGCCTGGGTGGGGGCGCTCATGCGCGGGCCTCCGTCCTGGCGGCGGCGCGTCTCTCGAGGCCCCCGCCGACCCGAGTGGCGAGGAAGGCGATGACGAGGTAGGTCAGGCCCGAGACGAGGAAGGTGATGACGGCCTCGGCGTAGCGGAGGTTGAGCTGCTGGGTGACGTTGGTGAGCTCGGGCACGCCGATGGCGGCGGCGAGGGAGGAGCCGATGAGGCAGGAGATGAAGATGTTGACCAGTGGCTGGATGGTGCGGACGAGGGCCTGAGGGAGGACGACCTTGCCGATGATGAGGCCGAAGGGCATGCCCAGCGCGCGGGCGGCCTCGATCTGCCCCTTCGAGACGGAGTTGATGCCCGAGCGCACGGTCTCGCACACGAAGCCGGACGCCGAGAACACGATCCCGATGACGGCGGCCCGCATGAGGGTGACCGGCAGACCGATCCTCGGCACGCCGAAGGCGAGCAGGATCATGAGGCACAGGAGCGGGACGTTGCAGGCGACGGCGACCCAGGCCGAGGCGAACCAGCGCAGCGGCGGCACCGGGCTGACACGGCAGACGGCGACGAGGGTCCCGACGACGAGCGCGCCGACGTAGCCCGTCACGGCCAGCAGGAGCGTCGTGAGCAGTCCCGAGCCGAGCAGGCCCAGGTTCTCGGTGATGACGTTCACGGATTCCCTTCCTCGTGGGCGGCTGCCCGGCGGTGACGCCGGCCGGTGGGGGCTCCCACGGCCGGCGTCACCGCACCCGGCGTCGTCCGGCTGCGCCCGTCAGGCGGTGGGGGTGGCGGAGGCGGTGGCCGCGCCCTCGACGGAGCCGATGACGGGCGGCTCGGGGGCGGTGCCGTGGGTGATGGAGCCGATCGTGTTCTCCCAGACCTTGGTCCAGGTGCCGTCCTCGTCGATCTTGGCGAGGAAGGCGTTGACGAAGGCCTGACCGTCGGAGTCCTTGGGCAGGCCGATGCCGTAGGGCTCGGTGGTGAAGGGCTCGCCGACGAGCTTGACGTTGTCGTTGGAGGCGACCGTGGCGAGCAGGACGGCCTCGTCGAGGACGTAGGCGTCGACCTGCCCCGCCTCGACCGCGGCGACGCAGTCGGAGTCCGTCTCGAACTGGACCTGCTCGGCGTCGGGGGCGTGCTCCGTGACGGCCTGGACGGAGGTCGAGTTGGCCTGGACGGCCACCTTGACGCCGCTCGTGAGCGACGTGACGCCGGTGATCTTGTCGTTGTCGGCCTTGACGAGGACGGTCTGGCCGGACTCGTAGTAGGGGCCCGCGAAGGTGATCTTCTCCGCGCGCTCCGGCGTGATGGTGTAGGTCGCGAAGACCGCCTCGACGGAGCCGTTCTCGAGGAGGGTCTCGCGGGTGTCGGAGGTGGCCTGCGTGATCTCGACGAGGGAGGAGGCGTCGTCGCCGCCGAGGATGTAGCGGGCGAGGAGCTGGGAGATGGCGGCGTCGAAGCCGGTGACCTTGCCGGTCGTCGGGTCCTCGAGGCTGAAGACCTGGTTCGTCTTCGTGCCGCCGATCTTGAAGGTGCCGGCCTTCTTGACGGCGCTGGCCCACGTGGAGGCCGAGACCTCGTCGTCGGAGGCGACCGGGCCGGAGTTGATGATCGTGTCGTAGGACTCCGCGCCGCCCGAGGCGCTCGAGGAGGCGGAGGACTCTGAGACGGACTTGCCGTCGGCGCCCGTGTCGGAGCAGGCGGCGAGGACCGCGGCGACGCCGGCGGCGCCGGTGACGGAGAGGAGGGTGCGACGCGAGAACGTGGTCATGGGAGTGAACCTTTCGTGGGGTGCGCCCGGGCCGTCGCCCGTGAGGACGGGCGGCGCCGCCGGGCGCGGCGGTGGGACGGTGTCAGTGGTTGAGGATCTTGGAGAGGAAGTCGCGGGCGCGCTCGGAGGAGGGGCGTGCGAAGAAGGCCTCGGGCTCGGCGTCCTCGACGACCTGCCCGTGGTCCATGAAGACGACGCGGTCGGCGACCTGCCGGGCGAAGCCCATCTCGTGGGTGACGACGAGCATCGTCATGCCGCTGGTCGCGAGGTCCTTGATGACGTCGAGGACCTCCGTGATCATCTCCGGGTCGAGGGCGCTGGTCGGCTCGTCGAAGAGCATGACCTTGGGGTCCATGGCGAGGGCCCGGGCGATGGCGACGCGCTGCTGCTGACCGCCGGAGAGCTGCGGCGGGCGCTTGCCGGCCTGGTCGGCCAGCCCGACACGCTCGAGGAGCTCGTGGGCGCGGGCCTCGGCCTGCGCCTTCGGGACCTTGCGGACGTGGACCGGCGCCATCGTGACGTTGTCGAGGACGGTCCGGTGCGGGAAGAGGTTGAAGGACTGGAAGACCATGCCGACGTCGGCGCGCAGGCGGGCCAGCTCCTTGCCCTCCTCGGGCAGGGGGACGCCGTCGATGGTGATGGTCCCCTGTTGGAAGGTCTCGAGGCGGTTGACGGTGCGGCACAGGGTCGACTTGCCGGAGCCGGATGCGCCGATGACGGCGACGACCTCGCCGCGGCGGACGTCGAGGGAGACGTCGTCGAGGGCCTGGAAGTCGCCGTACCACTTGGAGACGTGGCTGATGCGGACGAGCGGCTCGTCCCCTCCGGCCGTGCCGGTGGTGGCTGGGGGGGTGTCTGTCACGGTGAACCTCGCTGGGTTCAGGAGGCCGTGGCCTCGCGGACGGGTGGTGGCTGGTGCGGAGCCCGAGGAGGGCCTCCGACGGCGGCCCCTGGTTGCTCGGGGGCGCTCAGTGGTGGAGTCGACAGCCACGACAGCGACGGGTCAGCGCGCTCATGACGCTCCCTCCTGTCCGGAAACGGACGCCTGCGTCCCGAGGGCCGGGACGGGCGTGCTCGTGACGATAGCACCGACGGCGACCACCGCCGCCCACGCGTCTCAGTGCCTGACGCGGTGCCCGAAGGTGCGCGCCACGCCGGGGTTCCTCTCCAGGTAGCCGTCCAGCACGCGACGCGCCACGTTGACCGAGTCGACCAGCGGGTGCGAGGCCAGTGCTCGCCACGCGAGGCGCTCGTCGCCGGACAGAGCCGCCTCGATGACGAGCTCCTCGCAGCCCTTGACGCTCGCGACCAGGCCCAGCTCCGGGCCGCCCAGGGCGCCCACGCGCTGCGGGTGCACGCCGTCCGCGTCCACGACGCAGGGCACCTCGATGACCGCGTCCTCGCGCAGCTGCGGCACCACGAGCCCCTGGCCGTCCCCGGCGTGGGCGTCGGCGTTGCCGACGTCGAGCACCATGCGGGCCGGCGCGCCCGTGCGCAGCGCCGTCATGAGGTCGAGCGCCACCTGCTGGTAGCCGCCGCCCGCGATGTCCTCCGCACGGCGGCCGGCGCGCTCCGACTCCTCGCGCGACTCCGCCATGTAGGTCGCCTCGCGCTCGTCGTGCGTGCGGGTCCACAGCTCGCCCGCACGACCCGGCTCGGCCGCGACGGCGTCGTAGAAGGCGCCCTGCTGGCGCTCGAGGAACTGACCGCGGGTCTCCGCCTCCTCGCGGATGCGGGCCACCGACTCTCTGTTCAGGTAGTAGTAGAAGAGGTACTCGTTGGGCAGCATCCCGATCGTGCGCAGCCAGTCGGCGCCGATCGTGCGGGCCTCCTCCATGTGGTCCAGCGCCTCGTCGTCCGCGAGCAGAGCCGGGAGGCGGTCCTCGCCGGCCACGGTCAGGCTCCGCAGCCAACCCAGGTGGTTGAGACCCACGTAGTCGAAGTCCACGTCCGAGCCCTGCGCCACCTGCGAGACGCGCGCCGCGTCCCCGCCGACGGCCGCCGTCGCACGGCGCACCAGGCCGATCGGGGTGTCGCAGATGCCCACGACGCGGTCGCCGAGCACGGAGCGCATCGCCTGCGTGATGATGCCCGCCGGGTTGGTGAAGTTGATGACCCAGGCCTCCGGCGCCAGGTCCCGCACCGCCCGGGCCAGCTCCATCGCGGCCGGGACCGTGCGGAAGGCGTAGGCGTATCCGCCGACTCCCACCGTCTCCTGGCCGAGGACGCCCTCTCTGAGGGCCACGAGCTCGTCGATGACGCGCCCGTGGGTACCGCCCTCGCGCAGCGCGGAGAAGATGAAGTCCGAGCCGGCCACGGCCTCGCGCACGTCGGTGGTCGAGGTGATGATCGGAGCCTGCGGGTAGTTTAGGTCCCGCAGGACGGCGCGCATGACGTCCAGGCGCGCGGCCGAGGTGTCGTACAGGCAGACCTCGTCCACCTCGAGGCCCGGGTACAGCCCGGAGCCGGCGCGGGCGGCCGCGAGGACCTCGACGACCTGGGGGACGCGGAAGCCTCCGCCTCCGACGATGAGCAGCTTCATGAACGGTAACCTCCGTGCGACGCACCAGTTGCGCGCCGCGGGCAGGCTATCGCACGGGGCCCTAGAGTCGGGGCGATGTTCCGTTCGCTCTTCCCAACCCCGCCCACGGAGGTCCTGTGCCCACCCGCTCGCTCGTGCCCGTCCGGCCGTCCCACGACCACCCGATCGCGGTGGCCGGCCCCGTCTTCCTCGACGTCATCATGACAGGCCTCGAGCACGCCCCGCGCCTCGGCGAGGAGCAGTGGGGGGCGTCGTGCACGATGACGCCCGGCGGGTGGGCGAACCAGGCCGTCTCGCTCGCCCGTCTGGGACTGCCCGTGGCGCTGAGAACCGAGCTCGGCCAGGACGAGACCGGCGGACTCGTCCGCGCAGCGCTCGCTGATGCAGGACTCGACCTGTCCGGGTGCGTGAGCGCACCCGCGCAGAACGTGACCGTCTCCCTCGCCTACGACGGCGACCGCGCCATGACGACGGCCGGCTCGGACACCGCCGTCCGCCTCGCGGGCTGGGAGATCTCACCGTCCGTCCTCGTCACCGACCTGCGGCACGTGGCCCGCAACGAGGAACCCGTGCGCGGATGGCGCTCGGGCGCGGCCCCGACCGCCGTCGTCGGCGACGTCGGCTGGGACGCGAGCGGCCGGTGGAGCGCGGCGGACCTGGAGCCGCTGGAGCTCATCGACGTCTTCACTCCCAGCGACGCGGAGGCGCAGCGGTACACGCGGACCGACTCACCGCGGGACGCGGCGCGGGCACTCGCACGACGGGTCCCGCTCGCCGTCGTCACCTGCGGCGCCGACGGCGTCGTCGCCTGCTCCGGCGACGAGGAGGTCGTGCTGCCGGCGGCTCCCGTGGATGCGATCGACACGACCGGAGCGGGCGACGACTTCACGGCGGGGCTCGTCGCGGGCCTCGCAGCCGGACTGGGTCTGCGGGCGTCGCTCAGCCTCGCCTCGGTGACCGGCGGCCTGGCGGTTGGGCGCCCAGGCGGCTCGCTCGGTGCCCCGAGCCTCGCGGAGGCCGCCGGGTGGGCCCTCGCAGCGGGCCTGCCGACGGGGCCGAGCGGCTTCGACCTGTCCTTCACCGACCTTCCCGGCTGAGAGCCGGGGCCGGGCCTGAGCCGCGTACAATCCGCGGTCCCGGTGCGCGAGCGCACCGTCCCAGGACTCAGCCGAGTGAACCGTCGAGGCCGCGGATGACCCAGCGGTAGAAGCGCTCCCCCGCCTCCGCGTCCCCGGTGCCCGCCACCTCCTCCGCAGCGCGGGAGCGTACGAAGGTCTCGATGCCGTCGAGGTCCTGGAACTGGCTCGGGTGCGAGCGCACCGCCGAGACCTTGGCGTCGAGGTCCTCCGGGGCGAGGGCGACGACGTGGTTGACCTCCCTGTGCCCCTGGAACCAGACCTCGAGGGGGTCGTGGGCCTCGAGCCCCTGGGCCCCGAGCTCGCAGTAGTCGAAGGGGTTGCCGGCGGCCGGGTAGGCGGCCTCGACCACCGCGCGGCCGACGGCGCGGTGATCGGGGTGGTTGGCGGCCGTGGAGCCGAAGTTGTACTCGGGCGAGGTGGTGAGGATGAGGTCGGCGCGGTGGAGGCGGACCGCGGCGACGACGTCGCGCACGAGCCCCGCCTGCTCCGTGCCCATGCCCTCGCGCACGTGCCCGTCCCGATACCCGGTGAGGAAGGTGACGTCGGTGATGCCCAGCGCGGCTGCGGCCTCGCGCTGCTCGCCCCGACGTCGCTCGCTCATGCGGTCCTGCCCCGCGTTCTCGAACCCGCCTACGTCCCCCGAGGTGACCAGCACGAGCGCCACGTCGTGACCGGTCCGGGCCAGGCGCGCGAGCGTTCCGCCGGCGCCCACGTCGGCGTCGTCGGGATGCGCGTAGACGGCGAGGACGCTCGGGAGACCAGGAGCGGGGTCCTCAGCCGGGTCGAGGGCCTGCGCGGGGACGAGGGCGGGCATGGTGCTCCTCTCGAGCGGTGGGTGCGCCGGGGGCGGGGCGCGGGTGCGCGCCCCGCCCCGGCTGGTCGTGGTCCTGGGCGGGTCCGGGACGGAGCCGAGGTCAGCCGTCGATGGCGGCGTTGCCGGCGTCCTGGGCCTCCTTGAGGCCCTCGGCGACGTCCTTCTTGCCGAGGAAGACCGAGGGCAGCACCTTGTTCGTCGCGTCCATGGCCGCCTGGATCTTGGCGCCCCAGGGACCGGGCAGGGACGTGTCCGGGTCGATCGTCATCATCGGCGTGACGTCGACGTCCTGGTCCGTCCAGTACGTCTTCCAGGAGTCCTGGGCGTCGGTGTTGCCCGGCAGACCCACGCCCTTCTCCCCGAGGACCTTCGACCCGTCGGCGGAGCCGATCCAGGCGAGGAGCTTCTTCTGGGCGTCAGTGCTCGTGGAGGCGGCGGAGCCGACGGCGGCGACGGCGGAGACCACGCCTCCGCGACCCTTCGGGCCCTGCGGGAGCTCGACGATGCCCCACTCGAAGTCGGCGCCGTCCTTGATGTTGGCGAGGTTGTAGGCACCCGACTGGAAGAGGCCCATCTTCCCCTGGATGAACTGGTCCCGGCTGAAGTCGCCGTTGGTGTTCGTGTCCGCTGCGGACGGGGAGACGTGGTCCTCGTTGATGAGGTCGACGATGTACTGGAAGGTCTCGATGCCCGCGTCGGAGGCGAAGGACATCTGACCGTCGTCGTCCTGGTAGGTGGCTCCGTTGGCACCGAGCCACGGAAGGTAGATCGCCTGGAGGTCGGAAGCGGCGTTGTAGCCGAACTGGACGATATTACCGGAGTCGAAACCGTCGTCGGCAGGCGTCTTCCCGGCCTTGTCCAGGGTGAGCTTCGTGGCGATCTCTCGGAGGGTGTCCGACTCAGCAGTGGGATCCCAGGCGAGGTCGGCGAGGTCCTCGACGGACACGCCGGCGGCGTCGAGGAGCTCCTTGTTGTAGTAGACCGCGATGTTCGGGTCCGTCATCGCGGGAACGCCCCAGAGGTTGCCGTCCACCGTGTACTGGTCCATGGCGGCCTCGAGCCAGCCCGTGCGCTCCGACTCGGGGAAGGTCTTCTCGATGTCGAGGAGCTTGCCCGCGGCGGCGTAGTCGACGTAGTTGGAGGCGTTCACCCAGAAGACGTCGGGGGCGCTGCCGGCGGCGATGTCGTTGCGCAGGGTCGTGAAGTAGTCGGACCAGGCGACCTGCTCGATCTTGACCTCGATGCCGGTGTCCTCGGTGAAGGACGTGAGCGCCTCCTCGTAGGCGGAGGCCGCGCCCTCGTCCCACAGGCGGAAGGTGAGGGAGCCGCCGGAGGACGACGACGAGGAGGAGTCGTCGGTGCGCGTGGAGGTGCACGCGGCGAGGACGGAGGCGATGGCGCCGGCGGAGACGGTCATGCCGCCCGCGCGCAGGAGGGAACGGCGGGAGACTGAGGATGCGCTGAGGGACATGGGTTCTCTCTTTCCTTGGTGGGGCTCGGCGCGCCCGGCGGGGCGGCCTACTTGAGTCCGGTGAGCACGATCGAGGCGACGATCTGCTTCTGGAACAGGACGAACAGGATGATGAGGGGGACCAGGGCGAGGGTCGTGGCGGCCATGACGTAGGTCCAGTTGGACGTGTACTGGGACTGCATGGCGGCGGTCGCCACGGTGATGACCTTCGGGTCCTGGTTGGCGATGATCCGGGGCCACATGAAGGAGTTCCACTGGCTCACCACGGTGATGAGCGTGAGCGTCGCGAGGATCGGTCGGGAGATCGGCAGGACGATCTGCAGGAGGGTGCGCAGGCTGCCGGCGCCGTCGACGCGGGCGGCGTCGATGAGCTCCTGCGGGATCGCCTTGAAGTTCTCCCGCAGGAGGAAGACGGCGTACGGCGAGGCCAGCATGAAGGGAATGACGAGGCCCCAGAAGGTGTTCGCGAGACCGGCCTTCGACATCATGAGGTAGAGCGGGATAACGAGGACGGTCGACGGGATCATCATCGTCGAGAGGAACAACCAGAAGATCGCGTCGCGGCCCGGGAACCGCAGACGCGCGAAGGCGTAGGCCGCCAGGACCGATGAGGAGACCTGGACGAGGACCATGACCACGACCATCGCTAGGGTCGTGCCGATGGAGGCGATCATGGCGATCCGCCCGTTCAGCACCTCCTCGAAGGACTCCAGGGTCCACGTCGTCGGCAGGGACAGCGGGGAGTGGGAGGCGAAGTCCTGGGGGGACTTGAAGGCCGTCACGAAGGAGAACGCGAAGGGCAGCACCATGATCGCGGCGGCCAGGCCCAGGCCCAGGTAGATCCCGACCGTGGCCAGCGGACCGCGCCGGTCGACGGCGCGGGCGCGCGGACGGCGGGCGGAGACGGGGTTCGGCAGGACGGTCTCAGACGAGCTCATAGGTCGTCCTCCTGCGGAAGTAGAGGTTCTGGGCGAGCGTGATGGCCAGCAGGATGAGGAACATGACCAGGGCCATGACGGAGGCCTTGCCGATGTTCCAGTCGACGAAGGCCGTCGAGTAGATCTGGTAAGCCAGCACGGAGGTCTTCCCGTCGGGCCCGCCGCCGGTGAGGGCGTAGACCTGGTCGAAGACGTTGAACGCCGCGATGACCGAGGTGACGGAGACGAAGAAGAAGGTCGGGCGCAGCAGCGGCACCTTGATGCGCCAGAAGATCTGGGAGGGGCTGGCGCCGTCGACCCAGGCCGCCTCGATGAGCTCGGACGGGATGGACAGGAGTCCCGCGATGAAGAAGAGGGAGGTGTAGCCCACCTGGTTCCAGATGACGACGAAGGCGACGGCCGGAAGCGCCCAGGTGTCCGACACCAGGATCTCGAGCCGGTGCCCGGCGATCGTCGAGAGCACGCCTCCCGTGGGCGCCAGGAGCCAGGACCACACGACCCCGAGGGCGAGCGGCGAGGAGATCCACGGGATGACGATGAGCGCTCGCAGCACGTTGGTGCCGCGCACGCCCTTCGTCAGCATGTTGGCCAGTGCCAGGCCGAGGACGATCTGCACCGGCACGACGAGGACGACGAGCCCGAGCGTGATGCCGATGGAGGACCTGAACTCGGGGTCACCGAGTGTGTCGGTGATCTGACTGAGGCCGACGAACTCCGGGGAGGAGATGAGGTCCCACTTGTGGAAGGCCAGCCAGACGATGACGCCGACGGGCACGACCATGAAGAGCAGGACACCGAGGACGCTCGGGGCCAGGAAGGCGTAGCCGGTGACCGCCTCGCGGACGCGGGCTGCGCGCTGTCCTCCACGGCGCGGCACGGCTGCCGGCGGGGCGGTTCTGGCGGTGTGGTGTGCGGGCAATGAGAACCTCGTGCGGGTTCGGGAGGCTGGGCCTCAGAGGGACGGGGGAGCAGTGGCTGCGTCTCAGCGACAGCAGCGACAGTGCATCCCCATCGGCACGATGTCCCTCTTCCCGGGCGGTCAGCCCCTGATTGCGGCGGCGGTGCCACGGGGCCCGCTCACCGCCGTCCGGCCTCGGACGGCTCCCGCAGGCTAGCACCGTCGCGTGATCTGCCCGACACACGTCCGTAGGCGGGTCGCCTCGGGTCCGGGCGCCCGACCTCCCGGACCCGCTAGGCGCTGCGGGACGGGCCAGTCTCTCGGGTCACTCCCCCGCGTGATGGGCGCGGGCGGAGGCGTAGAGGCAGATCGCGGCGGCGGTGGCGACGTTGAGGGACTCGGCCTCGCCGTAGACGGGGATGGAGACGACGGCGTCGGCGGCGGCGAGGGTGGCCGGGGCGAAGCCGCGGGCCTCGTTGCCGAGCAGCCAGGCGCTCGGCGCGGCGAGGAGCTCGTCGGCGGCCGGCGAGTACAGGCCGGTCTCCCCCGCGCCGTCGGCGGCCAGGACGGACAGCCCCGCGGCCTTGAGAGCGGTGACGGCCTCGTCGAGGGTGAGGTCGGAGACGACGGGCAGGTGGAAGAGGCTGCCAGCGGTGGAGCGCACGACCTTGGGGTTCGTGGGGTCGACGGAGCCGCGGGCGAGGACGACGGCGTCGGCGCCCGCGGCGTCGGCGGCGCGGATGATGGTGCCGGCGTTGCCGGGGTCCTGGGTCTCGGTGAGGACGGCGACGAGGCGGGCGCCCCGCTCGAGGACCGCGGTGAGGGCCTCGACACCCGTGGCAGCGTCGGCGCCCGCGGCGGTGGCGACGACGGCGAGGACGCCCTGGGCGTCGGTGCTCATCGCGGACATCACCTGCTCGGTGACGAGGTGGACGTAGACGCCAGCGTCCTGGGCGGCGGCGAGCACGTCGGAGTGGCGCTCGAGGGCGGCCTGGGTGAGGTAGAGGTCCTGGACACGGGCGGGCTGGTGGACGACGGCCTCGCGCACGCCCTGGGGACCCTCGACGAGGAAGCGGCCGTGCTTGGTGCGGGCGCGGCGGGAGGCGAGGGCGGCGACGCGGCTGACGCGCTGGGCCCCCGGGTTGTCGAGGAAGCCCATGGAGGTGCCGACGACGGGGGCTCCGTCCTCGGTCTCGATCGGGGTGCCGGGGTGCCAGTGGTCCTTGCGCTTGCTCACGCGGGGCAGCCTACGGCAGGGGTGGGCGGGGCCGAGCAGGGCCGCCGGGAGGATGCGTCGGCGAGGATCGTCCGCTGCGGTTCCACCACGACGCGGTGCGGCCGAGTCGCAACGCGTTCGGCCCCGAGACGCCTATGGTCGGAGCGTACGCTGCGGACATGACAGACAGCGGCGTCGACATCTCGCTTCTCATCCCCTACTCGAACGAGAATCGGTGGTCGGATGTGCTCGCGACGATGATCACCGCGGATCCCTCCCCCTTGGTCGAGCTCGGTCTCCTCACGAGGGAGGCCTGCGCGACCGGGATCCGCGTGGTGCGGGAGGTGAGCGCGAACCGCGAGGGCGGCGGTCTTGACCGGATCGACCTCAAGGTCGTGGCGGCCGACGACGGCGCCCCACTGCTCGCCATCGAGTGCAAGGTGCTCTCGGGTCTCGGACCTCGGCAGCTGCTCCGGTACACGGACACTCACGGCGCGCCGGCCAAGATCGTTCTGACTCTGCCCCACGTGCACCTCGACAAGGACCTTCCCAAGGGATGGGAGCAGATGACCTGGCCCACCATCATCGGCCCCTTCACCAGAAGCACCAACGCCTGGGCCAGGATGACGGCCCGCGCCTGGACGGAACACCTCGCCGCGGTGCAGCAGCTGAGCGGCTCCACGCGGTGGAACTCGCTCGTGGTCCCCTCGCGGAACGGGCTCCACGACCTCCAGGTCAAGACGGACTACCTCCTTCAGCAGCCCGGGCACGACTTCTACCTCGGAGACTCGAGCGCCAGCGCGAAGCCCCTCATCTGCCTCACGACGGCGCTGCCGAGCTGGCCGGGCAGCTTCCTCCACGTCGAGGTGGAGGACGCCAAGGGTAGGTCGATGCGGCCTCAGGTCTCAGAGCAGGGCGAGATCACCGGGGGCAAGGGGCTCCGGGCCCTCATCTCCATCCGGCAGGACCTGACAGCGGACGATCCACGGCAGCCCTTCGACTGGGAGCCGCTCGTGCGCGCCTGGCCGGTGCTCGAGGCCTCTTCCATGGCCTGGTCGGGGAGCAAGCCGAAGCCCGGCGACAAGCGTCCGCCGTCCGAGATGGAGGAGCTCCACCGCCTGTGGGCATCGAGCACCCTGCCGCGCCACGCGGGCCAGGGCTACCGCATCGACGGTCAGTTCGTCGAGTACGGCGTGAGGACTAAGGCGCTGCCGATGTCGGCCACGCTCGACGAGATCACCGTCTTCCTCCGCGAGCTCTCGGCACTGGCCGACGAGGTCGTGGCCGCGCTCGAGCCGGGCGCCTGAGCCGGTCCTGACGGACACCGCCACGACGACGGCGCCGCCTCCCGGGTGGGAGGCGGCGCCGTCGGTGGTGGTCAGCCGGCCTCCGCTCGCGCGGGGCCGGTGAGGACCGGAGGCTCAGGCCTTGGGGGCGTTGACGTCCTCGGGGAGGGCGGCCTTGGCGGTCTCAACGAGGGCCTTGAAGGCGGCCGGCTCGTTGACGGCCAGCTCGGCCAGCATCTTGCGGTCGATCTCGACACCGGCGAGGCCGAGGCCCTGGATGAACCGGTTGTAGGTGAGGCCCTCAGCGCGCGCCGCGGCGTTGATGCGCTGGATCCACAGGCGACGGAAGTCGCCCTTCTTCGCGCGGCGGTCGCGGAACGCGTAGACGCCGGAGTGGGTGACCTGCTCCTTGGCCTTGCGGTAGAGACGCGAGCGCTGGCCGCGGTAGCCCGAGGCCTTCTCGAGAACGGTACGACGCTTCTTCTGGGCGTTGACAGCCCGCTTCACACGTGCCATGTGATGACTCCTTCAGTGGTGGGGCCGGTCAGCGGCCGAGCAGCTTCTTGACCTCGCGGACGTTCGACGGGTCCAGGACCTGGTCCTGGGACAGGCGACGCTTGCGACGCGAGGACTTGACCTCGAGGAGGTGGCGCTTGTTGGCCTGCTCGCGCATGATCTTGCCGCTGCCGGTGACCCGGAAGCGCTTCTTGGCACCGGAGTGCGTCTTGTTCTTCGGCATTGTGTTTCCTCTTCTCGGCCGGTGGGCGGTGGCCCGCCGGCTGCGTACCCCAGGCGGTCTGCCGCTGGGGTGGGTCTGTGGTCTGTGTCAGGCCTGCTCGGGGGCCGGGGCCTGGTCCGCCTGCGCGGCGGCCTTGGCGTTCTTGGCGGCGTGCTTCTCGGCGCGGCGGTTGGCGCGGGCCTCCTCGCGACGACGGCGCTGGTCGGACTTGACCTCCGCCTTCTTGCGCGTGGGGGCGAGCACCATGACCATCTGGCGGCCGTCCTGACGGGGGTGCGACTCGATGGTCGCGAGGTCGGCGACCTCCTCGGAGACCTTCTGGAGCAGGCGGACGCCGAGCTCCGGTCGGGACTGCTCACGGCCGCGGAAGCGGCAGATGCACTTGACCTTGTCCCCGCCCTCGAGGAAGCGCTTCACGTGACCCATCTTGGTCGCGTAGTCGTGCTCGTCGATCTTGGGCCGGAACTGGATCTCCTTGAGCTGCGTGTTCGCCTGGTTGCGCCGGGCGTCGCGCGCCTTCATGGCCGACTCGTACTTGAACTTGCCGTAGTCCATGAGCTTGCACACCGGGGGGCGTGCGTCGGGCGCGACCTCGACGAGGTCGAGGTTGGCCTCCTCGGCCAGGCGCAGGGCGTCCTCGACGCGGACGACGCCGACCTGCTCACCGCTGGGGCCGACGAGGCGCACCTCGGGGACGCGGATCCGTTCGTTGATACGGGGCTCGCTGATGGCTGTTCCTCACTCCTGGTGACGATGACCGAGCAACGAGAAAGGCCCTCGCCGCTTACCGCGCGCGAAGGCCCTGTCACGCGTCCGATGGGGACGCGGTCCCGCAGCGCCGAGGCGCGGGGACCACGAGGATCTCTCCTCGTCTGACCCGGTTCCCGTGGGGAACCCAGGTGGGATTGCTCCGCTTGCGTGCCGGAGACGGACTCCGGCCGGTCGCTGTGAAGGCTACCAGGTCGTCCAGGATCCTCCCAGGCCCGTACGGTGCCGTGGCCCGTGAGGCTGACCACGCCGACGTCGTCGGGAGCGGCGTGAAGCGCGACCGCCCGCACCGGTCAGGCGGGGACGGGGCAGAGCTCGACGGTGTCGATGAGGTCGCCCCAGGCCGGATTGACCATGACGTGCTGGCAGGTCTCGAGGCTCGCGGCGACGGCGGGCATGCCGCCCGAGGCGTCGATGCGGATGAAGACGCGCAGCTCGGCGCTCTCCCCCGGCTCGAAGGCGACGCCGGTGACGCGGTCGACGGCGAGGAGCTGGGCGGTGACCTCGTCCTGGATGGCCTCGCTGCGCCATGAGGGAACCCAGTCCTCTCCCCCGGCGAGGGCGACGACGGCGGGGCGCGGCAGGCGCAGGTCGCGGGTGCCGGGGTCGAGGACCCAGAGCTGGTCGGTGTGCTCGACGGCGACCCGGGCGGCGCGCGCGGGCTCGACGGGGACCGGGCGGACGTCGCCGCGCCACGCGCTCATGGCGGCAGCGGAGGTGAAGACGGGCAGGGCGACGTGCCCGTCGGGCAGGTCGACGGCGAGGGTGGCGGCGTCCTGGGCGGCGTCGGCCGTGTGCACCTCGTGCGCGGGGACGGTGGCGCCGCCGACCTCGTGCTCGGCGACGGCGGGACCCTGGCCCGGGGCGCCGGCGCCGTGGACGGCGTGGGCGGCCACCGGCACGATGACGCGGGAGAAGGCGAGCGCCGACCACAGACTGTCGAGGTACTCGTGGCGCGGGAGGCCGGTGGCCTCGAGGGCGGCGGTGACGGCGGGGTCGGCGGAGCCGTCGTCGGAGGCGAAGGGCGTCGGGGCGGCGAGGAGCCGCGCCATCTTGGCGCGCGCGGCGAGGACCGCCTGGACCTGCGGGTCGGCGTCGGCGTTCGCAGCGCCGGCGTCGGCCGCCACAGCCCCGAGCCCGCCGGGGACGGGTGCGTCCTGCCCGACCATCAGCGCGCCAGCCCGTCGGCGGCCAGGTGCTCCTCACCGCGGGCGACGCGCAGCGCGTCCTGGAGCGTGAAGTTGCCGTTGTAGAGCGCCTTGCCGACGATCGCGGAGTCGACGCCCTCGTCCACGAGCGCGGCGAGAGCCGCGATGTCCGCGAGGTGGGCGATGCCGCCGGAGGCGACGACCGGGGCGTCGGTGCGTGAGGCGACCTGGCGGAGCAGCTCGGTGTTGGGGCCGGCGAGGGTGCCGTCCTTGGTGACGTCGGTGACGACGTAACGGGAGCAGCCGGCCGCGTTGAGGCGGTCGAGGGTCTCCCAGAGGTCGCCGCCCTCCTTGGTCCAGCCGCGGGCGGCGAGCGTCGTGCCGCGCACGTCGAGGCCGACGGCGACCCTGTCCCCGTGCTCGCGGATGACGCGCTCGGTCCAGTCGGGGTCCTCCAGGGCGGCGGTGCCGATGTTGACGCGCGCCGCGCCGGCGGCGAGGGCCCGCTCGAGGGAGGCGTCGTCGCGGATGCCGCCGGAGAGCTCGACCTTGATGCCGACCTCGCCGACGATCCGTGACAGCAGGGCGGCGTTGGAGCCGCGGCCGAAGGCGGCGTCGAGGTCGACGAGGTGGATCCACTCGGCGCCCGCCTCCACCCAGTCGCGGGCGGCGTCGACGGGGCTGCCGTAGTCCGTCTCGGAGCCGGCCTCGCCCTGGAGGAGGCGGACGGCCTTGCCGTCGGCGACGTCGACGGCGGGCAAAAGCGTGAGCATGGGGTGTCCTTCGGTCGGTTCCCGGCGGGCGCCGGGCGCGATGGGCTGGGGGGGGACGGCGCTGGCTCAGAGGGTGGCGAGCCAGTTGCGAAGGAGCTGCGCGCCGGCGTCGCCGGACTTCTCCGGGTGGAACTGCGTGGCCGAGAGCGGGCCGTTCTCGACGGCGGCGACGAAGTCCTCGCCGTGCGTGGCCCACGTGGCCTGGGGCAGGCGGGTGGCGGACTGGGCCAGGCCCGCGGCCGGGTCCGTCTTGGCGGCGTAGGAGTGGACGAAGTAGAAGCGCTCGGACTCGACGCCGTCGAACAGGGCGGAGCCGGCCGGCGGACGGACCTCGGACCAGCCCATGTGCGGGACGACGTCGGCCTCGAGGCGGGAGACGGTGCCGGCCCACTCGCCGAGGCCCGGGACGCGGGAGCCCTCGGCCGCCTCGGCGCCCGAGTCCTCGGCGTACTCGGTGGAGTCCTCGAACATGACCTGCATGCCGACGCAGATGCCGAGGACCGGTCGGCCACCGGCGAGGCGGCGCTCGATGAGGCGGGGGGCGTCGACGGCGCGGAGCTGGTCCATGACGGCTCCGAAGGCGCCGACGCCGGGGACGACGAGGCCGTCGGCGGCCTCGACGGCGGCGGCGTCTGCCGTGAGCTCGACCTCGGCGCCGACGCGCTCGAGGGCGCGCACCGCCGAGCGGACGTTGCCGGATCCGTAGCCCAGGACGACGACGCGTGGCTGACTCATGCGGGCAGCCTACCGCCGGGGTGCGACACGGAACCGTGACGGTCCGCGACCCGGGCGCGCCCCTGCGGCGCACGTGCGCGCCGAGCGCGTGCCTTTCGCGTCGAGCGCGGCGCCCGCACCACGGACCTGGAGTCGGAAGGGACGCGTTCGGCGGCGGAGGACAGGGCGGCGCTCGGGCGTCAGTCCTCGGAACCGCCCTTGGGGCGGCGCAGGCCGCGCCCGAACAGGCGCATGGCGCGACCGGGCTTGACGTCCTGCGTGCGGATGGCGCCGGGGGCCTCCTCGGCACGGGTGACGCCGAGGAGGACGTCCTCGACGACCTGGTCGACCGCGGCGAGGATGAGGCCGGCGGAGGCCTCCTCCCCCGCCTCGGTGTTCTGGTAGCGGCGGGCCGTGATCGTGCCGGACAGGCCGGACTCGATGCCGACGTCGGTGGCGAGGTCCGCGGTGAGGAGCACGACGCCGGCCCGTGAGAGGCGGGACAGGGAGCTCGCGAGCTCGGCGGCCTCGGCCGGCTCGGAGTCCTCGCCGCCGAGGAGCTCGGTGACGTCCCACTCGGCGTGGGCGGAGACGAACTCCTTGACGGCGAAGGCGCCCGAACGGGCGGGGACGACGACGCACTCGAGCTCGCTCATCGCGCACAGGGCCGCCAGGGCGTCGGCGGAGGCGAGCGGGGTGAGGACGACGGCGACCTTGACGGCCTTGGCGCCGGCCGTCGGGTCGGTCGCCGTGCCGGACTCGCCGTCGGCGTCCTCGCTCGCGGTGGGCGCGGCGTCGAGGGCGGCCGCGAGGGCCGCGATCTCGGCCTCCTGCTCGGCGCTCAGGCCGGAGCCGCGCTCCTCCCCCGGCGCGCGGTAGGTGTTGTGCGGGACGTCGTCGGCGGAGACCGTGTGGACGGCGCCGCCGGTCTCCTTGGGCTCGGGGTCGTCCGCGGCGTCCGTGTCCTCGGCGCCCTCGTCCGCGCGGTCGCGGTCGGCGCCGTCGGAGGGCTGCGCCTCGTCGAGCGCGGCGAGGTCGGCCTGCATCTCAGCGGGGAGCTCGAGGCCCTCCATCATGGCGGCGAACTCGGCGTCGATGTCGTGGCCGCCCTGGTTCTCCTCGGGCTCCTCCGCGCCGTCGGCGCCCGTGGGTCCCGCTCCGTTCCCGTCGTGCATCACAGGGATCCCTTCGTGGACGGGATGCCGTCGACGCGCGGGTCGGGCTCGACGGCGGCGCGCAGGGCGCGGGCGAGGGCCTTGAACTCGGCCTCGGCAACGTGGTGCGGGTCCCGGCCGGAGATGACGCGGACGTGGAGGCAGATGCCGGCGTGGTAGGCGATGGCCTCGAGGACGTGGCGCACCATCGAGCCGGTGAAGTGCCCGCCGATGAGGTGGTGGACGAAGGCCTCGGACTCGCCGTCGTGGACCAGGTACGGGCGGCCGGAGACGTCGACGACCGCCTGCGCGAGGGCCTCGTCGAGCGGGACGGTGGCGTCGCCGAAGCGGCGGATGCCGCGCTTGTCCCCCAGGGCCTCCTTGAGGGCCTCGCCGATGCAGATGGCGGTGTCCTCCACGGTGTGGTGGACGTCGATGTCCGTGTCACCGCTGGCACGCACGGTGAGGTCGATGAGCGAGTGCTTGCCCAGGGCCGTGAGCATGTGGTTGTAGAAGGGGACGGTCGTCTCGATGTCCGTCCTGCCGGTGCCGTCGAGGTCGATCTCGACGACGACGCTGGACTCGCTCGTGGTCCGCTCGATGCGGGCGGTGCGGCTCATGCGTTCCTCTCCTCGCTGCTGGGGGCGCCGGCGACGGCCGTGAGGGCGGTGCGGAAGGCCCCCATCTCCTCGGGCGTGCCGATGCAGACCCGAAGGTACCCGTCCGGGCCCACGACGCGGATGAGGACGCCGCGCTCGAGGAGTGCCTTGAAGACGGCGTCGCGGTCCTCGAAGGGTCCGAAGAGGACGAAGTTGGAGTCGGACTCGTGGGCGTTCCAGCCCTGCTCGCGCAGCCAGGTGACGAGGTCGTCGCGCTCGCCGCGCAGGGAGGCGACCTGGCTCATGAGCTCCTCGCGATGCGAGAGAGCCGCCAGGGCCGCGGCCTGGGTGACGGCGGAGAGGTGGTAGGGCAGGCGGACGACGCGCAGGCAGTCGACGAGCTCGCGCGACGCCGCCAGGTAGCCCAGCCGCAGGCCGGCCATGCCGAAGGCCTTGCTCATCGTGCGCGAGACGGCCAGGTGGGGGTTGTCGGAGAGGAGCTCGAGGGCGCTGGGGACGCCGGGGCGGCGGAACTCCCCGTAGGCCTCGTCTATCACGACGACGGCGTCGGTGCGGGCGCCGTCGGCCGCGAGCGGGCCGGTGCCGCGGGCGGCGTCGAGGACGGCGCGGACGTCGTCGAGCGGGAGCGCCGTGCCCGTGGGGTTGTTGGGGCTGGCGAGGATGATGACGGCGGGGCGGGTGCGGGCGATGGCCTCGCGGACGACGTCGAGGTCGAGGGTGAAGTCGACGGCGCGCCGCTCGGTGACGTACTCGGTGAGGGTGTCGCGCGCGTACTCGGAATACATCGAGTACGTGGGCGTGAAGGTGAGGCAGGTGCGCCCGGGGCCGCCGAAGGCCTGGAGCACGTGGAGCATGACCTCGTTGGAGCCGTTGGCGGCCCAGACCTGCTCGGGGGCGACGCGCACGCCGGACTCGACGTCGAGGTAGTCCGCGAGCGCGGCCCGCAGGGCCGGGAAGTCGCGGTCCGGGTAGCGGTTGAGGCCGGTGGCGGCCTGGGCGACGGCGTCGCGGATCGAGGCGACGACGGCCTCGGAGGGCGCGTAGGGGTTCTCGTTGACGTTGAGGCGGACGGGGACGTCGAGCTCGGGGGCGCCGTAGGGCGTCTCGCCCTCGAGCCCGGGTCGCAGAGGAAGGGTGCTCACGGCCGGGAGTCTACGGGCGGCGGTGCACGCGGCGGGCGCCGGTCCGGGTGCTGGCGGCCCGTCCGTGGCCCGTCGAGCCGCCGGGACGCCACGCCGGCCAGGGGCGCCGTTCCGGGTGCCGGCGGCCGCCCCGCTCAGCGGTGCGTCTCGAGCATGATCTGCTCGGCGTCGAGGCGCGCCAGGGCGTAGGCGAGCGTGTCCGAGGAGAACACGCCCTCGTCGCGGGCGTCGAGGATCGCGTCGCGCTGCTCCCGGATCGCGTCGATCGCGAGCTCGCGCACGTGTGCGGCGTCGAGGGCTCCGGCCGCCTTCCCGGACCCGGAGCGCGCGGCCTCGCGATCGGCCTCCAGCTCCTCGTCGACCGTCTGCTCGGCGGCGGCGTCGTGGCCCGAGGATCCCGGTTCCGCGAGGGTCGCCTCAGCCGCCTCGGCGGGGTCCCCGACCCCGTGGTGGTGGTGCAGGACGCGCCCGACGGTGGACCAGCCGGTCATGACGCCCGTGACGCGCTGCGGGCCGTCCTCGTCGGAGGCGTGCTCGGCGATGGCGTCGGACAGCGCCGTCGACTTGGCGGCGGAGGCGAGCAGGCGCACGAGCCGGTCGCGCTCCTCGCGGTCCGTCTCCGACGACGCCATGGCGGGGCGCACGCGGGCGATGACCCACGGGAGCGTGAGCCCCTGGAGGGTGAGCGAGCCCGCGGCGACGACGAGGGCGACCAGCATGAGGAAGGGGCGCTCCGGCGTCGCGGTCGGGAGGGTCTGCGCGGCGGCCAGGGTGATGGCGCCCCTCATGCCCGCCCAGACGATGACGGTGCCCTCGCGCCACCGCAGCGGCTCGTTGCGGAAGTACTCCAGGTCGGCGCCCAGCCTGCGCTTGCGGCGCCGCTCGCGGCGCAGGTCCCGTCCCAGCGGATCCGTGCCGGTCGCACCGGCCGGCTCCGTGGCGGCGTGCGCGGGCGCGGGCTCCTCCCCGTCTGTCGGGGCGGCGGGTTCCTCGGGAGCCTCGCCGCCGTCGGCGCCCTCAGCGCCCTCGGCGTCCTCCGGGGCGTCGGAGGAGAGCGCCGCCAGCCGCTCCTCCATCCGGGCGACGGAGTCGGCGTGGACCGCGTGACGGCGCCGGCGTCCGCGGCCGACGAGGCGGAGCCCGGGGATGAGGCCCGCGACGAAGACCGCCCGCACGGCGATGGTGACGACGGCGGCGACCACGGCGACGAGCGCGGCCGTGCCCGCCCCGAGCCCTTCGTGCTCGACCTCGATGAGGATCCCGTGGGCCTGGACGCCCATGGTGAGGAAGACGAGGCCCTCCAGCAGGAGCTCGATCGTCTGCCAGTTGCGGTCCCCGGCCTGCCGGTAGGAGGGCGGGAGGAGCCGCGGCCCCCGGTAGGACATGACGAGGCCTGCGACGACCGCGGCCACGAGCCCCGATCCGCCGAGGTGCTCGGCGGGCACGGAGGCGAGGAAGGGGACGGTGAAGGTCAGGGCCGTGTCCATCGGGGCGCGCAGGACGCGGGAGCGGGCGCGGACGGCGAGCTCCCCGACGGCCCAGCCGATGACGACGGCGACGAGCAGCGCGAGGAGGAAGTCGGGCAGGAGGCTCGCGGGGCTGAGCTCGCCGGCGTCGTGGGCGAGGCCCGCCGTCGTCGCGCTGGAGAGGAGCACGAGCGCGGTGGCGTCGTTGAACAGGCCCTCGCCCTCGAGGACCGTGATGACGCGGCGGCCGACGCCCGAGCCCCGCGCGATCGAGACCGCGACGGCGTCGGTGGGGCTGATGACGGCCGCGAGCGCGATCGCCCACGGCAGGGTGAGGGCGGGGACGAGGGCGTCGAGGACGAGGCCGAGGAGGACGGCGGTGGCCAGGACGAGGCCGATCGCGAGCCCTGATACGGCGACGACCTCCCGCCGGAAGTCCATGACGGGCAGCGAGGCTGCGGTGGAGAAGAGGAGCGCCGGAAGGACGACCTCGAGGATGACCTCGGGGTCGACCGTGAGACCGCTCCCCCACGGGGTGAGGCCGGCGGCGATCCCGAGGGCCAGGAGGAGGAGCGGCGAGGCGACGCCGACGCACGGCGCGAGCTGGTTCGAGGCGACGACGGCCAGGATCCCGGCGACCGCGAAGACGAGGGTCTGCACCCGCTCACCCTAGGCGCGCCGGTGCCGGGGCGCGAGGTGGGCTCAGTGCCCCGACAGCATGATCTCCTCGGCGTCGAGGCGCTCGAGGGCGAGCTCGAGGGTCGAGGAGTGGAAGAGTCCCTCGTCGCGGGCCTCGACGAGGGCGTCGCGCTGCGTGTGGATCGCCTCGATGGCGAGGTCGCGGACCTGCTCACGGGTCAGGGGCTCGATGGACTGCTCGGCCTGCTCGAGCTCGTCGGCGCCGATGACGCGGTCGTCCTCGACCGACGGGTCGGCGGAGAGGACCGGGGCAGGGGCGGCATCGGCGCCTGAGGCGTCCCCGGCGGCGACGGCAGGACGGTCGTCGACCGGGGCCGTTCTGATGGGACCGGCCGTCAGGGCGAGCGGCTCCTGGACGGCGGCGTCGTCGGCCCCGCTGCGCCGCGCCCGCTGCTGCGCCATGCCGGTGCGGCCGATGAGCGAGAGGGAGCGGCCGGCGTCGCGCGTGGCGGTGTTGCCGGCCTCGTACTGCTCCTGCATCGCGCGGGCCAGCGCGGTGTCCTTGACGGCGTGGCCGAGGAGCTTGAGGAGGCGCTTCTGCTCCGCGACCTCCTCGGCCGGGTCGGCGGTCTGCGGCTTCACCCGGGCGATGAGCGGGATGAGCGTGAGGCCCTGGATGACGAGGGAGCCGCCGGCCACGAGCAGGGCGACGAGCAGGAGGAGGGGCCGCATCGGCGCCGTGAGCGGGAGGGTCTGGGCGGCGGCGAGGGTCACGGCTCCGCGCATCCCGGCCCAGACGATGACCGCGCCCTCGCGGGGGCCGAGCGGGGTCTGGGTCCAGTAGGCGAGGTCGTTGGAGACGCGGGCGTGCTTGCGGTGGCTGCGGTCGAGGCGGTGGCGCCAGCGGTCCAGGGCGCGCTCCCAGTCGGCCTGGGTGAGGTTGCGGGCGGCGAGCATCTCGTCGTCGACGTCGCAGGCGTGGGAGAGGCGCTCCTCGAACTGGGTGAGGCGCTCGGTTCCCTGAGAGACGCGGCGCGCGTTGCGGCGTCGGGCCGAGGCCAGCCAGGCCAGCAGGGGCGCGACGAAGAGGGCCCGCACGAGGACGGTGAGCGCCCCGGCGACGACGGAGACGAGGACGGCGCGGCCGACGCCGGGCCCGTCGGGCAGGACGTCGACCTCGTGGTAGATCCCGTAGGCCTGCAGCCCCATGAACAGGAAGATGCCGCCCTCGAGGACGAGCTCGACGGTCTTCCAGTTCTGCTGGGCGAAGCGCCGGTTCTGGGCGCCCATGACGGAGACGCGGCGGCGCGAGACGACGAGCCCGGCGACGACCGCGGCGACGAGGCCGGACCCGCCGAGGTGCTCCGCGGGCACCGAGGCGAGGAAGGGCATGACGAAGGAGAAGACGGTGTCCGCGGCGGGGTCGGTGATGCGGCCGCGCACGCGGACACCGAGCTCGCCGACGACGAGGCCGATGACGACGGCGACGCCGAGGGCGAGGACGAACTCCCCGGCCACGCCCCAGGCGGTGACCCCCTCTCCCCCGGCCTGTCCGGCCGAGACGGCGGCGGAGAGGAGCACGAGCGCGGTCGCGTCGTTGAAGAGTCCCTCGCCCTCGAGGATCGTGATGATGCGGTGATTGACGCCGGCCCCGCGAGCGATGGAGACGGCGACGGCGTCGGTGGGGCTGAGCACGGCGCCGAGCGCGATCGCCCACGCGAGGGAGACCACCGGGACGAGGGCGTGGACGACGAAGCCGATGGCGAGGGCGGAGACGACGACGAGGCCGATGGCGAGGCCGGCGACGCTGCGCAGCTCGCGTCGGAAGTCCATGACGGGCATGCCGACGGCGGCGCCGAAGAGGAGGGGCGGAAGGAGGACCTCGAGGATGATGTCGGGGTCGACGTCGACGGTGCCGACCCAGGGCAGGAAGCCGACGAGGACGCCGACCGCCAGGAGGATGAGCGGCGAGGCGACGCCGACCTTGGGCGCGAGCTGGTTGCAGGCGGCGATGACGAGCAGGCCGAGCACCGCGATGACGAGGGTCTCCACGCGTCCAGGTTAGCCAGTGCGACGGCGCGGGTGGCGTCGGTGCCCGCGAGCGCCGGCCGGCCTGAGCACGGCGCCGCCCCGCCGTCGGGGGGCCGACGGCGGGGCGGGTACTCACTCTCGAGAGCCGAGATCAAGCTCCGAAGATTGCCGCGAGGCGGATCAGGAGCCAGCCGACGGGTGTGGTAGCGCCACCCACGAGATTCGTGATCTCCGGTGTACCGCTGGGAACTTCAATCCCCGACTGTCCCGCCGACTGCGCGAACCACACACCTAGGTCGGAGCCGGCGTACATGATCAGAACAAGCGCCACGGTGCCGGTTAGGAGCATGCGGAACATATTGCGCTTGCAGAAGGGCGTCACCAGCGCCATGAGGAACATGAGTGACGGCAGATCCACAAAGGGCAACACCTTGTTCCCGGGGAGGATGAACGCCAACACCAGAGCGATCGGGATTAGGAGTACGCCCGTGGCGAGGACGGCAGGCTCGCCAATAAGGAGCGCCGTATCCATTCCGAAGTAGAACTCGCGATTCGGGAACCACTTCTTGAGGCGAATCTCAGCACCATCACGGACGGTCGTCAGTCCCTCGACGAGAATATCGATCATCTTGGGAAGGATGTACATCGAGGCCGCCACCTTAACTCCGAGAAGAACAGTGTCGTCCACACCGATACCACCACCCATCCCCATGAGGAGGCCGAGCAAGAGTCCGATGACAATCGGGTCACCGAGCACTCCGAAGCGCTTCGCAATCTTTTCCGGATTGATATCGACCTTGCGCAAACCAGGCGTGTGCTCGACAGCCCAATTGACGACGATGCCGATAGGCACGAAGTTTAGACATGTGAAGTGCGGAAAGGAGATGCCACGCAGGTCGTACTGCTTCTGAACGAATGGTGCGATGAGGTCACCGACGACGAGCGAGAGGACGAAAGCAATGACACAAGCGGCGACGCCGATCCAGAAACGTCCGCTCGCAGCATAGGCGACGGCCCCCACAAGCAGAAAGATCCAATAGTTGAAAATGTCAATATCAATCGTCTTGGTGAGACCTACGACAAGAAGTAAAGCGTTCACCACGAGCAGGGTGACGACCACGACCGGAACAAGCGGAGACCCCCACCCAATTGTCGACGCAGTACCCCATCCCACATCGAGCACAGTCAGATGAAGACCCAGCCGGTCAACCATCGCCTGAGTCGCCGAGCCCAGCGCGTCGAGAAGGTAGTTGATTACCAGGCTCACTCCAACGAACCCAATACCAACGAGCATTCCTGCTTTGAACGACTTCCCAAATCCAAGTCCGAAAACCAGCCCCATGACGAGGAAGAGGATCGGCATCATGACGGGAGCCCCAAGGCCCACGACCGCGTTAATAACGCTCATGGGTATCTCACCTCCCCGCGAGCTCTCGCACAATCCGGTCCGCCAACAGACTGGGCGTCTTCTTGAACGCATCGACCGTCGAGCCGGCGAGGTGACCAGTGATGGTCACGTTCTCCAGATCCTGAAAGCCACTATCGAGGGGCAGCGGCTCATGGTCGAAGGTGTCGATCGCGGCCCCCATGATCGAGCGGGAGCGCAACGCCTCGAGGAGCGCCTGCTCATCCACCAGCCCGGAACGCGCCGAGTTGATGAGGAACGCGCCCGGCCGCATGGCCGCGAGCACCTCCTTCGAGACCAGGTGGTGCGTCTCCGCCGTCAGCCGGGCGTGGATCGTCACGATGTCACTCCGGCTCGCAAGGTCGAGGAGGTCCCCCAAAAGCTCCACACCATCCTCAACCTCCGTCGCCCACGGGTCGTACGCGAGGACCGAGGCCCCCATGGCGCGCACGAACCGCGAGACCCGGCGCCCGATCTGGCCGTACCCGATGACGCCCACAGTCTTGCCCTCGATCTCAGGGATGGCAGCGGCATCGGGAAAGTCGCGATCCCAGCTCCCCTTGCGAAGGCGCGCCTCGGACCGCGAGATGTTGCGCATCTCAGTGAGCATCAGTCCGAGAGTGAACTCGGCCACCGCCTCGGCGTTGCGTCCGGGCGTGTTGAGCACCTTGACGCCGCGCTCCGCAGCGGCATCGACATCGACGTTCTCAGCGCCGCCTCGCATCACTCCGACGGCGCGAAGACGCACCGCGCGTTCCAGGATGCTCCGCGGAACGGGGCAGAACTGGGTGACGATGACCTCAACGTCCTCGACGCCCTCGAACAGCTCGGCCGGCACCTCGACGGACTCCGGCCCGCCATGCTCGACGGCGAGGTTGTCAGCCTGCAGGGCCTCGATTGACTCGTGGACCCAGGTACGGACCTCGAGCTCGTCGGACATCTCGGGATGCCCCTTGAAACCCTCCAGGATGTAGTCCGCGGGAATGAAACCGTCCGCGATCGCCAGAATCTTCATTTTATGTCACCTCATCAGCATTCCCCCGGTGGCGTCGATCGTCGCCCCGGTGATGTAGTCACTGTCCGGTCCCAGCAGGAACAGCACGGTGCCCGTGATGTCCTCGGATTCCGCGACACGTCCCTTCGGGATTCTCGCCAGGTACGACTCCTCGTTCTTCTCGAGTGCCTCCCTGACCATGTTGCTCCGCATCATTCCAACGGCTACGCAGTTGGCATTCACGCCCTTGCGCGCCACCTCGCGCGCCAGCGAGATCGTCATCGTCACGAGTGCGGCCTTCGACGCCGCATAGTCCGCGTGCCCGCTCGTCGAACCGTGAAAGGCCGCCTGCGAGGTTACGTTGACGATCTTTCCGGGCACTCCCTGCCGGATGAATCGTTGGCACAGGATGAAGGGGGCGCGGACGTTGACGGCAAAGGTCCGGTCCCAGTCCCTCACCGCGATGTCTTCGAACGGGTTGCTGAGCCAGATCCCTGCGTTGTTGACCAGGAGGTCGACGCCCGACATGGCGCCTGCCGCCTCGTCGAACGCCCGGTCGACGGAGCCTGAGTCCGCGAGATCGCACTGGCAGGGGTGCACGCGGTCGCCGTACTTGGCCACCAGCGCCTCGATCCCCTCAGTGTGACCGCCGGGTCGATACGTAGCGGCGACCTCGGCCCCGCCGGCGAGCAGCGCGCGGCTGACCGCCAGTCCGAGTCCCGTCGCTCCCCCGGTGACGAGCGCGCGGCGTCCGCGGAAGCCCTCATTAGCGGTCATCGCCGTGACCTCCCTCGAGACGGCTAACGGCGGCCTTCCAGGCGCCGAACCGCTCGGCGTACCTCGTTGCCTTCGTCGGGTCGGGGTCCACGACGCGATAGCCCGGGTGCATCGCGGCTGCCGCCTCGTCGATGCTCCCGTACTCGCCCGCGAGGACCGCCCCTGCCATGGCCGTGCCGAGAGCACCCGCCTCCTTGACCTGGGTCACGTGGAGCTGACGTTGGGAGGCGTCGGCGAACAGCTGAGTCCACCTTGCGCTGTTGGCGATCCCACCAGTGAAGATCGCCTCCTGCGGAAGGACCGCGTACTTCTCGAGCTGCGCGATGTGCTCCATGTGTGAGAAGACCACGCCCTCGTAGACCGAGCGGATGATCGCCCCGAGCCCGCTGTCAGACACGAGCCGCGTCCACGCACCACGGGTCATCGGGTGCTTGGAGGTGCCGAAGACGAACGGGAGGTAGACGGGCACGTCTCCGTTCTCAACCTCCTGGGAGAACACGAGCTCGTCCACGGCGTCGTACAGGCGGCCGCGGTCGTCGACGTTACCGCCCCCGAGCCGTGCTGCAGGAGCGAGCACCGCGTTGATAAACCACTCGAAGGCGCCCGCCGACGTCGGGGATCCCTCGGTCACCAGCCAGGCGTGCTCCGTCGGGTAGATCGAGGTCATGAACAGGTCCTTGTCGATGACCGGCTCATCGGAGACGAACTCGTTGATGGACCACGTCCCGGTCACGACGGCGAGCCGGTTCTTGGTGACCAGTCCCGATGCCAGCGCGGACGCCGCGATGTCGAAGACTCCGCCGGCGACGGGGGTTCCCTCGCGGAGGCCGGTCTCCTCGGCGGCTCTGCGCGTGACGCGGCCGGCGAGCTCGGTCGCACCGACCACGCGAGGGAGCTTTTCCGCGAGCTCCGGGATCCCGAAGAAGTCGAGGATCGTCCGGTCGTACCGTCGCTCCCCCACGTTGAACAGGCTGGTGCCCGAGACGTCGGAGAGGTTCACGGTCGCCTCGCCTGTCAGACGCATGCGGACGAAGCCTGAGGCCAGGAGGGCCCAGCGCGTCCTCTCAAGTACCTCGGGGCGCTCGCTCTTGATCCACGCCAGCAGCGCGGGCGGCTGACCGGGCCACAGCGACTGGGCGGTCCTCGGGAGGATCTCGCTCTCGAACCCCGGATCAGAGACCCACTGGGACACACGGGCCTCAGCGCGCTCATCCGTAGAGATGACGGCTCCGAACGTCGGGTCGCCCTCGGCGTCCACGAGGTAGAGGCCGTTCCCGTGCCCTGTCGCGGAGACGGCGGCGATGTCGTCCGGACTGACGCCGGACTCTGCGATGACGCTCCGGATGGCCTCCACGTTGGCTCGCCAGAGGGACTCCATGTCGCGCTCCGTCTGGCCGGGCCCTGGCGAGATCATCTGGACGGCGGGACCACCCTTCATCGCGACGAGGGTGCCGTCCATGGCGAACAGCGCAGCCTTCGTGACGCTGCCACCATCATCAATTCCAAGGATGTACTTCATCAAGATCACTCCACATTGAGTTGCAACTTGTTGTGACACCGTCGAAGCCGACGGCCTTGAGCTGTGCGAGGGTCTGGCGCGAGCGGACGAAGCCGCCGGCCAGGATCTGGCGCCCGGGAAGCAGGCTCCGGAACTCGTCGAGGACATAACCCGCGACCGGCCCGGGGAGGAGCTCGACCCCGTCGCCGTCGAATCCGCTGATGGACTCGACAGCCTTGTCGAGGGATCGCGAGTCGACCAGGAAGATGCGTAGGTACCGCTTGAGCGGCGTTCGCTTCGCTGCGGCGAGCGTCGAGAGCGAGGAGGAGAAGACGGTATCGACGTGGAACTCGTTGGCCAGGAGCCGGATGCCCTCGGTGTCCGCTCGAAATCCGCCTACGAGGTCCGAATGGACCATGACCTCCTTGCCGGACTCGCGGGCGCGGCGGGCGAGAGCCGCCAGGTTGCCGATGTGGACCCCGGTGAGGAGCACCTCGTCAGATGGACTGGCGAGGGCCTGCTCCAGCTGTCTGGGATTGCGCACCGAGGGGATCACGCGCCAGACGGATGAGACGGCCACGGCGTCAGCGAGCCTCGTAAACGGCCAGTGCGTCCGTGACCGACTTGCCGTCGTGGATGATCCCGGCCATGGCCGCAACCTTGGCCAACGGCTCAGGATCATCCACGATGTTGCGGCCCACGGCGACGCCCGAGGCTCCGAGATCCAGGCAGCGCGAGAGGTACTCGAGGTACTCCTTGAGACCCGTCTTGGGACCACCGAGAGCGACGACCGGAACCGTCACCGCGTCGAAGATAGCCTTGTCGTCGTCCGTCCCCGTCAGACGGGTCTTGACCAGGTCGGCCCCGAGCTCCTCGGCGAGCCGCGCAGCAACGGACACCGTCTCGGGCGCGAGCCCCGGTGTGCCCTTGCCACTGAAGCTGTACGGCAGAGACTCGACGATGACGGGAAGCCCCTGGGCGTGAGCCTGAGCGGCGAGGACCTGCACGGCGTCCTGTCCGTCGTCGGCCGCACCGAGGAAGGTCATGGCCACGACTGCGTCTGCACCGACACGGACGGCGTCACCCGCGTCATTCACCATCCTCGTGCCTGGGACCGACGGGTCGAGGACGTTACGTGACGCGTCGCACCTGAGAACAAGGCCCACCCCGTCCAGCAGCTCGGGTCGTCGCGATGCGATGCCGTACGGCACCAGTGCGGCATCGAGGCCGAGCGGGGCCATCTGCGGCACCAGGCTCAGCGCGCGGTCCACGTTCTGCGGGGCCGGGCTGAAGCTGTGGGCGTCGAGCGCCAGCATGAAACTGCGGCCGTCATCGTCAAAGAGCCGATGAAGTCGCCGCGTCGAGGCACCGATTGTCATGTCTTCTCCAAAATCTCGGGCACAGAAAAACGCCCACTACTGCCGTCTGGCAGTCGTGAGCGTCTCTTGTGCAAACTCGGAGTCTTTTGTTGTGGTCCTGCACACACTACGGGGAGACTGAAGTCCTGTCAACGCCGACGACGCAGTCCCTCGAGCGGGGTCGTACCGGAACCGTCACCTGCCGCTCCCCACCGGCCAACCCATGACGCCCACGGCAATCCATGACGTCGTCGCCGTCTGTGTCGTCCCCGCCACGCTCTGCCGCCGACGTCGTGGTTTGCCTGGGCAGCACCGTCGACCCCGCCCCTGGCGCAGCGCCGCCCCGCCGTCGGGTGTCCGACGACGGGGCGGCGCGGCGAGCAGTCGGGCCGCGGCGGGCCCGACGCCTCAGAGCGCCCGACGCCTCAGCGCTCAGAAGCGCTTCGAGGCGAGGCGGGCGCCCTCGGTGAGGGACTCGAGCTTCGCCCACGCGATGAGCGGGTGGACGCGTCCGCCCAGGCCGCAGTCCGTCGAGGCGATGACGCGCTCGGGGCCGACGAGGCGGGCGAAGCGCTCGATGCGCTCGGCGACGAGCTCGGGATGCTCGACGACGTTGGTCGAGTGCGCGACGACGCCGGGGATGATCACCTTGTCCTCGGGCAGGGCGGTGTCCTCCCACAGGCGCCACTCGTGCTCGTGGCGGGCGCCGGCGGCCTCGAAGGTGTAGCCGTGCGCCTTGACGGTGAGGACGAGGTCGACGATGTCCTTGAAGGGGATGTCGGTCGTGTGCGGACCGTGCCAGGAGCCCCAGCACACGTGGAAGCGGACCTGGTCCTCCGGGATGCCCGTCAGCGCCCGGTTGACGGCGGCGATGCGCTTGCCGATGAACTCGCGGTAGTCGGCCAGCGACGGCTCGGGGTTGATCTGGTCCCAGGACTCGGCGACGTCGGGGGCGTCGATCTGGACGGTGAGCCCGGCGTCGGTGATCGCCTTGTACTCCTCGTGCATGGCGTCGGCGCAGGCGGCGAGGAGGCTCTCGTCGTCCTCGTAGTACTCGTTCTTCATGCGGGCGGCCGAGCCCGGGGAGAGGGCGGCGACGAAGCCGTCGGCCGGGGTGAGGCCGTTGGCCTTGAGGCCGGCGAGGAGGAGGTCGACGTCGGCCTGGACGGCGTCGCCGCCGATGTAGGTGAGGGGCCCGGTGATCTTGGGGTTGCCGACCTTGTTGCGGCCGGTGAGGATCCCGGAGGTCGGGTCCTCGTAGGCCTCGTTGAAGCGGACGCGGTCGCGGCGGTCCGGGAAGGAGGTGAGCCGCGGGTTGCCGGGCGTGGAGCGGACGCGCTCGGGGTTGGCCCAGCGGTCCTCGTCGGTCATGGTGAGGCCGCCGAGGCGGGAGAAGGAGTAGTTCCACCAGGCGCCGTAGTCGACGGCGCCGGAGGTGATGTGCCCGTACTCGCCCTCGTTGACGATCGAGAGCCCGAGGTCGTGCTGGCGCTTGACGACGCCGTCGACGGAGGCGGACAGGACGGAGGCGAACTCCTCGTCGCTGATGGTGCCCTCGGTGCGGCGGTCGTTGGCGGCGAGCAGCTCCGGGGTGCGGGGCAGGGAGCCGACGTGCGTGGTGCGGATGTCAGTCATGCAGGTGATCCTCTCGCTGGTCGGCGCCGCTCAGAGTCGCTCGCTCGCGATGCGGGCGCCCTCGACGAGGGACTCGAGCTTGGCCCAGGCGATGTGGGAGTGGACGCGGCCGCCCAGCCCGCAGTCGGTGGAGGCGACGACGCGCTCGGGGCCGACGACGCTCGCGAAGCGCTCGATGCGCTCGGCGACGAGCTCGGGGTGCTCGAGGACGTTCGTGGCGTGGGAGACGACGCCGGGGATGAGGTACTTGCCGTCGGCGAGGCCCCCGTCCTCGACGAGCTCCTTCCACACGCGCCACTCGTGCTCGTGGCGGGCGTTGGCGGCCTCGAAGGTGAAGCCGTTGGCGTTGACGGACAGGGCGAGGTCGGCGATGTTCTCGAGACCGAGGTCGGTGGAGTGCGGACCGTGCCAGGAGCCCCAGCAGATGTGGTAGCGGACCTGGTCGGGGTCGATGCCCGTCAGGGCGTGGTTGAGGGCCTCGATGCGCACGGCGGAGAAGCGGCGGTAGTCCTCGACGGATGGGGCGACCTTGAACTGGTCCCAGGACTCGGCGAGGTCGGGGGCGTCGATCTGGACGGTGAGCCCGGCGTCGGTGATCGCCTTGTACTCCTCGCGCAGGCCCTCGGCCCAGGCCCAGACGGCGGCCTCGTCGTCCTCGTAGTACTGGTTGCCGATGCGGGCGGCGGCGGCCGGGGAGATGGAGGCGATGAAGCCGTCGGAGACGGGCTTGCCGGCCTTCTCGAGGGCAGCGGTGAGGGCCTTGACGTCGCGCTCGACGATGGCGTGGCCGGTGTAGCGGATCTCACCGGTGACGGTGGGCCACACGGGAACGCCCTGGGTGGCGAGGTGGATGCCGCTGGTGGGGTCGGAGTAGGCGTCGGCGAAGGCGACCCAGTCGCGGCGGTCGCCCATGGCGTCGAGCTCGAGCTTGCCGGCGGGGGTGGGCTTGTGCTCGGGGAGCTCGTGGAGGATCTCGAGGCCGGTGAAGCGCTCGAAGGAGTAGGCCCACCAGCCGCCGTAGTCGACCTTCTCGGTCATGGTGTGGCCGTACTCGCCGTCGTTGACGACGTCGAGGCCGATCTCGGCCTGGCGGGCGACGACGGCGTCGGTCTCCTCGGTGACGACGTCGGCGAGCTCGGCGTCGGTCAGGGTGCCGGCGGCGTGGTCGGCGTTGGCCTTGAGCAGGGTGTCGGTGCGGGGCAGGGAGCCGACGTGGGTGGTGCGGATGGTGGTCATGGTCTTCTCCTGGTGGTGCTGCAGGGCGCCGGGCCGCGGGAGCGGGGCCGGGCGGAGGTCGTGGTGCGGGTGGTCGTGTCGGTGCTGGTGCGGCGATGGGGCGCCGGTTCGATCGGGGACGCTGCCCCGTGGAGCGCGCCCGCGGGCGCCGGGGCGCGCGCTCAGAAGCGCTCGGAGGCGATGCGGGCGCCCTCGGTGAGGGAGGCGAGCTTGGCCCAGGCGATCTGGCCGTGGACGCGACCACCGAGCCCGCAGTCGGTGGAGGCGACGACGCGCTCGGGGCCGACGACCTCCGCAAAGCGGGTGATGCGGTCCGCGACGAGCTCGGGGTGCTCGAGCACGTTGGTCACGTGGGAGACGCAGCCGGGGACGAGGTACCTCTCCTCCGGAAGCTGGCCGTTGTCGACGATGTCCTTCCATATCTTCCACTCGTGCTCGTGGCGGACGTTGGCGGCCTCGAAGGAGAGCCCGTTGGCGTTGACCTGGAGGGCGAGGTCGACGATGTCGCGGAAGGGGATGTCCGTGGAGTGCGGGCCGTGCCACGAGCCCCAGCACACGTGGAGGCGGACCTGGGCGGGGTCGATCCCCTCGAGTGCCCGGTTGATGGCGTCGATGCGCACCTGGGTGAAGGCGCGGTAGTCGGCCAGGCTCGGCTGGGGGTTGAACAGGTCCCAGGTGTCGGCGAGGTCGGGGGCGTCGAGCTGGAGGGTGAAGCCGGCGTCGGTGATCGCCTTGTACTCATGGTGCAGGGCGTCGGCGAAGGCGTTGACCTGGTCGTCGTCGTACTCGTAGAAGCCGTCGTCGAGCCGCCCGGCGGAGCCTGGTGAGAGGGCGGAGATGAAGGCGGAGCCGGGCGTGAGGCCGTTCGCCTCGAGGGCGGCGCGGGTGGCCGCGAGGTCGCGGGCGACGTCGTCGGCGCCGGTGTAGGTGACCGCGGAGGTGACGGCGGGCAGGAGCGGGCCGCCCTCGCCCTTGAAGAAGGCGGCGGAGACGTCCTCCGCGCCGCCGAAGAGGGTGCCGGAGCCCGGGTCGCCGTAGGCCTCGTCGAAGGCGAGCCAGTCGCGGTGCTGCGTCCACTCGGCCAGGTGGATCGAGGTGGTGCGCGAGCGCGAGGGGCGGATGGTCGCGGGGACGTAGTCGGGGTGGGCGGGGTCCTGCGGGGTGACGCCGGAGACGCGCCGGTAGGCGTAGAGCATCCAGGCGGTGTAGTCGCCGCCGACGGCGATGTGGCCGTACTCGCCGTCATTGACGACGTCGAGGCCGAGGTCGATCTGGCGCTTGACGACGCCGGCGGTCTCGGTGGCGACGACCTCGTCGAGGGAGGCTCGGCCGAGGGAGCCGGCGAGGTAGCTGTCCTTGGCGTCGGTGAGGGCCTGGGTGCGAGGGAGGGAGCCGACGTGGGTGGTGCGGATTCGCGTGGTCATGGTGGTCCTGTTCGTGGCTGCGGCGGTGCCGCGGGCTGGCGGTGGGGACCGGCGCCGCGCCGCCCTCGTCGGGCGCGTGCGGCTTGGGGCTGAGACGACCGGGCGCCTCAGCGGGGCATGACCGCCCCTGCGACGCGCGGCTGCGCGGGCAGGGGAAGCTCCGTCCTCGCGGTACGGGGACAGGCGCCGGGGGCGTCGGCCTCGCATCGGGTGGTCTGCATGGTCGCCTTCCATCGTTCCTGGCTGGAGCACCCCGCCGGACGGCGTGGTTGCTGCGGCGTCGGGGAGCCAGGTCTCTCGGCCGCTCGGGATGGTGATGGGCGGAGCATAACCGCCGACGGCGGGTGCGTCGCAAGTCACGGCGCGACGCTCCCGCGGAGCGAGACAGGGCGCGGCGAGGGCGGGGTTCGGTCATGGCCGCACGCCGTTGAGCGCGGACGAGCCAGACCTCCCTGGACGAGCCGGGCGCCGTCGGCGTCGTGCTGGTCCAGGGAGGTCTGGCCGATGGTGGGACGGCGTGGGCCCGCCGGGCCCGGCGGCGTCAGGCGCGCTCGCCCCAGCCCTCGAGGCCGGAGCGGCCCTGGCGGCCGAAGCCGCGCCCGCGATCGCCGCGACCTCGGCGTCCGCCGCGGAACTCTCGGGCGCCGCGCTCCGGGATCTCGCCGCCGGGCAAGCCGGGGCCGAGCTGGCCGCGACGCCGCCCGTCGTGCGCCCCGCCCTCGCCGAGGGGGCCGCCGTCGGGCTCCCAGGAGCCGCGGTGCGCGCCGCGACCGCCGCGCGGGCCGCCCTCGTGATCATCACGCTCACCGTGGCGGCCATGGTGGCCGTGGGGGCCGTCGTGGTGGCCGTGAGGGCCGCCGTCGGGTCCGCCGTCGCGACCGAAGGGGCCGGGACCGAAGCGACGGGGCCCGAAGCCCTCCTCGCGCATCCGCATCATGGCCTCGAAGCGATCGTCGCCCATGCGGCGGCGGGCCTCGGCCTGCCAGTCGGCGGGGTCCTCGTCGGCGGCGACGCCGAGCTCGGCCTCGAGGGAGTCGATGATCTTGTCGAGGAGGCCGGCGAGCTGGGCGGCCTCCTCGTCGGTGAGGACGGTGAGGTAGTCGGCTCGCCCGCGCCCGACCTCGGCGGCGCGACCGGCGTCGGTGAGGGAGACGAGCATGACGCGCTTGTCCTTCTCGGAGGGGGTGCGCTCGACGAGGCCGTCGCCCTCGAGCTTCTTGAGGAGCTCGTTGAGGGACTGCTGGCGGATGTCGAGCAGGTAGGCCAGCTCGCGGGTGGGGATGGGGCTCTGCATCTGGAGGGCGGCGATGACGCGGCCGCGACCGCGGGTGGCGTCGCCGAAGGGGCCCGCGCCGCGGGGGCCGCGCTGCTCGTGGCGGCGACGGCGCACGAGGCGCTGGAGGCGGTGGAGGCGGGTCTCGACGCCGGAGCGGTCCGGACGCTGCCCCTGAGCGGCAGCAGTGGCGTCGGCGGTGGCGTCGTCGGGGTGGGCGTTGGTGTTCTGGTTCGGGTCCATGGTCGTCATGGGGTTCTCCTGGGTCGTGCTGGGCACCTTTCTACGGGTACCTGTCGGTTTTTGATGGAGACGAAGTTACAGGTTCCTGTCGAACCTTGTCAAGCAGGTATGACAGGAACCTGTACGTTCTGCGTCACAGCCCTAAGGCCTTCAGATTCCTGTCGGAGGGGCGCGTTAGCGTGGCGGCATGAGCGAGACGAGCAGCCCCAGCGCCACCTCCACGCACTCCCCCATCCGCGAGCGCGCCGAGGCAGTCCTCCGCGAGCTCGTCGGCCGCGCCGACGCCGCCCTGCGCGAGGACCAGTGGCGCGCCATCGAGGCGCTCGTCGTCGACCACCGCCGCGCGCTCGTCGTCCAGCGCACCGGCTGGGGCAAGTCGGCCGTCTACTTCGTCTCCACCGTGCTCCTGCGCGAGGGCTGGGCCGGCTGGCGCGACGGCGCCCCCGTCCCCTCCCCCGGCGCGCGCACCGGCGCCGGCGCGACCGTCATCATCTCGCCGCTCCTCGCCCTCATGCGGGACCAGGTGAGCGCCGCCCAGCGCGCAGGCATCAACGCCGTCACCATGAACTCGGCCAACGCCACCCAGTGGGACGAGATCGAGGGGCAGGTCCGCGACGGCGCCGTCGACGTCCTCCTCGTCTCCCCCGAGCGCCTCAACAACCCCGTCTTCCGCGACGAGGTCCTCCCCCACCTCGCCGCCGACGCCGGGCTCGTCGTCATCGACGAGGCGCACTGCATCTCCGACTGGGGCCACGACTTCCGCCCCGACTACCGCCGCATCCGCACGCTGCTCGCCGAGCTGCCGCCCGCCACGCCCGTCCTGGCGACGACGGCCACGGCCAACAGGCGCGTCACCGACGACGTCGCCGAGCAGCTCGCCGGGCGCGCCATGGGCCGCGAGGCGCCCGAGGTCCTCGTCCTGCGCGGCACGCTCGAGCGCGAGTCCCTCCACCTGGGCGTGCGCACCCTCCCGGACGCGGCGACGCGCCTGGCCTGGCTCACCGACTACCTGCGCTCCCAGCCGGGATCGGGCATCGTCTACTGCCTCACCGTCTCCGCCGCCGGCGAGGTCGCCCAGCGCCTAAGGGAGGCGGGCCTCAAGGTCGCCACCTACACCGGGCAGACGGACCCGGCCGAGCGCGAGCGCCTCGAGGTGAGCCTCAAGGAGAACCGGGTCAAGGCCCTCGTCGCGACGAGCGCCCTCGGCATGGGCTTCGACAAGCCGGACCTCGGCTTCGTCGTGCACGTCGGGGCGCCGAGCTCGCCCGTGTCCTACTACCAGCAGGTCGGCCGCGCCGGCCGAGGGGTCGCGCGAGCCGAGGTCGTCCTCCTGCCGGGCGCCGAGGACCGCTCCATCTGGGAGTGGTTCGGCGCCCAGGGCTTCCCGCCCGAGCCGGACGTCCGCGAGGTCCTCGCCGGGCTCGACGCCGCCCGCGCCGAGGGCAACGGAGTCATGAGCACGAACGTCCTCGAGACGGTGACCAGCCTGCGGCGCACGCGCCTGGAGTCGATGCTCAAGGTCCTCGACGTCGACGGCGCCGTGCGGCGGGTGCGCGGCGGCTGGGAGTCGACGGGCGAGTCCTGGGTCTACGACGCCGAGCGCTACCAGCGCGTCGAGGCCGCCCGCCTCGCCGAGCAGGACTCGATGCTCCGCTACGAGCGCCTCGAGGCGCCGGAGTGCCGCATGGCCTTCCTGCGCGCCGCCCTCGACGACCCGGAGATGCCCGAGGGCTGGCGCTGCGGGAAGTGCGACCTGTGCGGCGGGCTCGACCTCGCCGCCGCCGCCAGCGCGACCGAGGTGGAGGCCGCCCGCGAGTCCCTCACCCGCGTGGGCGTCAGCCTCGAGCCGCGCAAGCAGTGGCCCACCGGCATGGCCCGGCTCGGGCTGCCGGACCTCAAGGGGAAGATCAAGGAGGACGAGCGGCTCGGCGAGGGCATGGCCGTCGGGCGCCTCGACGGCCTCGGGATCTCCGGCCCGTTGCGCGACCTCGTGGAGTCCGGCGAGGACGGCGAGGTACCGGCTGTCCTGCGCGGCCCGGTGCTCGAGGTCGCGGACCGCCTCGGTTCCCTCATCGACTCCGGGGACGCCGACGGCGACGGCCTGCCCGACGGCGAGGAGCCCTGGGACGGGGCCGACGGCGACGGCGCGGGCGGGCCGGGTGAGCTCGTCGTCGTCATCGTGGAGTCGCGGCGCCGGCCCCAGCTCGTGCGTCAGCTCGGCCGGGCCGTCGCCCACCAGCTCGCGGCACGGCCGCTCGGGATCATGGGCGTCACCGGCGAGCCCGGCCGGCACGACGTCGGCTCCGCCTTCCGCCTCGCCGACGTGGCCCGGTCGCTGACCATGGCGGACTGGAGCCGCAACGCGCTCGCCGGCCTGCAGGGTGCGCGGGTCGTCCTCGTCGATGACTGGACCGACTCCGGCTGGACCCTCACCGTGGCCGGCGCGATGCTTCTGCAGGGCGGGGCCGCGAGCGTGCACCCCTTCGTCCTCGCGCAGCGCTGAGGGGGCCGACGAGCATCACACCGCGGTCGACCCGCCCGCCGCGAGCGCCCGGGCACCGCGGTGGCACCATGCCCTCATGACCTTCCGAGCACTCGCCTGGCGCGACGGCGTCCCCACGGACGCCCCCACCGACATCTCCGGCGTCAGCGAGGCGCTCGCCGACCCGGACGTGCTCCTCTGGGCGGACCTGGTCCACCCCTCCAAGGACGATCTCGCCGTCCTCGCCGACGAGCTCGGCGTCGACCGGAACGCCATCGAGGACGCCGTCGCCCCGCACGAGCGGCCCAAGGCCCAGCAGCTCGACGACTACACCTACTTCGTCACCTACGCGACACTGCGGATGTTCGCCACGACCGACGGCGACGAGGAGGACGAGCTGAGCAAGGTGGCCGGCTTCGCCTTCCCCGGCGGCCTCGTCACCGTGCGCACCACGGACGCGCTCAACATGGCCTCCGTCCTCTCGCAGATCAAGGCGAACCGGGACCTCCTCCGCCTGGGAACGCCGACGCTCGTTCACGCGCTCCTCGACGTCATCGTCGACGGCTACTTCGACACGGTCCAGAAGCTCGACGACGCCATCGAGGCGCTCGAGGACGACCTCTTCTCACCGAGCTCGCACTCGACGGCGTTCCAGCGCCAGGCCTACGACGTGCGGACCAAGCTCGTCACGCTGCGCCGCGTGGTCCTGCCGATGCGCGAGGTCATCAACGTCATCTGGCGCCACCGCCCCGAGGAGGTGCGCGAGCTCGACCCCTATTACGCGGACCTCACCGACCACATGCTCCGCGCCGCCGAGTGGACGGAGTCGCTGCGCGACATGGTCACCTCCGTCTTCGAGACGCACCTGTCGCTCCAGGACCAGCGCCTCAACAACGTCATGAAGAAGCTCGCGGGCTGGGCGGCCGTCATCTCGATCCCGACGCTGGTCACGGGATGGTTCGGCCAGAACGTGCCCTACCCGGGCAACGGGACGCGCACCGGGCTGGTGCTGAGCACGCTGCTCGTCATCGTGCCGGCGGCGATCGTGTACGCGATCATGAAGCGGAACGGCTGGATCTGACCGCTGCCCCGTGCGGCCCGCTCAGCACCGCGGCGCAGCTCCAGACGGCCGCATACGCGCCCGCTCGAGGTCTCCTCGCACACCGTGGCGCTCTCGGCAGAACGTGGCGCCGACGGCGTCGCAGTTTGCCGTGAGCATCACGGTTTGCGCGGTGCTCAGTGCACAGGGCGGTGGCAGGGAGCGCGGCGCCCGGCGCCGCCGGCCGACTCCTGGTGCTCAGCGTCGACGGGCGCGGGCGGCCTCGCCGTGCGCGGGCAGGTCCTCGGACTCGGCGAGCGCGGTGAGCGGCTCCGTCATCGCCTCGAGGGCGTCGGCGTCGTACTCGATGAGCTGGACCGGCTTGATGAAGGCCATGACGCTCAGGCCCGCAGCGAAGCGCGACGTGCCGCCGGTGGGCAGGACGTGGTTCGAGCCGGCGAGGTAGTCGCCCAGCGGCACCGGCGAGTAGGGGCCGACGAAGATCGCGCCGGCGTTGCGGATGCGGTGGGCGACGGCGGGGGCGTCGGTGGTCTGGATCTCGAGGTGCTCGGCGGCGTAGGCGTCGGCGACGGCGATCCCCTGCTCGAGGTCGCGCACGAGGACGATGCCGGACTGGTCGCCGCCGAGGGCGACGTGGACGCGCTCGGTGTGCTTGGTGGCGTCGGCGCGTCGAGCGAGGGCGGCGTCGACGGCGTCGGCGAGCTCGGGCGAGTCGGTGATGAGGACGGAGCCGGCGTTGGGGTCGTGCTCGGCCTGGCTGAGGAGGTCCGCGGCGACGAGCTCGGGGTCGGCGGTGGCGTCGGCGAGCACGGCGATCTCGGTGGGGCCGGCCTCGGCGTCGATGCCGACGACGCCGCGCACGGCCCGCTTGGCGGCGGCGACGTAGACGTTGCCGGGGCCGGTGATGACGTCGACGGGCTCGCACAGCACGTCGCCGTTGCCGCCGGCGGCGGTGATGTCGGCGCGGTCGACGTCGTTCTCCGCCTTGGCGCCGTAGGCGAGCATGGCGATGGCCTGGGCGCCGCCGGCGGCGTAGACCTCGGTGACGCCGAGGAGGGCGCAGGCGGCGAGGATCGTCGGGTGGGGCAGGCCGCCGAAGCGCTCCTGGGGCGGGGAGGCGAGCGCGATCTGCTCGACGCCGGCGACCTGGGCGGCGACGGCGTTCATGACGACGGAGCTCGGGTAGACGGCCAGCCCGCCGGGCACGTAGAGGCCGACGCGGCGCACGGGGATCCACCGCTGGGTGACGACGCCGCCGCGGACGATCTCGGTGCGGACCTCGGTGGGCAGCTGGGCGCGGTGCCCCTCGCGGTTGTGGGCGATGGAGAGCTCGAGGGCCTCGCGGACGGCTGGGTCGAGGGTCTCGAGGGCCTGGCCGATCGCCTCGGCGGGCACGCGGAGGTGCTCGGGGCGGACGTGGTCGAAGCGCTCGGCGGCGTCGCGCAGGGCGGCGGCGCCGCGGTCGCGGACGTCCTCGATGGTCGGGGTGACTGCGTCGAGGGCCTTGGCGACGTCGAGCTCGGCGCGCGGCAGGGCCTCGGCGAGCTCGCGGGCGGTCAGGTCGGTCTCACGCAGGTCGATGCGGCTCAGCATGGTCGCATCGTATCGGGGCGGGTCCGGGCGCTCAGAGCGGTCTCAACGAGCGCCGGTCCCGGCCGGTCTCAGGTGTCGGTGCGCGGGTCGGCTCCACCGGTCCGCGTCCGACGCATCGCAAGACCGCTCCGACGCGCGCAGCGCCCATCGTTATTCTTCTGTGACATTCCCCTTCCACGGTTCACGAGGCCCCCATGCGTCACCTCCTCACGATCCCGCGCCCGGCCATCCCGAGCCCTCCGAGCGTCCCCGACCACCTACGATGGGCCGTCCCGCTCACCCTCGCGGTGGTGTCGGGCGCCGTCGCGTACAACCTCATGGACCTGTCCGTCCGCGAGGGCGGCCATGACGCGGCCCTGGCGCTCTCGCCGCTCATCCCGATCATCCTGGGCGGATACCTGCTCATTCGCGGAGGCGTCAACGCGTGGGTCTGCGCCCATCGCCTCTGGCGTACCCGCCGCTTCCGCGCCGGGCACAGGAACAAGGTCGAGGCTCGAGCGCTGGCCGTCATGGAGGGGCGACGCCGCACGGTGGACCAGGCGCAGGCCGTCATCCGGGACCTCGCCGGCCCGCGCTCCATGGATCTCGGGCACCCGTGGGGCATCAACCTCCCCCGGGACGAACGCGTGCTCTTCCACGGCCCCTCGACCTACTCGCGGTACTACGGGACGACCGTCTCGTACACGCGGACCACTGGGCTGTTCATGGGTTCGCCGCTGTTCGTGGCGTCGGGGCTCCTCCTCACCGCGGCCGGGAACCGGGCGAGCAGGTCGGCGGTGGTCAGGCAGGCCGCCGAGCAGTGGCGGGAGACCCAGAGCACGGAGTTCCTCATCACGGACCGCCGAGTCCTCGTGCACCGGCTCGACGGCATGTGGCTGTCGTTCCACTTCGACCAGACGGTCGCGTTCTTCCCGCACCTGGAGGCGGAGACGCTGTTCATGGAGTTCAGCTCCACGGAGCCCCTGCGGATCCACGGCCCGGCGAGCGCCATCGCGTCGGCGGTCGCCGTCTGGCACGCCCACGGCGTCGAGGGTCTTCTCCGCGACCCGGGGTTGAGCCCGCTGCGGATCCCCTCCTCCGCGTCTTGAGCCGACGGCGGGGCTCCGGCCGCAGCCGCGGCGCTGCGCTGCGGGACGCACCCGGAGCGCGACGGGGCCGGGCCGGGGGCTCTCGGTGAGCGTTCCGCCCCGGCCCCGCGCTCTGCGCGCTCGGGCCGCGCGCCGTCAGGCGGTCGGCTGGTCCGTGTAGGTCGCGGTGTAGCGGGCGGTGCGCTCGTCGTCGATGACTCCGTCCCAGTCCAGGCCGTAGCCGAAGGCGTAGGCGTAGGCGTGGCCAGCGGCGTCGGTGTGGGGCTCGTAGTCGAAGGGCAGGTCCTCGGCGTGCGCCTCGACCGTCTCCATCGAGGCGGGCAGGGTAATCGGCAGGAGGCCGCTCGGCTCGAAGCCGCCGCGCAGGAGCTCCCAGACGTTCTCCTGCTGGACGCCGAAGTCGACGACGATCGCGTCGGCGTAGGGCTCGAGCTCGGCGAGGACGGCCGGGTTGTGCATGCGCACGACGACGATGACGGGCTTGTCCCCCATGGCCTCGCGGGCGGCGAGGACGGCGTCGAGGTCGGACTCGTTGAGGGCCGTGGCGGTCTTGCCCCGGTAGGAGCGGTTCGGGTGCTCCGCCTCGCGGTAGTCGCCCTGGACGAGGGACTCCGCGCGGGCGGTGCTCGCCGTGTAGGGCCGGTACTGGAGCGAGATCGGCAGGTAGCCGTTGCCGCCGTTCTCGCGGTCCTCGATCGAGTAGGGGTCGGTGAGCGGGGACTCGATGAGGACGACGGCGGCGTCGGCCTCGGCCGGGTCCTCGGTGCGCTCGTAGGAGCTCGAGGCTGCGACGTAGGGGTCGATGTCGCGCGCGGGCTTGGGGAAGCGCATGAAGCCGACCCCGGCGTCGACGTGCCTGGTGGGGACGTGGACGCGCGCGACGTCGTCGCCGAGCGGCAGAACGGGGGCGCCGTCAGAGCCGTTCTTGAGCAGGACGGGGCTGTCGCGCTGGGCGGCGGGGGCGGCGTCGGCGAAGGGCTTCGAGCCGACGACGGCGGTCGAGACGGCCGGGTCGAGGTAAGGGTTCTCAAAGAGGCCGGCGCGGAAGAAGGTGCGCAGGAGGCGGGTGGCGCTGGCCTCGAAGCGGGCGCGGGCCGCCTCCTCGCCGTCGCGCTCGGCGATGATGCGGAAGGCCTCGATGACGGGGGCGGCCTCGGAGTTGCCACCGAACTGGTCGACGCCGTTGTCGATGGCGAGGGCGTGGCGCTGGGCGACAGTGAGGTCCTCGACGCCGTAGCAGCGCTGGCCGAAGCTGCCGATCTCGGGGTCGGGGTCCGCGGTGATGCCCCAGTCGGTGCAGACGACGCCGTCGTAGCCGTAGCTCTCACGGAGCATGTCGTGGACGATGGTGCGGTTGTAGGAGTTGGCGCGGCCGGTCTCGGCGGTGCCGTCGGTGGCGGCGGGGTCGTTGGTGCGCTCGCCGTCGGGGGTCTCGTAGCCCACTGAGATCGTGTAGTGGGGCATGACGGCGCTGGCGGTGCCGGTGGGGCCGTCGAGCTCGAAGGCGGCGCCGATGAAGCTGCGCAGGTGGTCGGCCTCGTTGCGCCCGGGGTAGACGGCGAACTTGCCGAAGCCGTAGTGGGCGTCGCGGCCGGCCTCGCCGGAGCCGCCGCCGGGCCAGTGCTTGACCATGGTGGCGACGCTCGCGGAACCCCAGCCGGCGTCGGTGGTCGAGGGCACGGCGTTGGGGATGCCGAAGGCGGCGCCGGGCTGCTCGCCGGCGGGCTCGGAGGTCTGCATGCCGTCGCAGTAGGCGCGCGTGTAGTCGCTGACGAGGCCGGAGTGGGGGCCCCAGGTGTCCTGGAGGCGCATCCAGCGGGGCTCGGTGGAGATGTCGATCTGGGGACCCAGCGCGGTGGTGATGCCGAGGGCCCGGTACTCGCGGGAGATGATCGCGGCGTACTCGCGGACACGGTCGGGGTCGAAGAGGGCGGCCATGCCGAGGCCCTCGGGCCAGCGGGAGACGTCGGCGGCCTGGGTGGCGAACTCGGCGCCGGTGGCCTCGGCGGCGCCGTTGCGGGGGTCGGTGGAGGTGTTGACGGGGACGCCGAGGCCGGTGGACTCGGCGAGGGCCTGGAGGGCGTTGTTCCAGCGGGCCGCGGTGTCGGTGTCCTGGAGCGTGATGGCCAGGACGTGTCGGACGTGGTCCTCGGTGAGCATGGTGCGCTGCTGGTCGGTGAGGGACCAGGCGGGGACGCCGGCCTCGGCAAAGGTCCTGCCGCCGGAGTAGGTGCCGGGGAAGGGACCGTCGCCGTGGTTGGGGACGGGCTGGTGGGGCGAGTAGAGCATGAGGCCGGCGATCTGCTCGACGCTGAGGCGGCCGGCGAGGTCGGTGGCGCGCTCGTCCGCGGTCAGGCGCCAGTCCTCGTAGGGCAGGAGCTCGCCCGTGCGGGCGAGGTCCTTGAAGAGGTGGCCGTCGACCTCGATGACGGGCGCGGAGGTGGTGACGAGCTCGGGGCCGTCGGCCTGCGGGTGGCGGGTGAGGGCGGGCTCAGGGGTGCCCGCGGTCGGGGCAGGCGTACCGGTGGGGATCTGGACGGGCTGGGCGGTCACGGGTGGCTCCTTCGCGGTGCGACGACGACGCAGCGTGCGCTGGGCCAAGGATGGCACGGTCGGACGCGCGATTTCTACCGACCGGTTGACATTCAGTGGCCCTGTGCTTCCTCGGCGTCGTCGGTGAGGTAGGAGATGGTGCGGACGACGTCGAAGGGTGCGGTGGTGTCGGTGGTGGTGATGGTGCCGGTGACGGGTTGGGTGTCCTGGCCGTCTGGGGTGAAGGTGGCCGTCCAGGTGGTGGTGAGGGTGATCGTGACGTCCTGGGCGGTGGAGGCGTAGCGGTGGGTGACGGTCTGGTTGGGGTAGGCGGCGCCGGGGTCCGTGGTTGTCGTGGTGGTGCCGTCGCCCCAGGTCCAGGTGTAGCTCGTGGGTGTCGCCTGGACGGTGACCGGGGTTGCGTTGACTTGGGTGGTCAGGGTGCGTGGGGCGTCGGTGGTGTAGACGATGGCGTCGAGGTTGACCAGGACCTGGCTGCCGGGTGGTTGGCGGGTGATGCCGGAGCCGTCGACGAGGAGGTGGGAGACGTCGGTGCTGGTGATGACGATGGGCTCGGGCGCCCGGGCGGCTGCCGCCGCTGCCGCGGGCTGGGCGGGGTCGGCGGGGTCGGCTGGGGTCGCGGTGGGGACTGTGCGGGTGCAGCCGGCCTGGCGTGCGCCGCTGGAGGTGGAGATCTGGGCTGGGGTCAGGCAGGGCAGGCCGGCGGCCGAGATCGTGGACTCGACCACTGAGCGGGGACCCACGTAGTGGCTCTTCGGGGCGGAGACGTAGGTGCTCGCAGCGCTCTGGTACGAGTAGGAGCCCGTCGGGACTTCGCCGACCGATGTGTATGGGCCCGTCAACGGCGTAAGTGCCTGAGGAGTTCCTGAACTCTGAGTTGTCGAATCTTCCGAGACAGCAATGGTGTCGTTCTCGCCTCGACCGGAAAACGCGGTGGGCAAGTGAGCCGTCATTCCTCCTGGACTTACGAACGGAGTGACTAGGACTGCAACTGCCACAGTCGACAAGAGCTTGGCAATCACTTGAACTCGCCGACCTGGAGGATCCATGCGCTGCCGCTCCAGAGAAACCTCCCTCGGAAGACCTGATCTTCCGCTGCCGAATCCGATTCCGTGGTCCCGTCGCCGCGGTAACGGACCATTTTGTCGGAGTCGAGAGTCAGCTCAATGATGAGCGTTCCTGCGTCGTCAGTTTCTGTCGAGCGTGCCGTCTTTATCGTCTGGGTCCACGGATCGCCCCAGCCGCCTTCGGCGTGCAATTCCCTTACGTAATTGGATACCGATGAGCAGAGCTTCGATGTTGGCTCGCAAGTCGCGTCCCACTCGGTGAGGTCGCCGGTCGCGTAGACGTAGGGGTAGAGGCTGATGAAGTACTCGGCCGCGGCCACCGCGCCCTCGGGGGAGTTCTCGCTCATCTGCGCGGGCTTGTCCGGAGCCTCCATGGCGAGCGCCGTCGCCCGAAGGGCTGCGTCCTCCGCCGACAGGGAGACGGCCGCCGTGGCGCTCTCGCTCGCCTGCACCGAGGCGGCGACGTCATAGGGATCCACGCTCGGACTCGGCAAGGACCCCGTCACCGTCCCGTCGCTCGAGCACGCCGCCGCGCTGGCGGCTAGGGCCGTCGCCACGGCGAGGGCGCTCGCGCGCCGCCGGCGCGTCGCCGTCGCCGGCGTCGGGGCGTGGGCGGTCGATCGGGAGAAGGGGAGCACGGGGGCCTCCACCGTTGGGGATCTCGGGCAGTGTGGGGGCGCGACCCGTCGCCCGAGCCAGGAGAGCCGGCGACCGGTCGCGCTTGCGTGACCATATCGAGACCTTCCTGCCCGCAGCCACCGTCCTGCCGCACCCTGTGGAGAACCTGCGGCCCTTTGCGGGGCTCAGGGCTCCACAGCTCTCGAGCTGCCGCCTCTTGAAGGCAGCGCAGTCCTCAGCGCCGCTTCGCGGCCCGCGCCCTCCGCCCCAACACCGCCCGCGCGCCCCTTACCTAACCTGGCACCATGGCCAGCTCCTCCCCCGCGCTCACGCCGTCCCAGCTCGACCGCGCCGAGGGCGTGCTCCTCGCGCAGGCGGTCGGCGACGCGATGGGCGTGCCCTACGAGCCCGGCGACGTCCCGCTCACCGGGGCGCCCGAGATGCTCGGTGGCGGCTACGGCGACTACGCGCCGGCCGAGTGGAGCGACGACACGCAGATGGCGCTCTACGTCGCCGAGGTCGCAGCCACCGGCGCTGACCTCACGAGCGAGGAGGCTCTCGACGAGATCGCCCGCGGCTGGTGCCGCTGGATGATCGAGGACGGCGCGACCGACGTCGGCACCCAGACGCGGCAGGTCATCGGCGCCGTCGCCGCCACCCGCGACGAGCCCGGCATCGCCGCGCGCATGCGGGAGGCCGCCGCCTCACTGCACGCGAGCACGGGCCGCACGGCCGGCAACGGAGCCCTCATGCGCAACGGGATCGTCGGGCTCACGCGGCTGGGCGCCCCGGAGGCGACGGCGGCCGCGGCGCGCGCGGTCGCCGGGCTCACGCACGCGGACCCGCTCGCCGGGGACTCCTGCGTCCTGCAGGCGGAGGTCGTCCGGGCGAACGTCGCGGGCCCGGAGTGGGCGGGGATGCCGTACTCAGGGGCACCGGTGCTGCGCGCGATCGAGCTGCTGCCGGCTGAGCGGCAGGGCTACTGGCACGAGCTCTTCGACGGCGGCGCCTACGACCCGGCCGTGAGGGCCGTGGCGGGCGCGCCGACCTCGGACGGCTTCACGGTGGACGCGCTCGGCAAGGCGGTCCTGGCCTTCACGCAGGCGAACTACTCGGCGCGCGACGAGGGCTTCTTCTCGGTCGACCGGGCGGCGACGTCGGCGCGATGGATGACCGCCGTCCTGCGCCACGCCCTCGAGGGGTCGCAGGACAAGGACACGGTCGCGGCGATCGCCGGGGCGATGGCGGGCAGCTACCTCGGGGCGGGCGCGGTTCCGGCCGAGTGGGCTGACGCGGTCCACGGGCTGCCTCGGCGCTGCGACGGGCTCGAGCGGCGAGGGGCGGACCTGCGCGAGCTCGCCCGGGCGACGGCGCTGGCGGGGCTGGCGTGAGTCGAGGCGGGCGAGCCGGCGTGCACTCGGTGCGCCAGTCGACGCCCGCCGCGCCGCCGGGAGCCTCGGTCCGGTGGCACCGCCGTCGGGAGGACGGCACCACCGGACCGAGGAGCTGTCAGCCCCGGGGCCGGGGCCCTCTGCTGCGGGCCCGGGGGCGGGCTCAGACGGACCTCATCCGGGTCCGGGCGCGACCATGAGGTGCTCGCCGTCGGCCACGACGTGGGTCTCAAGCCCGTAGACGGACTCGATGAGACCGGGACGCAGGACCTCCGCGGGCGCGCCCTCGGCGGCGATCCGGCCTCCGTCCATGAGGGCGAGGCGGTCGCAGGCGCGGGCGGCGAGGTTGAGGTCGTGGAGGGCGACGACGGCGAGGCGTCCCTCCCCCTGCGTGGTGCGCCGTCGCACGGCGTCGAGGACGCCGACCTGATGGGCCAGGTCGAGCGCTGAGGTCGGCTCGTCGAGGAGCAGGAGGCGCGGCTCGCGGACGAGCGCCTGGGCCAGGGCGACGAGCTGGCGCTGACCGCCGGAGAGCCGGGCGAGGGAGCGGTCCGCGAGCGCGGCCGCGCCCGTGCGCTCCAGGGCACTGTGCGCGGCGTCGAGGTCCGCGTCGCTGGTGCGCCACACGGGTCCGCGCCGTGAGGCGACGAGGACGGACTCGAGCGCGGTGAGCGCGGCGTCGCAAGGCAGGCCCTGCGGGGCGTAGCCGATGACCTCGCGCATCGCCTCGCCGGTGAGTCCGTCGAAGGTGATCGTGCCGCGATGACGGCGCAGCTGGGCGAGGCAGCTGATGAGGGTGGTCTTGCCGCAGCCGTTGGGTCCGAGGAGCCCGACGACCTGCCCGGGCTCCCACCGGACGCTCAGGTCGTGGATGACGCGACGCCGGCCGTAGGCGAAGGACAGGTCTCGTATCTCGAGGCTCATGCTCCTGCCCTCCTGCGCACACCGACGCGTCCGAGCACGATGGCGAGGAAGACCGGGACGCCCACGAGCGCGGTGACGATCCCGACGGGAACGGCAACGCCGGGCACGAGCACCTGGGACAGGACGTGCGCGCCGGTGAGGAGCGCCGCGCCGCACAGCATCGAGGCGGGGATGAGGAAGCGCTGGTCCTCGCCGACGAGCCCGCGAGCCACGTGGGGTCCGACGAGCCCGATGAAGCCGATGACGCCGACGAAGGCGACGGAGAGCGAGGCGAGGACGCACACGCCGACGAGCCCGCGGGTGCGGGTGCGCCCGACGTCGACGCCCATGGCTGCGGCGCGCTGCTCCCCGAGGCTGAGGGCGGTGAGGCGCCAGCCGTTGACCCAGAAGGCCGGGGCGACGACGGCGAGGGCCGCGCCGACGGTCCACACCGCGTTCCAGCGTCCGCGCATGAGCGAGCCCATGGACCAGAAGACGATCTGCTGGAGGCTCTCCGTGGACGCCCGGTACTGGACGAGCGCGAGGAGCGCCTGGCAGCTGAGCACCAGGGCGATGCCCAGCAGGACGGTCGTCTCCCGTGTGACACCGGGCATCCGGGAGACCAGCGAGATGACGAGGGAGGCGGTGAGGCCTCCCGCGAGCGCAGCCGCGGGCACGGTGGCGCCGGGGTGGAGCGGGAGGGCGAGACCGGCGCTGATGGCGAGGGCCGCGCCGAGCGCCGAGGCGGCGGAGACCCCGAGGGTGAAGGGCTCGGCGAGCGGGTTCTGCAGGAGGACCTGCATCTGCGCGCCGGCGAGCGAGAGGGCGGCGCCGACGAGGACCGCGAGGACCGCGGGCGGCAGCCGGAGCTGGCGCACGACGTCGTCGGCGCTGGGGTCGGCGCCCGGTCTCAGGAGGGAGCGCAGCACGTCGTCGGCGCCGAGCGGCAGGGGCCCGACCATGAGCGCTAGGACGAGGCCCGCGGCCACGACGACGGCGAGGCCGATGAGGATGGCGGCCCTGCGGGCGGTGCGTCGGCGGTAGGAGGCGACGGCGTTCACCTCACAGCCCGATCGCGAAGACGCCCTGCGCCTTCCAGGGCATGAAGCGCTCGTGGAAGTCGGTCCAGACGGCGTCGGGGTCCAGCGACTTGAAGGCGTCGGGGCTCTGCCAGGCGGCGAAGGCGAGGTAGGCGAGGAAGTTGTAGGGGGCGTCGTAGAGCTGGTGGTAGATGCCGAAGACGCGCTTGTTGGCGAAGGCGGAGAGCCGGTCGAAGCCGGGCTGGTCGCGGAGCTGGTCGAGGCTGGCGCGGGCGGCTTCGGCGTCAGCCTCGTAGCCGAGGTGGACGTAGCTGGTGGCGGCGGTGTCCTTGCGCTTGAGCTCGCCCCACTGGCCGCCGGTGGCGATGATGACCGCCGGGTCCGAGGCGATGACCTGCTCGGGGGTGAGGACGCCCTCCTGGCCGGAGAGGAGCTCGTCGGCGATGTTGGTGCCGCCGGCGGCGGTGACGATCTGACCGAGGTTGGACTCGGCGAAGGTGGAGCAGGGGTCGGACACGCCGGGGCTGCGCCACAGGAGGGTGGTGGAGCGGTCGGTGATCTTCTTCGCGGCGGCGAGGACGGGGTCGACCTGCTCGTGGTAATAGCTGACGAAGCGCTCGGCCTCGTCGCGGCGGTCGACGAGTGCGCCGATGAGCCGGACGGAGATCTCGGTGTTGCGGGCGGGGTCACGGCGGAAGTCGGTGACGACGTAGGTGAGGCCCTGTGCGTCGAGCTGGTCGGTGAGGCCTGCGCTGCGGGCCGCCTCGTAGGCGTCGAGGCCGAGGAGGATGACGTCGGGGCGGTGGGCGACGAGGGACTCGACGGTGAGGTCACCCGCCTGGACGGAGCCGATGGTGGGCAGGTCGGCGGCCTCGGGTGCGGCGGTGAGGAGCCGGTCGTAGAAGTCGGGCGCGGCCTTCTGGAGGTCCTTGCCCCAGGCGACGACCTTGTCGAGGGGCTTGGTCTTGTTGAGGAAGGCGAGGGAGTAGGAGTGCCGGGACTCGCCGAGGACGATGCGGGAGGGCTGTGCGGCGAAGGAGATGGCGCGGCCTGCGACGTCGGTGAGGGTGAAGGAGCCGTCGGCGGTGGGGACCCCCTTGGCGGCGTCGGCGGTGGCGGTGGTCGTAGAGCCGGAGGTGCCCTCGGGGGCGGCGACGGTCGGGCTGGGCTCGCGACGGCGGGCGGGCTCGGCGCTGCCGCAGGCGGCGAGGAGGGCGGGCAGGGGCAGGGCGAGCAGCATGGTTCGGCGTCGCACGGGTTCTCCTTGGGATCGTTCCGGATGGACAACTCAGAAGGTTAGCGTTACCTAACACTCCCCCGCAAAACGGTTATACCGATGATCAAGGCCGCTTTTGGCAAGGCCTGTGCGGCGGACGGCCAATGTCGACTCGCGCGCGCGACGGCGCCGGCGAGGCTCAGTCGCCGACACCGTGCTCGCGAAGCCAGGCGGCCGTAGCCTGCCAGGCCCTGCACCCCTCGGCCACTGAGATCACGATCTCGTAGGCGTCATCATCCTCGACGTCGAGGTCGACGCCGTTGAGCCCGAGGAAGACCACCATGGAGAGCCAGCCGAGGCGCTTGTTGCCGTCGATGAGCGGGTCGTTCCTGACGATGGACTCGAGGACGACTGCCGCCTTGTCCGCGAGCGCCGGGTAGACCTCCTCCCCGTACAGGGAGGTGGCTGGCCGTTGGGCGGCAGAGGCGAGCAGACCGAGGTCGCGCACCTGGAGGACGCCGAGGTCGTCCGCGAGCGCGAGCAGGTCCTCCAGGCCGAGGTAGGTGGCACTCATTCGCCCAGGCGCCGCAGGACGTCGGCGTAGCGCTCACGGGCGCGGCCTGAGAGCTCGGAGACGCGGGCGGCGTGGAGGCGGCGATCGGTCCGGCGAGCCGCTCAGACGGTCTGCGGGGCGCCGGTCCCGGCGCAGCGCTCGACGAAGGCGACGACCTCCGCCTCGACCTCAGCGCGCGTCGTCGGCTCGTTGTGGATCTCATGGCGAACGCCGGTCCACACGCGAGTGCGCACGTCGCGCGAGCCGGCGAGCCACAGGGAGTTGGCGAGGGCGTAGGCGCCCTCGCCGAAGTTCCCGGCGGGGTCCTGGGCGCCGGCGATGATGAGGACGGGGACCTCGCGCGGCATGGACTCGGCCCAGGCGGTGCCGTAGCAGCGGCGGTAGAGGTCGCAGAAGGACTTCGCGAAGCGCAGGGACATCGTGGCGCCGAAGTTGTTGAGCGGGTCGGCGGCGTGGTCGGCGACGACGCCCTCGTCGAGGGCGACCCAGGCAGTAGGCGGGACACCCTCGCCGTAGCGGTCGTTGGCGCCGATGAACATGCCGCCGCTGATCCCATCGGTGTCGAGGGCCTCTCCCCCGCGCTCGGCGATGGCGGCGTCGAGGGCCCGCTCCATGGCGGGGTCCTCAAGGCCGCGCATGTGGGCGACGGGCCCGCAGTAGACAGCGCCGGCGATGCCATCGGGGTGCTCGGCGGTGAGGGCGCGGGCGATCATCGAGCCCCAGGAGTGCCCGAAGACGATGTAGGGCAGGTCGGGGAAGCGCTCGGTGACGATGCCACGCAGGCTCTGCTCGTCGTCGACGGCGACGTCGGTGCCGTTCTCACCGGAGTCCTGCCAGACGCCGGACCTCATGGCGGTGGCACCGTGGCCGGCGTGGTCGTCAGCGGCGACGACGAAACCGTGCTCGAGGAGTGTGGCGATGAGGTGGATGTAGCGGCGGGAGTGCTCGCCGAGCCCGTGGATGAGCTGGACGACGGCGCGGGGCTCGCAGGCGGGCGTGTAGATCCAGGCCTGGATCTCGTCTCGGCCGTTGGAGGAGGCGAAGGGGACTTCGTACAGGGCCATGGCTGACCTCTCTATCAGGCGGGTGGACAGCGCCAGGCTACGCCGGGGGCGCCTCGTACGAGGAGGCGACGCGGGCACTCTGGCACCCTCAGGTGCTGAGCCCGGCGACGGCGCCGACGGGCTGTCCCCAGCCGAGGACGGGGCGAGTGGGGAGCGCCGCGAGCTGGTCCTCGGGGACGCCCAGGGCTCGTAGCGCGGGGATCATCGCGGGTACGGCGGCGCGCATGGCGCCGTCGGCGATCTTGACGGCGACGGCGGCCCCGCCGGGCAGACCGAGCGCGAAGAAGCCCTCGGCGCCGTCCTTGGCGATGGAGCCGGGAATGGTGCGCATGATGGCGGTGGCCTCGCGCCCCTCCCCCGCGATGAGGTCGGGGTGGGCGGCCATGGCGTCTGCGACGGCGTGCTCGGGCGTGCCGGGCTCGGCGGCGGTGAGGCGGGCGTAGGCGCGGGCGAGCGAGATGAGCGGGAGCGGGTAGACCTCGGCGCCGCAGCCGTCGCGAGTGACGGTGGCCGGGTCGATCGTGGCACCGGTGAGGCGCTCGACGGAGTCGCGCACGAGGGTGGCGACCGGGCCGTCGTGGTCGAGGTAGCTAGCAGGGTCGGCGCTGAGGGCGACGGCGGTGGCGAGCATGGCGGCGTGCTTGCCGGAGCAGTTCTGGTGGAGGGAGTCGGGCGTCTGGCCGCTGCGGTTGAAGGCGCGGCGCTCGGCCTTCCCGAGGGGCACACCCGGCGTGTTGCGCAGGTCCGCCTCGGTGAGGCCGTAGCGGGCGAGGAGGCTGCGGACGACGTCGAGGTGCTCGGCGCCGCCGTTGTGGCTGGCGCAGGCCAGCGCCAGCTGGCGTTCGTCACCCTCGAGGCCGGCGCGCAGCATCCCGACGGCGAAGAGCGGCTTGAGGGAGGAACGGGCGAAGACGGGGACCTCCGGGTCGCCGGCCGAGTAGGCGACGGAGCCGTCCTGTGCGAGGGCGACGACGGCGCCCAGGTGAAGGGACTCGACGGTCGGGTGCTCGGCGGGGCCGCCGCGGGTGACGGCGGCGACGGGGACGAAGGCGCTGGGGTTCACAGCACTGAGACTACGAGCGGCGGTGCCCGCCCGGCCGCCCGTCCCGACAGCCGTCGCAAGGACGTTCGGCGCATTCTCACAGGCCGCCGTGCTGACGGCCAGGGGCCGCACTCCCCTCCAGAACGTGTCCCGGGTCTCGTACCGTGGAGGGCATGGAACCAGCACGCAGAACACGCACGAAGCAAGGACGCTCCCCGCACCGAGCCGCCACGGCAGTCGCGCTCGGTTCACTCACGGCGCTCGCACTGGCCGGGTGCGGCGCGGGGACCTCAGGGCACGAGAGCGCTGCCCCGGCCGAGAGCACCTCCGCGGCGACGACGGCCATCGCGGGCGGAGCGGAGCCGTCAGGCTCAGCGTCCCCCGCCACCACGCCGCCGGACGCCGCCGTGGAGCCCGACAGCGGAGCGTCCGATGACGGCGCGCCCCAGGTCGACGCGAGCGACGCCGCGGGCACGCAGGTCTCGAGCCCGTGCGCCACCGGCTCCGTGAGCGCTGAGGTGACACCCGCCGAGGGAGGCGGTGCGGCCGGCTCCGTCTACTGGGACGTCGCCCTCACGAACACAGGCTCCGCGGAGTGCACGCTCACGGGCTTCCCCGGGGTGAGCTTCACCGACGCCTCAGGGGCTCAGATGGGCGAACCGGCCGAGCGGGAGGCCGCCGAAGGCGTGACCGTCGCGCTAGCACCGGGCGCCTCGGCGGTCGCACCGCTGAGGGTGACGAATCCCGGGATCATCGCCGGCTGCACGTCCACCACGGCGTCGAGCGTCGTCATCTACCCGCCGAACCAGACGGAGTCACTCACGGCTGCGGCCGAGATCGAGGTCTGCGCGGAGCAGCCGAGCACGACGGTCGGGGTGTTGGCGCAGCGCTCCTGACGGCTCGAACAGGCACGACACCTGGAGCGGGTCTCGGTACCGCGCCTCAGCGACGTCCCTGAGCCCACGCGACCGTCGCGAAGTCCATGTCCGCCAGGGCGACGGTGCGGGTACCGGTGCGCGCGCTGCACGAGGAGGAGCAGGAGGAAGAGAAGTATCGCCGCGTAGGTGGTCGCGAGGGTGACTACCCCAGCAACGAGCCGTCCAGCACGAGGGCGACGACGGCGACCAGGTGGAGGGACTCGACAGTCGGGGGATCGGCGGGGCCGCCGCGGGTGACGGCGACGACTGGGACAAATGAACTTTTCAAAATGAAAACCTATCCTACGTCCATTTCGACTTCACGAACGAATCTCCGCGTAAGCCTATTCGCCCACTACCCTCATTCTCACAGCACGAAGCAACCTCTCCCATGTCTCACGCTCCCGCAATCCATACCCCTGAGACTTCTCACGGAGCAGACGAATACGCAACCCCTGAACTATTCGCGGCTCATACCACCGACGAAACAGGCTACGATCCGCACCACCAACGATTGGCTCGTCGGGCTGAAGATACGCCGACGAGAGTTTGGGGTGCGCCGCACGCCAAAGAGAATACTTTACCCCTCTCGGCAGCCGTCGGAACGATCCCCCCACACCAAGGCGCGAACAACACGCCCGTAGCGGCCTACGCCAATCACCGCGAAGTTCTCGAGCCAGTTCGGCGACAAAATGCGCGTACGTATCTCCCCTGCGACATTGCTCCGCGCGCACAAGGAAAGCCACGAGGAGAATGCGATCATTCCTTTCATGGGCATTGAATTCCGTCGCTTGAACAAAGAGCTCATCACACGGCGTTCCTCCGCTGAGATGAGCCAGCGTCCTAAGTAGCCTGTGATGGCGCCCCACATCAGCACCGAGCACCTCATACAAATCCCGGACCGACCAACGGCTAGACACAAGCGCCTCACCGCATTCGGCAATCAAATCAGTCACGCGACGAACATGCCCTCTCAGTTCAAGACTTGCCTCATACCATCTTTCATCGTCGAATGACACGCGCAACCTTTCGGCCGCATCTCGCTCATCCCGTGTCGCATCAGCATAATGGTGGGCAGACCCAAACGCGACGAGCAAGCAAATATTCCAGTCATGTTGCACCGAGAGCCATTGCTTCCTCATCTCGTGGAGAAACTCCGCATTCGACTCGCGGCCCGACCTCCACGCACGCCACAACGCGAGGACGGAGACGAGCAGCGATGCGAGCGGGATCCCAACCGTCGTTAGTGGGATGCCTTCTACAGTCAATTGAGCCCCCGGAACCTGTCCACGAACTCCCGCAGCTGCTCGACCACGCGATGCTTCTTCTCGTCCAGGGTCCCCTCGCCGCTTGCCGGCCTCCGGAACCTCGAGACCGGCGGCAGCACACGGGTAATCGCGGTTCCCTCGTTCCCGATCTCGGCGTCTCCGCGCAGCGCGGCGTCGACGAGCGCCGTCGCGGCCTCGGCGCGTAGCGCCTCCTCCGCGATGATTCGGGCGAGCTCCTCGTCGCGTCGTTTCGCCACGTACTCCTGCCACTGGGCGTCCAGGTCGCCACGTGCGGAGACTGAGCGGACGAAGTCCTCGATGAGGTCCTTCTTGTTCCGAAGTGACGGGCTGGAGGCGATGGCGCGCTCGATCTCGACCGGGATCTCCCGGTCCTCACCAGTGCCCTGCTGCTCGCGGTGCTTGTCGACGAGCATGAGGATGTAGTCGACGTTGACCTCGACCTGTTTAACGAGCTCGATCTCGAAGACAAGGTCGTCGTTGATGACCTCCTTCTCAGCCTCGTTCCGGGGCCGGAGCTCGTGGTAGAGGTCGACGTACACGCTGCGGTAGTCGGCGAATTCGCCTCGGTCGAGGACGTCCTGACCGACGAAGTCGTCGAAGCTCGTGAGGATGTTGCGCAGGCGCAGGATCTTGCCGAAGAGGGTGATGAACTCCTTCTGGGCGTCCTCGGAGGCGATGACGCCCCCGGGCTCGAACCCGGCCCGCAGCTCAGTAACCCGCTCGATGTACTCCTGCAGGTACTCCTGGTAGGGCTTGAGGAGAACGAGCCCACCGGCCTCGCGGTTCCCGAACAGCGAGATCGCCTCATCGGTCTCGGCCTGGAGGTCGCGGAAGCAGACGATGTTCCCGTAGGACTTGACGGCGTTGAGGATGCGGTTGGTCCGCGAGAAGGCCTGGATGAGGCCGTGGGTGCGCAGGTTCTTGTCGACCCACAGGGTGTTGAGGCTCTTGGAGTCGAAGCCCGTGAGGAACATGTTGACCACGATGACGAGGTCGATCTGCTTGGTGGCGAGCCGCTCCGAGAGGTCCTCGTAGTAGGCCTCGAACCCGTTCGCATCCGTCGAGCAGCTCATCGAGAAGGTCTCGTTGTAGTCCTCGATGGCGCGCTCGAGGAACTCGCGGTCGTCGGCGGTGAGTCCGGCCGTGTCCATCGCCTCGTCGGCCACCACCTCGCCGGGCGCGTCGGCGTTGGGCGCGTAGGAATAGATGATGCCGACAGTGAGCCGCTGGCCCGCAGGAAGCCCGGCCTGCTGACGCTTGAACTCGTCGTAGTAGAGGCGGGCGGCCCGGATGGAGGCGGTAGCGAAGAGCGAGTTGAAACCGCGCACACGCTGCTCGCCGAGGCTGTAGGAGGCGTTGCGGCGGGTCTTCTGGTCGAAGTGCTCGCGGATGTAGGCGACCACCTGGCCGATGCGCTCGGGGGCGAGGAGCGCAGCCTCGGTGTTGATCCCGGAGACCTCGGCGTCGGTGACGCCGTCGGCGGTGCGGATTGTGTCGATGTAGTCGATGTGGAAGGGCAGGACGTTGTTGTCCCGGATGGCGTCGACGATCGTGTAGGTATGGAGTTGGTCCCCGAAGGCCTGGGCGGTGGTGCGCAAGTCGTAGCCGCCGGAGGTACCGGCGTTGGCGGCGAAGATGGGCGTCCCGGTGAAGCCGAAGAGGTGGTAGTTCCGGAAGGCCTTGGTGATGGCGGTGTGCATGTCGCCGAACTGGCTGCGGTGGCACTCGTCGAAGATGAGGACGACGTGCCCGTCGTAGACGGAGTGCTTGCGGTGCCGGCCGACGAAGTTGGAGAGCTTCTGGATCGTGGTGACGATGATGCGGACGTCGGGGTCCTCGATCTGGGCGGCGAGCTGGCTCGTGGACTGGTTGGCGGCGACGGTACCGGCGGCGAAGCGGTTGTACTCCTTGATGGTCTGGTGGTCGAGGTCCTTGCGGTCGACGACGAAGAGCACCTTGTCCACGCCGGCCAGTCCTGCGGCGAGCTTGGCGGTCTTGAAGGAGGTGAGAGTCTTGCCGGAGCCGGTGGTGTGCCAGACGTAGCCACCGGCGGCGATGGTCCCGGTCTGCTTGTTGAGTGCGGAGGTGTTGATGCGCTGGAGGATCGCCTCGGTGGCGGCGATCTGGTAGGGGCGCATCACCATGAGTTTCTTGGCGGTGGTGAGGACGCAGTAGCGGGTGAGGATCGCCAGGATCGTGCGCTTGGCGAGGAAGGTCCGCGTGAAGTCGATGAGGTCCGTGATCGGCTGGTTGCGGGCGTCGGACCACCAGGAGGTGAACTCGAAGGAGTCCGACGACGCCGCCTTGGCCTGCCGGCGCGTGCCCTTGTCCTCGGTGACGTGGTCGAGGCGTGTGGTGTTCGAGTAGTACTTGGTGTGGGTGCCGTTGGAGATGACGAAGACCTGGACGTAGCCGAACAGGCCGGTGCCGGCCCAGAAGGAGTCGCGCTGGTAGCGGTTGATCTGGTTGAAGGCCTCGCGGATGGGCACGCCGCGGCGCTTGAGCTCGACGTGCACGAGCGGGAGCCCGTTGACGAGGATCGTGACGTCGTAGCGGTTCTCGTGGGCGCCGCCGACGGCGACGTACTGGTTGGTGACCTGGAGCCGGTTGTTGTGGATGTTGGTCTTGTCGATGAGGCGGATGTTCTTGGACTCGCCGGTGTCGCGGGTGAGGACCTGGACGTGGTCCTCCTGGATGCGGCGGGCCTTGTCGATGACGGAGTCGTTGGCGGCGGCCACGGAGTGCTCGAGGAAGCGCTTCCACTCGTCGTCGGTGAATCGATAGTCGTTGAGGGCCTCCAGTTGGCGGCGCAGGTTGGCGACGAGCGCCTCCTCGGTGTCGAGGGTGACGTACCCGTAGGCCTGAGCCTGGAGCTGCTTGATGAAGGAGTCTTCGAGCTGGGCTTCGGACTGGTAGCCGATGTCCTCGTGCTTGGCGGGCTCGTACTCGCCAACGACGGTGGCCTCGTCGGTGAGGATGACGGGCTCGATGCCGACGGCGGGGGCTTCGCGCACGCTCATGCGTCCTCCTCATCTGGGGCCGGCGACGACACCTCGGGGGCCGCGTCGCCGAGCCCGCGGTTCTCCCAGTCGGCGTACGTGCCGCCGTCCCAGATCCAGGCGGTGCGGCCGTTGCAGGCGCGGCCGGTGGCGATGGCGCCGGCGAGCGACGGGGACCCGAAGGGGATGTCACGAGTGACGACGGCGGTGTCGCCGTGGACCTGGAGGGACCCGTCGGCGACGAGCTTGGCGTGGCGGGCGCTCATAGCGGCGTAGCTGCGCTGGGTGGCCTCGCTTGAGGCTCGCCCGGTCCAGCGCGGGCTGATGACAGATCCTTCGAGGAGGAGGAACTCGTCTCCGACGACTTCTCCTCGGGCGGTGATCCCACGGCGTGGCACGGAGAGCGTGAAGATCGGCGAGTGCTCGACGGCGGGGGCCGGCGTCTCCTCAGCGATGCTCCGTGCGTTCGAGGTGCGGAGGATGTTGACGCCGAGCACGGGGAGGATGGTGCGGAGCTGGACGAGGAAGTCCTCGACGTCGGACTTCTGCGCCTCGGAGAGCCGTCGCGGTTGGGGCGTCTGCTTGTTGTCGTCAAGGGTGCAGCGCTCAGCGGCAGCAGCGATCTCCAGGAGGCGCGACTCGACCTCGCTCCAGTGACCCTCGTTGAAGGACGCGTCGCGGGACGTGATGAGGACGGCGCGGTCCCACCAGTCCTTCTTGCGGTCGTGGTCGCGGAATCGGTTGGTGAAGGACTCGGTCTTGCCGATATAGCAGCGGAGGTTCTCGACGCAGTCGGGGTCGTCGCCGAGTAGGACGTAGGCGCCGTTGCCGGATGCTTCGGGGCGGTCGAGGAGGCACTTGAGGTCGGAGCGTGGGCCGGCCAGGAGGTGTCCGGTCCAGCCGGAGACGTCGGCGGTTCGTAGGCCGCCTGCCTCTCCGTCAACGAGGAAGAGCTCGATGTGCTTGCCGGTCATGCGTGGTCCTTCCTCTCCGGGAAGGTGAGGAGCTTGTCCCGGTAGTACTCGTACTGCTGGCGACGTGCGACGATCTCAGCGGGCAAGCCTGAGCCTAGGTCGGCGTGAAGTGCCTCAAGGGCATCGAGTTGATCCGCGATCCAGATCTGGCGCTCCTGGTTCGGGACAGGGATCTCAATCCGCCCAAGGCCGTTGGCCCCGAGACGCTTCACCTTTGCACGCGACACGAAGGACTCCTTGGCCCTGTGGTAATGAGGCGTCCGAAAGACGTGCGACACATAACGGGGATCAAGCTGAGACGTGAATGCGAAGGAGTCATCGTGGAATGCGACAGGCACATCTCCAAGCCAGGCGACACCGATACCCACATCCGCAACAGTCTCCCCCACACCGGCAATGATCACATCACCAGGTTTGGCATAGCGCAGGGACGGCGCCAGATCCTTGCGTACAGAAGAAACAGCGTGCGCCGTCGAGGTTCCGTACGTCGTATAGACCTCACCGTAGTGGATCGCGGAGATCCCCTCGCTGACGAAGTCAGCCCGAGTAAACCGACGGCCACGCCTGAGCGCTCCAAGTTCGTCGAGCGGCGCGACGGGCGTCGCACCGTCACGACGCCAGATGATTTCGTCGGCCACGCGGGTGTACTGCCGCCTTCTCTCCTCGAGCTCCGCCTCGAGCTCCGCCTCGAGCTCCGTGAACTGATCCAGGATCCCAACGATCTCACGCTGGATGGACATCGGCGGGACCGGAAAGGGTATCTTCGCGAGATTCACCGCGGACAACTCGATCACCTTCGTACCGAACGCGAAGCGGCGCTTCTGCGCGAAGAAGGCAGGCGTCCGAACGTAATAGGAGAGGAACTTCGGGTCGAGCACATCGGACGACACCACCGTGGCGTGGCCACCCGTGACGGCATCCGAGTCTCCCAACCAGGCAACGGCCTTGCCGACGTCTTCAAGATTCTCGCTAGTGTTGGCGATCACCAGTTCGCCCGGATGCACAGGCTGTAGTGACTCCGCCGCATCCGTCGGCACGTGGGCTTTCGCCGACCTGGTGTAGATGCCATAGCGCGTGTAGATATGACCGTAGTGAATGGCAGGGACGCCGTCATCGGAGAAGGCCGACTTGGGCATTCCGCTCCCGCGTCGCAGCGCAGCAACTTCGCCGAGCGCGCGGAACTCAACACCGTCCGGGCCCAACTCCCGGACCATGTCGTCGATACGGCTCACTTCGCTTCCCCCTCGAGGTCGGCGATGATCGCGTCGATGCTGGCGCGCAACTCGTTCTCGCGCTGGACAATCTGCTGGATGCGAGCGTTCAGCTCGACGATGTCGACCTCCTCGCGTGTGTCTTCCTCCTCAACGTAGGAGGACACCGACAGGTTGAAGCCGTTCTCCGCGATGCGCTCGGCGGGGACCAGCGCGGCGACGTGATCGACATCGGATCGCTCCCCCAGCGTCCCCAGGATCATCGCCTGGTTCTCCGGAGAGAGCTTGTTCTTGTTGCCCTCGCGCACGAACTCCTTCGAGGCGTCCAAGAACAGCACGCTGTTGTCTGCCTTGGATTTCTTGAGCACGATGACGCAGGTCGCGATCGTCGTCCCGAAGAATAGGTCCGGCGGGAGCTGGACGACGGCGTCGACGAAGTTGTTCTCCACCAGGTACTGGCGGATCTTCCCCTCAGCCGCGCCGCGGTACAGCACGCCCGGGAACTCGACGATCGCCGCCGTACCGTCCTCAGCCAGCCAGGACAGCATGTGCATCGTGAAGGCCAGGTCCGCCTTCGACTTCGGAGCCAGCACGCCCGCTGGGGAGAAGCGCGGGTCGTTGATCAGCGTCGGGTCGTCCTTACCGATCCACTTCGTCGAGTACGGCGGGTTGGAGACGATCGCGTCGAAGGGCTCCGCGTCCCAGTGCGCCGGCTCCACGAGCGTGTCCCCCAGCGCGATGTCGAAGCTCTCGAAGTTCACGTCATGGAGGAACATGTTGATGCGGCACAGGTTGTAGGTCGTCAGGTTGACCTCCTGCCCGTAGAAGCCGCCCACGTTGTCCTTACCGACCACGTTCGCGAACTTCAACAGCAGGGAGCCCGAGCCGCAGGCGGGGTCGTATACGCGGTTGAGTCGAGAGCGCCCGTTCGCTGCGATCTTCGCCAAGACCTCGCTGACCTCCTGAGGCGTGAAGAACTCGCCACCGGACTTCCCGGCCGAGGAGGCGTACATCGTCATCAGGAACTCGTAGGCGTCGCCGAAGGTGTCGATCGCCGAGTCTCCGTAGTCGAGATTGAGCTCCCCGATGGCATTCAGCAGCTTGACGAGCTTCGCGTTGCGCTGGGCAACCGTGTTCCCGAGCTTCTTCGAGTTGACGTCGATGTCATCGAAGAGACCGCGCAAGTCCGACTCGGAGCCGGCACCCATCGCTGACGCCTCGATGTTCTTGAAGATCCGCTCAAGGCTCTCGTTCAGGTTCTCGTCCCGGCCAGCACGCTCGCGCACGTTGGCGAAGAGGTCCTCGGGGAGGATGAAGAACCCCTTCTCCTCCACGATGCCGGCGCGGGCGTACTCGGCGTCCTCGCGGGGCAGGAGGCGGTAGTCGAACTCCGGGTCGCCGGCATCGCGCTCGGTGCGGTTGATGTACTCGGTGAGGTTCTCCGAGATGAACCGGTAGAAGAGGAAGCCCAGGACGTAGGCCTTGAAGTCCCAGCCGTCCACGCTGCCACGCAGGTCGTTGGCCACCTGCCAGATCGCCTTGTGGAGCGCGGCGCGCTCGGTCTCCTTGGACACGGGAACCTCTTCGTCGTCGGGAACGCGGGAAACAGTCGGAGTCTGTCACCGATATGCGCCGCGAGACCGCACCACGCTGCGAGCCAGCCGGGCCACTTGCCCCCGCGTTACAGCCCAGAAGCCGAGCGGCGCAGCTTCTGGCTGAGCAGGGCAGAAACTCGGGTCTACCGCCACACACGATGAGGCCCCTCCATCGTCAGGAAACAACCATCCAGGTGTGCTGACCTCGCACGCACCGAGAGCGGCAGATCTCACAGGCGACGACGGTCACACCTTCATTCGAAAGTCGAATAAAGGTCGCGTCACCTCGACCAGAATGCGCTCATGGGCTTCCTCTCCCGCACCTTCGTCCCTCGTTCCGTACGCCGGGGTGTGTCCCTTAGCGTGGTGGCAATTCCCGCGGGGGCCGCTGGTCGAGGTGGCTGGGGGTCATCGCGGGTGTGATTCCGCCAAGAACCATCTGAAGGGACCCGCGATGACCCACCATCAGTCTGCCTTGTCCGCCTTGATCGGGGAACTCCTGGCCGACCCTGAGGCCTCACGCGACGAGATGTTCCGCCGTCTGCTGGCCGCCGGACTGCAGGACCTCATCGACGCCGAAGCCGAAGCGGTGATCGGCGCCTCCCGCTACGAGCGCACCCCGGATCGCATCACGCGCCGCAATGGGACGCGCTCCAAGACGGTGGCGACCACTGCCGGGGAGGTCGACCTGGCCATCCCCAAGCTGCGCCGGGGTTCCTTCTTCCCGTCCCTGCTGTCCCCGCGCAGGAGGGTCGACAAGGCCCTGTACGCGGTGATCGCCACCGCCTGGGTCGAGGGGGTCTCCACCCGCAAGGTCGATGACCTGGTCAAGGCCCTGGGCTGCGAGTCCGGCATCTCCAAGTCCCAGGTCTCACGGATCTGCGCCGACATCGACCAGACGGTCGGTGCCTTCCTGAACCGGCCTCTGGACCACACCTGGTTCCCCTACCTCTACCTGGACGCCACCTACCTCGACGTGCGCGTCGGACACCGCGTCGTCTCCCAGGCCACCGTCGTCGCGGTAGGGGTCTCCGCCGCCGGGCGCCGCGAGATCCTGGGCATGGCCGTGGGCGACAGCGAGTCCACCGACTTCTGGACCAGCTTCCTGCGCTCCCTGCGCGAGCGGGGCCTGGCCGTGTGCGGGCCCTCCCGGCCCGAGGGTGTCGCCCTGGTCGTGTCCGACTCCCACGCCGGCCTGAAGGCCGCCGTCAAGGCGATCCTGCCCGGCGCGGCCTGGCAGCGCTGCCGCGTGCACTTCGCCCGCAACATCACCTCCCGCCTGGGATCAGCACGCTCCAAGCCCGTCAACGCCCTCATCTCCACGGTGTTCGCCCAGACCAGCCCCCAGGCCGTGCGCGCCACCTACCACCAGGTCACCGACTCCCTGAGAGGCACCTTCCCGGACATCGCCGACATGCTCGAGGCCGCCGAGGCTGACCTGACCGCGTTCGCCGCCTTCCCCACCGAGCACTGGAAGAAGATCTGGTCCAACAACCCCATCGAACGCGTCAACGCCGAGATCAAGCGCCGCGCCGACGTCGTCCAGGTCTTCCCCAACCCAGACTCCGTGACCCGCCTCATCGGCGCCGTCCTGCTCGAGCAGCACGAGGAGTGGCAGTACGGCGAACGCCGCTACCTGTCCCAGACCTCCATGCAACGACTCACCCACACCCTCACCAACGACACCCAACCCCTGCCCCTGACCGCCTGAAAGAACACCACAACAAGGGACTTGACCGTACGCCGCGCGGCGCACCCAGTCCGCTCCGCGAAGCGCGTCGTCCGAAAGGCCGTGGTACCGAAGCCCGTGCGTCGAGCCTCGTACACGATCTCGCAGGTCAAGCGCCCGGTCTCATCGGCGTCCTACCACCGGGTCGAGAGGGCGATTACGACTGCGATGCGCTCGGGTCGCCGGAGGTCCAAACGAGCGCTCGTCTACACACACTTGGGTTGCGATGTGAAGCACCGGACACCGCAAGCGCGCGACACATGTGGGAACGGCTCCGTCAGATCCACGGCATCATCCACAGCCTCCGTACCAGGCAATGCGACCCGGGCATACGGCCTCAGTAATCCGTCCGTAGCCAGTTCGACGCCGGCTACCGGGGCCGAGCCGTCGTCCTGGAAGCGGTGGCGTTGGTTCATTCTGGGCTGGCTCTTGATCACGACTGGAATCAGCGGGCCATTCCAGGACAACCACGGTGACAACATCGGCACCGTCATCGGAACGATGCTGCTGGCTTTCGTTCTCGGCGTTGCCTGTCTTCGCCACCACCGCACGCTGACGGAGAAGCGCCGCGCGAGTACTGCCTCGCACGCAGCATTCAACGCACCCCAGGTCACCGACGCACCGGCCTCCGACGTCCACCGACTCGACCTGCCCAACGCTTGAGCAGTACGCCTGGCGTAGCGAATCCCGTCCTCCGAGCGACCTCGTGCAGGCTGGCATCATCACGCCCCAGGAGCTCATCTCCCCCGAGCGCCGCCTCAAGGCCCCGCTCTTTCAGCGTCCCACGTCTGAAACGAGAAGCACCACTGGCCGCCCCGGCAGGGACCTGCAGAAGATCACTCCGTCCTCAGCCCGAGGTTCATTACGTAGTCCGAGTGCTTCGGAACCTCTGCGGACACATCGATATTCACCACGCGCCCGGACGCTCTCTTGAAGCCCACTGCGCCGGCGGCCTCGCCGCCGAGAGAGGCCATCCTGTACAGCGCGGCAAGGACCTTGTCACGGCGGGAGAAATAGTTCCTGACCTTGCCGGTCACGCCGGCAGCCAGGAGCTCGCCATCGATCTCCGTCGACGTCGCTGCTCCCAAGAGGTGCGCGTCAACCACAGGCGAGGTCTCGTCGTCCTCAGCGAGCCCGACGATCGCTGCGGTCATGAGAGCCGCACCCAGGCTGTGTCCCACGAGGATGAAGCCCTCCTTGTTCTCAGTGCGCCGGAGGATCGAGGCAAGGGTCGTGCCGGCGGCCGACGCGTTGCGCTGCGCCACCGTCCAGGGGTTCGCAGCGACCTCCACTGCGGTCGACAGCACCGCGAACGGGGCGATCTTCGCGACGGCGAGCCGGGTCGCCCGCAGCGCAGCCATTGCGACGGCGCCAACTCCGCGATGTCCCGCAGCGCCCTTGCCCGCGAGCGCCGCAAGGTCCTTGCGCTCCTTGGCTCCCCAGCTCACCCGGTAGACCGGATTCTCGGGGTAAGCGGTGTCAATGAGCCGCTTCCACCGGGACCAAGCGTCATCGGACTCAGTGAGGAAGCCGCTCGAGTAGACGACGGCCGGCCCATCACCATCTCGAACGCACTCAATCGTGAAAGAAGCGTCCTCCCCGAGATAGGCAGTCCCGACGCGCATGCCGTAGGCGCCTCCCACAGCACCACCAGCCGCGGCGATGACGAGCGTTCCTCCTGCCATGCCCAGTCCCCCGGAGGCGATGGTGCCACCACCGAGAAGCGCAAGCCCGTGGTTCACCGCTGCAGCTCCGGAGAGCGTCGCACCGCTCCCGACAGCCGAGGTGGCAACCCCAACGGCACCTCCGATGGCGGGTGCGGCCACGACAGCCAGCGGGACGGCCACCACAGTGACTCCGGCCGCAACGGCTCCCCGCTTGGCGATCCTGCCGACGTCCTTGCGCTTGTACTCGAACAGGTCCTTCCAGTGCTCGAGGTCCTCAATTCGATACCCACTCGCCTCGAAGTCAGGGATCTCATGGGTGTGCTCGGCGCACATCGGCACAGCCATGGCCCGGGTCCCTGTCGGTCCCATCCCACGCACGGACATGTTCGCGCAGGCCGGGACCGCGCAACGGGTCGTGATGACGCCGCAGCCGCGGCAGCACCAGGCGTCGTACCAGGGTCCTGGGATCGCGAGGAACTTGTGGACGGTGCGCTGCAGGCAGGCCGAGCACCAGGCCTCACGATCGCGCTCATCAGAGACCCACTCGCCGTATCCCAGGATCTCGGCAACCTGGAGGAGCGAATTCTCCGCAGCCTCCGTCTCGGCGCTCAGCCAGGCGAGGACGACGTCAAGCTCGACCTTCTCGGTCTTGACCTCGTGCCACAGGTTCTCGAACCAACTGGGTGCCTCTTCCAGCTCCTCCTCGGTGAAGGTCTCGCGGGCCGAATCGTCCTCGATTCCGGTGAGCGCTTCCATCACCTCCTCGGCTGCTGCTTCCTCCCCCTGACCGACCGCGTCGAGGCCCTGCGCCGCAACGCGCTGCGCCTTCTTCGCCGCGACGTACTGATGGAGACGCGCGCACAGGGCCGCATTGCCGACGAGACGCGCGGCGCCGGAGAACGTGGGCTCCGCATCGAGCCCGGCCCACTCCTCAATGAGCTGCTCATCGCTCGTCAGTGTGAGGACCGCGCGCGCACCGTCCCGGCCTACGGCGGTGTACCGAACCTTTGCATGGGCTGCCATCTGTCGTCCTCGACTTGAATGGAACGGCCAGACGATTCCGGCCAGCCTCTCACGATACGCAACCGGGAAGCCCGATGGGAGACATACCCTGCATCAATCTGATCAACATCGATGGTTCATGCTCGCGGCACCGGAGTCACGGCGCGCGGCCCGGAGCTTGCACGTGCTCCGATCCTTGGGGCTCTCCGCATCGGCGGCTCAGGCCCCTCACCGATACCTCCCCTCCCCCGTCGCCTCGTACGCGGCGGCCACCCGGTACAGCGTCGCCTCGTCGTAGTGCTTTCCGACGAGCATCATCCCGACCGGCAGCCCGTCGACCTCGCCGGCCGGGATCGACAGCCCCGGGTGGTGGGTGATGTCGAAGGGGCAGGTATTGCTCAGCTGCGGGACGGCGGCGGCGACCTCCTCGCTGATGGTGGCGCTCCCCCGCTCGATGAGCGGGCGGGCGGTGGTCGGCGTCGTCGGCATGACGAGGACGTCGACGTCGGCCAGGACGGCGTCGTAGGCGCGCCTCAGCTCCCGGCCGGCGTTGATCGCGTGCCCGTAGCCGACGTTCCCAATGTGCCGGCGGGCGAAGGTCGAGGTCAGGAAGTACATCTTGACGCTCGGCGGGGCGTCGGCGAGCCGGTCCGCGTGGTCGAATGCCCACTGCATGAGGGAGGTCGGGTAGTAGTCGTCGCGCCCGATGCCGATGCCGCCGCCCTGGAAGACGGTGGCGGTGACGCCGTCGTAACCGATCGGGGTCCACAGCGCGAGCCCGTCGGCGTGCCGGGGCACGGACACCTCGACGACGGTCGCGCCCAGCCGCTCGAGGACGCGCACGGCGTCGCGCACCTTGCTGTTGACGCGCGTGTCGGCGTCGGGCTGCTCGAAGCCCTCTTTGAGGACGCCGATCCGCAGCCCCTCGACCCCGCCGTCGAGCGCCCCGAGGTAGTCGTCGGGCTCGTGACCGACCTGCCGCGGGTCGACGCCGTCGGGGCCGGCGAGCACGGAGAGCAGCAGCGCGTTGTCGGCGACGGTCGCCGTCATGGGCCCCACGTGGTCGAAGCTGCCCTCCAGCGTCGCGATCCCCGTGTACGGCACGAGCCCTTAGGTGGGCTTGAGGCCGACGATCCCGCACAGGGACGCCGGGCAGCGGATGGAGCCGCCCTGGTCGGCGCCGAGGGCCATGTCCGCCTCGCCGAGCGCCACGACGACGCCGGATCCCGAGGAGGAGCCTCCGGCGGAGAAGCCCTCCCGCCACGGGTTCTGCGTGTCCGCGAAGTGGTTCGTGTGGGAGTCGCCGGACAGGCACAGGTACTCGGTGTGGGTCTTGCCGGTGATGGTGGCGCCGGCGGCGAGCAGCCGGGTGACGACCTCGGCGTCGAAGTCGGGGATGTAGCCGTCGAAGAGGTTGGAGCCGTTGTAGAAGGGCACGCCGGCGACGGGGATCGAGTCCTTGATCGCGACGCTCCTCCCAGCGAGGGGCCCGCCGGCCGCCTCGGGCCCGGTGGCGGTGATCTCGGTGCGGCAGGACCAGGCGTGCTGGGGGTTGTCCGCGTCGTCCGGGATCGTGAAGCAGCGGTCCTCGGTGTAGGTGCCGCCGGTCGCGTCCCAGTCGGCGACGGCCTCGTAGGCGCGGGACTGCTCGGTGACGAGCCAGGCGTACTCGGGGGCGTCGTCGCGGCTGATGCCGAGGCCGAGCTGCTCGGAGATGGCCAGGACGTCGTCGGCGGTCGCCTGGGGAAGCGGCGTGGTCGGCATGACGGGGGTCCTTCCAGGGGTCGGGAACGTGAGGGGCGCCTCATCGGGCTCCGTCATGACACGCCAGCCGTGTTTCAGGCAGGGCCGCTCCGGGTTGCACCTTGATGACGAGCCCCGCTGCCCGGCACGGGCCTGTGGCAGACTCTGCGGCGGATCAAGAAGTCCGACGCCAAGCCCTCCGGCTCGTCGGCTGGCAACCGGTCATCGCGCCCGGTGCCTCCGGAGGAAGATCCGCCGCCCGCGACCGCGAGCGGAAGATCGCGAACAAGGAGAACGCCGATGACCGGCACCCTCACGCCCACCCGCCCCTCCGAACCCTGCGGAGGCTCCGGCTGCGGCAGCTACCGCCCCGGGCACGACACCCACTGGATCCAGGCCCGCCTCGTCCGTCAGTCCGACGACGTCGTCCCCGTCTCGCTGAGCGCCGACGGCGCTCACGCCGTCCGACTGGCCGGCGAGCGCGTCGACGCCGTCGGGACCCGCACCGTCGACGTCGTCGGCCGGCACCACGACGCCGAGCGCCTCGCCCGGGCCGTCGCCCTCGCCGCCGACGGCGGGGAGGCGGTCTTCGACGTCGCCCGCCACGCGCTGCGCGTGAGCGAGCCCGGCGGGGAACGCGCCCTCGTGCTCAACCTCGAGCTCGGGGACGAGACCGACACCGATGAGTGGGACGAGAGCGCGTCTGAGAGCGCCGTCGAGCCGGCGCCAGACGCCGTCGACCGCGGCTGAGGCCTGAACGTACGGGCGGGGCGTCCACGGGTCACGTGCCCGCGGACACCCCGCCCGTCGTCGTCGGGCACCCAGTCGCGGCGGAAGGAGTGGCCCTGCTCGGCGTCGAGGTGCGTGTCGCCCTTGTTCGTCAGGAAGAAGACGTAGACGACGAGCGAGATCGCGACGCAGACCGTCACGTATCCGATGAAGGTGCCGACGGCGTCACGGGGCTTGGCCCACTCCTAGATCATCGGGGCGGTGCCGCCGAAGATCGAGTTCGCGAGCCCGTAGCCGAGGCCCACGCCCAGGGCGCGCACGTGCGCCGGGAACTGCTCCGCCTTCACCAGGGCGTTGATCGAGGTGTAGCCGGTGAGGAAGACGTAGGCGCCCACGAGCAGCAGGAGGCTGGCCGCCGGGGTCGTCGTGCGGGGCAGGAAGTGGATGAGCACGTAGGTGTAGACCAGCGCGCCGCAGCCGAAGAGGACGAGCAGCGGTTTGCGGCCGATCCTGTCCGAGATGAGGCCGTAGACCGGCTGGAGGACCATGAGGATGACGAGCGCCGCGAGGTTGATCCACGTGGCCGTGCCGGCGCTGCCCTCGTAGGCCGCCTTGACCATGGCGGGGGCATTGACCGAGTAGACGTAGAAGGCGATCGTCCCGCCCAGGGTGATGAGGAAGACCAGCAGCAGCGGGCGCCAGTAGTGCGTGAGCAGCTCGGACAGGGAGCCGGACTGGCGGTCCTTGCCCTCGGCGATCTCCTGGAGGTGGCCCTCGGACAGCGACTCCTCCATGGAGCGGCGGATCCACAGGACGACGAAGGTGCCGAGGCCTCCGATGACGAAGGGGATGCGCCAGCCCCAGGCGTGGAGCTGGTCGTCGGTGAGGACGCTCGTGAGGATGAGGAGGACCAGCTGCGCCAGGGCCTGCCCGCCGACGAGGGTGACGTACTGGAAGCTCGAGAGGAAGCCGCGTCGGTCGCGGGTCGCGGTCTCCGACATGTACGTGGCGGAGGTGCCGTACTCGCCGCCGGTGGTGAAGCCCTGGACGAGGCGGCAGCAGATGAGCAGCACCGCCGCCCACGCGCCGATCGAGGCGCGGGTCGGCAGGCAGGCGACGACGAGGCTCGCCCCCGCCATGATCGTCACCGAGAGGCTGAGGGAGGCGCGGCGGCCGTGACGGTCCGCGAAGCGCCCGAACCACCACGAGCCGAGCGGCCGCATGAGGAAGGTGATGGCGAAGACGGCATAGGCGTAGATCGTTGAGTTCTTGTCCGCCGGGTCGAAGAACTGGGCCTCGAAGTAGGTCACGAAGACCGTGTACGTGTACACGTCGAACGACTCGACGAGGTTGCCGAGGCAGCCGCGCAGGGTGTTGAGCGCGGCGTGCCTGAGTCGCTCGAGGCGTGGACCACCGGTTCTGACGACATCGTTCACCTCCGGGAAGGGGTACGCCGCCGGGCGTGACGCTGCCGTCTCGCAGGACATCATGAGCAGGTTTCAGGGGCGGGTCGGGTGGTCGCGAGGTCGTCACGCGTCGGAAACATCGTCCCGTGAGCCGGTGCGGTAGGACCGGGCTGCACGGCATCGGAGCTCGCCGGCCGGTCGCCCGGCGACAGAGGTGACCGGCCGCCCGCTCCCCCGGCTCCGCCACCGAGGTTGAACGCTCACATCGGGGCGTCGGCTCGCCTACCATCGGCGCGAGGACCTCATCGTCGACGCAACGGAGCACTCGGATGACCACCACGCCCTCACACCCCGACTCCCCCGACCTCACGAGCGCCTCGCTCGGCATCGAGTTCGGCTCCACCCGCATCAAGGCCGTCCTCGTCGACGCCGACGGCGCCGTCCTTGCGACCGGTGGGCACGACTGGGAGAACGAGTTCGTCGACGGGATCTGGACCTACCGCATCGAGGCCGTCGTCTCCGGCCTCCAGGACGCCTACGCCACGCTCGCCGCCGCCTACCGCGAGCGCTACGGCTCGCCGATCACGACCGTCGGCGCCCTCGGCGTCTCCGGAATGATGCACGGCTACCTCCCCCTGGGCGCCGACGGCGAGCTCCTCACCGGCTTCCGCACCTGGCGCAACACCATCACGGGCGACTCCGCCGCGGCCCTCTCCGAGCTCTTCGGCCTCAATATCCCGCAGCGCTGGTCCATCGCGCACCTCCACCACGCCGTCGTCGACGGCGAGGAGCACGTCGCTCGCATCGACCGGATCACGACGCTCGCCGGCTACGTCACCTGGCGTCTCACCGGCGACCACGTCCTCGGCGTCGGCGAGGCCTCCGGCGTCTTCCCCATCGGCGCCGACGGCCGCTCCTTCGACGCCGGCATGATCACCGCCTTCGACGACGCCGTCGCCGACCGCGGCCTGCCCTGGCACCTGGCCGAGGTCCTGCCCACCATCGCCGTCGCGGGCGAGCGCGTCGGCGCGCTCACGGCCGACGGCGCAGCCCTGCTCGACCCCAGCGGAGAGCTCCGGCCGGGCGCCGTCGTCGTTCCGCCCGAGGGCGACGCTGGCACCGGCATGGTCGCCACGAACGCCGTCCGACCGCGCACCGGCAACGTCTCCGCCGGCACGAGCGCCTTCGCGATGATCGTCCTCGAGCAGCCGCTGCGCAGCCTCATCACCGAGATCGACCTCGTCGCCACGCCGTCGGGGGCACCGGTCGCCATGGCGCATGCCAACAACTGCACCTCCGACCTCAACGCCTGGGTGGAGGTCTTCTCCCAGTTCGCCGCTGCCATCGGGCACCCCGTCCAGCGCGGCCGGCTCTTCGACGTGCTTCTCGGCGAGGCGGCCACGGGGACGATGGACACGGCCGGGGTCATGTCCTACAACTTCCTGTCCGGCGACGCGCTCGTCGGCCTCGCGGAGGGCCGCCCGCTCACGATGCGCCGACCCGACGCGCACCTGTCACTGGCCGGCCTCATGCGCTCCCACCTCTTCGCGCTCTTCGCGTCAATGGCCTACGGCGTGCAGGTGCTGCGTCGCTCCGCCGACGTGCCGATCGACTCGATGCGCGCCCACGGCGGCATCTTCAGGACGCCGGAGATCCCCCAGCGCGTCCTCGCCGCGGCCTTCGACACGCCCGTGTCCGTGGGCACGTCGGCCACCGAGGGCGGGGCCTGGGGCATGGCGCTGCTCGCCGCCTACACGCTGCACGGCGAGGGCGCCACGCTGGAGGACTGGCTCGAGGAGACCGTCTTCGCCGACGACGAGTCGGTGACGCTGACGGCGACGCCCGAGGAGGTCGCCGAGTACGCCCGCTACCTCGAGCGCTTCATCGCCGGGCTGCCCGTGGAGGGCACCGCCGTCGAGGTGTTCTGAGAGCCCAGCCTCAGCGCTCCGCCCAGTACTCCCAGACCTCGAGGCGCTCCGGGGCGGCCCACGCGTCGTCGTCGGAACCGACCTCGCCCTTCGCCTTGTTGATGACGAGGGCGGGCAGGAGGGGCTCGTCGCGCAGGCGGCAGTCGTGGCCGAGCATGTGCATGAGCGGCCCCATGTGCCGGGGCAGGACCATGCCGTCGATCTCCTCGGAGAGCTCGCCGTAGGTGAGGACCTCGCCGTGCCGGGCCGCCTCGATGAGCGCGGCGCGGGCGCGGCGGGCCGCTTCGGCGAGGCGCGGTGTCAGCGTGAAGAGCCGCTCGCCGACGGGGTACCGCTCCCCCTCGGTGAGGGCGAGGTCGGAGGTGGAGAGCGGCGGATCGGCGGCCGGCGTGCCCGGACGGCCGGCGGCGTCGGATCCGGTGTCGCCGGCGGGGAGGTCCCCGGACGCGAAGGTGGGGGAGGACGGGGCCATGACCCCATCCTCCCCCACCTGCTCCCGGAGCCTGCCGGCGGAGCGCGTCGCAGCGCACCCCCGCTGGCGCGCATCACGCACGGCCGCTGCGCGGGACCTGGTTCGGCGCGACGGTCCCCGAGGCGTCCCGGGTCCGCGCGCACCCCGAGTCCCGGGAGCGGACGGTTCGCAGGGAAAACCGGTCGTCGAATCAGAGGTACGGGACGCGAGGGAGCACCCCGTACGCCGTGATCCTATTGTGACCATTGGTCGCTCGCACGCGGCTTCTCACCAGTCGGGCACGAGCACGGGTGCTTGGTATGCCCACGGCGAGCACGGAGCACGGCCGGTCGGCGCACCACGGGACGACGGGCGAAAGGCGCCGGCCAGTGCAGCGGGCGGCGGGCAGCGGGCAACGACGGCCGGTGACGGTGCCGGGCCTTCTGCGGGCGGCTCGGGGCGGTTCGCCCCGAGCCGCCCGGCTTCTGGCGAACGCGTCATCTCTGGGAGACTGACGCCATGACGACTCCCCAGGCCCCTGACCCCGCGTACCCGTCCGTGCCCGTGCGCGGCGAGATCAAGCTCGGCCAGTTCCTCAAGCTCGCGAACCTCGTCGAGGACGGCTCGGAGGCGCGGGTCGCGGTCCAGTCCGGCGACGTCCTCGTCAACGGCGAGGTCGAGACCCGGCGCGGGCACCACCTGTCCGACGGCGACGTCGTCGAGGTCGACCTCCCCACCGGTGCCGACGGCGCCGTCGTCGCCCTCCGCGACTGAGCGCCGGCTCCCCGCCCGCCTCCGCACGCCGAACTCGTACCTTTCGCTGCGAGACCACCGTCCTCGCTGTGGGTCTCGGGGCGAAAAGTACGAGTTCGGCGTCTTCGCACCGCGCCGTGCTGGATCGCCTACGCGCGCAGATAGGTGCGCACCGGAGCAGGAGCCTCACCCGGCGCCAGGTGCGCACGAACCCGCGCCGTCAGCTCATCGGAGCGCCCGATCCCGGCCCAGTCGAACCGGAGCACCGTCCATCCCAGCGCCTGCAGCCGCAGCTCGCGCCGCTTCTCGGCTCGCAGGTCCTCGGCGGTCCCGTACTTGGCGTACCCGTCGAACTCGACGGCGAGCCCCGAGGCCGGCCAGGCGAGATCGATGAACCACCGGTGCGCACGGTCCTCGACCACCTGCTGGAGAACGGGATCGGGAAGCCCATCCACCGCGAGCCGCCATCGCAGGACGCTCTCCCCCGGAGACTCGGCCCACGGGCTGGCGAAGCCCAGCACGGCACGCGCCCGTCGAACGCCGCGGCGCGCAGGCAGCGACTCGAGGAGGTTCAGAAGCCGCGCTCGTTCATCGTCCGGGTCGATCGCACAACGCCCAGTCCACCGGTCCGGCTCACACAACCGACGGAGCCCGGCGTCGACGACGCAGATCGCCTCCCGCGATGGAAGGTCCATAGCGCAGTCGACGACCGTCCGTCGGAGGGTCGTCACCGGGAGGCCTGCGACCCGGGTGACGTCGTCGTCCTCCAGCGACCGGCTGCTCCGGACGAGCGAGACCTCCCGGCCCCACGTGCTTCCCCGGGAGTCCGAGTACAGAGCCCGTCCCAGACTGCGCCGTCCTGTTCTCGGCAGGCTCGGCACTGCCACGCGCACGTCGGGCTCGGGGTTGAGCAGCGGAAGACCGTGGAGCAGCGGGGTGTGTCCCTTAGCGTGGTGGCAATTCCCGCGGGGGCCGCTGGTCGAGGTGGCTGGGGGTCATCGCGGGTGTGATTCCGCCAAGAACCATCTGAAGGGACCCGCGATGACCCACCATCAGTCTGCCTTGTCCGCCTTGATCGGGGAACTCCTGGCCGACCCTGAGGCCTCACGCGACGAGATGTTCCGCCGTCTGCTGGCCGCCGGACTGCAGGACCTCATCGACGCCGAAGCCGAAGCGGTGATCGGCGCCTCCCGCTACGAGCGCACCCCGGATCGCATCACGCGCCGCAATGGGACGCGCTCCAAGACGGTGGCGACCACTGCCGGGGAGGTCGACCTGGCCATCCCCAAGCTGCGCCGGGGTTCCTTCTTCCCGTCCCTGCTGTCCCCGCGCAGGAGGGTCGACAAGGCCCTGTACGCGGTGATCGCCACCGCCTGGGTCGAGGGGGTCTCCACCCGCAAGGTCGATGACCTGGTCAAGGCCCTGGGCTGCGAGTCCGGCATCTCCAAGTCCCAGGTCTCACGGATCTGCGCCGACATCGACCAGACGGTCGGTGCCTTCCTGAACCGGCCTCTGGACCACACCTGGTTCCCCTACCTCTACCTGGACGCCACCTACCTCGACGTGCGCGTCGGACACCGCGTCGTCTCCCAGGCCACCGTCGTCGCGGTAGGGGTCTCCGCCGCCGGGCGCCGCGAGATCCTGGGCATGGCCGTGGGCGACAGCGAGTCCACCGACTTCTGGACCAGCTTCCTGCGCTCCCTGCGCGAGCGGGGCCTGGCCGTGTGCGGGCCCTCCCGGCCCGAGGGTGTCGCCCTGGTCGTGTCCGACTCCCACGCCGGCCTGAAGGCCGCCGTCAAGGCGATCCTGCCCGGCGCGGCCTGGCAGCGCTGCCGCGTGCACTTCGCCCGCAACATCACCTCCCGCCTGGGATCAGCACGCTCCAAGCCCGTCAACGCCCTCATCTCCACGGTGTTCGCCCAGACCAGCCCCCAGGCCGTGCGCGCCACCTACCACCAGGTCACCGACTCCCTGAGAGGCACCTTCCCGGACATCGCCGACATGCTCGAGGCCGCCGAGGCTGACCTGACCGCGTTCGCCGCCTTCCCCACCGAGCACTGGAAGAAGATCTGGTCCAACAACCCCATCGAACGCGTCAACGCCGAGATCAAGCGCCGCGCCGACGTCGTCCAGGTCTTCCCCAACCCAGACTCCGTGACCCGCCTCATCGGCGCCGTCCTGCTCGAGCAGCACGAGGAGTGGCAGTACGGCGAACGCCGCTACCTGTCCCAGACCTCCATGCAACGACTCACCCACACCCTCACCAACGACACCCAACCCCTGCCCCTGACCGCCTGAAAGAACACCACAACAAGGGACTTGACCGAGCAGCGCAGCGCTCTCGTGCGTGAGGGCCCGGGCGGAGGGGCATGATCGCAGGGCTGCGAGGGCGCGGGCCAAGGTCATCTCGCGCTGCTGCTCCCACAGCGCCCGGTCGGGGCGGGGCACAAGGACGCATCCGCGCATGACCACCCGTGCACCGTCGAGGTCTCCGGGCCGGGCACCCGGTGCCTCTGAGGCGAAGCGGAGACGCGGCAAGGGCAGGGATGGCGGCGCATCAAGGCTCATGCCGGACATCCTGGTGAGCGGGTCGCACACGCGACGTCCGGCGATGCGGTTCTGGGGACCCGGTGCTCACGAGCTGGACTTGGGGAGCCCCGGCGCTCCACCCGGTCATCGCGCTCAACTCGTGGGTTCCGCTCCGAGACCACCATCCTTGCTGTGGGCCTCGGGACGGAAGGGACGAGTTCGGCGCAATCCAGCCCGGGCGGCCCCTGGCGCGCCGTCGCCCGCCGCACCGTCAGTGCTTGAGGCAGCCCGGTCCGAGCAGCGCCTTGATGTCGGAGTAGAAGGCCTGCGAGGCCTCGACACGCAGCGAGTTGTCGAGCTGCGTGCGCACCTCACGACCGGGGCTCGTGAGGTTGAGGCGCACCGTCGACATCCCCGGGTGCTTCGTGAGGACGTCGCGCAGACGCTCCACGAGCGGCCCGGTGCAGCGGTTCGTCGGCAGGGTGATGGTGACGGCCTCGTGCGTCGCGGAGGAGACGTCCGGGATGGTCATCTCCTGCGCGTAGAGCGCCACCTGGCCGTCGCGGCGGTTGAGGCGCCCGCGCACGGTCACCACGGTGTCCGGCGCCAGCATCGTCGAGACCGTCTGGTACGTGCTCGGGAAGAACAGCGCCTCCACGGAGCCGCCGAGGTCCTCGATCTGGGCGATGGCCCAGAGGTTGCCCTGCTTCGTCGTCTTGCGCTGCAGCGACGTGATGAGGCCGGCGACGGTCACCATGGCGCCGTCGGGCCGCTCCTCGTTCTCGATGAGGTCCGCGATCTCGACGTCGGCGAGCTTGCCCAGGACGCCCTCGAGGCCCAGGAGCGGGTGGTCGGAGACGTAGAGGCCGAGCATGTCGCGCTCGTAGGCGAGCTTGTCCTTCTTGTCCCACTCGGGCAGGTTCGGGACCTCGGTGGAGAAGACCGGGCCGTTGCCGAAGACGTCGTCGGCGCCGGCGTCGTCGCCGCCCATGATCGAGGCGAACAGGTCGAACTGGCCGGCGGCCTCGTTGCGCTTGACGCCGATGACCTCGTCGACGAACTCCTCGTGGCAGGCCTGGAGGCTGCGACGGGTCTGACCGAGGGAGTCGAAGGCGCCGGCCTTGATGAGGGAGTCGATGGTGCGCTTGTTGCAGACGACCGCGGGCACCTTGTCGAGGAAGTCCTCGAAGCTCTCGAAGGCGCCCTTCTCCTCGCGGGCGGCGATGATCCCGTCGACGACGTTCGTGCCGACGTTGCGGATCGCGGCCAGGCCGAAGCGGATGTCGTCCCCGACGGCGGAGAACTGGGCGCGGGAGTCGTTGACGTCCGGCGGGAGGACCTGGATGCCCATGTGGCGGCACTCGCCGAGGTAGACGGCGAGCTTGTCCTTGTTGTCCTTCTGGGACGTGAGGATCGCGGCCATGTACTCGGTCGGGTAGTGGCACTTGAGGAAGGCGGTCCAGTAGGTGACGACGCCGTAGGCCGCGGAGTGCGCCTTGTTGAAGGCGTAGGCGGAGAACGGGACCACGACGTCCCACAGGGTCTGGATGGACTCCTCGGAGTAGCCGTTGTCCAGCATGCCCTGCCGGAAGCCGACGAACTCCTTGGCCAGGATCTCGGGCTTCTTCTTGCCCATGGCCTTGCGGAGCTTGTCGGCCTTGCCCAGGGAGAAGCCCGCGAGCTCCTGGGCGATCTTCATGACCTGCTCCTGGTAGACGATGAGGCCGTAGGTCGTCGACAGGATGGGCTCGAGGGCGTCCTTGAGCTCGGGGTGGATCGGGACGATCTCCTGGAGCCCGTTCTTGCGCAGCGCGTAGTTCGTGTGGGAGTCCGCGCCCATGGGGCCGGGGCGGTAGAGGGCGCCGACGGCGGAGATGTCCTCGAAGTTGTCGGGCTTCATGAGACGCAGGAGGGTGCGCATGCCGCCGCCGTCGAGCTGGAAGACGCCGAGGGTCTCGCCGCGGGAGAGCATCTGGTAGGTCTCGCGGTCGTCGAGCTCGATGTGGTCGATGTCGACCGCGTCCTTGCCGTTGGCGACGATGTTCTCCAGGGCGTCGGAGATGACCGTGAGGTTGCGCAGGCCCAGGAAGTCCATCTTGAGCAGGCCGAGGTGCTCGCAGGTCGGGTAGTCGAACTGCGTGATGTAGGCACCGTCCTGGAGGCGCTGCATCATGGGGATGACGTCGGTGAGCGTCGCGGAGGACATGATGACGGCGCAGGCGTGGACGCCCCACTGGCGGGTCATGCCCTCCAGGCCGCGGGCGAGGTCGACGATCTTCTGCGCGTCGGGGTCCTCGGCGTGGAGCTTGCGGAACTCCTCGGCCTCTCCGTAGCGCTTGTCCTGCGGGTTGAAGATGCCGTTGATGGAGATGTCCTTGCCCTGGATGGAGGGCGGCATCGCCTTGGTGAGCCGGTCGCCGACGGCGTAGGGGTAGCCCATGACGCGGCTGGAGTCCTTGAGGGACTGCTTGGCCTTGATGACGCCGTAGGTGACGACCTGGGAGATCTTGTCCCCGCCGTACTTGTCCTTGACGTACTCGATGACCTCCTCGCGCCGGCGCTCGTCGAAGTCGACGTCGATGTCGGGCATCGAGATGCGCTCGGGGTTGAGGAAGCGCTCGAAGATGAGGCCGTGGTTGAGGGGGTTGAGCTCCGTGATGCCCATGGCGTAGGCGACGATGGAGCCTGCGCCCGAGCCTCGGCCCGGTCCGACGCGGATGCCGTGGTCCTTGGCCCAGTTGATGTAGTCCGCGACGACGAGGAAGTAGCCGGGGAAGCCCATCTGGACGATGACGCCGATCTCGTACTCGGCCTGCGCGCGGCAGTCGTCGGGGATGTTGCCGTTGAAGCGCTTGTCCATCCCCTTCCAGCACTCCTTGATGAACCAGGACTCCATGGTCTCGCCCTCGGGGACGGGGAAGGCGGGCATGAAGGAGGCGCCCTCGTCGACGCTCTGGTAGTGGACGTCGCACTGCTCGGCGACGAGGAGGGTGTTGTCGCAGGCCTCGGGCATCTCCTTGAAGAGCTCGCGCATCTCGCGGCCGGGGCGCAGGTAGTAGGAGTCGCCGTCGAAGTGGAAGCGGTCCGGGTCGGTGAGGACGCTTCCGGAGTTGATGCACAGCATGGCGTCCTGGACGACGCGGTCGTCGGGGCGCACGTAGTGGGAGTCGTTCGTGGCGACGAGCGGGGCGCCGATCTCCTTGGCGAGGCGCAGGAGGTCCTTGGTGACGCGACGCTCGATCTCGAGCCCGTGATCCATGAGCTCGACGTAGAAGAACTCCTTGCCGAAGATGTCCTGGAGCTCGCCGGCGCAGCGCAGGGCCTCGTCCCACTGGCCCAGGCGCAGGCGGGTCTGGATCTCGGAGGAGGGGCAGCCGGAGGTGCCGATGAGGCCGCCGCCGTAGCGGCCGAGGAGCTCGCGGTCCATGCGCGGGCTCTTGCCGAACTGGCCCTCGAGGGAGGCGTAGGAGTCCAGGCGCATGAGGTTGTGGAGGCCCTCGTCGTTGCGGGACAGCAGCGTCATGTGCGTGTAGGAGCCGCGGGCGGAGACGTCGTCGGAGCGCTGGGACTCGTCGCCCCAGAAGACGCGGGTCTTGTCGAAGCGGGAGGTGCCGGGCGTCATGTAGGCCTCGACGCCGATGATGGGCTTGATGCCGGCGGACTTGCAGGCGTCGTAGAACTCGTAGGCGCCGAACATGTAGCCGTGGTCGGTGATGGCGAGGGCGGGCTGGCCGAGGCGCTTGGCCTCGGCGACGTAGTCCTTGATCTTGCCGGCGCCGTCGAGCATCGAGTAGTCGGTGTGGACGTGGAGGTGGACGAAGTCGTCCTTGGGTCCGGTCTCCTGGGTCGCCTCACTGCTCGTGTCCGCCATGGCTGCATCCTAGGGTCAGCGGGCGGCCCGCGGGAGGGGCGGTCGGCGACGGCGCTGGGCGGGTTCTCGGCGTCATGGCGCGGTATTCCCGTGGCGGTGGCGGTCCGTGCGAGAAACCGCACGCCCGCCTCCCAGCCTCGCCGAGATCGGGACATCCTGACCTCGAGATCGGGACATCGTGCGCCAGCGGGCGCCCGGGCTCTGCCGCCCGCGCGTCCCTGTGCCGAGTTCGGTCGATCCGCGCGGTGAGCTCGGTCCGCGGACCGGCTCAGTACGCCGAGGCTCAGCCCCGCGCGGCTGCCTCGCGCGGCCCGAGGACCCCGGCGACGACGTCGTGGACCGGCGTGGGCGCCCCGGCGTCGTCGCCCGCCCTGCGGACGGCCCCGACCTGGGCGTCAAGCTCGCTGGGCAGCCCGGCGGCGATGTCGCGCTGCATGGAGGTGGTGGCGTCGGCGGGCTGCTCGTCGGCGAAGGCCAGGACCTGGTCGGCGTAGGGTGCCTCGCCGGGGGCCGCGAGCGCGTGTCCCTGCGCGGCGGCGACATCGACGATCTCCTGGATCATGGCGCGGTAGGCGTCGCGGTAGGTGGTCCGCAGCTCGCTGATGGGGGCGTCGACGGCGGCGCCGAGGCCGCCCTGGGGGACGACGAAGGCGGCCTTGCGCCACAGCTCGGCGAGGATCGAGTCCGGGGTGCTCGAGCGCAGCCCGGCCACCCGCAGCGCCGCGACGAGCCGATCGACGCGCGGGCTTCGCGAGCCGTCCGACTCCCCCACCTGGAGGGACTCGAGCCCGGAGCGCAGAGCGATGGTGCCGCGCTCGACGGCCTGGGCGTAGACACGGGCGACGCCGGGGACGACGTGCTCGGCGCCGACGACGTCGGCCAGCAGGTGCGGCGCGTCGACGCCGTTCTGCGTCGAGATGACTGTGGTCTCCGGACCGGTGAGGGTACGGAGGGCGGGGCCGAGGTCGGCGATGGCGTCGACCTTGGTGGTGACGAGGACGGCGTCTGGATGTCCGCCCAGGGCATCGAGGAGGGAGCTCGCGTCATCGGAGGCGAGGGGGCGCTCGGCCCTGGCCACCGTCTCCCCGTCCGGGCCCAGCAGCGTCAGCCCGCCGGCGCGCAGCGCCTCGAGCGTCGCCCCGTGGACGAGGAAGCCGACGTCCTCGCCGGCGGCCGCGAGCCGTGCTCCGAGCCAGCCGCCGATGCCTCCGGCCCCGATGACGACGATCCTCATGCCAGCCCTCCCGTCCGCCGAGACAATCACGTTGCCAACCTACAGGACAGGTCATTAGTATCAGCGTTAGTTCAATCCGGCACCGCAGAGGAGCGCGGCAATGTCACTCTGTCTATCAGGTCGCGCATTCGAGGAAGCGACCGGCATATCGATCGACCAATGGGCTCAAGAAGTATCCAATAGCACATCTGTCTCGGGAAATTCTTCCGCAGCTCTACCCAGAATTTCGATCGAGGCGGCGACATCGATAGGCACATCCGTCATCGACAAGCACCAGCCAGACGACGAGTCACTCACCCGATACATCCTAAGCAGAGTCAATCTCACTCCGATCGAGGAAGTTGACGAGGGCACCATTGGAACTTATGTCCACACAGATGTGCGCGGTTGGAGCCATGGCTGCGTCCCAGTCCTTAACGTCGCGTACTCCGAGCGGTACGAAGTGACGATGTACATGGGCTGCGGCGACGCGGTTCTTCGGCACTCCCACCCAAGGTGGCTGGAGAAATTATGGCATCGGGCGTCGCCATCGACTACCCCGATACGCCTCCAGGCGCTCGGGTCCGCCGACAACTACAGCGGATGGTCTAGGGATATTCGGAAGCAACGAATTGAGGCGGAAGGATGGTTCCCATCCAGCCCGGAAGGACTCACTCGCATTCTCGCCACCGACTACGACTTCCCCACGGAGGCGATCGAGGCTGAGGACGAAATTGAGGGCGAGGAAGTCGACCTCCCTTTCACCCCGTGCGACAAATTCGACCATATCCTTGAGACGCGCATGAATAACCTCAATACGCCAGAGAGACGGCAGCCATGGGTTGATTCCATTCACGCTCTGAATCCTCGAGTCAGGATCTTGGGCCGGGTCTGTGGGTTCGCCCCCGCCGAGGATGACTCGGACGAAACTCGCGTCTTGGTCCGTCCGGTGCTCATCCGGGAGGCCTAGGACAACGCCCCTGCGACAGCGAAGGTCCGCGCCATGTCCTGGTGCCAGATGCCGGCGTCGAGGTAGCGCTCGCCCGTCATCGTGCGGTAGCCGCAGCGCTCGTAGAAGCCCATCGCCTGCTCCTGCGCCGACAGGACGACCGTGACGCCGCGGGTTCCGGGCGCGACGCCGGCCGCGGCGGCGGCCTCGGCATCCAGCGGTGCGGCGGCGTGCTCGAGGGCGGCCTCCTCGACGGCGGCCACGAGGAGCGCGCCGAGCCCGGTCCGGCGGGTCGTGAGACGGACGGCGAGGCGCCCGAGGTGGACCCGCCCCGGGTGCTCCGGCTCGACGAGGAGCCGGGCGGCACCGAGCGGGACGCCGTCGGCACCTGAGGCGAGGACGTGCCAGGTGGTCGGCTCGAAGTCGCGCGCGTCGATCTCCTCGATGAAGGGGATGTCCTGCTCGCCGACGAAGACCTCGAGGCGCACGTCGGCGACGCCCTGGCGCATCCGGTCGAGGGCGGGGTCGGCGTCGTCCCCGCGGGCGGTGGCGAAGACGATGGGCTCGACGACGGCGGTCAGCGGCTCGATCCGCAGCGCGGGGTGTCCGGGGTGCTCGGGGTTGAGGACGTCGCTCGCGGTCATGCCGTCATCCTGCCTGTCGCGTCCGGATCGTGCCAGGCGGCGCCGTCGACCGGCACGCCGCCTCGACCGACTGAGCTCGGCGCGCCGATCGACCGAACTCGGTGAGGGGTGGGGAGGGACGCGCCACCGGACCGCCACGATGTCCCGATCTCGAGGTCAGGATGTCCCGATCTGGAGGGAGAGGGCGCGCCTCAGGGCAGACGGAGGACGTCGAGGGCGTGGGCGAGGTCGTCGGGGTACTCGGACTCGAAGACCATCCACTCCCCCGTGATGGGGTGCGCGATCCCGAGCCGGCGCGCGTGGAGCCACTGGCGCACGAGCCCCGTGCGGGCGGTGAGCTCGGCGTCGGCCCCGTAGGTCTCGTCGCCGACGCAGGGGTGCCCGACGGCGGACATGTGGACGCGGATCTGGTGCGTGCGCCCCGTCTCGAGGTGGACCTCGGCGAGGTCGGCGGCGGGCATCGACTCGATGACGTCGTAGTGGGTGACGGACTCGCGCCCGCCGTCGATGATCGCCATCTTCCACTCGCGGCTGGGGTGGCGCCCGATGGGGGCGTCGATGGTGCCGGAGGTGGGGTCGAGGTGCCCCTGGACGAGGGCGTGGTAGATCTTCTCGACCGTGTGCTCGCGGAAGGCCTGCTTGAGCACGGAGTAGGCGCGCTCCCCCTTGGCGACGATCATGCAGCCGGAGGTGCCGACGTCGAGGCGGGAGACGATGCCCTGGCGCTCGGCGGCGCCGGAGGTCGCGACCCGCACGTGCATAGCCTTGAGGGCGCCGAGGACGTCGGGGCCGTCCCAGCCCATGGAGGGGTGGGCGGCGACGCCGGCGGGCTTGTCGACGACGACGACGTCCTCGTCCTCGTAGAGGATCCCCATGCCCTCGACGGGCGTGGCGACGGGCTCGGCAGGCCTCGGGTCGGGCAGGTCCACCTCGAGGAGGGCGCCCTCGGTGAGCCGGTCGGACTTGCCCAGCGCGCGGCCGCCCTCGCGCACGCCGCCGTCGGCGCAGAGCTCGCCGACCTTGGAGCGGGACAGGCCGGTCATGCGGGACAGGGCGACGTCGACGCGCTCGCCGACGAAGCCGTCGGGCACGGGCATGAGGCGCAGGCTCACGGCAGTGGCACCTCGTCCTCGGACTCGAGGGCCTCGGCGCGGCGGCGCTGAGCGGCGACGGCGTCCTGCGACGGGCCGTCCCCCGGGGCCTCGACGGGGTCGAGGGCCTCGTCGGGCTCGGACTCGAGGCTGGCGTGCTCGACGCCGGTGACGTCCTCGTCGAGGCTCCGGCCGACGGCGGTCGCGGCGTCGTCGTGCCCCGTGGCCGCGTCGGCGGCGCGGTCCTGCTCGGCCTCCTCGGGGGCGAGCCCGTCGGCTGCGCGGGTCTCCTCGGCGTCCTCGGCGTCCTCGAGGCCGTTGGAGCCGAGGTCCGGGTCCTCGCCGGGCCGCTGGTCGGCCGCGCCCGCGGCGCCGTCGGCCGTCTCGCCCGCCGCGTCGGCGAGCTCGAGGGCGGGGCGGTCCCCGGCGGCGGGCTCCGCGGCCTCGGCCGTGGACGCGCTCGAGGCGCTGCGGGGGCTGGCGGCGCCCTCGCCGAGCACGGCGACGGCGGCCTTCTCCCCGTCGCGGCGCTCGCCCGAGGCGCGGGAGCCGTCGAGGCCGAGGCCCACGAGCGAGAGGGCCATGATGGTGAAGGCGGCGACGACGATGGCGATGTCGGCGACGTTGCCGATGAAGAGGCTCCCGTAGGAGATGAAGTCGACGACGTGGCCGCGGAGGACACCGGGGCTGCGCACGAGGCGGTCGATGAGGTTGCCGACGGCGCCGCCCAGGACGAGGCCGAGGGTGACGGCCCAGGCCCGCGAGGCCAGCCGGTGGGAGACCCGGACGACGATGACGGCCACCGCGACCGCGATGATGGTGAAGATCCACGTCTGCCCGGTCGCGAAGGAGAAGGCGGCCCCGGGATTGCGGATGAGGTAGAGGGTGAGCCAGTCGCCGAGGACGTTGACGCGGTGCCCGTCGGACAGGGCGGCGACGGCCCACAGCTTGGTGAGCTGGTCGGCGGCGACGACGGCCACCGCGACGCCCCACAGGAGGGCGAGCACGGCCCGGCCGCCGGGTGCCGGGTGCGTCCGGGCGAAGGGCTCGGCGTCGGCGCCGTGCGAGGCGCTGGAGCTGCGGGGCCGGGAGGTCCGGGTCGTCGCGGGTCCGGCGTCGGCCGGGCCCTTGGCGCGTTGGCCGTGGGCGCGTCGTCGGGAGCCGTGCTGCTCGGGCTCGGTGGTCACGTGGTGGTCCTCCAGGGGCGGTGGCTGCGGCGAGGGCGGCGACCCGGGTGCGGGTCGCCGCCCTCGTTCGACGGTGGGTGCGGTGCCGGCTCGCCAGCCGGGCAAGGGCGGGGCGGTTCAGCGCCGCGAGGGGCTCACAGGCTCGGCGAGGCGGAGTCGTCGCCGTCCTCGACGTGGGTGAGCAGGTTGTTGAGGTAGCTCTTGAGGCGGGTGCGGTAGTCCGACTCGAAGCGGCGCAGCTCGTCGATCTTGTGCTCGAGGCCGGAGCGCTCCTTCTCGAGCTGGGCGAGGGTGCGGTTGCGCTGGTCCTCGGCGTCCTTGAGGATCTGCTCGCTGGAGGCCTTGGCCTCGGAGATGAGGCGCTCCTCCTCGGCCTTGCCGTTGGCGACGTGCTCGTCGTGGAGACGCTGGGCGAGCTCGAGCATGCCGGCGGCGTCGGTCGGGGCGGAGCTGGCGGCCGCGGGGGCGGCGGCCGCGACGGGGGCGGCCGCGACGGGGGCGGCCTGCTGGGCGGAGGTCTCGGCGACCGGCTCGGCGGTCTCCTCGACGACCTCCTCCTCGACGACGACCTCGGCGGGCTCGTCGGCGACGGCGCTGGTCTCCTCGACGGGGGTCACGGCGGAGGCGGTGGAGCCGCCCTCGCTGAGCTCCTCGACGCGCGCGTTGGCGGCCTCGAGCTTGGCCTTGAGGTCGGCGTTCTCGGCCTCGAGCTGACGCATGGCCTCGACGACCTCGTCGAGGAACTCGTCGACCTCGTCCTGCTCGTAGCCCTCGCGGAACTTGGTCGCCGTGAACTTCTTGTTGAGGACGTCGTCTGCAAGCAGCGTCATAGTCGTCACCTCATGTTGTGCGGAAGATTGCTCGTGCGACCGGTAGCCGCTCGTGACAACAGCGTACCCGAAACCCTTGCGGGGCCCCATCAGGGCGCTGGGAGGAGCCTGTGACGACGACGCCCCCGCCGAGGATCTCGGCGAGGGCGTCGGAGGGACGGCGACCCGGGTCGCGGACGGGAGGAGTCCGCTGCGCGCCGCGTCGGGTCACACGAGCCGCGCGGTGAAGCCCAGGAGGTTCTGGACGAGCACGACGGCGAAGTACAGCACCAGGAAGGACAGGTCGATCCCCATGGCGCCCATGCGGAGCACGGGCACGACCCGACGGAGCCAGTTGAGCGGAGGATCGGTGAGTCCGTAGACGACGTTCGCGATGACGAGGACGACGCCGCTCGGACGCCACTGGCGCGCGAAGAGCTGGATCCAGTCCAGGATGACGCGCACCAGGAGGACGAGCAGGTAGAGCCCCAGGAGGCTCGAGATGATCGAGAGGATCGGTGAGAGGACGCTCAAGTGCGGCGCCCTCGCTCAGGACTGGTTGAAGAAGCGGCCGTGGGGCTCCTCGGCGCCGTCGCCGCCGTCGATCTCGACGCTGGCGGGGGTGAGGAGGAAGACGCGCGGGGTGACGCGCTCGATGGCGCCGTGGAGGCCGAAGACGAGGCCGGCGGAGAAGTCGACCATGCGGCGGGCGTCGGACTCGCTCATGTTGGTGAGGTTGACGATGACCGGGACGCCGTCGCGGAAGGACTCGCCGATGACGCGGGCCTCGTTGTACGTAGAGGGGTGCACCGTGACGATGCGGCGCAGGTCCGGGACGGCGACGGGCTGCGGCACGGACTCGTCCTCGTAGGAGTCGTAGGCCTCGTACTCGCCGGTCTCCTGCTCGGGCAGGTACGAGGAGGCGCCCGCGTGGGCGTACCCGTCCTCGGCGTAGCCCTCCTCGGCGGGGGCGTAGCGCTCGTCCGCGTAGGAGTCCTCGGCGGGCTCTGAGTAGCCCAGGAAGTTCGTCATCTTGCGCAGCGCGCTCATCGTTCGGCTCCTTGTCCGTCCGGATCCCTGGCGGCCCGGACACGCAGACGTTATCGGCTGCGCGGAAACCGGGACCTCATCTCGCCCCGGCGTGTCATCGTGACCTGGGCGGGGCGCAGGTCACGCCCGAGCCGGCGCCCGCCGTCACGCGCTCGAGCCCTGCCGGCCCCTGGGCCCCGGCGGGGCGCTCAGCCCTGCCGGTCCGGCGGGGCGGCGACGACGACGCCGGCGATCCGGCCGGTGACGCCGTCACGGCGGTAGGAGTAGAAGCGCTCGTCCTCGAGGGTGCACCAGGGCCCCTCCCCCGCGTGGGCGCCGACGCCCACGCGCGAGATGGAGGTGACGCCGCTGCGCTCGAGCTGGGCGAGCACGCCGGCGGCGACGTCAAGAGCCGGGGTGCCCCAGCTCGTCGTCGAGGCGCTGGCGGGCTCGACGAGCCCGGCGTCGTCGCGCATGGCCGCGGGGACCTCGTAGCAGCGTCCGCACACGCAGGGCCCGATGGCCGCGTGGACGGAGGCCGGCTCGACACCCGCCTCGGCCATGGCTCCGAGGGCCGCCTCGACGACGCCGTCGAGCATGCCGCAACGGCCGGCGTGGACGGCGGAGACGACGGCGCCGTCGTCGGAGGCCAGGAGGAGGGGCACGCAGTCCGCGACAAGGACGGCGGCCGCCTGCGGGTGGGCGCCGTCGCCACCGCGCAGGTCGAGGAGGAGGGCGTCGGCGGTCGGGACGTCCCCGGGCACCGCGCGCGCGACGGTGGCGGAGTGGACCTGGTTCATCCAGGCGATCCCGCCGGGCTCGAGGCCGAGGGCCTCCTCGAGGAGGCGGCGGGAGGCGGCGACGCGGGCGGGGTCGTCGCCGACGTGGGCGGCGAGGTTGAGGCCGGCGTAGTCGCCCTCCCCCGCATCATCGGAGGTCTCGGGGACGGACGGGGCCCCCGTGCCGCGGGTCGTGAAGTACCCGCGGGCACGGGGGCCCAGGTCGACCTCGATGAGGAGGTCGTCACGCGTGGTGCTGGTGCGCATGGCACCAGTGTCACACGGCCGTCCGCGCGGCGCACCGGTCGGTCGTGGCCCTCCAGGTGGGCCGTCGCCGGGCGTCGGGGAGGCGTGCGGTCAGCGCAGGAAGTCCGGCAGGTCGATGTCGTCGGGCTCGGCGTCGCGGCCGATGACCGGCGGGACGTCGAGCTCGGGACGGCGCTGCGCCGGGGCGGCGTCGTCGACGTAGGCCGGGACCTCGCTGGAGGCGGCGCTCGGGGCGGCCGTGCGGTAGCCCGGGGCGGCGGCGGCCGACTGGGCCGAGCGGACGGCCGGGGGCTCGACGACGGAGGCTCGGGAGTAGCCGGCGAGCGACGCGGAGGCCGCCGACGGGGCCGGGCGCAGGCTCGAGGTGGAGCGCGTCTGGGCCGGGCGCTGGGCCGGCTGGGCCGGGGACTGCGCGGACTGGGCGACCGCGGCGGTCTTCTCGGCCTTGCCCGCGGCGACGGGCTCCTCGTCGAAGCCGGCGGCGATGACGGTGACGCGGACCTCGTCGCCGAGGGCGCCGTCGACGACGTTGCCGAAGATGATGTTGGCCTCGGGGTGGACGGACTCGCGGACGAGGTTGGCGGCCTCGGAGATCTCGAAGAGGCCGAGGTCGCTGCCGCCCTGGAAGAAGAGCAGGACGCCGTGGGCGCCGTCGATGCTGGTCTCCAGCAGCGGGGAGGCGATGGCCTGCTCGGTCGCGGTGAGGGCGCGGTCCTCGCCGGTGGCGGAGCCGATGCCCATGAGGGCGCTGCCGGCGTCCTGCATGACGGACTTGACGTCGTTGAAGTCGACGTTGATGAGGCCGGGGGTGGTGATGAGCTCGGTGATGCCCTGAACACCCTGGAGGAGGACCTGGTCGGCCTGCTTGAAGGCGTCGACCACGGAGATGTTACGGTCCGCGATCTGCAGGAGGCGGTCGTTGGGGATGACGATGAGGGTGTCGACCTCGTCGCGGAGGTTCTGGACGCCGTCCTCGGCCTGGTTGGCGCGGCGGCGGCCCTCGAAGGCGAAGGGGCGGGTGACGACGCCGATGGTGAGGGCGCCCAGCGCCCGGGCGACCTTGGCGACGACGGGCGCGGCGCCGGTGCCGGTGCCGCCTCCCTCGCCGGCGGTCACGAAGACCATGTCGGCGCCGTCGAGGGCCTCCTTGATGTCGTCCTCGTGGTCCTCGGCGGCCTTGCGGCCGATCGAGGGGTCGGCGCCGGCGCCGAGGCCGCGGGTGAGGTCGCGGCCGACGTCGAGCTTGGTGTCGGCGTCGGACATGAGCAGGGCCTGCGCGTCGGTGTTGACCGCGATGAACTCGACGCCGCGAAGGCCGGCCTCGATCATGCGGTTGACGGCGTTGACGCCGCCGCCGCCGACGCCCACCACCTTGATGACTGCCTGGTAGTGCTGCGACTCAGCCACTGTCTGCCTCCACGAGCTCAGTGGGACTCCCCTGGTGGAGCCCCGGTGCCAACCCTCAACCTCAGGTGAAGGTTTATACTTATGTCATTCCGTCGATGACGGGGGCAACGTTATCGCGCTCGCACCGCTCGCGCCATCCGGGCGCGGCGTGTCCGTCCTCTCGCCCGCCGATCCCCCGCGCGCCGCACGGGACCGGCCGGGGCGGTCCCGCCGGACGGCCGGTCCCGTGGGCCCCGCCCGCCCCCTTAGGAGGTCGTCGGGGTGCGGGGGCTCGAGACGTCGTAGGTCTGCGCGCCCTGCTCGAGCAGCACCGCCAGGACCCGCGCCTTGAGCGCGGACTCGGAGGTGTCCCCCCACACGACCGTCGCCCCCGAGGTGAGGGTGAGGGTCACCTGCCCGGTCGAGGAGGCCGTGCCCTGGGCGACCTGGCCGCGGGTCGTCTTGTCGAGGGACCCGACGGCCTTGGCGACGGCCTTGACCTGGGTGCCGGTGAGCGCGTCCTGGCCGTCCGCGGCGGCGACGATGACGACGCCGCTGGGCTGCTCCTCGGCGGTCTCGAGCACGACGCCGTCGCCGTCCATCACCTTCCAGCCGGCGTCCGTCTGCTGGGCGGCGACGGGAACGCGCATCGTGAGGGTGACGGTGAGACCGTGGAGCGGGTCGCGGGAGACCTGGGCCGAGCGCACGCGCACGAGGGCGTCGGTCACCTCCTCCTCGACGCGCCCGGTGCTGAGCCGGAGGATCGAGGTGCCCTCGTCCGCCTCGAGGACCTTGCGGACCTGGGCGGGCGTCACGGTGCCGTCCGAGCCCTTGACCGAGACGGCCGAGGTGCGCAGGGCGAGCAGCGGGGAGAACAGGAGCGCCCAGACGAGCACCGCGACGAGGACGACGGCGCCCGCCCCGGCGCCGAGGCGGCGCAGGCGCAGCGAGCGCAGAGCCCGGCGGCGCTCCTCGAGGCGGTCGGTGAGGCCGGTCGAGACGACACGGTCGGCGGGCGGGGCGACGGTCCCGCTCCCCCGCTCCTCGCCGGTGGCGACCGCGCCGCGGCCGGCGCGGCGCCCGAAGAGGCTCAGGGAGCGGCGCCCGGGCTCCAGGGCGTCGGGATCGCGGCGCGGCGGGAGCTCCGGCGTCGTGGCCGACGGCGGCTCCGCGCTCGAGGCCGCGGAGGCGGTCGAGCGGCTCGAGGAGGCCGAGGGCGCGGTGCCCGTGCGACCGCGGCGGGACGCGCGAGCGAACCGGCCGGTGCCGTCGGCGGAGTCGGCCGAGCCGGACGAGTCGGCGGAGTCCCCGGAGTCGGCGGTGCCCGCCGTCCCCGCGGCGGGGGCGCGGCCGGGTCGGACGAGCTCCTCGGGGGCGTCCTCGGGCGAGCCCTGGCTCCCCGGACGCGGACGAACCGGCTTCCTCATCGGGCGGTGGTCTCCCCGGTGAGGGACTCGCGACGCCGCAGGCGCGCCAGGACGACGTCGGCCAGCTCGGTGACGTCGCCGGCGCCGACGGTGAGGAGGAGGTCGCCGGGGCGCGCGGCGTCCGCGACGGCCTCGGCGGCGGCGGCGCGCTCGGCGACGTAGCGGGCTCCGGGCACGAGGTCGGCGACGGTGGCGCCGGTCACCTCGGGGAAGTCCTCCTGGACCTCGCGGGCCGGGTAGATCGGGGCGAGCACGACGACGTCGGCGCCCTCGAGGGCCGTGGCGAAGCGGTCGGCGAAGTTGCGGGTGCGGGAGAACAGGTGCGGCTGGAAGAGGGCGAGGACGCGTCCGCCGCGCTCGGCAGCGACCTCGCGGGCGGTGGCGAGGAGGGCGGCGACCTCGGTGGGGTGGTGGGCGTAGTCGTCGACGACGCGGACGCCGTCGGCCTCACCGCGGTCCTCGAAGCGGCGGCCGGTGCCGCCGAACTCGGCGAGGCCGGCGGCCATGGCCTCGGGGGCGACGCCGAGCTCGAGGCCCGCGGCCCAGGCCCCGGCGGCGTCGAGGGCGACGTGGTCGCCGGGGACGGTCAGCTCGAGGTCGACCGGGCCGGCGGTCGTGGCGCCGTCGGCGCCGGTGCGGGTGAGGCGGGCGGTGGTGCCGGAGCCTCGGCGGCCGGTGATCTCGAGGCGGACGTGGCCCTCGGCGCCCGGCACGGGGCCGTGGGGCGCGTCGGCGGCGGAGGTGGTGCCGTAGGTGAGGACGCGGTGGCCGTCCGCCGCGGCGGCGACGGCGAGTCGGTGGGCGCCGGGGTCGTCGGCGCAGGCGACGAGGAGGCCGCCGGGCACGAGGCGGGCGGCGAAGTCGACGAAGGCGGCCTCGAAGGCCTCGGCGGTGCCGTAGTTGTCGAGGTGGTCGGGCTCGACGTTGGTGACGACCTCGATGGTCGGCGCGTAGTTGAGGAAGGACTTGTCGGACTCGTCGGCCTCGGCGACGAAGGCGGGGCCGGTGCCGAGGTGCGCCCCGGTGCCGAGCGCCCGGACGGCCCCGCCGATAGCGAAGGAAGGGTCCGCGCCGGCGGCGGTGAGGGCCTCGGCGAGCATCCCGGAGGTGGTGGTCTTGCCGTGGGCGCCGGCGACGGCGACGAAGGCGCGGCCCTCGGCGGCCAGGGCGAGGGCCTGGGAGCGGTGGATGACCTCCTGGCCGCGTGCGCGGGCGGCCGCGAGCTCCGGGTTGCTCTCCTTGATCGCGGTGGAGACGACGACCGTGGCGTCCTCGGGCAGGTGGGCGGCGTCGTGGCCGAGGCTCACGTCCAGCCCGAGCTCGCGCAGGTGCTCGAAGGCGGGGCCGCCGTTCGCGTCGGAGCCGGTGACTCGCGCGCCGCGGGAGGCGAGGAGCTGGGCGACGACGTTCATGCCGGCGCCGCCGACGCCGATGAGGTGGAAGGCGCGCCCCGTGAGCGCGGCGTCCTCCGGCTCGGTTCCGCTCGTCGTGGTGCTCACGCGTTCTTCTCCTTCTTCTGCTCGGACGCCGAGGCGCCCTGAGCCTGCTGGGCGGTGGCGCGCACGAGCGCCGCGAGACGGGCCGCGCCGTCGCGCACGCCGGTGGAGGCGGCGGCGCGGGCCGTGGTCGTGCGGCGCTCGTCGTCGGCGAGCTCGGTGGCGAAGCCGGCGACGTCCGCGGGGACGAGGTCGCCGTCGGCGACGAGTCGGCCTCCCCCGGCGGCGACGACGTCGGCGGCGTTGAGGCGCTGCTCGCCGTTGCCGATGGGCAGGGGGACGTAGAGGGCGGGCAGGCCGAGGGCGGTGAGCTCGGCGACCGTGCCTGCGCCGGAGCGGCAGATGACGCCGTCGGCGCAGGCGTAGGCCTGCTCCATGGCCGTGAGGTAGTCGAGGACGTGGTAGCGCCGGGCGAGGTCCGCGGGTGCGCGGCCGGCGTCGACGGCCTCGGTGAGGGCGGTGCGGACGGGCTCGTCCTTGCCCTTGCCGGTGAGGTGGAGGACCTGCAGGCCCTCGGGGAGGTCTCCGAGGGCCGCGGCGACGACCTCGTTGAGGTGCTGGGCGCCGAGCGAGCCTCCGGTGATGAGGAGGGTGGTGGCCTCGGGGTCGAGGCCGAGGGCGGTCGCCCCGGTGAGGCGGGCGACGCGGGCGCCCTCCTCGGTGCCGCGCTGGGCGACGAGCTCGCCGACGGCGGGCCGCAGGGGCAGACCGGTGACGGCGGTGGTGCCCGAGGCGGCCTTGAGGGGCGTCGAGGCGAAGGTGAGGGCGACGGCAGCGGCCCAGCGTGCCCCGAGGCGGTTGGCGAGGCCCGGGCGGGCGTTCTGCTCGTGGATGACGACGGGCACGCCGGCCCGGCGGGCGGCCAGGTAGGCGGGGGTGGAGACGAAGCCGCCGAAGCCGACGACGACGTCGGCGCCGACCGCCTCGATGGCGCGCCCGGCGGTGGCGACCGCCTGGCGCAGGCGCACCGGCAGGCGCAGGAGGTCGAGGCTGGTGCGCCGCGGCAGGGGCACGCGCGGGACGTAGGAGAGCTCGTAGCCGGCCTCGGGGACGAGGCGGGACTCGAGGCCCTGCCGGGTGCCGAGGACGAGGATCTCGGTGGCGGGGTCTCCCCCGGTGGCCGGGGCGCGCAGGGCGGCCGCGGTGGCCAGCAGCGGGTTGACGTGGCCGGCGGTGCCGCCGCCCGCGAGGAGGACCCGCAGCGGCCGGGATCCGGTGGGCTCGTTCTGGGGCGTGTCAGGCACGGTTCCTCCTGCGGGGGGTGATGACGGACAGGGTGCGGCGCACGGAGCCGGCACGGGCGGAGAGGGCCTCCTCGGCCCCGGGCTCGTGGCGCGCGAGCGCGAGGAGGACGCCGATGCCGCCGAGGACCGCGATGAGGGCGGAGCCGCCGGCGCTGATGAGGGGCAGAGGCACGCCGAGCACGGGGAGGAGCCCGGTGACGACGCACATGTTGACGAGGGCCTGGCCGACGATCCAGGTCATGAGGCCGGCCGCGGTGACGACGGAGAAGCGGTCGCGGCTGCGCCGCATGATGCGCACGCAGCACCAGGCGACGGCGACGAAGAGGGCGATGACGAGGACGGTGCCGACGAGGCCGAGCTCCTCGCCGACGATCGCGAAGATGTAGTCGGAGTCCGCCTGGGTGAGGTAGCCCCACTTCTGGCGGGACCCGCCGGGGCCGACGCCGAGGAGCCCGCCGGTGCCGAGGGCGTAGCGGGCATGGTTCGGCTGGTAGGCCAGGCCGAGGGGGTCGGAGCCGTCGGGGTTGAGCCAGGCGGTGATGCGGGCACGACGGCTCGTCTTGACGGTGGAGATGACGGCGAAGCCGAGCAGCCCGAGGGAGCCGACGCCGACGAACCACCGGCGCGACAGCCCGGCCATCCACAGCGCGCCGAAGGCGGCCATGACGATGATGATCGAGGTTCCCATGTCGCCGCCGGCGAGGACGAGGCCGACGCCGAGGCCGACGGGCACGCCGACGCGCAGGAGGAAGGGCTTCGTCTCCGCCCAGGAGCGCACGCCGCCGCGCATGTCCGCGGCGTGCTTCCACGCGGTGCGTCCCAGGACGAGGCACAGGCCGAGCTTGATGAACTCCGAGGGCTGGAGGGTGAAGCCGCCGGGCAGCTTGATCCAGTTCGAGTTTCCCATGATGTCGATGCCGACGCCGGGCACGAACACGAGGCACTGGAGGATGAGGGCGAGAGCCATGACCCACCAGGCACCCTTCTTGAGCGTGGACATGCGGGCCCGGGAGACGGTGAGCATGCCGACGACGCCGACGACGGCGAAGACGAGGTACTTGGCGTAGGCGACGAGGCTGTTCGTCCCCGAGGCGGCGCTGGAGACCGACTGGACGGAGTAGACCATCATGAGGCCGATGAAGAGCAGCATGAAGGTCGCGACGAGCAGCACGTAGTAGGTGACGACGGGGCTCTCGCCGCGCACGGGGCCGTCCGGTCCGGAGACGCGGTGCCACCAGGCGGCGGGCGACCCCGGCCGCAGCCTGCGACGGGGGCGGCGGGGATCCTGCGGCTCCGAGGCGCTGACCGCGGACGCCGTGCTCGTGGCGGAGGCCGTGCTCCCGGAGGTCGCGGTGCGAGACGCCGTGCGCGGTGCGGGGCGCCGCCCCTGCCGGGCGGCGGGACGGCTGGTGCGGGCGGGACTCATCCGCGCTCCCCGGCGGTCCGGCGGGCGACGGCGGCGGCGAACATGTCGCCGCGCTCGCCGTAGGAGGTGAACTGGTCCCAGGAGGCGCAGGCGGGGGCGAGCATGACGGTGTCGCCGTCCTGCGCCATGGCGGCGGCGACCTCGACGGCGCCGTCGATGACGGCCTGGGAGGTGCCGTCGGGGACTCGCGTGAGGGGGACGTCGGGGGCCTCGTCGGCGAGGGCGGCCAGCAGCGGCCCCTCGTCGCGGCCGATGACGACGACGCCGCGCAGGGCCGGGCGGACGGCGCGGACGAGCTCGTGGAAGTCGGCGCCCTTGTCGTCGCCGCCGGCGATCCACACGCCGGTGCCCTCGGGCAGGCTCGTGAGGGCGGCCTGGGCGGAGTGGGGGTTGGTGGCCTTGGAGTCGTCGACCCAGGTGACGCCGTCGGCGCTGCCGACGGTGACGAGGCGGTGGGCGCCGGGGCGGAAGGTGCGCAGGCCCTCGCGCACGGCGGCGGGGTCAGCGGCGACGGCGTCGTGCGCCATGGCGAGGGCGGAGGCGGCCAGCGCGTCGGCGGCGACGTGGGCGGGGAGGCGGTCGGCCTCGCCGCCGGGGGCGAGGTGGGCGAGGTCCTCGAGGGTGGCGAGCTCGAGGCCGGCGCGGAAGCGGTCGGCGTGCATCGCGCGGTCGACAAAGATGTCCTCGACGACGCCGACCTGTCCGAGGGCGGGCACGCCGAGCGTGAATCCGACGGCGTAGCAGCCCTCGACGACGTCGGCGCCGTCGACCATGGCCTGGGTGGCGGGGTCGGCGACGTTGTAGACGGCGGCGCGCTGGGCGTGCTCGTAGATGCGGGCCTTGTCGGCGCCGTAGGCCTCGTAGCCGCCGTGCCAGTCGAGGTGGTCGGGGGCCAGGTTGAGGCAGGCCGCGGCAAGCGGGCTGAGCGTGCGGGTCGTGTGGAGCTGGAAGCTGGAGAGCTCGACGGTGAGGGCGTCGGCGCGTCCCTCGGCGACGACGCTGATGGTCGGGACGCCGATGTTGCCGACGGCCGGGGCGTTGAGACCGGCGGCGGTGAGGATGGCGGAGAGCATGCCGACGGTCGTCGTCTTGCCGTCGGTGCCGGTGACGGCGATCCACGGGACGGTGCGGCCGGTCTCGCGGTCGCGGGCCTGCTGGAGGCGCCAGGCGAGCTCGATCTCGCTCCAGGTCTCCAGACCCGCGGCGGCGGCGCCGGTGAGGACGGGGCCGGTGGCGGGGACGCCGGGCGAGACGACGAGGAGGCGGAGGTCCGAGGAGGTGGCGGCCTCGGCGACGGCGTCGTCGTCGCCCGAGACGGCTTCGGCGAGGCCGGGGTGGGCGGCGCGGGCCTCGTCGACGGCGCTCTCGCGGGCGTCGAGGACGGTGACCTGCGCGCCGAGGGCGGTGAGGACGTCGACGACGGCGAGTCCGGTGCGGCCCAGGCCGACGACGCCGACGCGCGCGCCGGCGAGGTCGCTCGTGCTCAGGGTGCTGGTGCCGCTGCTCGTCACGGGGTCTCTCGTTCCTGTCTGTGTGCGGCCGGCGGGGCCGTGCGGCCGGGCGCCGGGGGGCTCGGAAGGTGCGTCGTCGGCACGGCGGCCCGCGCTGGCGGGTCGGCGGCGGGGCGTCGGGCGGCGTCGGGCGAGACCCGGCGCCTGGTCCGATGCTCCCCCATCGACCTGGGAGGGAGGTGGAGCCACACGCGCGGGGCGGTCGACGTCACGCGCGCAGCGGGTCCGCACGGGCCCGTACGGGGCTCGCGTGCCGCGCCGAGCGGGCGCGCACGACCCCTCGCGCAGCGGATCGTGCGCGAGGGGTCGTGCGCACTGTCTCAGGAGAGGAGGAACTCGGTGTAGAAGATGCCCAGGCCGGCGACGACGCAGACGCCGGCGATGATCCAGAAGCGGATGACGACGTTGACCTCGCTCCAGCCGCCCAGCTCGAAGTGGTGGTGGAGGGGGGCCATGCGGAAGACGCGCTTACCGGTGGACTTGAAGGAGGCGATCTGGATGACGTCGCTCATGACCTCGGCCAGGAAGAGCCCGCCGAGGACGACGGCGAGGAACTCCGTGCGCGTGAGGATCGACAGCCCGGCGAGCGCGCCGCCGAGGGCGAGGGAGCCGGTGTCCCCCATGAAGATCTTGGCCGGGGAGGCGTTCCACCACAGGAAGCCGAAGCAGGCGCCCATGAGGGCCGCGGCCACCATGGCGAGGTCGCGCGGGTCGCGCACCTGGTAGCAGGTGGTGACGACGACGTCGGCGTGCCCGTAGAGGCAGGACTGGTTCGTCTGCCACACGCCGATGAGCGTGTAGGCGCCGAAGACCATGGCGGAGGACCCGGCCGCGAGGCCGTCGAGGCCGTCGGTGAGGTTGACGGCGTTGGACCAGGCGGTGATGAGGAAGTTCGACCACAGGATGAACAGGACGATCCCCAGCCCGACGCCCGCGAAGGCGAGGTCGAGGTTCGTGTCCCGCGCGAAGGAGATCCGGGTCGAGGCTGGGGTGAGGCCGTTGCGGTCGGCGAAGAACAGGCCGCACACGGAGAAGGTGATGCCGATGAAGGCTTGGCCGAGCATCTTCTGCCAGGGCGTCAGGCCCAGCGAGCGCTGCTTGGAGATCTTCTCGAAGTCATCGAGGAAGCCGATGAGGCCCAGGCCCACGATGAGGAAGAGGAGGAGCACGCCGCTGGCGCGCGGGGTGCGCAGCTCCGAGAGGTTCGCGATCGCGTAGCCGAGGACGGTGGCGATGATGATGACGAGGCCGCCCATCGTGGGCGTGCCGCGCTTGGTGAAGTGGCCCTGCGGTCCGTCCTGGCGGATGAACTGGCCGTACTGCCGCTTGTGCAGGAAGCCGATGAGCACGGGCGTGCCCAGCAGGGTCACGACCATGCCGACGGCGGCGGCGATGAGGATGGCGGTCATCGGTCGGTGCCTCCCGGTGTCCCTTCGACGGGTCGTTCAGCGAGGTGGTTGGCGACGCGCCAGGCGCCCGAGCCGTTGGAGCCCTTGACGAGCACGGCGTCGCCGGCGCGCACGAGGGCGTCGATCCGCGTCAGGGCGGCGTCGGCGTCGGGAAGCTCGACGACCTCGCCCACGCCGGCCCGTCGGGCGGTCTCGGCGGCCGGGGCGGCCCCCTCCCCGATGGTGACGAGGAGGCTCGCGCCGGCGTCGGCCACGAGCTCGCCGGTGCGTGCGTGGTCGGCGTCCGAGAACTCGCCGAGCTCGAGCATCTCGGAGATGACGACGACGCGGCGCCGCTCCCCGGCCAGGGCCGGCAGGGAGGCCAGGGAGGCCGACATGGAGTCGATGTTGGCGTTGTAGGAGTCGTCGATGAGGAGGATATCGCCGCCGTCGGGCGCGCCCACGGTGCGCACGTCGAGACGGTGGGGGCTCTCGATCCGTGCTCCCGCGAGTGCGGCCACGGCGTCGGCGGCAGGGACTCCCGCGGCGATCGCGAGGCCGACCGCGGCGAGCGCGTTGCCGACGTTGTGCAGGCCGGGCAGCCCGAGCCGGACGCGCGTCGTCGGCGCGCCGGGGGCGACGAGGTCGAGGACGGCGTGCGCCTGGGCGTCGGCCTCGACGTTCTCGGCGCGGATCTCGGCGGCCGGGTCGCCGCTCGCGGAGAAGGCCAGCACCGGGCCGGGGGCGATCGCGCGCATGGCCCAGGCGCGCTCGTCGTCGTAGTTGAGGACGGCGGTGCCGCCGGGCAGGAGGCCCTGGACGATCTCGGACTTGGCCTCGGCGACGCCGTCGACGGAGCCGAAGCCGCCCATGTGGGCGTGGCCGATCATGAGGACGGCCGCGGCGTCGAGCGGGGCGATGCCGGTGAGGTAGGAGATGTGCCCGAAGCCGGAGGCGCCCATCTCGAGGACGAGGTACCGGGTCGACTCGTCAGTCTCGAGGACCGTGAGGGGCAGCCCGATCTCGTTGTTGAAGGAGGCGATCGGCGCGACGGTCGGCGCCTGGGCGGCGAGGAGCTGGCGGGTGAGGTCCTTCGTCGTCGTCTTGCCGACGCTGCCGGTCATGGCGACGACGGTGAGCTCGCTCCCGCGGGAGGCGGCGCGCTCGCGCAGGTCGGCGAGGTGCGCCCTGGCGAGCAGTCCGAGGGCCTCGACCGTGTCCTCGACGAGGATGAGGGGCAGCGTGCGGCGCTCTCCGTCCGCGTCGTCCGGCGCGACGCCGGCCGCGTCGAGGGCGGCGCGGGCGGCGGGCAGGTCGGAGACGAGGGCGGCCGCGCCCCCTGCGGCGAGGACGCCGCCGAGGTGGGCGTGGCCGTCCGTGCGCTCGCCGGCGATGGCGACGAAGAGCGCGCCGGGACCGGCCTTGCGGGAGTCGGTCACGACGGAGGCGACGACCGGGGCGTCCCCGGTCCCGTCCGCGTCGAGGATCTCGCCGCCGACCATGGCGGCGAGCTCGGTGAGGCTGCGCTCGATCATGCCCGTGAGCCCTTCCCGGCGGCGTCGGAGGCGATGGGCCCCCACTTGGCCTCGACGGCCTCGCGCATGACGGGGGCGTCGTTGTAGCGGATGAACTCGCCGCCGATCTCGAGGAAGGGCTCATGGCCCTTGCCGGTGACGATGACGGTGTCCTCGGGGCCGCAGAGCTCGACGCCGCGCTTGACCGCGTCGCCGCGCCAGGTGGTCACCTGCTCGACGTCGTGCAGGTCGGGGCGCACGGAGCGGACGCCCTCGAGGATGGCGTCGCGGATGGTCTGCGGGTCCTCGCTGCGCGGGTTCTCGTCGGTGAGGACGAGGACGTCGGCGAGCTCGGCGGCGACGGCCCCGAGCATGGGGCGCTTGCCGTGGTCGCGGTCCCCGTCCGAGGAGAAGACGACGATGAGGCGGCCCGGGGTGATGGCGCGGACGGCCTCGAGGGTGAGGCGCATGGCGTCCGGCGTGTGCGCGAAGTCGACGATGCACAGGCCGCGCTCGCCGTCCCGCTGGCTGATGCGCTGCATGCGGCCGGGGATGTTGTGCGCCTGGGAGAGGGCCTCGACGGCGGTGGCGGCGGGGACGCCGGCGCGGATGGTCATGACGAGGGCGAGGGCCGCGTTCTGGACGTTGACGAGGCCGGGCAGCGGGCAGGAGGCGGCGATCTCCTCGCCCTCGGGCCCGTGGAGGACGAAGGTCGTCGCGGAGTCCGTCATGGAGACGGCGGCGTCCGTGACGAACCAGTCGGTGTCCGCCTCCCCGGGGTAGGCGCGGACGCGGTCGAGCTGGAGGGCGGCGTCGGAGGCGACCTTCTCGGCGAGGCGGACGCCCCACTCGTCGTCGACGCAGACGACGGCGCGACGGGCGTGCTCCGGGGTGAAGAGGATGGCCTTGGCCTCCAGGTAGCGCTCCATCGTCTCGTGGTAGTCGAGGTGGTCGCGCTGGAGGTTGGTGAAGCCGGCGACCTCGACGACGGTGCCGTCCATGCGGCGCAGGTCGAGGGCCTGGCTGGAGGCCTCGAGGCTCGCGGCGGGGACGCCCTCCTCGAGGGCGAGGGCCATGAGGCGCTGGAGGACGGGCGCCTCGACGGTGGTGCGCGGGGACTCGACGTGCTGCTCCCCCACGCGCAGCTCGACGGTGCCGGCGAGCATGCAGCCGCCCAGGTGGGCGGCGAGGATGGCCTCGACGAAGTAGGAGGTGGTCGTCTTGCCGTTGGTGCCGGTCACTGCCGTGGCGGTGAGGCGCTCGCTCGGATGGCGGTAGACCTCGGCGGCCAGGGGGCCGACGACGGCGCGCGGGTCCTCGGTGACGAGGACGGGGGTGCCGGGGCGGTCCCGCAGGACGATCTCGGCTCCGGCGGCGTCGGTGAGGACGGCGACGGCGCCGGCGTCGACGGCCTGGGCGGCGAACTCGGCGCCGTGGCGCTTGAAGCCGGGGATGGCGGTGAAGAGCTCACCGGCGGCGACGTCGGAGGAGTCGACGCTGACGCCGACGACGCTCACGCGCTCGACGCCGCCGGCCCCCGGGGCCACGGCGAGGCCGAAGCGGCCCGCGAGCTCGGAGAGGGCGGTCGGCTCGAGGCGGTGGGGGCGCAGGGCCGCCGCCGACTCGTAGGCGTGGTTGCTCATGGTTCCTCAATCTATCGTGGCGTCGTGATGCTGGCCGCCCGGTGGGCGGGTGGCGGCTCAGCGGTGCGGTGAGACGCGCGTCGCGCCGTTGCCGCCGTGCGGGTCGTGGTCAGTCCGCATTGCGCTCCTGCGCCTCCTGCTGCGCCGCCTTCTGGGCCTTGGCCTCGGCCTGGGCCTCGGCGTCGTTGGCGGCCTGCGCGGCGATGACGGTCGGGTCGGGGGCGATGCCGAGCTGGTGGAGCGCGGCGATGGCGACCTTGCGGAAGACGGGGGCGGAGACGGTGCCTCCGTAGGTGCCGTCCGGCTTGTAGACGATGACTGCGACGGCGATGGCGGGGTCGCGCGCGGGCGTGAAGCCGACGAAGGAGGCGACGGTGCCGGACTCGGTGAGGATCTCGGTGGTTCCGGTCTTGCCGGCCACGAGGTAGCCGTCGAGCGAGGCCTCCTCGGCGGTGCCGCCCGCCTGGGTGACGCCGATGAGCATCTCGGTGAGGGTGGTGGCGGTGTCCGCGCTGATGACCTGGGTGCCCTCGCCGGACTCCTGGGCGGTCTCGTTGCCGTCCGCGTCGATCCAGGCGTCGATGACGCGCGGCGGGACGCTCACTCCCTTGTTGGCGACGGTGGCGAGGACCTGGACGGCCTGGAGGGAGGTGCCCGCGTAGCCCTGGCCGAACATGGTCGTGTAGCGGGTGCGGTCGTCCCACTTGGCGGGCGGGTAGAGGAGCCCGGCGGACTCGGCGGGCATCTCGATACCGGTGAGCGAGCCGAAGCCGAACTTCTCGATGTACTGGTAGCGGAGGTCGTCAGGGACCTTCTCGCCGATCTGCACGGTGCCGACGTTGGACGACTCGGCCAGGACCTGCGAGCTCGTGAGGTACTCAACGGCGTGCTCGTGCGAGTCCTGGAAGGTCTGCCCGTTGGAGGCGGTCCACCGGTAGGGGACCGTGTAGGAGTCCGTCGGGGTGAGGTAGCCCTCCTCGAGGGCGGTGGCGAAGGTGACGACCTTCCCGACGCTTCCGGGCTCGAAGACGGCCTGGACGCTGCGGGCGTCGCGGTCGTCGGCGTCGGTGGCCGAGGGGTCGGAGGGGTCGACGGAGTTGGAGTCGGCCAGGACGAGGAGCTTGCCGGTGCTCGGCTCCATGACGACGATCGTGCCCCAGTCGGCGTTCTGGACCTTGACGACCTCGTCGAGGGCGTCCTGGGCGACGGCCTGGAGGTCGGGGTTGATCGTGGTGCGCACGGTCTGGCCGGCGACGGAGGGCACGTCGGTCCGGTCCCCGGTGGGGATGATGGCGCCGGTCTTGCCGATCTCGACGCTGCCCTTGCCGTTGGTGCCGGTGAGCTTCTTGTTCTGGGTGAGCTCGAGGCCCGCGGAGCCGACGAGCTGGCGGTTGGCGCCCTCGTGGGTGTAGCCGACGACGTTGCCCGCGACCTTGCCGGCCGGGTAGAGGCGGCGGATGCGCTGGTCGGGCTCGACGCCGGGGATGTCGAGGGCGTTGATGCGGCGCCAGGTGTCGGGGTCGACGTTCTCGGCGATGACGGCGTAGGTGGAGGTGCCGACCATCTTGGCGCCGAGCTCCTGGGCGTCGACGCCGAGGATCGGGGCGATCTGCTTGGCGGCGGCGACGGCGCCGTGGCCGACGACGGCCGGGGCGCCGTCGGTGGAGGCTGAGCCGTCGGTGGACGTCTGCTCGTACTGGCCGATCTTCACCTGGTTGACGCCGATGTCGTACGAGATCGTCGAGGAGGCGAGGACCGAGCCGTCACGGCCCTTGATGTCGCCGCGGGCGGCGCGGTTGATCCAGGTGACGGTGCGCTCGGCCTTGGCCTGGGCGGCGAGGGCGGGGCCGTCGACGGCCTGCAGCCACGCGGTCTTCCCGGTGAGCAGTGCGAAGCCGGCGACGCCGAAGAACTGGAGGGCTCGACGGCGGCTGGGGTTCACGCCGACCTACTCCGACCAGGCGGCGGTGCCACCGGAGACGGTCGAGCTCGTGAGGTCGACGACCCCGGGGGCCTGCGCCGGCACCATGCCGAGCGCGGCGGCGCGCTGGGCGAGCTGCTCGGGCGAGGACTCATCGAGGACCTCGCCCTGGACGGTGTCGATGTGGTCGTTGACGACGTTGAGCTCGATCTGGGCCTTCTGCATCTTGTACGCGGTGTCCGCCATGCGCGCGTTGAGGACCATGGAGGTGGCCAGGGCGCCGATGAGGATGGCGACGATGAGGAGGATGAAGGGCAGCGTTGAACGGGCCGGGGCGAGGCCGCGGACGACGTAGAGCTGCGGCTGCTCGGACTCGGAGGCCTCGCGGCGGACGCGGGGACGGCGCGCGCGGGCGGTGGGGGCGCCGGCGGTGCGTCGCACGGGCGCGGTGCGCGCGCGGCGACGCGACGGCGTCTCGGTGCTCGTCGTGGTGGCGGTGCTGGCGGCGGCGCTCATCGGCTCCTCCTTCCTCGGGATCGTGCGTGGTCTCGTGCGTCTGATCGGGTGCCGCTCCGGCGGCTCGGGGCGGGCCGTGGTCGTTCCCTGCGGGCTCCCCCCGTACCTGTACCAGGCTCGGGCGCCGGTGCGTCGGAGGCGGGCCGGAGGCGCGTCGCGGCTCTCAGCCTCACAGGCGCGGAACGGGGGTTGCGGGCCTGCTCGTCGTCGTCGGCGCGCTCCGCGCCGTGGGTGACGAGCTCGAGGTACGGGGCGGCGTCCTCGGGGACGAAGGGCAGGTCCGCGGGGGCGTTCGTCGTGGCGCCGGCGACCATGGCCTGCTTGACGATGCGGTCCTCGAGACTCTGGTAGGACTCGACGACGAGGCGGCCGCCGACGCGCACGGAGTTGAGGGCGCGCGGGACGGCGGCCTCGAGGGCCTCCAGCTCGGCGTTGACGGCGATCCGCAGCGCCTGGAAGGTGCGCTTGGCGGGGTTGCCGCCGGTGCGGCGGGCGGCGGCGGGGACGGAGGCGCGCACGACGTCGACGAGGTCCTGGGTCGTGGTGACGGGCTCGCCGTCCTCACGGCGCCGCACGATGGTGCGGGCGATGCGCGGCGCGAAGCGCTCCTCGCCGTAGGTGCGCAGGATGCGGGCGATCTCGCGCTCGTCGGCGGTGTCGAGGATCTCCTGGGCCGTGCGCCCCTGGGACTGGTCCATGCGCATGTCGAGCGGCGCGGTGCGGGCGTAGGAGAAGCCGCGCTCCGCGTCGTCGAGCTGGAGGGAGGAGACGCCGAGGTCCATGAGGACGGCGTCGACGGTTCCGTCGCCGTAGGGCGAGGCCTGGCGGGCGACGTCGTCGACGTGGTCGTAGGTGGTGTTGACGGCGCGGAAGCGGTCGCCGAAGCGTGCGAGGCGCTCGGAGGCGAGGGCGATGGCCTCGGGGTCGCGGTCGATGCCGACGACGGTGAGGTTCTCGAAGCGGGCGAGGGCGCCCTCGGTGTGACCGCCCATGCCGAGGGTGCAGTCGACGAGGACGGGGGCGACGGGCGCGTCGTCGCCCTCGAGCGCGGGGCCGAGGAGGTCGAGGCAGCGCTCGAGGAGGACGGGGACGTGGCGCTGCGCTGCGTCGGTCATCGCGGTCCTCCTCGGTGGCGTGGTCAGGCTTGCTCGTGACGCGGGTGGTGGCCCGGGCCCGTTCCGCCAGGACTCCTCCCGCAGGTTCCGGCGCCGGGGAAGTGACGTCGGACTGCGCGGCGGGCGGAGACCTCACGGGACGGGCCGTGGGCGGCGCCGGGGCGCCGTGCCTGCGTGCTGCTTGTGTTGTGGGTGGCGGCGGGCGGGCCGTCGCGGACGGGTCGGCTCAGAAGAAGCCGGGGATGATCTCCTCGGCCTGGTCGGCGAAGACCTGCTCCTGGTCGGCCAGGTAGGCCTCCCAGGCGGCGGCGTCCCAGATCTCGACGCGGGCCCCGGCGCCGATGACGGCGAGGTCGCGGCCGAGCCCGGCGTAGGCGCGCAGCGGGGCGGGGATGGTGATGCGTCCCTGCCTGTCCGGGATCTGCGAGTCGGCGCCGGAGAGCATGACGCGGACGTAGTCGCGCGCCTGCTTCTGGGCGAGGGGGGCCTCGCGGAGCTGGGCGTACATGCGCTCGAACTCCGCGCTCGTGAAGGCGTAGAGGCAGTGCTCCTGACCTCGGGTGAGGACGATGCCGCCGGCGAGCTCCTCGCGGAACTTCGCCGGGAGGATGAGGCGGCCCTTCTCATCGAGCCGGGGGGCGTGGGTACCCAGGAACATCCGGGTCTCCTTCCCCTCGACGATCCGTATGGCTCCACCCTACTCCACTTCCCTCCCCTTCCACCCCCACGTAGGCCGCAGGAGTGTCACGATCGGATCACGAGTGGCGTCATTGCAGCGCAATCCCGGGGTGGGGTGCGGTGGAGGGAATCGTCACGCGCGCTCGGTCACTCCGACTCCCCACGGGCGCCGGAGACGACGTCGGGGGCCCGTGGGCACGAGAAAGCCGCCCTCCCGGCGGGGAGGACGGCGTTCGGGGTCCGGGGTGGAGGAAGGTGGGGGCGTCTCAGCGCTGCTGGTCGCGGCGCTGCTCCCAGCGCTCGGACTGGCGGTCCATGAAGCTGGAGCGGGAGCCCTGCTGGCGGCGGGGCGCCTCGGGCTCGGGGGCCTGGGCCCGGGTGAGCATCATCGTGACACCCCAGACCGCGAGGCCGAAGCCGGCGACGCCCAGGAGGATCGAGACGATGCCGTGGCCGACCGCGACGCCGCCGACGAGGACGGCGAGGCCGAGGAGGATGAGGGCGATGCCGCCGCCGACGTGGCGGGGCGAGAGGCGGCCGAGCTCCCGGCCGGCGTCGTCCATGGAGTCGACGAGGGCGGGGTCCTCGTCGTGGAGCTGCTCCTCGAGGTCGCGCAGCACCTGCTGCTCGCGCTCCGACAGGGCCATGGCTCCCCCTTTCCGTCATCGTTGCCGCGCGGGGCGCCGGTGGGCACCGGTGCCCCGGGGACGCGGTGCTCCCAGGATAGGCGCAGGGGCGCGCCGGTGGGAAACCCGCTCGCGTAGCGGGTCACGCCGGGTCCTGGCCGCGAGCGCCCCCGCCCCCGGCGCGCCCCTCCCCGTCGCGTGGGCGCAGGAGGCTCGCCGGGGCCAGAGCACCGCGTCCCCAGCGCTCCCGGACGGCGTCGGCGGCCCGCTCCGGGGCGCCACGGCGGGGGTCGTCGTCGAGGAGGAGCTGGACGCCGTCGTCGGCCCGCGACAGGCCCTCGACCCGCACGCCGAGGAGGCGGAAGCCGCCGCCGGGGGTCGGGAGCGCGCCGAAGAGGGACTCGACGACGGTGAAGACGTCGCGGGCGAGGTCGGTCGGGTCGCCGAGGGTGCGCGAGCGGGTCACCGTGGTGAAGTCCGCCCCGCGGGCCTTGAGGACGACGACGCGCCCCCGCAGGCCTGCGGCGCGCAGGCGGGCGGCGCACTGGTGGGACTGGTCGAGGAGGACGCGGCGGGCGTGCTCGCGGTCGGTGATGGTGTCGAAGAAGGTGGACTCGGTGCCCACGGACTTCTCCTCCCGGCCCGGGGAGACGGGACGCGGGTCGATTCCGTGGGAGAGCTCCCACAGGTGGCGGCCGGCAGTCGGCCCGAGGATCTTCTCCAGACGTCGCTCGTCGGTGGCGGCGAGGGTGCGCACGTCCCGGATGCCCCAGCGCTCGAGGACGGCCTGGCTCTTCTCTCCCACGCCCCACAGGGCGCCGACCGGCAGGACGTCGAGGAAGTCCTGGGTGGCGGCCTGCGGCACGAGGAGGAGGCCGTCGGGCTTGGCGTGGGAGGAGGCGAGCTTGGCGACGAACTTGGTGGAGGCGATGCCCACCGAGGTCGGCAGGCCGAGGCGGTCGCGGACCTCCGAGCGGATCCAGCGCCCGATGGCGGTGGGGCTGCCCATGCGGCGCCGGGCCCCGGAGACGTCGAGGAAGGCCTCGTCGACGCTGACCTTCTCCAGGACGGGGGTGACCTCGCCGAGGATCGCCATGACCCGCTGCGAGACCTCGGAGTAGACGCCGTGGCGGACGGGCAGGACGACGGCCTGGGGGCAGCGGCGGGCGGCCTCGGCCATGGACATGGCGGAGGTGACGCCGAAGCGGCGGGCCTCGTAGGTGGCGGCGGAGACGACGCCGCGGCCCCTGGCGCCGCCGACGATGACGGGGCGGCCGCGCAGCTCGGGGTGCTCGAGGAGCTCGACGGAGGCGAAGAAGGCGTCCATGTCGACGTGGAGGATCGGGGTGGCGGAGTCGTCCTCGCCCCAGGGGCGTCGCGCCTCGGCGGCGCGTGGTGCTCGGCTCACGGCTCTCCCTCCTCCCGCGCGTGGTCGCCGCTCCGGCTGGGCGCCGGGGTCCGTCGGCGGCGCCCGTCGGCGCTCTCGGCGGCAGACACAGGCTAACGTGCGGCTGTGACACGCAAGCAGGGGCGCGAGGGCGCCGGACCGGGAGCGGGCCGGGGCCCGGCGGACGCGCCGTCCCTGAGCGCGCTGCCCGTCGGCCCCGTTTCCACGACCTTCGCGACGGCCGAGCTCGAGGTGCGGGAGACCGGGATCCTCCTGCTCCTGGACGGCACCGAGTCCTCCTGGATCGACCTGCGAGACCCGGCGCACCTGGACTTCGAGTACCAGCAGCAGATGGACGCCGTCCTCGGCGTCCTGCGCCCCGGGGCCGGGCCCGTGCGGGCCGTCCACCTGGGCGGAGCCGGCTGCGCGCTCGCCCGCGCATGGGAGACGACGCGTCCGGGGTCGACGCAGCTCGCCGTCGAGATCGACGCGGTCCTCGCCCAGCGGGTGCGCGAGTGGTTCGACCTGCCCCGCTCCCCCAGGCTCCGGATCCGGGTGGGCGACGCGGCGCAGGTCGCGCCGACGCTGCGGCCGGGCGAGTGGGACGTCGTCGTGCGCGACGTCTTCGCCGCCGGGGCGGTCCCCGTCTCGTGCCGCTCGGAGGAGTTTCTCCGTGCGTGCCGGGAGGCGCTGGCTCCGGGCGGGGTCTACCTCGCCAACACGGCCTCGGCACCGAGGGAGGACGCGGGCGCGGAGCTCGCGGCGGTGCGGCGTGTCTTCGGGGGCGCCGTCGTCATCGCGGACGCGGCGGTGGCACGCGGGCGCCGGCACGGGAACCTCGTCGTCGCGGCCCGGCCCGAGTCCTTCGCGGCCGAGGAGCTCGAGGAGATCGAGCGGGCGGTGCGGCGCCTGCCGCTGCCGGTGCGGACCTGGCGTCCGGACGCCCCGGCGCTCCCGCGCTGAGCAGCGGCCCGGCGTCGCCGGCCCCCGGGGCCCGGGGCCTCCCGGCCGGCACCGCCACGGCACCCGCCGACGGGGCCACCCCCTCAGAAGGAGGCGACGGCGCCGTCACGCATCCGACGGCGCGTGAGGGCCCGGGAGACGGCGACCCCGCCCATCCCGATGACCCAGACGAGGGCGGTGGCGGCGAAGGCGACGCGGAAGTCGGCGTCGGTACGGCCACCGGTGGCGTCGAGGACGAGGCCGACGAGCTCGACGGCGAGGATCGTCGCTGTGAAGCCGCCGACGTTGACCATGCCGGTGCAGGTGCCCCAGCGGCCGGGCTCGTTGAAGGAGCGCGCGGAGTCGAAGCCGATGCCGGAGAAGGGGCCGGTGACGCCGCACACGCAGGCGACGACCATGGCGGACAGGAGGTGGCTCGGGCTGAGGAGCGCCACGGTCCAGGCGGCGAGGGAGACGAGCCCGGTGGTGAGGACGATCGTCGAGCGGTGGCCGGGCAGGCGCACCGAGAGGGTGCCCGCGAGGAGGCCTCCGAGGACGCCGGCGCCGGTGGAGACGGTGATGGCCCAGGAGGCGGTCGAGGTGGCCAGGCCCATGCCCTCCGTCATCCAGGACAGGCCCCACATGAGGGTGAAGACCGCCATGGGGAACATGCCGATCCAGTGGCTGAAGAAGCCGAGCCAGGTCCCGGGCTGCCGGGCGACGGCGGTCATCGTCGTCCAGACGCTCTCCCGGCCCCCGCCGACCGGGCGACGACGGTGGCCTCCCCCGTCGGGGGCGGCGCTGTCGCGGATGAGGGCCAGGCCCAGCACGGCCGCCCCGACGCCGACGCCGCCCATGACGTTGAAGGCCGTCGACCAGCCGCCCCGGTGGAGGAGGGAGAGGAAGGGGAAGGCGGAGACGATCTGCCCCAGCTGGCCGAGGATGGAGACGAGCTGGGTGATGATCGGGACGCGCCCGAGGGCGAACCAGGCCGGGATGAGGCGAATGGCGCCGATGAAGGCGGTCGCGTCCCCGACGCCGACGAGGACGCGGGCGACGATGGCGGTGGGCAGGGAGTGGGCCAGGGCGAGGCCCGCCTGCCCGGCGGCGACGACGAGGGCGCCGCACGCGAGGACTCGGCGCGAGCCGAAGCGGTCCAGGAGGAGCCCCACGGGGACCTGGGCGAGGGCGTAGACGCCGAGCTGGAGGACGACGAAGAGCGCCAGGACGGCGGATCCCCCGCCGAAGCGGTCCCCGGCCAGGGGCACGGCGACGGAGAAGCTCGTGCGGCCGGCGACGGCGATGACGTAGACGAGGACCGAGATGGTGAAGACGGTCCAGGCCCGACCGCCCGGCCGTCGGTCGGGGTCGAGCGTGAGGGACTGCCCCGCCGCAGCGTCCGCGCTCATCGGTTCTGGTCGCCGTCCTGCGGGTGGGGCTCCTGCGGGCCGCCGTCGGCGTCCGCCGGCCGGTCGTTGGCCTCGAGGAAGGCCTCGAGGCGGGCGCCGATCTCGTCGGCGGAGGGGACCTCGAGCATCTCGGCGAGGTGGTCGGTGTCCACCCGCGGCGGGGCGAAGGCGTCGAACTGGGCCTCGAGGGCGGCGACGACCGCGGCGACCTCGGGCTGGTCGGCGCTCTGGGCGTCGATCTCGGCACGGCTGATCGCGGCGGCGGCCTCGAGGTCGCCGAGCGGGAGGGCGAGGCCGGTGACCTCGGCGACGGCGGTGAGGAGCGCGGAGGCGCCGGCCGGGTAGTCGTCGCGCGCGACGTAGTGCGGGATGGAGGCGGTCAGGCCGCGCGAGTCGAGGCCGACCTCGCCCAGGCGCAGCTCGAGGAGGCCCTCGAGGGCGCCGGGGAACTCGACGGTGCCGTAGAAGTCGGGCTGCTCGGGCAGGAGCTCGGGGCGCGAGCCGTGGTGGTGGACGTAGGTGGGGCGCGTGTGCGGCACCGCCATCGGCATCCCGGCCAGGCCGATGGCCTGGGTGACGCCCATGGTGAGGGCGAGGTGGGTGACGGCGCCGGCGAACTCGTGCCAGCGGTAGTCGGGCTCGGAGCCGTGCAGGAGGAGGAGGTCCGCGCCGTCGTCGTCCTGGAGGAGGTCGAGGGCGATCTCGGGCATCTCGACGTCCGTGTACGTGTGGGTCGAGAAGGTCATCGTGGGGCGCCGCGCCCGGTAGTCGACGAGGGAGTCGGCGTCGAAGGTGGCGAGGCGCTCGTGGGGCAGGGTCATGAGGAGCTGCTCGACGGCGAGCGCGCCGGCGTGCCCGGCGTCCATGGCCCCGTCGAGGTGGTGGATGAGGACGCGCGGGGAGACCGGCTCGTCCGCGGCGTGCTCCACGGTGTACATCGGCGTCATCGGTGCGTGGCCCTCCTTCCGTGTCAGGGACCGTTCGGTCCGTCGGCCCCAGGCGCCCGTCGGGGACGGGACGCGCTCGGTCCAACGCGGGCGGCGACCCGCCTGTTCCCGACCCCGTTCACCGGCGGCGATCCGGTCACGGCGGGGCGGCGTTCGCCCTGGGCGTCGGCGCGGGGGCCCGGGCAGGAGAATAATGGACCGACCCGATCGGGCCGGACGGCGACACCAGGCGCGCCGTCCGCCGGCCGGGCAGCCAGGACCCGACCCAGTGAGGCCTCGTGAGCGCAGCCAGCCAGTCACCGTCCCGACCCGACGACGCCGCAGCGGCCGCGGGCGCACCGGACGCCGGGAGCGTCCGCGAGCGCGAGGTCGCCGCCGAGCAGCGGGTCGTAGACACGGCCTACGGCGAGCTCGACCGCCAGCTGGCCGCCGCGCGCCGGTCGCTGGCCGCCACGGAGGCCAAGGGCGTCACGGGGACGCACCAGTCCCGTGGTGAGCGCGACGCCTACGCGGTCCACTACACGAACCAGGTCACGACGCTCGAGGGCGTCGAGGACCGCCTCGTCTTCGGGCGCATGGACATGGCCGAGGACGCCGTCGCCGAGGCCTCCGACCGTGCGCGTCCCGGGGCCGAGCGCCCGGCCCCCTCCCCCGTCACCGACGGCGGGCGGCGCCACTACGTCGGCCGCATCGGCCTGCAGGACGACCAGCACCGCGAGGTCGTCCTCGACTGGCGCGCCCCGCTGGCACGCGCCTTCTACCAGGCGACGGCCTCGCGCCCGCTCGGCCTCGTGCGGCGCCGCCACATCGACACGCGCCGGCGCACCGTCGTCGGCCTCGAGGACGAGCTCATCGACGCCTCGGCCGTCACCGGCCCGTCGGTCGCCTCCGACGGCGCGGCGGGCGCGGCCCGGTCCGGCGGGGTCTCCGCCGAGGAGCTCCAGGGCGAGGGGGCGCTCATCGCCGCGATGAGCGCCGCGCGCGACGGCCGCATGGGCGACATCGTCGCGACGATCCAGGCCGAGCAGGACCGGATCGTCACCTCCGACGGCAAGGGCGTCCTCGTCGTCCAGGGCGGTCCGGGCACGGGCAAGACGGCCGTCGCCCTGCACCGGGTCGCCTACCTCTTCTACTCCGAGCGGGCCCGCCTCGAGCGCTCCGGCGTCCTCCTCGTGGGCCCCTCGCGCACCTTCCTGCGCTACGTCGAGCAGGTCCTGCCCTCGCTCGGTGAGACCGGCGTCGTGGCGACGACCATCGCGGACCTCGTGCCGGGCGTGCGCGCCCGCGGCTCGGAGCCGGCCACCGTCGCCGAGGTCAAGGGGCGCGGCGTGTGGGCGGAGGTCCTGCGCCGCGCGGTGCGGGGCCTCCAGCGCGTCCCGGACGGGCCTCGCGAGGTCGTCGTCCAGGGCACGCGCCTCGAGCTGCGACCGGAGGACGTGCGCGAGGCGATGGCGCGCGCCCGGCGCTCCGGCAAGCCTCACAACCTGGCGCGCGAGACCTTCGTGCTGTGGCTGCTGGAGCGGCTCACGGACCAGTTCGCGGCGGCCACGAACCAGGACGCCTCGGACGCGGACACGCGCGCCTGGATCCGCGAGGACGTGCGCACCGCGCGCGACGCCCGCCGCGAGATCAACCTGTGCTGGATGCCGACGACGCCCGTCGGTCTCCTCGAGCGCCTCTGGGCGCGCCCGACGCTGCTCGAGCGCCTCGCCCCCGAGCTGACCGCGGCGGACCGGGCCCTCCTCGAGCGCCGTCCGGGGGCTGAGCTGACGGCGGCGGACGTGCCGCTCATCGACGAGCTCGCCGAGCTGCTCGGCCCGAGCGAGGACGCCGAGGCCCGCCGCTCCCGCCTGGAGGCGCGCCGACGGGAGGAGCTCGTCGCCTACGCGGCCCAGGCCATCGAGTCGCAGGACCTCGGCGGCGGCATGGTCAACGCGGAGATGCTCGCGGACCGCGTCGCGGACTCGGGCCCCTCCCTCACGCTCGCGGAGCGGGCGCGGGCGGACCGGACGTGGACCTACGGGCACGTCGTCGTCGACGAGGCGCAGGAGCTGGGCGACATGGCCTGGCGGGCGCTCGCGCGGCGCTGCCCCGTGCGCTCCTTCACGGTGGTGGGCGACCTCGCCCAGTACTCGGGGCCGACGGCTCCTGGCTCGTGGGGCGAGGTCCTCGCCGAGCTCGGGACGGCGCCCTCCGACGACTCCGACGACGCCGCGTCGCGGGGCCGCCCGGACCGGCGTCCTGCGCGGGGAGGGCGGCCGGGCGGCCGGGCGGGCGGCCGGAGCCCGCGGAGCCGTCGCGCGGCCTCGACGCCGCTGCGCGAGGAGGTCCTCACGGTCTGCTACCGCACGCCGGCCACGATCATGGAGACGGCGGACCGGGTCGTCACGGGTCTCGGCGCGCCGCCGGTCTACCCGGTGCGCTCGGTGCGGGACCTGCCTGACTGCCTCGTCGTCACCCGGGACGACGCGCCGGCCCCCGACGACGGCGCCTGGGCGCAGGCCCTGCGCGCGGCCGTCCGCGAGGAGGTCTCCGCCCTGGACGCCGAGGTCGGCGCCGGAGGCGGCCGCATCGCCGTCATCACGCCCGACGCGCCGAAGGCGGCACGGCTCCTCGGCGAGGACGCGTCGCTGGCCGCCGCGATGGAGGCGCCGGGCGGGGACGTCCTGCGCTCGCGCGTCGCCGTCATGGGGCCCGTCCTGTCCAAGGGCCTCGAGTTCGACGTCGTCGTGCTCCTCGACCCGGCGCGGATCGGGGCGGTGAGCCCGGGCGACCTGTACGTGGCGATGACGCGTCCGACGCGCCGTCTGCGGGTGCTCTCCCGGGAGCCGCTGCCGGCCGGGCTCCGAGCCCGTCCCCGCACGGGTTCCCGGGCGTCTGAGCGGGACGCCACAGGCTCCTGACAGCGTCCGCCGATGCGAGGTTACGGAACCGTAGGTTACGGTTGCGTCGGTAGCCAGCCGCGTCGGCGTCGCCCCGCGCCGCGGCCGCACCGACGCCGTCGGAAATGAGGAACCCGTGACCGATTCCAGCGCACCCCGCCCCGCGCAGGACACCCCCGCGTCCGCGGACGAGAACGCCTCCGAGCACTACTTGCGCCCCCACTACTCACCGGGCGTCCCCGCCGTCATCGCGCCGGTGACCGAGCCCCTGTCGATGATGCTCGCCGACTCCGCCCGCCGCATCCCCGAGCGCGTCGCCCTCGACTTCATGGGTGCCACGACGACCTACCGGATGCTCGAGCACCGCGTCGACAAGGCCGCCGAGGCCCTGCGCCGCCTCGGCGTCAAGCCCGGCGACGTCGTCGGCCTCATCCTGCCGAACTGTCCCCAGCACGTCGTCCTCGCCTACGCGGCCTGGCGGATCGGCGCCGTCGTCGCCGAGCACAACCCGCTGGCCCCCGCCGCGCAGATCCGCGAGCAGATCGCCATCCACCACGGCCGCGTCGTCATCGCCTGGGAGAAGACGCTGGACCGCCTCGTCTCCGCCTCCGGGTCCATGAGCGAGGCGGGGCTCGACGGGCTGCGGGTCCTGTCCGTCGACCTCTCCCGAGGCCTGCCCGTGCGCAGCCGCCTCGCGCTGCGCCTGCCCGTGGCCGCCGCACGCACGCAGCGCCGCGAGCTGCGCGCCCCGGTCCCCGCCGGCGTGCGCTCCTGGGACGACCTGGTCGCCGCCACCCCCGAGGTCGACCCCGACCTCCCGCTGCCCGGCGTCGACGACGTCGCCGTCCTCCTCTACACCGGCGGCACCACGGGCACCCCGAAGGCCGTCATGCTCACCCACCGCAACCTGCGCGCCGACGCGGAGATGAGCCTGGCTTGGGCCTCCCAGACCTGCGAGGTCGGCGAGGAGACCTTCTACGCCGTCCTGCCCTTCTTCCACGCCTTCGGGCTGAGCCTGTCGCTCCTGTGCGCCGTCGGAATCGCGGCGACCCAGGTGGTCCTGCCCAAGTTCGGCGGGGACCTCGTCCTCCAGGCCTGGAAGCGCCGCCCGGCGACCTTCTTCCCCGGCGTCCCCGTCATGTTCGACCGCATCGTCAGGCGCGCCCGCGAGACCGGCGCGGACCTGTCGAGCTGCAAGATCGCCGTGTGCGGCGCCGCCGCCAACCCCACGTCCGTCGCCGAGGCCTGGGAGCAGGAGACCCGCGGCGTCATCATCGAGGGCTACGGCATGACCGAGACCGCCCCGATCATCCTCGGCAACCCGATCTCCCGTGAGCGCCGCCCCGGCGCCCTCGGCGTGCCCTTCCCGTCCACGGACGTGCGCCTCGTCGACCCGGAGTCCTCCGACCCGGCCGCCGAGGTCGCCCGCGGGGAGGTCGGCGAGCTCATCGTCCGCGGCCCGCAGGTCTTCGCCGGCTACTGGGAGAACGAGGCCGAGACCGATGCCGTCATGCTGCCCGGCGGGTGGCTGCGCACCGGGGACCTCGTGCGCCAGGCCGAGGACGGCTTCTACGTCATCGCCGACCGCCGCAAGGAGCTCATCATCTCGGGCGGCTTCAACATCTACCCGACCGAGGTCGAGGCGGCCGTGCGCTCCATGCCGCAGGTCGAGGAGGTCGCCGTCGTCGGGCTGCCCGGCGGCGAGGGCGACGCCGGCGACGAGCGGGTCGTCGCCGCGATCGTCCCCAAGGAGGGCCAGACCGTCACCCTCGAGCAGGTGCGGGAGTGGGCCGAGAAGACCCTGTCCCACTACTCCCTGCCCCGACAGGTCGAGATCCTCTCCGAGATGCCGCGCTCGCAGATCGGGAAGGTGCTGCGCCGCGTCGTGCGCGACGAGCTCCTCTCGGCGCGCGAGGCCGCCTCCGGTGCCGCGAGCGCCGCCGCCTCGGCCTCCCAGAGCGCCGCGACGGCCCTCGTCGGCCGCCTCGGCCGGGCGGGCGAGATCGCCGGCCAGGGGGCCACGGGCTCCAGCGAGGCCGCCCCGGCGACCGACGACGCCGCCCCGGGCACCGAGCCCGACGACGCCGCATCCGGCACCGAGGGCTGACCGCCCGGCCCCGCGCCACGGCCCGTCGCCGTCGGCGTGGCGCGTGTCCCGACCGTGCGCCGACCGGCCGACGGCGCACGCCGTGCCACCCCGCGGCGCACCGCCACGACCACACACCCAGCCGCCCCACCGCGCCTACGAGGAGCCCACCCGGTGACCACCACCCGCGACGACGCCGCCCAGTACCAGCGCCCGCACTACCAGCCCGGCATCCCGGCGACGATCGAGGTCCCCGAGGGCCCGCTCTCCGAGCTCCTCGAGACCGCCGCCGCCTTCTACCCCGAGCGCGTCGCCATCGACTTCCTCGGCGCGACGACGACCTACGCCGAGCTCCTCGCCGCCTCCGAGCGCGCCGCCCAGGTGCTGCGCGACGCCGGCGTGCACCGCGGGGACCGCGTCGCCGTCCTCCTGCCGAACTGCCCCCAGCACGTCGCCCTCATGTACGGGGCGCTGCGCATCGGCGCGATCGTCGCCGAGCACAACCCCCTCGCCCCCGCGGAGGAGATCCGCGCCCAGCTCGAGAACCACGGCGCCGACGTCGTCGTCGCCTGGGAGAAGGGCGTCGAGCTCGTCCTCGACCCGCGCTCTCGCGCCGCGGGCGGCACCGGTCCCGAGGCCGACGCCGTCGACCCTCTCGCCGGCCGCACCGTCTTCTCCGTCGACATGTCTGCGGCGCTGCCCGCCAGGCTCCGCGCCGCCCTGCGCCTGCCCGTGAAGCGGGCCCGGGCCACGCGCTCCTCCATGCGCGCCGAGTCCCTGCCCGCCGGCGTGCGCTCCTGGGACCGCGCGGTCGCCCGCGCCGAGCGGATCCCCGGCTCCTGGCCCTACCCCGCCGGCGACGACGTCGCCGTCCTCCTCCACACCGGCGGCACGACCGGGACGCCCAAGGCCGCGATGCTCACCCACCGCAACCTGCGGGCGAACGCGAACCAGGCCATCGCCTGGGTGCCGATGCTCCACGAGGGCGGGGAGTCCTTCCTGTGCCTCCTGCCCTTCTTCCACGCCTTCGGCCTCACCTTCAACCTGTTCTGCGCCGTCCAGAAGGCCGCGAGCCAGGTCATGATGCCGAAGTTCGACGTGCCCGAGGTCCTGCGGGCCCAGGCGCGGCGCCCGCTCACCTTCTTCGTGGGCGTGCCCGTCATGTTCGAGCGGATCCTCGCCGCCGCGGAGAAGCAGGGAACGAACCTGTCCTCCCTGCGCTACGTCGTCTGCGGCGCCTCCCCCATGCCGCCCGAGGTCGGGGCCCGCTGGGAGGCGGCGACCGGCGGCCTGTTCATCGAGGGCTACGGCATGACCGAGACGAGCCCCATCGTCGCCGGCACGCCCATGAGCACCGACCGGCGCCTCGGCGCCCTCGGCCTGCCCTTCCCCTCGACCGACGTGCGCATCATCGACCCGGACGCCGAGCAACCGGACCCCGAGGTCGAGGTGCCTGACGGCGAGCCCGGCGAGCTGCTCGTGCGCGGCCCGCAGGTCTTCGTCGGCTACTGGGGGGACGAGGAGGCCACCGCCGCCTCGATGCTGCCGGGCGGCTGGCTGCGCACCGGGGACGTCGTGCGCCGCGAGGACTCCTTCCTCTGGATGGCGGACCGCAAGCGCGAGCTCATCCTCACCGGCGGCTTCAACGTCTACCCCTCGCAGGTGGAGGACGCGATCCGCGGGCACGAGGGCGTCGCGGACGTCGCCGTCGTCGGCGTGGACGGGGGCGCGAACGGGGAGACCGTCGTCGCCGCCGTGGTTCTCGAGCCGGGGGCGACGCAGGGCTCCGTGACCCTGGAGTCCGTGCGGGCCTTCGCGGAGCGGACGCTCCCCCACTACGCGCTGCCGCGGCGCCTCGAGGTCATCGACGCGCTGCCGCGCTCCGTCATCGGGAAGGCGCCGCGCCGCGAGGTCCGCGACCTCGTCACCGCTCGCGACTGAGCGAGGGGCGCCGGTCCCCCGCGGAGGACGACGCACTCGGCGAACTGTGGCGCCGACGGAGTCTTCCCCTGCCGAGGACGTCCGCCTCTGGCTCCGACCTGGGCGAGGGGGCCGCGACGGCGCGTCGTTCCCTCGTGCTCAGAGGAGGCCGGCGGCGTTGAGGACGCGGCGCAGCTCGCCGACCTCGGCCTCGTTCGCGCGCACGAGCGGGAGCCGCAGCTCGGCCGAGGGGATGCGCCCCTGGAGCAGGAGCGCCTCCTTCGCCATGACGGCGCCCTGGCCACCGCCCATGATGGCGCGGGTCAGGGGGCGCATGCGCTGCGCGACGGCGCGGGCGCCGGCGAGGTCGCCCTCGTCGACCTCCTGGACCATCTCGCGCCAGGAGTGGGCGTCCGCGTGGGCGACGACGCTGATGACGCCGGAGGCGCCGTGGGCGAGCCAGGCGAAGTTGAGGCCGTCGTCGCCGGAGTAGTACTCGAGCCCGGTGGCCTCCATGCGCTGGAAGCCCTGCTCGACGTCGCCGGTGGCGTCCTTGACCGCGAGGACGCGCTCGTGCTCGGCGAGGCGGGCGAGGGTCTCGTCGGTGATGCGCACGCCGGTGCGGCCGGGGATGTCGTAGATGATGACCGGCAGGTCGGTGGCCTCGACGACGGCCATGATGTGCCGGTAGACGCCCTCCTGGCTGGGGCGGTTGTAGTACGGGGCGTTGATGAGGAGGCCCTCGGCGCCCGCGGCCTCGGAGCCGACGCCGACGCGCACGGCGTGGGCGGTGTCGTTGGAGCCGGCGCCCGCCACGAGCATGGCGCGCCCGGCGAGGGCGTCCTTGACCTCGCGCAGCAGGGTCTGCTTCTCGGGCAGGTGCGTGGTCGGGGCCTCGCCGGTGGTGCCGGCGAGCAGGATCATGTCCGCGCCGTCCTCGACGAGGGTGACGGCGAGGGACTGGGCGGCCTCGACGTCGATCTCGCCCTCCGGGGTGAAGGGCGTGACCATGGCGACGCCGACGCTTCCGAAGGACCTGCCCGGGAGTGAGCTCATGACGACAGGGTAGCGACGGCGCCGCCGGAGCGCCCGCGGTCGCCGCTGGCTGGACGTTGGCCCCGGGACGAGGCCGCGGCCGACGACGGCGTCGACGCCCTGGACGCGCGCGGACGACGCACTCGCACCAGCTGCGCGGCCTCCGTCCGGTGCCCCGGCGCCGGACGATAGGCTCGCGGCCATGACGACTCCCGAGAGCACCGGCTCCTCCCCCGAGCACGCCCACGGCCCCGCCGGTCCGCACGCCGGCCACCACGACCCCGAGGCCCCGAGCGTCTTCGACTCGGACTTCTCCTCCGGCCTGGCCGCCGCCGCTCGAGGCGGGCTCGAGTCCCAGGGCGGGCACTCGCACCCGGTCGAGGCCGGTGGCTTCGTCCGCGAGGCGACGTCTGGGGACCTCGAGGCGATCGGGACGGTTCACGCCTCCGCGATGCGCGCCTCCCTCGGCGCGGCCCACGCCGCCGCGCACGGCGGCGCCCCGCTGCCGGCCGGCGTGACCGCGATGATCTCCGCGCCCGTCCTCGCCGCCGGCTGGGAGGGCGCCGTCGTCGAGCCGCCCAGCAGCCGTCACCACGTCCTCGTCGCGACGCTCGGGGACGAGGTCGTCGGCATCGTCGCCCTCGCGCCCACGCAGGGCGCCGTCGACGAGAAGGAGGCGGCTGACGCGCCCGCCTCCGTGCGCGAGCCGGAGCCTGCCGCGGAGATCACCGCGCTCGGCGTCCTCCCTGAGCACCAGCGCGAGGGGCACGGCTCCCGGCTGCTGGCCGCGGCGACGGACTACGCCAAGCAGGACGGGGCACGGGTCCTCCTGCAGTGGGCGGTGCGCGGCGACGGGTCGGTCGCCGGGCTGCTCACGGCCTGCGGCCTGGAGCGCACCGAGTCGTACCGCGAGCTCCCCGTGGGCGAGGGCGTCACCGAGGACTGCTGGGCCGCGGCCCTCTGACCGCCCGGGCCCACCTACCGGGAGCTCGGTCGTACGGCGCCGCGAGCTCGGTTCGGTCATGCCCGAGCGACGCACGAGTGCCGTCCGCGGACGACCGCCGACCGAACTCAGCGCGCGGACTGACCGAACTCAGTGCAGGAGCCGGCGCGCCTCAGAGGTCGAGGAGCTTGTCGAGGCCGATCGTGAGGCCTCCCCGGCCGGAGACCTCGCGCACCGCGAGGACGACGCCCGGGATGAAGCTGGCGCGGTCGAAGGAGTCCGTGCGGATGGTGAGCTGCTCGCCCTCGTTGCCGAGCACGACCTCCTCGTGGGCGGTGAGCCCCCGCAGACGCACGGCGTGGACGTGGATGCCGTTGACGACGGCGCCACGGGCGCCGTCGGGGTCGGACCGCGTCGCGTCCGGGACCGGGCCGAGGCCGGCCTCGGCGCGGGCGGCGGCGATGCCCTGGGCCGTGGCGACGGCGGTGCCCGAGGGGGCGTCGACCTTGTTCGGGTGGTGGAGCTCGATGACCTCGGCGGACTCGAAGTAGCGGGCCGCCTTCGCCGCGAAAGACATGACGAGGACCGCGGAGAGGGCGAAGTTCGGGGCGATGAGGACGCTCCGACCGGCGGCCTCGGGGCGAGCGAGGTGCTCGCGCACGCGCCCGTAGGACTCCTCGCTCCAGCCGGTGGTGCCGACGACGACGTCGACGCCGGCGTCGACGAGGGCGTGGACGTTGGCCTCGGTGACGTCGGGGACGGTGAAGTCGACCGCGACCTCGGCGCCGTTCAAGGTCTCCGAGGTGATCTCGTCACCGGTGTCGAGACGCGCGACGAGCTCGAGGCCCTCGGCGTCCTCGACGGCCTGGCAGACGGTGGATCCCATGCGCCCAGCGGCGCCGACAACGGCAACGGCAGTACTCATGCAGGCATCCTAATGAGAGTTGTCCAAATTCGGGACAAACGCCGCAGACGCCGCTGACGGCAAGTCGTGAAACCGCGTGACTCCAACGATCTGGAGGCCACCTGTAAGTGCCTCAAGCTCGTTTGTCCCGGATCTGGACATCAGAACAGCGCGCGGTTGAGAGCAGGCGTTGGTCACTCGAAGGTGCCGACCAGCTCGGCCTGCTGGAGGACGTGCCCGGCGACGGCCCGCTTCAGTCCGGCCAGGCGGTTCCTGCCTGAGAGCCAGAGGAGGTCGTCCAGTACATGTACGGTGAAGCGGTAAGTGTGGGTGGTGCCGCGTGGAGGCTTCGGTCCGCGGTACCGGTGCAGGCCCTAGGCGATCCCCTGGACTATCTCGGTGCCGGGACTGACTCGACCCGGCGGGATGGCCTCGGGAATCAGTTCTCCCGCGGGGATGTTCCACGCCACCCAGTGCGCCATGGTTCCAAACAGCGGATGGGTCAGGTCCTCCAGCGTGACGGCCAAGGTTTCGGCGCAGGCATCCAGCCCGTGCAGCCGCAGCTCCGGCGAGACGTCCTCACCCCGTCCGGTGTATCGCGTTCCGCAGCGGCTGCCGTCGTCAATGCAGTCGGAGCTGAGCGTCAACTGCGTGGCCTGAGGCGAGTTCATGGTCTGTCCCCGGCGGCCTCCATGCACCCGGTGACGCATGTCACTGCAATGCGTATGTTCATAGCCACGCCCTAGCGGCAGTCCCTAGCAACACGCGCGTCGACCAGCAGCAACGACATCATCGCCGCGCGCCCCGAAAATCGTGCCTCCGAGCATCCGCCCTGAGTCTCATCGGGGTGTCGACCATCACACCATCACCAGCATATCCTTCTCTCACCTTGTTCCACACTCAAGGAAGCTCCAATGTTGTACCTCGGCTACGACTCGTCATGCAGCACATGCCGAACCCTGGCGCGCCAGGTGCGGCAAGATGTGAAGGAAGAAGGGGGGAAAGACTTCGACATCATCGCACTAAACGACCCCGCGATGGCTCGTTGGCGACGCGACGCGCTCGGCCCGGACGCCCCTTGGACCCCAACCCTCGTCGAAGTCACTGAACAAGGATGTGTGCAGGGGTGGACCGGTCTAGCTCTCGGATGGACACTTGTCCGCAGAGTCGGTATCACCATGACAGCCCGGCTCGCAACACACCTCGGGCAGCTACGAATCGAATCGTCCCCCCGCCTCTCTGAGGTCAGGATCATGCGCCGCCCGTTCATGCGACTAGCCTTCGGCATCATCGGAGGTGCAGCCCTGCTAGGAGGGACAACGTCGACAGCTTCCGCAGCGGGAGTTACATCAGACGTCATGGCCGGTCACAGCATCAAGGATTCTAACAAACAGCCACCGAACATAGCGCTCGCGGCACTCAGGCCGCTTCTCGCCCACGACGGAGAGTTGCGGAAACTTCTAGACAGCGCCTTCTCTCGCGATGACGCACTGATACACGTTTATGCTTCCAGAGATGACACTGAGACGGAACTGAACTCTATTCTGGCAGGTTCAGATGAATACGATTCCGTCCATCTCGTGAACCATGACCTGACAGGCGGCGGAACAACTCAGGCCCTTGCGGTCGATCTGTCAACGGTAATGATTGCCGTATACCGCACAAAGGTTGATGCGAACATTCAGACCAACATCATGATATTCGAGCAACCCAACAAGGCCAACGAGACGTTCAACCTCCTCGCCACGAGCACCGGCACTGACCGCACCTTGACACTCACCCAAGGCACACCATCAATTCAGACCACGTCATCCATCCAGAGCGCGTCATCACAAACGCTTTACTTAGCCGGAACAACGGCAGCATCGGGATGCGTCCAGTCCACGTGCAGCAAAAAAGGAGCCTGCTACACCTGCGTCTGCTCAAGTTACAACAAGACTTGCGTATTCAATGCGTGCGGGCCATGCGGTCTCACGTGCAACCCACGGTCACCTTGGCAGCTCTGTCTCGCCTGCGCGGCCGTATGGTGCCCGGCAGCCCTCACCGTTAACAAATGCTGTACCAAAGCATATTGTGGATGGAGGGAGTCTTGTGCATAACAAACTTCGTCGAACCACGTTGCAACACGACAAAAAAAGGGCGAAAAAAAACATAGTATCGTCGTTGTCGGTCGCCGCCATCGCCGTCCTGAGCGGGGTTCTCGTCCACCTGAACTGGGATACCCCGCAACGAGCGGTGACAATCGCCGTCGCAATCTCCGCCACAAGCACGGCACTCGCAGTCGCCACCGGCCTGCCAGCCCTGAAGGCGATTGCCGCCGTGGCACTGGGAGTCATGATCGCGGTCGCCCTCACTCATCCCACGGGCATGGTCGCAGCATGGGTCATCGGCGCGATCCTCTTCTTCGTCCTTGCCGTGCTCCAGCCTCAGCGGATTCGAACAAGGCAGGCACAAGGTTGACCGTGGGCGGTCACCGCGTACTCGCCGTCCCTCACCTCAGGCACCCGGGCCGACGACCACACGGCAGCGCTCCTGGGCGGCGAGCTGGGCTGCCAGGGCGCGCACGTCGTCGGCGGTGACCGCGTCCAGGCGGCGAAGGTTCTCCCCCATGGAGCGCAGGCGGCCGGTGACGACCTCGCCTCGGCCGAGGCGCCCCATGCGAGCGAGGGAGTCCTCGCCGCCGAGGACCATCGCGCCGCGGATCTGGCCGCGGGCCCGGGCGAGCTCGCGCTCGCTCACGCCGCCCTCGGCGAGGCGCTCGAACTCGCCGACCATGACGGCGCAGACCTCTTCGACGTCCTCCGGGGCGCAGCCGGCGTAGAGGCCGAAGGCGCCGGCGCCGGCGTAGGAGGAGTCGAAGGCATAGGTCGTGTAGGCCAGGCCCCGCTTCTCGCGGACCTCCTGGAAGAGGCGGGAGGACATGCCGCCGCCGAGGATGGTGGTGAGGACGCTCATGGCCCAGCGTCGCTCGTCGCGCACGGGGATCCCGCGGCAGGCGAGTTGGACGTGGGACTGCTCGGCGTCGCGGACGACGGTGACGTCGTGGACGGGAGGCGTGTCCAGGCCGACGGTCTCGAAGCGGCGGGGTCGCGGCACGGCGTCGGCGCTCGCGTCCCACCCGGCGGCGGCGAGGTCGGAGAGGACCCGGTCGCAGACCTCGTCGTGGTCGACGGCGCCGGCGACGGCGACGACGAGGGAGTCGGAGGCGTAGCTGCGCTGGTAGTGGTCCCAGACGGCGTCGCGCGGCACGGAGCGAACGGCCTCGGGAGTGCCTCCGATGGGCCGACCGAGCGGCGTGTCCTCCCCGAAGGCGGCGCGGTTGAAGGCGTCCTGGGCGACGTCCAGGAGGTCGTCGGCGGCGTCGGCGAGCTCGGAGACGATGACGCCGCGCTCGGTCTCGACCTCGGCGGGGGTGAGGAGCGAGGACGTCACCATGTCGGTGATGACGTCGAGGGCCTCCATGGAGTCACGGCGCTGGACGCGGGCGTAGTAGGAGGTGTGCTCCTTGGAGGTGGCGGCGTTGGACTCGCCGCCGATCATGTCGAAGGCCTCGGCGATGCCGCGGGCGTCGCGGGTGGCGGTGCCCTTGAACATGAGGTGCTCGAGGAAGTGGGTCGAGCCCTCCTGGCCGGGGACCTCGTCGCGGGAGCCGACGCCGAACCAGGTGCCGAGCGCCGTGGAGCGAAGGCCGGGGACGGACTCTGTGATGACGCGGACGCCCCCGGGCAGGACGGAGCGGCGCAGGGTGGCGCCGTCGTCGGTGAGGGTGAGCTCGGTGGCGGGGTCGCCGGCGCGCCCGCGGACGAGCGCGACCTCGTCGTAGGAGGCCTCGAAGTCGCCGGTGCTGCGCCCCTCGTCGGCGAAGGTGCTGGGGAGGTCTGTCGTGCGGCTGCTGGTCACCTGGTGAGCCTAGCGGCCGGGCGCCCGCTGCCCGCCGTCGGCCTCCTCACGCCTCGCCGACGGCGTAGAGGACCGGGAACGGCGGGAGCCGGGACCGCCCCTGGGGGTGGCCCCGGCTCCCGCCGTTGCTCACGGGCGCGCAGGGCGCCCGGTCGGCTGCGTCAGCGCTGCCTCACTCGGCGTCCGAGGAGTCCTCGTTGGTACGGGTGCGGCGACGGCGCGGGCGGCGCTCACGGCGCTCCCCGTCCTCGCCCTCGCCGGAGCGGCGGCGCGGGCGACGCTCACGGCGCTCACCCTCGTCGTCGCCGCGCTCGGAGCGGTGGGCCCTGGCCTCGTCCTCAGCGGCCTGCTGCTCCTCGTTGAGGACGGCGTGCAGGCTGAGCTTGCCGCGCTGGTCGATCTCGGCCAGCTCGACGTTGACCTTGTCACCCACGCCCAGGACGTCCTCGACGTTCTCCACGCGCTTGCCGCCCACGAGGCGACGGATCTGCGAGATGTGCAGGAGGCCGTCCTTGCCGGGGGTGAGGGAGACGAAGGCGCCGAAGGTGGTCGTCTTGACGACTGTGCCGACGAAGCGCTCGCCGATCTCCGGCATCTGCGGGTTGGCGATCGCGTTGACGGCGTCGCGGGCGGCCTCGGCGGAGGGGCCGTCGGAGGCGCCGATGTAGACGGTGCCGTCGTCCTCGACCGTGAGGTCCGCGCCGGTGTCCTCCTGGATCTGGTTGATCATCTTGCCCTTGGGGCCGATGACCTCGCCGATCTTGTCCACCGGGATGTGGACGGTGAGGACGCGAGGAGCCGTCGGTGCCATCTCGTCGGGACCGTCGATGGCGGCGTCGATGAGGTCGAGCAGCTTGAAGCGGGCGTCGCGCGCCTGGCCGAGGGCGCCGGCGAGGATCTCGCTGGGCAGGCCGTCGAGCTTGGTGTCAAGCTGCAGGGCGGTGATGAAGTCGCGGGTACCGGCGACCTTGAAGTCCATGTCGCCGAAGGCGTCCTCGGAGCCGAGGATGTCGGTGAGCGTGGCCCACTTGGTCTCGCCGTCGATCTCCTCGTGCATGAGGCCCATGGCGATGCCCGCCACGGGGGCCTTGAGCGGCACGCCCGCGTTGAGCATGGACAGCGTGGAGGCGCAGACCGAGCCCATCGAGGTGGAGCCGTTGGAGCCGAGGGCCTCGGAGACCTGACGGATGGCGTAGGGGAAGTCGTCCTTGCTCGGCAGGACCGGGACGAGGGCGCGCTCGGCGAGGGCGCCGTGGCCGACCTCGCGGCGCTTCGGGGCGCCGACGCGGCCCGTCTCGCCGGTGGAGAAGGGTGGGAAGACGTACTGGTGCATGTAGCGCTTGCGCGTGATCGGCGAGAGGTCGTCGATCTGCTGCTCCATGCGCAGCATGTTGAGCGTGGTGACGCCCAGGATCTGGGTCTCGCCGCGCTCGAAGATGGCGGACCCGTGGACGCGGGGCAGGACCTCGACCTCGGCGGCCAGGGTACGGATGTCCTTGAGGCCGCGGCCGTCCATGCGGATGCCCTCGGTGAGGGTGCGGTGACGGACGAGCTTCTTGGTGACGGACTTGAAGGCCGCCTTGAGGGCCTTGATGTCGTCCTCACCTCCGAAGCGCTCGGCGAGGGAACCGATAACCTGGTCGCGGACGGCGTCCGTGGCGATGTCGCGGGCCTGCTTGCCCTCGGTGGCGATGGCGCCGGCGAGGTCGAACTGCTCAGCGGCCTTCTCGACGGCGTCGTACTGCTCGTCGGTGTAGTCGAGGTAGAGCGGGAACTCGGCGGTGGGCTTGGAGGCGTGCTTGGCGACCTCCATCTGGGCCTCGCAGAGGGCCTTGATGTGCGGCTTGGCGGCCTCGAGGGCGCTGGCCACGACCGTCTCGGTGGGGGCTGTCGCGCCCGCCTGGATGAGGTCCCAGGCGTTCTCGGTGGCGCCTGCCTCGACCATCATGATCGCGACGTCGCCGTCCTCGAGGACGCGGCCCGCGACGACCATGTTGAAGGTGGCGCGCTCGAGCTCGCTCCAGCGCGGGAAGGCGACCCACTGCCCGTCGATGAGGGCGAGGCGGGTGCCGGCGACCGGGCCGGCGAAGGGCAGGCCGGCGATCTGGGTGGACATCGAGGCCGCGTTGATGGCGAGGACGTCGTAGGCGTCGTCGGGGTGGATGGCGAGGACGGTCTCGACGACCTGGACCTCGTTGCGCAGGCCCTTGACGAAGGACGGGCGCAGCGGGCGGTCGATGAGGCGGCAGGCCAGGATGGCGGAGGTGCCGGCGCGGCCCTCGCGGCGGAAGAAGGAGCCGGGGATGCGGCCGGCGGCGTACTGGCGCTCCTCCACGTCCACGGTGAGCGGGAAGAAGTCGAACTGGTCCTTGGGGTGCTTGCCCACGGTGGTGGCGGACAGGATGGCGGTCTCGCCGTCGAGGTAGGCCATGGCGGAGCCGGCGGCCTGCTTGGCGAGGCGGCCGGTCTCGAAGCGGACGACGCGCTTGCCGAAGGAGCCGTTGTCGATCACGGCCTCGGCGGCGGTGACCTCAGGGTCATCAAGGAACATCGGTGATGTGTCTCTTTCTGTCGATCGGGGCAGGACCGTGGCCTTCGATCGAGGCCCACGGAGCGGCTCGGGCCCAGCCCGTGCGGGCGACTCGCCCGCGCACCGTTCCGGAGGCCACCACCGAAAACCGACGTGCCCTGCCGTCCGGCGGCCGGGGTCGTTCCCCGTCGCCGGGTCCGCGGCGCAAGAGGCGGGCGACGCGCCCTGCCCCTGCGGTCGCGCCGTCGGCCCGGGGCGACCCCGGCGCCCACGCGCGACGCGGACCCTGCGATCCTACCGTGGGGGCGCGCGATCTCGCGGGAGCCGGGACGTTCTCCCCCGTGAGATGGGACGCGGCGCGGGCGCGCGGCCCGGCCCCGCTCGCCGCCTCGGCGCCCCGCCCCACGGCCGACTCACGGCCTCCCCGCCCTCACTCCCCGAGCAGGCGCCGCTCCGGGGCGCGAACGCGCCCCGACCCCGCTCTCCCAGGGGAGGCGGGGCCGGGGCGACGGGCTCGAGCTGCGCTCGCGCGGGCTCAGCGGCGGATGCCGAGCCTGGCGATGAGGGCGCGGTAGCGCTCGATGTCCTCCTTCATGAGGTAGTCGAGGAGGCGACGGCGCTTGCCGATGAGGAGGTAGAGACCGCGGCGCGAGTGGTGGTCGTGCGTGTGGGTCTTGAAGTGCTCGGTGAGGTTGGAGATGCGCTCGGACAGAACGGCGACCTGGACCTCGGGGGAGCCCGTGTCACCCTCGTGGGTGGCGTACTCGGCGATGATCTGCTTCTTGCGCTCGGGGGAAACCGACACGGTTTGCTCCTCTTTCTCGTTGCGCGGAGCGCCGGGGCTTGTTCTCCCGGGCATGACACGTCCGCGGCCGATCGACGGCCCGCCAACCCTACCAGCGTCCGGACGCGCCCCGACCGCCGGAACGGCGCCGAGCGCCGTGGGCTCGGTCTCAGGACGACCCGGCGCCTGGTCCGCTCCCGGCTCAGGCGGTGACGTCCTCAGGGCGGACGCGCAGCCGCTCGGGCTCGGGCACCTCGAGGGCACGGGCGGCGTCGCGCACGTCCTGGTCCATCTGGGTCAGCAGCGGCTCGAGGCCGTCGAAGGCGAGCATCGGGCGCAGCCGCTCGACGAGCTCGATGGCGACGACCTGCCCGTACAGGTCGAGGTCGGCGCGACCGAGGACGTAGGCCTCGACGGTCCGCTCCGGGACGTCGTCGAAGGTCGGGTTGGTGCCGATGGAGATGGCCGCGGGCAGCCGCTCCTCCCCCGCCCCTCGGGACTCGCCGGCTCCGGGCTCGCGCACGAGCCAGCCCGCGTAGACGCCGTCGGGAGGCACGACTCCGACGCTCGCGGCGTCGAGGTTGGCGGTCGGGAAGCCGAGCTCGCGGCCACGGCGCAGCCCGTGGACGACGGTGCCGCGCAGGCGGTGCGGGTGACCGAGGACGCGGGCGGCGCCGGCGACGTCGCCGCCCTCGAGGAGCTCGCGCACCCAGGTCGAGGACCAGCGGCGTCCCTCGGGCGAGACGACGTCGGAGACGATCTCGACGTCGACGCCGTCCTGCGCGCCGATGCGGGTGAGCGTGGCGGCGTCGCCCCCGTTGCCGCGGCCGAAGCGGACGTCGTCGCCGACGACGACGGCGCGGGCGCCGAGGAGCCCCTCGATCCAGGTGCGGATGAAGTCCTCGGGCGACTGGTCGGCGAAGTCGAGTGTGTAGTGGACGACGAGGACGGCGTCGAGGCCGGCGGCGGCGAGGCCCTCGAGGCGGTCGGCGAGGGAGGCGACGAGCTCGAGCCCGGAATCGGGGCGGTGGACGCGCGCGGGGTGCGGGTCGAAGGTGATGGCCACGGCGAGCGGGCGCTCGCCCTCGGGGTCGACCTCGTGGGCGCGTGCGACGACCCGTCCGAGGATCGCCTGGTGGCCGCGGTGGACGCCGTCGAAGACTCCGATGGTGACGACGCTCCCGGTGCCGTCCGCTCCCGTGAGGGTCGGTGGCACCTGCTCGGGCCCGTACCAGACCTGCACGCCTGCTCGCCCCGTCCCCGTCGGCCGGTCAGTGGGCGCCGCAGGCGCAGCCGCCGGAGGCCTGCTCGCCGTGGACGTGGTCGTGGTGGTGGTGACCGTGCCCGCCGCAGCCGCCGCCGTTGCCCGCGGCGGAGACGTCGCGCAGGCCGAGGATGTTGCCGGCCTTGTGCCCGGGGACCACGCCCGCGGAGGCGTCGGCCGCGGCGGCGTCGCCGTCGGCGGGGACGGCGACCTGGACGGTGCCGTCGGCGAGGACGCTCATGACGTTCGCGGCGATGCCGGTGGGGTCGGCGGCCTCCATGGAGGAGGCGGTGACGGGCTCGGGTGCGGTGTAGCCGGCCCCGAGCGGCTGGGCGACGACGGGGGCGGCGGCGCGCTCGTCGGCGGCCGGTGCGCCCTGGTCGCCGTGACCGCCGCAGCCGCACCCGCAGCCGCCGGCGGTCTCCGTCTGCTGCGTCTGGTCGGTCTGCTCGCTCATCGTCGTCTCCTGGGGTCGTGCTGCGTGGGTGTCGTGGCTGTGGCCGGCGGTCGTCGGTGCGGCGCCGGGCTCGAGGTCCGGTCCGGGGACCGGCCCGGGTTCAGGCGGGCGCGAGGACGAGGAGGGGCCTCGTTCGAGAGCCCTTGCGGGTCAACAGTGCCACGAGGCCGCCGTCGGGGGCGAACCCCGCGACGACCTCGCGCGCCTCCTGGGCGCCGTCGGCACCGCGGAGGTGCTTGGGGATGACGGGGGCGTCGAGGCGCTCGGCGCGGTCGAGGAGCTCGGCGGGCAGCGGCTGGCCGTGGCCGACGGCGCGCGCCTCCGCCTCGGTGAGGGCGACGGCGTCGAAGCAGCGGCGCGCGACCTCCTCCAGGGGTGTCGTGGCGAGCCCGGCGGGGTCCTCGCCGCGCTCCGCCGCGGTGGCGCCGTCGGCGACCTCTGCGGTGACGGTCTCGAGAGCGCGGGCGTCGTCGAGGGTGAAGGGGCCGACGGCGGTGCGACGCAGGGCCGTGAGGTGACCGCCGCAGCCGAGGGCCCGCCCCAGGTCGCGGGCGAGGGCGCGGACGTAGGTGCCGGACGAGCACGTCACGCGCAGGTTCAGGTCGACCACGGCGGTCCCGTCGGCGGCGACGGCGGGGCGCGGCTCGTCGAGCGGGGTGAGGGCGTGGATGGTGACGGGGCGGGCGGGGAGCTCGACGTCCTCGCCCCCGCGGACGCGCGCGTAGGAGCGCACGCCGTCGGCCTTGATGGCGGAGACGGCGCTCGGGACCTGCTCGATGTCGCCGGTGAGGGCGGCGAGGGCGGCGTCGAGGCCGTCGAGCGGGGAGCCGGGCGCACCGGGGGCGGCGCAGCCGGCGCCGGCCGTCACCTCGCCCTCGGCGTCCTCGGTCAGCGTCTCCTGGCCGAGGCGGACGGTCGCCTCGTAGGTCTTGTCGGCACCGACGAGGTAGGTGAGGAAGCGGGTGGCGCGGCCGATCCCCAGGATGAGGACGCCGGTGGCCATCGGGTCGAGGGTGCCGGCGTGGCCGACCTTACGCGTGACCGCCATGCGCCGGGTGAGCGCGACGAGGTCGTGGCTGGTGAGGCCGGTCGGCTTGTCGAGGACGAGGAGTCCGTCGGCGGCGGTGACGGCGCCGCGGGGCACCTCGGGGCGGCTCACCGGACGGAGTCCTCGGGGTCGACGTCCCCGGCGTCGCCTGGGGCGTCATCCGTCTCCGGCTCGTCCTCGACGCCCTCGGCGAGCCGCTCGTCGTCGTCACCGACGACGTCGTCCTCGGCGAGCAGCTCGGCGCGGACGACGTCCTCGGCCGTGTCGCCGTCCTCGGCGTCGTCACGCACCAGCACGCGCTCGCCGCCGGCGCTCTCGTCGTCCTCGTCCCACTCGTCCTCGTCGTCGTGGCGATAGGGGTCCTCGCTGGCGGCGTACTGGGCGCCCTCGGAGGCGCGGGCGATCTCCTCGTCCTTGGCGCGGGCCTGGGCGAGGGCGTCCTCGAAGGTCTTGGCCTGGGTGGGCAGGGCGTCGAGCTGGAACTCGAGGGAGGGGGTGAGGCGGATGCCGAGGGCCTTGCCGACCTCGGAGCGGATGAGGCCGGTGGCCGAGCGCAGCGCGGCGGCGGACTCGCGCCGCTCGCGGTCCGTGCCGTACACCGTGTAGAAGATCGTGGCGTGCTGGAGGTCGCCGGTGACCTTGACGTCGGTGACGGTGACGAAGCCGAGGCGCGGGTCCTTGATCCTGCCCTGGAGGAGGCGGGCGACGGTCTGGTGGATGCGGTCGGCGACCTTGCGGGCGCGAGCGGCGTCAGCCATGGGTTTCTCCTCGGGTTCGGGGCGTCGGCTGCCGCGTCTCGGGGCGCGGCCGGACCATCTTAGGGAGGCGGCGGCGTCGATAGGATCCCCCTCGCCCGACCGCGAACGGAAGCAGTATGACCCACTCCCCCGCGCCCTCCCCCGACAACCGGCCCGAGACCTCGACCGGCGGCGCCCCGGGGACCACGACCGCGGAGACGCGCTCGGGCGCGGGCCTCGCGATGGTCGTCGGCTGCTACGTGCTGTGGGGCTTCTTCCCACTGTTCTTCCGCCTGCTCGACGCCGCCGGTGCCGTCGAGATCATCGGGCACCGGGTCCTGTGGACGTTGGCCACCTGCCTCGTCCTCGTCGCCGTCCGCCGCGGCTGGAGCCGGCTGCGGACCGTTCTCACCACGCCGCGGCTGCTGGGGACGCTCACGGTCTCCGGGTTCCTCGTCACGGCGAACTGGCTCATCTACGTCTACGGCGTCAACGCCGGGCACACGGCCGACGCGGCGCTCGGGTACTTCATCAACCCGCTCGTCACGGTCGCCCTCGCGGCGGTCTTCCTCGGCGAGAGGCTCCGACCCGCCCAGGAGATCTCGATCGCGCTGGCCTCGGTGGCCGTCCTCATCCTCGTGGCGATGCAGCACTCGCTGCCCTGGGTCTCCCTCGGCCTGGCACTGACCTTCGGGTTCTACGGGCTCGTGAAGAAGCGCGTGAGCAGCCGCGTCGACGCTCTCACCGGGCTGACCGTGGAGAGCCTCGTCGTCGCACCCGTGGCGCTCGTCTACCTCGGCCGGCTGCAGGCCACGGGGGCGGGCGCGATGCAGGGTCCTGAGGCCTCGCCTCTCCTGCTCGTGCTGCTGCTCCTCGCCGGCCCCCTCACCGCGATCCCGCTCCTGCTCTTCGGGGCGGGCACGGCACGCGTGCCGCTGAGCGTCGTCGGCCTGTCCCAGTACATCGCGCCGATCATGCAGTTCCTCCTCGCCTGGGGCGTCTTCCACGAGGAGATCTCGACGGCGCGCTGGATCGCCATGTGCTTCGTGTGGGCGGGGGTCGCGGTCTTCGCCGTCGACCTGCTGGGCCAGCTGGCGCGGCGGCCGAGGGTGCGCGAGCGCGCCTGACCGCTCGCACGGACGGCGAGAGGGCCGCAGCACCTGCACGGTGCTGCGGCCCTCTCGCCGTCGGTGACGCCCTGGGGCGCTCCCGGGGTCAGAACGCGGGGCGCTCCTCGTCGGGGAGACTCGTCTCCGAGGCCGCGGCCTCGACCGCCTCGCGGACGCTGCGCAGGTCGGCCGGAGCCGAGGGCTGCGAGAGACGCTCGGCCTCGGCGACGGCGTCGCGCTGGTCGGCGGAGGGCTCGTCCCCCTGCGCGGAGGCGTCCTCGGCGTCGTCGGAGCCGACGAAGCGCTTGACGAGCGGGCCGATGAGGTCCATGGGCAGTGGGAAGACGACCGTCGAGTTCTGGTCGGCGCCGAGCTCGAGGAGCGTCTGCAGGTAGCGCAGCTGGAGCGAGGCGGGCGACTTCGAGAGAGTGTCAGCCGCCTGGCGGAGCTCCTCGGAGGCCTGGAGCTCGCCGTGGGCGTTGATGACCTTGGCCCGGCGCTCGCGCTCGGCCTCTGCGCCACGCGCCATGGCGCGCTGCATCTGCTCGGGGATCTCGACGTCCTTGATCTCGACGACGCTCACCTCGACGCCCCAGGGCTGGGTCTGGGCCTCGATGATGTCGCGCAGGTCCGCGTTGAGCGCCGACCGGTGCGCGAGGACCGTGTCGAGGTCGACGCGCCCCAGGACGCTGCGCAGCGTGGTCTGGGCGATCTGGGAGGTCGCGATCGCGTAGTTCTCCACCTCCATGACGGCCTTGACCGGGTCGATGACGTTGAACAGCACGACGGCGTTGACGCGCGCCGGCACGTTGTCCTCGGTGATGACCTCCTGGGGCGGAATCGTCAGCGTGACGACACGGGTGTCGACGCGCTCCATGCGCTCGAAGAGCGGGACGACGAAGTGGAGGCCCGGCTGGGCGATCGGCCGGAGGCGGCCGAGCCGGAAGACGATGCCCCGCTCGTACTGGCTGACGATCTTCAGACCGAAGACGAGCAGCAGGATGATGAGCACGATCACCACGATGATGAGCGCGACGGGCATGGTCATGAGAGGGACTCCTCGCTGGAGGTGGACGTGGTGGTGGCCGGGTTCCAGGCGGAGGCCCAGGACCGGCGCGGCTCCTCGGTCGTCGAGGCCTGGCCGGCCGTGCCGCTGAGGCCGGCGAAGCGGCTCTTGCGGGAGCGGACGGCGGCGAGGTGCGCGAGCTCGGGCTCCGGGGCGGCGCTCGGATCGGCGTCGGCGCCGTCGCGCAGGAAGGAGACCTTGACGGCCCGCCCGGTGGAGCGGGACTCGGTCTTCGCCTGCGCGATGCGCTCGGCGGCCTCGCGCACGGATCGGTAGCCGCTGGGGCGCTCGCCGATGGTGACCGGGACGGGCGCGGCGGCTCCCGCACGGCGTGCGGCGTCGGCGGTGACGCGCTCGGCGGAGCCGACGTGCGGGAGGTTCTTCGGAGCGTTGTCCGGGGTGCTCCACAGGTGCCGGGCCAGGGGGTAGGTCCCGCCGATCATGAGCGCGAAGGTCGCGCCCAGGAGGACGCGGTCCGCCGCACCCCGGAACAGCACCATGAGGAACAGGCACAGGAAGCAGCCGACCGTGGCGATGACGAGGGCGACGCCGCGGTGGAAGCGACCCGCCTCGGAGTAGGGCCACGGGTCCACCGGCTTGGTGATCTCGCGGGGCCCCGGGGTGGGCGAGCACGTGTCCTTCGACGGGCAGCGCCCGCAGATGGCGTGGGCGCCCTCGTAGCGGATGACCCGCTTGTCCGGGTCGAAGGCCGTGGGCCACAGCCACTGGTCCTCGTGGCACCGCCACCCGTCGACGTCGTCGTGGTAGACGAAGTCGGCCTGGCGCCAGTTGAGCGAGCGCCGGGCGCTGCGCGACCCGAGGACATCCACGAGCCACGCAACGCCCAGCAGGACCAGTGCGTAGACGGCGACGAGCCACACGCTCAGGTCGGGGACCGGCATCAGTCGTTCAGCTCCGCACGCTCGCCCTTCCACGCCTTGGGCGTGGTGTCGAGCTCCTCGTAGAGGGCGTCCTCCGCGAAGGTCTCCACCGTCCTGCCGTGGCGCCAGTTCCTGACGCCGAGGAAGGCGATGTAGAGGTACGGCAGGGCACCGCCGAGGATGAAGATGAGGTCGCCCGGCATGCGTCCCCACTCGATGATCGTGTTCGTGTGGTTCGTGATGTAGGTGAGCTGGCGGGCCTCGAAGTAGCCGGTGCCGACGGCCTCGTTGAGCTGGAGGATGCCGAGCGGCAAGAGGGTCGCGAAGCACATCCAGGCGAGGCCGATGTTGAGGCTCCAGAACGAGACCTTGGCGAGGCGCTCGGGCCACTTGTCCTCGGGGATGAGGTAGCGCAGCGCGAACATGCCGAGGCCCAGGGCCATGAAGCCGTAGACGCCCATCATGGAGGCGTGCGCGTGGTTCGCCGTCAGGGCAGTGCCGATCTCGTAGTAGGAGACGATCGGGAGGTTGACGAGGAAGCCGAAGACGCCGGCGCCGAGGAAGTTCCAGAAGCCGACGGCGACGAGGTACATGACGGCCCAGCGGTGCGGGAAGGGCTTGGCCTCCTTGCCCTGGCGGTTGGCGCCGAGCTGCATGAAGGCCCAGGCCTCCACGGTGAGGAAGGTCAGCGGGATGACCTCCGCCGCGGAGAAGAAGGCGCCGAAGGCCATGTTCTCCACCGGGGTGCCGGAGAAGTACAGGTGGTGCATCGTGCCGATGACGCCGCCGGCCGAGTACAGGATGATGTCCATGTAGATGATGCCGAGCGCGATCTTCTCGCGGACGACGCCCATGAGGACGAAGAAGTACGCGACCATGACCGTGGTGAAGAGCTCGAGGAAGTCCTCCACCCAGAGGTGGACGACCCAGAAGCGCCAGAACTCGGCGACGGACAGGTGCGTCGTCGTGCGGGCCATCATGCCGACCGCGTAGAAGGCCGGGATGGCCAGCGCGGAGAACATGAAGAGCCACGGCATGTTGGCGACGTGCTCGTTCTTGAGGCGGCCGCGCATGGCGCGGTAGATGATGAAGACCCACACGAACAGGGCCGCGGTGAGCAGCACCTGGAAGAGGAACGGCAGGTCGAGGTACTCCCACTGCTGGGCGAAGATCGGCCCCTTGGCCCAGGACAGGCCGTGCTCGGAGGCCGCCTCGGCGAGGCAGGACAGGACGACGACGGCGGCCGCCGCGATGAGCAGGACCCACGTGAGGACGTGCTGCTTCCTGGGCTCACGGCGCGCGATGAAGGGCGTCATGAACAGGCCGGCGGCGAGCAGGCCGATGGCGGTCCAGAACAGGGAGAGCTGGACGTGCCAGGTGCGGGCCAGCGAGTACGGGATCCACTTGGCCATGTCGAAGCCGAAGAAGCTGAGGACGTCGGCGCGGTAGTGCTCGGCCAGGGCCCCGACGAGGGTCTGGACGACGAACAGCGCCGCGATGGTGAAGACGAACCAGGCGACGACGCGCTGGGACCTGGTCAGGCCGATCTCGCCGGGCTGGCGGAAGGACAGGGCCGGGGCCTCCTCGGAGTGCCAGCCGATCTTCGCGCTCCAGCGGCCGTAGACGGCGAACATGATGCCGATGCCGCCGATGAGGACGATGAGGGAGATGACGGACCAGATCATGAGGTCGCCGGTGGGCGAGTTGCCCACGAGCGGCTCGGCCGGCCAGTTGTTCGTGTACGAGTAGTCCTTGCCGGGGCGGTCGGCGGCGGAGGCCCAGGCGGTCCAGCCGAAGAAGGCGGTGACCTGCTCGAGCTCGGTCTTGTCCGTGATGAGGTCGGGCTTGAGGCCGTTCTTCTGGGCGTCGGGCCCGAACATGTTCGTGTAGTACTCGACGGCCTGGTCGTAGGCCTCGACCTGCTCGTCGGTCCAGACCAGCGTGCCGGTCCCGGCGTCGTAGCGGTTGGTCCGGAGCATGGTCTTCATGCTCTCGGCGGCGTTGGCGTCTCCGGCCTGCTCGAGCTGCTTCTCGACGGACAGTGCCTCCATGCGGAGGTACTGGGCGGTGAAGTCCGGGCCGAGGTAGCCGCCGTGGCCGACGATCGTGCCGTACTCCATGAGGCCGCGGGCCTGGAAGATCTCCTGGCCCTTGGTGATGTCCTGGGTGGTGAAGACGGTCTCACCGGACTCGGTGACGACCTTCTCGGGCTGGGGCATGGAGTCCGAGTAGGTGCGCCACGCGAGCATGCCCATGACCGTGAAGCCGAAGAGCATGACGAGGGCGACCGCCTGGATCCAGCCCTTCCCGATGAGGCGCTGGGTGCGGCCCGGCGCCCCGTCGGTCTGAGCGACGGTTGACATTGGGAGATACCTCCGTGGGGGAAGGGACGTGACAGGGGTGTCGGGACCAAGGTAACGCGATGGTCTCGACCGCGAGCGACGGCTCACGGCGGCCGAGGGCCGAGCGGCGTCGTCGCACCGGTAATTCCCCCGAACTGATCCGTATCTAATCACGTCGAACGGGGGCGCACAGCGCTCTCGGCCAGGAATTACGGCACGGAAGGCGCACAGAATCGTCCCAGCGTGCCGGTTCGCACCCGCCCCGGCCGCCTCTGACGACGTCGACGCCGCGCCGCGCATCGGCATGCGGCGAGGACGACAGGACGATGGTCCCAATGCAGGTGTCAGAAGGTCGCGAGATGCACGGTCGTGTCACACTGCCAGCACGCCCCTTGCACGGATCCCCAGAATTTACCGGCGACCATCGGTAGAATTCGAGCCATCCACGGACCGGCCTCCCCGGCGGGTCCCCTCCCCCGAAGGAACGACGGTGTCCCCCCTTCTCATCCACGCCGCACAGGCCGCGGCCGACGCCGCGGAGCAGTGCGTCGACACGAACACCTTCCCCATGTGGATCCGCTTCACGCACCTCGTGAACTTCATCCTCATGGGCATGCTCATCCGCTCCGGCATCGAGATCCTCGCCTCGCACCCGCGTCTGTACTTCAACGACCAGTGCGCGCCGGGCTCCGAGTGGATCCGCTTCACCAAGGACAAGGTGCCGTGGGAGGAGGGCGCCTTCACGGCGCGCGACGACCAGCGCGACCTCTCCCCCCTCATCGCCCTGCCCGGCCACGCCAAGATCGGCCTGGGACGCGCGTGGCACGGCATCGCCACCACGCTGTGGATGCTCAACGGCTTCATCTACGTCGGCTGCCTCATCGGCTTCGGCCTCGCCGGACGCCTGGTCCCGACGAGCTGGAGCATCTTCCCCGACGCCTGGCACTCGCTGCTCACCTACCTGCACCTGCAGGCCCCGTCCCTGTGCGACTTCACCCCGTACGACGGGCTCCAGCAGCTCGCCTACTTCGCCATCATCTTCATCGCCGCCCCGCTCATGATGATCACCGGTCCGGCCATGTCCCCGGCCGTCATCGGCCGCTTCCCCTGGTACGCGAAGATGCTGCACAACCGTCAGACGGCGCGCTCGCTGCACTTCCTCGGCCTGGTCATCTACCTCGGCTTCGCCCTGGTCCACGTCGTCCTCGTGTTCGTCGTGCACCGCGACCACAACCTCACGCACATCGTGTACGGCCACTATGACCCGGCCAGGGCGGGCTCGGCCCTCGCGATCGTCCTCATCACCGTCGCGATCGTCGTGGCCCTCTGGATCGCCCAGTCCTACTGGACGCTCTCCGACCTGCGCCGCAGCCAGCGGGTCCTCTGGGGCGCCACCCGCCCCGTCAAGAAGCTGACGATCGACCACTTCTCCTCCACCCAGCGCACCAAGAAGGTCTGGACGGAGAAGGACATCTCTCCCTTCCACTGGGTCAACACCCGCACGCCCTCCATGGACGAGTCCGAGGAGTGGCACGAGCTCGCCGCGGGCGACTTCAAGGACTTCCGGCTCGAGGTCGGAGGCATGGTCTCCCACCCGGCGTCCTTCTCCCTGGAGGAGCTCCGTGAGATCGCCACGCAGTCTCAGATCACCATGCACACGTGCATGCAGGGCTGGACAGGCATCGCGAAGTGGACCGGCATCCGCGTCCGCGACCTGCTCGACCAGGTCGGCGAGATCGATCCCGAGGCCAAGTGGGTCATGTTCGAGTCCTTCGGCAAGGCGCAGCACATGCACGACGGCCGACCCGTCGAGCCGTACTACACCTGCCTCCCGCTCGACCTCGCGCTCGAGGACGAGACCCTGCTCGCCTGGAGCCGCAACGACGAGCCGCTCTCCGGCATGTTCGGAGCGCCGCTGCGCCTGCGCTGCGAGTCCGGCCACGGCTACAAGATGGTCAAGTGGGTCCGCTCCGTCACGATGATCCGCGACTACCGGGAGGTGGGCGACGGCATGGGCGGAACCCGCGAGGACTCCGGCTACCAGGACGTCGACGCGCGCATCTGACGCGCCCGGCACACCGCCGCGAGGGGCGGGGCCACCACACGGTGGCCCCGCCCCTTCCTCGTGCGGCACGCGTTCTCAGGCGGTCGGCTGCGCCGTCACGCCCCCCTCACCGGGTCGACCGTCAATGCTCCGGTCGACCGTCTGACTTCCAGGAGTCGAGCGGTCGAGCAGTGCACTGACGGTCGACCACGGGAGCGCCGCAGGACATCGCACGGCTTCGCAGCACCCGGGTACGCCGACGGCGGGGCCGGCCACCAGGTGGTGGCCGGCCCCGCCGACGTTGCTCAGCCGGTGCTCCCGGCAGCGGTCCGCGCGCTCAGTCGCGCGGCTTCTCGCGCATCTCCCAGGTCTCGATGACGTCGCCCTCGGCGATGTCCTTGAAGCCCAGGTTGATACCGCACTCGTAGCCGTCGCGGACCTCGGTGACGTCGTCCTTCTCGCGGCGCAGTGTCTCGATGGTGAGGTCGCCGTTGACGACCACGCCGTCGCGCACCAGGCGGGCCTTGGTGCCGCGCTTGATGATGCCGGAGCGGACGATCGAGCCGGCGATCGAGCCGAACTTGGAGGAGTGGAAGACCTGCCGGATCTCGGCGGTGCCGAGCTCGACCTCCTCATGGATCGGCTTGAGCATGCCCTTGAGGGAGGCCTCGACGTCCTCGATCGCGTTGTAGATGACCGAGTAGAACTTCATGTCCACGCCCTCGCGGTCCGCCAGCTCGGCGACCCGCTCGGCCGGACGGACGTTGAAGCCGATGATGACGGCGGAGTCGACCGTGGCCAGGTTGACGTCGTTCTGCGTGATCGCACCGACACCGCGGTGGATGACGCGCAGCGCGACCTCGTCGCCGACGTCGATCTTGAGCAGGGAGTCCTCCAGCGCCTCGACCGCACCCGAGCTGTCGCCCTTGAGGATGAGGTTGAGGGTGTCGACCTTGCCCTCCTTGAGGACGTCGGAGAGGTTCTCCAGCGAGACGCGCTTGCGGCGCTTGGCCAGCATGGCGGCGCGCTCGGCGGCCTCGCGCTTGTCGGCGATCTGACGGGCGGTGCGGTCGTCGGGGGCGACGATGAAGGAGTCGCCCGCGCTCGGCACGTTGGTCAGGCCCAGGACGAGGGCCGGACGCGCGGGGCCGGCCTCCTCCAGGGAGCTGCCGTGCTCGTCGAACATGGCGCGCACGCGGCCGTAGGCGGCACCGGCGACGATCGGGTCGCCGACGCGCAGCGTGCCGCGCTCGACGAGGATCGTCGAGACGGCGCCACGGCCCTTGTCGAGCTTCGCCTCGATCGTGACGCCTCGGGCGTCCGTGCTCGGGTTGGCGCGCAGGTCCAGAGCGGCGTCGGCGGTCAGCAGGACGGCCTCGAGGAGCCCGTCGATGTTCTGGCGCTGCTTGGCGGAGATGTCGACGAACATCGTGTCGCCGCCGTACTCCTCGGGCACGAGACCGTACTCGGTGAGCTGACCGCGGATCTTCTCCGGGTTCGCGCCCTCCTTGTCGATCTTGTTGACCGCGACGACGATCGGCACGCCGGCCGCCTGCGCGTGGTTGAGGGCCTCGACCGTCTGCGGCATGACGCCGTCGTCGGCCGCGACCACGAGGATCGCGATGTCCGTGACCTCGGCACCGCGTGCGCGCATGGCCGTGAAGGCCTCGTGACCGGGGGTGTCGATGAAGGTGATCGGGCGCTCCTCGTCGTTCAGGTGCACGCGCACCTGGTAGGCGCCGATCGACTGCGTGATGCCGCCGGCCTCGTCCGCGACGACGTCCGTGGAGCGGATCGCGTCGAGGAGCTTGGTCTTACCGTGGTCGACGTGGCCCATGACCGTGACGACCGGGGGACGCGGGAGGAGGTCGGAGTCGTCCTCCTCGGCCTCCTCGGCCTCGAGGTCGATGTCGAAGGACTCGAGCAGCTCGCGGTCCTCGTCCTCGGCGGAGACCATCTGGATCTCGTAGCCGAGCTCGGCGCCCAGGAGCTGGAAGGTGTCCTCGTCGACGGACTGCGTGGCCGTCACCATCTCGCCGAGGTGGAAGAGCACCGTGACGAGGGCCGCCGGGTTCGCGCCGATCTTCTCGGCGAAGTCCGTGAGCGTGGCGCCCTGACGCAGGCGCAGGGGGGTCGAGCCGTCCCCGCGGGGGACGATGACGCCGCCGATCGACGGCGCGCCCTGCTGCTCGAACTCCTGCCGCTTCGCGCGCTTCGACTTGCGTCCGCGGGTGCGACCACCGCCGCGCCCGAAGGCGCCCTGGGTGGAGCCGCGTCCGCCGCGCCCGCCGCGGGGGCCGCCGAAGCCGCCGCGAGGACCGCCGCCACCGGCACCGCCGCGACCGCCGCCGGGGCGACCGCCACGACCGCCCTGACCGCCGCGGGCCGGGGCGCCGGGACGACCGACGGAGGAGTGACCCGGCATCATGCCCGGGTTGGGACGCGGGCCGCCGGGACGGGGACCGCCGCCCTGAGGACGGGGACCGCCGTTGCCGGCACCGGCCGGACGGGGACCGCCGTTGCGCGCGCCGGGGCGGGGGCCGCCCTGCGGACGCGGGCCGCCGGAGCCGCCGGGACGGGGCATGCCCTGCGAGGAGGCGAAGGGGTTGTTGCCCGGGCGCGGGGCGCCGTTACGACCGCCCTGACCGGGACGGGGACCGCCCTGACCGCCCTGGCGGCGGTTACCGCCGGGACGGGGCATGCCCTGCGAGGAGGCGAAGGGGTTGTTGCCCGGGCGCGGGGCGCCGGGACGCGGGCCCGGGGTCGGCGCCGAGCGACGCGGACCGGGGGTGGGGGCGTCGGAGCGCCGCTGCGGGGCGCGCGGAGCCTCGGACGCGGGCTTCGGGGCGCGCGGACCGGGGGTCGGCGCGTCGGAACGCTGCTGAGCGGGCTTCGCGGCCGGCTTCGGGGCCGACGGCGCGGGAGCCTCGGAGGCGGCCTTGGGCGCGGCGGGGGCCGCGGGCTTCTGGGCCGCGGGGGCGGCCGGCTTGGCGCCGGGCTTGGGCGCGGAGGACGGCTTGGGGGCGGCGGGCTTGGCACCGCCGTCGGCGGCCTCGGCCTGCGAGCCGAAGTGCTCGCGGACGCGACGGGCCACGGGCGGCTCGACGGCGGAGGAGGCCGCCTTGACGAACTCTCCCTGGTCCTTGAGCCAGGCCAGGATCACCTTGGACGTGATCTTCTTGCCAGTGGGGTCGAGCTCCTTCGCGAGCTCGTGAACGCGTGGTTTTGCCACTTTTCTCCTGTCCGGTTCACCCGTCCCCGGACAGGGACGGGCGCTAGTAGAGGCAGCTCATCGCTGGGTACTCATCGGGTGCCCATCGGCTTCCTACCCGCCTTCTCAATCGGTCGTGCCGGGCCCGTGGGGGTCCGGTGTCGTCAGGGTCATGACCCGCCCGCGTCGCGGTCGAGCCACTGCCTCACGGGGGTCGCATCCGGCGACCCGCTCACGCGCAGGGCGCGCCCGAAGGCGTTCCTGCGCTCGGCGAGGGCGAGGCACTCGGGATCCGGGTGGATCCAGGCGCCGCGTCCGGGCGCCACGGCCCGGACGTCGACGGCGAGCTCGCCGCCCTGCGTCGTCACCAGGCGCAGCAGCTGCGCCCGGGGGGCCCTGCCGCGGCAGCCGACGCAGGTGCGCTCGGGCACGTGTGAGGTGGTTGCCACCCGGCCGTGTCCTTCCGCTCGCTGCTCGGCGGCCCCGTGGCCCGGTTGCCCCCGACGACGGGCGCACCGGCGTGCGCCGGGCGTCCGGAGGGGGCGCCGGACCCATGAGGGTCCTCCCGAAGTCTAGCGGAGAGGCCGCTCAGGCCTCCTGGCCGACGCCTGAGGGACCTGTCACGTCGTCGGCGCGGGACCCCTGCCCGGGGGCGACCTCGCCGGACTCGGCGTCGGCGTGGATGTCGATCTTCCAGCCGGTGAGACGGGCGGCGAGCCGGGCGTTCTGCCCCTCCTTGCCGATCGCGAGGGAGAGCTGGAAGTCCGGCACGACGGCGCGGGCGACCTTCTCCTCGGCGTCGAGGATCGTCACGGAGGAGACGCGCGCCGGGGACAGGGCGTTGGCGACGAAGCGCGCCGGGTCCTCGGAGTGGTCGACGATGTCGATCTTCTCCCCGCCGAGCTCGGCCATGACGGCGCGGACGCGCTGCCCCATCGGGCCGATGCAGGCGCCCTTGGCGTTGACGCCGCGCTGGCGGGAGCGGACCGCCATCTTCGTGCGGTGGCCGGCCTCGCGGGCGATGGAGACGATCTCGACGTCGCCGGAGGCGATCTCGGGGACCTCGCGCTCGAAGAGCTTCTTGACCAGCCCCGGGTGGGTGCGCGACAGGATGATCTGGGCGCCCTTGAGGCCGCGGGAGATCTCGATGACGAGGGCGCGGACCCGGTCTCCGTGGCGGTAGCGCTCGCCGGGCACCTGCTCGTGGGGCGGCATGATGCCCTCGTGCTCCTCGTCGAGGCTCACGTAGACGATGCGGGGGTCCCTGCCCTGCTGGACGGTGCCGGAGATGAGCTCGCCGGTCTTGTCCTTGAAGGTGCCCAGGACCTCGAAGTCGCGACGGTCCTGGATGCGCTGGACGATGACGGAGCGGGCGGTGGCCTGGGCGATGCGGCCGAAGTCGTCCGGGGTGTCGTCGAAGTACTCGCCGGTGGGCTGGTCGTCGTCGTCGACCTCGGGCGCGAGCACGGTCATGTGACCGGACTTGCGGTCGATCTCGACGTGGGCGCCGCGGATGGCGCCGGGGATCTTGGAGTAGGCGCCGAGGATGGCGTCCTCGATGGCGGGCAGGAGGTTGTCCAGGTCGATGCCCAGCTCGCTCGCGGCGCCTCGCAGCTCCGGCATGTTGATGTCCATGGGTTCCTCTCTCGTCCGATGAGGCGGGCGGTGGGGCCCGCCGGGCCGTGCGCGACGGCCCGTGAAGTCGGTGTGTGGTCGGTGGTGCCGGGTGGGCGCCCGTGGCGGGGCCCTCCGGCGGGTCAGAGGACGACGACCATCCGCGCGCTCTCGACGTCGTCGACGGCGACGGTCCGCGGCTCGCCGTCGACGACGAGCGTGAAGGAGTCCTCCCCCGCGTCCTCGACGGTGCCGGTGACGGTCCCGGCGGCGGTGGTGACCTCGGCGTCGTGGCCGACGGCGCGGCGGAACTCGCGCGCGGTGGAGAGCGGGCGCTCGGCGCCGGGCGTGGAGACCTCGAGCGTGTACTGGCCCTTGACGGGATCGGCCTCGTCGAGGGCGTCCGAGACGACCTGGGTGATCTCCCCGAGGGTGTCGAGGTCGAGGTCCCCGGGGCCGTCGGCGAGGTCGACGACGGCGCGGACCGTGGAGTACCTCCCGGCGCGCGTGGTCTCGACGCGCTCGAGGACCGCGCCGGCCCCCTCGACGACGGGGGCGAGGAGCTCGACGAGCGTGCTCTCGAGCGCCTCCGCGCTGTTCGCGGTCTTCGCCATCTGGGGCATCCTCCCGGTCGTGGGCGTGGTCGGTCGGGGTCATGCTACCCGGCGTGCGAGGATCGGGACGTGCAGCCCTTCCTCAGTACGGAGACCGAGTCCGGCGCCGTGACCGCGTCGGCGCACGACCGCGCGGCGCGCAGCCCTCGTTCACTGAGCGGGAAGGCCCGGCCCCGCGGCCGCGACCTGTTGCTCCGGCGCGCGGGGGCGCTGGTCCTCGTGGCGGCCCTGGCGTCGACCGGAGCGTGCTCCCTGCGGATCGGCTCGAGCGAGCCCGACCCGCTGCCGACGATGTCCCAGGAGCAGTCGGCCCGCGACGGGCTCGCGAGGGACGCCGTCCTCATCGCCTCCGCGGCCGCCTCCGTGGCGGACGGCGGCGGGCAGGCCGACGACGCCACCCGGACCCGGGCGGCCGCCCTCGCGAAGGCCGTCGAGGAGCAGGACGAGGCCCTCGGAGGCGTGTGGGAGCCCTGGGCGAGCGCTCCCCCGACCGGCTACCCGACGGCGACGCCCGTCGCGACGGTGAGCGCCGGCTCGGGCACCGACGAGCTCGTGGGCGCCCTCGCCCAGGGCGTCACCCGGGCGCGCGAGGCCGCCCTCGCAGCCACCGACGCCGGTACCGCGGCCCTGTACGCCTCGATCACGGTCTCCTGGTCGGCCGCGCTCGTGACCCTCTCCCCCGACGACGAGGCGGTCGTCGCCTCGGCCCGCGACGCCTCCTCGATGACCGAGCCGCTCTCGGCCGAGAGGCTCCTCGCCTACGACGCCGCCCGCTACGCCATGGAGGAGGTGGCCGCGCGAGCCTCGGGCGACGACCGGACGCGCGCGGTCGCGGACTCGAAGGCCGCGGGCGACGTCGTCACGGCCTCGGTGGCCCTCGGCGGGACGGACTCGCGGCTGGCCGCCTACGCCGAGCCGGAGGCCTCCGGCGGCGCGAGCGCCGACGTGACCTGGGCCCGTGAGGCCTGGACCGACGTCATCGAGGCGGAGGTCGCCGACATCGGCGCGGACTCGGGCGACGCGCGGGAGGCCTCGCTCGACGCGGCGGTCGACGCCGCCGAGCGCGCCGCGGCCTGGGGCGCGAGCGCGGCCGCGCTACCCGGCTACACCGTCGGCGCGAAGGCCGCCCCGAGCACGACGGGCACTGCGGTCGCCACGCAGCCGACGGCGGGAACGGCGACAGCGACTGCCTCCGGCGCACCGACCACCACTGCATCCGCGACTCACTGAGCTCGGTCGATCCACGCGCTCAGCTCGGTTCGGCGGGCACCGTCGTGCTGAGAGCGAGTCGCCTTGAGGGCTCAGGCGACGTCGGCGGCGGTCGGGGCGGCCGCGAGGGCCTCCTCGACGGCGGCGGAGACCTCGGCGGCGCCGTCGGCGACGCGCACGCTGCGGCGGTCGCCGGAGCGGCGGTCGCGGATCTCGATCGTGCCCTCCTTGGCGAGGTCGCGACCGACGACGACGGTGAAGGGCACGCCGAGGAGCTCGGAGTCGGCGAACTTGACGCCGGCGGAGACCTTGCGGCGGTCGTCGTAGAGGACCTCGTAGCCGGCCGCGTCGAGCTGGGCCGCGAGCGCGGAGGCGGCCTCGAAGACCGCGTCGTCCTTGCCGGTGGCGAGGACCTGGACGTGGAAGGGGGCCACCTGGATCGGCCAGGCGAGGCCGTGCTCGTCGTGGTACTCCTCGGCGAGGGCGGCGAGCGCACGGGTCACGCCGATGCCGTAGGAGCCCATGGTGACGACGCTGGCCTTGCCGTTCTCGTCGAGGACGGTGAAGCCGAGGGCCTCGGAGTACTTGCGACCGAGGGCGAAGATGTGGCCGATCTCGATGCCTCGGGCCAGCTTGAGCGGGCCGGAGCCGTCAGGAGCGGGGTCGCCCTCGCGGACCTCGGCGGCCTCGATGGTGCCGTCGGCCTCGAAGTCGCGGCCCTTGACGAGGTGGAGGACGTGCTTCTTGACGGCGTTCGCGCCGGTCACCCAGCTGGTGCCGTCGACGACCCGCGGGTCGAGGAGGTACCGCACGGAGCCGGTGAGGAGCTCGGTGCCGTCCTCGGCGGTCTCGACGCGGCGCAGCTCGGAGTTGGGGCCGATCGCTGCGGGGCCGATGTAGCCGCGGACGAGCTCGGGGTGGCCCTCGAAGTCCTCCTCGCCGGCCATGGCGACCTCGGCGGGGGCGACGGCGGCCTCGAGGCGCTTCATGTCGACCTCGCGGTCGCCGGGGACGCCGACGACGAGCAGCTCGGTCGAGCCGTCCGGGTGGGTGAGGGTGACGACGACGTTCTTGAGGGTGTCGGCGGCGGTCCAGGCGCGCCCGTCCTCACGCGGGTACTCGTTGTTGAGGAGGTCGACGAGGGAGTCGATGGTGGGGGCGTCGGGGGTGTCGACGACGCGGGCGGGGGGCTCGTTCGAGGCGTCGACCGGGTCGGGAACGACGGTGGTGACGGCCTCGGCGTTGGCCGCGTAGCCGCCGTCGGAGCGCACGAAGGTGTCCTCGCCGATCGGCGAGGGGTGGAGGAACTCCTCGGAGTGGGAGCCGCCCATGGCGCCGGCCATGGCGTTGACCGGCACGTACTCCAGGCCCATGCGCGTGAAGATGCGCTCGTAGGCGGCGCGGTGGCGCAGGTAGGAGGCGTCCAGGCCGGCGTCGTCGACGTCGAAGGAGTAGGAGTCCTTCATGACGAACTCGCGGCCGCGGATGAGGCCGGCGCGGGGACGGGCCTCGTCGCGGTACTTCGTCTGGATCTGGTAGATCGCGGCGGGCAGGTCCTTGTAGGAGGAGAACATGTCCTTGGCGAGGAGGGTGAACATCTCCTCGTGGGTGGGGGCGAGGAGGTAGTCGCCGCCCTTGCGGTCCTGGAGCTTGAAGAGCGTCGGGCCGTACTCCTCCCAGCGGTTGGTCGCCTTGTAGGGCTCGGCGGGCAGGAGCGGCGGGAAGTGCACCTCCTGGGCGCCCATCGCGTTCATCTCCTCGCGCACGATGGCCTCGACCTTGCGCAGCACGCCCAGGCCGAGCGGAAGCCAGGTGTAGATGCCGGGGGCCATGCGGCGGATGTAGGCGGCGCGCACGAGCAGCTTGTGGCTGTCGACCTCGGCGTCGGCCGGGTCCTCGCGCAGGGTACGGATGAAGGCGGTGGACATCGTCTGAAGCACGCGCCGATCCTACGTGAACCCGCCGCGCCTCCCCGCGACAGTCTCGCCGGGCGCACCGGGAGCCGTGTCGCGGGCTCACGCGCCCCGTGAGGAGGGGCACGCACGTGCGCCGTGGGAGCCCTCGTGTTCGCCTTGCACGCGGATGAACGGGCCGTTACCCTCGAGCGCACCCCTCTGACGGCGGTTTCCGGGTCTCGGGGAGCACTCAGGGACCACCGGCGAGCAGGAAGGCAGTATGGAACGGCATCCTGCCGCCCGGGTCGGGCACGGCCGAACGTGGGCCAAGACCATCCTCATGGGCGAGCACTCCGTGGTCTACGGCCACGCCGCCGTCGCCTTCCCCCTCCACGCCCTCGAGATGCGCGCCACGGTCACCCCGATCGACGGCCCCTCGACCCTCGCCTCCCTCGACTACGACGGCCCCCTGTCCGAGGCCGGACCGCGCTTCGCCCCGGTTGTGCGCGCCTTCGAGGCCGCCCGCGAGTTCACCGGCGGTCTGGAGCAGTCCTTCGCCATCGAGACCTCCTCGGACTTCCCCCACGAGCGCGGGCTCGGTTCCTCGGCCGCCTCCGCCGGCGCCATCATCCGGGCCGTCCTGGACGCCTTCGGCCGCCAGGCCACCGACGTCGAGGTCCTGGCCCTCACCAACCTCGCCGAGCAGGTCGCCCACGTGCGCCCCTCCGGGCTCGACGCCGCGACGACGACCTCGGACCTGCCGATCCGCTTCCAGTCCGGTGAGATGCGGGCCCTGTCGCAGCAGGTCAGCGGCGTCCTCGTCATCGCCGACTCCGGGATCCACGGCTCCACCCGCGACGCCGTCGCGGGCCTGCGCGAGCGCTACGAGGCGGACCCGGACGCCGTAGGTCCGCGGATCAACAGGCTCGGTGCGCTCACCCAGGCCGCCATCGAGGCCCTCGACGCCGGTGACGCCGCGGCTCTCGGCACCGCCATGGACGCGGCGCACGCCGTCCTGGCCGAGCTCGGTATCTCGATCCCCGCCCTCGACGGGCTCACCCGGGCCGCCCGCGACGCCGGGGCCCTGGGCGCCAAGCTCTCCGGCGGCGGCCTCGGCGGCTGCGTCATCGCCCTCGCCGCCACCGACACGGACGCCGAGGCGGTCCGCGCCGCCCTCCTCGAGGCCGGCGCCGCCCAGACCTGGACCTACCAGATGCGCGCGAGCGAGGCCTCCGAGTGACCCTGCCCAGTTCCCCCGCCGCCGGCACGACGACCGGGTCGGCCGCCCGATCGGCCACGGCGAGCGCCAACTCCAACATCGCCCTCATCAAGTACTGGGGCAAGGCCGACCCGGCCAACCAGGTCCCGACGACGTCGAGCCTGTCCCTCACGCTCGGCGGCACCCGGACCAGCACCACGGTCGCCTTCGACGGCGGGGCCGACGGCGACGACGTCGTCCTCATCAACGGCTTCAAGCCCTGGGGCACGGCCCGCGACCGCGTCGTGCGCTTCATGGACCTCGTCCGCGAGCGCGCCGGCGTCACCGAGCGCGCCACCGTGTCCTCCGTCTCCACCGTGCCGCTCGCCGCCGGCCTGGCCTCCTCCGCCGCCGGCTTCGCGGCCCTCGCCGCCGCCGCGTCGCGCGCCGCCGGCCTCGAGCTCGACGACGCCGACCTGTCCCGCCTGGCTCGCCGCGGCTCGGGCTCGGCCACCCGCTCCGTCTTCGGCGGCCTGGCCGTCTGGCACGCCGGCACCGACGACGCCACGAGCTACGCCGAGGCCGTCCCCGGCGCCGAGGAGCTCGACCTCGCGATGGTCGTCATCACCCTGGAGACGGGCCGGAAGTCGATCTCCTCCTCCAGGGCCATGCAGGCCACGATGACGACCTCGCCCCTCTACCCCGCCTGGGTGGAGGCCTCGGCGAAGGACCTCGAGGAGGCCCTCGCCGCCGTCGCGGCCCGCGACCTTCCTCGCCTGGGCGCCGTCGCCGAGGGCAACGCGCTCGGCATGCACGCCGCGATGGCCGCCGCCAGGCCCGCGATCCTCTACTGGCTTCCCGGCACGGTGGAGGCGATCCACGCCGTCGCCGCCCTGCGCGAGGAGGGCCTGCCCGCCTGGGTGACGATGGACGCCGGTCCCAACGTCAAGGTCGTCACCTCCGGAGCCCGCGCCGAGGAGGTCGCCGCTGCGCTGCGCGAGCGCCTGGCCGGGGCGATCGTGAGCGTGCGCCGACCCGGCGGCGGGATCCGCTACGAGCAGGAGGCCGAGTGACCACGGGCGAGCACGGGGCACCGATGACCGCGGGCCGCACTGTCAGCGACGGCGCCGTCTCGCGACGGGCCCCCGGCAAGCTCTACGTGGCCGGCGAGTACGCCGTCGTCGAGCCCGGGCACCGCGCCGTCCTCGTCGCCGTCAACCGGTTCATCACGGTCACCGTCTCCCCCGTCCACGACTCCGGACGCCGCTCCGGGCGCATCGCCTCCAGCCTCTACGCCGGCGGCACCCGCTCCTGGCGCCGCCGCCCCGAGGACGGCACGGCCCTCGTCGAGGGCGCGCCGGTCGACTACGTCCTCTCCGCGATCCGCCTCGTCGAGTCGCTCGTGCGCGAGCGCGGCGGCGAGCTGCGCCTCTTCGACCTCGACGTCGACTCCCAGCTCGACGACGCCTCCGGCCGCAAGCTCGGACTCGGCTCCTCCGCCGCGGTGACGGTCGCGACCGTGCGCTCCGTCGCCGCCTTCTACGGGCTGCGCCTGACCGACACCGAGGTCTACAAGCTCTGCCTGCTCGCCTCCGACTCCGTCGAGCCCATCGGCTCCGCGGGCGACCTGGCCGCGTCGACCTTCACCGGCTGGGTCGACTACTCCTCCCCGGACCGCATCTGGATGCGCGAGGAGCGCGTCGAGCGCAGCGTCGACGACATGCTCCTGGCCGACTGGCCGGGCCTGCGCATCGAGCGCCTCGAGCCTCCCGTCGGCGTCGACCTGCTCGTCGGCTGGACCGGCGACCCCGCCTCCACCGCCGGGCTCGTCGCCGACGTCCAGCACGGCGCGCACTCCGCCGCCCCGGCCGCCCTCGACTACGAGGAGTTCCTCGCCGGCTCCCAGGCCTGTCTCGCGGGCCTCGTGCGCTCCATGGAGTCAGGGGACCTCGACGCCGTCGCCGCCCGCGTCCAGGAGGACCGCACGCTCCTGGCGGGGCTCGCCGCCTCGACCGGCGTCACCATCGAGACGCCCCTGCTGACCCGCCTCGTCGAGATCGCCCGCGAGCACGGGGCCGCCGCGAAGTCCTCCGGGGCCGGCGGCGGCGACTGCGGCATCGCGCTGTGCCCGCCGCACGTCGACGAGCGAGCCATCCTCGCCGGCTGGATGGCCGTCGGCGTCGTCCCCCTCGACCTGGCCGTCCACACCCGCGACCCGAGGACGGAGGACCGATGAGCGAGCAGCCCATCGCCGCTCGGCCCAGTGAGACGGCCGGAGCCGACCAGCAGCCCCAGCCGGGCGTCGCCCAGCACGCGCACCGCAAGGACGAGCACGTCGCCCTGGCCGTGAGCCTCCACGACCCGGAGCGCCGCACCGGCTACGACGACGTCGCCTTCATGCACCACGCCCTGCCCGGCACGTCGATCGACGCCGTCGACACCCGCACCGAGGTCCTCGGCACCACCTGGGGCCTGCCCCTCTACATCAACGCCATGACCGGCGGGACGCCGAAGACGGCCGCGATCAACGCTGACCTCGCGCGCGCCGCCGCCGGCGCCGGCATCGTCATCGCGACCGGCTCCCAGCACGTCGCCCTGCGCGACCCGGAGCTCGCTGAGACCTTCTCGGTCATCCGCCGCAACGCGCCCGACGCCTTCGTCCTGGCGAACGTCGGGCCGACGGTCTCCCCCGAGCTCGCGCGCCGCGCGGTCGAGATGCTCGACGCCAACGCCCTCCAGATCCACCTCAACGTGGCCCAGGAGGTCGTCATGCCCGAGGGCGACCGCGACTTCTCCTCCTGGTCCGACGCGGTCGCCGCGATCGTCGAGGCGGTCGACGTGCCCGTCGTCGTCAAGGAGGTCGGCTTCGGCCTGTCCCGGCGGACCGTGGACGAGGTCATCGGCCTGGGCGTGTCCGCCGTCGACGTGGCCGGCAACGGGGGCACCGACTTCGTCGCCATCGAGAACTCGCGCCGCCCCGGCATGGAGTACTCCTACCTCACCGGCTGGGGTCAGTCCGCGGTCCTGTGCCTCCTGGAGTCCGCGGCCGGTCCCGACGCCGTGGACGTGCCCGTGCTGGCCTCCGGGGGCGTGCGCACCCCGCTCGACGTCGTCCGGGCGCTGTCGCTGGGCGCCCGCGCGGCCGGCGCCTCCGGCCACTTCCTGCGCACCCTCGTCGGCGGGGGCCCCGAGGCCCTCGAGGCCGAGCTGGACTCGTGGACGAGCCAGCTGCGGTCCCTCATGGCGCTCGTCGGCGCGAGCGACGTGCCGGGCCTGCAGCGCACGGACGTCCTCGTCACCGGCCAGACGGCCGAGCGTGCGCGTCTGCTGGGCATCGACCTGGAGCGCCTCGCCCGCCGCTCGCGCGGCTGAGTCCCCTCGCTACGACGGCGGGGCCGAGCACTGCGAGCACCCTCAGCGCTGGTAGACCTCGCGACGATGAGCAGCGCGCACGACCGTCACGGTGAGACGCTCGTCGAGGACGTCGTAGATCACGCGGTAGTCGCCCACGCGGATCCGCCAGGCGGTCCGTTCCCCGACGAGCTTCTTCGCCCCGTGCGGGCGGGGGTCCTCGGCGAGCTGCGCGACGGCGTCGAGCACGCGGCCGCGCACGGGTCGCGGCAGCTTCCTCACCTGCCGTGCAGCGGCTGAGGTGAACTCGACGCGGTAGCTCACGACAGGAGGTCGCGCCGGAGGTCCTCGAGGCTCACGCGCTGGCCGTCATCGGCGGCGACCGCCGCGCGGTAGGCCGCGACGTCCTGCGCCATCTCGAGCTCCTCGAGCGCCTCGAGATCGGCCGGGCCAACGACGACCGCGGCGAGCTTGCCGTTGCGCGTCACGCCGATGCGTTCACCGGCGTACATGGCGCGGCTGAGGACGTCGGAGAGCTCGCTGCGGAGCTCGCGGGTCGAAACCTCGCTGGTGAGACTGTCCATGTCCCGATTGTAGCCACCTCGACCATTGTGTACACAATGTGCGCGCCGACGCCCGACCCCGCCGTCGTGCGCCTTGCGCTCCCGGGTCAGACCGCCGCGAGCCAGGTGACTACGCCGGCGGAGGCGTACAGCGTCATGAACTGGACGCCGTACGAGACGCCGAGGCGGTTGAAGGCGCCGCAGACGACGCCGATGAGCAGCACGCCGAAGACGTTGGCGACGCCGGCGTCGATGTAGGCGAGCACGAGGATGAGCGCGATGAAGAGCGCGAGGACGGCCTCGTGCGGCACGTGGCGCATGACGAGGCGCGTGATCTGGCTCGACCACCGCACCGCGATGACGTACGTGGTGACGACGGCGATGAGGGCGCCGATGACCGTGTACACGATGAACTGCGAGGGGCTCAGCAGGTGGTGGAGGTTGTGGTCGAGCGTGTAGACCGTGCCCGCCTGGAACAGCGGCCCGGCCGGCCCGGCCGAGACCCCGGAGATCGGGATGCCCAGCGCCACGAGCGGGATGATGACGCCCGCGAGGTAGGTCGAGTGGGTGAGCGCGCTCATGACCGTGACGGCCCGCTGAGCCTTCTTGACGGGGCCCTTGCCGGCGCGGGCCGCCGCGGACTCGCCGAGCAGGAAGGTGAGCCCCACCGGGGAGAGCACGAAGAGCGGAGTGGAGACGGCGGCCATGGCTGCGCTCCACCAGCCCTCTCCCCGTGTCACGAGCCGCGAGGGGCGCAGCTCGGTCTCGTCGAATCCGGCGCGGGTGAAGCGTGCCTCGGTGAGGTTCCCGTGCGGCAGGGCCGCCCGCAGACGGGCGTTGAGGACCTCGAGCAGAGTGAGGAGCATCGGGCCGACGGTGATGCCGAGGAAGAAGGAGACGTTGACGCTCTTGTCCTCCGCGATGATCCCGTCCGAGCGGTAGAGCGCTGGCAGCGCCTGGAACATGAGGGCGAGCGGGATGATCGAGACGAGGGCGATCACCTTGTTGCGCCCCAGCAGCGCGAGGAGGACGGCGCCGGCGGCGAGGATGACCGGCGCCTGGGCCTTGATGGGCTCGGCGATCGGGGCCAGGAGCCCGGCCAGGGCGAAGGACAGCGGGATGGAGACGACGGTGCCGATCGCGGACCCGACGGCCATCTTCCGGATCGTCGTCGCCGCGAGCCCGCGGGAGCGCAGGAGGACGGCGTGCTCCATGAGCGGAGCGCTCATGACGCCGCCGGGCAGGCCGACGAGCGCCGTCGGGATCGCGTTCATGAGGTTGAGCGTGACGATCGCGGCGACGAAGAAGGACAGGACGACCTCAGGCGCTGCGCCCGCGAGGACGAGGGTGAGGGTGACGGGTGCGAGGACGCTCGTCTCGTCGGTCCCGGGGATGAAGCCGATGAAGGAGTAGAGGACGATCGCGCCGAGGACGGCGACGAGGACGGTTCCGATCATGGCGAGTGTCATCGGGCCCCCTCCCCCGCGGTCGGGAGCGCGGCTGCGTCGTCGGAGGTGTCAGCAGCGCGATCGTCGGTGAGGAGGACCTCGCGCTTGGGCCTCACGACGAGACAGCTGATGACGAAGCCGAGGACGCAACCGCCCAGGCCCCAGAAGAGGGGCTCGGAGCCGGTCGCTCCCGCGATGACGAGGGAGACCACGGCGCAGGCGGCGGAGACGAGGAGGCTCACGAGCAGGTCGCGCGGCGAGACGAGGTCGTTCCAGACCTCGACGTTGGGTCCGTCGGCCGTCGTCGGCGCGGTCCCCGTGGGAGTGGGATCGGGGTTGTGCACGAGGGCCGATGCTAGCGGCTCGGCGCTCCGCCCGCGCCGTGCTCCGGATCTCTCCTCCGGAGCACGTGCCCGTCGGCCGCGCGGCCGCGCCGCACGGATCCGCACAGGCCGGCGGGGCCCCGGCTCAGCCGCGCGGGCCGCGGTAGCGGCGGATGCCGCCGTCGACGCCCGTGAGCGAGTAGGGACCGTCGTCGACGAAGGCGGTGCCGCTGGTGCCCTCGCCGGCGGGGGCGAGGGACTCGGTGAGGACCTGCTCGTACTCCTCGACGGTGAGCGCGGTGCGCGCGTCGAGGCGGGCGCGCTGCGCGGCGGGGTCGCGGCGCTTCTCGAAGCCCTCGGCGACGGCGGCGGTGATGAGCTCGCCGACGGCGCCGGAGCCGTAGGAGAAGAGCGCCAGGCGGTCCCCCGCGGCGACGCTCCCGGCGTCGAGCAGCGAGGCGACGCCCAGCCACAGGGAGGCGGTGTAGCAGTTGCCGATCCGCCGCGAGTAGGCGATGGACTCCTCGTAGCGCTCGTGGATGCGGGTGAGACCGCGCTCGGCGGCCTGCTCCGGGGTGAGGACGCGGGCCAGCGCCTTGCGCCCCATCTTCGTGTAGGGCAGGTGGAAGCACAGGGCCGCGTAGTCGGCCAGGTCGAGGCCGGTGGCGGCGACGTGCGCCTCCCAGGCGCGGGTGAAGGTCTCCATGTAGCACTCGTTGGAGAGCTTGCCGTCGACGCGCGGCACGTCCTCGCCCTCGGGCCGCCAGAAGTCGTAGACGTCAGTGGTGACGGCCGTCGTGGCCGGGTCGATGGCGAGGAGGCGGGGGTCCTCGCGCACGAGCACGGCGACGGCGCCGGCGCCCTGGGTGGGCTCGCCGCCCGTGCGCAGGCCGTAGCGGGCGAGATCGGAGGCGATGACGAGGGCGGTGCGGCCGGGGTGGGCGGCCACGTAGTCCACCGCGGTGAGGAGCCCGGCGGTGCCGCCGTAGCAGGCCTCGCGCAGGTCGAAGGCGCGCACGGCGTCGGGCAGGGAGTACTCCTCGGCGAGGAGCCCGTGGACCATGACTGCCATGGCCTTGGAGGCGTCGACGCCGGACTCGGTGCCGAGCACGATGAGGCCGAGGGCGTCGCGGTCGGCCTGCTCCGTGCGCTCGAGGACGGCGGCGGCGGCGCGGGCACCCAGGGTGACGGCGTCCACCGTGGCCGGGGCGACGGCCATCTCGTCCTGACCGAGGCCGACGTGGAACTTGGCGGGATCGACGTCGCGGGCGAGGGCCAGGTCCGTCATCGGCAGGTAGAGGCCGGGGGTGGCGATCTCGAGGGCGTCGATTCCGATGGGCACGGGATCCTCCAGTGGTGTGGCGTCGTCACCGGCCGGCGCCGTCGTCGGCGCGGTCCGGTGACCGTGGTGCGGGCGCCGCCGCGGGTCGCGCGGCGGGGTGGACCAGGGTGGCCCGAGTGCCCTAGACTACGCCGGATATCTTCTCAGGACGGGGGACGCCATGGACGATGCACGCACCGCTCGGAAGGCCGACGACGGGTCCGTGACCATCGGCTCCACCGCGGTGCCGGCCCCGTTGGAGGACGCCGACGTCGTGCTCGTCGCGGCCGTCCGCACCCCCATGGGGAGGCGGCGCGGGGCCCTGGCGGACCGCAGCGCCGTCGACCTGGGCGTGCTCGCCGTCCGCGGCGCCCTCGACGCCGTGCCCGCGGTGCGCGAGGACGTCGCCCAGGTCATCGTCGGCAACGTCATCCAGGCAGGCTCCGGGCAGAACGTCGCCCGGCAGGTCTCCCTCGGCGCGGGACTGGCGCACGAGGTGCCCGCCACGACCGTCAACGAGGTCTGCGGCTCCGGCCTCAAGGCCGTCGTGCTCGCGGCCCAGCTCATCCAGCTGGGTCGCGCCGAGGTCGTCGTCGCCGCGGGCACCGAGTCCATGACCCGCGCACCGCTCGTCTCCGCCTACGACGCCGAGACCCGCTCCTACGGCGAGGCCCGTCCCTCCCTCATGACGGACGCCCTCGAGGACGCCTTCTCCGGCATGCCCATGGGGCTGACGGCGGAGGAGGTCTCCCAGCGCTGGCGGATCGACCGGGCCTCCCAGGACGCCTGGGCCCTCGCCTCCCAGCAGCGCGCCGCCGCGGCCACCGCGACCGGGGCCTTCGACGCGGAGATCGTGCCGGTCGAGCTGACCGACGGCACCCTCATGACGGCTGACGAGCCCATCCGCGGCGGCTCCACCGCCGAGGGCATCGGCGCCCTGTCCCCCGTGTTCTCCGAGGACGGCGTCGTCACCGCCGCCAACGCCTCCCCGGTCACCGACGGCGCCTCCGCCGTCGTCCTGACCTCCGCCTCCTACGCCCGCGAGCACGGCCTGCCGGTTCTCGCGCGGCTCAGCGACTACGAGGAGATCGCCATCGACCCGGCGGTCATGGGCATCGCGCCGCGCTTCGCGATCCCGGCGCTCCTGGAGCGCAGCGGGCACGCCGTCGGCGACGTCGACTCCTGGGAGGTCAACGAGGCCTTCGCGGTGACGACGGTCGCGGCCACGCGCGAGCTCGGCCTCGAGCCCGAGCGGGTCAACCCCGACGGCGGCGCCATCGCGCTCGGCCACCCGCTCGGCTCGACGGGCGTGCGCCTCCTCGTCACGCTGGCGCACCGGATGGTGCGCGAAGGCCAGTCCCGCGGCGTCGCCTCCCTGTGCGTGGGCGGCGGGCTCGGGCTCGCGGCTCTCCTCGAGCGGCCGGCCGGGCTCGCCGGAACCGACGACGCAGCCGGCGCCGAGGGTGCCGACGCCGGAACCGCTGTCCCCTTCTACCGCCTGAGCCCGGCCGAGCGCCGCGACCGGCTCGTGGCCGACGGCGTCCTCTCCCCCACAGACGCCGAGGTCCTCGCCTCTCCGCTCGGTCTGGACGCGGACACGGCGGCCGGCCTCATCGAGAACCAGGTCGGGCAGACCCACCTGCCCCTCGGTGTGCTTCCCGGCCTCGTCGTCGACGGCCGGTCCTGGACGGTCCCGATGACGACGGAGGAGGCGAGCGTCGTCGCCGCCGCCTCGAACGGGGCGCGGATCGTGCGCGGCGCGGGCGGCTTCCGCACCGAGGTGCCCGGCCGCCTCATGATCGGGCAGGTCGTCCTCGTGAACCCGGTCGCCGAGGACCTCCCGGCGATGGTCACCGCGCTGCGCCCTGAGATCGACGCCGCCGCGGCGCAGGCCTACCCCTCGATCCTCAAGCGCGGCGGCGGCCTGCGCGAGGTGCGCGTGCGCGAGGTCGCCGGCCCCGACGGCACGAGCGCCGACGGAGCACGCGCCCGCGCCTTCGTGTGCGTCGACCTCCTCGTCGACGTCCGCGACGCCCAGGGCGCCAACATCGTCGACGCGATCGCCGAGGCCGTCGCCGATCTCCTGCGCGAGCGTCTGCCGCGCGAGGAGGTCCTCATGGCGATCATCTCCAACGACGCCACGGAGTCCCTCGTCACCGTGTCCTGCGACGTGCCCGCGCACGTCCTCGTCTCCCGACGCGACGCCGCCGCGGCCGGCGTCGGGGCCGAGGGCGGTCCCACCGCGGACTCGGCCGAGGGACGCGCCGTCCTCGAGGGTCTCGGCGCCGAGCAGGCGCGTCGGATCGCGATGGCCTCCGACCTCGCCCAGGTGGACGTCCACCGTGCCGTCACGCACAACAAGGGCGTTATGAACGGCGTCCACGCCGTCGTCCTCTCCGTCGGCAACGACACCCGCGCCATCGAGGCCGGCTGCCACGCCTGGGCGGCACGCGACGGTCGCTACCGCGGCCTGTCGCAGTGGTCGACGACCACCGGTGAGGACGGCGGCGTCGTCCTCCACGGCGAGATGACGCTGCCGCTGCCGATGGCGACGGTGGGCGGCTCGTCGCGGGCGCTGCCCGAGGCGCGGGCCGCCCTGGGGCTGCTCGGCGCGGAGTCCGCCGTCGACCTGGCCCGGGTGGCGGCTGCGACGGGGCTCGCGCAGAACCTCACCGCGCTGCGGGCCCTCGTCACCGACGGCATCCAGCGCGGGCACATGAACCTGCAGGCCCGGGCCCTCGCCATGGCGGTCGGGGCCACCGGCTCGCGGATCGAGGCCGTGGCCGAGGGGCTGCGGCGGGCCGAGCGCATGAACGAGGAGACGGCGAGGTCGATCCTCGCGTCCTTCGACTGACGCCGGGCCTAGAGCAGGATCGTCGCGTAGGTGCCGACCCGCTGGAACCCCAGCCCGGAGTAGAGGCCGAGGGCGGGCTCGTTGAAGTCGTTGACGTAGAGGCTGACGATCCCGTCTGGCCCCAGGTGCTCGGCGCGCACGCGGTCCACCGTCGCGGCGAGCGCCGCGGTCGCGACGCCGCGCCCGCGCAGGTCGTCTCGGGTCCACACGCCGGTCAGCTGGGCGACGGAGGGTCTGCCTCCCCCACCGCGTCGCAGGGCGCCCACGTCCGCCTTGAAGGCCACCTGGGCGGGTCCTCCGGGCATCGGCGGGCGGCCGGTGCCGTCGTCGAGGAGGACGTAGGAGCGGCCCGTGGCGACGAGGTCCTCGACGTGGCGGGCGTAGGAGCCGCCCGAGGCCGTCGGGTCGTAGCCGAGCTCGCCGACGAACATGGCCACCGAGGCGGGCAGGACGAGGCCGGTCTCCTCGACGCGGGCGGCACGCAGGCCCTCGGCCGCCCAGCGCGCCTCCGGCCTCGCCCGGACGGCGCCGTCGGCGAGGCCCCCGGCCGGGAACGGAGCGGCGAGGAGGGGCTGCACCCAGCGCTCCTCGCGGGCGGTCTGCCCGAGGGCTGACAGCTCGGGCCAGACGGACTCGACGTCCTGCGCGGGCCCGGAGACGGAGCCCTGGCGGGTGAGGCGGGCGTGGGCGTGCGCGGCGAGCGAGCGGACCTGGCCGCGGTCGGCGCCGTCGTGGCCGAGCTCGGGCCGCGGCGCGAGGCCGAAGGGCATGAGCGAGCCGGTGGCCCAGGCGGCGCCGTTCGGCCGGGCGGGCCTGCCCAGGACGACGACGTCGCCGCGTCCCCAGCGGGTCCATCGCGACACCTGGTGGGCGAGGGCGAGCCCACCGACCGGCTCGAGGGCGGTCAGCGCCAGGAGTCCCGAGACGCGCTCGGGGCTCACCGGCGTGAGCGGGTGGGTGAGGAGGTGCACGGCGGGTAGGCTCAGACGGGGGCGACGAGGTCGACCCACACGAGGACGACCGTCATGAGGATGAGAAGGACGAGGACCACCTGCCCGACGGGCAGCATGCGGGCGACGTCGACGTAGCCGGGGTCCGGGCGGCCGCGCCAGTGCGCGACCTGCCGCCTGGCACCCTCCCAGAGGGCACCGGCGATGTGCCCGCCGTCCAGCGGGAGCAGCGGGACGAGGTTGAAGGCGAAGAGTGCGAGGTTGAGGGAGCCGAGCAGGCTCAGCATGGAGAACAGACGCGCGGAGAAGGGGATGGTGCCGCCGCCCGAGCCGGTGCCGGCGCTCGTCACCTCGCCGGCGATGCGCCCCATGCCGACGAGCGAGATGAGCCCCTGGGAGCTGCGCTCCTCGAGGCCGAGGCCCGCGGCGACGGCGTGGTAGAGCCCCGAGGGGATGGTGAGGATGGCGCCGAGGGTCTGGCCGACGGCCGTCGTGACGTCCCCGGCGATCTCCCCGGCGGAGGAGCGCACCGTGCCGAGGGCCGGGCCGATGCCGACGTAGGGGCGCTCCTGCGTGACCGTGTTCCCGTCTGAGTCCTTCTTGACGTCGCCGGAGCCGGTGTAGACGGTCCGCTCGACCTCGACGGCGGTGACGGTGAGGGTGAGCTCCTTCCCGGCGCGGTCGACGACGACGGTCGCGGGGCTCGTGCCGGACGCGACGATGGCGTCCTGGACCTGCGTCCACGTGCTCGTCTCCGTGCCGTTCCAGGAGAGGATCTCGTCGCCGACCTGGAACCCGGCGACGGAGGCGGGGGAGGCCGGGTCGGAGCTCGTGCAGGCCGTACCGGCGTCGATGTGGGAGGAGACGCAGGCGGCGACGCTGGAGACGGTCGAGGTGTAGGCGGGCTGGCCGACGACGCCGAGGGCGACGGCGAGCAGGACGATGCCGAGGGCGAGGTTCGTGAGGATGCCGCCGGCCATGACGGCGAGCTTCCGCGGCACGGTGAGGCGGTAGAAGGCGCGGTGCCGCTCGTCCGGGCCGAGCTCGTCGAGGGACTCCTCGCGGGCCTGGGCGATGAGCGAGCCGGGCTTGTCGACGCGCCCGGGCGGGGCGGGCGGGATCATGCCGAGGAGCCGGCAGTAGCCGCCGAGCCAGATCGCCTTGACGCCGTACTCGGTGCCGCCGCGGGTGGTCGACCAGATGCGGGGACCGAAGCCGATGAAGTACTCGGGGACCTTCACGCCGAAGCGCTTGGCGGGCAGCATGTGCCCGAGCTCGTGGAGGGCCACGGACAGCCCGATCCCCACGACGAGGATGAGGACGCCGAGGGCGTAGGCGAGGGCTGTGGGCACGTGGCCTCCTGTGTCATCCGGCTGCGGGCCGGTCGTCGGGTGGGCGGCGGGCGGCCCGGGCTCCGGGCCGCGGGCGGGTCACTCGACGGAGAGCAGGACCTCGACGACGCGGGCGAGGTAGCGGTCGACGCTGGGCTCGTCGTAGGCCTTCTCGCGGCGGGCGGCGCGGAAGGTGGCGCCGCGGACCTCGGCGGAGGCGAGGGCCTTGTCGTCGTCGAAGTAGGCGGAGACGCGGTCCATGAGGGCGTCCACGTCCTCCTTGAGGTAGCCCTGCTTCTCCGCGGGGGCGAAGCGCTCCCCCTCGGGCCGCAGCAGGCGCGGGTAGAGCGTGGTGGCGAGGTCCTGGACCTCGTCCATCCAGGCCTCGCGTCCGTGGTCTGCGACGTACTCGGAGCGTCGGCGCTGCAGGAAGGCCGACTCGAGGCGGTCGAGGGCGGAGTCGACGGCGTCGGGCTGGTAGCCGCCGCGGACGACGTCGAAGGCGACGGTGCGCACGCCCTCGGAGTCCATCTCGTCGATCTCGCCGTCGTCGTAGATCTCGCGGGCGGTGGTGAAGTAGACGTCGACCTGCTCGGGGCGGTAGCCGCGCCGCAGGTGGCCGACCTTGGGGAACATCTCCTCGGAGCCGCGCTTCTCGCTCACGCCTTGGCCCTGCCTCTCTCCTGGTTGAGCACCTCGGTGGCCAGCTGGCCGCAGGCGCCGTCGATGTCGCTGCCGCGGGTGTCGCGCACGGTCGTGGTGATGCCAGCCCGGCGCAGGGTCTCGACGAACTCGTCCTGGGTTTCCTGCGTGGAGCAGGTCCAGATGGAGCCCGGCGTCGGGTTGAGCGGGATGGGGTTGACGTGGGCCCAGCCGTGGCCGCGGGCGTTGAGCTCGTCGGCGAGGCGCTGGGCGCGCCAGGCGTGGTCGTTCATGTCCTTGATGAGGGCGTACTCGATGGACACGCGCCGGCCGGTGGTCTCGTAGTAGTCGTGGGCGGCGTCGAGGAGCTCGCCGACCTTCCACTTGGAGTTGATGGGGATGAGCTCGTCGCGCAGCTCGTCGTCGGGGGCGTGGAGGGAGACGGCCAGGGTGACCGGGAGCCCCTCCCCCGCGAGCTTGCGGATGAGCGGGACGAGGCCGACGGTGGAGACGGTGATGCCGCGGGCGGACAGGCCGAAGCCCTCCGGGGCGGGGTCGATCATGCGGTGGAGGGCGCCGACGACGTTCTTGTAGTTGATCATCGGCTCGCCCATGCCCATGAAGACGACGTTGGACAGGCGGGCGGGGCCGCCGGTGAGGTCGCCGCGCTCGGAGGCCTGGGCGGCGTAGCGGACCTGCTCGACGATCTCCGCGGTGGACAGGTTGCGGGTGAGGCCCATCTGGCCGGTGGCGCAGAAGGGGCAGGCCATGCCGCAGCCGGCCTGGGAGGAGACGCACAGGGTGGTGCGGTCCTTGTAGCGCATGAGGACGGACTCGACGCGGACGCCGTCGTGGAGCTCCCACAGGTGCTTGATGGTGCGGCCGCCGTCGGCGCGCAGGGCGCGGACCTCGTGGATGAGCTCGGGGAGGAGCTCGCCGGCGAGCTGGTCGCGCTGGCCGGCGGGGAGGTCGGTCATGTCCTCGGCATCGCGGGTGAAGCGCGTGAAGTAGTGGCGCGAGAGCTGGTCGGCGCGGAAGGGCTGGAGACCGGCGTCCTTGAGGGCCTTCTTGCGGCCGGCGAGGTCGTAGTCGGCGAGGTGCTTGGGGGCCTTGCCTCGGGCCGGCGGGACCGCGAAGGACAGGCGCGGGCGCGCGTCGGGGCTCGTCGCGCCCTCGGGCGGCTGGTCGGTGGGGAGCACCTGGACCTCGCCGGGGACGGGGCCGGCGGGCCCACGCCGGACGGCGACGGGCTCGGGGCGGCGCGGTGCGCGGCGAGTACGGTCGTTGGGGGTGCTCACGGAGCCTGCGGTCCTCTCGGGTGGGCGTTCTGGCACTGCTGCGCACTCTAGTGCGAGCGGCGGCGGGGGCCCAGGCGGCGCGCTCCGCCGTGTGCGGACGGGTGGGGAGGTCGGCACCCGCAGCGTGGGGGTTCCGGGCCACCGGCTCCGGAACGAGGGCGGCCGCCCGGCCACCGGGCCCGGTCGCCCCTCGCCGGCGCGCCGCCGTCCTCACCAGACGATGAGCGTGAAGAGGTAGACGAGCGGGGCCGCGACGAGGATGGAGTCGAGCCGGTCCATGAGCCCGCCGTGGCCGGGCAGGAGCGTGCCCATGTCCTTGAGGCCGAGGTCGCGCTTGAGGAGCGACTCGCCGAGGTCCCCGAGCGTCGAGACGACGACGGTGCAGGCGCCCAGGAGCGCCCCCGCCCAGACCGGGCCGCCGAGGCCCCACAGGCACCCGGCACCGGCGAGGACGGCGGCCGCCATGGAGCCGGCGAAGCCCTCCCAGGACTTCTTGGGCGAGACGGAGGGCGCCATGGGGTGCTTGCCGAAGGTGATGCCGGCGAGCCAGCCGCCGGTGTCGTTGGCGACGGGCAGGCCGATGAGCATGAGGGTCTTGCCGACGCCCTGGTCCTGGGCGGTGATGAGGACGGCGAATCCCGCGAGGAAGGGCAGGTAGGTGGCAGCGAGGACGGCCGCGGAGGCGGCCACGGAGCGGGAGCGGCGCACGGCGTCGTGGGCCGTGGTGCGCGGGACGCCGTCGTGGTCGGCGCGCTCGAGGGCGGTGCCGGTCTCGGTCTCGGCCTGCTCGAGGAAGGCCCACAGGACGCAGGCGCCGGCGGTGGCGAGGTACGCGCCGAGCGCCGCCTCGGCGCCGACCCGCCAGGCGCACACGGCGATGCCGAGGGTGCCGAGCCACAGGGGCGGCAGCGGGAGGCGGACGTCCTTGCGGGCGAAGGCGCCGGCGAGCTCCCACAGGGCGCCGCAGACGGCGAGGACGGCCACGCCGACGAAGACGACCTTGTTGAAGACGAGGGAGGCGAGGACGGTCCCGATGAGGACGACGGCGACCCCGACGGCGGCGGGCAGGTTGCGCCCCGCGCGCCCGGTAGAGGGCAGCGGGACGTGGTTGCGCGTCGGCGGCGGGGTCAGCAGCGTGCTCAGGAGGCTCACGGGAGGGCGGTTCCTGCTTCCTCGAGGGGCGCCCGACGGGGCGCGGCCTGGTGCGGTCTGGTGGAGACGGGGCCGGCCGGCGCTGCCGGTCGGGCCCGGTGGCGCGGCCGCGCGACCGCGCCCGGCGGAGCCGGCGCCGTCAGGGGCGGCGTCACGGGCGCGGCGGGCCGACCCCGTCGTGGGGCGGCCCGCCGCGCCTGGCGCTCAGACCTCGAGGAGCTCCTTCTCCTTGGCCTCGAGGGCGGCGTCGATCTGCTCGACGAAGCGCTTCGTGAGGGACTCCAGGTCGCCCTCGGCGCGCTTGACGTCGTCCTCGCCGGCCTCGCCGTCCTTCTTGATGGCCTCGAGCTCCTTCTTGGCCTTGCCGCGCACGCCGCGGACCTGGACGCGGGACTCCTCGGCGCGGGACTTGGCGAGCTTGACGTAGTCCTTGCGGCGCTCCTCGGTGAGGGCGGGCAGGGTGACGCGGATGATGTTGCCGTCGTCCGTGGGGTTGACGCCCAGGTCGGACTCGCGGATGGCGCTCGTGATCTGCTTCATCGCGGAGCGGTCGAAGGGGCTCACGATGACGGTACGGGCCTCGGGGATGGTGAGCGAGGCGAGCTGCTGCAGCGGGGTGGGTGCGCCGTAGTAGTCGACCATGATGCCGTTGAACATGGCGGGGTTGGCGCGGCCGGTGCGGATGGAGGCGAGCTCGCGCTTGGCCGCCTCGAGGGCGGACTCCATCTTCTCCTCGGCCTCGAGCATGACGTCGTCGATCATCGGGGTGGAACCTTTCCGTTGGTGTGGCTGGTGGGGGCGGTGAGCCGGGGCCGGTCTCAGACGCTATGGGGGTGCGCGAGGCCGTCGTGGTCTTGTGGGCCAGGGCCTCGCGTATGCAACCTTCGTGGATCACCACCGAGGCGGTCGTTAGGGGACCGCTGCGGGGTGCCGACATGCATAGGAGACCCTGGTGATTACTGAGCGTACAAGCCTGGGGCTGGACGTTCACGCCCGCAGCGTGAGCGCCGCCGCCATCGATACCCTCACCGGCGAGGTGATCCAACGCCGCCTGGACGGCGAGTACAGCCACACCATCGACCTGGCCTCACGCCTGGCCGCCGAGCACGGACCACTGCTGATCACCTACGAGGCAGGCCCCACCGGCTTCGGACTGGCCCGCGAGCTGACCGCCGCGGGCCACCGGGTGCAGGTCGCCGCACCCTCGAAGCTGGCCCGCCCCGCCGGACAGCGGGTCAAGACCGACCGCACCGACGCGATGTTCCTGGCCGAGTGCGCCCTGAACGGCACGATCACGCCCGTGCGCATCCCTACCCTGGCCCAGGAGGGCGCCCGCGACCTGGTGCGATCCCGCGACGACGCCCGCACCGACCTCATGGCCGCCCGCCACCGCCTGTCCAAGATGCTGCTGCGCCGCGGATGGGTCTACCCCGGCAAGACCACCTGGGGACCCGCCCACGACGCTTGGCTGCGCGCACTGCGCCGCGAGGACGTCCCCGCCCTGGGCGCCGGCGCCACCGCGGCCTTCGACGACGCCTACGACACCGTCACCCACGCCCTGGCACGACGCGACCGCCTCGATACCGCCATCGCCGCCCTGGCCGCCGACAGTGAGTTCACCCCCGTCACCGCCCGCCTGTCCTGCCTGAGAGGCATCTCCACACTGACCGGCTTCGCCCTCGCCGTCGAGATCGGCGACTGGCACCGCTTCACCGGCGCGACCATCGCCTCCTACCTCGGACTGGTCCCCTGCGAGCACTCCTCGGGCCAGACCCGCACCCAGGGCGGCATCACCAAGACCGGCAACACCCACGCCCGACGTCTCCTGACCGAAGCCGCCTGGCAGCACAAGAGCCCCTACCGCCCCGGCCCCGCCCTGCGAGCCGCATGGGCCAAGGTCCCCGGGGACGTCGCCACCCGGGCCGACACCGGCAACAGGCGCCTGAACAGGCGCTGGCAGACCCTGGCCAGCCACCACAAACGTCACACGATCGCCAACACCGCCATCGCCCGGGAGCTCGCAGGCTGGTGCTGGTCCCTGGCCGTCATGGACCACTAGAACGCCCACAGACCGCGCTGACCGGCACCACCAGGGCCCAGAGGGGAAGCAGCGTGAGGAGGACACCGGCGATTCGACTGTGAGCACCCCCAAGGGCACGCTCGACCTCAGACAAGCCAGCTCCTCCCACCGAAACCAGCGTCATGCGGCACACAGACCCGCGCATATCAGACTGACCACGCGTCGACACCAGACACGCCACCCCCACCCCACCGGCCAACGCCGAAGAGGGGGCACCCACCGGCCAGTGGATGCCCCCTCTTCACCCTGCCACTTGACAGGAAACCCCTACATATCAGTCGCGGGTGACGAGGGTGCCGATCTTCTCGCCCAGGAGGGCGCGGGTGATGTTGCCGGGCTCGCCCATGCCGAAGACTCGCATGGACAGGCCGTTGTCGCGGCTCATGGCGAAGGCGGAGGCGTCGAGGACCTGGAGGCCGTCGTTGAGGGCGCGCTCGTAGGTGAGGGTCTCGAGGAGCTCGGCGGAGGGGTCCTTGCGCGGGTCGGCGGTGTAGACGCCGTCGACGCCGTTCTTGCCGACGAGGAGCTCGTCGCAGTGGGTCTCGAGGGCGCGCTGGGCGGAGACGGTGTCGGTGGAGAAGTAGGGCAGTCCGGCGCCGGCGCCGAAGACGACGACGCGGCCCTTCTCCATGTGGCGGATGGCCCGCAGCGGGATGTAGGGCTCGGCGACCTGGGTCATCGCGATGGCGGACTGGACGCGGGCCGGCACGCCGGCCTTCTCGATGAAGTCCTGGAGGGCGAGGGCGTTCATGACGGTGCCGAGCATGCCCATGTAGTCGGCGCGGGCGCGGTCCATGCCGCGGGTGGACAGGTCCGCCCCGCGGAAGAAGTTGCCTCCGCCGACGACGACGGCGACCTGGACGCCCTGGCGGACGGCCTCGGCGATCTGGCGGGCGGCGTCGGAGACGACGTCGGCGTCGACGCCGACCTTCCCGCCGCCGAAGACCTCACCCGAGAGCTTGAGCAGGACGCGGCGCGGCCTGGTGGTGGTGGCGGTCTCGGGCTCGGCGGTCATCGCTGCTCTCTCCTGGGTCTCACGCCCCAGTGCGGGGCCCTCGGGGCACGCGGACGCGCACCTCCGGTGGAGCCTACCCGGTTCTCGGTCGGGCCGTGGCCGGGGCCGTCGGGGGCAGGCCTCCGCGGTCCTGTCCGGGGCCCGGCCGGGGACGCGCCCGGGGGCACCATCAGGGCCGTCGTCCGGCTCCGTCGTCGCGGGGTGCGGAGCGCGGGACGAAGCCGCGCTGGACAGCGAAGTCGCGCAGCGCCGCGACCTGACGGGTCATGAGCGAGCGGGCGCTCGCGGCGGCCCGCTCGTCGGTGGTGGAGCGCACGCGCAGCGGCGCGATCTCGAGGGGCCGCCCGTCGCCGTCGACGACGCAGACGCGCAGGACGAGGTCGTTGGTGGGGCTGGACTCGTCGGGCACCTCCCGCTCGGTGACGGCGAAGCCCGCGGCGTCCGCGGGCCACGGCGCGCGGCGCCGGCCGAGGCGCAGCCCGTCAGCGTCGGCGGTCGCCCGGCGGGCGCGCGCCCAGCCGCGGGCGAGCAGGTGCGCGATCCAGGTGACGAGCGCGAGGACGGGCAGGGCGAGCAGGTCGTCCGGCTGCGCGCCGTCGGAGAGGACGGCGGCCAGGAGGAGGGCGCCGAGGCCGAAGGCGACCCCGAGGGGGACGAGCGCGGTCTGGTCGCTCGTGCGGGTCATCGTCAGGACGTCCTGGGCGGGCACCGCTCCTCGGGCCAGGGAGAAGGGCGGCTCATCGAGTCCGAGCGGACGGTTCCTCTGCGCACGGGCGTCGTCCGGCCGGGGGCTGCTCATGGGGCACCGTAGCGGGCGGGACGCGCGGGACCCCCGCGAGCCGTGGCTCGCGGGGGTCCCGGGAGGTCTGCGGGTCGTCCGGCGGTGCCGGGCGGTCCACAGGGGGGCGGTGCGATCAGGCGCCGACGCGGAAGCGGAGGAAGCCGGTGATCTCGCCGCCGGTGGCCTCGATGACCTTGCCGACCGTGGTCTTGGGGTCCTTGGCGAAGGCCTGCTCGACGAGGCAGTTCTCCTTGAAGTAGCCGCCGAGACGACCCTCGACGATCTTCGGGATGGCCTTCTCGGGCTTGCCCTCGGCGCGGGTGGTCTCCTCGGCGATCTGACGCTCCTTGGCGACGACGTCCTCGGGGACGTCCTCGCGGGTGAGGTAGAGCGGGGAGTAGGCGGCGACGTGCATCGCGATGTCGTGCGCGGCCTCGGCGCCCTTGGCGTCGGTGCCCACGAGGACGGCGACCTGGGCGGGCAGGTCGGGGTTGGTGCGGTGCAGGTAGAGCTCGACGGCGGGGGCCGAGAGGCGGCCGACGCGGCGGACGACGATCTTCTCGCCGATGACGGCCTGCATGCCGTCGGTGAGCTCCTTGACGCTCTGGCCGTCGACGGACACCTCGTTGAGGGCCTCGACGTCCTCGGCGCCGGACTCGACGGCGGCCGCGAGGACCTTGTCCGAGAACTCGATGAACTTCTCGTTCTTGGCGACGAAGTCGGTCTCGGCGTTGATCTCGACGAGGACGCCGGTCTGGCCCTCGACGGAGTCGACGACCTTGGCGGCGATGAGGCCGGCGGAGGCCGAGCGGCCCTCGCGCTTGGCGATGCCCTTGAGGCCCTTGACGCGGATGATCTCGATGGCCTTCTCGGCGTCGCCGTTGGCCTCGTCGAGGGCCTTCTTGACGTCGAGCATGCCGGCGCCGGTCTTCTCGCGCAGCGCCTTGATGTCAGCGGTGGTGTAGTTCGCCATGGAATGTCTCCTTGGAAGCTGGTGTCGGGTGCTGGAGGGGACTCAGGCCTGCTCGGAGGGCTGCTCGGCGTCGGCGGCCGGGGCGGCCTCCTCGGCAGCGGCCTCGGCGGGGGCCTCGGTGGACTCGGCGCCGGCGAGGAGCTGGGCCTCCCACTCGGGCAGGGGCTCGGCGTCGGCGGTGCCGGCGTCGGCCTCCTCACCGGTGCGGGCCTTGCCGCCGGAGCGGGCGAGGAGGCCCTCGGCGGCGGCGTCGGCGACGACGCGGGTGAGCAGCGTGACGGCGCGGATGGCGTCGTCGTTGCCCGGGATGCCGTAGGTGACCTCGTCGGGGTCGCAGTTGGTGTCGAGGATGGCGACGACCGGGATGCCCAGCTTCTGGGCCTCGGCGATGGCCAGGTGCTCCTTCTTGGTGTCGACGACCCAGATGGCGGCCGGGAGCTTGGACATGTCGCGGATGCCGCCGAGGGTCTTCTGCAGCTTGTCCTTCTCGCGGCGCATCATGAGCAGCTCCTTCTTCGTGTGACCGGAGGAGGCCACGTCGTCGAAGTCGATCTGCTCGAGCTCCTTCATGCGGTCCAGGCGGGCGCGCACGGTGGAGAAGTTGGTGAGCATGCCGCCGAGCCAGCGCTGGTTGACGTAGGGCATGCCGACGCGCTGGGCCTGCTCGGCCACGGCGGCCTGGGCCTGCTTCTTGGTGCCGACGAAGAGGATGTTGCCGCCGCGGGCGACGGTCTCCTTGACGAAGTCGTAGGCGGTGTTGATGCCGTCGACCGACTGCTGGAGGTCGATGACGTAGATGCCGTTGCGCTCGGTGAGGATGAAGCGCTTCATCTTCGGGTTCCAACGGCGGGTCTGGTGGCCGAAGTGGACGCCGGACTCGAGGAGCTGACGCATGGTGACGATCGCCATGACGGTCCTTTCGCGCGCGACCGGGAGGTTGCCCGGCGCGCAGTTCATCAGGGGACGGTGCCCGCCGCTGGTGCGACGGCGTCCCGGGTTGTGGTGGTTGATCCCCGTTGACCGGAGGACCCGCTCGGGACGGGCCGCGGCTCGTCGGCCGGTCCGGGAGGACCGCCCGCGATGGGGCCTGGTGCCCGCGACTCACGGCCGCCCGCCGTCCTCGGGTGAGGGGTGGCGGGACCTCGGCCGCGGGTCCGAAAGGACTCCCGGGCTCGGGGCGGACAGGGCCGCTCGGGCGCCGGGTACGGGCACGCGAAGTCAGCCGTTGCGGTCCGATCCGGACGAGTCCGGGGGACGAACCTCAGACGACTGCGCGGGCGAGGCTACCACAGCGAGGCAGCGACACCTCCGGGGATCCGCGTCCTTCCGGGCCTCTCGCGGTGTCGTGCCCGTCACGTGCCGGTGCTGCCGCGAGTCCGGGCGCAGCGGTACCGGCGCGTCCGGCGGGTCCGGCCGGTCCGACAACCTCGAGCCGGGCTCCACAGGGGCCGGTCGTGAGGACCCGGTCCCCAGGGCTCGGAGACGGAGCGGCGGGGTCGAGCGGCGGGCCGTCACGCTCGGGGCATGAGCAGCGCAGTCGCAGGCACTCCCCCGTTCCCCGACCACTCGCCCCACGGCTCCCGTACCGCCCGGGGACGCGTCGCCGGTGCGTTCCGGCGACGACGGCGTCGCCTCCTCCCCGCGGCCGCGGGCCTCGTGTCCGTGGCGGGGCTGCTGCTGAGCCCCGCGGCCCCCGCGGTCTCCGGGCAGCCGACGGCGCCCCGGGCGGCGGCCGCGGTCGCCGCCCCGGCAGCGGTCGAGTCCCCGGTCCCGCGAGGCGAGTACGGCTGGCCGACGGGCGCGCTCGGCGTCGTCCTGGAGGACTTCGACCCGCCCGCCGTGCGCTGGGGCACCGGCCACCGGGGCGTCGACCTCTCGCTCGCGGCCGGCTCACCCGTGCTCGCCGCGGCAGACGGCACCGTCGCCTTCGCGGGCACCGTCGCCGGGAGGCCGGTCGTCTCCATCGACCACGCGGACGGGATCCGCACCACCTACGAGCCGGTCGAGGCGAGCGTCTCCGCCGGCGACGCCGTCACGCGGGGACAGACCATCGGCACCCTGGTGGCCGGTCACCGCGCGGACGGCGCCGACGCGCTGCACTGGGGCGCGCGCACGGGGCCGAAGGAGTACGTCAACCCGTTGCGCCTCATCTCGCCCCCGGTCATCCGGCTCAAGCCGGTCGGTGGCAGGGGCTGAGGCGGTGCGCCGCGGGCGTCGCGCGTCTCAGGCGCGGGGGAAGGCCTGCTCGTAGACGCTGCGCAACCGCTCGGCGGAGACGTGAGTGTAGCGCTGGGTGGTCGCGAGCGAGGAGTGCCCGAGGAGCTCCTGGACGCTGCGCAGGTCCGCGCCGCCGGACAGGACGTGGGTCGCGGCCGAGTGGCGCAGGCCGTGGGGGCCGAGGTCCGGGACGTCGGCGGCCGCGGCGGCGCGGTGCACGACGTCGCGCACGGCCCGCGGGTCGATGCGCCGTCCGCGCGCCCCGAGCAGCAGCGCTCCCCCGGCGTCGCGGGCCGCGAGCGCGGAGCGCTCGGCGAGCCAGGCGTCGACGGCGCGCGCGGCGGGCGTCCCGTAGGGGACGGTGCGCTCCTTGTCGCCCTTCCCGAGGACGCGGAGGGTGCGGTTGGTGCGGTCGAGGTCGCTGACGTCGAGGCCGCAGAGCTCGGAGACGCGCACGCCTGTGGCGTAGAGGAGCTCGAGGAGGGCGCGGTCGCGCACGGCGAGGGCGTGCACGCGGGCCCGAGCCGCGGGCGTGTCATCACCCGGCTCGCGCTGGTCGTCGCCGCCGTCCGCGGTCCCGGCGCCGCGCTCGGCCCGCTCGGCCGCGACGGCGAGGAGCCGCTCGGCCTGCTCACGGGTGAGGACGGAGGGCAGGCGGTTGTCGGCGCGCGGCGAGCGCAGGCGGGCGCCGACGTCGGAGGCGAGGAGCCCGGAGCGGTCCGCCCAGGTGGAGAAGGTGCGGCAGGCGGCGGCGCGGCGGGCGACGGTGGCGCGGGAGTGGCCGGAGGCGGCGAGCTCGGCGAGCCAGGCGCGCAGGTCGGCGAGGTCGAGGCTCGCGAGGGCTCCGCCGACGGGCTCGGTCTCACCCGGGCCCACACCGAGGAAGGTGAGGAGGTCCTCGAGGTCGCCGCAGTAGGCGCGCACGGTGTGCTCGGAGAGCCCGCGCTGGAGGGAGAGGTGGCGGAACCAGGCGTCGAGGAGCTCGCCCCGCGTGCCAGGTCGCCCGGCCGCACCGGCAGCGCCTGCGCCGTCCCGCTCGTTCCGCTCCGTCATGCGCCCAGGCTACGCGCGCCTCCAGCGGCCGCCTTCCGTGCGAGCCCGGCCCGCGAGCTCGAGGAGGCCGAGGGCGGCGGTCGTCCCGCGGACGGACAGGCCGGCGGCTCGGGCGAGGGACTCGGGCGTGGCGGAGCCCCTGGCGGGCAGGGCGTCGAGGACCGCTGCGGAGTCGCCGTCGAGCCCGTCGAGGAGGCCGGTGCCCGCGTTGACGGGGTCGGCGGCCTTGAGGGCGTCAGGGTCGGTGGCGCCGAGCGGGAGGACGAGCTCGAGGGCCTCGGCGGCGTCGGTGACGCAGACGGCGCCCTCACGCAGGAGGCGGTGGCATCCCACGGAGCCCATGGAGGTGACGGGCCCGGGCACGGCGCCGAGCGGCCGTCCGAGGTCGCGGGCGTGCCGGGCGGTGGACAGGGCGCCGGAGCGCCAGGCGGCCTCGACGACGACGGTGGCGCCCGCGAGCGCGGCGATGAGGCGGTTGCGGGTGAGGAAGCGGTGCCGGGCGGGCTGGCTGCCGGGCGGGACCTCGGCGACGAGCGCGCCGGCCGCGATGACGGCGCGGAGGAGGTCGGCGTTGCCGGCGGGGTAGAGGCGGTCCACTCCCCCGGCGGAGACGGCGAGCGTCGTCGCCGCTCCCCCGGCGGGGCCCGGCGCGGTCGAGGCCGCGAGGGCGCCGCGGTGGGCGGCCGCGTCGATGCCGAAGGCCCCGCCAGAGACGACGGCGGCGCCGTGCTCGACGAGCTCGCGGGCCACGGTGGAGGCGACGCGCTCGCCGTAGGGGCTCGCGTCGCGGGCGCCGACGACGGCGAGGAGCGGCCCGGACCCGGTCGCGCGTCCGGCCTGCGGAGCGCCGGCACCCGAGCCCCCGGTGAGCGCTCGGGGGTCGCCCCGCACCCACAGGCAGTGCGGCGGGTGCTCGAGCTCGTCGAGTCCCTCGGGCCAGGCCTCGTCCCCGGGGACGAGGAGCGTGCCGCCGAGGCGCTCGAGGACCTCGATCTCCCGGCGTACGTCGAGCCCGTCGAGTCGGGGCGCCCAGCGTCCGGCCGCCCGCGCCCACCAGACGGAGGCGGCTGAGGCGTCGCCGCGCGGGCGCAGGGGCGGTCGGGGAGCCGAGCGGGGCTCGCCGTCGGCGTCGAGGGCGTCCTCGAGGAACCAGCGGGTGGCCTCCTCGGGGCCGAGGGCGGTCACGAGGGCGGTGGCGGCGCGGTCGGCGGGCTCGGTGAGCCGGGACCAGGAGGCGCGCAGGAGGTCGGCCCTCTCGGCCTCGAGGAGCCGGCGCAGGCGGTCCGCGCCGGCTCGCGGGCCCGTGGCGGCGGCTCCGGCCTCGGCGGTGCTCGTTCCTGTCGTCGTCACGGGCGTGCTCCTCTCGTGCGAAGGGCCAGGGCGGCCCCGAGGTCGGTGGGCGCGGGTGCGTCGTGTCCCGCGAGGAAGGCGAGGGTCCAGGCGAGGCGGAGCACGCGGTCGACGCCCCGCAGGGAGAGGTCGCCGCGGTCGAGGGCTCCCATGAGCCGTCCGACGAGCGCCGGGTCCGTGCCCGAAGCTGCCGAGCGGATCCAGGACCCGGGGACCTCGCTCATGAGCCGCCAGGGCGTCTCCGCCAGGTGCCGGGCGGCGCGATCGCGAGCCTCCGCGACGCGCCCGGCCACGACGGCGCTCGGCTCACCGCGCGCACCGTCGGCGAGGTCCGCGGCGGACACGGGACCGACCTCGACCTGGATGTCGACGCGGTCCAGCAGCGGGCCGGAGAGCCTGGAGAAGTACCGCCGCCGCTGCAGGGACGTGCAGGTGCACTCCAGGCCCCGGCCTCCCGCCTTGCCGCAGGGGCAGGGGTTGGCGGCGAGGACGAGCTGGAAGGCGGCGGGGTAGGTGGCGCGTCCTCCGGCGCGGTCGATGGTGACCCGGCCGGACTCGAGGGGCTGGCGCAGGCAGTCGAGGACGCCGGCGGGGAACTCCGGCGCCTCGTCGAGCAGGAGCACGCCGCGGTGCGCCAGCGAGACGTCACCGGGCCGCGGCGTCCCCGATCCCCCGCCGACGACGGCGGCGCGGGTCGCGGTGTGGTGGGGGCTGCGCAGCGGCGGCACGGTGAGCAGCCCGGTCTCGGCGCGGAAGAGTCCGGCCACCGAGTGCAGGGAGGTGACGGTGACGGCGTCCTCGGGTTCGAGCGGAGGCAGGATCGAGGGCAGGCGCTCGGCGAGCATCGTCTTGCCGGCGCCCGGCGGTCCGACGAGGAGCAGGTGGTGCCCGCCGGCGGCGGCGACCTCGAGGGCGTGGCGGGCCTCGTCCTGGCCGACGACGTCGGCGAGGTCCGGCACCCGGCGGGGCTCGGCGCCGTCGGGCGGCCGCGACGCGGCATCGGCCGCGCGGCCGCGGGCGCGCCGCGCCAGCTCGGTGACGGCGCTCGGGACCTTCCCACCGAGCCCCTCGATGACCTCGGCGAGGTGGGCCGCGCCGGTGACCCTGGCTCCGGGGACGAGGGAGGCCTCGGGGACGGCGGCGGCCGCGACGACGACGTCACTGACCCCGGCCTCGACGGCGGCACGGACGGCGGGCAGGATCCCGCGGACGGGATGGAGGCTGCCGTCGAGACCGAGCTCGCCGATGAGGACCGTCCTTCCGAGCGCCTCGACCCCACGGCGCGGGAGGTCCCCCCGGGCTCCGAGGACCGCGAGCGCGAGCGCGGCGTCGAAGCCGGTGCCGGTCTTGGGCAGGTCCGCCGGGGAGAGGTTGACGGTGACCCGGCGCTCGCCCCAGGCGACCCCGCAGGTGGACAGGGCGGCGCGGACGCGTTCGCGGGACTCGCGCACGGCGGCGTCGGGCAGGCCGACGAGGGTGAAGCCGGGCAGCCCGGCCGAGGAGTGTGCCTCGACCTCGACGAGGTGGCCGGTCAGGCCCGTGAGGGTGACGGCGAGGGCGCCGGCGAGGCCCATCAGAGTCCGACCCCGCGGTGGTGGCGGACGAGGGGCGTGCGTCCGGGCGGTGCGAGGACGGAGACGACGTCGACGCGCACGGGGGTGCGCAGGACCTCGTGGTCGACGGCCCAGGCGACGGCGAGCGCGCGCAGCCGGGCGAGCTTGGCGGGGCCGACGGCCTCGGCGGGCTCACCCATGGCGGTCGAGGTGCGGGTCTTGACCTCGACGGCGACGAGAGTCATGCCGCCCCCGTGCTCGGGCGGCTCGAGGGCGACGAGGTCGAGCTCGCCGCGCAGGCCTCCGCCGGGGCGCCAGTTGCGGTCGAGGACGGTCCAGCCGGCGTCGGTGAGGTAGCGGGCGGCGAGCTCCTCGCCCGCTCGTCCGGTCTCGCGCCGTCGGCGGGCGGCCTCGCGGCGTCGCTCGGTCGCGGCGTCGGGGCTCGGTTCCGGTGCCCGTCCGGCGGCGGGCCGGGGCAGGGGCTCAGTGCTGGTTCGGGTGCGTGGGCTCACGCGGATCACCTCCGCGATGAGCCTGCGCGTCCGGGGCCTCCGCGCACTGGGCGGTGCGCCGGCGCTGTGGAGGAGCCCGTCAGGGCAGTCGCTTGTGGGGCCCGGGCCGCCGGGCGGTCACCCGCCCGGCGGACGCCCCGCCGTCGTCAGGACGGGATGTCCATCTCGGGCTTGGTGAGCTCCTCGACGTTGACGTCCTTGAAGGTGACGACGTGGACGGACTTGACGAAGCGGCTGGCGCGGTAGATGTCCCAGACCCAGGCGTCCTCGAGGGTGAGCTCGAAGAAGACCTCCCCGCCGTTGGTGCGCACCTGCACGTCGACGGCGTTGGCCAGGTAGAAGCGCCGCTCGGTCTCCACGACGTAGGAGAAGAGCGAGACCACGTCGCGGTACTCGCGATAGAGGTCGAGCTCGAGGTCGTTCTCGTATGACTCCAGGTCTTCAGCGCTCACCGAGCCATCATGCCCGCGGCCCGCCCGGGCGCGAAACCCGTGCCGCGGCCTGTCGGCGCCTCTCAGCCCGCGGTGAACCGGTCGAGGCCGGGCAGGCGCCAGGAGCGGCGGTGCTGGTCGGAGGCCCCGAGGCGGGCGAGGCCGTCGACGTGGGCGGCGGAGGCGTAGCCCTTGTTCCCGGCCCAGCCGTAGCCGGGGTCGGGCAGGGCGGTCATGAGGGCGTCGCGCTCGACCTTCGCCAGGACGGAGGCGGCCGCGACGACGGCGCAGCGGGCGTCGCCCTTGACCTCCAAGCGCACGGGCGGGGTCACCGGACCGGCCAGGACGCCGCCGGAGAGGAGGCCCTCGGTGACGGGCTCGGCGGCGGGCGAGCCGAGGCCGGAGAGGAGGTCGGTCTCGGGCTCGGTGAGCCAGTCGGCGGAGCCGTCGAGGATGACGACGCCGGGGGCGTGCCCGCGGGAGGCGCCCTGGGCGAGCGCCCGGCGTCCCGCGAGGCGCAGCGCTCCGAGGATGCCGAGGGCGTCGATCTCGGCGGGGCTCGCGTGGGCGACGGCGGAGTCGAGGACCCAGTCCCGGCAGGGCTCGACGAGGGCCTTGCGGCGGCGCGGGGTGAGCTGCTTGGAGTCGGCCAGTCCCTCCGGGAAGGCATCGGCCGTACCGCGGGAGACGACGGCGAGGCCGACGCTCACCGGGCCGGCGAGCGACCCCCGACCGACCTCGTCCATGCCGCCGACGAGCTCGTAGGTGTCGAGGAGCGCGGTCTCGACGAGGCGGTCGGGGCGGATCCGGGCGGGGCTCACGCGCCGTCCTCCGCGGCCGGGGTGGCGAGGCTGGGCGCCTTGCCGGTGGGGGCCGGGACGTCGTCGAAGACCTTCGTGCCGTCGTCGACGTCGGCCCACTGCGTGACGGGCCAGATGACGTCGCGGGCGACGCCGACGACGTCCTCGACCGGGACGAAGCCCTGATGGGAGTCGTTCTGGTGGTAGCGGGAGTCGGCGGAGTTGGCGCGGTTGTCCCCCATGACCCACAGGTAGCCGTCGGGGACGGTGACGTCGAAGGCGACCTCGGAGGGCAGCTCGCCCTTCTCGACGTAGGTCTCGTCAACGGCGACGCCGTTGACGGTGATCCGGCCCCTGCCGTCGGAGACGACGTGGTCGCCGGCGGTGCCGATGACGCGCTTGATGAGGTGGTGGCCGGAGTCCTCGGGCAGGAGGTGGATGAGGATGAGGGCGTCCTGGACGAAGCCGCGGAAGCCGGTGGGGTCCTCGACGTCGAGCCAGTGGTCGGGGTCCTTGAAGACGACGATGTCACCTCTTTGCACGTCGTCGGCGTCCCAGACGCTCACGGCGACGCGGTCCCCCGTCATGAGGGTGGTCTCCATGGAGGAGGAGGGGATGGTGAAGGTCTGGACGACGAAGGTCTTGAGCAGCGCGGAGATGAGGACGACGACGAGGACGACGCCGATCGTGCCGCCCCAGCGGCGCGGCTCGCGCTCGGCTGTCGGTGCCTCGCCGGCCCGCGCCGGGACGGGCAGCGGCTCGGGGCGGTGGACCGGCGGGTAGGACGGGGGCAGGCGGACGGGCGCGACGGGGACGGCGACGTCCGGGGTCTCGGCGACGCGCAGCAGCTCCTCGCCCTCCTCGCTCACCGGCCCGGCGGCGTCGATGTCCGTGGGGGCGGCGAGGCCAGGCTCGGCGGTGCTCTCCTCGACGACGGGCGTGGGGGCCTCGGCGGACGCCGCGGCCCCGGCGGGATCACCGGCCGACGTCGCGCCCGCTGAGGCGGGGACGACGACGGGGACCTCGCCCGTCATCGCGCTCTCGCGGACGGGCGCCGGCGCCGTGACCGGCTCGACGACGGCGGGGGTGGCAGGACCGACGCCGGTGGTGGCCGAGTCGGTGCGAGGGGTCGGGACGAGCACCTCGTCCAGCACGGGATCGGCGGGGTCGTCGACTAGGTCGTCGGGCAGCGGCACGTGCGCGTCGCCCGTCCCCGTGCGCCCGAGGGCGGGCTCCTCGGGGACCTCGGGGTCCTCGTGGTAGGGACTGATGAGGGCGAGGTCGGCGTCCTCGACGGGCGCGCGGCGCAGCGCGACGATCTCGGAGAGGGGCTCGTCCTCGAAGGCCCCGATCGCCTGGTCCGGCGCGGGCTCGGGGACGCGGGCGGGAGCGGCGTCATCGCCGCCGTCGGCGCCCGCGCGCGGGCGGTCGGCAGTGCTCATCGCTCCCCCTCTCCGTCGTCGGCGACAGTACCCGCCCGGAGCCCGGTCGGGCCGTCGTGTCAGCGCGGTGCGCCTCACCGGAGGCGGGCCTTGACACGGGTGGCCGGCCGCCGCGCCGCAGGGAGCACGCGACGGCGCCCTGGACCGCTGGGGTCCTGGGCGCCGTGGAGTGACGTCGAGGCGTCGAGGTGGCCGTCCCGGTCGGGGCGGCCGCAGAGCGCGTGCGCTCAGTCCTCGCGACGCTCCTTGATCTTGGCGGCCTTGCCGCGCAGGTCGCGCAGGTAGTACAGCTTGGCGCGACGCACGTCACCGCGGGTGACGACCTCGATCTTCTCGATCGTGGGCGTGTGGACCGGGAAGGTGCGCTCGACACCGACGCCGAAGGAGACCTTGCGGACCGTGAAGGTCTCGGACAGGCCGGCGCCCTGGCGGGCGATGACGACGCCCTGGAAGACCTGGACGCGCTCGCGGTTGCCCTCGACCACGCGGACGTGGACCTTGAGGGTGTCGCCGGGGCGGAAGGCCGGGACGTCGTCGCGCAGGGACGCGGCGTTGATCTCGTCGATCAGGTTGCTCATTGTTCTCTCCACGCAGCTGCCACTGGTCAGAAGCGCTTGGTAGGCGGCGCCGCGCCCGTCCGCGCCGGGGCGTGGAGGCGGAGGCTGCGCCGGATCATGCCGCCCGCGGATCCGTCGGTTGGGCCGCCTCCCCAGTGGCAGTGGCGGTCCGAGGCCCGTGGGCCGCACCAGTCTGCCACAGGGCCGCCGCCGCGCTCAGCGCCCATGGGGCAGGAGTGCGCGACCTCACGCCGTGCGCGAGGCGCCCCTGCCCGCCCGGCTCGGGGCGTCAGCCGCTCATGCGGCCGGCGAGAGGCGACGCAGGCCCTCCGGGAGGGCGACGGCCGGGTCGACGGACTCGGTCCCAGCGGTCGGGGCCGGTGCGCCGGCGAGGGTCGCGGCGGTCGTGGCCTCGGAGGGCGCCGCGCCGCCGGAGCCGCTCGTGGCGGTGGCGCTGGGGACGTCAGCGAAGGCGGACTCACCGGACTCGAGGCCGGAGATCCTGCTCAGGGGCCAGACGATCTCCTTGGCGACCCCGACGACGTCGCTCAACGGCACGGCGCCGCCGTGGGAGTCGTTCTGGTGGTAGCGGGAGTCGGCCGAGTTGGAGCGGTTGTCCCCCATGACCCAGACGCAGCCGTCGGGGACGGTGACGTCGAAGGCGATGTCCGAGGCGGAGCGGCCGTCCTTGACGTAGCTCTCGTCGAGGGCGACGCCGTTGACCGTGAGCGAGCCGTTCCCGTCGGAGACGACGTGGTCCCCGGGCATGCCGATGACGCGCTTGATGAGGTGGTGGCCGGCGTCCTCGGGGAGGATGCGGATGGCGATGAGGACGTCCTGGAGGGCGCCGCGCCAGCCGGTCGGGTCGGTGACGGAGAGCCAGTTGTCGGGGTCTCGGAAGACGATGACGTCGCCGCGGTGGATGTCGGTCGAGTCGTACATGGTGACGGCGACGCGGTCCCCCTCGAGGAGGGTGTCCTCCATGGAGCCCGAGGGGATGACGTAGGTCTGGACGACGAAGGTCCGGATGAGGGCCGTGAGGACGAGGACGCCGATGACGACGCCGAGCAGGTGGAAGCGGTGGCGACCGACGGGTTCCTGGGACTCGTCGCGGGCGTGGGCGGCGCGGTCGGCGGCGCTCGCCTCGCGGGCCCTCACCGGCGCTCCCTCGGATCGAGGACCATGACGACGTCGCGGCAGCGCCTGCCGCCGACGAGGTAGCTGCGGGTGCCGCGCTTGCGGAAGCCGGCGCGGCGGTAGGCCTTCTGGGCGCGCTTGTTGCCCTCGTGGGTGCCGAGCCAGAGGGCGGTGACGCCGAGGACCTCGGCGTCGCAGGCGGCCTCGGCGAGGAGGGCGGCGGCGACGCCGGAGCAGCGCAGGCGGGAGTCGACGTAGACCTTGGACAGCTCGGCGGCGAGGCCGGGGGCGTCGTCGGCCCCGGCGGGGACGGCGACGGCGTCGGGGCGCTCGTCCAGGCCGACGGGCAGGGCGCCGTCGGCGTCGGGGACCTCGGCGACGACGGCGCTGTAGCCGACGAGCTCGCCGGCGACGACGGCCTCGCCGTCCGGTCCGGCGGGCAGACCGCCCGGCAGCTCGGCGACCGTGACGACGACGCGCGGATCGGCGATCCAGGCGGCGAAGCGCTCCGGGGTGAGGTTGGCGGCGACGTGGGCGGCGATCTGCTCGTCGGTGAGGAAGGGCGGGCAGGCGTCGGGGAAGGTCCGGGCGGCGAGCGCCGCGACGGCGTCGGCGTCCTCGGGGAGGGCGGGTCGAAGAACGAGCTCCACGGGGCGCTCGGCGCCGGCGGGCAGGGCCCAGCCGCCCCGGGCGAGGGCGGCGCGGTCGGCGGCGTCGAGGCCGGCGGGGTCGAGGGCCTCGATCATGTCGGGACGTCGGGCGGCGGTGCGTGCGATGGCCTCGTCGCGGCGGGTGCGGGCGACGGCGCCGTGGTCGCCGCCGGTGAGGCCCGGAGCGAGGTCGGTGACGTCGAGGCCGCGCCAGGCGATGGGGCGCGTGTAGGCGGGGTGCTCGAGAAGCCCCTCGGTGGAGTGGGACTCCTCGACGACGGACTCGGGGTTGCCGAGGACGCCCGGCCGCAGGCGGGCGACGGCCTCGATCATGACGAGGGAGGCGACCTCGCCGCCGTTGAGGACGTAGTCGCCGATGGACAGCTCGAGGACCTCGACGCCGGCGTCGCGGTAGTGGTGGGCGACGCGGTCGTCGATGCCCTCGTAGCGGCCGCACGCGAAGGCGATCTGGGAGGCGCCGGCGAGGCGCTCGGCGACGCGCTGGGTGAAGACCCGCCCGGAGGGGGTGGGGACGATCAGCACGGGATGGCCGGCGCGTCGGTCGAGGGCGGCGCGGGCCTCGGCGGCGTCGGCGGGCAGGTCGAGGACCTCGTCGAGGGCCTCGCCCCACACGTCGGGCTTCATGACCATGCCCGCTCCCCCGCCGAGCGGGGTGTCGTCGACGGTGCGGTGGCGGTCGTGGGTCCAGTCGCGCAGGTCGTGGACGCGCAGGTCGATGAGGCCGTCGGCGGTGGCCTTCCCGATGAGGGAGAGGTCCAGGACGCGCAGGTAGTCCGGGAAGATGGTGACGACGTCGAGGCGCAGGGGGTCGGGGCGGCTCGCGCGGGCCGGGGCGGCGGTGGACGCGGTCACTCGCGCACCTCCTCGGCCTCGCCGAGGCCGGGGAAGAGCCCGCCGGGCGGGTCGATGACGACGGTGCCGGCCTCGGCGTCGATCTCGGGGACGATCTCCTCGACGAAGGGGACGGCGATCTCCTCGCCGTCGGGGGTGCGGACGACGAGGCGGTCCTGGGCGACGCCCTCCTCGAGGTCGACGACCTCACCGAGGACAGTCGCGGCCGCAGTGCCCTCGGCTCCGGCGCCGTCGCGGGCGAGGACGGCGGTGAGGCCGACGAGCTCGTGGAGGTACCAGGACTCCTCGTCCTCGTCGTCGCCCTCCTCGGAGTCGGTGTCGACGAGGAGGGCGGTGCCGCGCAGGGCCTCGGCGGCCGTGCGGTCGGGGGCCTCCTCGAAGGCGGCGAACCAGCGCTGGCCGTCGAAGCGGAGGCGGGAGACGGTGAGGGGGCCTCGCTCGGCGGGCTCGGTCGGCAGGACGGTGCCGGGGGCGAGGCGCCCGTCGGGGTCGTCGGTGCGGATCTCGAGGCGGACCTCGCCCTTGAGGGCGTGGGCGGGGCCGATGACGGCGACGGTGAGGAGCACGGAACCAACCTACCGTGGCGGGCCGGGAGCCCCGGGCGCGCGGGTGAGCGCTTCCTCGCACCGACGGTGGGCCGAATGGGGCATGGGCCCGGCGCCCCGACGGCGCCCGCCCGGGAACGCGCGTCGCCCGGCTCCCCGTGACGGGGAGCCGGGCGACGGCTCAGTCGGTTGACTGCTGCGATCTGGCGATCAGCTGCTCACCGGCGGTCGGTGTCGACGACGTCGACGCGGACCGGGGAGGCGGCGAGTGCTCCGACGACCGTGCGCAGGGCGCGGGCGGTGCGGCCGGAGCGACCGATGACGCGACCGAGGTCCTCGGGGTTGACCCGAACCTCGAGCAGGTCGCCGCGGCGCAGCGACCGGGAGGTGACGGTGACGTCGTCGGGGTTGTCGACGATGCCCCGCACGAGGTGCTCGAGAGCGTCGGCCAGCATGATCAGGCCTCCTCGGCCGGAGCCTCGGCGGTCTCCTCGGAGGCGGCCTCCTCAGCGGCCTTGGCCTCGGCGGCGGCGGCCTCAGCGGCCTCCTTCTCGGCCTTGGCCTTGTCCTCCGCGGCGGCGGCCTTGCGCTTCTCAGCGTCGTCGGCGAGGGCCTTGATGCGGTCGGCCTTGGCGGCGGCCTCGGCCTCGGGGTCGCGGAACTTCTGCGTGCCCTCGGCGCCCTTGATGCCCTTGAAGGACTGGTAGTCGCCGGTGATCTTGAGCAGGTTGAAGACCGTGTCGGAGGGCTGGGCGCCGACTCCGAGCCAGTACTTCACGCGCTCCGAGTCGATGCGGATGAGCGAGGGCTCCTGCATCGGGTCGTAGACGCCGATCTCCTCGATGACACGGCCGTCGCGCTTCTTGCGACCGTCGAGGACGACGACGCGGTAGAAGGGCGCGAACTTCTTGCCCATGCGCTTGAGGCGAATCTTGACTGCCACTTGTGTGAACTCCTGGTTCTGATGGTTTGGCGCGCGCCGGCCCCCGGTGGGGTCAAGCAACGGTGTCCGGCGGGTGCCGAGACTAGGACGGGGTCGGGGAGAGGGGCCCTCGCTCGTCCGAGTACAGCAGGCGATTCTGCCAGACGGCGCTGGCGCCTGGCCACCGGATGACGGGCGAGTGACGCGGAGGAGGCCGCGAGATCGCTCACAGGAGGCGCTTGACGGCCGAGAGGTTAAGTGGTTCATTAGTCGAGTAACTAACCCCGTCTGCGGAGCCGGCCCGGCCGCGCAGGACGCACGCCAGGAGGTGCACCGTGGCCCGCAGTTTCGACGACGCGACCCCGATCTACCTCCAGATCGCCGACGAGGTCCGCGACCAGATCGTCACCGGCGTCCTCGACGACGGCGACCGCCTCACCTCCACCACCGAGTACGCCACCCGCTACCGGATCAACCCGGCCACCGCGAACAAGGCCGTCGCCCTCCTCGTCGACGAGGGCCTCGTCGTCAAGCAGCGCGGCATCGGCATGTTCGTCGCCGACGGCGCCCGCGAGCGCCTCGTCGCACAGCGCCGTGTCGCCTACGCCGACGAGGTCCTGGGCCCCGCCCTCGACGCCGGTCTCGCCCTCGGGATCGACGCCGAGGCGCTGCTCGCCGCGGCCGCAGAGCACCTCCGGTCCCAGTCACCCGACACCCCTGACCTCCCCTGACCGCGAAGGAGCAGTCATGAGCACCGACCTCTTCGACGCCACCCGGCTCCAGGGCGGCTCGTCCACCGGGCCCGCCCTGGTCGCCGAGTCGCTCGGCTACCGCTACCGTCGCCCGCTCGGCGGCCACACAGCCTGGGAGCTCCACGACGTCTCCCTCACCCTGCGTGGCGGCACCGTGACCGGTCTCCTCGGCCGCAACGGCTCCGGCAAGTCGACGCTCCTCGGCCTCCTCGCCGGGCTGCGCCGCCCGGGTGCCGGCCGCGTCCTCCTGGACGGCCAGGAGGTGTGGGACGAGCCAGGGCCGCGCGCCGCCGTCGCGCTGCTGGGCACGCGCCGCTGCCTGCTCGAGAACAACCGGCTCACGGACTCCATCGCACTGTGGCGCACCACCCGGCCCCTGTGGTCCTCGAGGGACCTGGCCCGCTACCTCGAGCTCTTCGAGGTGGACGTCGACTGCGTGCCACGGCGCCTGTCACAGGGGCAGCGCTCCGCCGTCGATGCGGCCTTCGCCCTGGCCTCCCACTCCCCCGTGCTGCTCCTCGACGAGGTCCACCTCGGCATGGACGCCGTCGTGCGGCGCCGCTTCTGGGACGCGCTGCTCGCGCAGTACGCCGCCGAGCAGGGCACCGTCGTCATCGCGGCGCACGAGGTCGAGGAGATCGCGAACCTCGTCGAGGACGTCGTCATCCTGACCGGAGGGACGGTGGGCGCGGCGGGATCCGCCGACGACCTCCGCGCCGCCTGCACCCCGCCCGGCGCGCCGCTGGCCGACCTCACCGACGTCCTCGAGCACTACTCCGCGAAGGGAGCCTGAGATGAGCGCTCTCACCCACAGCACTCCCACCAGCACGACGCCGAGCGCTCGAGGCGCCAGCGCGCCCATCACGGCGAGCCGCCTCGTCCGGCTCCTCGCCCCGACGAGCGCGTGGTTCGTCCTCGGCGTCCTCGTGATCGAGGTCGTCGCGCTCGTGATCGACGGCGTCCTGGACGCCCGCGCCCACCAGGCGGTGGACGTGACGATGACGGCGAGCGCCTTCGCGGAGCTCGCTCTGCTCGCCGGGCTCGTGCGCGCCGCCGGCTGCTGGGGACTCCTGCGAGGGGCGATCGACGCCGGCGTCTCGCGGCACACGGTCCGGCGTGCGGCGCTCGGCAGCCTCGGGCTCCTCGTGCTCCTCCAGCTGCCTGCCGGGACCATCCTCGTGGTGACCGCAGTGGGCACTCCGGGCATCGTCGTCACAGCGCCCGGCGGCCCCGCCGGTCTGGTCCTCGACTACGCCGTCACCTGCCTCGCGGTCAAGGTCCTGGGCGTGCTCGCCCGAGCGACGTGGCGCGGGCATCCCACCGTGGCGAGCCTGGTCCTCCTCGCGGCTCTCGTCGTCGGTTCACCCACGCTCCTCGGGGACCAGGGGCTGCTCGGCGTCCTCCAGTGGTTGCTCCCGGGCATCGGCTTGCTCACGATCCCGATCGGCGAGGGGCTCACGCACCTCGGCTGGGCGTTGCTCGTCGGGCCGGGCGTCCTCACCTGGTTCATCACGCGATGGGAGCCGGGACGATGAGCGGCCTCAGTCTGCCCCGTCCGTCGGCGGCCGGTGCCCCCAGGTCGTCACAGATCCGCCACTCGTCGGTGTCCGGCCGGCTCGCGAACGCCATGACCCTGCCGGCCTGCGTCGGGATCCTCGTACCGGTGGCTCTCGTCGCTGCGGCCGCCCTCGTCGGCGGACTCCTCGACCACGACCTCGACCACGTCGCCCTCGTCGCCCCCGACATGGTCCTTATCGCTCTCGCGGCGGCGCTCGTCCTGGGCCTGTGGGTGCACCGGCGCCTTTGCTCGGCAGTCCTCGCCGGTACGAATCGCCGCACGGGCCTGCGCGCGGCCGCTCTGCTCACGCTGCGCGTCCTCATCCTTTGCCTCGTCGTATGGGCGCTGGGCCGGTCCATCGACCACCTCCGGCCGTGGCACGCGCCCGTCACCGCCTCGGACCTCCTGCTCGAGGCCGTCCAGGTCCTCGTCGCGGGCACGGGCCTGCTGTGGACCGGGATCCTCCTGGGCACAGCCAGCGAGCGGTGGGGGTGGCTGCGCACGGCGCTCGTCGCCTTCGTCGTCTGGGCCTTCGTCGACGCGCTCATCCCCGACGACGGACCCTGGCTCGTCCTGCGGCCGTGGCTGGAGGGGGATGCCTTCCCGCTCCGGGGCCTCGCGCTCACGATCCTCGCCGTCACCCTCGCGGTCCGCGAGCTGCGCCTCTGGGAGCCGGCGGACTGAAGCCCCCAGCCGATCTCCCCCAACTGGCGGTTCTGGCCCCGACCGGTACGAATTCCGTACCGGTCGGGGCCAGAACCGCCGGGTCGAGAGCTCAGCCCTCCCAGTGGTGGAGCGTCAGATGACCCGGTCTCAGAGCCCAAGTCGGCGACGCAGGTCCTCGGGGAGGGCGTTCATCGCGTCGGCGACCTCGTCCTCGGCGGGCAGCGCCGGGGCGGCCTGCTGCCCCTGACCCGGCATGATGCCGTAGCCGCCGGCGGCCGGGGTCTGAGAACCCCCACCGATGCCGAAGGAGGAACCCGCAGCAGGCTGGGCCGGGGCCGCGGGGGCGGAGGACTGCTGCTCGCGGGCGGCCGCGGCCTCCTTGGCCTGGCGCGCGGCCTTCGCGGGGTTGCCGGACTTGCCCTTCTTACCACCCTTGCCCTTCTTGGCCTTGGGGGCCTGGCGGGCCTTGGCTCGCTTGCCCATGCCGGGCAGCGAACCCATCCCGGGCACGCCGCCGGCCGCGCCACCGGCGCCGAAGCCGGAGGCGCTCATGGCCTCCATCATCTTCTTGGCCTGCTCGAAGCGCTCGACGAGCTCGTTGACGGCCTGGACGGTGTTACCGGATCCCTTGGCGATGCGCTGGCGGCGCGAACCGTTGAGGATGGAGAGGTCCTTGCGCTCGGCCGGGGTCATCGAGCAGACGATGGCCTCGACGCGGTCGACCTCGCGCTCGTCGAAGTTCTCGATGGCCTCGCGCATCTGCCCCATGCCCGGCATCATGCCGAGGAGCTTCTTCATCGAGCCCATCTTGCGGATCTGGCGCAGCTGGCTGAGGAAGTCGTCGAGGGTGAACTCGCCGCGCGCCATGCGGGCGGCGGCGTCCTCGGCTTCGGCCTGGTCGAAGGTCTTCTCCGCCTGCTCGATGAGGGTGAGGAGGTCACCCATGTCGAGGATGCGGGAGGCCATGCGGTCGGCGTGGAAGCGCTCGAAGTCGTCCAGGCCCTCACCGGTGGAGGAGAAGAGGACCGGTGCGCCGGTGACGCCGCGGACGGACAGGGCCGCGCCGCCTCGGGCGTCGCCGTCGAGCTTGGACAGGACCACGCCGGTGAAGCCGACGCCGTCGCGGAAGGCGACGGAGGTGTTGACGGCGTCCTGACCGACCATCGCGTCAAGGACGAAGAGGACCTCATGGGGCTGGACGGCGTCGCGGATGCGGATCGCCTGGTCCATCATCTCGGCGTCGACGCCGAGACGGCCGGCGGTGTCGACGACGACGACGTCGTAACCGTGCGTGCGGGCCTGCTCGACGCCGGTGCGGGCGACGTGGACCGGGTCGCCCACGCCGTTGCCGGGCTCGGGGGCCCACACGTCGACGCCGGCGCGCTCGGCGACGACGCTCAGCTGGGTGACGGCGTTGGGGCGCTGGAGGTCGGAGGCGACGAGGAGGACGCGCTTGCCGTCCTCCTTGAGCCAGTGGCCGAGCTTCCCGGCCAGGGTGGTCTTACCGGCGCCCTGGAGGCCGGCGAGCATGATGATCGTGGGGCCGCGGTCGGCCCAGTTGAGGTCGCGGGTCTCACCGCCGAGGATCTCGATGAGCTCTTCGTTGACGATCTTGACGATCTGCTGGGCCGGGTTGAGCGCCTGTGAGCGGGCGGCGTCCTTGGCCTTCTCCCGCACGGCGGCGGTGAAGGAGCGGACCACCGGGAGGGCGACGTCGGCCTCGAGGAGGGCGCGGCGGATCTCGGAGACGGTCTCGTCGATGTCGGCGTCCGTGAGGCGGCCCTTGCCGCGCAGGGACTTGAACGAGGCGGTGAGCCGGTCGGAGAGGTTGCCGAACACGCGGTGTCCTTCCTGGGGCGCCGTGGGCGCCGGTGGGGCTGAGGTTGCGGAGGTGGTGGCGGACGCCCGACGGGCACCCGGGCCCGGGGACGGCGAGGACCGCCCGGGCGCAGCTCGCCCCAGGATAGCGGTGAGGGCCCGTACCTCCCCGTCAGGGGGACGTGCGGGCCCTCACGTGGACCGCGGTGGTGGGCCGGCGGAGGCTGCCGTCCGCAGAAGCAGACATCCTCGGCACAGGACGACACCGACGGCGTCTGCCGCTGCCGAGGATGTCGCCCTCTGTGCGACGGGGCCGGCCGACGGGGCCGAGGGTGGGCGCGCGGCCCGGCTCAGAGCTCCGCGGCCAGCGCCGCGGTGGCCCGGTCGACGACGCCGGCGCGCACGCTCGTCCACGCGCGCGGTCCGGCTGCGCGCGAGTCGGCCTCCGTGAGCAGGCGCAGCAGCGCGAGGCGGCGCCGCGCCCGACCGCCCTCTCCGAGCGCCTCAAGGGCGGCCTCGACGACGCCCGCGTCCCCGGGCGCCTTGGACGCGGCCGCCCCGAGCAGGAGGTGCTCGCGCACGAGCAGCACGATCTCCTCGGCCTCCGCGCCGGAGACCCCGAGGACGTCGAGGACCGCGGGGACGCGCTCGGCGCCGGCGGCGGCGTGCGCCTCGCCGACCACCCCGGGGACCTTGCCGAGGTCGTGGAGGAGGGCGGTGACGAGCAGCGTCGTGCGGTCGCGCGAGCCCGCCGCGGCATCGAGGCCCGGCAGACCGAGGGGGTCGAGGACCCGCGCCCCGCCGTCGTCGCCGAGGAGGCGGCCGGCGACGGCGGCCGTGCGCACCATGTGCCGGTCGACCGTGTAGAGGTGGAGGGGGTTGTGCTGGGGGCGGTTGAGGACGGCGCACCAGCCGGGGAACCAGCGCACGGGCAGGCCGGCGCGGTCGAGGTCCTCCCAGACGCGGACCAGCTCGTCGCCGGCGCCGAGGAGCTCGACGAGCCTGCCGAGCATCGTCGAGCTGCCCGTGGCGCGCGCCGCCCCTCCGCCGGTGCGCTCGCGGTCCTCGCGGACGGCGGGCTCGTCGAACCACGTACCGCGCGGGCTCGGGCAGCGGCGCAGGCTGGCGCGGGTGACGGTGGCGATCGGCTGTCCCGAGCGGACGGAGGCCAGCGCGACGCGCAGCGGGAGGGCGGGGTCGGCGTCGGGGACGGCGCGGTCGGCGAGGGCGACCTCTCCCCCGTGGGCGACGACGTCCTCGTCGAGGCGCTCGAGGACGGGGGCGGAGCGGCGTCCGAAGCGGACGAGCGTGAGGGGGCGCCGGGCGGGTCGGGCGGCGCGCAGGGTCGAGCGCATCGTCATGTCGAGGGCGGCGGCGATCTCGCGGGAGGCGGCGTAGGCGCCGGTGAGCATGCGGTCGCGCGCGTCGAGGTGCTCGGTGCCGCCCTCAGGGCCGGGGCAGGGAAGGTCCGCGCCGCCCGAGGTCCCGGACTCCCCGTCGGCGACGACGAGCACCGGGGCGCCGCCCTCGTCCTCGGCGCAGGAGGCCTGCTCCGCTGACTCGGCGGGCCCAGCGCCGTCGTCGAGGCCGAGAACGTCGGCGACGTCGTCCTGGACGGCCTGGACGAGGCGGTTGGTGGAGCGGCCGGTCGCGAGCGCGAGGGCGTCGCGGACGTTGAGGAGGGCGTCGACGGCGCGGTCGAACTCGCCGTGGGGCCGGTCGGCGAGCGAGGAGGCGGCCAGGCCGCGGACGAGGACGGCGTCGCGCAGGCCGCCGCGGGTCTCCTTGAGGTCGGGCTCGAGGAGACCGGCGAGCTCGCCGAAGGCCTCGGCGCGCTCGCGGGCGTCCTCGGCGAGCTCGGCCAGGCGCTTGCGGGTGGCGCTGCGCCAGTCTGTGAGCAGGGCGGAGGCGGCCTGCTCGGTGAGGGAGGCATCGCCGGCGACGTGCCTCAGGTCGAGGAGTCCGAGGGCGGCGGCGAGGTCATGGCTGGCGACGGTGCGGCACTCGGCGACGGTGCGCACGGAGTGGTCGAGCTGCACCCCGGCGTCCCAGATCGGGTACCAGAGCCGTTCGGCGAGGCCGGCCAGGAGGGTGGAGTCGGCGCGGCCGTCGGTGAGGAGGACGAGGTCGAGGTCGGAGGCGGGGCCGGCCTCGCGCCGGGCGAGGGAGCCGACGCAGGCCAGGGCGAGACCGGGGGTGGGTACGTCGGCGCCGGCGCGGCTCCCGCCGGCGCCGTCGGGGCGCGGGCCGTGGGGACCGGCGTCGGGATGGTCCTGGAGGCCCATGGCGGTCGTGGCAGCGGACCAGAGCCCGCGCAGCCCCGTCTCGACCTCCGCGGCGAGCGCCGCCCGCCACTCCCGCCCGCTCCTGGGGGTCCAGGTGCTCGGGTGGGGGTGGCGGGCGGCGGCCTGCGCGGGTGAGAGGAGGGGGCCGGGCTCGTCCTGGGTCTCCGTGGCCTTCAGGGGGCGGGTCGGGATGCTCATCGGACGGGCCTTACTTCCCTCGTGGTGGTGGGCTCAGGTGACCCGGTGCGGTTGTCGGCCCTTGTCAGAGGGCCCGTTCCCCGGTCTCCCCGGTGCGGACGCGGACGACGTCCTCGACGGGGGTGACCCAGATCTTCCCGTCGCCGATGTGCCCGGTGCGGGCGGAGTCGGCGATGGCGGTGACGGCGGCCGGGGCGTCGGGGTCGGCGACGACGACCTCGATGCGGGCCTTGGGGACGTAGTCGACGCGGTACTCGGCGCCGCGGTAGACCTCGGTGTGGCCCTTCTGGCGGCCGGCGCCCTGCGCCTCGGAGACCGTGATGCCGCGGATCCCGGCGGCCTCGAGGGCGTTGGAGACGGCCTCGAGCTGGTAGGGCTGGATGATGGCGGTGATGAGCTTCATGGCTCAGGCCTCCTTGCTGGACGGGGCGGCCGCGGTGGCCGGAGCGGGGCGGGGCGCGCCGGAGAAGCGGCCCGCGGTGAGGGTCTCGTAGGCGCTCTCGGAGTGCTCCGACTGGTCGGCGCCGAGGAGCTCGGCCTCCGGGCTGAGGCGCCAGCCGACGGTCTTCTCGACGACGAACCAGCAGATCGCGGTCATGACGAGGGAGAAGACGACGGCGCAGAGGGCGACGAGCACCTGGACGAGGAGCTGGGCCCCGCCGTGGCCGTAGAGGAGACCCGTGTCCTTGGAGAGGAAGCCGATGAGGACGGTGCCGGTGAGGCCGCCGACGAGGTGGATGCCGACGACGTCGAGGGAGTCGTCGTAGCCGAGCCTGAACTTGAGGCCGACGGCCATGGCGCACAGGGCGCCGACGATGACGCCGAGGACGATGGCGCCGACGGGGGTGACGGAGCCGGCGGCGGGGGTGATGCCGACGAGACCGGCGACGACGCCGGAGGCGGCGCCGAGGCTGGTGGCGTGGCCGTCGCGGATCCGCTCGACCAGGAGCCAGCCGAGCATGGCGGCGCAGGTCGCGGCGGAGGTGTTGACCCAGGCGAGTCCGGCGTTGCCGTCGGCGGTGAAGGCGGACCCGGCGTTGAAGCCGAACCAGCCGAACCAGAGAAGGCCGGCGCCGATCATGGTGAGGGGGATGTTGTGGGGGCGGATGGGCTCGCGGCCGAAGCCGCGGCGCTTGCCGATGGCGACGGCGAGGAAGAAGCCGGCGACGCCCGCGTTGATGTGGACGACCGTGCCGCCCGCGAAGTCGGTCGGTGCCGCGATGCCGCCGAACCAGCCGTCGGCGGACAGGGCCCCGCCGCCCCAGACCATGTGGGCCATCGGGAAGTAGGACAGGGTCGCCCAGACCGGGACGAAGGCCATCCAGGCGCCGAAGCGGGTGCGGTCGGCGATGGCGCCGGAGATGAGGGCGACGGTGATGATGGCGAAGGTCATCTGGAAGGCGACGCCGACGATGACGGGGACGCCGTAGTAGTCGATGGGCCAGTTGCCGGAGGCTCCGGCGATGGTGCCGTGGAGCCCGAACTGGGTGAAGGGGTTGGCGAAGACACCGCCGATGTCGGTGCCGCCGTAGGACATCGACCAGCCCCACAGGACGTAGACGACGCCGACGACGCCGGTGGCGCCGAAGGACATCATCATCATGTTGAGGACTGACTTGCCGCGGCTCATGCCGCCGTAGAACAGCGCCAGCGCCGGGACGGTCATGAGCAGCACCAGGGAGGCGCTGATGAGCATCCAGGCGGTGGCTCCGGTGTCGAGGGCCATGGGGAATCTCCGTGTGTGTCCTGGTGGTGCGCTGGGCTGCGCACACGGAGAGTGAAGGCCTCGCGTGTCAGGCGGGGGCGTCGCCCGTGTGACGCCCCCGTGTCGCCCGCGGCCCTCGTGTGTCGCTCCTGTTGCGGAGGTGTCCACGAGGTTTCGACGGCGTTCGGGGCGTGTTCGGCCGCTCAGATGCTGGGACGCGTCGGGTCGGACGCGGTGGCGCGCCGCTGGGGTGCCGGTAAGCCGAGCGCTCAGGCCAGGAGGGCGTCGACGAAGCCCTCCGGGTCGAAGGGGGCCAGGTCGTCGGCGCCCTCGCCCAGGCCCACGAGCTTGACGGGGACACCGAGCTCGCGCTGCACGGTGACGACGATGCCGCCCTTGGCGGTGCCGTCCATCTTGGTGAGGACGATGCCGGTGACGCCGACGGCCTCGGAGAAGACCTGGGCCTGGCGCATGCCGTTCTGGCCGGTGGTGGCGTCCAGGACGAGGAGGATCTCCCCCACCGGGGCGACCTTCTCCATGACGCGCTTGATCTTGCCGAGCTCGTCCATGAGGCCGGCCTTGTTCTGCAGGCGGCCGGCGGTGTCGACGAGGACGACGTCGACGCCGGTGCGGGAGGCCTCCCGGGCGGCGTCGTAGGCGACGGAGGCGGGGTCAGCACCCTCGCGGTCGGAGCGGACGACGTCGACGCCGACGCGCTCGCCCCAGGTGGTCAGCTGCTCGGCGGCGGCGGCGCGGAAGGTGTCGGCGGCGCCCATGACGACCGTCTTGTCCTGCGCGACGAGGACACGGGCGAGCTTGCCGCAGGTGGTGGTCTTGCCGGTGCCGTTGACGCCGACCATGAGCACGGCGGCCGCCGGCGCGCCGTCGGCGGCGTTCCAGGACTCGGCGGGAACAGGACGCGTCAGGTTGAGGGAGCGGTCCATCGTGGGGTCGACGAGGGCGAGGAGCTGCTCGCGCAGGACGCCTCGGATGGCCCCGGGGTCGGTGGTGTCGAGGACCTTGGCCTGGGTGCGCAGGTTGTCCATGAGCTCGGTGGTCACCTCGAGGCCGAGGTCGGAGGTGAGGAGGGTGTCCTCGATCTCCTCCCAGTCGGCCTCGGTGAGGTCGCCGCGGGACATGACGGACAGGACGGCCTTGCCGAAGCCGCCGGAACCGGCGAGGCGGGCGCGCAGGCGCTGCATGCGGCCCGGGATCGACTCGGGGCGCTCGAGGGTCGCCGTCGCGGTGCCGGTCTCGCCCTCGCGCTCGTCGGGCGGGGTGAGGAGGACGTCGTCGGCGCTGGTCGGGCGGTGGGGACCGACCTCCGGGGGCACGTCGCCCTTCCGACGGCCGGCGTAGAACCACAGGCCGCCCACGAGGGCGAGCACGACGACGACGGCCAGGACGATGAGCGGGGTCTCCATGACCCCATCATGCCCGATGGTCGGCGGGCGACGGCAGGCCGTCCGGTCCCGCGGGCGAGGCCCGTCCCGCGCGCCGCGTCAGGGAGGAGCCGTGGGGAGCCGTGGGGAGCGCAGCCGGGGACGACGAGTCCCCGGCCGGGAAGGGCGGCCGGGGCAGTCGGGGCAGGGCGGTCGGGGCAAGCGGCCGGCGCGCGGGGCCGGGTGTCGGACGGGGACGCACGAAGCCCACCCAACGTCCTCGTGGGGCGGGCTCGGGGCCTCGCGGCCGGGTGCTCGCCGGCGGCGCCGCGCGGACGCCGGGCGTCAGTGGGCGGTGGCCTCCTCGGCGGCGCGGGACTCGGCCTTGCGGCCGCCGCGGGAGTCGCGGCTGCGGCGCATCGAGGCCGCGCGGGACTCGGCGGAGTCCATGGTGCGCTCGACGGCGCCGACGAGGCCCTCGAAGCGGTCGGTGCCCGTGTAGGCGGAGGAGTCGTCCTCGACCCAGAGCTGGTCGAGGCGGACGTCCTCGGAGACGAACTTGACGCGCTCGCGGTCCTCGCGGCGCGACGCGGCGCGGAACTCGGCGAGGCGCTCGCGCCAGGTCGAGACGGGGTAGCGCTCGGCGATGACGGCGCCGATGACGGCGACGCCGGCGAGCATGACGACGATGAGGGGAAGGATCATGGCACCCATGGCAGGCATTGTCCCTCGCTGGCTCCCCGGTTGCGCACAGGGACGCGCCGTGTTCCACAACCGTGACCCGGGCCTTCGTCACGTGTTAACGACGTCGATCGCCTCGGATCCGCAGGCCGCGGCGGGCCGGGCGGGTGCACCGGGCACGGTGCGAGAGACGGGACGTCCGGCGGCGCTCCCCGACCGGCCGCGGCTCCGGCTGCCGGGCCCACCACGCGAGCTCGTCGGAGAAGGCGGCCGCGCCGCGCGCTCGCGCCACGCGGAGCGGGTGGGCGAGCATCCAGAGGCCGGTGCTCGGGTCGCCCGCCCGTCCCCACTCGAAGAGGACTTAGGAGCACACGGCGGTGGCCAGCGCCGAGAAGGCGCTGCCCGCCTGAGGCGTCGAGCGGGGGCTCCGGTCCCGCAGGAGCGGCCAGACGACGGGCCAGAAGACCGGCAGGAGCGCTCCGACCGCCATGACGAGGAAGGCGACCGCGGCGAGGACCCGGGTGCTTGTTCGAGGCTCGCCCACCAGCATGAGGCAGGCCCAGGACCACAGACCGAGGGACCCGACCGCGAGGACGAGCCGGGGACCGAAGGGGTCGGAGCGGACGGCGAACGCCAGCGCACCGGCGACGGCCACGAGGGCGACGGCCCGCAGGACGAGCCGCGGCGGGTAGCCGGTCCGAGCCGGGTCGCGGAGGTCAAGGCGCTCGGTGACCGGCAGGAGCTCGGCGAGCCGGCGGCGCAGGAAGGCCTCGCGCCCCCGCACGTACGCCGGCGTCGTCCTCGCCTGCGTCAGCCACATGACGACGGGGACGAGCAGCATCGTCGCGACCATGCCCGTCATCGCCAGTGTCGTGATCCAGCCGAGCCAGGCGGCGCCCGCGGCGCCGTCGCCGTGGAGTGACGGCAACCAGAACCAGGTGACGACCGCGCCGTAGGCGACGAGGAGGCCCCAGACGGTCCCCGTCGAGACGGCGGCTCCGGGCCGGGTGAGGAACCAGAGCCCCGGGTCCTCCTCGCCGTCCCCGGCGACGGAGTTCCTCGCGGCGAGCTGGAGGAGCACGGCGAGGAGGCTGAGGCAGGCGAGGGCGACGCCGACGAGCGCCACCCCGGTCATGGCGCCGGAGAGCCCGTCGGGGCAGGCGTCAGCGGCGACGCTCGCCCTCGTGCAGGCCCGGAGGTCCGCCACGGGCGCGGCGGTGACGGCGACGACGATCAGGAGGACGATGGTCGCGACCCCGGCCCCGAGGAAGCCGCCCTGGCTCATGAGCGTCCCCTGCCACCGGTAGCCCCGCTCGTTGAACCGGGCCCGCCGATCGCCGATCAGCGGATAGCGGGCTCCGGCCCGCACCTCGTCGACAGTCACGGCCGTGGCTCCTCACCTCAGGGAAGCGCCGCGGTCAGGGGGTGCGGCACCGGACCAGGTTAGTGCTTCTCCCGCCCGGCGAGGCGCTGCGAGACGGCCTGGGTGACGCCGTCACGCATGGTGATGCCGTAGAGGGCGTCGGCGACCTCCATGGTGCGTTTCTGGTGGGTGATGATGATGAGCTGACTGGACTCGCGCAGCTCGATGAAGATGTCGAGGAGGCGCCCGAGGTTCGTGTCGTCGAGGGCCGCCTCGACCTCGTCCATGACGTAGAAGGGCGAGGGGCGCGCCTTGAAGATGGCGACGAGGAGGGCGACCGCGGCCAGGGAGCGCTCGCCGCCGGAGAGCAGTGAGAGGCGCTTGACCTTCTTACCGGCCGGGCGCGCCTCGATCTCGATGCCGGTGGTGAGCATGTCCTCGGGGTCGGTGAGGACGAGACGCCCCTCGCCGCCGGGGAAGAGGCGGTCGAAGACGAGGGCGAACTCCCTGGCCGTGTCCTCGTAGGCCCGGGCGAAGACCTCCTGGACGCGGGCGTCGATCTGCTCGACGATCGCGAGGAGGTCGGCGCGGGACTGCTTGAGGTCGGCGAGCTGCTCGGCGAGGAACTGGTGGCGCTGCTCGAGGGCGGCGTGCTCCTCGAGGGCCAGCGGGTTGACCTTGCCGAGGCGGGTGAGGTCCCTGGTGGCCTTGGCGAGGCGCTTCTCCTGCTCGGCCCGGACGTAGGGGCGGCCTGTGACGCGACGTCGGGGCTCGACGACGCCGTCCTCGTCGTCGTCGGTGTCGGGGTCCCCGGTCCCGTCGGCGCGCTCGTCGCCGGAGGCCCGAGCGGCGGCCTCCGCCTCGGCCTCCTGGGCCTCGAGGAGCTCCTCGGTGCCCTCGGGGACGAGCATGTGCGGCCCGTACTCCTCGACGAGGGGCTCGAGCTCGAGGCCGAGCTCGCTCATGGCGCGGTCGGCGAGGGCCTGGAGTCGCGTGCGCTGCTCGGCGCGGGCGATCTCGTCGCGGTGGGCGGCGTCGGTGAGGCGGGAGAGCTCGCTCGTGAGGCCGTCGAGCTCCTCCCGGATGGCGCTCGTGGCGGAGATGGCCTCGCTGCGGTCGGACTCGATGCGGGCGCGCTCGCGCTGGGCCTCCTCGACGCTGCCCCGGGCGGCCGCGGTGGCGTCGCGGGCCTGGTCGCGCACGTGGGAGGCGATGGTGAGGCGGGCGGTGCGACGGGCCTCGGCGCGCTCGGCGGCGGCGCGCTGCTCGCGCTCGCGCCGGGCGGCGGCCCGCAGGGAGTCGGAGCGTCCGCGTCCGGAGCGCTCGCGCTCCTCGGCGGTGCGCAGGGCGAGGCGGGCCTCGGTCTCCGCGGCGCGGGCGGTGCGGGCGGCGGCGACGGCGGCCTCGCGCTCGTTGCCGGCGACGGCGATGGCGGCCTCGAGGTCGGAGGGCGCGCTCCGCTCCCCCGCGGTGCCGGCGGCGCCGTCCTCGATCTCGGCGAGGGCGGCGGTGGCGGAGGCGAGCTCGGTGGTGCGCTGGGAGGCCTCGTTCTCGGCGCGCTCGAGGACGCGGCGGGCGCGCCCGGCCTCGTCCTCGGCGGCGCGGACCGCGCTCGTGAGGCCGGCGAGCGCCTCGGCGGCGCGTGCGGCCTCGGCGTCGGCGGCGCGCAGGGCGGCGAGGGCCTCGCTCACGACGCGGCGGGCGGTCTCCTCGCCGTGGCGCGCCTCCTCGAGGGCGGCGTCGGCGTCGGCCTCGGCGCGGGCCGCGGCCTCGGCGCGGTCGGCGGCGTCCTCGTGGGCGGCGGCGAGCTCGAGGACGGAGGAGGTGCCGCGTCCGGCGCCCGTGGCCCGTTCGGGGGCGAGGACCTCGCCGTCGCGGGTGGCGACGACGGCCTCCGGCGCGGCGGCGCGGACCGCACGGGCGGCAGGGAGATCCGGGACGACGAGAGCGGCGGCGAGGAGTCGGTCGAGGGCGTGGTCGAGACCGGGGCGCGCGACGGTGACGAGGCCCCGGGCGACGTGCGCGCCCTCGATGCCGGCGGCGGTGACGGCCGCGAGCGCCTCCTCGGCGCCGTCGGCCACGGCGGCGGGGACGTCGGCGAGGACGAGGCGGAGGGCCCCGGCGTCCTGGGCGCGGGCGTGCTCGAGGGCGGCGACGGCCGCGTCGGCGTCCTCGACGAGGGCGGCGCCGGCGAGCTCTCCCAGCAGCGCGGCGACCGCGTTCTCCCAGCCGCGCTCGACGCTGATCGACTCGGCGAGCGTGCCGAGGACCCCGGGCAGCCCGGCCTCGGCGAGCTCGGCGGTGCCGTCCTGGGCGTGGAGCGACAGGGCGAGGGTGTCGCGGCGGGCGGTCCACGAGGCGCGTTCCGAGGCCGCCTCGCGGCGGGCGTCGGTGGCGGCGGAGACGGCGTCGCGGGCGGCGCCCAGGGCCTCGGTGGCGGCCTCGTGGGCGGCCGCGGCGCGCGCCTGCTCGCTGTCGAGAGCGCCGTCCGCCCCGGCTTCGCCTCGAGCACCGGGCTCCCCCTCCCCCGTCGTCGCGGCGTCGGGGCTCCCGGTCTGCTCGGCGAGGGCGGTGCGGGCCTCCTCGGCGCGGCGCTCCGCGGAGGCCAGGGAGCTCCGCGCCTGCTCGAGGCCGGCGAGCGCGGCCTCGTGGCGGGACCGGGCGGAGGCGACGCGGCCGCCGGCGCGGGCGAGCTTCTCGCGGTGCTCGGCCTGGCGGCGTTGGAGGCCGGAGAGTGCGGCCTCGGCGGAGGACTCGGCGGACTCGGCGTCGGCGCGCTCACGGGAGGCGTCGGACAGGGCGGTGCGGGCGTCCTCGATGGCGTCGGCGAGCTCGGCCTCCTCGGCGGCGGCGACCTCGGCGCGGCGCTCGAGCTCGGCGGGGTCGGTGCCGAAGGCGGGCCGCGGGGCGCCGGCGAGGCCGCGGGCCCGCTCGGCGGCGACCTCGGCGAGCGAGGCGAGGGACTGCTCGGCGCGGGTGAGCTCCTCCCAGACGCTCGTGGCGCGGGCGAGGCGCTGGCCGCTCGTGGCCTCGACGGCGCTCAGCTCGGCGAGGCGGGCGCGGGCGACGCGCTCGGCCTCCTCGACGCCGGCGCGGCGGCGGGCGAGCATCGTCTGGTCCTCGTCGCCGGCCTCAAGGAGGGACTGGGTCTGGACGACGTCGTCGGCCAGGAGGCGGGCGGCGGCGTCGCGGACCTCGACCTGGATGGTGCGGGCGCGGCGGGCGACGGCGGCCTGGCGGGCGAGCGGCCCGAGCTGGCGGCGGAGCTCGGCGGTGAGGTCGGTCACGCGGGCGAGGTCGGCGGCCATGGAGTCGAGCTTGCGCAGGGCCCGCTCCTTGCGGCGCCGGTGCTTGAGGACGCCGGCGGCCTCCTCGATGAAGCCGCGGCGCTCCTCGGGGGTGGCGGAGAGGACCTCGTCGAGTCGGCCCTGGCCGACGATGACGTGCATCTGACGGCCCAGGCCCGTGTCGGAGAGGAGCTCCTGGACGTCGAGGAGGCGGCAGGGGGTGCCGTTGATCTGGTACTCGGAACCGCCGCCCCGGAAGAGGGTGCGGGTGATGGTGACCTCGGTGTAGTCGATGGGCAGGGCGCCGTCGGTGTTGTCGATGGTGAGGGAGACCTCGGCGCGGCCGAGGGGGGCGCGCTTGCCGGCGCCGGCGAAGATGACGTCGGCCATGGAGCCGCCGCGGAGGTTCTTCGCACCCTGCTCGCCCATGACCCAGGTGAGGGCGTCCACGACGTTGGACTTCCCGGAGCCGTTGGGTCCGACGACGGCGGTGATGCCGGGCTCGAGGCGCAGGGTCGTCGACGAGGCGAAGGACTTGAAGCCCTTGATCGTCAACGTCTTGAGGTGCACGGGGACACGATAGCGGGCCGCGGAGCGGTCCCGCCCCACGCGCGCGGCGTGCGTGCGGGGCCGGGTCGATCACCTCCGCGAGGACCAGGCGGACGGTCCGCACCCGCCCCTACGCTGCGGGCGACCGGCGCGACAGCCGAAAGGCAAGCACGCTTGACAACCCCCACCATGTCAAGCAAACTGGGCACGTCAAGGCTCCTTGACTCACTGGGAGGGGAGCCCGACGACGTCCCTGACCCCATCAGCCACCCGAGCAGGAGAAGACCCGTGCTGAGGATCGACCACCTGTCCAAGAGATTCGGGAGCCTCACGGCCCTCGACGACCTCTCCCTCCACCTCGATGACGGCGAGATCGTCGGCTTCGTCGGCGCGAACGGAGCCGGCAAGTCCACGACGATGCGCATCGTCATGGGCGTCCTGGCCGCCGACGCCGGCGCGGTCACCTGGGACGGAGCCCCCGTCGACGCCGCCCTCCGCCGCTCCATCGGCTACATGCCCGAGGAGCGCGGCCTCTACCCCAAGATGAAGGTCGGCGAGCAGCTCCGGTACCTCGCCCGCCTCCACGGCGTCGCCAAGACCGACGCCGAGCGCGCCGTCGAGGAGTGGACCGAGCGGCTCGGCGTGGCCGAGCGCCGCGGCGACGACGTCCAGAAGCTGAGTCTGGGCAACCAGCAGCGCGTCCAGCTCGCGGCCGCCCTCGTCGGCGCCCCCGCGCTGCTCATCCTCGACGAGCCCTTCTCGGGCCTGGACCCCGTGGCCGTCGACGTCATGAGCGAGGTGCTGCGAGAGCGGGCCGCTGCCGGGGTGCCCACGCTGTTCTCCTCCCACCAGCTCGACGTCGTCGAGCGGCTCTGCGACAGGATCGTCATCATCCGCTCGGGGCGGCTCGTCGCCGACGGCACGATCGACGAGCTCCGCGCCACCGAGGAGCCGCGCTGGCGGGCCGTCGTCGCGACGAGCGCGCCGCAGGATCCCGGACGCCCCGTGCTCGCGGCCGCCGACGCCGTCGCCGCGCTTCCCGGGCTCGAGGTCGGCGCCGACCGCCGCGGGTGCCTCGTCCTCACCTGCGGCGGCGCCGATGAGCAGGCACTCCTCGCCGCCGCGGCACGGCAGGGCGCGGTGCGCGAGCTCGGTCCCGTGCGCCACGACCTCACCGAGATCTTCCGGGAGGCGCTCCACGACCCCGGCTCCGACGACCCGTCCTCCCCGGGCGCCGGCGCAGCGCCGACCGCCCACCCCGCCGCTCCCGACACCGCAACCGGCACGACGACCGACCAGGAGGCCCGAGCATGAGCACCATGAGCCGATCCGCGGAGATCCGCCTCGTCGCGGGCCGCGAGCTGCGCACCCAGCTCCTCAAGAAGTCCTCGATCATCTCCACCATCATCATGACGGTCCTCGTCGTCGGCGGGATCGTCCTCGCCTCCGTCCTCGGCGGCGGCACCTCGGAGCCCTACCGGCTCGGCGTCACCGGGGCGGACGCCGCCACGGTCAGGGCCCTCACCCCTGCGCTCGAGCAGGTCCGCGACTCGGACGGCGCGAGGGTGAGCGTCGTCGACCTGTCCGGCCGGTCCACCGCCGACGTCGACGCGGACCTCACCGCCGACGACGACTCCGACTCCGCCGTCGACATGGCCCTCCTCCTCGGCGAGGAGCCGACGCTGCGCGTCCAGAAGGCCTCCGACGACGCCGTCGTCTCCGGCGTCACCGCGGCGCTCCAGCAGGCCGCGCTCGCTCAGCAGATCACGGCGCTCGGCGGTGACCCGGCCGAGGTCTCGGCCACCGTCGCCGGGGCCGCGCCGCAGGTCGTCACCCTGGAGAAGGACTCCGGTTCGGGCGCCTCGGGTCCGCAGTACCTCATCCTCATGGTCATCGACGTCCTCCTCTTCATCGTCATCATGGGAGGCGGCCAGATGATCGCGATGGGCGTCGTCGAGGAGAAGGCGAGCCGCATCGTCGAGATCCTGCTCGCCTGCGTCCGCCCCACCTCGCTCCTGGCGGGCAAGGTCCTCGGGACCGGGACGGCGGTCATCGCGAGCTACGCGCTCATGGGCGTCGTCTCCGTCGTCGCCGCCCGCGCGACGGGCGTCATGCCGAGCCTCGGCGTGGACCTCAACGGCGTCGTCGTCGCCATGGTCGTGTGGATGGTGATCGGCTTCGCCACCGTCGCGGTCCTCTACGGCGCCGCGGGATCGCTCGTGAGCCGGCAGGAGGACGTCTCCTCCGTGACGATGCCGCTCATGATGCTGTGCATGGTGCCCTACATGCTCTCCATCTTCATGGCTCAGGGCGACCCGACGGCGCTGGTGTGGCGGGTGCTCGCCTACGTGCCCGTGTTCTCGGCCTTCCTCATGCCGGCGCGCCTCGTCCTGGGCGCCTCGAGCTGGGCCGAGCAGGGCGTCGCGCTCGCCATCGCCCTCGTCGCGCTGCCCCTCCTCGTGAGGCTTGCGGCGACGGTGTACACGCGGGCGGTCACCCGCACGGGCGGCCGCGTCCCGCTCAAGGAGGTCCTCGGCCGCCGCGCCGCCTGACACCCCTCCCTCGAGATCGGGACGTCCTGACCTCGAGATCGGGACCTCGGCACAACGAGAACCGGCCCGTCCCCCACTGCGTCGTGGGTGACGGGCCGGTTCTCGTCGCGAGTGCGCACCCGGCTCGGCCGGGCGGGGTCTCAGAGGGAGAGCTCGGGGAACCAGATCGCGATCTCACGGGCGGCGGACTCGTTGGAGTCGGAGCCGTGGATGAGGTTCTCGATGGCGGTGGTGCCCCAGTCGCGGCCGAGGTCGCCTCGGATCGTGCCCGGGGCGGCCTTGGTCGGGTCGGTGGCGCCCATGAGGGTGCGGACGGACTCGACGACGGAGTGGCCCTCGACGACGGCGGCGACGATCGGGCCGGCCGTCATGTACTCGACGACGCCCGGGTAGAAGGGCTTCTCGACGTGCTCGGCGTAGTGCTCGGCGAGCTGCTCCTCGGTGGCCCGGAGGCGCTTGATGGCGATGATGTCGTAGCCCTTGGCCTCGATCCGGGCCAGGATCTTGCCGGTGAGGCGGCGGCTGACGGCGTCGGGCTTGAGGAGGATGAGGATGTGGTCGGGGGCGGAGACGTCGGTCATGGATGTCCTTTCAGCGGGCGCGCTCGCGCGTTCGCGGCGACGATTGAACCGGGAGAAGAGTGACGGACGGGGAGGTGCGTGCGCAAGCACCCCGCTGGGGCGCGGCCGTGCCGGCGCCGGTGCGGGCACGCGAGTCGGGGCTCCGGGGAGCCGGAGCAGGACGGAGCATCCCGCCCGGCGACATCCCGCCCGGCGTCCGCCCGCCGCTCAGACCCGGGTGAGGACGCCGACGACGTCGGCGAGCACCGGCTCCGGTGCGGGCCCGGTGACGGAGAGGCCGACGACGTCGCCGCCGCGGGCGCCGAGGGCGAGGAGCTCCATGAGGGTCGTGGCGCCGCGGCCGTCGACGAGCATCTCGGCGTGGCCGGCGCGCAAGGCGGCGGCGATCGCCGCGGCGGGGCGGGCGTGGATGCCGTCGGGGTCGGCGAGGCGAACGCCGGAGGTGGTGGCGGTGCGGATGACGGCGCCGGGCTCGGCGGTGCGGCGGGTCTCGGGGACGACGACGGGCTCGAGGGCGTCGATCCAGCCGCGCACAGACTCCTTGGCGGCGCGGGCGCAGGTCTCGGCGCTCCCGCCTCCCTGCGCCTCGACGGCGGCGGCGAGGGTACCGCGCGCGACTGGGGCGTCGACGGCGACGACGGCGCGCTCACCGGCGGGTCGGTGCTCGAGCTCGACCACGATCTCGGCGCTCATGAAGGCGCTGCCGAGGTCGGCGGTGAGGAGGACCTCGTGACCGGCGTCGAGGAGCTCGGTGACGGCGTCGCGGACAGCGGGCAGGTTCGTGCCGAGGCCACCGTCGGGTCCTCCGCCGACGGGGCGCACGGCGACGTCGGGGGCCATCTGGGCGATGAGCTCGGCGACGCCGCGGGCGAGGTCGCGGGAGTGGGAGACGATGACGATGGCCGTCGCGGCGGACTCGGTCACGGGGTGCTCCTGGGTGCGGGCGGTGGTGCGGCGCGCGAGGGGTGGCGGGCCCGCGCCCCCGACGGGCCGCGCGGGCGTCGTCGGCCTCAGGCGCCGGCGCCCTCGAGGGACTCGGCGGCCTCGACGGCGGCGCGCAGGATGAGGGCGGCGGACTCGGCGCCGGGGTCGCGGTGCCCGGCGGAGCGGGCGCCGAGGTAGGAGGCGCGGCCCTTGCGGGCGACGAGCGGCTCGGTGCCGCGGGCGCCCTCGGCGGCGGCGTCGGCGGCCTGGCGGAGGACGTCGAGCGGGGCGTCGCCCGCGGCGGCGGCGGCCTCGGCGGCGGCTGCTGCCGGGTGCCAGGCGTCGATCATGGTCTTGTCACCGCTCTCGGCGCGGCCGCGCGCCTCGATGCCGTCGCTGGCCTCGCGGATGAGGCGGGCGACGTCGGCGCCCGAGAGCTCGGCGGCGTCGCCGACGCGGGAGGCCCTGAGGAACGCGGTGCCGACGAGGGGGCCGGCGGCCCCGCCGATGGTGGCGATGAGGGTGGTGGCGACGGACTTGAGGACGCCGGCCAGGGTGCCGGGGAGGTCGCCCTGGGACTCGAGGGAGTCGAGCTTGTCGACCGCGGCGCGGAAGCCGCGCTCGAGGTTGACGCCGTGGTCGCCGTCGCCGATGGCGCGGTCGAGCTCGGTGAGCTCGTCGCGGCGCTCGGTGACGGATGCTGCGGTGCGACGGGTCCAGTCGATGGCCCAGCTCGCGTCCAGAGGCATTGCTCGTCCCTTCTGCGTGCCCGTCTGCGCGGAGGTCCGCGCGCGGACGTGGGAGTGGGCGGACCGGGCGCGACGCGCGCCCCGCTCCGTCACCACCATGGTCGGTCGCATTGTCCCACGCCGGTCCCGCCGGGTCGACGGGGCCGCGCTGGGGCGGCGGACAGCGGTTCTGTGAGGTGCTTCGCCCCGCGGCCGGGCCGCGCCGGGCTCCCGGGCGCCGGGCCTGGGAGGGGGACACATGAGACGCCGCCTCGTCAATCCCCCGATGGTCGGTCACGTCAGCCCGTCACCTCGTCACACTGGATCGGCCGATGTGACCCTGACCACTTCGATCGAGAGGTGACCACCATGCCCTCTCCCACGATGACGGCCCGTGCCCGCACCGTCGCCCTCACCGCCACGACCCTCCTCGCCCTGCCACTGGGCGCCTGCGGCTCGCAGGACGCGTCCGACGCCGCCTCCGCCGCAGCGAGCCTCGCCCCCGCTCCGAGCCCGACCACCGCCACGGCGGCACCGGCCGCCACGAGCACCTCCACCGCCACGAGCAGCGGCGCGCCCGCCGTCGCGACGGCACCGGACCAGTCGCCTCCCAGCAGGCCGGGGACCCGGTCGGCCCCGAGGCCACCACCGCGGCCGCGGCCGCCGACGCCGGAGCAGCCGGTGGCGCCACCTCCTCGACCGAGGACGTCGCCGGCGCGAAGGCCTCGGCCCAGGCCTGGATCGACGCGCTCGCGGCGAACGACGAGAACGGCGTCATCGAGCACTCGATGGAGGACGTCTGGCGCACGGCCCTCGCGGACCGCTCCCGCTCGATCGGCCTCAAGGGCGTCCTCCAGCAGCCGGGCGTCACGTGGACCGTCGGCGATCCCGTCGCCGACGTCCAGGCCCCCTCCGCCCTCATCGCCCGCGAGGGGGCGCCGGTGACCGGCGACCTCGTCCTGCCCGTGACGCACTCGCTCGCCCCCGGCACTCCCCAGACCTACGTGGCCCTCACATGGGGGCCGGACGCCGGCTGGGTGGTCACCGACCACCAGGAGATCGACGCGGACGCCTCCTGATCACCGACCGCCTCGAACGACGACGGTGCCGGCGCCCCGCCAGGGCGCCGGCGCCGTGCTGCGGGTCAGGGTCGGGGCGCGGTCAGACCCTCCCGAAGAGCGCGCGGGCCTCGGCGGCGAGGACGACGGAGCCGACGATGAGGACGCCGGAGGCCGGCAGCGGTGCGTCCGTACCCTCGGCGATGGTGACGGCCTGCTCGACGCCGGAGCCCAGGTCGGCCGCGACGATGACGCGGTCCTCCCCGAGCACCTCCCGGGCGACGACGGCGAGGTCCTCCGGCTCGGCGGCGCGCGGCGAGTCGATGGGGACGATGACGACGGCGTCGACGGCCGGCTCGAGGGCGGCGAGGACGCCCTCAGCGTCCTTGTCCGCCATGGCCCCGTAGACGGCGACGAGGTGCTGGAAGGGGAAGGCCTCGTCGATGGCGCTCATGAGGGCGGTGACGCCGTGCGGGTTGTGGCCGGCGTCGACGAGGACGGTCGGGCTGGAGCGGACGACCTCGAGGCGGCCGGGGCTGGTCACCGACGCGAATCCGTCCTCGACGATCTTGGCGGGTAGGGCGCGCCCGCCGAAGACGGCCTCGGCGGCCGCGAGCGCGAGGACGGCGTTGCTCGCCTGGTAGTCGCCGTGGAGGGGCACGAAGACGTCCTCGTAGACGGCGGCGGCGGTGCGCATCGTCACGAGCTGGCCGCCCACCGCGATGGAGCGGTCCAGGACGCGCAGGGCGCCGGCGTCGGGGGCGTCGGGGTCCTCCTCGGGGTCGAGCTCGCGGCGCCAGACGACGCCGTGCTCGGCGGCCGCGGCCGCGATGACGGCCTGAGCCTCGGGGACCTGGACGGAGGTGATGAGGGTGGCGCCGTCCTTGATGATGCCGGCCTTGTTGGAGGCGATCTCCTCGATGGTGTCCCCGAGCCAGGCGGTGTGGTCGAGGCCGATGGGGGTGATGACCTCGACCTCGGAGGCGACGACGTTGGTGGAGTCCCAGGTTCCGCCCATGCCGACCTCGATGACGGCGACGTCGACGGGGTGGTCGGCGAAGGCCGCGAGGGCCATGACGGTGAGGACCTCGAAGAAGGACAGCCGCGGGCCGCCCTTGGCGAGGGACTGCTCGTCGACCATCTCGATGTAGGGGGCGACGTCCTCCCAGGCCGCGATGAAGCCCTCCTCGCTGATGGGCTCGCCGTCGAGGCTGATGCGCTCGCGGATGGTGGCGAGGTGGGGGCTGGTGAAGCGGCCGGTCCGCATGCCGGTGGCGGCGAGGAGGCGCTCGACCATGCGGGCGGTCGAGGTCTTGCCGTTGGTGCCGGTGACGTGGACGACGCGGTAGGTGCGCTCGGGGTTGCCGATGACGTCGAGGACGGCCTCGACGCGCTCGAGGGAGGGCTGGACCTGGTGCTCGGGGGCGCGGGAGAGGATCTCGGCCTCGACCTCGCGCATGCGGGCGGAGACCTCGACGGCGTGGGCGGCGGCGCGCAGGTCCGCCTGGTTCCGCTCGATCTCGTCGCCCAGGCGCTCCCCGAGCCCGGTGCCGGCCTCGTCGTCCCGGTCGTCGTCGGCGGAGCGGTCGGCGGGGGCGTCGGGGAGCTGGGGCTCCCAGTCCTCCCAGTCGTCGGAGTCGTCCTCGTCGACCTCGGCGAGGAGGGCGTCGAGCTGGTCGAGGTCGCCCGAGGGGATCATGTTGTGGGCGACGAGGTGGCGCAGGGCGTCGAGGTCGGCGGCCTCTCGGGCGTCCTCGGCGGCGTCGGCGGCGGCCTGCTCGCTCTGGAGGTCGGTGACCGAGACGGTGGAGCCGTCGGGGCGGGCGGCGGCGGGGCCGCCGGCGGCCTCGATGTAGGGCAGGAGCTCGGGGTCGATGCCCTTGATGCCGGCGGGGTCACCCTCGATCTCGCGGCGCAGGGCCTCGAGCCCCCCGCCGGTGGCGACGGCGTCGCCGAAGACGGCGTCGACGACCTCCTCGCCGGTGGCGCCCTCTGGGATGCCGAAGGCGGCGCCGGGGTGGGTGCCCTTCTCGGCGGCGTCGTCGTGCTGCTCGCTGCTCATGCTTCTCCCCGGGGACGGTGGTGGGACGGGACCTGGGCCAGCCTAGCGAGGCGTGCGCGCGGGTCCGAGGCCGGGGCGTCCGCTCACGGTGAGACCGCTGTCGCGGCCGTCACGCGGGACGCCCCCCTCCCCTACGCTGGCCCCGGTCGACGCCGTCGGCCGTCCGCCCAGTCCCGCCCCTCAGGAGGAACCGCATGGAGCCCACCTCGCTCGCCCTGGCCGAGCTGCCGCCCGTGACCGCGTGGCTGTCCGACATGGACGGCGTCCTCGTCCACGAGAACCGCGCGCTGCCCGGCGCCCAGGAGTTCATCGACGCCCTGCGCGAGCGGGAGATCCCCTTCCTCGTCCTGACGAACAACTCGATCTTCACCAACCGCGACCTCTCCGCCCGCCTGGCCCGCTCCGGGCTGGAGGTCCCGGAGGACCGGATCTGGACGAGCGCGAACGCGACGGCGGCCTTCCTGGCGCAGCAGTCCCCGGAGTCCTCGGCCTTCGTCATCGGCGAGGCGGGCCTGACGACGGCGCTGCACGGCGCGGGCTACATCATGACCGACCAGGACCCCGAGTACGTGGTGCTGGGAGAGACCCGCAACTACTCCTTCAACGCGCTCACCCACGCGATCCGCCTCATCGAGGGCGGGGCGAAGTTCATCGCGACGAACCCGGACGTCTCGGGTCCCTCCGACGAGGGCACGCTGCCGGCGACGGGCTCGATCGCGGCGATGATCCAGGCGGCCACGGGCCGCGCCCCGTACTTCGTGGGCAAGCCGAACCCGGTCATGATCCGGGCGGGCCTCAACGTCATCGGGGCACACTCGACGACGGCGGCCATGGTGGGCGACCGCATGGACACGGACGTGCGCGCGGGCGTCGAGGCGGGCCTGCGCACGCACCTCGTCCTCACCGGGTCGACGAGCCGCGAGCAGATCGGGCGCTACCCCTTCCGCCCCTTCGCCGTGCACGAGGGCATCGGCGACCTCATCGCCCTCCTCGACGGCCAGGCCGGCGCCGGCGACTGAGGAGCGCTCAGCCCAGGAGGCGGTCGTAGATCTCGGCGGTGGCGCCGGGGCGGGCCTCGCGCCAGGACGTGCCGGCCCACAGGCTCACCACCCGAGAGTCTCCCGCCCTGGAGCCGGCGCCGCGGATCGGTCCCGTCACCTGGTCGACGGCGGGGTAGGAGGCGGGGGCGTCCTCGTGGTCGTGCATGAAGTCGTTGACGAGGCCGCGTGCCAGGCGCCCGGAGAAGGCGCGGGTGAGGGCGGTCGTCGTGAAGCGCTCGTCGCGGAGGGCGGCCCGGATGACGGGGCTGGTGCCGGCCTCGGCGGCGTCGAGGAAGGCGGTGCCGGCGGAGACGGGGACGCCCCGCTCCGTCCAGCGCCGGACCTCCTCGGGCGAGGTGAGCCCGCCGGCGACGACGATGGGCAGAGGGCTCAGGGCGCGCACCTCCTCGGCGAGCTCCTCGAGCGTCGCCGTCGGGGCGGGGACGGTCGGGTCGAAGACGGCGCGGTGGCCGCCGGCGCCGGCCCCCTGGACCACGAGGGCATCGGCGCCCGCGGCCTGGGCCTGACGGGCCTCGGGGCCGCTGGTGACGGTGGCCCAGCAGGCGCTGCCGACGGCGTGGAGCCGGGAGACGGCCTCAGCGGGAGGGCAGCCGAAGGTGAAGGAGACGACGGGGACGGGCTCGTCGGTGAGGATCTCGAGCTTGGCGTCCCAGGCGTCGTCGTCCTGGTGGGGCTCGGGCAGCTCGACGCCGAGGCTCGCGGCGAGCGGCAGGAGGCTGTCGCGGTAGGCGGCCGCGGCGGCGAGGTCCGCGGGAGGTCCGGGGACGAAGAGGTTGACGCCGAAGGGGCCCGTGGTGGCGGCGCGGACGGCGGCGACCTGCTCGGCGAGGAGCGCGGGCGTCTTGTAGCCGGCGGCGAGGAAGCCCATGCCGTCGGCCTGGGCGGCGGCCACGGGCATGGCCGGGGTCGAGGGGCCGCCGGCCATGGGGGCGACGACGAGCGGGCGAGGCAGGTCGGCGGGGAGGAGTCGGCGTGAGTCGCTCATGTCCCCATGATGCTCCCCAGCGTGGCTGGCAGTCGGACGCACGTTCGGCCGCCCGGCCCCTGGGGGCCGGGCGGCCGAACCGTACGTGGAGGTGGTGCCCGGAGGACCGGGCTGAGGCGGCGCGGCGCGTGCGGCGCGGTGTGTGCGGCGCGGTGCGTGCGGCGCGGTGCGTGCGGCGCGGCTCGCCCGGAGCCGGGCCTCTCAGGCGAGTGCGCTCAGCCGATGACCGAGTCGACCCAGTGGTGGACGTTGGCGACGTCCTCGGCGTCTCCGCCGGTGGACTCGGCGAGGCCGACGAAGCCGACGACCTCGTCGCCGCGCATGAGCGCGGCGCCGGAGTCGCGGTGCTCGAGCGTCATGCCCTCAGGGCCGTCGAACCAGCTGATCCAGCGGTTGTGGCCGTCAACGGTGACGTCGGCGCGGCCGAGGGTCGGGGTCGCGGCGTCCTCGGAGCTGTTGACGGCGACGACGCTGAGCCTCTCGCCGGCCCGGCCTGCGGGGCCCGGTCGCTGAGCCGCGCCGTCGCGACGCCCTCGAGCGGGTGGTCGAGGTGGACGAGCATCGCCTGGCTCTTCGACGGGTCGGTGTGGGTGACGCCGTCGCGCTGCTGGAAGTAGCGGTGGTCGTCGACCGAGGCGGTCCTGCCGTTCGTGGCGACGGCGCCGGTGGCGGCGGCGCACCTGGTCGAGTCGGACCAGGCGAGGGCCCAGTCCTTCGCGACGAGGACGGCGCTGCAGCGGTGCTCCCCCTGGGCGTCGAGGAGGGCGACGACGCCCGGGTCGTCGGTGACCTCCCCGCCCGTGGCGGCCTGGGCCGGAGTCGCGAGCACGGGGCCGACGACGAGGGCGCCGAGGGCGGCGAGAGTGGCGACGGTCTTCTTCATGGTGTTCTCTCGTTCACGTTGAGAATGGTTCTCAATTGACTGAGGGAGAAGGTACGCCGGTCGCCGCGGATCGGCAAGCCGCCCGCCCGAGCGCGCCGTCGACCGCCAGACCCACGCTCGACCGCCTGATTCCCAGGAATCAGACGGTCGAGCGGTGCATTGGCGGTCGACCACCGAGGGTGGGGACCGCAGCGACGGCTTCGCGGGCGTCAGGCGCGGGCGACCTCGGCGCTGGGCTGCTCGCCCTCGGCGGCCTCGAGGACCTCGACGGCCACACAGCTCGTCTCGCCGGTGACGAGGTCGAGGTGGCGGCGCGTCCACTCGGCCTTGTCGGCCGGGACCGTGAGGGTCATCCGCATGGGCTCGCCGACCTGGAGGTCGGCCGCCTTGCGCTCGTCCATGACGAGACGGACGAGGTCGCGGGCCCAGCCCTCGGCCTCCAGCTCCTCGTCCAGGCTCGTGTCCAGGACGACGAAGGCGCCGGACGGCAGCATCGTCGCGGACAGGGAATCGTCGTCGACGTCGATGCGGCTGGTGAGGGCGAAGGCGGAGTCCTCGGCCTCGAGGACCACGGGGGTCCCGTCGATGAGGACGTCGTCGAAGCGGACGTCGCCGTCCTCGGTGAGGGTCCACTCCCCCGCCTTCTGCGCCTTGAACAGGCGCGAGGTGAGCTTGCGGACCTCCGGGGAGAAGGCGCGCGGGTTGAGCGTGAGCTCCTCGTGGACCTCGTAGCCGGCGTCGGCGGCGTCGAGGACGCGGACCTCCTTGACGTTGACCTCCTCGGCGATGAGCGAGCGGAAGGGCGCGAGCCCGGCCGGGTCGGTCGTGGCGACGGTGAGGGCGCGCAGCGGCTGGCGCACGCGCAGCTTCTCCGCCTTGCGCAGGGACAGGGTCGCGGAGACGGCGGCGCGAGCCTCGTCCATGGCGGTCACGAGAGCCGGGCTCGCGACGTGGGCGGGCAGCTCCGGGTAGTCGGTGAGGTGGACGGAGCGCCCGCCGGTCAGGCCGCGCCAGATCTCCTCGGAGACGAGCGGGGCGAGTGGGGCCTGGACCTCCATGAGGACGCGCAGCACGGTGTGGAGCGTGTCGAAGGCCGGGTGCGAGACGGCGGCGTCCTGACTGGTGAAGCGCGAGCGCGAGGTGCGCAGGTACCAGTTGGTGAGGACGTCGAGGAAGTCGCGGATCGTCTGGGTCGCGCCGGTGACGTCGTAGGCGCCCATCTGGGCGCGGACCGTCGCAGCGAGGTCCTTGGTGCGCGCCAGGACGTAGCGGTCCATGACGTGCAGCGAGCCCTTGGGACCGAACAGGGACGCGTCGGACAGGTCCACGCCCTGCGTGACGTAGCCCTTCCCGCCGTCGGCCTGGCCGGCGTAGAGCGAGAAGAAGTACCAGGTGTTCCACAGCGGCAGGAGGACCTGGCGCACGGTGTCGCGGATCGCCTGGTCGGTGACGGCGAGGTTGCCGCCGCGCACGACGGGGCTGGAGAGCAGGAACCAGCGCATGGCGTCGGCGCCGTCGCGGTCGAAGACCATGTTGACGTCGGGGTAGTTGCGCAGCGACTTGCTCATCTTCTGGCCGTCGTCGCCGAGCAGGATGCCGTGGGAGACGACGGAGGTGAAGGCGGGGCGGTCGAAGAGCGCGGTGGCCAGGACGTGCAGCGTGTAGAACCAGCCGCGGGTCTGGCCGATGTACTCGACGATGAAGTCGCCCGGGTTGTGCGACTCGAACCACTCGACGTTCTCGAAGGGGTAGTGCACCTGGGCGTAGGGCATCGAGCCGGACTCGAACCAGCAGTCCATGACGTCGGGGATGCGGCGCATCATCGACTTGCCGGTCGGGTCGTCCGGGTTGGGACGGACCAGCTCGTCGATGTAGGGGCGGTGGAGGTTGTCGACCTTGACGCCGAAGTCGCGCTCGAGCTCCTCGAAGGAGCCGTAGACGTCCTCGCGGGGGTAGCGCGGGTCGTCGGAGCGCCACACCGGGATGGGGGCGCCCCAGAAGCGGTTGCGGGAGATGGACCAGTCGCGGGCGCCGGCCAGCCAGTTGCCGAAGATGCCGTCCTTGATGTGGGAGGGAGTCCACTCGATCTGCTGGTTGAGCTCGACCATGCGGTCGCGGATGGCGGTGACCTTGATGAACCAGGAGGACACGGCCTTGTACATGAGCGGCTTGCGGCAGCGCCAGCAGTGCGGGTAGCTGTGCACGTAGGACTGCTGACGCACGAGGACGGCGCGGACGGCGGGGTCGCGGCGGGCGATCGGGCCGGTGGCGTCGCGCAGGTCGGTGACGACGGGCTTGTTCGCGTCGAAGATCTGCAGGCCCTCGTAGTCGGGGACCTCGGCGGTGAAGACGCCGCCCTCGTCGACGGGCAGGACGACGCCGATGCCGTACTCCATACAGGTCCACATGTCGTCCTCACCGAAGGCGGGGGCCTGGTGGACGAGTCCGGTTCCGTCGGAGGTGGTGACGTAGTCGGCGGCGATGACGTGCCAGGCCTTGGGCCCGGGCTGGGCGCCCTCGGCGCGGTGCTCGGCGTCGTCGAAGTAGTCGTAGATGGGGTGGTAGGCCGCGCCCACCAGCTCAGAGCCCTTGTAGCTGGCGAGGACCTCGGGCTCCTCGCCGAGCTCCTTGGCGTAGGCCTCAAGGCGCTCGGCGCCGACGACGACGTCCTCGCCGGCGACCGGCGAGTCGAGGTCGTCCGCCACGTGGACGAGGACGTACTCGACGTCGGGGCCGACGGCGACGGCGGAGTTGGACGGGAGGGTCCACGGCGTCGTCGTCCAGATGAGGAGCAGCTCGGGCCGCTCGGCGCCCTCGCGCAGCGGCTCCTCCAGGCGCAGACCCACCGTGACGGTGTTGTCCTGGCGGTCCTGGTAGACGTCGTCGTCCATCTTGAGCTCGTGGTTGCTCAGTGGGGTGCGGTCGTGCCAGCAGTAGGGCAGGACGCGGTAGCCCTGGTAGGCCAGGCCCTTGTCGTAGAGGGTCTTGAAGGCCCAGATGACGCTCTCCATGTAGTCGGGGTTGAGCGTCTTGTAGTCGTTGTCGAAGTCGACCCAGCGCGCCTGGCGGGTGACGTAGTCCTCCCACTCCTTGGTGTAGCGCAGGACGGAGGTGCGGCACTCCTCGTTGAACTTCTCGATGCCGATGCCGCCGGGGCGGGTGATCTCGGTGACGTCGTCGATGCCGAGGAGGCGCTGGGCCTCGAGCTCGGCGGGCAGGCCGTGGGTGTCCCAGCCGAAGCGGCGCTCGACGCGCTTGCCGTTCTGGGTCTGGAAGCGGCCGACGGCGTCCTTGACGTAGCCGGTGAGGAGGTGGCCGTAGTGGGGCAGGCCGTTGGCGAAGGGAGGGCCGTCGTAGAAGACGAACTCGTTGGAGTGGCCGTCGTCGTCCAGGGCGGGGCGGTTGTCGATCGAGGCCTGGAAGGTGCCGTCCTGCTTCCAGTAGGCGAGCACGTCCTGCTCGATGGCGGGGAAGGACGGGGAGGGGCTGACGCCCTCGCCCGCGCGGTGGAGGGGGTAGCCGGCGGGGTGGAAGGACTCCCCCGTCGGCGTGGTCTGGGTGGCGTCTGCCATGGCTGGTGCCTCGCGGATCTCTCGTGAACCTCTTCGTCACGAGGACGACGCCGGGCCCTCCTCCCGCAGGCTCATGACCTGGGGAGCCGGGCGGCACCGCGGTACCACCTCGCTTGCCGCGCTCGGTCCCCGTCCCGGGCGGGCCCGGGCCGGCTCGCGGTGCGCGACCGCTCGCAGGGGGCTGTGCGGGCCCCTCCCGCCCGGGTCTAGTGAGGCGCCGGCTCGTCGCGTGGACGGCGCCGGGCCCGTTCTTCCGGGAGGCTCTCCGGTGATGCCCGGGGCCGCGCTGCGGTCCCGGCCGGGTCATCGCCTGTTGGCGGCGAGTGTATCGACGGTACATCTCGGGTGGCCAGGCCGCCCGGGGCGCGGACGACGTCGTGATGGCCACACCCGGGCGGACAGGGGCGGGACGCGGCCCGGCCGCGGGTCCCGTCGGCCCCGGTCGGGTACGGCTCTCGTCTCAGGATGCGGCGACGCGGTGCGCGGTCGTCGTCCGGTCGGGGTACGGTCTGCGCCATGACCGCCGCACGCAGCACCACGACCGAGGGCACCCGCCCCTCGGACGTGCTGCGCGCCCACGGCTGGGTCATGTGTTGTCAGGCCTGACGAGCGCCTGACCGCAGCGGCACGAGCCGCATCATCGGATTCCGGCGCGACGAAGCGTCCGGAGCCGAGCAGCACGACTGCACTCCACGGTGAACGTCCCTGACGCGCACCCCGGGAGGGCCCCAGGAACCGGTCACCCCCGGAACGCTCCGTCGCCGCCACCCTGGAGGAGACATGAGCACCGAGACCACCACCAGCGACCGGGCACCCGCGCCTGCCAAGGGCCGTGACGTGCGCCCGCCGCGCGCGGGACGCTCCAACGGCCAGTGGGCCGTCGACGGCAAGGAGCCCCTCAACCCCAACGAGGTCTTCAAGCAGGACGGCGACCCGCTCGGCGCCAGGCAGCGGGTCATCGACGCCTACGCCCACGAGGGCTACGACTCGATCCCCGACGACGACCTCCACAACCGCTTCCGCTGGTGGGCCCTCTACACGCAGCGCAAGCAGGGCATCGACGGGGGCAAGACCTCCCAGCTCACGCCCTCCGAGCTCTCGGACCGCTACTTCATGCAGCGCATCCGCATGGACGGCACCTCGCTGTCCGTGGAGCAGATGCGGACCGTCGGCGGCATCTCGAAGGACTTCGCCCGCGGCACCCTCGACATCACGGACAGGCAGAACCTCCAGCTGCACTGGATCCGGATCGAGGACGTGCCCGAGATGTGGCGCCGCCTCGACGCCGTCGGCCTCACGACGATCGAGGCCTGCGGCGACACGCCCCGAGGCTTCCTCGTCTCACCCGTGGCCGGCATCGACCCCGAGGAGGTCATCGACCCCTCCGAGGCGGCGCGCCACCTGCACGACACGTACCTCGGCAACCCCGAGATCTCGAACCTGCCGCGCAAGTTCAAGACCGCCTTCACGGGGTCGCCGACCCTCGACGTCCTCCACGAGATCAACGACATCTCGTACGTCGGCGTCGTCCACCCCGACCTCGGCCCCGGCTACGACCTCTGGATCGCCGGCGCCCTGTCCACGGCCCCCTTTCTCGGTCGCCGCCTGGGCGCCTTCGTCCGCCCCGACCAGGTCGCCGACGCCTGGTGGGGCGTCATCCGGATCTTCCGCGACTACGGCTACCGCCGGCTGCGCAACAAGGCCCGCCTCAAGTTCCTCATGGCTGAGTGGGGACCCGAGAGGTTCCGCCGCGTGCTCGAGGACGAGTACCTCGGCTACCGCCTCGCCGACGGACCGGCGCCCGAGCCGCCGCGCGGCACCGCCGACCACCTGGGCGTCCACGAGCAGTCCGACGGCCTGTCGTGGATCGGCGCCAAGCCCCCCGTGGGCCGCCTGTCCGGCGACGTCATGCTCGGCCTGGCGGACCTCGCCGAGAGCGTCGGCTCAAACCGGGTGCGCACCACCCCGCTGCAGAACATCCTCCTGCTCGACGTCCCCCCGGAGCGCGTCGAGGAAGCGCGGCAGGGACTCATCGACCTCGGCCTGGACCCCGATCCCGCGCCCTTCACGCGCAACATGCTCGCCTGCACCGGCATCGAGTTCTGCAAGTTCGCCATCGTGGAGACCAAGGGTCTGGCTGCCCGCGTGGCGGCCGACCTCGACGAGCGCCTCGCCGACACCGACCTCGACCGCCCGATCACCGTCCACATCAACGGCTGCCCGAACTCCTGCGTCCGGATCCAGACCGCGGACATCGGTCTCAAGGGCCAGATCATCACGGTCGACGGCGAACGCGTCCCCGGCTTCCAGGTCCACCTCGGAGGGGGCCTGTCGAAGGAGGGCCACGAGGAGGCCGAGCTCGGCCGCACCGTGCGGCACCTCAAGGTCGCGGCGACCGACCTGACCGACTACATCGAGAGGATCGTGCGCGTCTACCTCGACGAGCGCGAGCCCGAGGAGAGCTTCGCCCAGTGGGCGCAGCGGGCCGACGAGGAGGCGCTCGCATGAGCGACGCAGCGGCAACGACCACCACGACCGCAGCGACCGCCTCGGCGGTGCCCGGCAGGAGCCCCCGCGCAGACGGGCCGCGCAACCGGTTCGGCCGGCTCACCGCCCGCGGGGCCAACGCCGTGCGCCCGGCCGACGCCCCGCGCCGCAGCGAGGACGAGCTGCGCGCCGTCGCCGCGGCGGGCGCCGCGGAGCTCGGGGAGGACGCGAGCGCGAGCGACGTCGTCGCGTGGGCGGCGAGGACCTTCCCCGGGTCCCTCGCCGTGGCCTGCTCGATGGCCGACGCCGTCCTCCCCCACGTCGTCGCCGAGCAGGTCCCCGGCGTCGACGTCCTCTTCCTCGAGACCGGCTTCCACTTCGCCGAGACCTCGGGCACGAGGGACGCCGTCGCGGAGTCGATGGACGTGACGGTCATCGACGTGCTGCCCGAGCTCACCGTGGCCGAGCAGGACGCCCAGGAGGGCCCCGAGCTCTACCGGCGCGACCCGGGCCGGTGCTGCTACCTGCGCAAGGTGGCGCCCCTGGCCCGCGCCCTGACGGGCTACGAGGCCTGGGTCACGGGCGTGCGCCGCGAGGACGCGCCGACGCGCACCGGGACGCCGCTGGTGACCTTCGACGAGACCCACCGGATCGTCAAGATCAACCCCCTGGCCGCCTGGACCTTCGACGAGCTCCTCGGGTACGCGACCGAGCACGGCGTCGTCGTCAACCCCCTGCTCGCCGACGGCTACCCCTCGATCGGCTGCGAGCCGTGCACGCGGCGCGTCGCACCCGGCGAGGACCCGCGCGCGGGCCGCTGGGCAGGCTTCGCCAAGACCGAGTGCGGCATCCACCTCTGAGCCCTGACCGCCTCCCGAGACCCCGATCCGGAGAAGACATGACCACCACGACCAGCCCCTCCCCCACCACTCCCGGCGCCGCTCCCGGCGCCCTCGACCAGCTCGACGCCCTCGAGGCCGAGGCGATCCTCGTCATCCGCGAGATCGCCGCCGAGTGCCGCCGCCCCGTCCTCCTGTTCAGCGGCGGCAAGGACTCCGTCGTCATGCTCCACCTCGCGCGCAAGGCCTTCTGGCCCGCCCCGGTGCCCTTCCCGCTCCTCCACGTCGACACGGGCCACAACTTCCCCGAGGTCCTCGCGTACCGCGACGCCACGGTCGAGGCGACGGGCACCCGCCTCGTGGTCGCCAGCGTCCAGGACTACATCGACGACGGCCGCCTCCGCGAGCGCCCCGACGGCACCCGCAACCCGCTCCAGACCCGGCCCCTCCTCGACGCGATCGAGGCCGGCGGCTTCGACGGCGTCTTCGGCGGCGGGCGCCGCGACGAGGAGAAGGCGCGCGCCAAGGAGCGCATCGTGTCCCTGCGCGACGAGTTCGGGCAGTGGGACCCGCGCAACCAGCGCCCCGAGCTGTGGAACCTCTTCAACCCCCGTCACGCCCCCGGCGAGCACGTGCGCGTCTTCCCGCTGTCGAACTGGACCGAGCTCGACGTGTGGCGCTACATCGAGCGCGAGGACATCGAGCTGCCGAGCCTGTACTACGCGCACGAGCGCGAGGTCTTCCGGCGCGACGGCATGTGGCTCGCGGTGACCCCCGTGACCGAGCCCCGTGACGGCGAGGTGGTCGAGACCCGCACGGTCCGCTACCGCACCGTCGGGGACATGTCCTGCACCGGCGCGGTCGAGTCGCCCGCCTCCACCAACCACGAGATCGTCGTCGAGGTCGCGGCCTCCACGCTCACCGAGCGGGGCGCCACCCGCGCCGACGACCGCCTCTCCGAGGCCGCCATGGAGGACCGCAAGAAGGAGGGCTACTTCTGAGCCGGCGACCGCCGCCTCACGGCCGTAGGCCCTCGCAGCCCCCTCGCAGCCCCCTCGCAGCACGGTCGCGGCCGGCCCTCCCCCGACAACGCAACCGCCCGGCACCAGCACACGGAGACCACCGACATGACCAGCACCCTGACCACTCCCCTCGAGCGCAGCGCCACCGCCCCCGCCACCGGCACGGCCCCCTCCGCCCGGGAGCACGAGGAGGCCCGCCGCCTCCTCGACGCCACCGCACCCGCCCCCGGTGGCCTCCTCAGGCTCGCCACCGCCGGGAGCGTCGACGACGGCAAGTCCACCCTCGTCGGACGGCTCCTGTTCGACTCGAAGTCCGTCCTGCGCGACCAGCTCGCCGCCGTCGAGCGGGTCAGCCTCGACCGCGGTCTGACCCGCACCGACCTCGCCCTCCTCACCGACGGCCTGCGCGCCGAGCGCGAGCAGGGCATCACCATCGACGTCGCCTACCGCTACTTCGCCACCTCCCGCCGCTCCTTCATCCTCGCCGACTGCCCCGGGCACGTGGAGTACACGCGCAACACCGTGACCGGGTCGTCCACCGCCGACGTCGTCGTCCTCCTCGTCGACGCCCGCCACGGCGTCCTGGAGCAGACGCGCCGCCACCTGGCCGTGGCGGCCCTCCTCGGCGTCCCGCACGTCGTCGTGGCCGTCAACAAGATCGACCTCGTCGACTTCTCCGCCGACGTCTACCGCGGCATCGCCGACGAGCTGAGCCGGGTGGCCCACGAGCTCGGCGTGTCCGAGGTCCGCACCCTGCCCACCTCCGCCCTCGAGGGCGACAACGTCGTCACGCGCTCGGAGCGGACCCCCTTCTACGACGGGCCGGCCCTCCTCGAGCTCCTCGAGACGATCCCCGCCGACTCCGCCGAGACCGAGCACCCCCTGCGCCTGCCCGTCCAGCTCGTCCTGCGCCCCCAGGGCGCCGCCGCCGACGGTCTGACCGACTACCGCGGCTACGCCGGCCAGGTTGCCGCCGGGTCGGTCTCAGTCGGCGACGAGGTCGTCGTCCTGCCCTCGGGCCGCAGGACGCGCGTCACGGGCATCACGCTCGGTTCGCGACGCCTCGAGCGGGCGGGAACGGGCCGCTCCGTGGCCGTCGAGCTCGCCGACGACGTCGACGTCGCCCGCGGCGACCTCCTCGCCACGGCCGACTCGGCCCCCGAGCTCGTGAGGGAGGTGCGCGCCGACGTGGCCTGGCTCTCGGAGCGGAGCCTGCACGAGCGCGACCGGGTCCTCGTCAAGCACGGCACCCGGACCGTCCAGGCGCTCGTGACCGCCGTCGACGGCGTCCTCGACCTGGACGACCTCAGCACCCGCCCCGCCGAGGGGCTCAGCCTCAACGACATCGGTCGCGTCCGGCTCCGCCTGGCCGAGCCGCTCCCCGTCGCCGACTACTCGACCTCGCGCGCCGACGGCGCCTTCCTCCTCGTCGACCCCGCCGACGGCTGGACGCTCGCCGCCGGGATGGTCCGCACCGGCGCCCCCGAACGTCACGCGGACGACGCACGCACGGGGCAGGCTGTCTGAGGAACGACGCCCACCCACCCGGAGGAGACCATGAGCGAGCCGCGCACCCCGTGCACCGACCCCACCGACCGCGCCGACGGCGACCGCGCCCTCGCGTCCGGCGAGCCGGCGGCGCCCGTCGCGCCGGCCGGCGGGCCGGTCGCCTGGGCGTCCGGCGTCGGCACCGTGCCGGACGCGGACGTCCCCGGCACCGGCTGGGTCGCGCTCGTCGGCGGCGGCCCCGGCGAGCCCGGGCTCCTCACCCTGCGCGCCGCGCAGCTCCTCGCGAGGGCCGACGTCGTCGTCGTCGACCGCCTCGCCCCGCGCGGCGTCCTCGCCGAGCTCGCGCCGGGGGCGGAGGTCGTCGACGTCGGCAAGCGTTCCGGTCTGCACCTCGTGCCCCAGGACGACATCGACGCCCTCCTCGTCGAGCGCGCCCGTGCCGGTCAGCGGGTCGTGCGCCTCAAGGGCGGCGACCCCTACGTCCTGGGCCGCGGCGGTGAGGAGGCCGCGGCCTGCCGTGCCGCCGGCGTCACCGTGGAGGTGGTCCCGGGCGTGACCTCGGCGATCTCCGTCCCCGCGGCCGCGGGCATCCCCGTCACCCACCGCGGCCTGGCGCGCGGCTTCTCCGTCGTCACCGCGCACGAGGACCTCGTCGAGACCGTCCCCGCCCGGCGCGACCACACGCTCGTCCTCCTCATGGGCGTGAGCCACCTCGAGCGCTCGGTGAGCATCCTGCTCGCCGGAGGCGCCGACCCCGAGACCCCGGCGGCCGTCATCGAGCGCGGTTACCGCGACGACCAGCGGGTGACGACGACCCTCCTGCGATGTCTGCCCGACGTCGCCCAGCAGGTCGGTGTCACCGCGCCAGCGGTCATCGTCATCGGCGACGTCGTCACCGTGAGCCCCGCCTGGGGCTCGCGCACCGTTCCACACCCCTGAGAGCCCCCGGACGGGGGCTCCCGCCCCTGAACCGGAGTCACCGTGCGCCACCTTCTCCTCCTCGTCCTCGTCGGATTCGTCGCCCAGCTCGTCGACGGCTCCCTCGGCATGGGATACGGGGTCCTCTCGTCCTCCTTCCTCCTCCTGACGGGGCTGTCGCCCGCGCTGACCTCCGCGTCCGTGCACCTGGCCGAGATCGGGACCTCCCTCGTCGTCGGCTCCGCCCACCACCGCCTCGGCAACACGGACTGGCGCCTCGTCGCCCGGCTGGGCGGCCCCGGGGCCGTCGGCGCCTTCATCGGCGCGACAGCCCTGAGCCACCTGTCCACCAGCGCGGCCACCCCGATCACCTCGTCCATCCTCCTGGCGCTCGGCGTCTACGTGCTCCTGCGCTTCACGCTGAGGCCGCCGGCGGGGACCACCGCCCGGCGCAGCGGGCACGGCGCGCGCTTCACCGCGCCCCTGGGCCTCATCGCCGGCCTTGTCGACGCCACGGGCGGCGGCGGCTGGGGACCGGTGGCCACGACGACGCTCCTCACGGCCGGCAAGACGGCGCCCAGGACCGTCGTCGGCAGCGTCGACACCTCACAGTTCATCGTCTCCGTGGCCGCGTCGCTCGGCTTCCTGCTGGGGCTCGGGCACTCGGGGATCCCGGTCACCGTCGTCGCGGCGCTCCTCGTGGGCGGGATGGCGGCCGCGCCGCTCGCCGCCTGGCTCGTCTCGCGACTCCCCGGACAGGTCCTCGGCTCCGCGGTGGGGGGCCTCATCATCCTGACGAACCTGGCGAAGGTGCTCAGCGCCCTCGGGATCGGGAGCACGGCGACCCTCGCCGTCCTCGCCGCGGTGGTGCCCGTCTGGCTCCTCCTCGTGGCCGTGTCGGTACGCAGGTGGCGCCATGAGCGCCTCCTGCTCGACGCGGCCCACCGGGCCGGGGCGAGCCGCGCCGCCCACCCGGCCCCGAGCCCGCAACCGCGCGCCGCGGAGCACCCCGACGTCGAACGCGTCTCACCGGGACGGAGGGCACCCCTGCCTGAAACGGTCGCGTGAGAGGGTGCGCGCATGAACCGTCTCGTCCTCATCGCGCACGGCACGAGGGCACCGGGGGCCGAGCCCCTCCTGCCCCTCGTCGCCGACGACGTCGCCCGCCTCCTCCCGGGCGTCGAGGTCCGCCACGGCTACGTCGAGTTCTCCTCCCCGAGCGCCCCGGACGCGCTCGACGGGGCCGTCGACCCCGTCGTCGTCCCCTTCTTCCTCGGGGGCGGCTACCACGTCGAGCACGACCTCCCGAGCCTCGTCACGGCGCACGGCTCCGGGACGGTCACCCGCCACCTCGGGCCGGAGCCGGACCTGCTCTCCGGCGTCGTGGAGCGACTCACCGAGCAGCTCGTCACGGAGGGCGCCGACTGGCAGGAGGTCGACGCCGTCGTGCTGGCCGCCGCGGGGACCCGCCGCACCTCCGGCGTCGCCGAGGCGAGGGAGGCGGCCCGCGCCGTCGAGGCGATGACCGGAGTGCCGACGCGCGCGGCCTTCCTCTCCGCCGCGGACCCGAGCGTCCGCGCGGCCGTCCGCGAGCTCCATGACGAGGGCGCCGAGGTGGTCGCCCTGGCCACCTACCTCCTGGCCGAGGGGCACTTCTCGCGCGCGCTGCACGGGGCCGGCGCCGAGATCGTCGCCCCGCCCATCGGGCACCACCACTCGCTCGCCGACGTCGTCGTGCGCCGCTACCTCGAGCAGGTCGAGCCGACCGACGAGCCCGTCTGAGCCGCCCGTCTCCCGGGCGCGTCCTCCTCGGCCCGGCCCGGCCGTCGCGCAGCGCGGGAGCGCCCGCTCCCCAGGACGGGGAGAGGGCGCTCGTGCTCCGCGGAGCGGTCCGGGCCGCGGCTCAGCGGGCGACGGGCTCGCGGCTGCCGAGGCGGACCTTCTCGACCTTCTTCTCCTGGTCGAAGTCCGACTCCTTGAAGCCGAAGAAGTAGGTGCACGCGAAGGACACGGCGAGGGTCACGAGGGAGGCGATCCAGAACCCGGTGAAGGAGCCGTCGATCCCGTCGGGGTTGACGAAGGACGGGAAGCCGACGAGGCCGCCGGTGAAGCCCCACATGTTGACGTCGAACAGACCGGTGAGCAGGCCGCCGACGGCGCCGCCGATCGAGGACGTGATGAAGACGCGGCCGTACTTGAGGTTGAGGCCGTACATGGCGGGCTCGGTGACGCCGCACAGGGCGGAGATGGTGGCCGGACCGGCCATCTGCTTGATCTTCGGGCTCTTGGCCTTGACCCACAGGGCGAGCGCGCCGCCGCCCTGGGCGATCATCGAGGCGGAGACGATGGCGTTGAGCGGCGAGTAGCCGGGGTCGGAGATCTGCTGCGAGATGATCGGGATGACCGCCCAGTGCAGGCCGAAGATGACGAGGCACTGGTAGAAGGCGCCGATGACGAGTCCGGCGATCGGGTAGGACAGCGAGAGGATCCAGCTGATGGCCGAGGCGATGGCGCCGGAGATCGTCATGACGATGGGGCCGAAGATGACCAGGACCAGGGTGGAGACGATGAAGATCTCGAGCAGCGGCGCGAAGATCATGCGGACCACCGCCGGGATGCGCTTCTTGAGCCAGGGCTCGATCCTCGAGGCGAGCCAGGCGGCCACGATGATCGGGAAGATCGAGTAGGCGTAGGCGTTGCCCTCCGGCAGCGAGACGGGGATGCCGAAGAAGTCGGCGTTGAAGACGGTGCGCCCCACGGTGGCGACGACGTTGTAGCCCTCGGCGTCGGGGTTGGCCAGCTGGACGACGCTCGGGTAGGCGAGGACCCCGCCGATGATGGCGACGATGATCGGGTCGGCGCCCAGGCGCCGGGCCGAGGTGAAGCCGATGATGATCGGCAGGAAGTAGAACATCGAGTCGGCCATGGCCGCGATGAGGGTGTAGGTCGACGTGCCGGTGGAGACGACGTCGAACTGGGTGAGCAGGGCGAGGACGCCCTTGAGGATGCCGGAGGCGGCGAGCACGCCGATGACCGGGATCATGGAGCCGGTGATGACGCCGATGAGCTCGGAGAAGCCGTACTTGACCCAGCCCCAGGCGCTCGTGGGGCGCTCCTTGGGGGCGGCCGCGGCGGCGTCGTCCTCGTCGCCGGCCCTGGAGGGGAGCTGCTTGACGACGGCGTCGTAGACGTCGTTGACGTCGGGGCCGATGACGACCTGGTACTGGCCTCCGGCGCGGGCGACGTCGATGACGCCGTCGATGTCGGCGACGACGGCGTCGTCCGGGATCGAGTCGTCCTTGAGGTAGAAGCGCACGCGGGTGATGCAGTGGATGACGCTGCTGACGTTCCCGGCGCCGCCGATCCCGGCGATGATGTCGCGCGCGGTGGCGTCGAAGCCGGTGAGGCCGTCGTCGGCGCCCTTGGCGGGGCTCGACACCGCCCCGGAGCCGGCGATGGCCATGTCCGTGCCGCCCGCGGCGGCGGCGACGGCGCCCTGCCGCCCGGTGCGGGTGAGGACGATCGCCTGCGCGCCCGCCTCGACGGCGCCGCTCGTGAGCTCGGTGGAGGCGACCTCCTTGGCGGAGTTGGTGACGGCGACGATGGCGGTCGTGTCCTTGCCGGCGCGGGCGACCTGGGCGAGGTCCATCGTGCCGAGGTCGTCGCCGGCGCTCACGCGGTCGCCGACCGTCGGGATGAGGTCGAAGGGGCGACCCTCGAGCTCGACGGTGTCGACGCCGAGGTGGAGGAGGACCTCGAGGCCGTCGTCGGTGAGGAAGCCGAGGGCGTGGCCGGTGCCGGCCACCATGGTGACCTCGCCGGTGACCGGCGCGAGGACGTGGACGGCGCCGTCGCCGGTGGGCCTGACGCCGTAGCCCTCGCCGAGGGCGCCGGAGGAGAAGACGGGGTCGGCGACGTCGGCGAGGGGGATGACCTCGCCGGTCACCGGGGCGACGAGGGCCGCCTGCGTGGTGGGGGACATGGGTGCTCCTCTCAGAGCGTGGTGGGGAGGTTGACGGCCAGGGCGAGCGCCTCGAAGGGCGCGAGGGTGACCGTGGCGTCGAGCGGGTGCTCGGCGTAGGAGGCGGGGCGGAGCTCGGGGCGGTTGGCGACGAGGACGTCGCCCCCGGCGAGCTCGGCGGGGACCGGGACGGTGGTCTTGTGGTCCCGGAAGGAGCACAGGACGAGGACGGCGGCGCCGCCGGGAGCGGGCTCGCCGTCGGGACCGGTCTCGCGGCGCAGGTAGGCGAGGACGTCGGGGTCCTCGAGCACCCAGGGCTCGTAGAGGCCCTCGGAGATGACGGGGAACTGCTTGCGCAGGGCGATGAGGCGCTTGTAGTAGGGCAGGATCCGCCCCTCGGCCTCCTCGGACTCGACGTTGATGAGCTCCTGGTTGGTGGGGCGGAGCCAGGGGGTGCCGGTGGTGAAGCCGGCCCCCTCCCCGGCGGTCCACTGCATGGGGGTGCGGGCGTTGTCGCGGGCCTTGGCGTGGACGGTACGGAAGGCGGTGGCCTCGTCCTCGCCGGCGGCGATGAGGGCGGTGTAGGCGTTGCGGGCCTCGACGTCGACGTAGTCGCCGATGGAGGTGTACTGCGGGTCGGTCATGCCGATCTCCTCGCCCATGTAGACGTAGGGCGTGCCGCGCAGGAGGTGGATGGCGGTGGCGAGCATGGTGGCGGACTCGTAGCGGTAGCGCTCGACGTCGCCGAAGCGGTCGACGGCGCGGGGCTGGTCGTGGTTGTTCCAGAACAGGGCGTTCCAGCCGCCGCCGTCCTGGAGGCCGAGGGACCAGTCGTTGAGGAGGTGCTTGAGGGCGGGGACGTCGGGGGCCATGAGGCTCCACTTCTGCCCGTTCTCGTAGTCGACCTTGAGGTGGTGGAAGTTGAAGACCATGGAGAGCTCGTGGTTCTCCGGGCGGCTGTAGCCCACGCAGGCCTCGATGGAGGTCGAGGACATCTCTCCGACGGTGACGGAGTCGGGGTCCTGGCCGAAGCTGGCCTCGTTGAGGCCGCGGATGAGCTCGTGGACGAGGGGGCCGTCGGTGTAGACCCTGCGGTCGTCGGTGCCGGCGGGGGCGTCGGCGAGGGGCTCGGTCTTGCCGATGACGTTGATGACGTCGAAGCGGAAGGCGCGCACACCGTGGGAGCGCCAGAAGTTGACGACCTTCGCGGCCTCCTCGCGGACCTCGGGGTTGTGCCAGTCGAGGTCGGCCTGGGTGGGGTCGTAGAGGTGCAGGTAGTACTCGGCGGGGGCGTCCTCGGACGGTCCGGCAGCGGCCTCGTCGGCGCCGACGACGGCCTGGCGTGAGGCCCCGGGGTCGACGGCGCGGGCCCCGGTGAAGGGCGCCCAGGCGGGCCCGCCGAACTTGCTCACCCAGTTGGTCGGGAGGGAGCCGTCGGGCTTGACGGGGCGGATGTAGAAGTAGTCGCGGTAGCGCTGCTCCCCGGCCAGGGCGCGCTGGAACCACTCGTGCTCGGTGGAGACGTGGTTGAGGACCATGTCGAGCATGGGGCTGATGCCGTGCTCGGCGAGGGCGGCGACGAGCTCGTCGAAGTCCTCCATCGTGCCCATGGCGGGGTCGATGGCGCAGTAGTCGGAGACGTCGTAGCCGTTGTCGTGACCCGGCGAGGGGAAGAAGGGGTTGAGCCAGACGTAGTCGACGCCGAGGGAGGCGATGTAGGGGACCTTCTCGATGATGCCGCGCAGGTCGCCGACGCCGTCACCGTCGGAGTCCTTGAAGGACTTGGGGTAGACCTGGTAGACGACCGCGTCGTGGAAGCCGTGGGTGCTCATGCGCTCTCCGTGTCAGGGCCCGCGTCACTCGCGGGAACGTGACCCAGTACACACGCCGGAACCCTGGTTCGCAAACACGAGCGCCGCGCGTCCCGGAGGACGCGCGGCGCCCTGGGCGGGGAGGGCCGCGGCCGCGGCACCGGCGGCGGGGGCTGCCGCGGCGCTCGCGGTGGTCTCCTGCGGGGTGCCGACGGCGTCGACGCGCTGCGCCCGGTAGGCGGAGCCGGTCTCGGCGCTCCACGCGGTGGGCGCCGTCTCGGGCTGGAAGGGGTTGGCGGCGCCGGACGCCGCTCCGTGCGAGGTCGTCCCGGTGGCGGGCAGGGACTGCGTCGCCGCGACGCCGTCGTCGGCCTCGAGGCGGTCGATCCGCTGGGTGCGGTCGGCGGCGGAGGCCTCCTCAGTTCCGTCGGTCTCGTGGGAGCCGCTGCTCGCGGACCACCTGGCGTCGCTCATGCGCGTCCTGCCTCCTGCTCGGCCCCGGCGCTTCCGGGGTGGATGCGAGAGACGCTACGGAGGCGTGCTGAGCCTGCCTGGTGCCGGGCCTGTGCGCAGGGTATGAGAGCAGGCACCGCGCCGGGCGGCGGGGCGCCGGTCTCGTCGTGCGCCCCACCGGCCCCTCGTCAGTCGCGCGCGACGACCGTGTTCGAGGCCTGAGCGCGCGGGCGCACGATGAGGGAGTCGATGTTGACGTGGCTCGGGCGCTCGAGGGTCCACACGACGCAGTCGGCGACGTCCTCGGCGGTGAGCGGGTTCTCGACGCCCTCGTAGACCGCGTCCGCCTTGGCCTGGTCGCCGTGGAAGCGGTTGAGGGAGAACTCCTCGGTCTCCACCATGCCCGGCGCGATCTCGATGACGCGGACCGGCTCGCCGACGAGCTCGACGCGCAGGGTGTTGGCGATGATGCGCTCGCCGTGCTTGGCGGCGACGTAGCCGCCCCCGCCCGGGTAGGTGTCGTGGGCGGCGGTGGAGGTGAGGAGGAGGACGTCTCCCCCGCGCTCGCGCAGGCCCGGCAGGAAGGCCTGGGTGACGCGCAGCGTGGCGAGCACGTTGCGGTCGTACATGGTGGCCCACTCCTCGACCTCGCCCTCGGCGACCGGGTCGGTGCCGAGCGCCCCGCCGGCGACGTTGACGACCGCGTCGACGGGGCCGGCGGCCAGGACCTCGGAGGCGAGGCGGTCGACGTCGTCCTGCTCCTGCAGGTCCGCGGCGACCCACGCGGCGCCGGTCTTCTCCGCAAGGTCCTCGAGGCGCTCGGCGCGCCGCGCGGTGGCGACGACCTCCCAGCCGTGGGCGCGCAGGAGGCGGACGGTGGCAGCGCCGATGCCGGTGGAGGCGCCGGTGACGACGGCGCGGCGGGCGACGCCGTGGGAGGACGGGGCGGAGGAGGCGGACTGTGCGGCATCAGTAGTCGGAGTCATACCCCTATCCTCGTCCCATGAGTGCCGACGCCGCCATCCAGACCCCCGAACCGGACAGCAGCCGGACGGCGGTGAGGGTCCCCGAGCCGGACTGGGTGCGCCACGCCATCGTCTGGCACGTCATGCCGCTCGGCGCCGTCGGCGCGCCGGCGCTGCGGCCGGAGGGAGACCCCGACGACGCGTCGACGCCGGCCGGCGCGATCGCCGGCGAGCACCGCCTGCGCCGCCTCATCGCCTGGCTGGACCGGCTCGTCGACCTGGGCTGCAACGTCCTCCTCCTCGGCCCGGTCTTCGACTCCATGTCCCACGGCTACGACACGCTCGACTACCACCGCGTCGACCCGCGCCTCGGCACGAACGACGACCTCACCGACCTCATCGCGGCCGCCCACGAGAAGGGCGTGCGCGTCGTCCTCGACGGCGTCTTCAACCACACGGGCCTCGACTACCCGGCCTTCGCCGGTCTCGCCAGTACGGGCCCGGACTCCCCCGAGGCCGCCATGTACCGCCTCACCTGGGCCGACGACGCCGCGGGCTGGACGCCCGGGACCGCCCCGGCCGACTACGCGCGCTTCGAGGGTCAGGACTGGCTGCCCGAGCTCGACCACGGCTCCGACGCCGTCGCCGAGCTCGTCACCGAGGTCATGACCACCTGGTGCGAGCGGGGCGTGGACGGGTGGCGCCTCGACGCCGCCTACGCCGTCGACCCCGGCTTCTGGACGCGGGTCCTGCCCCGCGTGCGCGAGCGCTTCCCCGAGGTCTACGTGCTCGGCGAGGTCATCCACGGCGACTACGCCGCGATCGTGCGCGCCTCCGGGATGAACGCCGTGACCCAGTACGAGCTGTGGCAGTCGGTGTGGCACTCGCTCGCGGAGGCCAACTTCTACGAGCTCGACTGGACGCTGCAGCGCGGCGCCGAGCTGCTGGACACCTTCATCCCGTACACCTTCGTCGGGAACCATGACACGTCCCGCATCGCCTCGCAGGTGGGCGACCCGCGCCTGGCCGGGCACGCCCTCGCGCTCCTCATGACGCTGCCGGGCACACCGGCGATCTACTACGGCGATGAGGAGGGCTGGCAGGCGGTCAAGGAGGAGCGGCTCGGCGGCGACGACGCGATCCGCCCCGAGCTCCCGGCGAGCCCCGCGGAGCTCGGCGACGCCGGCGCGGGGGCGCGCCACCTGCACCAGGAGCTCATCGCGCTGCGGCGCCGACTGCCGTGGCTCCACGACGCCTCCTACGAGACGCTGCACCTCGACAACACGGTCATGGCGCTGCGGGTCCGCGAGCGCGAGGGCGCCGCCTGGGACGTCCCGGAGGGGACCCCGCGCGAGGTGGTGCTGGTGCTGAGCCTGGAGGAGACGGAGGTCTGGCTGCCGAGCGCCGGGCACCACGAGGTGCTCTCCGCGGCGCACGACCTGCCGCACCCGCGCCCCGAGCGCGACGGCGTCGTCCTGCCTCCGCTCGGCTGGGCCGTCCTGGGCTGAGCCCGGGCGGTGGGCGGAACGCCGTCCCGGGCGCCCGTTCCAGGCGCAGCGGTCACACCGATCTCACGCTCCACGGACAAACCGGGCGGGCCGGAGCTCAGCCGAGGAGCGCGAAGAGGTCCTTCGGGTCCTCGGGGGCGGCGATGAGGTCGACGTCGTCGTAGAACCGCTCGCCGCCAGGGGCGGTGAGGACGCCGTCGAGGTAGGTCAGGCCCACGAAGTCCTCGATGGCGAAGCCGACGCCGTCGTAGATGGTGACCTGCTCGTCGCTCTCGCGGCCGGGCTTGAGACCGGAGAGGACCTCCCAGAGCTCGATGACGGGGTAGTCGGCGTCCTTGGCCTGGATCTCGCCCTCGATACGCGTCTGAGGGGTGTGCTCGGTGAAGACGGGTCCCATGTCGAGGATCTCGGCGTCGAGCTCGGTCTTGCCGGGGCAGTCGCCGCCGATGGCGTTGATGTGGACGCCGGGGCGGATGTCCTCCTTGGTGAGGACGATGGCGTTTCGCTTGTCGGCGGTGCAGGTGGTGATGATGTCGGCGTCGCGGACGGCCTCGGAGGCGGAGTCGGCGATGCGCACGTCGATGCCGTAGCGGGCGAGGTTGCGCTGGAGCTTCTCGGAGGCGGCGCGGTCGACGTCGTAGGCGGTGACGGTCTCGATGGGGCGGACGGCGCGGTTGGCGAGGACCTGGAACTCGCTCTGGGAGCCGGCGCCGATGACGGCGAGGCGCTTCGCGTCCTTGCGGGCCAGGAGGCGGGTCACCATGCCGGAGGTGGCGGCCGTGCGCAGGGCGGTGAGGAGCGTCATCTCGGCGATCATGCGCGGGTAGCCGTTGTGGACGTCGGCGAGGACGCCGAAGGCGGTGACGGTCTGGAAGCCGCGGACGGGGTTGGAGGGGTGCCCGTTGACGAACTTGAAGCCGTAGGTCTCGCCGTCGGAGGTGGGCATGAGCTCGATGACGCCGTCGCGGGAGTGGGAGGCGATCCGCGGGCGGAGCTCGAAGGCGTCCCAGCGTCGGAAGTCCTTCTCCATCACGTCGATCATGCCGGCGATGACGTTCTCGGGGCCGGACTCGTTGATCCAGGACACCATGTGGGGGACGTCGACGAAGCGCATGCGGAGCTCCTCTGCTCTGTCTTCTCTGCCGGCGCCGGGTGTCGGCGCCGAGGGCGGTGGTCTGGGAGCGCGGGTGGCGCTCCCCCGGGTGGACCGACGGGCCGGCAGCGCACCGGCCGCAGGTCGGGGCGTCGTCGCCCCCTCGCGTCCGCAGGCCACGGTAGGAGGGGTCGATATGCACCGACAATGAGCGTGCCGCGCATTTTCTGCTCATCGACTCCGCAGTGTGCACACCCCTGGTGCACACTGTGATCCATGACGGAGAACGACCCGCTCGACGACCTCGACCGCCGCCTCATCTCGGCGCTGCGCACGAACGGCCGCGCCCCCGTCGCCGAGCTAGCCCGGACGCTCGGCGTCACGCGGACGACGGTGACGAAGCGCCTCGATCGTCTCGAGTCGGCGGGCGTCATCCTCGGCTACACGGTGGTGCTGGCCGAGGAGGCGGATGAGGGCGCCATCCGGGCCATCAGCCACCTGGCGATCGAGGGGCGCAACATGCGCAGCGCCATCGAGCTGCTGCGCGGGATGCCGGAGGTGACGGGCCTGCACGCGACGAACGGCGAGTGGGACCTCATCGCCGAGCTCACCGTCTCCACGCTCGCGGACGTGGACCGGACGCTGTCGCGGATCCGCGAGATCGAGGGTGTCCACCGCTCCGAGACGAGCCTGCTGCTGCGCAGCGTGCTCATGTGAGGCGGCGGGCGGTCCGACGGCTCAGCGCTCGACACCCCGCGACTCGCCATCGCCCACCATCTCCCCCTCCCCATCGCAAAGTGTGACGCTCTCGGCAAACCATGACGGCGACGGCGCCATGGTTTGCCAAGAGCGTCACGGTTTGCGACCAGGGCCCATCGGCGGAGAGCAGGCACTCCTCAGGCGCCGAGGCACACGGCGACGGCGCGGGCGAGCAGCGCGGGGACGTCCGGGCCGACAGGATCGGGCAGGTCGTCGATGGGCCACCAGGCGACGTCGAGGCTCTCCTCGCTCACGACGGGTTCCTGTTGGGGGACGGCGACGGCGAAGCGCACGTCGAGGTGCTCGCGGCAGGCGGTGAAGCCGCCGCCGAGGAGGTGCGCGTCGAGCCCGGCCGGGACGGGGCGGGCTCCCGTGAGGTCGATCCCGGACTCCTCGCGCCCCTCGCGCAGCGCCGCCTCGACGAGCGTCGGGTCGTCGGCCTCGACGTGCCCGCCGAACTGGAGCCACATGCGCGCCTTGCGGTGGAAGGTGAGGAGGACGTGCTCGAGCAGCTCGTCGAGGACGACGAGGCTCGCCGTGAGGTGGACGGGACGGGCACCCTTGCGGAGGGCGTCGGAGCCGTGAGCCTCGAGCTCGGTGAGGTAGCGGCGTCGCAGCGCCTCCTGCTCGTCGTCGGCCGGGGCCCAGGAGGTGAGGACGTCGACGGCGTCGGCCAGGACGGCCGGGGACCGGGCGCCGCCGTCGGCGCTGGAAGAGGCGGGCGCGGCGGAGGCCGGACGGGATCCGGGGACGGCGGGGATGACGACGGGCTGCTCGGGGGCGGGGCTCATGGGCGGCACTCTCCCACGCCGCCACCGCCCGCGCCGGAGCGTCCGCCGGTAGCCTGGCCGCATGACGACCTTCGGATTCATCGGTGCGGGCAACATGGCGGGCGCGATCGTGCGCGGAGCGGTCGAGGCCGGGTTCACCTCCGGCGAGGACGCCGCGACCTTCCTCCTCACGAGCGCCCACGAGTCGGCCTCCCACCTCGCCGAGGAGCTCGACGACGAGCGGGTCGAGGCGGTGGACGACGCCGCGGACCTCGTGAGCCGCAGCGACGTCGTCGTCCTCGGCGTCAAGCCCCACGTCATCCCCGAGGTCGCCGCGGAGCTCGCCGGTCCGCTGGCCGAGGCGAAGCCGCTCGTCGTCTCGCTGGCCGCCGGCCTCACGCTCGAGCGCCTCGAGTCCCTCCTCCCCGACGGCGCGCGGGTCGTGCGCGTCATGCCGAACATGGCGGCCGCCGTCGGCCAGTCGATGACGGCCCTGGCCGCCGGCACCGAGGCCTCCGCGGAGGACCTCGCCACCGCGCAGGGACTCATGGACGCCGTCGGCCGCACCGCCGTCATCGCGGAGAAGGACTTCTCGGCCTTCATCGGCCTGGCGGGTTCCTCCCCCGCCTTCGTCTTCGCGTTCATCGACGCCCTCTCACGCGCCGGCGTCCTCGGCGGCATCTCGAAGGCGCAGGCGGTCGAGATGGTCGCGCAGGCCGTCGTCGGCTCGGCGCTCACGGTCCAGGCCGAGGCCGCGAAGCGCGCCGAGACCGGCTCTGGCCGTACCCCGGCGGACCTCGTCGACGCCGTCTGCTCCCCCGGAGGGACGACGGTCGCCGGCGTCGTCGCCATGGAGCGGGCGGGCTTCTCCACCGCCGTCATCGACGCCTTCAAGGCGACCGTCGCCCGCGACCGCGAGCTCGGCGCCTGAGGGAGGCCGCGTGCTCCACCCGCCTCTTGATGAGGCACGCCGCTCCATCTAGCCTGTATACATGTCTACAGCCGTGCTGAGCGTCCGCGTCGACTCCGAGATCAAGGAGCGCCTCGACGCCCTCAGCTCCTCGACGAACCGACCTGCCGCGTTCTACGTGCGCGAGGCGCTGGCGGAGCACCTCGACGACCTCGAGTACGCCTACTCCCTCCAGCGCGAGGCCGAGGCCGCCAGGCGCGGCGACCTCGAGACCGTGAGCGCCGAGGATCTCGCGACCGAGCTCTTCTCATGACCTGGCGCGTCGAGTACACGCCGCGCGCCGCGAAGGCGATGCGCACGCTCGACAGGCCCGTCGCACGCCGCGTGTTCGAGGACATCGAGAGGTTGAGATCACTCGACGACCCCACGACCTCGTGCAAGGCGCTGAGTGGGCCGCTCACCGCCTTGTGGCGACTCCGGGTCGGGGACTACCGCGTCATCCTGGACATCCGCCGCGGCGACCTCGTCATCGTCGCCCTCGATCTCGGACACCGCTCGAGCGTCTACGACGCATGACGGGCCCCAAGGAGCGTCCCGTCCGGCCCGTCACGCCCGACGAGCTCGAGGGCGAGCCCGTGCACCGACTCATGCACCTCGCCAGCGGTCACGACGGCGAGCGGCTCGAGCGCGTCATCCACGACGACCTGCCCGACCTCACCACCCTCGTCGTCGGCAACGAGACGGACGGCCGTACCTCCCAGCCGCTCGCCCTCGCGGCGTACCGCGCTCCTCGTGCCGTCGGCGAGGACGTCGTGCTCGAGTACCTCGCCGTCCTCGAGGAGCACCAGCACGAAGGGCTTGCGAGCCGCCTCATCGACGCCCTCCGCCGTCGCCACCCCGGCTCAGCGGTTCACGCCGAGACCGACGACGACGCGATCGGCTTCTACCGGCGGCTGGGCTTCGGCACGGGGCCGGGCCCCGTCGACCCGCGCTGGCCCGGGACCCGGCGCTACACCTGCCGCCTCGAGCCGGCCGCATCACTGCGACCCGCGACCCGGGCGGACTGCCCCGCGATCCTCGACGTCATGTTCTCCACAGCGATGAGCCGGGAGTCGACGTGGTGGCGCACGACGGTCGGCGACCTCGAGACGCGCCTCGCCGAGGGCAGCGGCTTCGTCGCCGAGCGCGACGGCCGGGTCGTCGGCTGCGTCATGCACGTCGTCGAGGGCGACCGCCTCGTCCTGCGCGGTCTGGCGGTCCGGCCGGAGGCCGAGGGCCAGGGCATCGGCTCGGCGCTCGTGGCCGCGGTGGAGTCCGTCGCCGCGGCGCAGGGCCGGTCCGAGGTGCTGCTCGCAGTTAGCGCCTCCAACCTCGAGGTCTGCGACTTCTACCGGTGCCTGGGCTACGCGGACTCCACCGAGCCCTGCACTCACGCGGCCGCCGGCCGCCCCGCACCGACGGTGCTGGTCAAGGCGCTCGCAGCCTGACGATCCTGTGACCGCCGGCGGCCGCACGGGACCCGGCTGGGCCGACGGAGACGCCGACGTCGCACTGAGCAGGATGGGGACCGCGATCCGCTGCAGCCCGGCGTCGGCGCGTTGCCGGTCTAGCGAGCCGCCACCCTGCAGACGTCGTCGAAGCCGTGCCTCCGGTACCAGGCGAGGGGCCAGTCGTCCTCGTCCGCACCGATGAGGATGGGCGACAAGCCCGCCGTCCGCAGTCGCACCGTGACGGCCGCCATGAGGTCATTGCCGTGGCCGCGTCCCTGGTAGCGAGGGAAGACGTCCACCTCCTGGAGACGGACGCAGCCTGGATGGCCCGGAACCTCGAAGTAGCCCACCGCGGCTACGGGCTCCTCGCCCACCGTTCCGAGCAGCATCGCGAGCCCCAGGTCATGAGCCCGCTTCCTCAGGACGTCGATCATCGCGGCGACCTGTGCCGGACCGGCCCCGAAGGGCTCCTCAACGAGTACGCGCTCTCGCTCGTACACCGCCCACAGCTCCTCCGTCACGATCGGGACGAGACGGAGAGCGTGTTCCGGCCGGTCGGACGCCCAGCCTCCGGCACCCAGCACGAGGAGCACCTTCTCCTGCGCGGGCCCGGCGTCGGCGGCGAGCTCGACGACGTCGGGGAACAGGGCGGTCTCGGAAGCCAACGCCGCTTCTCGATCAGACATGTCGGCAGTCGATCCCGAGATCACGTCGTGCGTCAACCCCAGCTCGTACCGGCCACCGCTCCGATGCTCCCAGCTTGGAAGAGTCTCCACCCCCGTAGCCCACCTCACAGGCGGACTGCCCGGCGGCCCGGGGAGACGCCCCGCTCCCATGACAGAATCGGGGGCATGTCTGGATCCGAGCAGTCCCCCCGCTTCGTCCCCTCCGAGACGCACTCGCCGCGCGTCCCCGACAAGGTCAGCGCCGACGGCCTCGAGGCCGCCTGGGGCGAGCGCTGGGAGGAGGACGGCACCTACGCCTTCGACCGCTCCGCCGAGCGCCACGAGGTCTTCTCCATCGACACCCCGCCGCCCACGGTCTCCGGATCCCTCCACGTGGGCCACGTCTTCTCCTACACGCACACGGACACCGTCGCCCGCTACCAGCGCATGCGCGGCAAGTCCGTCTTCTACCCGATGGGCTGGGACGACAACGGCCTGCCCACCGAGCGCCGCGTCCAGAACTACTTCGGCGTCCGCTGCGACCCGCCCCTCCCCTACGACCCCGACTTCGAGCCCACCCAGGTCGGCGGCGAGGGCAAGTCCATCAAGGCCCGCGACCAGAAGCCGATCTCCCGCCGCAACTTCGTCGAGCTCTGCGAGCGCCTCACCGTCGAGGACGAGGCCCAGTTCGAGGCCCTGTGGCGCCAGCTCGGCCTCTCCGTGGACTGGAAGCAGAACTACCAGACCATTGGCGTGCGCGCCCGCAAGGTCGCCCAGGCCGCCTTCCTGCGCAACCTCGCCCGCGGCGAGGCCTACCAGGCCGCCGCCCCGGGCCTGTGGGACGTCACCTTCCAGACCGCCGTCGCCCAGGCCGAGCTCGAGTCCCGCGAGTACCCGGGCTTCTACCACCGCCTCGGCTTCCACGTCGTCGACGCCGACGCCGCCGCGAAGGCGAAGGCCGCGGGCGCCCCCATCGAGGAGGGACCCGCCGGCACCGCGGACATCTGCATCGAGACCACCCGCCCCGAGCTCCTGCCCGCCTGCGTGGCCCTCATCGCCCACCCCGACGACGAGCGCTTCAAGCCGCTGTTCGGCACCACCGTCGCCTCCCCGGTCTTCGGGGTCGAGGTCCCGGTCCTCCCCCACCCCGAGGCGGAGATGGACAAGGGCGCCGGCATCGCCATGTGCTGCACCTTCGGCGACACGACCGACATCGACTGGTGGCGCGACCTGGACCTCCCGCTGCGCGCCATCCTGCGCAAGGACGGCCGCCTCGAGACCGAGGTCCCGGAGTGGATCACCGACGCCGACGGCATCGCCATGTACGAGGCGATGGCCGGCAAGACCACCTTCTCCGCCCGCGAGGCCCTGGTCAGCAGACTCGCCGAGACCGGCGAGATGCGCGGCGAGCCCACGAAGACCCTGCGCCAGACGAACTTCTTCGAGAAGGGCGACAAGCCCCTCGAGATCGTCACCTCCCGCCAGTGGTACATCCGCAACGGCGGCAAGCCCTGGACCAACCCGGCCTCCGGCAAGGACCTGGGCGCCGAGCTCCTCGAGCGAGGCGAGGCCCTCGAGTGGCACCCCGACTTCATGCGCGTGCGCTACGAGAACTGGGTCAAGGGCCTCAACAACGACTGGCTCGTCTCCCGCCAGCGCTTCTTCGGCGTCCCCTTCCCGCTCTGGTACAAGGTCGACGCCGAGGGCCAGCCCGACTACGACGCCATCATCACGCCCGAGGAGTCCGCCCTCCCGGTCGACCCCTCCTCCGACACCGCCCCCGGCTACACCGAGGACCAGCGCGGCGTCCCGGGCGGCTTCGTCGGTGAGCTCGACATCATGGACACCTGGGCCACCTCCTCCCTGTCCCCGCAGCTCGTCTCCGGCTGGCTCGAGGACGAGGACCTCTTCCACCGCGTCTACCCGATGGACCTGCGCCCCCAGGGCCAGGACATCATCCGCACCTGGCTCTTCTCCTCCGTGGTGCGCGCGAACCTCGAGTTCGGCGCCCTGCCGTGGAAGCACGCCGGCATCTCCGGCTGGATCCTCGACAAGGACCACAAGAAGATGTCCAAGTCCAAGGGCAACGTCGTCACCCCGAAGGGCCTGCTCGACCAGTACGGCTCCGACGCCGTGCGCTATTGGGCCGCCTCAGCGCGCCTCGGCCTCGACCCGGCCTTCGAGGAGACGCAGATCAAGATCGGCCGCCGCCTGGCCATCAAGGTCCTCAACGCCTCCAAGTTCGCCCTGTCCATGGGGATCCCGTGGGACGTCGACGAGGCGGCCCTCGCCGCCGTCCCCGCCCCCGAGCTCGACCCGTCCGCCGTCACCGAGCCCATCGACCGCGCCGTCCTCGCGGCGCTGGCCGAGGTCGTCGAGACGGCCACCGCGTCCTTCGAGAAGTTCGAGCACGCCCGCGCCCTGGAGGCCACGGAGTCGTTCTTCTGGACCTTCTGCGACGACTACATCGAGCTCGTCAAGGAGCGCGCCAACGACTTCGAGGGCACGCACGACGCCGCGGCCGTCCGCTCGGCCCGCGCGACGCTCGCGATCGCGGTGGACACCTTCGTCCGCCTCTTCGCCCCCTTCCTCCCCTTCGTCACCGAGGAGGTGTGGTCCTGGTACCGCACCGGCTCGGTCCACCGCAGCCCGTGGCCGACGGAGGACGGCCTGCGCGCCGCCGCCGACGACGCCGACCCGGAGCTCGTCGCCCACGCGGGCCTCGCGCTCGCCGCGCTGCGCAAGGTGAAGTCGGAGGCCAAGACGAGCCAGAAGACGCCGATCCTCTCGGTGTCCCTGTCCGTCGCCGAGGGCCTGGACACCGCCGTCGAGGCGGTCCGCGCCGACCTCACCGAGGCCGCCAAGGTGACCGGTCCCTTCGACGTCGCGGCCGCCTCGGCCGCCCCCGCCGAGGGCGAGGAGGCCGCCGCGCCGGTCGTCGTCACCGCCGTCGAGCTCGGCGAGAACCCGAAGAAGAAGGCCTGATCCCGGCCCATCACCCCGGTCGACCGTCTGTGCACCAGCCGACCGTCTGATTCCCGGAAATCGGACGGTCGAGCGGTGCACAGGCGGTCGACCGCGTTCAGGAGGCCACCGCGTTCCGGAGGCCGTCGACGGGACGCACACGGCACGGACTGAAGGGCCCGCGGTGGGGGACCCCTTACCCACCCGCCCGTGGATTGCTACCGCCGCGAAGCACCCTCGCCTGTGGTTTACTCCAAAGCGGCGAGGGGGGTCTCTCGGAGCCCTGGATCCTGGAAACGGCCCACCGCCTGGGAGAATGCCGGAGTGACCCCCCGCAGCGCAGAAGCCCCCCACCTCAGTGCGAGCACCCTCCCGGACCATCAGCGCCCCCTCGTCGAGAACGGCGTCACCACCGGGCCGATCACCCGTGAGCCCGACGAGACGATGACCGTCCCGTGGCTGCTGACCGACCGCGTCGCCCGCGCCCCCCGCTCCACCCTCATCGAGCGCAAGTCCCCGCTCGGCAACCAGTGGGTCAAGGTCACCGCCGAGGCCTTCCTCGACGACGTCGACCGCGTCGCCGCGGGCCTCATGGGCATGGGGCTCCAGGCGGGCGAGACCGTCGGCGTCATGGCGCACACCTCTTACGAGTGGACCCTCCTCGACTTCGCGATCGCCACCGCGGGCCTCGTCTCGGTCCCCGTCTACGAGACGGACTCCGCGGACCAGATCGAGTGGATCCTCGAGGACGGCGGCCTGCGCCTCGTCGTCGCCGAGACCACCGCCCTCGCCGAGGTCGTCCGCAGCGCCGTCGCCTCCTTCGGCTCCTCCCACCCGGACGCCGCCCCCACCGAGGTCCTCTCCCTGGACCGCGACGCCCTCACCACGATCGTCTCCGCCGGCGACGGCGTGGCCCGTGAGGAGCTCGAGGCCCGCCGCGACGCCGTGCGCGGCTCGGACACGTACTCGATCGTCTACACCTCGGGCACGACGGGCCGTCCCAAGGGCGTTGAGCTCACCCACAACAACGGCGCCGGACTGGCCTGGAACGGCGTGCGCTGGCTGCCCAACGTCCTCACCGGCGAGCACGTCCGCATCCTGCTGTTCCTCCCGCTCGCGCACGTCTACGCGCGCCTCCTCGAGCTCGTCTCCGTCGCGGGCGACGGCGTCCTCGGCCACACCCCGGACGCGAAGACCCTCCTGCCGGACCTCCAGGCCTTCGGCCCCTCCTACGTCCTCGCGGTCCCCCGCGTCATGGAGAAGATCTACAACGCCGCGGACGCCAAGGCCGGCTCGGGCGCGAGGCTCAAGACCTTCCGCTGGGCCGCCAAGGTCGCCATCCAGTACTCCCGCGCCCTGGACACCGAGGCCGGGCCGTCCCTCCAGCTGCGCACCGCGCACGCCGTGGCCGACCGCCTCGTCTTCCACCAGATCCGCGATCTGCTCGGCCCGAACGCCAAGTACGCGATCTCCGGAGGCGGCCCGCTCGGCGAGCGCCTCGGGCACTTCTACCGCGGCATCGGCATCAACATCCTTGAGGGCTACGGCCTCACCGAGACGATCGGCCCCGCCAGCGTCAACCTCGACACCCTCAACAAGATCGGCACCGTCGGCCCGCCGGTGTGCGGCGTGTCCGCGCGCGTCGGCGAGTCCGGGGAGATCGAGCTCAAGGGCATCTCCCTGTTCGCCCGCTACCGGAACAACCCGGAGGCGAACGCCGAGTCCTTCACGGAGGACGGCTGGTTCCGCACCGGCGACATCGGCTCCATCGACGAGGAGGGCTGGATCAGGATCACCGGCCGCAAGAAGGAGCTCATCGTCACCGCCGGCGGCAAGAACGTCGCCCCGACGATCCTCGAGGACCGTCTGCGCGGCCACCCGCTCGTCAGCCAGGTCATGGTGGTCGGCGACGGCGAGCCCTTCATCGGCGCGCTCATCACGCTGGACAAGGAGATGCTTCCCCAGTGGCTCGCCAACCACGGCCTGCCGGCCATGGACGTCGTCGAGGCCTCCCGCAACCCGCAGGTGCTCGCGGCCCTCGACCGCGCCATCGCCCGCACGAACCGGGCGGTCTCCCGCGCCGAGTCGATCCGCTCCTACCGCGTCCTCACGACCGACTTCACCGAGGCGAACGGGCTGCTCACGCCCTCGCTCAAGGTCAAGCGCGGGGAGGTCATGAAGGCGCACGCGGACGCCATCGCCGACATCTACAAGACGACGCGGAAGGGCCCGACGGACGCCTGAGGCGCCCCTGGGAGCTCCGACGACGGCGGGGCGCGGAAGGGGTGCCGGCGGCCCGGCGGAGCGTCCGGCCCCAGCACCGGACACAGGCGCGGACTGTGCGGCGCCTCGCCTCAGATGAGACCGACGGAGCGGGCGACCTGGAGCGCCGAGGCCTTCGAGTGCACGCCGAGCCGCTTGTAGAGCGCCTTGGTGGTGGTCCGGATGGTCTCGCGGCCCAGGACGAGGTCGTCGGCGATCTCGGAGGCGGTCTTGCCGGCCTCGAGGCCGCGCAGGACGTCCATCTGCCGCGGGGTCAGCTCGATCTCCGCGGGCTCGCGGCGCACGGGCGCGGCGTCGTCGAGCCGCAGCCCCGGGACGTCGGCGTACTCCTCGCCGAGCTGGTCGACGACGGCCCGGCGGCCGGCGGCCGGGAGCAGGGCGACGACGGACAGCGAGGTGCGCCACTGGGGCAGACGGGCGAGGAGCTCGGTGCCGTTCTCGAGGTCGCGGGTGGCGGCCATCGTCGCGATCTTGACGCCGTAGGCGGCCAGTCGCCAGCGCTCGGGCGTGTCCGGCAGGGCGGCGGCGCGGTCGGCGAGCTGGTTGGCCTGCTCGGCGTTGCCGTTGTTGAGCTCGATGCCGGCGCGGATGACGAGCGACATCGACTCCGGCAGGGTGCCGCCCTCGACCCAGCGCTGGGCGGCCTCGGAGTTGCCCTGCCGCACCTCGATCATCGCGAGCGTCGCGTGGAGGGACCACCACTCCCAGGACAGCAGGTTGATCCAGCGGGCGCGGGCGAGGAAGGCCTTGAGCCACTGCGAGGCGACGACGGGACCGCGCGCGAGGAGGAGGGAGAGCCCCTCCGCCTCGACCTCGAGCGGCAGGTACTGGGGAACGACGGAGATCTCGACGTCGGAGGGCTCGAGCACGTCGACGGCGTCGGAGCCGAGGCGGTGCCAGTCGTCGCGGTAGCGGCGCGAGATGCTGATGATCTGCTCGGGCTCGGTGTCCCGGGAGGCGGTGACGGCGACGACCTCCTCGTACTGGCCGAGGAAGTGGGCGGCGCGGTCGTGGACGCCGGCCTTGGCGGCGAGGACGGCGCTGCGGGCGGTGAGACCGGCCATGAGCGAGGGCGCGGAGTAGGCGTCGAGGTTGGCGGCGCCCGCGAGCGCCGTCGCCTCGTTGACGCACTCCTGCGCGGAGCCGAGTCGCGCGATGGACAGGTAGGCGTCCGCCTGCCCGAGGAGGGCGTAGCAGACGAGGGCCGCCTTGGGACGGGAGAAGGAGGGCGGCGCGGCGGGGTCGACGAGCCGGTGGTGGCTCTCGGAGGTGAGGCGGCGCAGCATCTCGTGCCCCGCGACGACGGCGGCGCGGACCTCCTCGATGTCCGGGGACTGCGCCTGCGCCACGCCGCGGACGAGGTGGTCGAGGACGATCTGCGCGTCGTCGCCGCGTCCGGCGGGGTCCTCGGCGTTGAAGAGGTACATGAGCTCCAGCCACGGGAGCGGGAGCTGGCGGTGCCCCGTGAGCCAGCTGCCGTCGGCGAAGGAGGTCGCAGCGGCCAGATACTCCCACTCCTGCGGGATCTGCTCGGGCCAGTACTGGGCGAGCTCGGCGAGCTGGGTGCCGGAGAGCAGGACCAGGTGGACCATCTTGCGACCGAGGACTCCGTTGAGCCCGGCCCACGCGGAGATGGAGGTGAGGAGCCAGATCCGCTCGAGCGGGGTGAGCTCGTTGCCCTCCTCGGCGGCCGCTCGGCTGACCGCGCGCCGCATCGACCGGGCGGCGAGGGCGTCCTGCTCCGAGCTGACGGCGGCGAGGGCCCGGGCGAGCGTCGTGGGCAGGGCGCGGGGCAGGCCTGGGGCCGTGGAGACGAAGGCTCCGGCGTCGTGGCAGCTCCTGACCTCGGCGGGGGTGACGGGCCTCCCGAGGACGGAGCCGGCGAGGGCGGCGAGCCCGCGGGCGTGGAGCGGGATGAGCCAGGCGTGCAGCTGCATGAGCTCGTCGTCGGCGTACTGGGGCATGAGGCGCTCGGCCCACGCGCGGGAGACCTGGACGAGCTCGCCGGCGTCGGAGTCCCCGCCCGCGGCCGTTCCGAGGCCCGCGGAGGTGGGGCGGACGGCCTCGATGATGGCGCTGGGGCCGATCGAGAGCGCGTCCTCGACGGCGGCCGCGACGAGTCGCGGCACGCCGCCGGTGGCCTGGTGGATGCGGCGCGCGACGAGCGGCGGGATCTCGCCGCCGCCCACCTCGACGATGTCGGCGGGGCTGAGCACGAGCACGGACTGCGAGAGGTTGAGGTCGAAGGGCACGTAGACGTCGGGGACGGCGATGTCGACCTCGACGACGGCGAGGACGGGGGGCATGACGCCGGCCGAGTCGATGATCTGGGAGACGAGGCGGCCGACGGCGCTCTGCTCCATCACGAGGTGCTCGTCCCAGGTGAGGAAGATGGGCTTGCGGCGCACGAGGAGCGGCATGAGCCTGAGGACGTCCGCCGCCTTGCGCACGTCGTAGCGGTCGCGCGGCTCTCCGCGGTCGAGGAGCTCGAGGGCCGCCTCGCCGATCTCGATGGGGGCGAACTCGTGGGGCGCGTGGAGGATGGCGGTCTCGCCCTCCGCGAGGAGGTCCGCGAGGCGCGGTGCGACGACCCCGACGACGCGGTCCAGCGTTGTTGACATGCGTTCCTGACCTCCGGCGCCGTGGCGCGCCTCTCGACCGGTAAGGCTCGGCGCCCCGGTCGACCGGATATGACTGCTAGTATCTTATGAGAAATCCTCTTGTATATCAAGATTTCTAATGGATAACGCCCTCAGGCCTCCCTGCGGCACGCGACTTGTATCGAACCACAGGGACGGCTCACGGCTTCAGGACGCGTCGCACGGTGCGGGTGCGCAGCGCGTCACGCACAATCGCCCCATGAGCACCCAGCCCAGCACCCCGGATGACCACGACCTGCCCGCGCGCGACGACGACGCGACCGGGGCGCCGGCGGGCGGCGCCTACCGGCCCGACACGACGGTGGCCCGCGAGTTCACCACGCGCCTCCTCGTCCCCCTCGAGCGCACGATGACGACCTCGTGGGCCCTGGCCGACCGCGTCCGGCGCGCGCCCGACAAGCCCCTCATCGCCCGGAAGGCCTCCCTCGGCCGCCGCTGGCGGGAGGTAAGCGCCGCAGCGTTCCGCGACGAGGTGCGCGAGGTCGCCGCCGGCCTCGTCGCCCGCGGCCTCGAGCCGGGCGACCGCATCGGCATCATGTCCCACACCTCCTACGAGTGGACCCTGCTCGACTTCGCCGCCTGGGAGGCCGGCCTCGTCGTCGTTCCCGTCTACGAGACCTCCTCCCCCGAGCAGGCGAGGTGGATCCTCACCGACGCGGACGTCCGACTCGTCGTCGTCGAGAACGAGCAGCTCGAGCTCATGATGACGGCGCTGCGCGACACGGTCCCCGAGCTGGCCGACCTTGCCGTCGAGTGCCTCGCCTCCGACGCCCTCACCGGACTCATCGCCGACGGCCGTGATGTCGCGCCGGGCGAGCTGGACCGGCGCACCAGCACCGTCACCGCCACCGACCTCGCGACGATCGTCTACACCTCCGGCACGACGGGCCGCCCCAAGGGCGCGGAGATCACCCACGCCAACCTCGTCCACCTCGCCGTCAACACCTCCGCCTACCTGCCCGAGGTCCTCCACGGCGACGACGTGCGCACCCTCCTGTTCCTCCCGCTCGCGCACGTCCTGGCGCGCTTCGTGCAGGTCGCGATCGTCTGCTCCCCCGCCGGCGTCATGGGTCACGCGCCGGACGTCAAGAACCTCATGGGGGACCTCGAGACCTTCCAGCCGACCTTCGTGCTGGCCGTCCCGCGCGTCTTCGAGAAGATCTACAACGCCGCCGACGCCCGCTCGGCGGGCGCTAAGCAGAAGGTCTTCCGCATGGCGGCCAAGACGGCGATCGCCTACTCGCGCGCCCTCGACACGCCCCTGGGCCCCTCGCGCGCGCTGCGCGCCCAGCACGCTGCCTTCGACCGCCTCGTCTTCGCGACCCTGCGCCGGATCCTGGGCGGCAAGGTCCGCCAGGTCATCTCCGGCGGCGGTCCGCTGGGCGAGCGCCTCGGCCACTTCTACCGCGGCGCCGGCATCACGGTCCTCGAGGGCTACGGCCTCACCGAGACCGCGGCGCCCTGCACCGTCAACACGCCCGGGGCCACGCTCGTCGGTTCGGTCGGCCTGCCGCTGCCGGGCACCTCGGTGCGCCTGGCCGACGACGGCGAGGTGCTCGTGCGCGGCATCGGCGTCTTCCGCGGCTACCACGGCAACGAGGAGGCGACCGCCGAGACCTTCACGGACTCCGATGGCGGCGACGAGGCCGAGGGCGTCTCGGCGGTCCGCGACCCGGAGGCCGGGCCCTGGCTGCGCACCGGCGACATCGGCAACTTCGACGGCGAGGGCTTCCTGCGGATCACCGGTCGCAAGAAGGAGCTCATCGTGACGGCTGGCGGCAAGAACGTCGCCCCGGCCGTCCTCGAGGACCGCCTGCGCGGTCACCCGCTCGTGAGCCAGGTGCTCGTCGTCGGCGACAACCGTCCGTGCATCGGCGCGCTCGTCACCCTGGACGCGGAGATGCTGCCCCTGTGGCTGTCGTCCCACGGGATCGAGAACCTCAATCCGGTCCAGGCGGCCGGGGACCGGCGCGTCCGCGAGGCCCTCGAGCGGGCCGTCGCACGCGCCAACGAGGCGGTCTCGCGCGCGGAGTCGATCCGCACCTTCACGATCCTGCCGACGGACTTCACGGTCTCCAACGGCCTGCTCACGCCGTCGCTCAAGGTGCGCCGGGCCGAGGCCCAGGAACGCTTCGCCTCCACGATCGACGCCCTCTACGAGCGGGTGCCGGCGGGCGCCGCGAAGCAGGGCTGACCCCGCCCCACGGGCGCGCGTCGGGGTCGGAGCCACGTGGCTCCGACCCCGACGCCGTCGTGCTCCAGGGGACCCCGCCGGCCCCGGTTCAGCCGTCCACCCGCTCCTCGCGGATCGCCTCGTGGTGGCGGATGACCTCCTCGACGATGAAGGCGAAGAACTTCTCGGCGAAGACGGGGTCGAGGCCCGAGTCCTCCGCCAGCGCCCGCAGGCGCGCCACCTGGCGCTCCTCGCGTCCGGGGTCCGAGGCGGGCAGGTCGAGCTCGGCCTTGAGGACGCCGACCTGCTGGGTGCAGCGGAAGCGCTCGGCGAGCAGGTGGACGAGGGCGGCGTCGAGGTTGTCGATCGTCGAGCGGTAGGCGGCGAGCTCGGCCGGGACGCCGGGGACCTCGCGCTCGACGGACTCGAAGCGGGACTCGGGGCTCATGCCGTCCGGGTCCTCTCCCCGCGCTCCCCCTTGCGCGTGGCGGACAGGGTGCCGGAGCCGGCCTCGTAGCGCGGCTTGGCGCGCCCGCGCACCGCGTCGGCGTCGACGACGACGCGGCCGACCTCCGGCATGGAGGGCACCTCGAACATGGCGTCGCCGAGGACCTCCTCGACGATGCTCGTGAGGCCGCGGGCGCCGGTCCTGCGCTCGCGCGCGAGGGAGGCGATGGCCTCGACGGCCTCGTCGGTAAAGACGAGCTCGACGCCGTCGAGGCTGAAGAGGTACTCGTACTGGGAGACGATGGCGTTCTTCGGCTCGGTCATGACGCGCACGAGCTCGGGGACGCCGAGGTCCTGGACCGTGGCGATGACGGGCAGGCGGCCGATGAACTCGGGGATGAGGCCGAACTTGTGGAGGTCCTCGGGCCGCACCGGGGCGGTGAAGACGTCCTGCTGCTGGTCCGTGAGGACGCCGCCGAAGCCGAGGGAGGAGGCCCCGGACTCCTTGCGGGCGCGCTGGCGGACGATGTCCTCGATGCCGGCGAAGGCGCCGGCGGCGATGAACAGGATGTTCGTCGTGTCGATCTCGAGGAACTCCTGGTGCGGGTGCTTGCGGCCGCCACCCGGCGGGACGGAGGCCGTCGTGCCCTCGATGATCTTGAGGAGCGCCTGCTGGACGCCCTCGCCGGAGACGTCGCGGGTGATCGACGGGTTCTCGGCCTTGCGGCCGATCTTGTCGATCTCGTCGATGTAGATGATGCCCTTCTCGGCGCGCTTGACGTCCCCGTCGGCGGCCTGGATGAGCTTGAGGAGGATGTTCTCGACGTCCTCGCCGACGTAGCCGGCCTCGGTCAGCGCCGTGGCGTCGACGATGGCGAAGGGGACGTCGAGGAGGCGGGCGAGGGTGCGGGCCAGGTGGGTCTTACCGGTTCCGGTGGGGCCGAGCAGGAGGATGTTGGACTTGCCCAGCTCGAGGCCGTCGCCCTCGGCGACGCTGCGCTCGCGCACCTGGACGCGCTTGTAGTGGTTGTAGACGGCCACGCTCATGGCGCGCTTGGCGCCCTCCTGGCCGATGACGTACTCGTTGAGGAAGTCGAAGATCTCCTGCGGCTTGGGCAGCTCGAGCGGGACGCCGGAGCCGTTGTCGCCGAGCTCCTCGTCGACGATCTCGTTGCACAGCTCGATGCACTCGTCGCAGATGTAGACCCCGGGGCCGGCGATGAGCTTCTTGACCTGCTTCTGGCTCTTCCCGCAGAAGGAGCACTTGAGAAGGTCGACGCTCTCAGCGCTTCGTGCCACCTGGATCCCCCGTTTCCGTCCGGTCCCGTCCGGTCTCCCCGGCGGGACGGCACCACCCTACGGGTGCGGGACCGGCGCGGCACCCGGGCGCGCCGCTGGATTGCGGCGCAAGGCGAACAGCGCCCGAGCGCTGGCTCACAGGCGACGGCGGCGCGGCCGGGCAGGCGGGCAGGCTCCCGGCCGCACAGGGCTGACAGGGGCGAGGGGCCGCCCCGTCCGTGCCGGGCCCACGTGACCACGCTCCCCGGACGCGATGGAGCCCGACGGCGCAGCGGCGGCTGCGGCGTCGGGCTCCGTGACGCTCGATGCAGGCTCGGGCGCGGCGCTCCGTCAGGCGGAGTGGGGCGAGCGCGGGGTCTTGCGCGAGGCGAGGACCTGGTCGACGAGGCCGTACTCCTTGGCGGCCTGCGCGGTGAGGATCTTGCCGCGCTCGAGGTCGGCGTGGACCTTCTCGACGCTCTGGCCGGTGTGGGCCGCGAGGGTCTCCTCGAGCCAGCCGCGCATGCGGTCGATCTCGTTGGCGACGATCTCGATGTCGGAGGCCTGTCCCTGCATGCCCTCCATCGCGGGCTGGTGGATGAGGATGCGGGCGTTGGGCAGGGCGAGGCGCTTTCCCTCGCTGCCGGCGGCGAGCAGGACGGCGGCGGCCGAGGCGGCCTGGCCGAGGCAGACCGTCTGCACCTGCGGCTTGATGTACTGCATCGTGTCGTAGATGGCGGTCAGCGCGGTGAAGGAGCCACCGGGGCTGTTGATGTACATCGTGATGAGGCCGTCGGGATCCTGCGCCTCGAGGACGAGGAGCTGGGCCATGATGTCGTCGGCCGAGGCGTCGTCGACCTGGACGCCCAGGAAGATGATGCGGTCCTCGAAGAGCTTGGAGTAGGCGTCCTGGCGCTTGAAGCCGTAGGCGGTGCGCTCCTCGAACTGCGGCATGATGTAGCGCGACACCGGGGAGGCCGGGGCGATGCCGCCGGGGGCCGCGGCAGCGCCCTCGACCTGACGGGCCATGGCGTCGAAGTAGGGGCGAGAGCTCGTCATGTCAGTTCTCTCCGTTCTCGTCCGTCAGCTCGCGGCTGGAGCGGATGATGTGGTCGACGAAGCCGTACTCGAGGGCCTCGGTGGCGCTGAACCAGTGGTCGCGGTCAGAGTCCTTGATGATCTCCTCCACCGTGTGCCCGGTGTTGGCTGCGGTGATCTCCGCGAGCTCCTGCTTCATCTTGATGATGAGGTCGGCGTTGATGCGGATGTCCGTGGCGGAGCCGCCCGCGCCACCGGAGGGCTGGTGCATGAGGACGCGGGTGTGGGGGGTGAGGTAGCGCTTGCCCTTGGCGCCCGCGGACAGGAGGAACTGGCCCATCGAGGAGGCCATGCCTGTGGCGACGGTGACGACGTCGGGCTGGACGTACTCCATCGTGTCGTAGATGGCCATGCCGGCGGTGACGGAGCCGCCGGGGCTGTTGATGTACAGGTAGATGTCCCGCTCAGGGTCCTCGGCGGCGAGCAGCAGCATCTGGGCGCAGATGGCGTTGGCGTTGTCGTCACGCACCTCGGAGCCGAGCCAGATGATGCGCTCCTTGAGGAGGCGGTTGTAGATGGAGTCGGTCAGGCCGAGTCCGGCGGGGCCGGGGTCCGCGGCCGTCGGGGCGGCGACCGCCGACGTCTGGGGCGTGATGTGCTCGCTCACGTCAGTCCTCTCGTGTTCGTTGTCGCCAACGCTAACGCGGGGTGCAGGGCGCCCATGCCCGGACCTGAGCCCTTTTCGCTCACGGCCTGACGCGAGCTCGGGAAGCACCTGGCCGGCGCCGGTCGGGCGGCATACGCTGACAGGGAATTATCACGTCCGCACCCAGATCTAATGCTGGTCACTCAGGAGGTCACCGTGCCCGTCACGTCCGCCGCCCAGTCCACCTTCTCCCTCGGGGTCAACGCGAAGGCGCCGATCCCCGCGGAGGGCCGCGCCACGAGCGTCGTCACCAACAACGAGGCGCTGCGCGCCCTGCAGCTCCTCCTCGCGGCCGGCGAGCGCGTCCCGGACCACTCCTCCCCCAAGGCCCTCATCGTCACCCTCCTCGAGGGCTCCCTCGACTTCACCGTGGACGGCCGCACCGAGCGCCTGGCGCCCGGCGACGTCGTCTACGTCGCCCCGGGCACGAAGCACGACCTCGCGGCCGTGGAGCCCTCCAGGCTCCAGCTCGTGCTCGTCAACGTGGACCGGCTCGGCGCCGACCAGCCGAGGCCGGCCGAGACGCTCTGAGCACCCGGGCCGGCCCGCGGGCGAGGCCACCCGTCCGGGCCGCGCCCGTCGCGCCGCCGCCTGCGCACTCAGGAGAGCGGGCCGCCACCCCGTGGGGTGGCGGCCCGCTCTCACGTGCGACCGGTCGACGGCTCGCGCCGTCTCGTCGGAATCGGGGGGGACTCAGGCCTCCTCGGTCTCCTCGGCGGCGGCAGCGGCGGCCTCCTCGACGGCGTCGACGGCGTCCTGCGCGTCGAGCTCGTCGGAGCCGATGTACTCGGTGAGGTCGACGTCGTTGCCGTCGGTGTCCTTGACCTCGACCTGGCGCAGGGCCATGGCGAGGGACTTGTTGCGGGCGATCTCGGAGACGAAGGCCGGGATCTGACCGGCCTGCTGGGCGCCCTGCATGAACTGGCCGGGCTCCATGCCGTACTGCTGCGCGGTCTGGATGAGGAACTCGATGAGCTCATCCTGGTTGACGCCCACCTCGAGCTTCTCGGCGAGGACGTCGAGGATGATCTGGTCGCGGACGCCGGTCTCCATCTCCTCGCGGATCTCCTCGGCGTGGGGGTCGTTCTCCTCCTTGCCCTCGACCTGGAGGTGCTGCTTGACCTGGTCCTCGACGACGTCGGCCGGGGCCTCGACCTTGACGGCGTCGCGGAGCTGCTCGAGCAGGGCGTCACGGGCGGCGACGGCCTGGTCGGCCTCCTTGCGCTCGCCGGCCTGCTTGCGCAGGTCCTCCTTGAGCTCGTCGATCGTGTCGAACTCGGAGGCCATCTGGGCGAAGTCGTCGTCGGCGTCGGGGAGCTCGCGCTGCTTGACGGACTGGGCGGTGACGGTGACCTCGGCCTCCTCACCCTCGTGCTCGCCGCCGGCGAGCTTCGTGGTGAAGGTGGCGGTCTCCTCGGAGTGGAGGCCGCGCAGGGCGGTGTCCAGGCCCTTGAGCATGTTGCCCTTGCCGATCTCGTAGGAGACGCCGGACACGGAGTCGACCTCCTCGCCGTCGATGACGGCCTTGAGGTCGATGGTGACGAAGTCGCCAGTCTTGGCCTTGCGCTTGACGGACTTGAGGGAGCCGAAGCGGGCGCGGAGGTTCTCGAGCTCGGTCTCGACGTCCTCGTCGGAGACGGTGATCGGGTCGACCGTGACCTTGAGGCCGGAGAGCTCGGGGAGCTCGATCTCGGGGCGGACGGTGACCTCGGCGGTGAAGGCGAGCTGGCCGCCCTGGGCGCCGGTGACGTTGGGGAGCTCGGTGACCTCGACGGAGGGCTGCGCCATCGGGACGCGGTCGGCCTCGGCGAGGGCGTCGCGGTAGAAGTCGGGGAGCTTGTCGTTGACGGCCTCCTGGATGACCGCACCGCGACCGACGCGCTGGTCGATGACCTGGGTCGGGACGTGACCGCGGCGGAAGCCCGGGACCTGGATCTGGGAGCCGATCTCCTGGTAAGCGGCGTCGAGGCTCGGCTTGAGCTCCTCGTACGGGACCTCGACGGTCAGCTTGATGCGCGCGGGGTCGATGTTCTCGACAGTGCTCTTCACGAGGGTGTACTCCGATATACGAGTGGCTGGTGTTCGCGCGGGACGCTCACGGAGCCTCCCGGCCGACGCCCCTGTGCGGCGTCAATCCGTGCCATCTTATGGCAAGGGCGGCGCCACCCGGAAAATGAGACGGGGCACAGCGGGCGTCCAGGGCGCTGCGCCGCGACGGCGCCCGCCGCGCGGCGGTTCAGATGATCGGGACGCTCCGCCCGGAGACGACCTTGGCGAGGACGGCGCGGGGCGCTGAGGCGACCTCGCGCACCGCGGCGGACGTGCGCGCGTGGACCTCGCGGGCCTCGCCGTCGTCGGCGCCGGTGAAGCGGACGGCCACGCGCGGCTCGCCGGAGACGACGTCGACCTGGAAGGACTCGAGCGTCGTCGTCTCGGTGACGGCGGCGCGGGCGGCGTCCTCGACGGCCTGCGGGCCGCGGCCGGGGTGGAGAGCGCCGATGGTGAGGATGGAGCGGTAGGAGGGCACGGCCGCAGGCTACGCGGGCGAGGCCAGTAGGGAACGCCGAGGCAATGGTGACAGGCTCTGTATGGAACGGGCACGGGGCCGCGGGATGCAACGAGCACGAGAGCGTCGTCGCATCGGTTCAGACGCCCTCAACGAGGCACCGAGCGCGACCCATGCAGATCGCGACAGCCCCACCCCGGGGCGATGGTCGGGGTAGCGGGATTTGAACCCACGATCTCCTGCTCCCAAAGCAGGCGCGCTACCAAGCTGCGCTATACCCCGTGGATCGAGTGAGGCCGTCGTCGGACATCCGACGACGGCCTCACTCGATCACCGAGCGGGTGACGGGAATCGAACCCGCGCAATCTGCTTGGAAGGCAGAGGCTCTACCATTGAGCTACACCCGCGTACGGAGGGTCGATCACTCGACCCACCACAAGATCAGTGCTCGATGAGACCGGTCTTGTAGGCCTTCGCCAGGCGGCGGGGCACGGTGATCTCGCGGCCAGCGACGCGGATGGTGTTGAGCTCGGTGAGCTCGGCCTTCCACTGCGACCGGCGGTTACGGGTGTTGCTGCGGGACATCTTCCGCTTCGGCACTGCCATGAGCCCGCTCCTCTCAAGTCTGGGGATCGTTCGATCCAACGGAAACTGGACCGAGGGACACCATAACGACTCCGGCCAAGCCCCTTCCACCCCGGGCGCGTCGGCCGCCGTGTGAGATCAGTCCCGTCGGGGCCTGCCATCATGCCCTCATGCCGCAGCCCGACTCCAGCCCCTCCCCCACCGGTGCCGCCGGCCCCGGGACCGCGCCCGCAGCCCGCCTCGCGCTGGCACGCGGGGAACAGCCCGAGACCGACCTCGAGGTCAAGCGCTCCCACTTCCTCGCCCGCGCCGCCCGCACCGACACCGAGGAGGAGGCCCGCGCCTTCATCGCCGCGGTCCGGTCCGCCCACCCGGAGGCGCGCCACCACTGCTCCGCCTTCACGGTGCCCGTCGACGGCGCCCAGCCGATCGAGCGCTCCAGCGACGACGGCGAGCCGTCGGGCACGGCGGGCCAGCCCATCCTCGAGGTCCTGCGCGGCAGCGGCCTCACCGCGACCACCGTCGTCGTCACCCGCTACTTCGGCGGGACCCTGCTCGGCACCGGCGGGCTCGTGCGCGCCTACTCCGAGGCCGCGGCCCAGGCCCTCGAGGCCGCGGGGCGGGTCCGGGTCGCCGCGCGCGACCTGTGGGACGTGCGCGTGCCGGTCGCCGACGCCGGCCGCCTCGAGGCGGAGCTGCGCGGGCTCTCCGGCGGCGCGGGCGGCGGGATCGACGTCGAGGAGACGATCTGGGGCGCCACCCACGCCGTCGTCCTCGTCACCACCGGGGACGCCGACGACGCGGCCCTGCTCGCGGAGGTGGTCGCGCAGCTCACCCAGGGCGCGGCCGCACCGGAGCCCGCGGGCTCCCGGGTCATCGAGCTTCCCGCCTGACGACGCTCCCACCCGGCCCCGCCGTCGGGCGCCCGCCTCCCGTCTCAGGGTGTGACCCTCGCCGCGGGAACTTGACGTCCGCCACGACGTCGGCGCTAACCTTCCCGCGACGGGTCGCCACCGCGGCGGCCTCCAGCGGAGAGGAGCACCCCATGATGGCTACGAGCCTCATGCGTGCGATGTCCTGCTCCTGCTGTCAGTGTCGATAGGGCGCCTGGCCTTGACACTGTGCGCGCGTCGCTGCGCGCATGCCCGGCGCTCGGGGTGGGACGCACCCCCGGTCCTCCGCACCAGGCCCTGACCGTTCTCTGGCTCCCAGCAGACGCAGGCGGCGCCCGACCGTCTCCCACCCGCCCACGCACCGACGGACGCGATCCGTCAGCGCCGGACCCCACCGGGCCGGCACCGGACCACCTCAATCACCAGCCCAGCGGCCGCCGCCCGCAGCCGCACCGGGATCATCCACGAGGAGACTCATCATGGCTTACCTGAACGACATCACCGAGGCCGTCGGCGGCACCCCGCTCGTCAAGATCAACCGCGTCATCTCCGGCCCCGCCACCGTCCTGGCGAAGGTCGAGGCCTTCGAGCCCGCCGGCTCCGTCAAGGACCGCATCGCCCTGTCCATCGTCCGCGCGGCGGAGGAGTCCGGCGCCCTCAAGCCCGGCGGCACCATCATCGAGGCCACCTCCGGCAACACCGGCGTCGGCCTGTCGATGGTCGGTGCGGCCCTCGGCTACAAGGTCATCATCACGATGCCCGAGACCATGTCCAAGGAGCGCCGCGCGATCATGCGCGCCTTCGGCGCCGAGCTCGTCCTCACCTCCGAGGGCGGCGTCGCCGGGGCCGTCAAGAAGGCCGAGGAGATCCAGGCGGCCACGCCGAACTCGATCCTCGCCTCCCAGTTCACCAACGAGGCCAACCCGCGCGTCCACCGCGAGACCACCGCCCGCGAGATCCTCGAGGCCACCGACGGCAAGGTCGACGTCTTCGTCGCCGGCATCGGCACCGGCGGCACCCTCACCGGCGTCGGCCAGGTCCTGCGCGAGCAGGTCCCCGGCGTCAAGGTCTACGGCGTCGAGCCGGCCGAGTCCCCGCTGCTCTCCGAGGGCAACGCCGGACCGCACAAGATCCAGGGCCTCGGCCCGAACGTGGTGCCGGACGTGCTCGACCAGTCCGTCTGGGACGAGCTGCTCCACATCACCTCCGACGACGCGCTCGTCTACGCCCGCCGCACCGCGAAGGAGGAGGGCCTCCTTGTGGGCATCTCCTCCGGTGCCGCCCTGGCCGCCGCGGACCAGCTGTCCCAGCGTCCCGAGCTCGAGGGCAAGACCATCGTCACGGTCCTCCCCGACACCGGCGAGCGCTACCTGTCCACCCCCCTGTACTCCGAGTACCTCAACTGAGGTTCTCCTGCGCGAGTCTCGGCCGCCGTCCCTGAGGCGCTGAGACCGACGGCGGTGCTCCTGGGAACAGGAGCACCGCCGTCGACGTTCGCGCAGCAGGTCTCGCAACCCGCACCGGCCGGAGGCCGGGGACGTTCAGGAGGAGCACATGCCCCAGAAGAAGAACCGGTCCTTCCTCGACCTCGCCCGCGAGGACCTCGCCACCGCCCGCAAGCGGGACCCCGCGGCGCGGTCGAGCGCCGAGGTCGCGCTCCTCTACCCGGGCGTGCACGCCTTGTGGGCCTACCGCGCCGCCCACAAGCTCTGGAGCAACGGGCACACCTTCGCGGCGCGAGCCCTGTCCCAGGCCGCCCGGAGCGCCACCGGCATCGAGATCCACCCGGCGGCGAAGATCGGGGACCGGCTCTTCATCGACCACGGCATGGGCGTCGTCATCGGGGAGACGGCGGAGGTCGGCGACGACGTCCTCATCTTCCACGGCGTCACCCTCGGAGGCGTGTCGATGAACCCCGGCAAGCGCCACCCCACCATCGGCAACAACGTCCAGATCGGGACGGGCGCGAAGGTGCTCGGCCCGGTGACGGTGGAGGACGGCGCGAAGATCGGCGCGAACGCCGTGCTGGTGAAGAACCTGCCGGCCGACCACGTGGGCGTGGGCGTCCCGGCGCGCGTGCGCGACCCGCGCGTCGACCCCGAGCTCATGCTCGACCCGACCATCTACATCTGACGAGCCCTCACCGAGATCGGGACACGTTGACCTCGAGATCGGGAGATCTGAACCGCGAGATCGGGACGTGCCGGCACCACCGCCGGCACGTCCCGATCTCAGCGTCAGGATGTCCCGATCTGGACGTCAGGATGTCCCGATCTCAGCGGATGAGGGCGCCGGCGGCGAGGTGGCGGAGGCGGCGGAAGACTGCTCCCCCGCTGGCGCTCGAGCCGTTGTGCTCGTACTCGCTCGTCACCCAGGTCCGCAGCCGCGGCATGAGCGAGGCGGTCTCCAGGCTCGTCGTCATCGGGACGTAGACGTCCCGGGCGTACACCGCGGCCGCCCCGGGTACGTTCGCAACCCGCAGCGCGGCCTCGTCGTAGAGCCGAGGCCACTCGTGCTCGGCGAGGATCTCCGCGACCTCCCGCCACGGGCGCAGCGTCGAGTCCTCGGCGAAGGAGTCGCGGGTGACGTGCTCGCCGGTGAGCAGCGTCGGGTCGTTGTCGAAGGCGGTCGGCCTGACTCGCTCGGCGGCCCAGGGGGTGGCGCCGCCGTCGGCCCAGCAGGACTCGTGGATGACGGCGTAGAGCGGGTTGCGGCCGCCGAAGGGCAGCATCGCTCCGAGGTCGTAGCGGAAGGCCCACGAGGCCGGGTCCCGCTCGAGGAGGTGGTGGAGGGCGTCGATCCCGCCGCTCGCTCCGAGCGTCGAGCCGAGGCCGCGCAGGCGGGTGGGGCCGACGACGTCGCCGGCGGCGGTGCGGACCTCGCCGCGGGCCGCGGCCTCCATGAGCGCGGCCACCCGGTCGCGGTCGGCCGGGTAGCGCGAGTAGAAGTCCTCGCTCTTGAGGCGCATCGCCTCGTAAGTGAGGGCGTAGGCCTCGTCGACCGAGTGGCCGACGGCGGGCAGCCCGCCGGTGAGGTAGACGGTCTCGAGGGAGCCGGCGTGGGCGGACAGGTAGCGGGTGACGCAGAAGCCGCCGAAGGACTGGCCGAGCAGGCTCCAGCGGTCGACGCCGAGGGCGCGGCGCAGGTCCTCGCAGTCCTCGACGATCTCGTCGGCGCGCAGGTGGATGAGCAGGCGGGCCGTGCCGGCGGCGTCGCCTCCGAGGTCGGCGCGGTCGACCGGCGTGGAGGCCCCCGTGCCGCGCTGGTCGAGGAGGAGGACGCGGTAGTGCTCGAGGACGGCGCCGAGCCAGCCGGCGCCGCCGTCGGCGGAGGGGCGCGGGGACTCGCAGCCGGGGCCGCCCTGGAGGAAGACGAGCCACGGGCGGTCCGGGGCGGGGCCGTCCTCGGGGGCGCCGTCGGCGTCGCAGAGACGGACCACCTCGCGCGCGTACACGGTGATGGTCTCAGAGCCCACGGCGCTCCCGTCCGGGAAGCGGTCGCCGGCGCCGGAGCGGTCGAAGGGGACGGCGACCCGGTGGTCGCGGGTGAGGAGGCCGGCGGTGGCGGCGGACCAGGGGCCGGAGACGAGACGGGGCGCGGTGCTCATGCCCGAAGGCTACCGACGACGCCCGCCCCGGTCCGGCGGCCATCAGCGGATCGGCCGGGCGGGCGGTGCCACGGGCCGACGGCTCCGGGCGGACCGCGGCACGCGGCTCGGTCGGCGGCCGGGTAGGTGACCCTCCCGCCCTGCCCGACGACGGCGCCGCGGGTGAGGGTCGCGCGAGCCTCCTTGCCCGGCCCCATGAGGTGGCGGACGTCCTCGCCGGCGGCCAGCAGGCGGTCGGCGATGAGGCGGCGGTGGCAGCGCCACCACACGGCCTCGGAGCACATGACCGCCGGGCGCGCCCCGAAGCCGGTGCGCAGCTCGGCGAGCCCGTCGGCGAACTCCGCGCCGAGCGCGTAGTCGGCGTAGTTGTGGAAGGACTGGTTCTCCCAGAAGGCGTTGAGCGCCGGGTCGACGTCCTTCTGGCGGGGCCGGCGCCCTGTGAGCACCACGAGGTAGTGGTAGCCGATCCCGGCTCCGGCGAGCGACTCGCGCAGGGGGTCCTGGTCGAACCAGGGGTACTTGCGCGAGCCGGGCAGGCGGCGCACGTCGACGACGTCGGTGACGCCCGCCTCGGTGAGCATCGCGAGGAAGTCCTCGAGCTCGAGGTTCGAGTGCCCGACCGTGAGGAAGCGCGCGGCCGCCCCGTCGATCCCGGTCGTGTGCGTCGCGTCGCGCACTGCGCTCACCGCGCCTGGCACGAGGGGCACCAGAAGAGGCGCCGTCCGGCGACCTCCTTCTCGCGGATCGGGGTGCCGCAGCGCAGGCAGGGGCGGTCGGTGCGGTGGTACGTGTACCAGCGGCCGGCCTCCTCGTCGCCCTCGGGCAGCGGCTCGGGGACGTCGTCGAGGTCGACGGTGGTGATGAAGCCGGTGGCGACGCCGTACTCCATGAGGGGCACGAGGTCGTCCCAGACGGCGCGCAGACGCTCCTCGCTCACCCGGTTGCCGGCACGGAAGGGGCTGATCCCGGTGCGGAAGAGCGTCTCGGCCCGGTAGATGTTGCCGACGCCGGCGAGGACGGACTGGTCCATGAGGAGCTCGCCGACGGCCTTGCGGCGGCGTCGCACGGCGGCCACGAAGACCTCGCGGTCCCCGTCCCCGCGCAGCGGGTCCGGGCCGAGGCGGCGGCGCACGGCGGCGACGCCGTCGGCGTCGAGGAGCTCGCAGGCGGCGGGCCCGGTGAGGTCGGCGACGCCGTGCTCGCTCGCGAGCCGGAGGCGGACCGCGCCCCGGGGCTCGGGCGGCTCCCACTCCCCCGGTGTCGGGGCGGGGGCCGCACCGTCGCCGCCGTCGCCGCCGTCGCCGCCGGCGAGTCCGGACAGGGCGGAGCCCCCGCCGTGGGACAGGGCGTGCTCGCCCCGCTCGCCGACGCGCCGCCGGGGCGCGCCGATCGAGTGGGGCGCGGTGAAGGCGGAGTCGCCGTCGAAGGTCCACGAGCCGTACAGGCCCAGGTGGACGCGCAGCCAGGTGACGGCCTCGTCCTCGAGGGGGACGTCCGGCTCGGGGGCGAAGGGCACGAAGAGGTGCTTGCCGTGGGCCTGGGCGCCGAGGAGGACCTGGCCGTCCAGGCGGGCGGCGCCGTCGGCGAAGCGCCCCTGCGGGGAGGCGGCGTGCATCCTCTCGCCCCCGTAGAGCTCGGCGAGGGCGGCGGCGAGTCGGTGGACGGTGTGGCCTTCGGGCATGGCCTCGACGCTACCGCCCGCGTGGGCGACGGGGTGACCAGGGCCCGCGCGGGCGGCGGGAGGGAGGGGACGAGCGCACCCTGGGTGACGGGTCGCTCAGACGCTCACGGGCGCGTCAGGCGCCGTGGTGGGCGCGGCGCTCGTATTCGGCGACCTGGTCGATGCGGCGCTGGTGGCGGGCGTCCTCGCTGAAGGGCTCGGCGACGTAGAGGTCGACGAGGTGGACGGCCTCCTCGATCGTGTGCATGCGGGCGCCGACGGCGACGACGTTGGCGTCGTTGTGCTGACGCGCCAGGCGGGCGGTGTCCTCGTTCCAGGCGAGGGCGGCGCGGACGCCGTCGACGGCGTTGGCGGCGATCTGCTCGCCGTTGCCGGAGCCGCCGATGACGACGCCGAGGCTGCCCGGGTCGGCGACGACGGCCTCGGCGGCCTCGATGCAGTAGGACGGGTAGTCGTCCTGGGGGTCGTAGGTCAGTGCGCCGTGGTCGACGACCTCGTGCCCCTCAGCGCTGAGGTGCTCGATGAGGGCGCTCTTGAGCTCGTAGCCGGCATGGTCGGAGGCGATGTGGATGCGCATGGAGCCGATTGTGCCTCACGCGAAACGGGGCGGGCGTCCCGCCGGCGCACGCGTGTGCGCGCGGGCTCCGGCTAGCGTTGTCCCCATGACAGACACCTCCTCCACCGCGTCCTCCGGGTCCTCGGCGCCCGCGGGCGCCGTCCTCGCCGGCGTCTACGAGACCGACGCCGCCGACGCCTCCGTCCGCCCCCAGGACGACCTCTTCCGCCACGTCAACGGCGCGTGGCTGCGCGACGCCGTCATCCCCGCCGACCGCCCCGGCTTCGGCTCCTTCGTCCTGCTGAGGGACGCCGCCGAGGCCGCCTGCCGCGAGATCCTCGAGGAGGCCGCGGCCGGCTGGTCCGCCTCCGGCGCCGCCGGGACTCCGACGACGCCGTCGGAGAAGATCGGCGCCCTGTACGCCTCCTTCGTCGACGAGGAGGCCGTCGAGGCCCTCGGGTACTCGCCGCTCGAGCCGGAGCTCGTCCCGCTGCTCGCCGCCTCGACGAAGGAGGAGCTCGCCCGCGCGATCGGCGCCGGCGTGCCCGCCGGCTTCACCGGCCCCTTCGGCGTCGACGTCGAGGTGGACCTCAACGACCCCGACCGCTACACGACGTGGTTCGGCCAGGACGGCCTCGGTCTGCCCGACGAGTCCTACTACCGCGAGGAGTCCCAGGCGGACCTGCGCGATGCCTACGTCGCGCACCTCGCCCGGGTGCTCGCCCTCGCCGGCCTCGACGAGCGCCTCGGCACCGCTGCGGAGGACCTCGCCGCGCGCGTCATGGCCCTGGAGACCCTCATCGCGAAGGGCCACTGGGACCGCGTCGCCTGCCGCGACATCGAGAAGATGAACAACCCGATGACCTGGGGCGAGCTCACCGCGTCGGGCGAGGGCTTCCCGTGGGAGGCGTGGCGCGAGGGCATCGCCTCGGCCGCCGAGGCCACGGGCACGGGCCTGCGCGGGCTCCTGGACGAGTCGATCGTCGAGCAGCCCGACTACGTCGGCCACGCAGCGGGCGTCTGGGCCGACGCCGAGCTCGAGGACCTGCGCGCCTGGGCGCTGTGGCACACGGTGCACGGCCGCGCGACGCTCCTGTCCGGCGACTTCGTGGCCGCGAACTTCGACTTCTACTCCAAGCGCCTCCAGGGCGTCGACGAGCTGCGCGCCCGCTGGAAGCGCGGCGTCGGCCTCATCGAGGGCACACTCGGCGAGGCCCTCGGCGAGCTCTACGTGGCCCGTCACTTCCCGCCGTCGTACAAGGCCGAGATGGAGAGGCTCGTCGCCGACCTCATCGAGGCCTACCGTCGCTCGATCTCCTCGCTGAGCTGGATGGGCCCGGCCACGCGCGAACGCGCCCTGGAGAAGCTGTCCCAGTTCACCCCGAAGATCGGTTACCCGGACACGTGGCGCGACTACTCCGACGTCGTCGTCACCCCCGGGGACGTGGTCGCCTCGGTGCGCAGCGTCGAGCTCTTCGAGCTGGCCCGCGCTCTGCGCAAGCTCGGCTCCCCGGTGGACCGGGCCGAGTGGCACATGACGCCGCAGACGGTCAACGCCTACTACAACCCGACGATGAACGAGGTCGTCTTCCCGGCCGCGATCCTGCAGCCGCCCTTCTTCGACCCGGAGGCGGACGCGGCCGTCAACTACGCGGGCATCGGCGCCGTCATCGGCCACGAGATCGGCCACGGATTCGACGACCAGGGCTCGACCTTCGACGGGCGCGGCAAGGTGACGGACTGGTGGACCGAGGAGGACCGCGAGGCCTTCACAGCGCGCACGGCCGCGCTCATCGCCCAGTACGACGCCTTCCAGCCGACGGCGCTCGTGGAGCGCGCCGAGCGCGAGGGCACCGACCTGTCCGAGGTCCCGCACGTCAACGGCGCCCTTACCATCGGCGAGAACATCGGCGACCTGGGCGGCCTCGGGATCGCGCTCAAGGCCTACGCCCTGGCGCTGCACCGCGAGGGCGTCGAGTCCTTCGCGGACGCCCCGGTCGTCGACGGCCTGACGGCGCTGGAGCGCTTCTTCTACTCCTGGGCGCGGATCTGGCGCGGGAAGAACCGCGAGGACTACGCCGAGCTGCTGCTGACGATCGACCCGCACTCGCCGGGCGAGTTCCGCTGCAACGGGATCGTGCGCAACGTGGACGCCTTCCACGAGGCCTTCGGGACGACGCCCCAGGACGGTCTGTGGCTCGCCCCCGAGGAGCGCGTGACGATCTGGTGAGCGCCTCGAGCGACCGCTGACGGGGCCCCTCATCCTTGCGGATGAGGGGCCCCGTCTCACTGGAGGACGCGCCGGCGCGCACGTCCGTCGTGGCGGAGGATCCGTCGGATCGGCGTGGGATCCACACTTCTTCCAACGGCGGTTCGGGCCCCGGGAAGGGCCCGGCCACCGCACCACAGATGTGCCCTCGGTCACTCCCCGACCAGGACCGACCTCTCCTTGGAGGACCCCATGCGCGCCGTCCGTCTCGCTGCCGCGATCACCCTCCCCGCCCTCGCCCTGCTGCCCGCGACCGCCACGGCAGCGAGCGCCGCCACCTACTCGGGTGACGGCTCCACGCCGATCACCGTCAACGCCTCGGGGGGCACCTCCCCCGACGGCACCACGCTCGTCCTCGACCCCGCCTCCACCTCCGTGCAGGTGAGTGCGAGCGGTTGCACCGAGCAGCCCTCGACGGTGCACTGGATCCTCTACCCCAATGACACGCGGATGCCGGTCGGCGACGGCGAGATCGCCTCCACCGCCTCCGACGGGACCTGGTCCACCACGATCGACGTCGCCGCGCAGGTCACCGCGTGGAAGGTCTCCGACCCGGCGGCGTCGAGCTGGACGCTCGGCGTCTCCTGCGACGGCTACCAGGGCCAGCACTCGACGGCGCTCGTGCCCGTCCTCATGAGCACCGACGCCGTCGCCGGCGCCACGGACCCGACGACGACCACGACGTCCGGCAGCGCCGTGGGCACCACGACGGGCCCGGCCACGGGCGGCACGGCGACGAGCGAGCAGGTCTCGACGGGCACGGCCGAGCAGGCCCGTCCGGCCGCCGCCCCCGCTCACCGCACGACGGCGGCGACGGCCCACCGGCGGACGCTCGCGCACACCGGTGCGGCCGTCGTCCCCGTGGCGATCAGCGCCGTCGGGATCCTCATCGTCGGCGTCTTCCTCGCGTGGCGCGCGCGCCGCTCCTGACGCCGGTGGAGTCGACCTCGACCGAACCACCGCCCGCCCGGGCGCCGCGGACACCCGCGCCGTGCTGGCCCAGCACGGTGACGCGCCCGGCACCTGCACGACGGTCCCGTGACCCCGGCCGAGCGGCCCGCGGGCGCCGACCTTGACCGGACTGCCGCCTCCAGCGGGCTCTCCCGGCCCCTGAGACGTCACGCTCAGCTCTCCCCGGTGAGAGGATGGGCCGCACGTCTGCCCGCGCACCGTCGGCACCCTCGTCGGTCGCGGGCGCAGCCAGGGGCTGCACCCCGTTCCACCGACCCCTAGGAGCACACACATGCCCGGTCAGAACCTGACCCGCGTGGAGGCGGCGACCCGCGCCGACCTCGTGTCCGCCGAGAGCTACGACGTCGCCCTCGACCTCACCACCGGCGAGGAGACCTTCCGGTCGACGACAACAGCCCGCTTCACCGCCACCCCCGGCGCCACGACCTTCATCGACCTCATCGCGCCCGCGGTCCACCGCATCACCCTCAACGGCGCCGAACTCGACCCCTCCGAGGTCTTCGTCGACTCCCGCATCGTCCTGGCGGACCTCGAGGAGTCCAACGAGCTGACCGTCGTCGCCGACTGCGCCTACATGCACACCGGCGAGGGCCTCCACCGCTTCACCGATCCCGCCGACGGCGAGACCTACCTCTACTCCCAGTTCGAGGTGCCCGACTCCCGCCGCGTCTACACGGTCTTCGAGCAGCCCGACCTCAAGGCCTCCTTCACCTTCACCGTCACCGCCTCCGAGGGCTGGACCGTCTTCTCCAACTCCCCCACCCCGGAGCCCACCGCTGAGGACGGCAAGCGGGTCTTCGCCTTCGCCCCCACCGAGCGGATCTCCTCCTACCTCACCGCGATCGTCGCCGGCCCCTACAAGGGCGCCACCGACGAGTACCGCGCCAAGGACGGCCGCGTCATCCCGCTGGGCACCTACTGCCGCGCCTCCCTCCTGGAGCACATGGACTCCGAGGAGATCCTCGACATCACCAAGAAGGGCTTCGCCTACTACGAGGAGCTCTTCGGCACGAACTACGCCTTCAGCAAGTACGACCAGATCTTCGTGCCCGAGTTCAACGCGGGCGCCATGGAGAACGTCGGCTGCGTGACCCACCGCGACGACTACATCTTCCGCTCGCGCCCCGTCGAGGCCCGCGTCGAGCGCCGCGTCGTCACCATCCTCCACGAGCTCGCCCACATGTGGTTCGGCGACATGGTCACCATGAAGTGGTGGAACGACCTGTGGCTCAACGAGTCCTTCGCCGAGTACACCTCCACCCTGGCGACCGCGGAGACCTCCCGCTTCACCGACGCCTGGACCACCTTCCAGACGCTGGAGAAGAACTGGGCCTACAACCAGGACCAGCTCTCCTCCACCCACCCGATCGCCGCGGACATCAACGACCTGCACGACGTCGAGGTCAACTTCGACGGCATCACGTACGCCAAGGGCGCCTCCGTCCTCACCGCGCTCGTCGCCTACGTGGGCCGCGAGAACTTCTTCACGGGCATCGCCTCGTACCTGGCCGCCCACGCCTACGCCAACGCCACGCTCGCGGACCTGCTCGCCGAGCTCGAGAAGGCCTCCGGGCGCGACCTGTCGGCGTGGACGCGCGTCTGGCTCCAGGAGGCCGGCGTCACCGTCCTGTCCACCGAGATCGAGACGGACTCCGAGGGCGTCATCACCTCCGCCGCCGTCATCCAGACGGTCCCGGAGGGCTCCCCCGCCTCCCTGCGCCCGCACCGCGCCGCCATCGGTTCCTACTCGCTGGCCGACGGCGCCATCACGCGCACCGGTCGGGTCGAGCTCGACATCGACGGCGAGCGCACCGAGGTCCCCGAGCTCGTGGGCACCCGGCGCGCCGACGTCATCGTCCTCAACGACGACGACCTCACCTACGCCAAGGTCCGCCTCGACCAGGCCTCGCTGAGCACGGGCCTCGAGCACGTCGCCGAGTTCGCCGACTCCCTGCCGCGCTCCATCGTCCTGGCCTCCGCCTGGGACATGGTCCGCGACGGCGAGCTCGCCGCCTCTCGCTTCCTCGACGCGGCGCTGGCCGCCCTCGAGGTCGAGACGCACTCCTCCGTCATCCAGGGCCTGCTCGCCAAGATCACGAGCATCGTCACCTTCTACCTGACGCCGGCCGCCCGTGCGGCCGCGCTGCCGGGCACGGCGGACTCGCTGCTCTCCCTCGCGCGCGCCGCCGAGCCGGAGAGCGACAAGCAGCTCCAGCTGGCCCGCGCCGTGGCCGCCAACGCCGTCACCGACGCGCAGACCGACGCCGTGCGCGGCTGGCTCACCGGCGACGCCGCCCTCGAGGGCCTCGCCGTCGACGCCGACATGCGCTGGGAGCTCCTCACCGGTCTCGTCGCCGCCGGCGTCGCCGGGGAGGAGGAGATCGCCTCCGAGGAGCAGCACGACCGCACCACCACGGGCCGCGAGCGCGCCGCCCAGGCCCGCGCCTCCGTCCCGACCGCCGAGGCGAAGGCCGCCACCTGGCGCGCGCTCGTCGAGGACGCCGACATGCCCAACGAGACCCAGGTCAAGGTCCTGCGCGGCTTCATCGAGGCCCGCCGCGCCCCCGAGCTGCTCGCGCCCTACGTCGCGGAGTACGTCCGCAGCGCGGACGCCATCTGGGAGTCCCGCACCTTCCACATGGCCGAGAACCTCCTCGTCTCCCTGTGGTCCACGGCGACCGTCGGCCTGCCCGACCTCGACCCGGCCGGCGCCCTCGAGGGCTGGCTCGCCTCCCACGAGGACGCCCCGGCCGCCTTCCGCCGCATCGTCATCGAGAACCTCGACGACACTCGCCGCGTCGCCACGGTCCAGGCCCGCGAGGCCCGCGAGACGCAGAAGGCCTGAGCCCGCACCACGGCCGCGCGAGCGGCCGCGGACGCGACGGCGCCCCGCCTCCCATCGAGGGAGGCGGGGCGCCGTCGCGTCCAGACGGTGGGCTCGTGCCGAGCCGCACCGCGGTAAGGCCGTCGGCGACGGGCGCCTCAGCGCTGTCGCTCCTTGTCGGCCGCCTTGCCGGTCGACTTCTCGGCCGCCGCCTGGGCCTCCTTGAAGGAGTCGACGTCGTCGGCCTCGCGTCCCGGGGTGCTGAACCCGAGCTTCACGATGAGGAAGCGGAACAGGAAGTAGTAGACGACGGCGTACAGGAGGCCGATGACGACCAGGAGGATCGGCCCCTGCAGCGCGCCGCCGGAGAGCTCGGAGGACTTGCCGAAGTTGAGCAGGTAGTCGATGGCGCCTGCGGAGAAGGCGAAGCCGTCCTTGATGCCGAGGGCGTTGACGAGGGCCAGCGAGGTGCCCGTGAGGACCGCGTGGACGGCGTACAGCGGGAAGGCGACGTAGGCGAAGGCGTACTCGAGGGGCTCGGTGATGCCGGTGATGAAGGCGGTGAGGGCGACCGAGACCATGAGGGCTCCAGTGGCCTTGCGCTTCTCGGGGCGGGCGGTGTGCCAGATGGCGAGGGCCGCGGCGGGGAGAGCGAACATCATGATCGGGAAGAAGCCGGTCATGAAGGAGCCGGTCCAGGCGTTGGTGCCGTCGACGCCGTTGAAGAAGCAGGTGATGTCGCCGTGCTGGGTGGAGCCGTCGGCGCCGGTGCAGGAGCCGAGCTGGAACCACGGGATGGAGTTGAGGAGGTGGTGCAGACCGAAGGGGATGAGGAGGCGGTTGACCGTGCCGAAGACGAAGGCGGCGACGACGGCGCTGACGCCGCCCTGGGTGCCCGCGTTCATGAGCCAGCCGCCCAGCTGCTCGTTGATGAGCCAGTTGAAGGCGGGGTAGACGAGCGCCAGGACGACGGCGATGACGATGGCGGCGAGCGAGGTGATGATCGGGACGAAGCGGCGGCCGCCGAAGAAGGCGAGCCAGTCGGGCAGCTTGATGCGGTAGTAGCGCTGCCAGAGCATGGCGGCGGTGATGCCGATGATGATGCCGCCGAGGACCCCGTAGTTGATGGTGTTCTCCTCCGGGGTCGCGCCGCCGGCGCCCCAGCGCGGGGCGAGGGCGGCGAGGACGCCCTGGAAGACGAGGTAGCCGAAGAGGCCAGCGACGCCCGTGGACCCGTCGGACTTCTTGGCGAAGCCGACGGCGACGCCGACCGCGAAGATGAGGGCGAGGTTGTTGAAGACCGCGCCTCCGGCCGCGGCCATGACGTCGGCGACCGGCTGGAGCCAGGAGGCGTGCTTGGCCAGCCCGTCGGCGCCGAGCATGTCGGCGGCGCCGAGGCGGTTGAGCAGACCTGCGGCCGGCAGCGTCGCGATCGGGAGCATGAGGGAGCGTCCCAGCCGCTGGGCGACGGCGAAGGCGCCGCCCGACTTCTTCTTGTCAGACACGAGGTCCTCCTGGGTCAGGAGGGCCGCGGCGTCGGCGCCACGGCCCTGTGGTGTCATGGGGATCCCTGGCGGAGACGTGCCGGGTCGCACATGTCCGGACCAGTGGCCCCAGGAAAGCCGACGCGCTGAGTGGTGTCAAGCGACACGACCACGACGTTTCACCGCGGTCACGCGCGATGAGCGTCGCGCAGCCCGGAGCGGGTGCGGCACACTAGGGGCGGGGATGACCGGACCACCGGCCGGGACAGCCCCGGCCGTCCCGCAGCCCCTCAGCCCCATCGCCAGCCATGAGCCGATCCCGCCCCACCCGAGCCCCCGGCACCGCCCCTGCGGTACCGGGCACCACGAAGTACGCCGCCGTGCGCGAGCACCTGCTCGCCCTCATCGAGGGCGGGCTCGCCGTCGGCGCTCCGATCCCGTCCGAGAGGGAGCTCTGCGAGCGCTTCTCCGTCTCCCGCTCCACGGTCCGCCAGGCGGTCGACACCCTCGTCGTCGACGGGGTGCTCCGCCGGCACCAGGGCAAGGGCACCTTCGTCGCACCGCCCAAGACCGACCTCCAGGTCCGCCTCACCTCCTTCACCGAGGAGATGCGGCGCCGCGGGATGAATCCCGGTGCCGTCCTGCTCATCGCGCGCACGGAGCCGGCGCCCCCGTCGGTGGCCGAGGCGCTCGAGCTGGAGGCGGCCGCCAAGGTGCACCACCTGCGGCGCCTCCTCACCGCCGACGCCTCCCCCATCGCCGTCGAGGAGAACTGGATCCCGGCGGCCCTCGTCCCGGCGCTGCTCGACGGCGAACCGACCTTCTCCGTCTACGCGGCGCTCACGGAGGCGGGCCTCGCGCCCGAGTGGGGCGAGGACGTCATCGAGGGGCACGCCGCCACCCCGGAGGAGGCCGCGCTCCTCGGCGTGCCCGTGAGGGCCCCGGCCCTGGAGATCACGCGGCGCACCTTCCACGGGGACCTCGCCGTCGACTACTCGCGCTCCCTGTACCGGGCCGACCGCTACAAGCTGTGGGTGCCGGTGGCGGCGCCGCCCCCGCCGCGACGGAGGCCGGGCGCCTAGCGCCGCGCTTTACAGCGGCCTTCGATCCATTACGATACCAACTGGTATGGACCACTGGTCCGCCACCTGGCGGGGCGCAGCGACGCCCCCACCCTCCGACCAGGAGACGGCGGAGGGCCGCACCAACCCGGTTCACGCCGGCCGATCAAGGAGGACACCATGTCCCAGGCCCAGCAGATCGTCGACGCTCTCGGCGGCTTCGACAACATCGTCGAGATCGAGCCCTGCATCACCCGTCTGCGCTGCGAGGTCGAGGACTCCTCCCTCGTCGACGAGGCCGCGCTCAAGGCGACCGGCGCGCACGGCGTCGTCACCGTCGGCGACACGATCCAGGTCGTCGTCGGCCCCAACGCCGACACCATCGCCGAGGACATCGAGGACCTGCGATGAGCCTGACCGTCCAGGCGCCCCTCGCCGGGACGGTCATCGACCTCGAGCAGGTCCCCGACCAGGTCTTCGCGGGTCGCTTCGTCGGCCCGGGCACCGCCATCGAGCCGGACCGCTCCGCGGGCGAGGTCACGGCCGTCGCCCCGGTCGCGGGCACGGTCGCCAAGGTCCACCCGCACGCCTTCGTCATCGCCGTCGACGACGGTCGCGGCGTCCTCGTCCACCTCGGGCTCGACACGGTCGGCCTCAAGGGCGAGGGCTTCACCGTCCACGTCGGGGACGGGGACCGGGTCGCCGCCGGCGACGCGATCGTCACCTGGAACCCGTCCGACGTCGCCGACCACGGCCTGAGCCCGGTGGTGCCGGTCATCGCGCTCGACGCCGCCGAGGAGGAGGTCGCCGTCACCGCCACGGGCGCGGTCCAGCAGGGCGACGAGGTCCTCAGCTGGGGCTGACCCCACCGGCCCGCCGCGGGTCCGCTCCCGCGCCGAGTACCGCAGCACTCCGAAGGGCGGGGTGCGGCGCCCCGGTCACCGGCCGGTCAGGCGCGCCGGTCCTGGCCGACCTCGTCGCGGACGGCGGCGAGGAGGGACTCGAGGCGGGCGTTGGCGGGCAGGTCCTCGACGAGGACGACGTCGCCCGCCGAGTCGGTCAGCGGCATCTTCCAGTTCGGGTACTCCTGGTCCGTGCCGGGCTGGTTCTGCGCACGGCGCTCGCCGACGCCGTCCACGAGCGCGACGGCCGTGAGCACGGCGGGGGTGCGCAGGACGTAGCGGTGGAGGGCCTCGACGATCTCGCGCTCGGAGGGCTCGTCGCCGAGGAGGCCGTGCTCGCGCAGGCGGGCCAGCATGCGCTCGCGCTCGATGCGGGCCTCGGCGCGCACCTGCTCGACGGGCTCGGTGAGCAGGCCGAGGCGCTCGCGCAGGTCGACGTGCTCGTCGGCGAGGTACCCGGCGGTCGGCGGCAGGTCGTGGGTGGTGACGGTCGCGAGCGACATCCGGCGGTAGGCGTCGGGGTAGCGCGGCCAGCCGTCCTCCTGGTTCTCGAACCAGAGGACGGAGGTGCCGAGCACGCCGCGGCTGGCGAGGTAGTCGCGCACCCACGGCTCGACGGTGCCGAGGTCCTCGCCGATGATGACGGCGCCGGCGCGGTGGGCCTCGAGGAGCACGACGCCGACCATGGCCTCGTGGTCGTAGCGGACGTAGGCGCCCTCGTGCGCGCCCATGCCGGCGGGGATCCACCACAGGCGGAACAGGCCGATGACGTGGTCGACGCGCAGCGCGCCGGCGTGGCGGAGCGCCGTGCGGGCCATGTCACGCAGGGGCGCGTAGGCCGTCTCGGCGAGGTGGGTGGGGCTCCAGGGGCGCTGGGACCAGTTCTGGCCGAGCTGGTTGTACATGTCCGGCGGGGCGCCGACCTCGATGCCCTGGGCGAAGGCCTCGGGGTCGGACCAGACGTCGGCGCCGCGCGGGTGGACGCCGACGGCGAGGTCGTCCATGACGCCGAGGGCCATGCCGGAGGCGACGGCCTCGGCCTGGGCGCGGCCGAGCTGCTCGTCGACGACCCACTGGAGCCAGGCGTAGAAGTCGATGCGGTCCTCCAGCTCGCGGGCCTGGGCGGCGACCGCCGGGCTCGCGGGGTCACGCAGCTCCTCGGGCCACTCGGCGCCGGCGCCGTACTTCTCCGTGAGGGCGGACCACAGGGCGAAGCGCTCGAGTCCCTCGCCCTGCTCGGCGCGGAAGCGGTCGAGGTCGCGTTGGCGGGCGCGGGAGCGACCGGCGTCGAAGACGACCTCGAGGGCCTCGCGCTTGGCCTTCCAGGCGGCGTCGCGGTCGATGGGGGCGCTGGAGAGGTCCTGCTCGGCGACCTCCTCGAAGGCCCACTGGACGAGGGAGCGCTTGGGGCCGGAGAGGCGGGCGACCTCGGGGACGTTCTCGGGGCGGATGTAGATCGGGTTGACGAAGCGTCGCGTCACCGGCAGGTAGGGCGACGGCGTCATCGCGCCGGTCGGCTCTGCGGCGTGGAGGGGGTTGATGAGGAGGAAGTCAGCTCCCTCGTCGCCGAGGAAGGAGACGAGCTCCGTGAGGTCGTCGGCGTCGCCGACGCCCCAGGAGCCGCGCGAGCGCACGGAGTAGAGCTGGGCCATGGCGCCCCAGCCGCGCTCACCGAGGGCGGCGGGCAGCTCGAGGCGGTCGGGGGTGACGGCGAGCGGCACGCGGCAGGTGCTCGCCCCGCGACCCTGGGCCGGGCCGACCTCGGCGACGAGCTCGTGCCATCCGAGCGGGAGGTCGTCGGGGATGAGGAAGGTGGCCTGGCCGGTCCAGGTGCCGTCGACGTCGCGGGCGGGGGTCCCGTCCTCGCCCTGGGCGAGGCCGCGGCGGGTGCCGTCCTCGAGCTCGGCGGTGACGGTGACGGCGGCGCCGTCAGGGCAGTGGACGACGACGGGGCTGGTGACGCCGCCGCGGACGACGACGGTCTGGGGCAGGGCGCGGCGCCAGGGGGCGAGCTCGACCTCGCGGAGGGAGGACTCGATCTCCTCGTCGGTGACTGCGGGGACGCCGAGGGCGCCGAGGACGGCCGTGAGGGTCTGGCGCGACGGGGAGGCGAGGTTGCCGTGGAAGTCCCAGTACTCGGTGAGGACGCCGTGGGCCTCGGCGAGGGCGCGGAGTCGCTCGCCGGCGGGCTCGTGGGTGGTGGTGGGCTGGGTCATGGGTCTCGACCTTGCACTCTGTCGCGCGCGGGCGCGAGGGCTGTTCCGGTGCGGCGCCGTCGCCGGCTCCGCACCGCTGTGCTGACGAAGGGGCTCCTCCGGGACGGGCTCGCCGACCTTGGCGGCCGCGCGGGGCGGATCCACTTCTTGCTGCAAGGGTTTCATACGTCGCGGCCGGATGCCAGCCGCCGCCCCTGCGGGAGCGGTCGCCCGCACCGGCGGCGCAGGCCGGCCCCAGCCCCGCGCTCCGAGCCACCGCGCTCCGTGCCGCCGGCTCCCACGGACACCGCTGCCGGCACGCGAACGGTCCCGGCCCCCATGACGGGGGTCGGGACCGTTCCTCGCCGGTGTCCGCCGTCGTCGAAGTGGACGACGGCGCTCGCGTCACTCGGACTTGGAGATCTCGTTGGCCAGGGCGTCGGCGACGGGGCCGACGACGACCTGGACGACACGGCCCGAGCGGACGACGCCGAAGGCGCCCGCCGAGCGGAGGGCCTCCTCGTCGACCTTCTCCTGGTCCACGACCTCGACGCGCAGGCGGGTGATGCACGGCTCCAGGTCCGTGACGTTGTCGCGCCCGCCCAGCCCGGCAAGGATCTCAGCGGCAGTGGTCATCTGACTCGTCCTCTCTTCCGCACCGGCGAAGCGCGCGGTGCCGCCCATGATGGTCTTCGTGTTCGGCGTCACTTTATCCCATGAGTGTGGCGGGGGTCGCCCCCGTTGGTCCCTGGACGGCGGGCCCCCGAGGCTCGCCGCGCCGCACGGCACGGGCCGTCCCGCGACCGGGTCGGCGGGGTCCCGGGAGACGGGGCGGCGTCCTCGCAGGTCAGGGGCGGGCCGCAGCCCGTCCGCGCGCCGGCGGACGCGGTTCCGCACCCTTGTGTCCAACGTGGTTCATCAGCGGCTGAAAGCCCTCATCGTGGGCGCATTCCGTGCACAATGACCCGTGACACCCGCCCTCCATCAGCGCTGAGGAGCACTCATGGCCACCGACGACAACACCACCTCCCTGAACGGCATCGGCGTCAGCCCCGGACTCGTCGCCGGCCCCGTGGCCCGCATGGCGCCCGGCATCTCCGAGCCCGCCGTCGCCACCCTGCCCGCCGAGGCCGACGTCGAGACCGAGTGCGAGCGCATCGCCGAGGCCGCGCAGACGGTGAAGAAGGGCCTCGAGCTCTCCGCCGCCGAGGCCAAGGGCGAGGGCCGCACCCTCCTGGAGACCACCGCCCAGATGGCGGCGGACCCCACCCTCACCTCCTCCGCCCAGGCCATGGTCAAGGAGCGCCGCCTCGTCCCCGAGCGCGCCGTGTGGGAGGCCGCCGGATCGCTGGCCTCCATGCTCGAGTCCCTCGGCGGGTACATGGCCGAGCGCACCAGGGACGTCCAGGACGTCCGCGACCGCATCGTCGCCGTGCTCACCGACTCCCCCATGCCCGGCATCCCGCGCCTGCCTGAGCCCTTCATCCTCGTCGCCGAGGACCTCGCGCCGGCGGACACCGCCCTCCTCGACCCGGAGAAGGTCATCGCCTTCATCACCTCCGAGGGCGGTCCGACCTCCCACACCGCGATTCTCGCCCGCGCACTCGGCCTGCCCGCCATCGTCGGTGCCGGCACCGCCGTGACCGACCGGCTCAGCGACGGCGACATCGTCCTCGTCGACGGCACCAAGGGCACCATCACGCTCAACCCGAGCGAGGACGAGCTGCGCCGCGCCCGCGAGCTCGCCAACCGCGTCCGCGTCTTCAACGGCGACGGCGCCACGAAGGACGGCCACGAGGTCCAGCTTCTCGCCAACGTCGGCGACGCCGCCGGCGCCCGCGCCGCCGCCGAGGCGGGCGCCATGGGCGTGGGCCTGTTCCGCACCGAGTTCTGCTTCCTCGACCAGCCCGAGGAGCCCACCGTCGAGGCCCAGGTGGAGGCCTACCGCGGCGTCCTCGAGGCCTTTCCCGGCAAGAAGGTCGTCGTCCGCACCCTCGACGCCGGCGCCGACAAGCCCCTGCCCTTCCTCACGGACGCCACCGAGGCCAACCCGGCCCTCGGCGTGCGCGCCTACCGCACCACCCGCCGCGACCCCGAGGTCCTCGAGCACCAGCTCGAGGCGCTCGCCAAGGCCGAGGCGGAGACCGACGCCAAGGTGTGGGTCATGGCCCCGATGATCTCGACGACCGAGGAGGCCAGGGCCTTCACGGACAAGGCCCGCACCTACGGCCTCAAGACGGCCGGCATGATGATCGAGGTCCCCTCGGCCGCCCTCATGGCCGACAAGATGTTCGAGCACGCCGACTTCGCCTCGATCGGCACGAACGACCTCACCCAGTACGTCATGGCGGCGGACCGCCTCCTCTCCTCGCTGGCGGACCTGTCCACCGCGTGGCAGCCGGCCGTCCTGCGCCTCATCAAGGCCGCCTGCGACGGCGCCGCCCCGCACGGCCGCCCCGTGGGCGTCTGCGGCGAGGCCGCCGCAGACCCGGCGCTCGCCGTCGTCCTCGTGGGCCTCGGCGTCGCCAGCCTGTCCATGACGGCCCGCGCCCTGCCGGACGTCGACGCCGTCATGAAGTCCGTCGACCTCGCCGACGCCAAGCGCCTCGCCGAGCTCGCCATCGCCCAGCCCACCGCCGAGGCGGCCCGCGAGGCCGTCCGCGCCGAGCTGCCGATCCTCGAGGAGCTCGGTCTGTGACCACACCCTTCCCCGTCCCGCCGGCCAGCGAGGAGCCGCTCGGCTCCGTCACCCGGATCCTGGCCCTCGCGCCGGCGGACGGGGAGGGCGCTCTCACGGGCACCTCCCTCCCCCAGCTCTCCGGCCGCGTCTACGGCGGCCAGGTCGTCGCCCAGGGGCTCCTCGCCGCGGCGGCGACGCTGCGCGACGCGGGCCTCGAGGAGCGGCTGCCCCACTCCGTCCACGCCTACTTCATGCGCGGCGGCAAGCCGGACGAGCCGATCCGCTTCGACGTCGAGGACCTGCGCGACGGGCGCTCCTTCTCCCAGCGCCGCACGACCGTCTCCCAGGACGACCGCGTCATCCTCCAGATGATCTCCTCCTTCCAGGAGACGCAGGACGGCGAGGACGTCCAGACGACCGCGCCGGACGTGCCGCGCCCCGAGGAGCTCACGAGCGCGCTCGAGATCTTCCGGGCCGTCGACCACCCGGTCGCCAAGTTCCTCGGCCGGACCGCCGCCTTCGACCTGCGGCACGTCGAGGGGAACATCTACCTGCGGCCGGCCGCGGAACACGCCGACCGCCAGTGCCTGTGGGCCCGGGCCCGCGGACGAGTGCCCGAGGGGGCCTCGCAGACCGTGCACCGGGCGCTGCTGGCCTACATGTGCGACCAGGTCATGCTCGAGCCGGCGCTGCGCAGCCGCGGCCTGTCCTGGCGGACCGAGGGGATGAGCCTGGCGACCCTGGATCACGCGCAGTGGTTCCACCGTGACGTCGACGCGGGCGACTGGCTGCTCTTCGTCCAGGACTCCCACTCCTCCTCCGGCGGCCGCGCCATGGCGCGCGCCGAGGTCTTCGACTCGCAGGGCCGCCTCGTCTCCACCATCGCCCAGGAGGGCATGGTCCGCGTCCCCACCGCGACGTCCAAGGGCAGCGGCGACTGGGAGATCCGCGTCGCCGAGGGCGACGACGGCACCGCGATCCCCGACCCGGAGCAGCGCTGAACGGGCGGGACTCGCTGGCGGCGGCGTGCACCGGTTCACGGGCGGGCGGCGTCGCCACTCGGTGGCGGCTCCCGTAGGCTGGGCCGCGGTGCGCGCACGGCCGGGCAGGCCCGCCGTCGGCGCGCTGAAGCACACGCTCACACCCTGACGAAAGGCGCAGCAAGGCAGTGGCTGAGTACATCTACCAGATGATCAAGGCGCGCAAGGCGCACGGCGACAAGGTCATCCTCGACGACGTCACCATGGCGTTCCTCCCGGGCGCCAAGATCGGCATGGTCGGCCCCAACGGCGCCGGCAAGTCCTCGATCCTCAAGATCATGGCCGGCATCGACCAGCCCTCGAACGGCGAGGCCCGCCTCTCCCCCGGCTACAGCGTCGGCATCCTCATGCAGGAGCCCCCGCTCAACGAGGAGAAGACGGTCCTCGGCAACGTCGAGGAGGGCGTCGCCGAGATCAAGGGCAAGCTCGACCGCTTCAACGAGATCTCCGCCGCCATGGCGGACCCGGACGCGGACTTCGACGCCCTCATGGAGGAGATGGGCAAGCTCCAGACGGAGATCGACGCCGCCGACGCCTGGGACCTCGACTCCCAGCTCGAGCAGGCGATGGACGCCCTGCGCTGCCCGCCGCCGGACGCGGAGGTCAGGAACCTCTCCGGTGGTGAGCGCCGCCGCGTCGCGCTGTGCAAGCTCCTCCTCGAGGCGCCCGACCTTCTCCTCCTCGACGAGCCCACGAACCACCTCGACGCCGAGTCCGTCCTCTGGCTCGAGCAGCACCTCAAGTCCTACAAGGGCGCCGTCATCGCGGTCACCCACGACCGGTACTTCCTCGACCACGTGGCCGAGTGGATCGCCGAGGTCGACCGCGGTCACCTCTACCCCTACGAGGGCAACTACTCGACCTACCTCGAGACCAAGGAGAAGCGCCTCGAGGTCCAGGGCAAGAAGGACGCCAGGCTCGCCAAGCGCCTCAAGGACGAGCTCGAGTGGGTCCGCTCCTCCGCCAAGGGCCGCCAGACGAAGTCGAAGGCCCGCCTCGCCCGCTACGAGGAGATGGCCGCGGAGGCCGAGAAGACCCGCAAGCTCGACTTCGAGGAGATCCAGATCCCGCCGGGCCCGCGTCTGGGCAACGTGGTCCTCGAGGCCAGCCACCTCAACAAGGGCTTCGACGGCCGCACCCTCATCGACGACCTGTCCTTCACGCTGCCCCGCAACGGCATCGTCGGCGTCGTCGGCCCCAACGGCGTCGGCAAGTCGACCCTGTTCAAGACGATCGTGGGCCTCGAGCCCCTCGACGGCGGCGAGCTCAAGGTCGGTCAGACCGTCAAGCTCTCGTACGTCGACCAGGGCCGTGAGGGCATCGATCCGAACAAGACCCTGTGGGAGGTCGTCTCCGACGGGCTGGACTACATCCAGGTCGGTCAGGTCGAGATGCCGTCGCGCGCCTACGTCGCGTCCTTCGGCTTCAAGGGCCCGGACCAGCAGAAGCCGGCCGGCGTCCTCTCCGGTGGTGAGCGCAACCGCCTCAACCTGGCCCTCACGCTCAAGCAGGGCGGCAACCTCATCCTCCTGGACGAGCCGACGAACGACCTCGACACCGAGACCCTCGGGTCCCTGGAGAACGCGCTCCTCGAGTTCCCCGGCTGCGCCGTGGTCATCACCCACGACCGCTGGTTCCTCGACCGCGTCGCGACGCACATCCTCGCGTGGGAGGGCACGGAGGAGAACCCGGCCAGCTGGTACTGGTTCGAGGGGAACTTCGCCTCCTACGAGGAGAACAAGGTGGCCCGCCTCGGTGCCGACGCCGCCCGCCCGCACCGCGTCACCTACCGCAAGCTCACGCGCGACTGAGCCCCGCCGAGATCGGGACATCCTGACCTCGAGATCGGGACATCGTGAGCACCGACGGCGCCGGCCGTCTCCCTGGGGAGGCGGCCGGTGCCGTCGTCGTGCGCGAAGGACCGGGCTCCAGTCCAGAACTCGCGGGATCGGCCTGAGCCCAAGCGACGCTGCGGGGCGCGGGCCGCGCGATCACGCGGAACCCGACGGTGACGCGACGTCGAAGCCGCGACCTCTGGACACGGCGACGTCCACACCGGACGACGACGCGGCCGCCACCCGGGTGGGCGACGGCCGCGTCGGAGTCCTGCCGCACGGCCCCGGAGGGCTCGCCGGAGCCGGGCGGGGATCAGTCCTCGGCCTGCTCCTCCTGCTTGCGCCAGCGGATGCCGGCGTCGATGAAGCCGTCGATGTCGCCGTCGAAGACGGAGTCCGGGTTGCCGACCTCGAAGCTGGTGCGCAGATCCTTGACCATCTGGTACGGGTTGAGGACGTAGGAGCGCATCTGGTCCCCCCAGGAGGCCTTGACGTCGCCCGCGAGCTCCTTCTTCTTCGCGTCCTCCTCCTGCTGCTTGAGCAGGAGCAGGCGGGACTGGAGGACGCGCATGGCGGCGGCGCGGTTCTGGATCTGCGACTTCTCGTCCTGCATGGAGACCACGAGGCCGGTGGGCAGGTGGGTGATGCGGACGGCGGAGTCCGTCGTGTTGACGGACTGGCCGCCGGGTCCCGAGGAGCGGAAGACGTCGATGCGGATGTCCGTCTCGGGGATCTCGATGTGGTCGGTCGACTCGATGAGCGGGATGACCTCGACGGCGGCGAAGGAGGTCTGACGGCGGCCCTGGTTGTCGAAGGGGCTGATGCGCACGAGGCGGTGGGTGCCGCCCTCGACGGAGAGGGTGCCGTAGGCGTAGGGCGCGTGGACCTCGAAGGTGACGGACTTGAGGCCGGCCTCCTCCGCGTAGGAGGTGTTGAGGATCTTGACCGGGTACTCGTGGCGCTCGGCCCAGCGCGTGTACATGCGCAGGAGCATCTCGGCGAAGTCCGCGGCGTCGACGCCGCCGGCGCCGGAGCGGATGGTGACGACGGCGTCGCGCGGGTCGTACTCGCCGGACAGGAGCGTGCGGATCTCGAGCTCGGAGAGGTCCTTGGAGATGGAGCCGAGGTCCTTCTCTGCCTCGTCGAGGAGCTCGTCGGCGTCCTCGCCGGTCTCCTCGCCCGCCATCTCGACCATGGCCTCGAGGTCGTCGATGCGGCTGCCGAGGTCCTCGACGCGCTTGAGGTCGGCCTGCGCGTGGGAGAGGTTGGAGGTGACGACCTGGGCGGCGTCGGGGTCGTCCCACAGGTCGGGGGCGGCGGCCTGCTCGCTGAGCTCGGCGATCCGGGCGCGCAGCACCTCCGGGTCGGTCACCGCCGCGATGGACGCGTGGGTGTGTCGGAGTCGTTCGATCTCTGCGGGGAAGTCTGTGGCCACGGGGCCACTCTACGGCAGGGGCCCGCCGCTCCCCCGGGGCGGGCGGCCGACGACGGCGGGAGGCTGGTCACGCCGTCGGCGCCGGGGCGGGACCGGAGCGCGCCCGGATCCGGGAGCATCCGACCAGGCGCGCCCTGGCTCGAGCTAGCCCGAGAGCCCCGAGGGCGCCTCAGCCGAGGTCGAGTCCCGCCGCCTGCTCGAGGAGGACGTCGAGGACGGCGCGGGTCGCCGGTCCGGGCTCGCCGCGCACGGCGCGGTGGCGGACGGCGAGCTGGCGCGTGCCGAGCCCGGGCAGGCGGGCGATGGAGACGCCGTCGGGCAGGCTGGAGGAGCGCACGGCGAGCTCGGGCAGGAGGGCGTAGCCGAGGCCCTGGTTCACCATGGCGAGGACGACGTCGTAGTCGTAGGCGCGGTGGTGGAGCGTGAGCGGGGTGCCGATCTGCCGCGAGAGGCGTGTGAGGGCGAAGGCGCCGGCGGTGTCGTGGTCGAGGTCGATCCAGGTGGCGCGCACGAGGTCGGCGAGGGTCGACGGCATCGGCTGGTCGGGCGGCACGACGACGAGCCAGGACTCGTCGAGGAGGGGGACGTCGGCGAGGCCGCGCGGCGCGGGCGGCAGGGTGTGGGAGTCGCGCTCGAGGAGGACGAGGTCGATCTCGCCGCGGCGCAGGCGCGCGAGGCTGGGGCGCTCCTCCCCCTCCTCGATGTAGACGTCGAGGCCGGGGTGGGACTCGTGGATCGTGGCGAGCATCGGGAGGAGCACCGCGCGGATGGCGGTGGAGAAGGAGGCGATGATGACGCGTCCGGTGAGGGTGGAGTCGTCGATGCGGGCGAGCTCGCGGCGTGCGGTGGCGAGCTCCTCCTCGATGCGCTCGGCGGTCTCGACGAGCACGCGTCCGGCGTCGGTGAGGACGGCCCCGCGCGGTGTTCTGTCGATCACACGGGCGCGCGCCTCCTTCTCGAGCAGCTTGATCTGCTGGGAGACGGCGGAGGGCGACAGGTGCTGGGATTCCGCGGCTGCGACGATGCCGCCGGCGCGGTGGACGGCGAGCAGCACGCTGAGCCTGTGAGGTGAGACATCCACGGGCCGAGTATTTCAGATTTCCTTCACACCGGCTGCAGAGACCTGCGATTGAAGTGCACCTACCGGCGGGGAAGTATTCGAGCCATGAACGACGTGCTCGCAACCATCATCTCCATCGGCGGCTGGGTCGGTGCCGCAGAGTTCCTCTTCGGCTACTTCCTCATCTCGAGGAACCGCATCGCCGGCGACTCCCTCAAGTACCAGGCCCTCAACATCACGGGCTCCATCCTCCTCATGACCAACTGCGCCTACACCGGCGCCTGGCCGAGCGCGATCTCCAACGTCTTCTACCTCTTCGTCGGGATCACCATCCTCTTCACGGTCAAGCGCGCGTACATCGCGCAGCTGGCCCGCAAGCGCCGCGAGGAGATGGCCGCGCGCCGCGCCGCTGCCCGTTCCCGCCGCGGCGCCGTCGCCACGGCCGAGCTCGCCGAGCTCTCCCTCATCGAGGCCTGACGCTCCTCGCGGCGCCGCCGCGGGTGAGCACGTCACCGGCAGCAGCCGCGTACGAAGCAGGCACGGGGCCCGTCCGCCGAGAGGTGGACGGGCCCCGTCGTCGTGCTCGGAGGCGTGGGCTGGGCCGCTCATTCGTGACCTCCCGCCTGGAGCCAGGGCCGGTGAGCTCGTCCCGCGGAGCGGCCAGGTGGCCGCTCCTCGCACGATTCAGCACATGCTGCGGGCGTCGGTGTCACTGGGACGTGGCACCGCGCGCGGACCCGGTCGCCGTGATGGTGAAGCCGTCGGAGGGGACGATCCCCCAGGGCAGGAACGGCGGCTGCGAGTGCGCGCTCAGGGTGACGACGGCGGTCGTGCCGTCGGGTGCGGTGGCGCGCGTGAGGGTGAGGTCCGACAGCCCGCCCGAGACCTCCTCCCCCGCGAGGTGGTCGACGGCTGCGGCTCGGACGCCGGTGTCACTGAGGACGAGCGCGGAGCCCGCGCCGGCCGAGCCGGACGCGTCGGCACCACCGGAGGACCCCGCGGCCCCGGTCGAGCCGCGGGCGTAGTAGGCCGCCTCATCGACGCTCTGCGCCGCGGCGGCCGCCGTCTGGTCCGCCATCGACGTGAGGCGCTTGAGGTCGAGGTAGACGGAGGTCGCCGAGGCGACGACGAGGATGAGGGCGAGGACCACGACCATGAGGCCGAGCCCGAGCAGGAGCGTCTGGCCGTCCTCCTCGGTCCGCAGGCGCCGCAGGAGCCGAGCCGGTCGCGAGGCGGGCGCGGGGGTCACTGGTCCGCTCCGGCGAGCGTGACGCGCCGCGAGGCGTCGAGGACGACGACATCGCGCCCCAGGCCGAGCGAGGCCAGTCCGGGCAGGTCGACGCCCGCCTCGACGCGCACGACGACGCCCTCGTCGCAACCGGCGGCCGTGCAGCTCGTGGTCAGCGCCGCCGTCGGGTCCACGTCGACGTGCTGGTCCTCGAGCGCGAGCGCGACGGCGGTGCGGGCATGCGCCTGGGCGGCATCACCGGTCTCGACGGCGAGGACCCGGGCCGCGGCGTCGGCCGCCGAGGCGACGGCGAAGGAGGTCGCCTGCACCTGGGAGAGCGTGACGAGGAGGTACAGGACCGGGGCGACGAGGACGAGCACCCAGCCGATGAACTCGACGGGGGCGTTCCCCGCCTCGTCGCGGAGGCGGAGCAGCGATCGCGAAACCGCGCTGGCGCCCGCCGTCGGAGGTACCGACGCTCCGGGAGGCTCGGCGATCACGGCAGCGCCCCCGCGGGTACGAGCCCTGCCTCGTCGACGGCGTGGCCGGTCACGTGGAGGGTGCCGCCGGGGCCGAGGAGTCCCAGGACCGGGACCGGCGCGGTGACGTCGACCTGGACGACGGCGACGCCGTCGGAGCTGGAGCGGCTGACCGTCACAGACTCGACATAGCCCTCGGTGAGCGCGGTCCCGGTGAGGTCGCGGACGCGCTGCTCCGCCTCGGCCTCGGTACCCCCGACGAGGGCGGCGCGGCGCGCCCCTTCGCCCGCCGCGTCGGTGAGGACGTTGCGGACGTGGAGGCCGAGGGCGAGCTGCAGGATCGCGAGGGCGACGGCGATGACGAGGACACCGACCAGGACGAAGTCGACGACGGCGGATCCCTCCTCGACGAGCAGTCGGCCGCGCAGGCCCTCGTGCCCGGTCCGGCCGGGCCGCTCGCCGTGCGGGGACGATCGGCGCTCCAGCGCGTCCGCGCGACGACGAGGCTGTACGAGGACGCGCCGGCTCGTCGGACGGATCTCAGATGGCACCGGTGACCTTGGCGATGGCGTCGGTGAAGACCTGGGTGAGCGCGGGCCCTGCGACCGCCCACAGCGCGACGACGAGGCCGGCGGTCATGAGCGTGACGAGGACCCAGCCCGGGACGTCGCCGCGCTCGGAGGAGAGGGCGAGAGAGGCGCGGTCGGCCAGGTCGGCGAGCTGTCGGCGGAGGCGGGCGAGGACGGCGGTGGTGCGCATGGCGGGATTCCTTCCGGGGTGGGGTGGGTGGCGGTTGGTGGGCTGATGGTGGAACCGGCTCACAGGCCGAGACGCAGGACGAAGAGGCCGGGGAAGAGGGCGAAGACGACGGTGATGGGAAGGACGAGGAAGACGACGGGGACCATCTGCGCGATCTCGCGCTTGCCGCCCTCCTCCATGAGGGCGCGGCGCGAGGCCTCGCGGGCGTCGGCGGCCTGCGAGTGCAGGACGTCGGCGAGCGGCGTGCCGCGCTCGAGGGCGACGGCGATCGCCTCGGACAGGCGGGTGACGTGCAGGGACTCGACGCGGTCCTCGAGGTGGAGGAGGGCCGTTGTGAGAACGGTTCCGGAGCGGACGTCGGCGAGCGTGATGGCGAGCTCGTCGACGAGGTCGCCACGGCCGATCGCGACGACGCGCTCGATGGCGGCGACCGGCCCCTGACCGGCTCCGACGACGAGGGCTAGGAGCTCGACGACGTCGGGCAGCTGCGCCTCGATCCGCCGCTGACGCTCGGTGACGGAACGGGTGAGCCACCAGTCGCGAGCCGCAGCGCCGGCGACCGCCGCCACGAGCGCCCCGACGACGAGGACCGGCACGTTGACCGGGCGGACGATCGCGGCGAGCAACCCGACCGCCACAGCCGCCGTGAGACCGCAGCCGGCCCACAGGAGCTGCTGGACGCGCAGCTCCTCGTAGGTGAGGCGGGAGCCCGAGCGGCGTAGGCGGGTGCGGACCGACTCGGCGGAGGAACCCAGGCCCTCGAGCAGGTGCCCCGAGGCGGCGACCGCGGCGAGGAGCAGGCCGGTGACCGTGCGTCCGTCCCCCGACGGAGCCGCAGGGCTGAGGAGTGAGGAGGTACGAGGGCGGTCGTGGACGTAGGGGGCGACGCGGCTGAGGAGCGTCGGACGACGACGACGAGCCGCGTCGAGCACGCCGAGCAAGCCGAGCGCGGCGAGAAGCCCGGCGAGCGGGCCGAGGACCTGGGGACTCATCGCAGCACCCGCTCCTCCTCGGGGAGGCGCCCGAGCCGCAGCATGAGCCGGTAGGCGAGGACGCTCGCCAGCCCGCCGACCGCGAGGACGATCGCGCCCGAGGTGGTGGCGTAGGCGGCAGCGGCCTGGGGCCTCGTGGAGAGGAGGGCGAGGACGAGCCACGGAGCGGCGACGGCAACCTTCGCGCCGTTGACGGTCCAGGACTGCCGCGCCTCGAGCTCTCCGCGAGTGCGCATGTCCTCGCGCAGCATCCGCGAGAGCGAGCGCAGGAGGACGCCGAGGTCCGTACCGCCGACCTCGTGCGCGAGTCGCAGCGCCTCGACGATCCGGTCCGCGACAGGGTCCGCGAAGCGGGCCTTGAGGCGGTCGAGGCAGTGGTCGAAGCGGGCCGTGGCGGCGTAGTCAGCCGCGAAGGCCTGGAACTCGGAGCGGACCGCCTCCGGGCCGCGCTCGCCCAGGTTGGACAGAGCCTCGGGAAGGCTCATGCCGGCGCGGACGCCGGAGACGAGGGTGTCGACGGCCTCGGGCCAGACCTCGCGCAGCCGGGTCCTGCGCGTCCGCGCCCGGGAGGAGACGAGGACGAAGGGGCCCGAGCCCGCGATGACGCCGAAGGCGAGGGCGATCGGCCAGGCGCCGGACAGGCCGAGGAAGACCAGGGCGAGAACGACGCCGAGAGCCGCGCAGCCGACGACGAAGACCGTCGGGCTGGTGCGCCCGGCGCCCGCCTGGACGAGGAGGTCCGCGAGCCGGCGGGAGCGCTCGGAACGCCACCGGGGCGGCTCCGTCGTGAGGGCGAGCCAGGTCAGCACGAGGCCGAGGCCGAGCAGGAGACCGGCGAGGGCGCCCATCACTCCCACCTCCGGCGGGCGTCGTCGTCCGACCGGCCAACGTCCGCGTCCATGCGGCGGGCAGCGGTGCCGAGGAGCTCGGCGAGGTCGTGGCCGGCACGGGCGTAGCGCTCGGGGTCCGGAGGCATGCCGGGACCGCGCACGAGCTGGCCGGCGCCGTCGCGGCGGAAGAGGTCGGCGAGCTCGACGACGCCGTTCTCGACGCGGCCCGACAGGCTGGCGATCTCGCGGACCTGACGGTGCCCGCGGGAGTCGAGGTCGAGGTGGACGACGAGGTCGATGGCGCCGGCGACGGTCGGGACGACGAAGGCCGAGGACACGTTCTCGCCCGCGAGGAGCGGGAGGGTGCAGATCTTGATGACGGCCTCGCGGGCGGAGTTGGCGTGGAGCGTCGACATGGCCGGCAGGCCGGAGTTCGCCGCGATGAGCATGTCGAGGGCCTCGGCCTCGCGGACCTCGCCGATGATGAGGCGGTCCGGGCGCATGCGCAGGGCCTCCTTGACGAGGCGGCGCAGGGTGATCTCGCCGACGCCCTCCAGGTTCGCGGGGCGCGTCTGCATGGCGACGCAGTCCCTGTTGCGCAGGGAGAGCTCGAAGACCTCCTCGCAGGTGATGACTCGCTGACCCGCCGGGATCGCGCCGGCCAGAGCACGGACCATGGTCGTCTTGCCGGCCTGCGTGGCCCCGCTGACGAGGATGTTGAGACCGGCCTGGACGGAGGCGTCGAGGAAGGCGGCGGCTCGGGAGGTCAGCGAGCCCATCCGGACCAGATCCGTCGTCCGCGAGGCGCGGGCCGTGTGCTTGCGGATGTTGACGGCCCAGTGACTCGAGGTGATGGGCGGGATGGCGACATGGAGCCGCTCACCGCCAGGCAGCTGGGCGTCGACGAAGGGACTGGACAGGTCGAGGCGGCGTCCGCTCGCGCGGAGCATGCGCTCGACGAGGACGCGCAGGTCCTCGTCCTCGAGGATCGTCGTGGTGAGCTCGGGGCGACCGGAGCGGGCCACGAAGACGCGGCCGGGGCCGTTGACCCAGACCTCCTCGATGGAGTCGTCGTCGAGGTAGCGCTGGAGGGGGCCGACGCCGGCGAGGGCGTCGACCGCCTGCGCGCCGGCGGCGTCGGGGTCGGCGAGCGGCGGGACGAGGCCCGCGTCTGCGCGGCGCAGGTAGTCGACGCTCGCCTCGTCGACGAGCGCCTCGAGGGTGTCGACGTCGTGGAGCGGGTCGATGCCGCGGCGCCGGACGAGCTCGCGGATCTCGGTGTGCAGCAGGGCGGCTGCGTCCATGGGGTCCTCGGGATGGGTGGGGTGCGGTCGGGAACGGCGCGGTTCCTGGCTGTGCGGCCCCACGCGCCGATGAGTGGGGCCGCACAGCGAGGCTAGGTCACAGGAGTGTCACGCCGCGAGGGCCTGAGTACTTCCTGTGGATAACGCTGCGGCGGATGCGGGCGCCGACGGAACCGCACCGGGGCCCCGGATCCGCAGGCCGGGCACGGGGCTCCCTCAGGGTGGTGCGCGCGACGCACGTCGTCGGGGCGCGCCGACGGCGACCTTTCAGCCTCCTCCCCTACCGTTGGGGGCATGTCGCAGCCCCCCTTCGAGAACGCCCCCGCCGCACCGACCGACGAGCAGGACGCCGAGCGGGTGTCCGTCGACGACGCCCGCTCGGCGCGGGACGCGCCGAGCACCGGCACCGGCACCGGCACCGGTACCGGCGAACGCTCCGAGAAGGCGAAGCAGCCGACCGCGCTCCCCCGCGACCGCAGCGCCCTCGCCCTGGCCGCGATGGCCGGCGTCGCCGTGCCCGGGCTCGACGCCGCCAAGCTCGCGCTGCCGCAGGAGGAGTCCCCCGAGCTGCACGTCGTCGGCGTCATCGACACCAAGGGCCGCCACTGGGAGGTCCTCGAGGCGCGCGACGACGCCACCGGGGCCGCCCTCGAGGCGGAGGCCGAGGTCCTCAAGCGCATCGGCCGCGTCGTCGACGACGGCTACCTCTCCTTCAACGTGCCCCGCCCGGCCGGCTCCCTGCGCCGCAAGGACGCCCACGTCCAGGTCCGCACCCACCTCGAGGGCCGCCCCATCGACGTGAACGCCCTGCGCCCCGGCCCCGGACTGTCCGCGGGACTCGGCAAGGCCCTCGGAGAGCTGCACGAGCTGAGGACCGACATCGTCGCCGACTCCGGGATGCCCGTGTACGACGCCGCGGAGACGCGCCAGCGCTGGGAGTCGCTCCTCGACGAGGCGCGCACGACCGGCAAGGTCCCCGACGTCTTGCTCAACCGCTGGGAGGCGGCGCTGTCCGACGCGAGCCTGTGGCGCTTCAAGCCGGTCCTCGTGCACGGCGACCTCGCCGAGGAGAACGTGCTGACCAGCGGCGGCGCCGTCACCGCGATCCGCGGGCTGGGGCTCACGCACGTGGGCGACCCGGCCGAGGACCTCGCCTGGGTCTACTCCTCCGTGCCGGTCGACTGCCTGGACTCGATCGAGGCCGCCTACGAGGCGGCCCGGGCCGAGGGCACCGACAAGCACCTGCGCGACCGCGCCGAGCTCGTGAGCGAGCTCAGCCTCGTGCGCTGGCTCCTCCACGGCGTGCGTGCGGAGAACGAGGGCATCACCGCCGACGCCGTCGCCATGCTCAACGACCTGGCGAGCCAGGTCGGCTCGGAGACGATCACCGAGGAGGCCGCACCGCACCTGGCTGCCGTCGATCCGCTCCCTGAGCACCTCGACGACGACGCTGAGCACGAGCCGGCGGACGCCGACGACGTCTCCGCCGAGGCGACGACGTCCCCCCAGGACTCTGAGGAGACCACGACGGAGGGGGACGACACGGTCGTGCGCCTCGCGGCGCGCCAGCGCCCGCACCGCGACTGAGCCAGGGGAGTTATCCACAGCCCCCCTTCCTGCACTGCAATCGGCTCATCCCCGCCGCATAACCTGCTTGGGTGATCATTCATTCACGTGCTCGGAAGCACGGTCTCATCGACGAGCAGATCATCGATGCGCTCGCCACGAGCAGTGGTGACGCCCGTATCCGCGACCGCGATCGTGACGCTGAGCCACCACGGTGGGCGATGATCGGGTGGGATCACAGTGGTCGCCCCATCGAGCTCGTCGTCGTCGGGCTCCTCGGTGGTGAGATCATGGTCATCCACGCGAACTACTTGACCCAGGGATTCCTCAACGAGATCAGGGAGGCACGATGACCACCTACGTCGGTTCCAACGGTGCCGAGTTCACCGACGCGGACGTGGAGCGCTGGGCCGCGCAGGCCGAGGCGGGTTTCGCCGACGCCACCCTCGAGCCCGCGCGCGCTCCTTGGCGCCCGGACGACCCCATGGAGACTCACACCGTGCGTCTGCCCGCGGACCTGTGGGAGCTCGTCGAGCAGGCGGCGGCCTCGAAGAGCATGACCGTGAACGAGTACGCCAGCGAGGTCCTCTCCCGGAGCCTGCGCTCCGCCTAATGCCTTCGGTCTCTCTCAGCCACGCGGGCTGAGGATCTCCTCGATCGCGGCCAGGGGCAGGACGTCCCCGCTCGCGAGCTCGTCGACCTCCCCGCCGGGGGCGTCGACGTAGACGTATGCCGCACGCACCGCCTCCGCGGGCACGCCGAGCGACGCCGACCAGGCGTGCACGTAGATGCTCAGCTGATCGACGGGCACGTGCCACCGCCCGGTCTTCCAGTCCACGATGAGCCAGGCGCCCGGCTCGTCGTCGGCGGCGCCGTCCCTGTGGAAGACGGCGTCGATGCGGCAGCGCAGGGTCGTCGCGCCGAGCGTGAGCTCTCGGTCCGTCTCCGTGGCGGCCAGCGTGTAGCCGTCGAGCAGCGGCAGCTCCTCCGCGGTGGCGAGCCAGCGCTCCAGCTTGGCGCGGTCCTCCGGCGTGACGGTGTCCGGGACACCGGCGTCGGTGAGGCTGAGCAGCGCGGAGCCCGCGGCGAGCCGCTGGGCGACGGCGTCGTGGAAGACGGTGCCGAGGCGCCCGGCCTCGCGCGGGTGCGGCGGCAGCGGGCGGCGCAGATCGAGGGCGAAGGCAGCCGGGTCCGAACGAAGCTCGTCGAGGCTCGTCGCCGCGAGGTGCTGGGGCAGACGGACCGAGGGCGGCTCGCTGTCACGTCGGGCGCGCTCGGCGAGGAGGAGCGCCGCCTCCTGTCGCCAGCGCGACGCGGCCGCGTCCGTGGACGCGGAGTCACCGCCCGCCCCTGCCGCTCCGGTGACCTCGACGGTCCCGCCGCTCGCCACCAGTCCCCGGACCGCCTCGGCGGCGGCCAGACGCGCTCGCCGCTCGGCGCCCTCGGGACCGGCGTCGGCGGCGTCCTCCGGCTCGACGGGCCATCGCGCCGTCGTCGTCGCCGCGGCCATGGGGTTCTCGGCGTCCTCGGCGAGCTCGGTGAAGCCGGCGCCGTAGGGCGCGACGAGGTCGCGGCGGACGAGTTCGGCGAGGAAGCGGCTCATGGGCCGGGTACGGCTCGAGGTCTTCGAGAAGTGCGAGCCGGTGAGGAGCACGTCGTGCCTGGCGCGGGTCACCGCCACGTAGGCCAGGCGCCGCTCCTCCGCCACGCCGTAGCGCCCGAGAGCCTGGGAGTACTGCTCGAGGAGGTCCTTCGCGTCGTCCTTGTCGACCGCCGGCGGCTCGAGCGCCCCGAGCTCGAAGGGCGGCAAGGTGCCGGCGTCGGCCCGCAGCGGGTGGGGGAACTCGGCCTTCTTCGTCATCCAGGAGCGGTCCGCGACGGACAGGTCCTCCTTGGGGCTCGCGTCGTAGTTGGGGAACCCGCCCTCGTTGAGGCCGACGACGGCCACGGAGTCCCACTCGAGGCCCTTGGCGGCGTGGACCGTGAGGAGCTGGACGGCGCCGGGCTCGGGCTCGACCTCGGGGACGCCGAGCGCCCCCTCGCGCACCTCGGCGACGGCGAGCCACTCGAGGAAGCCGGCGAGGGTCGGGGCGTCGATGTCGGCGGCGTACTGCTCGGCGACGCCCCGGAACGCGTCCAGGCCCCGACGTCCGAGCGGCGCGTCGACGCGGGCGGCGATCTCGACGTCGAGTCCGAGGGCCTGCTCGGCGAGGACGACGAGGTCCGGCAGGGGCAGGGCGAGCGCGGAGCGGACGCGTCGCACCCGCCGGGCCAACCGGTCGGCGAGCCGCGTCCCGGCGGGTGTCAGCCCGGGGACCGTGACGGCGTCGACGCCGTCGCGGCCGGAGTCGGCGCGGCGGGCGATCGCCTCGATCGCCTCGGAGAGCAGCGGGGCGTCCGGGTTCTCCTCCCCCTCGGGCGCCTCCTCGCGGACCGGGCCACGGGCCTGGACACGGGCGTACTGGTGCAGGGCGCGCAGGTCGGTGGCGCCGATGCCGGCGCCGGTGAGCAGGCGCATGAGCCGGTCGCCGCGCTCGGGGTCGGCGGCGACGGTGAGGAGCGCGCGGACGTCGGCGACCTCGGGCAGGGTGAGGAGTCCGCCGATGCCGACGACCTCGTAGGGGATGCCGCGCGCCCCGAGGGCCTCTGCCGCGGGCTCGAGGGCGGCGTGCGTGCGGGACAGGACGGCGAGGGAGACGTCAGCGCCCCAGCGCTCGCCCATGAACTCCGCGACCGCCTCCGCCTCCGCGAGCGAGTCCTGGAGGAAAGCCCCGAGGACCGCCCCCTGCGCCAGCCCGGCGGTGGCCGGACGGGGCCGCAGCGGCTCGACGGGGAGGTGGGAGACGAGGGCGTCGCCGGGCTGGACGGAGTGGACGCGCAGCGGCGTGGAGAGGACGTTGGCGGCGTCGAGGACGGCGACGTCGTTGCGCCAGGCGGTCGACAGGGGCAGGACGGGGGTGGCCTCGTCCGGGTCCGCGCCCGCCCTGACCGCCTCGGTGCCGGCCGGGTTGAAGGCCTCGTGGAAGGAGTCGAGCGCCCCGGCGGAGGCTCCGCGCCAGCCGTAGATGGCCTGGTTGGGGTCGCCGACGGCGGTGACGCCGCTGCCCTCGAAGAGGGCGGAGAGGAGCCGGACCTGGGCGACGGAGGTGTCCTGGAACTCGTCGAGGAGCACGGCCGGGTACTGGCGGCGCACGGCGCGGGCGACCTCGGGGACGTCCTCGGCGATCCGGCAGGCCAGCGCGATCTGGTCCCCGAAGGTGAGGAGGGACCGGGCGCGCTTGCGCTCCCGGAAGGCGGCGACGACCTCGAGCATGCCGAGCTGCTCGCCCATCGTGCCCGCCGGCTTGCCGAAGGCGGTCTTGAGGCCGCGGATCCCGGCGAGGCCGGTGAAGAGCTCCTGGAGCTGCTCGATCTGCTCGGCAGCCTGTTCGACGGTGAGGAGGTTCTCGGAGAGGGCGCCGTCGAGGCGGAGCACGGCCTCGGTGGCCGTGGACAGGGACTCGATCGGGAGCGGCTCGGAGCGGGACTCGACGAGGTCAGAGGCGATCTGCCAGGCGCGGGCCTCGGTGATGAGGGTGGAGTCGGGGTCGACGCCGATGCGCAGGCCGTGGTCCCGCACGAGGGAGCCGGCGAAGGAGTTGTAGGTGGCGATGGTCGGCTCGGGGGCGTCCTCGTCGGCCTCGATGAGGCCGGAGGCCGCGAGCTGGTCGAGGCGGGCGCCGACGCGCTGGGCGAGCTCGGCGGTGGCCTTGCGGGTGAAGGTGAGGCCGAGGACGCCGTCGGCGCGGGCGCGGCCCGTGGCGACGAGGTGGACGACGCGCTGGCTCATCGTGGCGGTCTTGCCGGAGCCGGCGCCCGCGACCACGAGGAGGGGCGTGAGCGGGTGGGCGATGACGCGGGCCTGCTCCTCGGTGGGCTCATGGATCTTGAGGGCGCGGGCGAGCTCGGCGGGGCTGAGGTCGGGGCGGGCGGCCGGGGCGGCACCCGCGGTGCCGGCGCCCGGCTGCGCCGCGCTGGCGTCGGGGCCGACCGGGGTGCGGGCGTCGCGCGGGTCCTGGGAGTGCGTCGGGGTCATGCGAGGACCCTCCTTCCTTCGGCGACGGCCGGGCAGGAGCTCTTGACGGGGCAGAACTGGCAGTGGGCGCCGGTGCGCGCCTCGAGGTGCGCTCCGGAGGCGTCGAGCGCGGCGGAGGCGACCATGTCCGAGGCCCAGTCCTCCCCGGTCTCCGGGTCCGGTGAGGCGTCGAGGGCCGCGCCCTTCGGGAAGACGCGCGTGAGGCCGTCCTTGAGCGGCTTCTCCCCGAGCTGGACGAGGCCTGCGCCGACGACGTCGTAGCCGTGGTGCTCCAGGGCGAGGCGGTAGGTGGCGAGCTGGGCGTGGCGGGCCGGGTCGTTCTTGGGGCGGCCTCCGGTCTTGAGGTCCATGACGCGCACGCGGGCTCCGCGCCCGTCGGGCAGGGCGTCGCCGTCGGTGACTGGCGGGGCGCCGTCGGGTCCCTCGCCGACGTGCTCGATGCGGTCGATGCGTCCGCCGAGGTGGACGCGGACAGTGCCTGAGGCGGGCGCGCCGACCGCGGCCGATCCGCCGTCGACGGCAGTGAGCGGAAGAGGCGCGTCACCGGTGCCATCGGCGCCCGTGCCCGTGCTCGGTGCCCCGGGCACGGGCAGGTCGAGCTCGACGTCGATGCGCTTCTCGACGTCGACGCGGCCGGGCACGCCGTCGAGGTAGGAGGCGAGGCGCTCAGTGAGGTCACGGGCGCGCTGGACGGCGAGTGAGCCGAACCAGGTGTCCGGGTAGGAGAGCTCTGGCAGGCGCTCCTCGAGGAGGGTCATGACCTCCTCACCGCGCAGTCCCTCGCGCTGGGCCTGCTCGCCGATCTCGTGGATGACGATGCCGAGGCTCTGGGCGCCGGTGGCGCCCGCGTCCCCGCCCTGGCGCTGGAGGAACCAGCGCAGCGGGCATGTGCCGACGCCCTCGACGTCCGAGGGGCTGACGCGCACGGCCCGGCCGGGCTCGACGAGGGGCGCGTGCGAGGTGGGGCCGGCGATTCCGTCCCAGGAGGCAGGGTCCGCGGTGGCGACGCCGGAGGAGGCGAGCAGCGCGAGCACCCGCCCGGCGGCCCGCCCGCGGTCCCGGTCGGCGTCCTCGGCGCCCTCGAGGGCCCCGGCGACGGCGGCGCGGCGGAGCTCGCCGACCAGTCCGCGCAGGGTGAGGTCGCCGACGTCGGGAGCGGTGATGACGGCGCCGTCCTCGTCCAGGAGCGGGGCGCTGGCGGAGCGGGCGACCTCGAGGAGGAAGGCCGAGGGGGCGTGGTCCTCGTCCTGGGTGGCGGTGACGACGAGCCGCCGCGTGGCCCGCGTGAGGGCGGACAGGAGCATGCGTCGCTCGTCGGCGCGCACCTGCGCGCGGGCGGAGGCGGCGTCGAGCTCGCCGGTGGGGGCGCCGTCGGCTCCGAGCGGGAGCCGGCCGGTGACGGCGTCGACGAGGAGCCCGGAGCGGGTCAGCGAGTCGCGCAGCCGCAGGTCCGGCCAGGCGTCGCGGCCCAGCCCCATGACGGCGACGACCTCCCACTCGCGGCCGGCCGCGGCCGCCGGGGTGAGGACGGGGACGCCGTCGGGGCGCACGCCCTGGGGCGCGACGGAGTCCGAGGGGAGGACCTCCTCGGCGAGCTCGGTGAGGAAGTCGGCGGCGTCGGCGCCCGGGTGGCGCTCGGCCCAGATCTCGGCGCGCTTGAACAGAGCGGTCACGACGTCGAGGTCCCGCTCGGCGGCCTCGGCGAGGAGGGCGTCGGCGTGGGAGGCTCCGCCGCTGAGGGCGGTGGCGCGCCAGGCCTCGGCGCGCCCGGAGGCGTCCCAGGCGGCCCAGAGGAGCTGCTCGGCGTCGACGCGGCCGGAGGCCTCGGTGCCCGTGCTCCCGGTCCGTCGTCCCGCCGCGTCACCGGTGCCGGTCCCGGCGGGGACCGGGTCCTCACCGGCAGCGGGAACGCCGACGGCGGGAGCGCCCTCCTCGGCCTGGCCCCGGGACTCCTCGACGACGTCGCGGACGGCGGCGATGACGCGGGCGGCGCGGGCGAGGCGCTCGGCCTGCTCTGCCAGCGGCTCCTGCGCGAGTGCCTCGGCGAGGGCGCAGGCGCCGTCGACGGAGCCGAGTACGGACAGGAGGTTCTCATCCGGGCTCCCCTCCGCGGGTCGGTCCGCGCGCAGACGACGGCGCAGGCGGCGCAGGTCCAGGACGCTCAGCCCGATGAGAGGGCTCGCGAGCAGGTCGAGGGCCGTGGGCCGCTCGGGCAGCGCCTCCGGGCCGCCGAGGCGCCCCTCGAGGCCCGCCCGGGCGACGGCGAGGAGCGCGGAGGCGGCGGGCTCGGCGCGCAGCAGGACGGCGGGCGTCGACGACGCGAGTGGGACGCCCCGGCGGCGCAGGTCCCGGGCGACCGCCTGGGCACGGCCCGAGGAGCGGACGATGACGGCCATCTCGCCCCAGCCGGTGCCGTGGTGGATGCGCTCGGCGCGCAGGAGGCGCGCGACGTGGGCGGCCTCCTGGGCCTCGCCGGAGGCGACGAGCGGGAGGACCCCGGTGGGCCGCGGGGCGGTCCCGGCGCCCGTCTCCACGGCGCGGCCCGGCTCCTGGGCGAGGGCGGGGCGACGGTGGGCGGCCGTGCCCGTGACGGGCAGGCGCCCGGCCTGGTCCTCCCACACGGCGGCCAGCGCGGGCCCGCCGCGGTGGCGGGTGCCGAGGGTGAGACGCTCGGCGGCGAGACCGGAGCGGTCCTCGGCCTCATTGAGCAGGCTCGGGGAGCCGCCGCGGAAGGTCTCGACGGCGACGTCGGGGTCCCCCAGGACGACGACCTGGGCGCGGTGCCCGGCGGCGTCCGGGGCGTTGAGGGCGACGAGGAGACGGGCGGTGGCGGCGGTGCAGTCCTGGTAGTCGTCGACGATGACGAGGTCCGGCACGGGGCGCGGCTCGGTGACGCCGTCGGCGTCCCAGGAGGCGAGGGCCTCGACAGCGCGGTCCTGGATGCGGGCGGTGTCCATGCGGCGGGTCTCGCTGCGCCGCTCGGCGCTCGGGCGGCCCTGTGCGTCCCAGGTGCGCAGGAGCGCGGAGGCCGGGCCCCACGGGGGGACGTCGAGGGCACGCCCGAGATCCGCGAGGTCGTCGGCGTCCACGCCGAGCTCGCCGGCGCGGGCGAGGAGGTTGCGGAGCTCGGTGCGGAAGGCGCGCGAGGCGACGGCCTCGGGCGGAAGGCCGGGCCACTGCTCGGGACGGATGAGGGCCGCGAGCGCGGCGTCCTCCTCCGCGCCGGCGAGGAGGACCGGCGCGGGCAGCGGGTCCGGACGGGCGGTGAGGGAGGTGGTGAGGACGGTGAAGGCGAAGCCGGCGGGCGTGCGCACGCGCACCACTCCCCCGCCTCGACCCTCGAGGAGGTGGGCGGCGCGGGCGCGCAGCTGGTCCGCGCGGGCTCGCGTGGGCGCGAGCAGCAGGGCGTCGCGCCCGGCGCGGACGGCCTCGGCGAGGAGGCGCAGCGCAAGGGTGGAGCGCCCGGTGCCGGCGGCCCCGAGGACGACGAGGTTGGCGCCCTCGCGAGCGCGCTCGAGGACGCGTGCGGCGTCCTCGCCCGGCTCCGGCAGGGGCGGGACCCCGCGGGCGGGCAGGAGGCGGAGGGGCTCCGGCGTCGTGTCCTCGTGCATGGCCCCATCCCACCACGGGCCCACGACATGAATCCGGCGCCCGTCCGCGCGGCGCGAAAAGCGCGCGACGACGCGGCTGGAGCCTCGGGCGGCGACGACGGCCCGCCCTAGGATCGTGCCCAGCGCAACCGCACCACGGCCGTCGTCCTCGAGGGGGCGCCGGCCGCCGCGGGAGCCGGTCCGGGCGCCCGCGCACCGCACACGTCAGCACGAGGAGCAGCCACCATGCAGATCCACATCGCCGTCAAGCACTCCAGCCGCGAGCTCGACCTGGAGACCTCCGCCTCGCAGGACGAGATCCTCGAGGCCCTCACCCGCGCCGACCGCGACGGCGAGCCCCTCGTCCTCTCCGACGACAAGGGCCGCAAGGTCTTCGTGCCGGCCGGCGGCATCGCCTCCGTCGAGCTCGGCGAGGCCTCGCAGCGCCGCGTCGGCTTCGGCATCTGAGCCGACCGACCAGCCACGGCGTCGGCCCCCGCTCCACCACGGAGCGGGGGCTGACGCCGTCGTGAGGCGGTCCGAGCTCAGACCCGGTCGTGCTTCTCGCAGAAGACGTGGTCGCCGACGATCTTGAAGCCGTCGCGCTCGACGGCGCGCAGGGCGTCGTCCTCGTTGACGCTCAGGGCGAGGACGCGCTCGATGGCGGTCCCGTCGGGGTCGTGGACGGTGTCGACGACGCGGTGGGCGACCATGCGCTCGCACCCCTCGTGGTCGCAACGGACGGCGATGGCCTCGCGGCGGATGAACATCTGACGGGTCTCCTCACCCTCGAGCGTGCGGGCCCGGCCTCCTCGGACGGTCCCGGGAGGGCTCCGTCGCCCTCCGGAACCATCGTGCCCGAGGCGGTCCGACCGCGCAGCGCGCCGGGCCGACCGCGTCCTCCTCATCGCAGCCGGTCCCCGCATCGAGCTGCGCTCGGGCCGCTTCCGCCTCTCGACGCCGGTCTTCCTCGTGCTGCTCGGCGTCGTCGCCATCTACGGCGGCCACTCCGGCGCGGGCTCCGGGATCACGTTCCTCGACCTGTGCTCACTGGGGACGCCGTTGACGACGCACGAGTCGGTGCTGCTCAAGACCCCGCTCATCGCGGTCGCGAACATCGTGGCCTCGATGCTCTTCATCGTGGCCGGCCAGGTCGACTGGGCGGCCACGATCGCGGTCGGTCTCGGCTCCTTCGTGGGCGGCCTGCTGGGCCCGTAGATCCAGCGGCTCATCCCGGAGCGCGTCATGCGCCTCATCGTCGTGGTCGGCGGGCTCGTCCTCACCGCCTGGCTCTTCGTCGAGGCCTGAGATAGGACGCTCCGCGGGCCACGGGGCCGCCGGGGCTCGGCCCGCGGCGCTCACCCCTGGGAGCCGCCCTCCCCCTCCTCGGACCGGGCACGCCCAACCGTCGCGTCGGTCGTCCTCTCCGCGGAGGCCGCCACCTCGGCCGCGAGGCTGCGGTCGATGTGCTCGGTCATGAGCGCGGCCGCGGCCTCGCCGTCCCCGGCGATGACGAGGCGCGCGAGCTCGAGGTGCTCCTCGTGGTCGCGCGTGCGAGGACCGGCCTGGGCCCCCGCCTCGAGACCGGACCGCCGGTAGCGCTCGAGCCTGTCCCACAGACCGTCGAGCAGACCCTCCATGACCGGGTTGTGGGCAGCGCGGTAGAGGCTGCGGTGGAGCTCGGAGTGGGCTGCGAGCGCGGACTCACCCTCCTCGCTGGTGACCGGGCGGAGCTCGGCGACGGCGGCCTCGATCGCGGCGACGTCGTCGTCCGTGCGGCGCTGAGCGGCCAGTGCCACGGCGGCGGGCTCGAGGACGCGGCGCGTCTCGTTGAGGTGCCGGGCCTCGTCGAGGTCGAGCTCGGCGACCCGCGCGTTGCGGTGGGCGTCCTGGACGATCCACCCCTCCCCCGTGAGGCGGCGCATGGCCTCGCGCAGAGGCGTGATGGAGATGCCCATGGCGTCGGCCAGCTCGTACTGGTTGACGCGGGCTCCGGGGGCGAGGGTCCCGTCGAGCACCTGGTGGCGGATCTCGCGGTAGGCGCCGTCGGCCTTGGAGGTGAGGATCGGCACGTCCCCAGTGTGGCACGAGGGGGCATGCGCTCTTCCGCGCCCCGCCGTACTCTCATCTCACCACTTATAAGATATGAGACCGACCGGGAACGACGCTCCCGCACCACTGCTCACGCCACCCGACCGGCCCCTCCACCAGAGAGTCAGGCAGCCATGCGCATCGTCTCCGCCCACGCCGGCACCATCCCGATCAGCTCGCCCATCCGCAACGCCTACATCGACTTCACGAAGATGGACTCCTCCATCCTGGCGCTCGTCTCCGACGTCGTCGTCGACGGCAAGCCCCTCGTCGGCTACGGCTTCAACTCCAACGGCCGCTACAACGCCACCGGCATCCTCAACGAGCGGATCCTCCCCCGCCTCCTCGAGGCCGACCCCGAGTCCCTCCTCGACGAGGACGGCAACCTCTCCCCCGAGCGCGCCTGGCCGATCATGATGGCCAACGAGAAGCCCGGCGGCCACGGCGAGCGCTCCGTCGCCGTCGGCGTCGTCGACATGGCCCTCCACGACCTCGCCGCCAAGATCGCCGGAGTCCCCCTCTACCGCTGGGTCTCCGACCACTACGGCGACGGCGAGCCCGACGAGGACGTCTTCGTCTACGCCGCCGGCGGCTACTACGCCCCCGGCAAGACCCTCGCCGACCTCCAGGACGAGATGCGCCGCTTCCTCGACGCCGGCTACCGGGTCGTCAAGATGAAGATCGGCGGTGCCGGCCTCGACGAGGACCTGCGCCGCATCGACGCCGTCGTCGACGGCGTCCTGGACGGGGACGGATCGCGCCTCGCCGTCGACGTCAACGGCGCCTTCGACCTCGAGACGGCGCTCGCCTACGCCCGCGCCCTCGAGCCCTACGAGCTGTTCTGGTACGAGGAGATCGGCGACCCGCTCGACTACGCGCTCAACGCCACCGTCGCCGAGCGCTACAGCCGCCCCATCGCCACCTGCGAGAACCTCTTCTCCGCCCAGGACGCCCGCAACCTCGTCCGCTACGGCGGCATGCGCCCCGACCGCGACTTCATCCAGGTCGACCCCGCCCTCACCTACGGCCTCACCGCGTACCGCCGCGTCCTGGACACCCTCGACGCCCACGGCTGGTCCTCGCGCCGCTGCATCCCGCACGGCGGCCACCAGTTCTCCCTCCACATCGCCGCCGGCCTCCACCTGGGCGGCAACGAGTCCTACCCCGGCGAGTTCCAGCCCACCGGCGGCTTCACCGACGACGCGCGCGTCGTCGACTCCCGCGTCGCCCCCGGCGACCTGCCCGGCATCGGCCTCGAGGGCAAGGCGGAGTTCCTCAAGGTCCTTCGGTCCCTGCACGAGTGAGGATCCCGGGACGAGGACGGGACGGAGTCGTCTCGAGGAGGAGAAGGACATGACCGATCACGACGCGAGCGGGCACGGGCCCTGGCGGATCGCCGTCATCCCGGGCGACGGCATCGGCAAGGAGGTCGTCCCCGAGGGCCTGCGGGTCCTGCGCGCGGCCGCCGCGGCCTACGACGTCGAGCTGGAGACCACCGAGTTCGACTGGTCCAGCGCCAAGTACTACCAGGAGCACGGGCAGATGCTGCCCGACGACTGGTTCGAGACGCTCCGGGAGTACGACGCCATCTACTTCGGAGCCGTGGGCTGGCCCGAGGTCGTCCCGGACCACGTCTCCCTGTGGGGCTCGCTCCTGCGCTTCCGCCGCGACTTCGACCAGTACGTCAACCTGCGCCCCGTCCGGCTCCTGCCGGGCGTGCCCAGCCCGCTGGCCGACCGCGAGCCGGGCGACGTCGACTTCCTCGTCGTGCGGGAGAACACCGAGGGCGAGTACTCCTCGATCGGCGGGCGCATGTTCGAGGGCACGGACCGCGAGACGGTCGTCCAGGAGACGGTCATGACCCGCACCGGCGTGGACCGCGTCGTCCGCTACGCCTACGAGATGGCGGCCTCTCGCCCGGCCCACCACCTCACGAGCGCCACGAAGTCCAACGGCATCGCCATCACCATGCCCTTCTGGGACGAGCGCGTGGCGGCGATGAGCGAGGAGTACCCGCAGGTCCGCGTCGACAAGAACCACATCGACATCCTCACGGCGAACTTCGTGCTCCACCCGGACCGCTTCGACGTCGTCGTCGCCTCGAACCTCTTCGGCGACATCCTCTCCGACCTCGGACCGGCCTGCACGGGCACCATCGGGATCGCGCCGAGCGCCAACATCAACCCCGACGGCCGCTTCCCGAGCCTCTTCGAGCCAGTGCACGGCTCGGCGCCGGACATCGCCGGCAAGGGCGTCGCGGACCCGATCGGCCAGATCTGGTCCGGCGCGCTCATGCTGCGCCACCTCGGTGAGACCGAGGCCGCCGACGCCGTCGAGGCCGCCTTCGAGGCCGTGCTGGCGGAGCACGACGAGGAGGTCCTCACGCCCGACCTCGGCGGGCACGGCAGCACCTCGGGCCTCGGTGAGGCGATCGCCGCCCGGGTCGCGCGCCCGCGGGACTGAGCCGGCACGAGGGGCCGGACGCCCCCTCACCCGACGACGGGGCCGCGCGAGCACCTCAGCTCGTGCGGCCCCGTCGTCACGGCAGGAGGCCCGACGGGCGCGCTCAGACCCGCAGGCCGAGCGAGCGCATGCGGCTCGTGGCGCCCTCGGAGAGGACCTCGTGGAGGCCGTCCGAGGTCGCACCGCCGGACAGGAGCACGGGGCGCTCGGCCTGGAGGCGGCGGAAGGTGCCGATCTCCTCGCCGACGACGCGGCGGCCCCACAGGCCGAGACGGCCGGCGAGGAGAGGGTCGGCGTCGAGGTCGCCCATGAGCTCGGCGGAGGCGAAGGCCCCGAAGTCGTCGGCGCCGATGACGGCGCGCAGGCCGGTCGACAGATCACCGCCGAGCTCGTCGACGAGGGCTCCGGCGAAGTCGGAGAGGAGACCGACGGCGAGGTAGGTCTTGACGAGGCGCTCGGACCAGTCGAGGGGGCGGAGGCGCTCGTCGACCTCGCCGAGGGCTCCGAGGTACCCGGCAGCGGCCTCGACGGGGTCGATGCCGGAGGCGGCGCCCAGGCGGCGGGCCTCCTCGCAGGAGGCGACGGCGTCGGCGCTCATGCGCAGGAGCGCGAGGCGGGCCTCGAGGGTGGGCGCCTTGCCGGCGTCCTTGGCGTAGCGGACAGCGGCGATCGTGCGGGAGAAGACGACGATCCCGATCACGGAGCGCGCGAAGGGCGTGGGCTCGGCGGAGCCCGGTGCGGTGGGGTCGGTCGTGGTGGTCGACGAGGTCATGCGCACCAGGGTAAGGCCGCCGCGACCCGCGAGGGGCCCGCTGCGGGAGCCGCGGACCGCACCGAGGAGCGGGCCCCTCGTGCGGGCTCGCGGACCGGTCTCAGAGGGCGACGGGCGTGCCGACGGCGACGCGCTCGTAGCCGGGGACGGCGACGCCGCCCGCGACGACGTTGTCGTGGATGGACTTGCCGGAGTCGGACAGGAGGGCGTCGTGGATGGGGATGACGCGCTTCGCTCCGACGGCGAGGGCGTAGTCGGCGGCGACGGCCAGGCGCAGCCACGGGGCGGAGACGGGCAGGAGGAGGACGTCGAGCCCGGTGCCCTCGGGGAGCTCGGGGAAGGCGTCACCGGGCTGGAGGATCCGGCCGTCGATGAGGTACCCGACGTTGGCGGGCGTGGGGATGCCCTCGTGGATGGGCATGTGCTCGCCGCCGACGGCGAGGACGTCGTGGCCGACGACGGTGAGGCGGTCGCCGGGGGCGACGGTCTCGAGCCGCTCGGCGGTGGCGCCCGCCTCCTTGAGCTGGACGACGGCGTCGGCGGGGGCGATGACGCGCAGCGCCGGGTTGGTGCACACGGCCTTGACGACGGCGTCGACGTCGAGGTGGTCGACGTGGGCGTGGGTGATGAGGACGGCGCTCGCCCCCTCGAGGCAGGCGAGGTCGGAGAGGGAGCCGGGGTCGATGGTGAGGCGTCCGCGCTCGGAGTCGAGCGTGACGGCGGACTGCCCCCACAGGGTCAGCGTGGTGCTCATGCGCCGCACCCTATCGGGCCGGTGACCGGACCGTCACGGCGAGACGCCCCTCGTCCGTGACATCCCCCACGCGTGCGGCCCAATCGTGACGGGGCAGGGGCCAGGTGGGCTCCACGCCGCTACCCTGAGGGCGTCCACGGTTGCCCGGTCGTCACGCAGCCTCGCCCCGCCGCCCCTCGGGCTGGCGCAGGGCACGAACCACGATCGGCTGCCACCCCGGGACCGCGGCGCGGTCCGGACGCCCCGATCGGGCGCCACGAACCGAGCCCCACGACGCCGTCGGCGCCCCTGTCGCAGGGGACGCCGGCGCGCCCGCGCGGTCCACGACCGAAGGAAGCTCGTGAGCGACGAGACCACCACCGACCAGACCACCGAGGCGACCGAGCAGGCCAAGCAGGCCGGCCAGCAGGCCCAGCCCGTCGGCGACCAGCACGCCTCCGGCATCATCGAGACGGCGGGCGCCCACGCCCCCGTCCTCGACGAGGCGACCCCCGACATCACCGACGAGGGCGACGACACCGACCTGACGAAGAAGACCTTCGCGGACTACGGAGTCGAGCCCGAGATCACCGAGGCCCTCGCGGAGAAGGGCATCACCTACCCCTTCCCCATCCAGGCCCTCACCCTGCCCGTGGCCCTCGAGGGCCAGGACATCATCGGCCAGGCCAAGACCGGTACCGGCAAGACCCTGGGCTTCGGCATCCCGCTGCTCATGGACACCCTCGGCCCCGGCGAGGACGGCTGGGACGAGGACCCGGCGTCGGGCTCCCCGCAGGCCCTCGTCGTCCTGCCCACGCGCGAGCTCGCCAAGCAGGTCGCCGTGGAGCTGACCCAGGCAGCCGCCAAGCGCACCGTGCGCATCGTCCAGGTCTACGGCGGGCGCGCCTACGAGCCGCAGATCGAGGCCCTCGAGAAGGGCGCCGAGGTCGTCGTCGGCACGCCCGGACGCCTCATCGACCTCATGGAGCGCGGCGTCCTCGACCTCACGCACGTCACCACCGTCGTCCTGGACGAGGCCGACGAGATGCTCGACCTGGGTTTCCTGCCCGACGTCGAGAAGATCCTCGCCCGCACCCGCGACGACCGCCAGACGATGCTCTTCAGCGCGACCATGCCGGGCGCCGTCGTCGCCCTGGCCCGCCGCTACATGACCAAGCCGACGCACATCCGCGCCCAGGACCCGGGCGACGACTCGATGACGGTGCAGTCCACGCAGCAGGTCGTCTACCGCACCCACGCCCTCAACAAGGTCGAGGTCGTCTCCCGGATCCTCCAGGCTGAGGGCCGCGGGCGCACCATCATCTTCGCGCGCACCAAGCGCACGGCGGCCCGCGTGGCCGAGGACCTCGCCTCCCGCGGCTTCGCCACCGGCGCCCTGCACGGCGACCTCGGCCAGGGCGCCCGCGAGCAGGCGCTGCGCGCCTTCCGCAACGGCAAGATCGACGTGCTTGTCGCCACTGACGTCGCGGCCCGCGGCATCGACGTCGACGACGTCACCCACGTCATCAACTACCAGTGCCCCGAGGACGAGAAGATCTACGTCCACCGCATCGGCCGCACCGGTCGCGCCGGGCACAAGGGCACGGCCGTCACCTTCGTCGACTGGGACGACGTCCCCCGCTGGCGCATCATCGCCAAGGCCCTCGGCCTGCCGATGGAGGAGCCGGTGGAGACCTACCACACGAGCGAGCACCTCTTTGCCGACCTCAGCATCCCCGAGGGCGTCACCGGCAAGCTCCCCCGCTCCAAGCGGACGCTGGCGGGCCTGGACGCCGAGGAGATCGAGGACCTGGGCGAGACCGGCAAGAAGCACCGCGACGACGAGCGCGGTGGCCGTGGCGGCCGCGGCCGCGGGCGCGGTCGTGGCGGGGACCGGGGCGGGCGCGGCGGGCGCGGTGGGCGCGGTGGGCGCGAGTCCGGGCACGACGGCGGCTCCTCCGAGGGGCGTTCGTCGGGGCGCGGCCGCGGCGAGCGCTCGGGCCGCTCGCGAAACCGCGAGCGCACTCGCGGCGGGCGCAGCACCGGCGACTCCGGCTCGCAGGACTGAGCCGACGCCGGCGTCGGCCGCCGGGCTGACGCCGCAGCAACGAATGGGGCGACCTTGAACGGCGAACGGCAACGTGCGCCAGTGACGAGCTGAGCTCGCGCCACCACAGGCGGCCCCGAGCTCATCATGCTCGCGTGGTCGAGCGAAGTCACGAACACGAAGTTCTGAACAGGATTTATGGTCGCGTGTCGTGCGGCGTGTCGTGGGGTGTCCTTTGACGGTCGTTTCCGGACACCTCCACGAAGTAATCACCTTTGTTATGTCTCAGGGCTTCGGTGACAGTTCTGCCTCAGGACATCGGTGACAGTTCTAGGGGTTTGGGAGGTGACACTTCGGGTCGGATTGGCCCATGAGCTCAACGAACCCTCGTGTTGATCCTCGTGTGCGTCTGGCGATCGTTCGCTGGCCCCAGGACGCCCCACGCGGTGCAGTGACGACCTTCTGCGCTGAGCAGTCGATCTCCCGCAAGACCTTCTACGCGATCCGCGCCAGGGCCCGCGTCGAGGGCGAGGCAGCAGCCCTGGAGCCCCCGCCCGCTCACGAGCCCCACCGCCATCAGCGACGACCAGCGTGCTCAGGCCCTGGCGGTGCGGGCGGCACTGGCCTCCTCAGGCCTGGACAACGGCCCGATCTCGGTGCACGACAAGATGAAGGCCATGGGCCTGGCCGCCCCCTCGCCGGCGTCCCTGGCCAGGATCTTCCGCGCCGAGGGTGCCGCGCGAGCCGAACCGCGCAAGCGGCCCCGCTCGGCGTTCAGACGCTTCGTCTACCCCGCCCCCAACGCCTGCTGGCAGCTGGACGCCACCGAGTACGTACTCACCGGCGGACGCAAGGCCGTCATCTTCCAGCTCCAGGACGACCACTCCCGCCTAGCTGTACTTCACCGGGAGGTTGTGAACGGTCGAGGTAGCGAGGACCTCCGGGCAGGATGTGGGTTACCGCACTCGCATCCTGACCACGGAGGTCCTCATGACTCACGCTAACGCGCCTTTGACGCCGGAGGGGCGTCGTCGCCTCGCTGTTCTCGTCGTCGATCAGGGCTGGTCCCTGCGGCGCGCCGCCGAACGGTTCCAGTGCTCGCCGGCGACGGCGAAGCGGTGGGTGGACAGGTACCGGTCCGGGCTGGAGCTGACCGACCGGAGCTCGAGGCCGAGTTCCTCCCCAGGGCGACTGCCGCGCAGGACGGAGCACCGGATCATCGCGCTGCGGTTCACACGTCGGTGGGGTCCCCACCGGATCGCCTATCACCTGCGGCTGCACCGCTCCACGGTCGGACGGGTACTGGCCCGCTATCACATGCCCAAGCTGGCCAACATCGACCAGTCCACCGGGCTGCCAGTGCGCAAGCCGGCACCGCGGCGGTACGAGGTCGCTGCGCCCGGCCTGCTGGTGCACGTTGACGTCAAGAAGCAAGGCCGCATCCCCGACGGCGGCGGCTGGCGGGTCCACGGTCGCGGATCCGTCCAGGACCGCACCGCGGGCGCTGTGCGCGATCGAGCCGCCAGGGCAGGGGCGCCGGGCTCGCGCGGCTACCGGTACCTGCACCACGCCGTCGACGACTACTCCAGGGTCGCGTACTCCGAGATCCTCGACGACGAGCGCAAGGAGACCGCGGCCGCCTTCTGGCAACGAGCGAACGCGTTCTTCTCCGGCCTCGGCGTCACCGTCACCGCCGTGATGACGGACAATGGCGCCTGCTACCGCTCGCGCGCCTTCGCTGATGCCCTCGGCCAGGCCGTCAAGCACAAGTGGACCAAGCCCTACCGGCCGCAGACCAACGGCAAGGTCGAGCGCTTCAACCGCACTCTCGCCGCCGAGTGGGCGTATGCCGCCGTCTACACCGACGAGGCAGAGCGAACCGCCGCCTACACGACCTGGCTGCACTACTACAATCACCACCGACCCCACACCGGAATCGGCGGCCAGACCCCCTCAGACCGCGTTCACAACCTCACGGGGAAGTACACCTAGCGGTCGCCTCCCTGGTCGCCGGCGCGGAGACCAGCCAGGCGCCCGTCGCCGTGTTCGACAAGGGCGTCGCCGCCCGTGGGGTGCCCCAGCGCCTGCTCACCGACAACGGGCTCGCAATGAACCCCACCCGCCGCAGCGTGACCGGCCGTCTGGTGGAGCACGTCCGCTCCCTGGGGGTTACGCCGATCACGGGCAAGCCCTACAAGCCCACCACCCAGGGCAAGAACGAGCGCTTCCACCGCACCCTGCTCCGCTACCTCGACGCCCAGCCGATGGCCTCCACCATCGAACAGCTCCAGGGCCAGGTCGACGACTTCGACCCCATCTACAACACCGAGCGCCCCAACCAGGCCCTGCCCGGGCGCATCACGCCCCAACAGGCGTGGGACGCCACCCCCGTCGCCACCCCTCCGCGGCCCACCCCACCGGCTGAGCCTGTCAGTGTCGGCGATACCCCCGCACCCGCAACGGTGCAGACAGGCGCGTCGGGCCAGCCCCGGCGGGGCGCCAGGCCGCCCCAGCGGCGCAAGACCCCGCCGTCGGGGACCCGGACGGTCCGCATGGGGACCAACGGGACCATCAACCTCGCCTCCGTGATGTTCCTGGTCTCCAAGACCCACACCGGCCGCGAGGTCATCCTCGACTGGGACCCCGAGGCCATCGCCATCGCCACCACCGACGGTGAGGTCCTCGCACAGTACGACTGGCCCGCCCCCGGCGTCCGATACGTCTCGACCTACGCCCCCCATCAACCACCGAGGCGGAAGAGGACACAAGAAGAACCCTCCAGCACCCCAACCCTCACCGAGGTCCTGACACACCAACCGTCACCGACGTCATGAGGCAGAACCGTCACCAATGTCCCGAGACATCACACGAAGTAATCACCTTCGCCACGAGCCCGGTTCTCCAGCGCGATAATCAGCTCCATGCGAGCAGTCATGGCAGGACTGACCACTGTCACCGGGGACGTCGAAGGGAACACGGTGCGCCTGGTCGCCGAGCTCGAGCGGTACCGGGGCTGCGGCGTCGACGCGGTCCTCACCTGCGAGGCGTACCTCCAGGGCTTCGAGTCCGTCACCTTCGAGCCCACTGCCGATCGTGCCGCCGCCATCACCACCGACGCGCCCGGGCACGAGCCGATCACCGAGGCCGTCCGGCGCACCGGGATCACGGCCGGCTACGGCTGCGTCGAGCGCGATGGCGACCGCTTCTACTCGACCTACCGGCTCGTCTCCCCCGACGGCGTCCTCCTCGAGCAGCGTCGGATCAGCACCGGCTGGCGCGAGGAATGGGCCGACCCGGCGGTCTACGCCGTCGGAGAGGACGTCCAGGTCGTGGAGTGGAAGGGGCGTCGCACGGCCGTGGCGCTGTGCGGCGACCTGTGGAGCGACCAGCCGCGCTTCACCGGGCTCGGGATCGACCTGCTCCTGTGGCCCGTGTTCGTCTCCTTCCCACCGCACCAGTGGCTCACCGAGGAGCTGGGCGCCTACGCCGAGCAGTCCGCGACCGTCGCGCCGCAGGCGCTCCTCGTCAACGGCGCCGCCACGGGCGAGGACGGTGAGTACACCGCCGGCGCCGCGCTCCTCGCGGACGGCCGGGTTGCCGCCGCCTCCGGCTTCGACGGGCAGGACACCTGCCTCCTCGTCCAGATCTGACTGCGAGCACCACCGCCGGCAGCCAGGTCGACGGGCCGAGAACCACGGAGACGGGCGATCGACACACACGTACGTGAGCCCGTACGCTTTCTTCATGACCGCTGTCCCCGCCACCACCGCTCGCGCACACATCTACCGGCTCATCGACCAGGTGAACGAGGAGTCCGAGCCCCTCACGATCACCGGCCAGCGCGGGAACGCCGTCCTCGTCGGCGAGGACGACTGGCGCGCCATCCAGGAGACCCTCTACCTCCAGGCGATTCCGGGACTGACCGAGTCGATTCGCGAGGCCCGTGAGGAAGGGCTCGACGCCGGCTCGGAGGATCTCGACTGGTGACCGCCTGGCGCCTCGTCTACTCGCGTCAGGCCCAGAAGGACGCGAAGCGGCTCACGACCTCGGGACTCAAGACCAAGGCCCAGCACCTCCTGGAGCTCATCGCGGAGGACCCGTTCAGAACGCCACCGCGCTACGAGAAGCTCGTCGGCGACCCGGCGGGCTGCTACTCACGACGCATCAACATCCAGCACCGGCTCGTCTACGAGGTCCTTCCGGACGAGCACGTCGTCCACGTGCTGCGGATGTGGACCCACTACGAGTGACACGGCGACGCGCGCCGTTCCAGGTCACGTCCGATGCAGCCGGCTGCCCCAATCGTCAGCCGACGCCATCGAGCCGGGGAGCGACGAGCGCGTCCGTCTCGCCCAGCCTCCAGGCGCGGTCGTTCTCGACGACGTAGGCGCCCCAGCGCGAGGGCCTGTCCGGCTCCTCGTCGGAGGCGCGGAGCTCCTCGAAGGCGCCGGCCGCGTCGCGCCCGCCGAGCAGGAGCGCCGTGGCGAAGGCGTCCGCGAGCCCGTCGTCGGGTCCCCAGACGGTCGCCTGGCGGGCGGTGAGCCGCCCGTCCCCAGCCTCGGGCCGTAAGCCGTCGCGCCGCCCGGCACTCCTCGAGGACGGTGTGGACGTCGAGGTGGTCGCCGGTCCACCCGAGACGCTTCTCCAGCGCCGGGTCCCGCCGGAGCGCGCTGACGACGGAATCCTCGCGGTAGGTGGAGAAGAGCCGGTCAATGCGCGCGATCTCCGCCTCGCAGGCGTCCAGGACCGGCTCGGCGGCGTCGACGAGCGTGGGCGCGGCGGTCGAGTTGATGCGCTGGGAGTGGCCGTCGCTCGGCAGCTGGACCCAGGTGATGTCCGTGATCTTGCCGTCGGAGATCGTCGCCTCGACCTGCATGGCGCCGTAGGGGCTCTCGTAGACGGCGCCGGTGCATGTCCCGTCCTTCACGCTGGAGGACGAGGACGTCGTGGACGACGAGTCCGTCGACGACGAGCTCGAGTCCGTCGAGGAGCTCCCGCTCGTGGTGCTGCCCGACGAGTCCGACGACGTCGTCCCGGACGAGGAGGACGTCCCGGACTGCGTCGTCGTCGACCCGCTGCCGGCGGCACCGGACGAGGCGCCGGTGGCGATGGTGGAGGCGACGGAGGTGCCGGCGCCGGAGGGGTTGAGGATGAGGATGGCGGCCACGCCGAGGGCGGTGGCTCCGGCGGTGATGCCGCCGGTGACGGAGGGGCGCATGGTGACTCGATTCGTGAGGCTGTTGGGCCCGGGCGACGTGCCCGGCGAGGTGGTGGTGCGGCGGTCGGGGCCGCCGCGTGGCGCAGGGGCGCCGTCGGTCACATGTTGAAGTCCCCGGCGTCGGAGGCCCGCACGACGACGTCGACGCGCGCGCCGTCGGCGGCCAGGCCCTCGGCCAGCGCCCGCGCCGGGGCGACGCCGACGCCGCCGGCCACGAGGACGGCTCGGCCGGTGGCGCAGACCCGCTCGGGGGTCATCACCCCGTAGGGGCCGTCCATGAGGACGCGCGTGCCGGGCCGGAGGCGGGCGGTGAGGGCGGAGGCGTCGCCGAGGTCCTTGACGGTGAGCCGAAGCAGGTCGTCGCGGGCGGGTGCGGGGAAGGAGTACGGGTGGGACTCGTAGGCGAGGCCGTCGGCGAGGAAGCGCCACTGGGCGAACTGGCCCGGGCGCACGCGCAGGCGGTCGAGCTCGCGCCCGCTCACCCACACGGAGACGACGTCGCGGCTCTCGCGCACGACCTTGGCGACCCGCAGGTCGTGGTGGAGTGAGCGCTCCAGGGGCAGCAGGGCCCGGTAGCCGAGGATGAGTCCGCCGATGAGGACGTACAAGGCGATCCACACAGTGCGTGCCCAGCCGGTGAGGAAGGGGCCGTCGATCGTGATCTGGTGGGCGAAGGCGAGGGCGATCGCGAGGTAGGTGTAGAGGTGGACGGTCCACCAGACCTGGCGCGGGAGGCGTTGGCGGGCGCGGGCCCAGCTCGTGAGGCCGGCGACGATGAGCATGAGGGCGCCGACGTCCGCGGCGAGGATCCAGCGCTGCCTCGTCGTCATCGACCACAGCTCGCCTCACCAGGTGGCGGAGTCGGGCAGGGCCCCCAGGCCATGACGGAGGCGAGGACGTGGACGCCGATGAGCCAGATGCTCCAGGGACCGATCTTCTTGTGGAGGGCGACGAGGCGGTCCTGGCCGATGGCGCGCTCGATCGGGGGCACGCGCGCGACGAGGAGGACCATCCACAGGGCCCCGTAGGTGCCGGCGACGGCGGTGAGGCGCCCGATGAGCGTGAGGGCCCAGACGGCCGAGAACCGGGCCGGCAGGCTCGTCTCGAGGGCAGCGGCGAGGAGGACGCCGAGGCCGAGCCCGGCGGTGGCCGCGAGCACGCCGGCGGTGAGACAGGCGCGTGCGGTGGCGGCGTTGAGGGTGCGGCGGGCGGGGCGACCGGCGCCGCGAGCGGTGCGGGCCGGCGCGAGGCGCAGGCCCTGTGTCGCTGTGGTCATGGGAGCGAGTCCAGTCCCGCACGCTCGGAGGGTGCCAGGGAAAGGTCATGGCGACCCTGTGAGCGCTGTGTGAGGACAGCCTTACCCAGCACACCAGCCCTAGGTTCGATCGCGACCGAAGGAGCCTCACCGTGCCCGTCCTGCCCGCCACGCGCATCGACACCCACCACCACGTCGTCCCCGGCTTCTACCGGGACTGGCTCGTCTCCCACGGCGTCGAGTCCGGTGGCATGCCCATGCCGTCCTGGTCGGTCGAGGGCAGCCGCGAGGTCATGCGCTCCCTCGGCGTGCGCACCGCGCTGCTCTCGGTCTCCACACCCGGCGTCGACCCGTGGCCCGCCGCCGACGCCGCCGCCGTCGCCCGCGACCTCAACGACTTCACCACCCAGATCGTCCGCACCCACGCGGCGACCTTCGGGCACCTCGCCACGATCCCCTTGCCAGACGTCGACGCCTCGGTCAACGAGGCCGTCCGCGCGCTGGACGAACTGGGGGCCGACGGCGTCGTCCTCCTCGGCAACGCCCGCGGCACCTACCTGGGGGACGCCTCCTACGAGCCGCTCATGAGGGTCCTCGACGAGCACGACGCCGTCGTCCTCATCCACCCCTCGGAGCTGCCGGGCGGGGCGGCACCCGGGATCCCCGCGTACGCCGCGGACTTCCTGCTGGACACGACGCGGGCGGCGGTGAGCCTGTGCCGATCCGGCGTCCTGGACCGCTACCCGCGGATCCGATGGATCCTGTCCCACGGCGGCGGGATCATCCCCTACGCGGCGCCGCGCGTGGCCCAGTCGGCCTCCGTCAACGGCAAGCCGCTCGAGGGGCTGCGGCTGCTGCGCCGCTTCTACTACGACACGGCGCTCACGCCCTTCGTCACCTCGATGCCGGCGCTGCTCCGCTTCGCCAAGCCCGGGCACGTCGTCTTCGGGTCCGACTACCCCTTCGCGGCGCCGTGGATCGGTCGGAGCTTCGCGGCGATGCTGCGGGCCTACCCGAAGCTCTCAGGGCGTGCCATCAACCACAGCGCCGCCGAGCGGCTCTTCCCCCGTCTCGAGCGCTGAGCCCGTCGTCGAGGACCCCGACGACGCGGAACGGCCCGCCCCGGAGCGTCCGGGACGGGCCGTCCGTCTTCGCCGCGCCGGGGCGGGTCCGGTGCCGGTGCGCTCAGGAGTGGGAGTCGATGTAGGCGAAGACGCCGTCGGCCATCATCTGGACGGCGATGGCGGCGAGCAGGAGGCCGAAGATGCGCGTGAGGACGCGGATCATGGACTCGCCGAGCACCCGGTGCAGCGGCAGGGAGAAGCGCAGCGTCAGCCAGATGACGACGTGCGTGGCCAGGAGCGCGAGGCTCACGGTGAGCCAGCCGACCAGCGGCTCCGACGCCGACTCGACGGCGACCATGGCTGCGACGATCGCGCCGGGGCCGGCCAGCAGCGGGGTGCCGAGCGGGACGAGGGCCGCGTTGGCGATCGAGTCGTCGGGGTTGGGGCTCTCGTCGACCTTGTCGGTGAGGAGCTCGAGGGCGACGAGGAGGAGCAGCAGGCCGCCGGAGAACTGCAGGGCGGGCACCGTGATGCCGAGGAACCGCAGGATGTAGCGGCCGAAGATGGCGAAGACGAGGATGACGCCGAAGGACACGAGGGTCGCCTGGCCAGCGGAGCGGCGCCGCTGCTCGCTGGTCTGACGGCTCGTGAGCGACAGGAAGATCGGGATCGCGCCGAGCGGGTCCTGGATGACGAGGATCGTCATGAAGGACGTGGCGAAGAGGGTGAGGTCGAAGATCGCGGCCACGGGTGATGGGTCTCCTGGGATCGGCCCCGCGGCGACGGCGTGCGGCGCTGGTGGCGCCCGGCCGTCGCCCGCCTCGTGGGCGGCGCGGGGTGCTGGGTGGTGCTGGGTGAAGGGTACGGTGCGCGGCGGCCGGCGTCGCTCAGCCCCGGTCAGGGCCTGATGAGCGAGAGGGCGCCCTCGTCGACGATCCGCGTCAGGAGCCCCTCCGGCATGAGGTTCTCGCCCAGCCGGTTCGGCTTGCCGGTGCCGTGGTAGTCGGAGGAGCCGGACATGCCGATGCCGAGGCGCTCGGCGAGGGCGCGGGCGGCCTCGCGCTGGGCGGGGTCGTGGTCGCGGTGGTCGACCTCGAGGGCGGCGAGCCCGGCCTCGGCCATGGCCGCGAAGGTCTCGTCGGGGACGAGGTGGCGCTGCCGCCTGCCGGCGCGCGGGTGGGCGGCCACCGGCACGCCCCCGGCGCCGCGGACGAGCTCGCAGGCCTCGACCGGGTCGAGGGCCCAGTGGTGGACGTAGTAGGGGCTCGAGGTGGCCAGCGGCCCGGCGAAGGCGGCGCTGCGGTCCGGGAAGGAGCCGGCGGCGACGAGGGCGTCGGCGATGTGGGGGCGGCCGATCGTACGGGTCGACGCCGCCTGCGTGAGGACGTCCTCCCAGGTGATCGGGTAGTCCGCGGACAGGCGCTCGACGATCCGCTGGGCGCGCGTCGCGCGGGACTCGCGCGCCCTGGCAAAGGCGGCGCCGAGGGCGGCGTCCTCGGGGTCGAAGAGGTAGGCGAGCAGGTGGAGGGTGACGCCAGCGGCGGAGCAGGAGATCTCGGTGCCGCGCAGGAGGGTGACGCCACTGGCGGCGACGGCGGAGGCGGCCTCGTCCCAGCCGGCGGTCGTGTCGTGGTCGGTGAGGCCGACGACGTCGAGACCCGCCTGCGCCGCGAGCGCCATGAGCTCGGCGGGGGCGTCGGTGCCGTCCGAAAAGGCGGAGTGGGTGTGGGGGTCGATGCGCACGATCGCCAGTGTAGGAACCGGCTGGCGCCGGGGACTCCGTCGGACGAGGCCGTCGTGGTTGCGTCTCGGTCGCGTCAGCGGGCCGCACCGGATGGGAGGATCGGGGCATGACGAGCACGAGCACCTCCCCCGCTACCACTCCCGTCCGCTTCGGCGTCGTCGGCGCCGGCTTCATCGCCCGCTGGTTCATGGAGGCGGCCGCCGTCCTCCCGCAGGTCGAGGTCGTCGCGGTCACCTCCGCGCACGCCGAGCGGGCCGCCGCCTTCGCCGCCGAGCACGGGATCGGCGCCTCCTACTCCTCGTTACCCGAGATGCTGGCCGCCGGCGCACCCGGTGGCACGACCCCCTTCGACGTCGTCTACGTCGGCTCCCCGAACGCCCTGCACGCCGAGCAGACGGTCGCGGCGCTGGAGGCCGGCTTCCACGTCCTCGTGGAGAAGCCCTTCGCGCTGCGCGCCCAGGAGGCCGAGGCGATGGTGGCCGCCGCCCGCCGCGCCGACCGCTTCCTCATGGAGGGCTGGCTGCCGGCCTTCGAGCCGGGGACCGCCGCGATCCGGGAGGCCCTCCCCCGCCTGGGCACGGGCGAGGCCGGACCGCACCGGGCGCTGCTCGTCAAGGAGCAGTACTCCTCGCGCATGGACCGCTTCCGCGCCGGCGAGCTGCCGCCGGCCTTCGACCCGTCGCTCGGCGGTGGCAGCCTCATGGACCTCGGCGTCTACCCGATCTCGATGGCGATCCACCTCTTCGGCGCGCCAGTCCGGATCCGCGCCACCGGCCGCCTCCTGCGCTCCGGCGCCGACTCCCACGGCACCGTCGTCCTCGAGTACGACCGCCTGCCCGACGGCTCGCCCGCGGACCTCGAGGTCGTCTGTCTGCACTCGAAGACCTCGACGAACGGGACGCTCAGCGAGGTCGCGGCGGACCGAGCCGTGCTGACGCTGGACGACTGCCAGTGGCCGCGCGAGATCGCGCTGAGGACGCCCGACGGCGCCGAGCACCTCCCGGTCGACGCGACGTGGCCGGCGGGCGCCGTCGTGCCGGACGGTGCCGGGGCCCCGCCGGTTCTGGCCCGCGAGCTCGCGGAGGTATGCCGACTCGTGCGCTCCGGCGCGCGCGAGTCGGACCTGCACCCGCTGGCGGCCTCGCTCGCCGTCGTCCGGGTCCTGGAGGAGGCGCGCACCCAGGTCGGTGTTCGCTTTCTCGGGGACGCCGGTGGGAGGATGAGCGCATGACGACGTCCGAGCAGTCCTCCACCCCGGCGGCCGAGCAGCCGCAGTCCCTCGCCCAGCGCGGCAACAATCGCTCGCGCCAGCCTCAGAACGAGGCGTTCCGCGACTTCATCGGCTCCGGCTGGGGCCCACGGCCCTCCGACCTTCCCGAGCGCAACGCCTCCGCGCCCTGGGCCGCCGCCCGCCGTGAGGCGCTGGGCGCCCGGTTCCCGGGCGAGCGCCTCGTCCTGCCGGCCGGGCCGCTCAAGACCCGCAACAACGACTGCGACTACCGCTTCCGCCCGCACTCGGCCTTCGCGCACCTGGCCGGCACCGGCACGGACTTCGAGCCCGACGCCGTCCTCGTCCTGGAGCCGCTGACCGCGCCGGGCGAGCCGGTGGCCGACGGCGCGCCGACGCACGAGGCGGTCCTCTACTTCCGGCCGCGCGCCTCCCGCTCCAGCGAGGAGTTCTACGGCAACCCGCGCTACGGCGAGCTCTGGGTGGGGGTGCGTCCCTCGGCCGAGGAGGTCGAGGCGGCCACGGGGATCCGCGTCGCTCACATCGACACGCTCGGTGACGCGCTCGCCAAGGACGCCGGCGCCGACGGCGTCCAGCTGCGCGTCATCGCCGAGGCCGATGAGAACGTCACCGCCCTGGTCGACCAGGTGCGCGAGGCCGCAGGCCTCGCCTCCGGGCAGGCCGCGAGCCAGGTGGACGACGGCCTCGCCGAGGCCGCCAGCGAGCTGCGGCTCGTCAAGGACGCCTGGGAGGTCGACGAGCTCCAGAAGGCCGTCGACGCCACGAAGGCCGGCTTCGACGACCTCATCCGCTCGATCCCGCGCGCCACCGGCCACTGGCGCGGTGAGCGCGTCCTCGAGGGAGCCTTCGGCGCGAGGGCCCGCGAGGAGGGAAACGGCCTGGGCTACGACACGATCGCCGCGGCCGGGGACCACGCGAACACCCTGCACTGGATCAACAACGACGGCGCCGTGCGCTCCGGCGAGCTCGTCCTAGTCGACGCCGGCGTCGAGGTCGACTCGCTCTACACGGCGGACGTCACGCGCACGATCCCGGTGGACGGGTGCTTCACCGAGCCGCAGCGGCGCGTCTACCAGGCGGTGCTCGACGCCGCGAAGGCCGCCCTGGCCCGCGCGAACGAGCCGGGCTGCCGCTTCCGCGACGTCCACAACGCCGCGATGGCGGTCATCGCGCAGCGCGTCGAGGAGTGGGGACTGCTGCCCGAGGGCGTCACCGCCGCCGACTCGCTCGGCCCCGAGGGCGGTTACCACCGCCGCTGGATGATCCACGGGACGAGTCACCACCTGGGCCTGGACGTGCACGACTGCGCCCAGGCGCGCCGCGAGATGTCGATGGACGCCGAGCTCGTCCCCGGCATGGTCTTCACGATCGAGCCGGGTCTGTACTTCCGCGCCGACGACCTGCGCGTCCCCGAGGAACTGCGCGGCATCGGTGTGCGCATCGAGGACGACGTCGTCGTGCGCGAGGACGGCGCCGTCGAGTACCTCACCGCGGGCGTGCCGCGGGAGGCCGACGACGTCGAGGCCTGGGTCTCCGGCCTCATCGCCGACTGACAACCGGCTCGACGAACGCGCTCGCGCCCGGATGGCGCCCTGAGCGGGTCAGAGCCTGGACCGACGGGCCGGTGCCGCGGGATCCTACGGCCCCGATCCGTCGTCGTGCTCCCGGATCCGCTGAGAGCACCACGTCTCCCTCGACATTCATCGACATTCACCGATACTATCGTCATATGCCGATGATTCACGGGCTCCTCCCCACCGACACGGCCGACGACAGGCGGGCCGTCCAGGCCTCCGCCGACGTCGCAGCCGTCCTCGCCGCCCTGGGCGACCCGACCCGCCTGGCGATCGTCTCGCACCTGCGCGGCGGCGAGCACCGCGTCGGCGAGCTGACCGAGCACCTGGGCCTCGCACAGTCGACCGTGTCCCAGCACCTCGCGGTCCTGCGCGGGGCGGGACTCATCTCGACGCACGCGCACGGACGCTCGCGCGTGAGCCGGCTCGAGCACGAGGACCGCGTCGTCGCCCTGCTCACACTCGCCGCCGACCTGACCAGGGACGACACCCCCGGCGACGGCCGGGCCGACGAGGAGGCGACGTCATGAGCCACGAGCACTCGCACGACCACTCCCACGACCACGGCCCGGGCGCGACCCGCGGCCGCCTCGCCGTCGCGCTCGGGGTCACCGGTGTCGTCCTCGTTGCCGAGATCGTCACGGCCGCGCTCACCGGGTCGCTCGCGCTCCTCGCCGACGCCGGGCACATGGTGACGGACTCCGCAGGCCTCGTCATGGCGCTCGTCGCGGCGCACCTCTCAGCGCGCCCCGCCACGGACCGCTCGACGTGGGGCATGCGTCGGGCCGAGGTCATCGGCGCGGCGGTCCAGGCCGGGATGCTCGCCCTCGTCGGTGTCATCGTGGCGGTCCGGGCGGTCCTCGACCTCGTCGCGCCGCCGCCGGTCGCCTCGTCGGGGATGCTCATCATGGGCGTCATCGGACTGGCGGCGAACACGATCTCGCTCCTCGTGCTGGCCGGCGGACGCGGCGAGAGCCTCAACGCCCGGGCAGCCTTCCTCGAGGTGGCCAACGACGCCATCGGGTCCGTCGGCGTCATCGGAGCCGCGGCCGTCATCGCACTGACGGGCTGGACGCGGGCGGACGCCGTCGCGTCCCTCCTCATCGTGGTTCTCATCGTCCCGCGGGCAGCCGCGCTCCTGCGGGCCGCGGGGCGCGTCCTCATGGACTTCACGCCGGATGAGCTGGACCTGACCGAGGTGCGCCGCCACCTCGCGGGGCTGCCCGACGTGGTCGCGGTCCACGACCTTCACGCCTGGACCGTCGCGACCGGCTTGCCCGTCCTCACGGCGCACGTCGTGGTGACAGACGAGGCGTTGCGATCCGGCCGCTCGGACGCCGTGCTCGACGCTCTCGGGACCTGCGCGGCGGAGCACTTCCCGGTGCCGATCCAGCACGCGACCTTCCAGCTGGAGCCGGAGAGTCACGCGGGCCACGAGTCCGACTGCTGCGCCGCCTGATCCAGCCCCGGCCCTGAGCCCGAACTGACGCCCAGACAAGATAGAATAGGCGACAAATCTACACACCCTGCCCCTCGGAACATAGTCAAATGTGGAATTCTCTCATGGACGCATGGGACTGGGACCTTGCCATTGCGACTATCGGCGTCGCGCTCACAGCCTTGATCCCTATCGGCCTCGGAATCCTTGATCATCGTCAAAAAGTACGAGATGACGCCCAACGCGAATTACAGACCCGGATACTTCAACAACAATCCCTGATGCTGACGCAGCAGCGAAGGGACACTCTCCTGGCGTCTCTTGGAGCGATCAGGGACCCCAATTACCTCAAGCAAGCTTGGGAAGAAATCAAGTCCTTTAGCCCTGAGGATCAGGTCCTCCTCCGTGCAGCCTTTCGCCACAACTCCTCGGTCGCGCTCCCCGGAACGACCCTCGGGATCAAAATCGCCGACAGACTTGACACAACCTCATACCGCGATTACTTCGACTCCCTGGACGAACGATACGCAACACCTTCACCCTACCGAGAATTCGACGGCCTCCTAGATTTCCTCACCTACGCCAGAAATAGCGGATGCGACATTAACTCGGCGAGGGTGAGTGAGCTCGTGTCCGGACCCGACGCCCTGATCCAACACCCAAGCCACTCATTCTTCCGCGAACTCGTGACAGCATGCCCGGAAGTAGCCGGTAGCCTGCTTCACTCGCTAGACACCCTCGACCCAACAACACCAAACGGACTCGCCCTGAACATCCTCACTGGCGTCACCCTGGCGGCAAAGGATACCGAGCTCAAGCGCACGAACAACGCCACACGGATGGGCGCCCAGCCTGACGAGCGCGCCAAGATCCTCCAAGAGTCACTCCCAGCGAGCCTCGCGACTCTGTTCCACAGTAATCGCCTGAGCAATCTGGCGGATTGGACGATCAGCGGTAGCACCGAGCCAACCACCGCCACCGGCGCCTGGCTGACTCGCACCGTCGGCTGGATCTGCAAGGACGATTCAGGCCACCTCTCGATGCGCATGATCGAGAATCTCGCGACAACTATTCGATCAATTCCAGAAACCGGCTGGGGCGTTGACGACGACGACATTGCGACAGGCTTCGCAATGATCGCACGAAAATGCCCGGCACTGTGGAAACAATTCGGTCCCGATACTCGCGATGCAGCTTCCAAGATCGGCAAGTGGCAACCTCAGGCGCCGCCTGATCGAGACGTCTGAGCCACAGAGACTATTCGGTCCCTGGCGGAAACCAATAGTTCACGCATCCTCGCGCTGGTAGCGCCTGCGCGTCGGCTCGGGGACGTGGACGGAGTCCGTGTCCCCCTCCCCCTCGAGGTGCTCGCGCGCGTAGGCCAGCGCGCTCGCCAGGCCCTCGTGGCGCTCGTCGTCGCTCATGCCGCGCACGTTGACCTCGACGACCACCTGACCGCCGCGCTCGGCGAAGCCGGTGGCGGCCAGGTGCCCGAGGACGCCGGCGCAGTCCTGGTCGCCCTGCCCGGGCAGGAGGTGGGCGTCGCGGAAGCCGGGCACGCCGTCGGTGAGGTGCAGGTGGCGCAGCGTCGGACCGAGCGCCCGTGCCATCGCCAGGCCGTCCGAGCCGGAGGTCGCGGCGTGCGAGAGGTCGAGCGTCGTGGAGAGGTAGCCCTGCCCCACCGGGTCCCAGGTGGGCGAGTAGGCCTGGAAGTCGCGCGAGGAGTGCGCCTGGCGCGGCCGCCACGTGAACATGTTCTCCACACAGAGGTGCGTGCCGGTGGCGAGCTCGCGGGTCTGGACGCCCTCGACGAACTCCGCGGCGTAGCGGGCCTGCCAGAAGAACGGCGGGTGGAGGACGACGCTCGGAGCCCCGACGGCCTGGGCGAGCTCGATGGAGCGGTCGACCTTGTCCCACGGATTCGTGCCGAAGACGGAGCGCGTGAGCAGGAGCGTCGGGGCGTGGATCGCGAGGACCGGCTGCCCGCGCTCCTCGGAGAAGGCGAGGAGGTCCTCGGCGCTCTGCGTGGCCTTCTCGGACCACACCATGATCTCGACGCCGTCGTAGCCGAGCTCGGCGGCGGCCGCGAAGGCGCCCTCGCAGTCGCCGAGCGTCCACGAGGACGTCGACAGCCCGACCGGGACATGGACGGTCTCGCTCAAGGTGGAGGGCTCCCGGGTCAGACGCTATGGGGGTGCGCGAGGCCGTCGTGGTCTTGTGGGCCAGGGCCTCGCGTATGCAACCTTCGTGGATCACCACCGAGGCGGTCGTTAGGGGACCGCTGCGGGGTGCCGACATGCATAGGAGACCCTGGTGATTACTGAGCGTACAAGCCTGGGGCTGGACGTTCACGCCCGCAGCGTGAGCGCCGCCGCCATCGATACCCTCACCGGCGAGGTGATCCAACGCCGCCTGGACGGCGAGTACAGCCACACCATCGACCTGGCCTCACGCCTGGCCGCCGAGCACGGACCACTGCTGATCACCTACGAGGCAGGCCCCACCGGCTTCGGACTGGCCCGCGAGCTGACCGCCGCGGGCCACCGGGTGCAGGTCGCCGCACCCTCGAAGCTGGCCCGCCCCGCCGGACAGCGGGTCAAGACCGACCGCACCGACGCGATGTTCCTGGCCGAGTGCGCCCTGAACGGCACGATCACGCCCGTGCGCATCCCTACCCTGGCCCAGGAGGGCGCCCGCGACCTGGTGCGATCCCGCGACGACGCCCGCACCGACCTCATGGCCGCCCGCCACCGCCTGTCCAAGATGCTGCTGCGCCGCGGATGGGTCTACCCCGGCAAGACCACCTGGGGACCCGCCCACGACGCTTGGCTGCGCGCACTGCGCCGCGAGGACGTCCCCGCCCTGGGCGCCGGCGCCACCGCGGCCTTCGACGACGCCTACGACACCGTCACCCACACCCTGGCACGACGCGACCGCCTCGATACCGCCATCGCCGCCCTGGCCGCCGACAGTGAGTTCACCCCCGTCACCGCCCGCCTGTCCTGCCTGAGAGGCATCTCCACACTGACCGGCTTCGCCCTCGCCGTCGAGATCGGCGACTGGCACCGCTTCACCGGCGCGACCATCGCCTCCTACCTCGGACTGGTCCCCTGCGAGCACTCCTCGGGCCAGACCCGCACCCAGGGCGGCATCACCAAGACCGGCAACACCCACGCCCGACGTCTCCTGACCGAAGCCGCCTGGCAGCACAAGAGCCCCTACCGCCCCGGCCCCGCCCTGCGAGCCGCATGGGCCAAGGTCCCCGGGGACGTCGCCACCCGGGCCGACACCGGCAACAGGCGCCTGAACAGGCGCTGGCAGACCCTGGCCAGCCACCACAAACGTCACACGATCGCCAACACCGCCATCGCCCGAGAGCTCGCAGGCTGGTGCTGGTCCCTGGCCGTCATGGACCACTAGAACGCCCACAGACCGCGCTGACCGGCACCACCAGGGCCCAGAGGGGAAGCAGCGTGAGGAGGACACCGGCGATTCGACTGTGAGCACCCCCAAGGGCACGCTCGACCTCAGACAAGCCAGCTCCTCCCACCGAAACCAGCGTCATGCGGCACACAGACCCGCGCATATCAGACTGACCACGCGTCGACACCAGACACGCCACCCCCACCCCACCGGCCAACGCCGAAGAGGGGGCACCCACCGGCCAGTGGATGCCCCCTCTTCACCCTGCCACTTGACAGGAAACCCCTACATATCAGTCGCGGGGGCGGCCGTCGAAGGGGCGCTCGTCGGGGTCGTGCTCGGGCGCGTCGGCGTCCGAGGGCTCGACGGGCTGGACCGGCTCGACAGGCTGGACCTGGTCGACCGGCTCGACCGGCTGAACGGGCTCGGACACGGCGCCGTAGGCGGGGCGCGGAGCGGCGTCGACGGCGCTCGGGGCCGAAGCGTCCACGTCACTCGGAGCCGCCGGAGCGAGTGGAGCCGCGCTCCGCTCCGCGCTCTCCCCCTCGGGGACGCGCACGCCGAAACGCGGCTCCTCGTCGGGACGGGAGCCGAAGGCGGTGGGCCCCGTCCCGCGGGCCTCGGCGCGGGCGGCGCGGCGCTCCTCGGCCCGGCGCGCGGCGGCCCCTCCTCGGGTGAGGTTCCCCGGGGCGTGGGCGAGCGCCTGGGCGGCCTCGCCGGCCTGCTCTGAGGCGATGATCGAGTAGCGCGAGGCGACGACGTGGCTCGTCGAGGTGAAGTCGCGGCGGCCCCGGGTGAAGGCGTAGCCGATGAGCTGGAAGACGACGCCCCAGACGATGCCGAGGAGGATCCCGGTGGCGAAGGTGAGGCCGCCGGAGCCGTCGGGCCCGAAGAAGCTCATCATGAGGGCGAAGAAGATGCCGAGCCACAGGCCGGTGCCGGCGCCCTGGATGGCGGCGCGCCCCCATGACATGCGTCCGGTGATGTTCTCGACCTGCCGCAGGTCCGTGCCGATGATGGCGAGGACCTGCACGGGGAAGCCCTCGTCACTCAGGGAGTCGACCGCGGCCTGCGCCTCGTCGTAGGTGGCGTAGGAGGCGACCTCCTCGCCCCGGGGGATGCCGCCCCGGCCGGCGGAGACGGACGGGCCCTGCGCGCTGAACTGGCTCATGCCCGTATCGTCCCACGTCACGGGCCCGGGCACGGGAGCGAGGGCCTCCTGTCCACCCTGGGCGCATAGTGTGTGCCCGTGGAGAACAGCAGCACGACGACCGCGCCCTCGCGCCCTGTGACGACGCGCTCGAGCCAGTCCCGCGGCGGGACCTCCCGGGTCTTCGTCGCCCGCCTCGTGGGCACCACCGTCTTCGACCCCCTCGGCGACGCCGTCGGCAAGGTCCACGACGTCGTCGTCCTCATCCGGCTGCGCGGGGAGCCCCGCGCCGTCGGCTTCGTCATCGACGTCTCCGGCCGTCGCCGGGTCTTCCTGCCGCTGTCCCGCGTGACGGCCATCGAGCCGGGCGCCGTCATCACGACGGGCCTGGTCAACATCCGCCGCTTCTCCCAGCGGGCGGTCGAGACCCTCGTGGTCGGCGAGCTCCTCGACCGCGTCGTCACCCTGCGCGACTCGGGGGACTCCGTCACCGTCCGCGACGTCGCCATCGAGCGCGACCGCGAGAAGGACTGGAAGGTCACCCGCCTCTACGTCCAGCGCGCCTCGTCCGGCCCCCTGGGCCTGCGCCGCGGCGAGACCTTCACGGTCCGTCCCGACGAGGTGACCGGTCTGGCCGGCTCGACCGCCCAGCAGGGCGCCACCGCGCTGCTCGCCACCATGGAGGATCTCAAGCCCGCCGACCTCGCCGACGTCCTCTCGGACCTGCCGCTGCCCCGCCAGGTCGAGGTGGCCGCCGAGCTGTCCGACGAGCGCCTCGCCGACGCCGTCGAGGAGTTCTCCGACGACGACGCCGTCGCCCTCATCTCCGCGCTCGACACCGCCCGGGCGGCCGACGTCCTGGACGCGATGGAGCCCGACGACGCCGCGGACCTCGTCGGCGAGCTCCCGCAGGAGAAGGCGGCCGAGCTGCTCGGCCTCATGCAGCCCGACGAGGCGGAGGACGTCCGCCGCCTCATGACCTACGACGAGTACACGGCCGGCGGTCTCATGACGACCGAGCCGATCATCCTGCCGCCCGAGGCGAGCGTCGCGACCTTCCTCGCCCACGCCCGCAAGTCCGAGGTGCCGGCGGCCCTCGCCGCCGTCGCCTTCGTGTGCCGCCCGCCCCTGGAGTCCCCCACGGGCCGCTTCCTCGGGATGGTGCACCTGCAGCGCGCCCTGAGGGAGCGCCCGCAGCGCATGGTCGGGTCCATCGTGGACAACGACCTCGAGCAGATCGGCCCCGACGACTCGATCGGCACGGTGACGCGACTGCTCGCGACCTACAACCTCACCGCCTACCCGGTCGTCGACGACGCCGGGCGCCTCCTCGGCGCGGTCTCCGTCGACGACGTCCTCGACCACCTCATGCCGGACGACTGGCGCGACAACGACGACGAGGTGACCGACGAGGCCATCGAGAGGAACGCCAATGCCTGACTCCTCGCTCGACCAGCCACTGGCCAAGGGCCGCGCCCGCTGGATGCGGTGGACGAGCCCCAACCGCGGGTCGTCCTCCAAGTCGGACACCTCGGGCCGCGTGGCCGAGGCGATCGCCCGCTTCTCGGGGACCCCGACCTTCCTCATCTGGCTGACGCTCTTCGTGGCCGGCTGGATGGCCTGGAACACCTTCGGCCCGACCTCCCTGCGCTTCGACAAGGCCTCGCTGGGCTTCACGGCGCTCACGCTCGTGCTCTCCCTGCAGGCCTCCTACTCTGCGCCCCTCATCCTCCTGGCGCAGAACCGCCAGGACGACCGCGACCGCGTCACGGCCGAGCAGGACCGCCAGCGCGCCGAGTCGAACCTTCAGGACACGGAGTTCCTCACCCGTGAGATCGCCTCGCTGCGCCTGGCGATGAACGACGTCGCGACCCGTGACTTCGTGCGCTCTGAGCTGCGCGACGTCATGGAGGAGATCCTGGCGGAGGAGCGCCGCTCCCGCGAGGAGATCGTCGGCGAGATCGTCGAGGAGCTGGCCGACGAGGACGACGACGACTCCCGCACGGACGCCGTCGGCGCCGCGCCGGATCCCGGAGAGGCGAGCGACCGGGCCTGAGGCGCTGGCGCGGAGCCCCTCGCTCGAGAGGCCTGACGGACGACGAACCGGCCGGGACGAGCACCGCGACGGCGCTCCTCCCGGCCGGTTCCTCGTGCTCGGGCGCTCGGCCCTCAGCCCTTGGCGAGGGAGGCGATGGCCTGGTTGACGGCCTGGGCGTAGATGGCACCGCCCTCGGGACCGGGGTGCACCTGGTCCTGGGCGAGGAGGTCCTCGCGGCCCTTGATGGCCTCGTCCCAGGAGGCGACGGCGACCTGGTCCGGGTGCTCCTGGGCGAAGGAGCGGATCTCCTCGTTGGCGCCGGGGATCCACGTCGTGCGGGCCGGTCCGTAGCCGGTGACGAGGATGAGGTCGCGGTCGTCGCCGACCGCGGCGAGGAGGGCGCCCAGCTGGTCCTCGGAGACCGTGGCGTTGGTGGCGAGCCCGACGACGACGTACGTGCGCGCCCCGTAGGTGGCGTCGGCGGCGGCGAGGGTCTCGAGGGCCGACGTGTAGTTGCGCGAGACCTTGGCGTCGATGCCGATGCCGGGGAAGAGCGCCTCCATCGAGGGGGCCGCCGCGAGGGCGACGGAGTCCCCGATGACCTCGACCTGGTCCCCCGGGACCGCGGCGCCGTCAGTCGGGACCTCGCTGGGTGAGGCGGTCGGCGTCGGGGTGGCGCTGGCCCGGGCGGTCGCCGTGCCCGTCGCGGTCGCCGTGCCCGTCGCGGTCGCCGTGCCCGTCGCGGTCGCCGTGCCGGTGGCGGTCGCCCGGGGCGTCGGTGCGCCCGTGGCGGTGGTGCTCGGGCTCGACAGCGCGAGCGCGCCCGCCTCGATGGCCTGCTGGGCGCTGGACTCGCGCGGCTGGGCGGCGAAGCCGAGGGCGACGAGCATGACGACGACGGTGACGGCCGCGCTGAGCGAGACGATGCCGCGGCTCGTCATGCCGCGGGCGGAGCGCAGCCAGGCGGCCACGCCGTCGCGCCGGATCGGCGTCTCGATGAAGCGGTAGGACAGCTCGGCGACGATGATGCTGACGACGGTGACGACAGCGGCCGTAACGCCCGGCGAGGTGGAGGCCGGGACGGCGTAGAAGGCGAGGACCCACAGCGGCCAGTGCCACAGGTACAGGCCGTAGGAGCGGGTGCCGAGCCAGCCGAGCGGCCGGGCCTCGAGGATCCGCGGGAGGACGCCGGCCGGCCCGGGGGCCTCGGCGACCTCGCGGGTAAGGGACTGGAGGATGAGCGCGGTGAGGACGCTGGCGAGGGCCAGCCAGCAGGTGGTCTGGAAGGGGCCGGCGCCGCGGACGCCGTCGTCGGCGACGCGGCCGACGAGGAGGAGGCCCGCCAGGCCGACCCAGCCGAGGGCCCCGCGCAGGCGCCGGACGCGCGCTGGGGCCGGCGCCAGGTCGGGGTCGAGGGCGCGTCCGTGCCACAGGGCGAGGGCGGCGCCGAGCATGAGGCCGAAGGCGTGGGCGTCGGTCCCCATGTACGTGCGCGAGGGCGAGGCGCCGTGGGCGGCGAGCACGCCGGCCCAGGCGAAGGAGGCGACGGACAGCACGAGGGCGCCGACGGCGGCGCGCCTCGTGGCTCGGCGGTCGGTGCGTCCTGCGAGCAGGACGATGAGGACGAGGGGCCAGATGACGTAGAACTGCTCCTCGACCGCCAGTGACCACACGTTGGTGAGGAGGAGGGGCTGGGCCTGGTCGAAGTAGCTGGAGCCGGCGGCGATCTCCACCCAGTTGTAGACGAGGGCGGCGGCCCCGAGCACCTGGCGGCGCACGCCGAGGAGGACGTCCCCGCCGAGGGACGCGGCGCAGGAGACGACGGTGACCACCGCGAGGAGAAGCGCGGGCACGATGCGCCGCAGGCGCCGGCTCCAGAAGCGCTTGAGGTCGGTGCGGCCCGTGCGGCGGCGCTCGTCGACGAGCAGGGTCGTGATGAGGAAGCCGGAGATGACGAAGAAGGCGTCGACGCCGACCATGCCGCCGGGCATGACGCCGGGGAGCAGGTGGTAGACGAGGACGAGGACGACGGCGACGGCGCGCAGGCCGTCGACGCCGACGATCCGGCCGCGGCGCGGGCCGGTCGAGCTGGGGGCGGCGCCGCGGCGCGGGGGCCGGGCGGCGGGCGGACGGGCGGCCGTGCGCGTGTCGGGGCGGCCGGTGCGGGCAGCGGGGACGCCGCGGCGGCGGCTCGCCTGACGCGCCGGGCCGGCGGGTCGGGAGGAGTCGGCGCGTTCGGCGCCCGCGCGGGCGCGGGCGGCTCGCTGGGCGCGCAGGGGGGCCGCGGAGCGGGCGGCGCTGCCGCCGTCGCGGTCGGTGGAGCCCGCGGTCCGGGGGCGACCGGGGCGGGGCTCGTTGGTGGAGGTCATCGACGTGGGATTGCTTGTCTCGTGAGTCGGGGTGGCGGCGTCGGGGCGGCGCTGCCGTCACGGTCGTCGTGGTACTAGCAACCCTATGTGCCCGCCGCTCAGTAGCCCCTCAGCCGGGCGGATGACTCGCCCGGTACGTGCTCCTCACCACGACGGAGACCGTGTGGGCCGCCCGTAGGATGAACCCATGTCCACCCCCACAGAAGAGCAGGTACGCGAGGCCCTCACCCGCGTCATCGACCCGGAGATCAGGCGCCCCATCACCGATCTCGGCATGGTCGAGTCAATCGAGATCAGCGACGACGGCGTCGTCACCGTGGGCGTCCTCCTCACGGTCTCCGGGTGCCCCCTGCGGGACACCATCACCGCGGACACCCGCAAGGAGGTCGGCGCCGTCGAGGGCGTCACCGACGTGCAGGTCCGCATGGGCGTCATGAACGACGAGCAGCGCGCCGAGCTGCGCACCCGCCTGCGCGGCGGCGCCGCCGAGCCCGTCATCCCCTTCACCAAGCCGGGCAACCTCACCAAGGTCTACGCCGTGACCTCCGGCAAGGGCGGCGTCGGCAAGTCCTCGGTGACCGCGAACCTCGCCGCGGCGCTGGCCGCGCAGGGCCTGTCCGTGGGCGTCGTCGACGCCGACATCTACGGCTTCTCCATCCCCCGCATGCTCGGCGTCGACCAGGTCCCCACGCAGCTCGACGGCATGATCGTGCCGCCGGTGGCGCACGACGTGAAGGTCATCTCGATCGGCATGTTCGTCGAGGACAAGCAGCCCGTCGTCTGGCGCGGCCCCATGCTGCACCGCGCGGTCCAGCAGTTCCTCTCCGACGTCTTCTGGGGCGACCTCGACGTCCTCCTCCTCGACCTCCCGCCCGGCACCGGCGACGTCACCATCTCCGTGGCGCAGCTCCTGCCGAACGCGGAGATCCTCGTCGTGACGACGCCGCAGCAGGCCGCCGCGGAGGTCGCCGAGCGCACGGGGCTCATCGCGACGCAGACGCACCAGAAGGTCGTCGGCGTCATCGAGAACATGTCCTACATGCCCCAGCCCGACGGCTCCCGCCTCGAGATCTTCGGCTCCGGCGGCGGTCAGGCCGTGAGCGAGTCGCTCTCGGAGACCCTCGGCTACGAGGTGCCGCTGCTCGCCCAGCTCCCCCTCGACATCCGGCTGCGGGAGGGCTCGGACACGGGCACCCCGGCGACGGTCGCCGACGGCGGCAAGCCGGCTGCGGACGCCCCGGCGGCACTCGAGCTCTCGCGCGTCGCGCAGCGGCTCGGGCACGTCAAGCGCGGCCTGTCCGGCATGAAGCTCGGCGTCAGCCCGATCAACAACTGAGGTCCGCGCCCGTGAGGGCGCCGGGACGAGGGACGGGCCCGTCCGCGAAGGGATTCGCGGACGGGCCCGTTCTGGTCTCGCGGTGAGGCGCGGGCAGGCTGTCGCTCAGGCGTCGACGCGGGCGCGGGCCGCCTCCGCGCGGGTGCGCGCGGCCTGGTTGGCGGCGCGCACGATGTCGCGCGGCGAGACCGGGCGGACGCGCTCGGCGACGGCGCTCGGCAGGTCCTCGGGGGAGGCGACGAGCGAAGAGGGGACGGTGGGCGCGGCCGCGGGCTGAGGGTTCTGCTCCGAGACCGCCTCGGTCGGTGCCGGGGTCCCGGCGCCGGTGCCGACGAGGACGCCGCGCGGTGCGGGGGCGTCCGGACCGTCCGCGGTCTCGGGGGCCTCGGCGGCGGGCTCGCCGTGCTCCGCGGACTCCGCCTGCTGGGTCTCGTCCGCCCTGTCGGCGATGGCGTCCTCGATGGTGTCGGTGGGGTCGAGGATCCCGGCGACGTCCTCGACGACGTCGCCCGCGGACTCGGCGGCGCTCGCGAGGAAGGCGCGGCGCTCGGGGTCCTCGACCTCGTCGTCGTCATCGGCGTCCTCGGCGGCGTCCTGCGGCGCGCCGTGCGCGGCGTCCTCGGTCGTCACAGCGGGCTCCTCGACGGCGGTCCCGTCCTCGAGGGGCGTGGTACCGGAGGCGTCGGCCGACCCAGCCGGCTCGACCGGCTCATCCGTCGGCTGGACGGTGTCCACGGCGCCGTCGGCGCCCTCAGCGGTCCGGGTGCTCGCGGCGTCCTCCGCGGTCCCGGCGTCGGCGGTGGCGGCGACAGCGGCTGCTGCACCGGTCGCGGCGGCGGTCCCGGAGGCGGCGGCCCGCGCGGCGCGCGTCTCCTCGGCCTTGTCGTCGATCATCTGCTTGAGCGACTTGTTCGAGGTGCCGGCGTTGACCTCGGAGCTGACCTCGCCGGCCGCCTCGTCGGAGGCGCCCTTGGCGGCGTCGACGACGGACTTGATCGGGTTCTCGAAGTCCTTGCGGATGGCCTCGATGTCCTCGCCGAGGGCGTCGCGGACGATCTTGCGCGGGTCGTAGTTGCGCGGGTCGAGGTCGGAGAGGTTGATGTCGGCGAGCTCGGGGCCGACCTCCTCGGCGATCTGCTGCTTCGCGTTGTCGAGGAAGAGGCGCAGCTGACGCACCCACTGCGTGACCGTGCGGGTGTACTCGGGCAGGCGCTGCGGGCCTACCACGATCGCGATGACGAGGAGGATGACGAGGAACTCGCCACCGGAGATGCCGAACACGCGGCAAGTATAGGGAGCGGCCCGGGCCGCGGACGTGCGCCGTCCCACGCCGCCGGCGTGGGCATCGCCACGGCCCCGCGCCCCCGCCTGTGACGCGGACCTGGAACAATGAGCGCGCAGCCGTCGCGTCCCGCGCGCGGCCCCGCACGGCGCGTCGAGCCAGGACGCAGGTTAGGAAAGGCCACATCGTGAGTGCTGACAAGACCCTCAGCTGGTCCTACACCGAGGACTTCGTCTCGGAGGGCGAGCCCGCCGCCCAGGCCCGGGTGCGCGGCGTCGAGCTGGGCACGGACCCGGTCTCGGTCGGCACCGGTGCGGCCCTGCGCATGCTCACGGCCTCCGTCGGCGCCCGCTCCGTCGCGGAGATCGGTACCGGCACCGGCGTCTCGGGACTCTGGCTCCTGGACGGCATGGGCCCGGCCGGCGTGCTCACCACGATCGACGTCGAGGCCGAGCTCCAGCGCGAGGCCCGTCGCTCCTTCGAGGCCGCCGGCCACCCCTCCTCTCGCACGCGCCTCATCCAGGGCCGCGCCGCCGACGTCATGCCGCGCATGGCCGCCCGCTCCTACGACATGGTCGTCCTCGACGTCGACCCGGAGGAGGCGGCCGAGCTCGCCGAGGGCGCCATCCGGATGCTCCGCGTCGGCGGCGTCCTCGTCGTCACGCACGCCCTGCAGAACGACCACGTGGGAGACCCGGCCCGCCGCGACGCCCGGACGGTCGCGGCCCGTGAGCTCGGTCGCCGCCTGCGTGAGCGCGAGGACATGCTGACCACGCTCCTGCCCGTCGGAGACGGCCTGCTCGTGGCCGTCCAGGCGGGCTGAGCACCCGTTCCCGCCGCCGGGGCCGGCGCCGCAGACCCACCCCGAGCACGACGAAGGACCGGGTCCCTCACGGGGACCCGGTCCTCTCTCGTACCGTTCCGCCTCAGGGGCGGCGGCTCCGCGCGACGCGTCCGGGACGCGCGGGCCAGAGCCGTGGCGGTGCTCAGACCTTGACGGAGGCGAGAGCCTCCTGGAGCTCCTTGATCTCGTCCGGGGTGATCTCGACGACGAGACGGCCGCCGCCCTCGAGCGGCACCCGCATGATGATGGAGCGGCCTTCCTTGACGACCTCGAGCGGCCCGTCTCCGGTCCTGGGCTTCATGGCAGCCATGGGCTCCCCTTTCGGTGCGTTTCCGCGGATCCTCACCGCGCTACCAGGTGGATCCTACCGCATGGAACCCACAAGCAGCGAAGGAAGGTGGCCGACTTCATTCAGGTTCAACCACTTTCCTGACGTCTCGGCCGGATCCGACCCGCTCCTCACTCCTCGCCGTCGCGGGCGGCCGCCGCCTGAGCCGCCTCGGCGGCCTCGGCCGCGGCCTGGGCGGCGGCGTCGGCGCGCACGCGCTTGGCGGTGCCGACGACGAGCTCGACGGCCTCCTCGGCGGTGTCGACGACGTGGAGGAGCTCGGGGTCCTCGGGCGAGACGGTGCCGGCGTCGACCAGGGTCGTGCGGATCCAGTCGTGGAGGCCGCCCCAGTAGTCGCGGCCCACGAGGACGACGGGGAAGGAGAGGACCTTGCGGGTCTGGACGAGGGTGAGGGCCTCGAAGAGCTCGTCCATGGTGCCGAATCCGCCGGGCATGACGACGAAGCCGTCGGAGTACTTGACGAACATCGTCTTGCGGGCGAAGAAGTAGCGGAAGTTGACGCCGAGGTCGACGTACTCGTTCATGCCCTGCTCGTGGGGCAGCTCGATGCCGAGGCCGACGCTGACGCCGCCGGCCTCCTGGGCGCCCTTGTTGGCGGCCTCCATGGCGCCGGGGCCGCCACCCGTGATGACGGCGTAGCCGGCGTCGGCCAGGCGGTGGCCGGTCTCCTCGGCGACGGCGTAGTAGGGGTCGTCGGGGCGCGTGCGCGCGGAGCCGAAGACGCTGACCGCGGGGCCGAGCTCGGCGAGAGCGCCGAAGCCCTCGACGAACTCCGCCTGGATGCGCATGACGCGCCAGGGGTCCTTGTGGAGCCAGTCGGTGTCGTCGCGGCTGGACAGGAGGCGCGCGTCGGTCGTCTGGGCGGGGATCTGGGTGCCGCGCAGCAGCACCGGGCCCTTGCGGTAGGACTCTCTCTTGGTCATGGGGGGAATGATCCACCCGCCGTGGGCCCGCTCCCTGAACAACACCCGGCGGCGGGGTGAACGCGGCCGATCCGCCGCCGGCGCCGGGCGCGGACGGCGCCGCGCGGGGCCGGGCCGCCTGCGGCCAGGGCCGGCCGTCCGCCGCTGCGGCTCAGGCGAGCCAGTCGCGCAGGACCCCGGCGACGTCGCGGATCTGGGAGACGGGGCAGTGCTCGTCGTCGGTGTGGGCGAGGAGGGCGTCCCCTGGGCCGAGGTTGACGGCGGGGATCCCGGCGGCGGAGAAGCGGGCGACGTCGGTCCACCCGTACTTGGGGCCGACCTCTCCCCCGCGCTCGCGCACGGCGGCGATGAGCTCCGCGGCGAGCGGGGAGTCGAGGCCGGGCCGGGCGGCGGGGCTGAGGTCGTCCAGGGTGACCACCACGGGGCCGGTGCCGCCGTCGATGACGGGGTCGGTCTCGCCGCCGTCGACGGGCAGGCCGGCGAGGACGCGCTTGGCGCGGGCCAGGGCCTCCTCGGCCGACAGATCCGGGGCAAAGCGGTAGTTGACGGTGACGCGGCACGACGGCGGGATCGTGTTCGTGGCGACGCCGCCCTCGATGAGGGTGACGTTGAAGCCCTCACGGTAGGCGAGGCCCTCGACGTCGACGGTGCGCACGGGCGCCGCGGCGGCACGGCCGACGAGGTCGCCGGCGGCGTGGATCGCGTTCGCGCCCACCCAGGCGCGCCCGGAGTGGGCGGCGCGGCCAGGGACATCGAGGATGAGGCGCAGGGTGCCGTTGCAGCCGCCCTCGATGTCGCCCGCGGTGGGCTCGCCGAGGACGGCGAGATCGGCCTCGAACCAGTCGGGGTGGGCGTCGAGCGCCCGGCCGAGACCGTTGAGGGAGGCCTCGACCTCCTCGTGGTCGTAGAGGACCCAGGTGACGTCCCGGCGCGGGGCCGCGAGCGCGGCGGCCAGGTGGAGGATGACGGCGTCACCGCCCTTCATGTCCACGCTGCCGCGGCCCCACAGGACCTCCTCGCCGTCGCGGCTCTCGAGGCGGCCGGGGACGTTGCCGTCCGGCTGCTCCGAGGTGACGGCGACGGGGACCGTGTCGAGGTGCCCGGCGACGATGACGCGCTCGGGCCGGCCCAGGTTCGTCCGGGCGACGACGGTGTCCCCGTGCCGCAGGACCTCGAGGTGCGGGCAGGCGCGGAGGGCAGCCTCGACGGCGTCGGCGAGGACGGTCTCCTCGCCGGACACGGAGCGGGCGTCGACGAGGGCGCGGGCGATCTCGACGGGGTCGGAGCCGAGCGGGGGCAGGGCGACGGGGGCGCTCGCCGGGCCGGGGTTCTCGTGCGTCTCGCTCATGGGGCCAGAGTACGGTCGACGAGCGCGTGCCCCCGCCTCCTCTCACGGCATGACGGCCGCCGTGACGCCCGGCCGCGGGGCCTGCGCGGGTCAGGCTGCCGGGCCCTTGAGGACGGCGAAGGGGTCGGTGACGGCGTAGCGCCGGTCCACGAAGCGGTAGAGGCGGGCGGGGCGGCCGCCCTGGGCCCCGGCGCTGCGCCGTCCGCCCGTCTCGACGATCTGCCGGCGTCGAGCCAGGACGCGCCCGAGGTTCGTGACGTCGACGTCGTGCCCGAGGGCGGCCACGTACACCTCGCGCAGCTCGGACAGAACGAACTCCGACGGGGCGAGCGCGAAGGCGATGTTCGTGTACGACATCTTCGCCCGGAGCCGCGCGACGCCCCGGGCGACGACGCGCTGGTGGTCGAATGCCATCTCGCCCGGCTCCTGGGCGTCCAGCCACACGACGCCGCGAGGCGGACGGACCGCCGCGTCGCACGGAACCAGACCGAGGTACGCGGTGGCGATCGTGCGCTCGAAGGGGTCGCGGCCCGGGTCGGAGAACGTCTCGAGCTGCTCGGAGTGGGAGAGGGCGGTGAGGTCGACCCTCTCCGCGAGGTGGCGCTCGAGCGCGCGATCGAGAGACTCGTCGACCTCCACCGGCCCGGAGGGGAGCGCCCACCGCCCGGTGAAGGGCTCGTGCTCGCGTCGCCAGGCGAGCACCTCGAGGCGCCTGCTGTCCGCCCCGACCCTGAGGACGACCGCGAGAACCTCGTGCCGGTACTTGGCAACCCCGGCGTCGTCGCGGTACGGAGAACTGAGCACGTGAGGATGGTACAGTGACGCCGGTTTTCGATTCATAGACGATAACAGGAGGTGCACGATGTCAGTCCCGACGGCTGCGACCGCACCAGCTTCAGCAGCGCCCACTACCAGCACCACTCGCCCCTCGACGGCCCCGTCGACGACGGGCTCCCCGACCGCGGGCGAGGCACCGTTCACCGAGCCCGCCCCCGACGGCTTCGCGGAGGAGGTGCGACGCCTCGCAGCCGAGCAGGACGCCGTCATCCTCGCCCACAACTACCAGTCCCCCGCGATCCAGGACGTCGCGGACCACGTCGGCGACTCGCTCGCCCTGTCCAGGATCGCCGCCGAGTGCACGGCCTCGACGATCGTCTTCGCCGGGGTCCACTTCATGGCGGAGACCGCCAAGCTCCTCTCCCCCGGCAAGCGCGTCCTCCTGCCCTCGCCCGACGCCGGCTGCTCCCTCGCAGACTCCATCACCGCCGACCAGCTGCGGGAGTGGAAGGCGGAGCGCCCCGGCGCCGTCGTCGTGTCGTACGTCAACACCACCGCCGAGGTCAAGGCGGAGACCGATGTCTGCTGCACCTCGTCCAACGCGGTCGAGGTCGTGCGGTCGATCCCCGAGGACCAGGAGATCCTCTTCTGCCCCGACCAGTTCCTCGGGTTCCACGTCCGCCGCGAGACCGGGCGCGACAACATCCGCGTCTGGCTCGGGGAGTGCCACGTCCACGCCGGCATCCGCCCCGACCGCCTCATCGACGCGGTCCACTCGAACCCGGGCGCCGAGCTCTACGTCCACCCCGAGTGCGGCTGCACCACCAGCGCCCTGTGGCTCGCCGGCACCGGCGAGCTCCCGGCCGAACGGACGCACGTGCTGTCCACGGGCGGCATGCTCGAGGCCGCGCGCACGACGAGCGCCACGGAGGTGCTCGTCGCCACCGAGGTCGGGATGCTCCACCAGCTGCGCAGCGCCAACCCGGGCACCGAGTTCCGCGCCGTCAACCCCAGGGCCGTGTGCCCCTACATGAAGCTGACGACCCCCGAGCGACTCCTCAGCTGCCTGCGCACGGGCACCACCGAGATCGACGTCGCGCCCGAGGTCGCCGACCGCGCCCGCCGCGCGGTGCAGCGCATGATCGCGATCGGTTCCGCCAGGACGGGCGAGTGACCGCCATGAGCCCCGCACCCCGTCGCCTGACGGATACCGAGGTCCTCGTCATCGGGTCCGGCGCCGCCGGTCTCCGAACGGCGCTCGACCTGGCGGCGGCCGGCGTCGATGTCACCGTCGTCTCCCGCGCCGGCCTCGCCGACTCCGCCACGGACTGGGCCCAGGGAGGCCTCGCCGCGGTCCACCTGCCCGACGACTCCTGCCTCTCGCACGTCAACGACACGCTCGCGGCGGGAGCGGGCCTGTGCGACCCCGTCGCGGTGACCCGGCTCGTCGAGGAGGCCCCTGGAGCCATCGACCGGCTCGTTGAGGAGGGCGCCGTCTTCGATCGCGGACCGGACGACGAGCCCGACCTCCACCTCGAGGGCGGGCACCACGCACGGCGGATCTGGCACGCCGAAGGCGACCGCTCGGGCCATGAGGTCGAGCGCGTCCTGTGCACGGCGGCGAGAGCGCGCGCAGGCGCCCGGCCGCACCTGCTCACCGGCACCCGGGCCGTCGACCTCCTGCAGGACGCGAGGGGCCAGGTCTGCGGCGCGCGGCTGCGCACACCGCACGGGACGGTGCCCGTGACCGCGCGCGCTGTCGTCCTCGCCACCGGCGGGATCGGCCGGCTCTGGTCGACGACGACGAATCCACCCACGGCCACCGGTGACGGGCTCGTCCTCGGGATGGCCGCCGGAGCGGCGGCCCGCGACCTCGAGTTCATGCAGTTCCACCCGACCGTCCTCGCCCCTCCGGACGGCCGCCGTCTCCACGACGGCCGCCAGGTCCTCGTCTCCGAGGCCGTGCGCGGCGAGGGCGCCGTCATCGTCGACGCCGACGGTCACCGCGTCATGGCCGGCGTCCACCCGCTCGAGGACCTCGCCCCGCGCGACGTCGTCTCCGCGGCCGAGCACGCGCACATGGTGAGGACTGGGGCGGACCGCGTCTACCTCGATGCCACCGCCTTCGGGGCGAGGACGTGGGAGACCGAGTTCCCCTCCATCCTGGAGATGTGCCGCGAACTCGGGGTCGACCCCGTGACCGAGCCGATCCCGGTGCTTCCGGGCGCGCACTACCACTGCGGCGGGCTCGCCGCGGACATGGACGGCCGCACCGGGGTCCCGGGCCTGCTCGCCGTGGGCGAGGTCGCCTGCACCGGCGTCCAGGGGGCGAACCGGCTCGCCTCGAACTCGATCACGGAGGGCCTCGTCGCGGGCGCGCGCGCCGCCCGGCTCCTGGCCGTCGAGCTCCCACCCGCGGTGCGCCCCGCCGAGACGGAGCCACGAGCCCTCGCCGCGGCCGATCTCGACGAGGTCACCGCGATCATGAGCCGCGACGTCGGTCTCCTGCGCGACGGGGAGGGCCTCGCCCGCGCCCACGACCTGCTCACCGGCCCCGCAGTCGGCACCGCGTCGACGACGGACACCGACCTGCCCGACTCCGTGCTCGACGCCGCTCACGCACGGCTCGTCGGCACGGCCGTCGCCCTCGCGGCGGCCGCCCGCCCCGAGTCCCGGGGATGCCACCGCCGATCCGACGCCCCGGAGACGCTGCCCTCGCTGACCCGGCACATCGACGTCGTCCTCGCCGACGGCGCCCCGACCATCCTCGCCCCAGCAGGCAAGGCGAAAGCAGCATGACGACAGTGACTCCACCGACCCCGCCCACCCCATCGACCGCCGAGGCCCCCGAGGTACCGGCCGACCTGGATCGCACCGAGCTCGAGCAACGACTCGCGGCCGCCGGCCTCGAACCCCGGCACGTCCTCGACCTCGTCGCGGCGACCCTCGACGAGGACCTGTCCTGGGGCCCCGACGTCACGACCGAGTCGATCTTCCCCGCCGACCGGCGGGGTCACGCGGTCGTCACCTCCCGTGACGAGGGGTGCCTCGCCGGGGTCGAGATCGGCGCGATCGCGCAGCAGCTCATGGCCGAGCGCCTCGGCGCCACCGCGCGGACGCGCGTCCTCCTCGCGGATGGCACGCGGCTGCGCCCGGGCGACCGGGTCCTCGAGATCGAGGCGCCCTTGCGGTGCCTCCTCACGGCCGAGCGCACGATGCTCAACCTCATGAGCCAGCTCTCCGGCGTCGCCACCGCGACCGCTCGTTGGGCCGACGCCCTCGCCGGCTCCGGGACCCGGGTCCGCGACACGCGCAAGACCGTGCCCGGGCTGCGCTCCCTCCAGAAGTACGCCGTGCGCTGCGGAGGCGGGACCAATCACCGCATGGGCCTGGGCGACGCGGCCCTCATCAAGGACAACCACGTCGCGGCGGCCGGCTCGATCACGGCCGCGCTCGACGCCGTGCGTCGGGCGGTTCCGGGCATCGTCTGCGAGGTCGAGTGCGACACCCTCGAGCAGGTCCGGGAGGCCGTCGCGGCCGGGTGCCGACTCGTGCTGCTCGACAACATGGATCCGCACACGACGGCCGAGGCGGTGGCGCTGTGCCGCCCCGCCGGCGTGGAGACGGAGGCGAGCGGCGGCCTGTCGATCCGGGACCTACCCGAGCGCGCGGGACTCGGACTCACCTACATCTCGGTGGGGGCTCTCACGCACTCGGCTCCCGTCCTCGACCTCGGGCTCGACGAGCTGCCGCAGAGGCCGTGACGCCGGGCCCTTGCCCGGCCGCCGCGAGCGGGCCCTCACCGGGCGCACTCGGAGCGGCCGGGGCGGCGGGCGCGGGCCAGGGTACGGTCGGCGCCATGAGCACCGCTGAGGACGACGGCATCCGGATCCTGCGCGAGGACGACCCCGAGCACGCCCGACTCCTCGCCGAGGGCTGGGAGGTCGTCGCGGAGTCCTGGGGCGCGCGCCTGCACCTGGGCGACGACGCCGACCTCTCCCCCTTCCTCGAGGCCGTCGCCGCCGCCCAGGACGCCGGCTACGAGGTGCTCCGCCTGGGGCCCGCCGACGCGCCCGCGATCACGGCGCTCCAGGAGCGGGTCCTCCCCGACTACCCGGTGACCCCGGCGACCGTTCCCGCCCCCCTGCCGGAGGACCTCGCCGAGCTCCTGGAGTCGGAGGAGTGGCTCGCCTTCGGCGCTCGGTCGGCGGAGGGCGGGCTCGTCGCCCTCACGACCCTGACGCCGCTACCGGACCGCTGGGAGGTGGACCGCACCGCCGTCGCCCCGGAGCACCGGCGACGCGGCCTGGCGAAGGCCGTCAAGGCGCTCTCTGTCCTCACCACCTACGCGACGGGCGCCCGCACGTGGGGCACGGGCGGGGCGGCGGTCAACGCGAGCAGCCTCGCCATGAACCGGGCGCTCGGCTTCGAGCTCGAGCCGCTGTGGCACTCGCTGCGGCGCCCGGGCGCCTGACGGGGCCGCCCTGGCACTGGCCGGCGTCCGGCGGACCGGAGCCGGGCCCGCGGCCGCTGCGGCGCCGACTGTCCCGCTAGCCCTCCGGGGCCTCGCGCCGCCGGGACCGAGCCTCTCGCCACATGGCCCAGGGGCGCGCCCCCTCCCACGCCTCGACGGGGCGCATGGCGGTGAAGCCGAGGCGCTCGTAGACGCGGCCGGACGCGGGCGTGGAGGACTCGAGGTAGGCGTCGTCGTCCTCGGCGTCGACGATGGCGAGGCGGTACTCCATGAGCGCGGTGCCGATGCCCTTCCCTCGGTGCTCGGGGGCGACGCCGAGGACCTTGAGGTACCAGGAGGGCCGGGCGGGCCGGTGGGCGGCGACGGCGTCGTCGGTCCGGGCGGCTCGCAGGGCGCCGAGCAGGCCCAGGGCGTGAACGTAGCGCGGCAGCGTGCGCAGGTGGCCGCGCAGCCCGACGTGGGCACCGGCAGGGCAGGTCCACACGCCGACGCCGACGACGCGGCCGTCGATGCGGGCGACGTCGACAGTCCCGGAGGGCAGCGGGCCGTCCTCGAGGATGCAGGCGAAGAGGGCCTCGGAGCGCTCGGGCGGCACGGTGCCGGGCAGGCCGAGGGTGGCGCGGAGCGGGGCGTCGTCCTGGAAGGCCTCGGCGAGGACGCGCGCGGCCTCGGTCAGGTCGGCGGGCGCCGCGGGCGTGATGGTGCACGCGGGGGCAGGGACCTCCGCGCTCAGGGAAGCGGGCATACACCGATGCTATGCATGCTCCACTCTGGATAACCGGGGTGCTAGGTCACGGAATGGTCACGCGACCCGCGCCCTCAGCGCACGTGGAGCTGGCGGGCCGCCTCGGTGAGCGTCCCGGACAGCGACGGGTAGACGCTGAAGGCGTTCATCACCTGCTCGACCGTGAGGCGGTGCGTGACGGCGAGGGTGACCGCGAGGATCTGCTCGCTGGCGCGCGTGCCGACGACGACGCCGCCGAGCACCTCACCGGTGCGGCGCTGGGAGAAGAGCTTGATGAAGCCCTCGTTGAGGCCGAGCATCTTGGCCCTCGGGTTGCGGGCCAGCGGGACGGTCGTGGAGACGGCGTCGTACTCGCCGGTGGCCGCCTCCGCTTCGGTGATGCCGATGGAGGCGATCTCCGGGACCGTGAAGACGGCCTGCGCGACGGTCTCGACGGCGAGCGGCGCGACGGCGTCGCCGAGGGCGTGGCGCATGGCGATGCGGCCCTGCATCGCGGCGACGGAGGCGAGGGGGAGGACGCCGGTGCAGTCGCCGGCGGCGTAGACGCGGTAGGCGGTCGTGCGCGAGACGCGGTCGACGCGGACGTGCCCGGACTCGGTGAGGCCGACGCCGGCCTCCGTGAGGCCGATCCCGTCGGTGGCGGGGACGGCGCCGACGGCCATGAGGCAGTGGGAGCCGGTGACGACGCGGCCGTCGGCGAGGGTCACCTCGACGTGCTCGTCGTCGGTCCCCTCCTCCACGACGCGGGCGGCCCGGGCGCGGGCACCGGAGAGGACCTCCATGCCCCGGCGGCGGAAGCCCTCCTCGACGAGGGTCGCCGCGTCGGCGTCGACGGTGGGCAGGACGCGGTCGCGGCTGGAGACGAGGGTGACGCGGGAGCCGAGGGCGAGGTAGGCGCCGGCGAACTCGGTGCCGGTGACACCGGAGCCGACGACGACGAGGTGCTCGGGGAGCTCGTCGAGGTCGTAGAGCTGGGTCCAGGTGAGGATCCGGCGACCGTCGGGGGCGGCGCCCGGAAGGACGCGGGGGCGGGCGCCGGTAGAGACGAGGACGACGTCGGCGAGGAGCTCGCGCTCGGCGCCGCGCTCACCGCCGTGGTCCCCGGTGACATGGACGGTGCGGACGCCCTCGGCGTCCAGGGTCCCGAGGCTGCCGCGGCCGTCGATCACCTCGATGCCCTTCTCGGCCATGCGCGCGGTGAGGTCGCTCGACTGCTCCTCGGCGAGGTGACGGACGCGGCCGTTGACGGCACCGAGGTCGACGTGGGCGACCTGCTCGCCGTCACCGACGGTGATGCCGAGCTCGTGCGCCTGCTCCGTGGTGGTGAGCCACTCGGCGGTGGCGATGAGGGTCTTGGAGGGGACGACGTCGGTGAGGACGGCGGAGCCGCCGATGCCCCTGGCCTCGATGAGCTGGGTGCGCGCGCCGAGCTGGGCGGCGACGAGAGCGGCCTCGTAGCCGCCGGGGCCGCCGCCGAGGATGACGACCCGCAGTCCCTGACGCACGGGCGAGGCGCCGGGGTCGATGTCGGTGCGACGCAGGCTCGGCCCTCCGGCAGGGGCGCCGGCGACGGCGGCTCCGGCGGGCCGGGAGTGGCGGTCGGTGGACGCGTCGACGTCGGGCGCGGTCCCGCCGTCGGCTGCGGAGGCGGTGTCGGGTGCGTCGGCGGGGCTCTGCGTGGTCACGGCCACATCATGCCCCGCCGGGCCTTCGGGATGTGGTCGCGGGCACGACGCGGGGTGACGGCAGCCCGCGATTCATGCTCTCCGGCGCATGCCTATGCGCGCTCGGCGGGCAACGTCGCCACTCAGCGGGGCCGCTCCGGCAGCGCACAGGGCGCGTCGCCCGGAGCAGCGCAAACGCTGCGACGACGCGCCTCCCACTGTGGTCACCACCACCCATGAACGCGCTCACTCCGGGCGCTTCCGGGCCCCGGCGCCCGGTAGCGTCGGATGCATGACCCAGTCCCCCGAGGCCGCTCTCAACGCTGACCAGACCTCCCTCATCAACGCCGTCACCGCCTGGATCGACGAGGATCCCGACGCCACCACCCGTGACGAGCTCCGCACCCTCCTCACCGCCTCGCAGGCGGGCGACGCCGAGGCCACCGCCTCCCTCGCCGACGCCTTCTCCGGCACCCTCCAGTTCGGCACCGCCGGGCTGCGCGGGCGGCTCGGCGGCGGCCCCAACCGCATCAACCGCGTCGTCGTCATCCGCGCTGCGGCGGGCCTGGCCGCCTACCTGCGCGAGACCCTCGGCGAGGGCTTCTCCGTCGTCATCGGCTACGACGCCCGCCACAACTCGGAGGTCTTCGCCCGTGACACCGCCAGCGTCGTCACCGGCGCGGGCGGCAGGGCGATTCTCTTCGACCGATGCGCCCCGACCCCGGTCCTCGCCTTCGCGCTGCGCAGCCTCGGCGCCGACGCCGGCGTCATGGTGACCGCGTCGCACAACCCGCCGCAGGACAACGGCTACAAGGTCTACCTCGGCGGCCGCGCCGTCACCGACTCCGGCCAGGGCGCCCAGATCGTCCCGCCCTTCGACGGCGAGATCGCCGCCCGCATCGCCGCCGTCGGCCCGATCGCCGAGGTGCCCATGCCGGAGTCCGGCTGGGAGACGATCGGCACCGAGCTCATCGAGGAGTACACGGACGTCGCCTCGCGCGTCGCCCGCACCGGCGCTGCCGCACCGCTGAAGATCGTCCTCACCGCCATGCACGGCGTCGGCGGCGAGATCTGCCGCGAGGCCCTCTACCGCGCAGGGTTCGACGACGTCGTCGTCGTCCCCGAGCAGTTCGACCCGGACCCGGACTTCCCCACCGTCTCCTTCCCGAACCCGGAGGAGCCCGGCGCCCTCGACCTCTCCCTGGCCCTGGCCAAGGAGGTCGGCGCGGACCTCGTCATCGCTAACGACCCCGACGCCGACCGCTGCTCCGCGGCCGTCCCGGACGAGCACGCCCCCGGCGGCTGGCGCCAGCTCACGGGCGACGAGGTCGGCTCGGTCCTCGGCGAGCAGGCGGCTGAGCTCGCCTCCTTCACGGGCACCGGCGTCCTCGCGAACTCGATCGTCTCCTCGCGCCTCCTGCGCCGCATCGCCCAGGCCCACGGCCTCGGCCACCGCATCACGCTGACCGGCTTCAAGTGGATCAGCCGTGTGCCGAACCTCGTCTACGGCTACGAGGAGGCCCTCGGCTACTGCGTCGACCCGTTGTCCGTGCGGGACAAGGACGGCATCTCCGCCTCCGTGCGCCTCGCCGTCCTCGCGAGCGTCCTCAAGCAGCAGGGCCGCACCATCAACGACCTGCTCGACCGCCTGGCCCGCGAGCACGGTCTGTACCTCACGAGCCCGCTGAGCGTGCGCGTCGAGGACCGCTCCTTCATCACGGACTCCATGGAGCGCCTGCGCGCCGGCGGCGCTCCCGCCCGCCTGGCCGGCTCCCCCGTCGTCGACGTCTTCGACCTGCTCGACGGCGCCAGCGACGGCAACGGCAAGAAGCTCCCGCGCACGGACGGCCTCATCTTCAAGACCGCGGATGACGACCGCGTCGTCATCCGTCCCTCGGGCACCGAGCCGAAGCTCAAGTGCTACTGCGAGGTCGTCGTCCCCGTGGACCCGGAGGACCCGGTCGAGGTCGCGCGCCGTACGGCCGCCGAGCGCCTCGAGGAGATCAAGTCCGACCTGCGCGGCGTCCTCGGGATCAGCTGAGCACCGCCCACGACGCAAGGAGGTCCCGGTCAGCGTTCGCTGACCGGGACCTCCCTCTGTCTCGCCGAGATCGGGACGTCCTGACCGCGAGATCGGGACGTCATAACCGCGAGATCGGGACGTCATGACGCCCGCCCCGGAGGATGGTGGCGGGGCCGAGGCCCTGCCGGCGGTGCGCCCGACGACGTCTCAACCGCGACGCCGCACGAGAAGGCCCAGGGCGCCGAGGCCCACCGCCCCGCCTGCAGCGGCGAGGACGCCCGGCGTCGCGGCGCCGCCCGTGCGCGCCAGGGCCGAGGAGCGCTCGTCGGCGGAGGCCGTGGCCCCGGCGACCGCGCCCGCCGCGGTCGGCGTCGACGAGGCGGCGGCGTTCGCCGGGGCGCCGGAGGCCGTTCCAGCAGCGGAGGCGACGGCGTTCGTCGTGGCGGCGGTGGAGAGCCCCTCAGGGGTCCCGGCCTGTGACGGAGCGCTCGGGGCGGTCGGCGCGCTCGGCGCAGCAGGAGCCGCCGTCGCCGGGGAGACCCCGCGTGACGCCGGCGCCGTGGCCGGCGCGCTCGCGTCGTCGGCCGCGCCGTTCTCCTCGACGACCCACGTGTAGGTGGCGGGCTCGGAGACGACCCGCTTCCCCTCGGCCGAGGTGGAGGCGGCCCGGACGGTCATCGTGTAGGTCCCGGGCTTCTCGAAGAGCCAGTTGGTGTGCACGTGGGCGGGGTGGGCCTGGTGGATGACCTCGCCGGCGCGGAGGTCGAAGGAGCCCGAGGCGAGCGGGGAGGTGAGGGCGCCGCCGAGCCCCGTCCCGAAGGCGAGGACGCGGCCGGGGCCGCGGACGTCGACGAGCTCGAGGTCGACGGCGCCGAAGTCCGGGCGGACCCCGTTGGTGTCCCAGCCGGGGAACGGGGCGACGTCCTGGTTCTGCCCGGTGGAGGGGAGGTAGTAGGCGGCGGGCAGGAGGCGCCCGTGGAGCCTGGCCGGGAGCCTCGTCCACGTGCGCCCGGGCACGTGTACGGTGACGGACTCCGGGCTGCGGAGCACCGGGGAGACCCCGGTGTCGTCCTTGACGGTCAGCGCCAGGCGGCCGTCGTGGGCGATGACGTTGAGGAGGTCGACGTGGCCGCGTCGGATCTCGACCTTCTCACGGCTCACGACGGGGCCGGTCCCCGGGGACGGGGACGACGTCGGGCGCTCGCTGGGCCGGGCGGTGGAGGGAGCCGACGGCGCGGCCGGGGCCGATGCGGAGGCCGACGGCGCGGGCCGAGCGCTCGTGGGCGCCGACGGGGAGGTCGTGGGCGCCGGGGCGGACGGGCGGGTGTCGGCGTCGTTGCGCTCGACCCGGAAGGTCACCGTGAAGGGCTGGGAGGCGGACTCCGTCCCGTCGGCGCGGGTCCCCACGGCCCGGCCGGTGATCGTGTACTCGCCGCTGCGCTGGAGGAACCAGTGGGCGTGCGTGTGCCCGAGGATCGGCAGGGAGGCGCCGGGCTCGACGTCGTACCGGCCGTCGGCGAGGTAGGGCGAGGTGGTGTGCTCGTCCTGGCCGAGGGGGTCGTTGCCGACGATGGCGATCCGGCCCGGTCCGGTGACCGCGGTGAAGTCGATCCTCATGCGTTCGAAGCCGTTCTCGCGGAACCCCGGCGCGGACCATCCCGGCTCGAAGTAGCGGTCGGCGTCCCAGCTGCCGGTGCAGTAGCCCTCGATCGGCTCCGGGGAGAGGCCCGAGAGCCTGTTCTCCTTCGAGTACGTCGTGGGGCTGATCGCGAAGACGGTGTCGTCGGGCGTGTACAGCGTGTTGCGGATGCCGTTGGCGACCTTGACGACCGGTGCGCCGCCCGTGGTGACGACGTAGAAGGCGTCGGTGTGGTTCTCGCTGATGACGGTTCTGTCCGCGGCCAACGCGGTGGGCGCCAGGAGCCCCAGCACCAGGGAGAGCATCGCCGCCAGGAGCGCGGGGAGGCGCAGTCGTGTCCTCATGGGCTTCTCTCTCATGTTGATCGGGGCCCGCTCCGGTGGTGCCGGGCGGACGGGACTCTCACTGTAGGTGATTCTCATTATCGTTAATGGTGATCTCACCCCCTCCGGATCCGCGAGGCTCCGAGGACCGCACCGCACAGGACCCCGATGACGCCGCCCGCGCTCAGCTCCAGCCGGACGGCCAGGAGCAGGCCGACGACGCACACGACTGCGCCGAGCAGCGCCGACCGGCGCACGAGCGAGGGCACGGAGCGGGCGCCGGGCCACGCCGACGCCGCCGGCGCCGCGAGGAGCGCGATGGGCAGGACCGTCCCGACGGCCGGAACGAGCGCGGCGACGGTCAGGCAGACGAGCACCATGACGACGACGTCGACCGCGCCGACGCTCAGCCCGCCGGCGCGGTACCCCAGGGGATCGAAGGCGACGGCGGCGATCCGGTGCCCGACGAGCACCTGCACGAGTAGCACGAGCACCGCGACCGCCCCGGCGAGGACGACGTCGGTCCACCCGACGTTGAGGACCGACCCCGCGAGGAAGCCGTCGACCTTGAGCGGAAGCGGCGCGAACCACCGGGACAGCAGGTACCCCCCGCCGAAGCCCAGGGACAGGACGGCGCCCGCCGCCGCCTGGGAGGACAGGCCGGGCACCCCGGAGAGCCAGCGCGTCAGCGCGACCATCGGCAGGCAGGCGAGGGCCGCCCCGACCACGAGGGCGAGGGACAGCGCCGTGAAGCCGACGCGCCCGCCGCCCAGGAGTCCGCCGACCTGGCTCGCGACCACGACGCCGACGACGGCGCCCGGGAAGGTCGCGTGCGTGAGCGCCTCTGCGAGGAAGACGCGTCTGCTCGCGACGGCCAGGGCTCCGACCGCACCCGCCGCGGCGCCCATGACGAGGCACTCGACGAGCGGCAGCACGAGGAGGGACCATGAGACGCTCACGCGGCGCCACCCCCTCGGCGCCGCGCCCCCGCCGCCGCCACGACGAGCACGACGGCCATGACGAGGACGATGACGGCCTGGGGCGAGACCGGCCTGGGGGCCGGCGAGATCGCCAGGAGGAGGCCGACGACACCGCTCGCGACGCTGACGGCCGCGGCGACGAAGACCTGCCCCCTCACGGTCCCGGCGAGGACGCGCCCGGCGCAGGCGGGCAGGACGACGTAGGCGATGACGAGCAGGGTCCCCACCGCAGCGGCGCCGGCCACGACGACGGCCGCGAGCGCGAGCTCGAGCACGAGGTCCAGCGTCTCGGGACGCGGGCGCCCGGACCTCGCCCCGACGGGGTCGAAGGCCCTCGCCACCTGCTCCTTCCAGGTGACTGCCACGGCGACGAGACCGAGCGCGCAGGCGACGAGCGCCTGGACGAGGCGGGGGCCGGTCACCTCCAGGAGGCGCCCGAACATGAGCGCCTCGAGCTGGCCGGACATGTCGCCCTCGGCGAGCAGGATGACGAGCCCGACCGAGAAGAAGGTCGTGAGGACCACGGCGGTGCCGGCCTCGGAGGCGTCCCGTCGGGCCCGCACGCCGGAGCGCGAGAGGACGGCGGCGGCCACCGCCCCGACGACCATGGCCGTCGGGACGATGCCCTCCCTCCCCCACAGGACCGCGCCGACGACGACGCCCGGGAAGACCGCGTGCACGAGGGCCTCGGCGGAGAACTCGGCGCGCCTGAGGTTGACGAGCGCGCCCACGGGGGCGCAGGCGAGGCCGAGCACGACGACGAGCACGAGCGCCCGGAGGAGGTAGGGGACGGTCAGGAGGCTCACGAGGAGCGACCCGTCCCCGCCGAGCAGGAGGGGCGCACCCGCCTGGGCGGCCGTCACCGGACGACCGCCCCGGCGCCGTAGGCCTCCTCGATGAGCCGCGGGACGAGGACGTCGTCGCGGCGCCCGAAGGCGACCTGCCTGCCGGCGAGGAGGACGGCCTTGTCGCAGGCCTCCCTGGCGAGGACCAGGTCGTGCGTCGAGACCACAACGGCGGCGCCGCGCCCCTTGAGATCCTCGAGGATGCTGAGGAGCGCGTCCCGGTTCGGCTGATCGAGCCCGTTGAAGGGCTCGTCGAGCAGGACAAGCTCGGGGTCGGCCACGAGGCACCGGGCGAGGAGGGTCCTCTGCTGCTGCCCGCCGGAGAGCTCGCCGAAGCGGCGCCGGGCCGCGTCGCCGAGCCCTACGGCCTCGAGAGCGCGGAGGCTCGCCTCGCGCTCGCGCCTGCCGGGCCGCCGCCCGAGCCCGAGGCGCGGGTGGGTGCCCATGAGGACGACGTCGAGGGCGGTGACGGGGAAGGACGGGTCGAGGTCCGCGATCTGCGGCACGTAGCCGATCGAGCCGGGGCGCGCGCGCCCCGGCTCCGCCCCAACCGCCTCGACGCCGCCCGAGACGACGCGGACCATGCCGAGCAGGGCGCGCAGGAGCGTCGTCTTGCCGGAGCCGTTGGGGCCGAGGAGGGCCAGGGCCTCGCCGGCGCGGACCTGGCCGACGAGCCCGGTGACGACGGGGGTCCGCCCGTACGAGAGGGAGGCATCCCGCAGGCTCACCCGGACCGGGGGCATCACGGCTCCACCACGTCCGTGGGCGCCCAGGGTCGAAGGTCCTCGGGCAGCTCGGCCGCGGTGCCGCCCCAGGCGACGACGAGGTTGGTGACGTTGTGGAGGATCGAGCCGACGTAGGTCTCGCCGTCGGAGCCCGGCGCGCCGAGGGAGTCGCCGTAGAGGGCCTCGTCGCCGATGACGGCCCGGACGCCGGCGAGGTCGGCGACCTTCTGGATCGACTTGGGGTTGTTGGAGTTCTCGGCGAAGATCGCGACCGCTCCGGAGGCCCGCACGGCGTCGACCGTCTCCTGGATCTTCTGCGCGGTCGCGTCCTGCTGTGCGTTGAAGTCCGAGAGGGCCGCGCCCTCGAAGCGGACGCCGTACTCCTTGGAGAAGTAGCCGAAGGCGTCGTGGCTGGTGAACAGGACGCGGCTCTTCTCGGGGACGGTGGCGATGCTGTCGCGGACCCACTGGTCGAGGAGGTCGAGGAGACGCTGGTAGGCGTCGACGCCGGTCCGCAGGGCCTCGGCGCCCGCGGGCGCGGCCGCCTCGAGCGCGCGCCCGACGTTGGCGGCCTGGACGGAGGCGTTGCGCGGAGAGGTCCACACGTGGGGGTCGAAGCGGAACTCGGGCTGGCCCTCCCCGTCCTCAGGGGGGAAGGGCCAGGGCGCGACGTCCACGGCGCCGGAGCCCCTGTCGACGGTGTAGGGCAGCCCCTTCTCCTTGTCCACCTCGGAGTCGAGGTCGTCGACGTCGACGGCGCCGAGGACCCCCGAGGTGACGACCATGCGGCCCTTGAACCCCGTGGCGGAGACGGCGTCGTCGAGGAAGTGCTCGAGGTCGACGCCGGAGACGAGGAAGAGGTCGGCCTCGGCGAGGGCCCGGGACTGGGCGGCGGTCATCTCGTGCTCGTGCGCCGAGGCGTTGGGGGCCAGCAGGCAGGTGAGGGCGACGTGGACGGAGGCGGAGGCGGGGTCGGCGCCGAGCGTCTCGACGGATCCGTCCGCTCCGGTGCGGGTCAGCGCGACGCCCGAGGCGGCCTCGGCGATGCGGGTGGCGTAGTCGCAGACCTGGGTGGTCGATCCGACGACCTTGAGGGTGGTGTCGTCGGTGGAGGCCTCCGAGGCTCCGCGGGTCTCGCCGCAGGCGGCCAGGGGGAGCAGGGCGGTGACACCGAGGAGGGAGAGGAAGCGGCGTCGGGAACTAACGATAACTGTTCTCATGGTGCGCAGCATAGTTTCGGGTACCCGAAACTTTCAAGACGGCGGGGCTCCACCCCGAGGGGCGCCCCGTCACGCACGAGCGGCCCCGACCGGCGGATGCCGGTCGGGGCCGCTCAAGGCCTCCTCGGGGCCCCGTCAGGGGGCCCGGGGTCAGTCCTCGAGGCCCTCCAGGATGGCGACCGAGGCGGAGACGCCCAGGCGCGAGGCGCCGGCCTCGATCATGGCGAGGGCCGTGGCCGCGTCGCGGATGCCGCCGGAGGCCTTGACGCCGAGGCGGTCGCCGACGGTGGCGCGCATGAGCTCGACGGCGTGCACGGAGGCGCCGCCCGCCGGGTGGAAGCCCGTCGAGGTCTTGACGAAGTCGGCGCCGGCCCGCTCGGAGGCCTCGCAGACGGCCACGATCTCCTCGTCGTTGAGGGCCGCGGACTCGATGATGACCTTGAGGAGCTTCTCCCCCACGGCCTCCTTGACGGCGCGGACGTCCGCCTCGACGGCGTCGTAGTCGTGCTCCTTGACCTGCTTGAGGTTGACGACCATGTCGACCTCGTCCGCGCCCTTGGCGACGGAGTCGGCGGCCTCGGCGGCCTTGACGCTCGTGGCGTGGGCGCCCGAGGGGAAGCCGCAGACGGTCGCGACCTTGAGGCCCTCGGGAACCTCGACGGGCAGCTGGTTCGGGGAGACGCACACGGAGAAGGTGCCGAGCTCGGCGCCCTGCGCGATGAGGGCGGCCACCTGCTCGCCGGTGGCCTCGGGCTTGAGGAGGGTGTGGTCGATGATGGCGGCGACGTCGCTGCGCTGGGTCATGGGTTTCCTCTCGGATCGGGGTGGTGGCGCCGGCCGGGGCGGGCGGGTGCCGGGTGTCGGTTCGGGGCCCAGGCTACGGGCTCAGCCGCCGGCGGCGAGGCGGACGAGCTCGCGGCACACGCGGTAGCTGGCCGCGAAGGACGGCAGGGGCAGCAGCTCCGCCGCCGAGTGGAAGTTGTGGGCCCCGGTGAAGACGTTGGGCGTGAAGATCCCCTGCGTCGACAGCCAGGAGCCGTCGGTGCCGCCGCGCATGGCGAGCGGGATCGGCGCGATGCCGAGGCGGTCCAGGGCCGTGTAGACGTGGGCGAGGGCGTGCTCGTTGGCGCTCGTGCGGGCGTCGGCGAGGTTGGCGTAGACGTCGTCGATGACGAGCTCGAGGCCGGCGCGCGGGTGGGCGGCGGCGACCTCCTCGACGATCCGCTGGAGGCGCGCCTTCTTCTCCTCGTAGCCGGCGCGGTCGTGGTCCCGGACGGAGATGGTGAGGGTGCAGGTGGACTGGTCGCCGACGACGTCGTGGACCCAGACGTAGCCCTCGCGGCCCTCCGTCCACTCCGGGGTCTCCGACGGGTCGAGGCGGTCGATGACCTCGGCGGCGATGAGGATCGGGTTGACGAGGACGCCCTTCCCGCGCATCGGGTGGGTGGCGACGCCGGTGACCGTGAGGGTGCAGGTGGCGGCGTTGAAGGTCTCCTCGACGACCTCGCCGAGCTCGCAGGAGTCGAGGGTGTAGGCCCACGCGACGTCGAAGCGGTCGAGCTCCATGGTCCGCACGCCGCGCAGGCCGATCTCCTCGTCGGGGACGAAGGAGAGGACGACGTCGCCGTGGGGCTCCCCCGCCCCGGTCCGCGAGTCGGCAGCGAGGAGGTCGCACGCGAGCTGCATGACCGTGGAGACGCCGGCCTTGTCGTCGGCGCCGAGCACGCTCGTGCCGTCGGAGACGAGGATCCTCTGCCCGGCGTAGCGGGCCAGCTCGGGGTGGTCGGCGAGGCGGATGGCGGTGCCGGTCGCGGCGTCCTGGACGAGGTCGCCACCGTGGGAGACGCCGTCGTAGTCGACGACGCGGGCGCGGACGACGGGGCTCAGTCCGGAGTCGACGGTGTCGAGGTGGGTGCAGAAGCCGATCGCGGGCGCGGCCGGGTCGGTCGCCGGGATCCTCGCGGTGAGAACGCTCGTCTCCGAGAGGTGGACGTCGGCGGCGCCGGCGGCGGTGAGCTCGTCGGCGAGCAGCCGGGCGAGCTCGCGCTGCCCCTCGCTCGTGGGGAGCCCGGTTCGCGCGGCGTCGGACTGGCTGGGGACGGCGCTGTAGCGCAGGAAGCGCTCGGCGAGGGCGTTCTCGAGGTCGGTCCCCTCGGGCGCCCCGCGGACCGGGGCGGGGGCGGTGGCGCCGCTGGTGCTCGACCGGTCACTCACGGCTCAGGCGATCCTGTCGAGGACGACGCCGGCCTCCCGGCGCGCGATCGCGTCCTGCGCAGCCTGCGAGCCGGGCTCCGAGATGGTGAGCCCGCCGGCGAGGGCCTCCAGGGCCCGGCCGAAGCGCTCCGGGGTCTCAGTGTGGAGGGTGAGGAGGGTCTGGCCCTTGCGGACGGCGTCGCCGGGCTTGGCGTGCATCTCGACGCCGGCGACGGCCTGGACCGGGTCCTCCTTGCGGGCGCGTCCGGCGCCGAGGCGCCAGGCGGCCACGCCGACGCTGAGGGCGTCGAGCTCGGTGAGGACGCCGTCGTCGGGGGCGGTGACGGTCTCGGTCTCGGGGGCGACGGGCAGGGGCGCGTCGGGGTCGCCGTCCTGGCGGCGGATCATCTCGCGCCACACGTCCATGGCTCGGCCGTCGGCGAGGGCTGCCCGCAGCTCGGGCTCCTCCACCGGGTGGCCGGCGGCGTCGAGCATCTCGGAGGCGAGGGCGACGGTGAGGTCGACGACGTCGGCCGGGCCGCCGCCGGAGAGGACCTCGACGGCCTCGCGGACCTCGAGGGCGTTGCCGGCGGTGAGGCCGAGCGGCGTGGACATGTCGGTGAGGAGGGCGCGGGTGGCGGTGCCGGCGTCCTGGCCGAGGGCGACCATGGTCTCCGCGAGCTCCCGGGCCTGGGCCATCTCCTTCATGAAGGCGCCGGAGCCGACCTTGACGTCGAGGACCAGGGCACCGGTGCCCTCGGCGATCTTCTTGGACATGACCGAGGAGGCGATGAGCGGGATGCAGGAGACGGTGCCGGTGGTGTCGCGCAGGGCGTAGAGCTTCTTGTCGGCGGGGGCGAGACCGGAGCCGGCGGCGCAGATGACGGCGCCGGGGCCCTCGGTCCCGAGCATGGCGTCGATCTCCTCATTGGTGAGGGCCGCGCGCCAGCCGGGGATCGACTCGAGCTTGTCGAGGGTGCCGCCGGTGTGCCCGAGGCCGCGGCCGGAGAGCTGGGGGACGCTGACGCCGAAGACGGCGACGAGCGGGGCGAGCGGGAGGGTGATCTTGTCGCCGACGCCACCGGTGGAGTGCTTGTCCGCGGTGGGGCGTCCGAGGGCGGAGAAGTCCATGCGCTCGCCCGAGCGGATCATGGCGTCGGTCCAGCGGGCGATCTCGGCGCGGTCCATGCCGTTGAGGTAGATCGCCATGGCCAGCGCGCTCATCTGCTCGTCGGCGACGGCGCCGCGGGTGTAGGCGTCGATGACCCAGTCGATCTGGGCGTCGGTGAGGCGGGCGCGGTCGCGCTTGGCGGCGATGACGTCGACGGCGTCGAAGGGCTCGACGTCGGGGGCGGTGGTCATGCGGTTCTCCTTGGAGTGCGGTGGGTGCCTGCGGCTGCGCCGTCGGCGGCCGGGCTGCGGGTGCCGGCGGGCAGGATGTCCCGATCTCGAGGTCAGGATGTCCCGATCTCGGGGCAGGGGGGTCAGCTGGCGGGGCCGGTCGCGGCGGTGGCGGCGCCGGGGACGGCCGCGAGGTCTCCGTCGGTGAAGCGGCCGGGCAGGACCTCGTCGATCGTCATCGTGCCTCCGGGCATGGAGAGGAGCATGCCGGGGGCCGCGTGCTCGGAGAGGACCTGGCGGCAGCGGCCGCACGGCGAGCAGGCCTCGCCGCGCCCGTCGACGCAGGCGAAGGCGACGAGGCGCCCTCCCCCGGTGCGAACGAGATCGGAGACGAGGCCGCACTCGGCGCACAGGGTGACGCCGTAGCCGGCGTTCTCGACGTTGCAGCCCGAGACGAGGCGCCCGTCGTCGACGAGGGCGGCGGCCCCGACCCGGAAGCGGGAGTACGGGGCGTAGGCGTGCTCCATGGCGTCGACGGCGAGGGCTCGCAGCCGCTCCCAGACCTCGTCGTCGACGGGTGGGACGTCCTGTGCTGCAGTGGTCACCGGCTCATCATCGCGCAAAGCCACGGGGGCTGGCGAGCCTGCGCCCGCCCGCGCGCGTCGGCCGCGTGCGGGCGCGCCGACTCGCCGTCGTGCGGACCGAGCCCAGCGCGCGGGTCGCGCCGAGCTCAGCGAGGGGGCCACGGCAAGGCCCCGTCCCCACCGGCCCCGGGCGCGGGTCGACCCGCCCCGGGGAGTCCGGGACGGGCCGACACGGTCGGGCGGGAGCGCCGATCACGGGTAGGGGACGCCCTCGGCGGCGGGGGCGCGGACCTTCCCGACGAAGCCTGCGACGGCCAGAATCGTCACGATGTAGGGGATCATGAGGATGAAGTTCGACGGGATCGGCGTACCGACGACGGAGAGCGTCTGACCGACGGAGGTCGCGAAGCCGAACAGCAGCGCCGCGTACAGCGTGCCCACCGGGTTCCAGGCGCCGAGGATCATGGCGGCCAGGGCGATGTAGCCGTTGCCGGCGGAGATGTCCTTGGTGAAGGACAGACCGGAGCCGATCGTGAAGAAGGCGCCGCCCAGGCCGGCGAGCGCACCGCCGAGCATGAGGTTGTTGACGCGGGTGCGCATGACCTTGATGCCGACGGTGTCCGCCGCCTTGGGGTGCTCGCCGACGGCTCGCATCCGCAGGCCCCAGCGCGAGCGGAACAGCATGAAGGACAGCACCGCGACGGCCAGGTACATGAGGTAGACGAGGATCGTCTGCTTGAACAGGACGGGACCGATGACGGGGATCTCCGCGAGGACCGGGATCGGCAGGGTCGGCAGGTGCATGGCCTGGTTGAGGTTCTTCGAGTCCGTGAGGAGCGTGGAGAACAGGAAGCTCGTGAGGCCCGAGACGAGGACGTTGAGGACGACGCCGACGACGACCTGGTTGACCCGGTACTTGAGGCCGAACAGTGCCAGGAGCAGCGCGACGAGCACGCCGGCGACCGGTGCGGCGACGAGGCCGATCCAGGGGCTGCCCGCGGCGGAGGCGACGACGGCGCCGAGGAAGGCGCCTCCGAGGAGCTGTCCCTCGATGGCGATGTTGATCGTGCCGGAGCGCTCGCCGATGACGCCGGCGAGACCGCCGAAGACGAGGGGGACGGATAGCGCGAGGGTCGAGGACAGGATCGTCACGAGGGGCATGACGGTCGAGCGGCCGGCGCCGGCCCAGGTGAGGAAGGCCAGGACGAAGGCGAGGCCGAGGACGATCCCGACCCAGGCGGCCACGCGACGGCGGGCGACGGCCCTGAGCCACGCGAACGCGGTCGCAGCCAGGGCGACGACGAGCATGACGAGGATGGTGCCCCGGGCGCCGACGGTGACGTCGGAGATCTGGAAGAAGTCCGCGCTCGTGGCGACCTTGAAGGAGGTCGTGCCATGAGCGGTGGCGGCCATGAGGACGCACAGGAGGGAGACGACGACGCCCGTGACAGGCATCTTGAGGGCGATGGGTTCGCGGACCTCACCGCTCGTGGCGGCGGCCGCGCGGCTGGCGGCGGGGGCGGTGGTGGCGGTGCTCATGGCTCAGGCCTCCTGTCCGGCGGTGGTCGGGGCGGCGGCGCGGGCAGCGTCGCGCTGCTTGCGCCTCCAGGAGCCCGGTGCGGGAAGGCGGTAGATGGCGCGGACGAGCGGCGGGGCGGCGATGAACAGGACGATCGTGGACTGGAGGACCAGGACGATGTCGATCGGGGTGCCCGTGGCGGCCTGCATGGTCGTGCCGCCAGCGGTGAGGGCTCCGAAGAGCAGGCCCGCCAGGACCGTGCCGAGCGGGGTCGAGCGGCCGAGCAGCGCGACGGTCATGGCGTCGAAGCCGACCGTGCCGGCGATCGAGGTCGTGAGGTAGTGCTGGGTGCCGAGGACGGGGCCGGTGGCGGCGAGGCCGCACAGGGCGCCGGAGACGATCATGACGAGGGCGGTCACCTTGGGCACGTTGATGCCGGCGGTGCGGGCGGCGTCGGGGTTGAGGCCGGTGGCGCGGAACTGGAAGCCGATCTCGCTGCGCTCGAGGAGCCACCAGACGAAGAGGGCCGCCAGGAGCGCGACGACGAAACCGAGGTGGAGGCGGAAGGAGCCCCCCAGGAGCAGCGGGTACTCGGCGTTCTCCGCGACCGACAGCGACTTGGGGTTGGCGTTGCCCGCGCCGATGAAGGCGTCCGTGGTGAGGACGTGCGCCAGCAGGTAGGTGGCGATCGAGTTGAGCATGATGGTCGTGATGACCTCGCTGGCCCCGGTGGTCGCCTTGAGGACGCCGGAGATGCCGCCCCAGATGGCGCCGCCGAGGATGGCGCCGATGATGGCGACCAGGAGGTGGAGGCCGGTCGGGAGGTTCCAGGCGAAGCCGACGTAGCCGCCCAGGATGGCGCCGAGCATGATCTGCCCCTGGCCGCCGACGTTGAACAGGCCGGCTCGGAAGGCGACCGCCATGCCGAGTCCGGCGAGGATGAGCGGCGTGGCGACTGTGAGGGTCTCCGTCATGGGCCGCCACATGCGGGTGGTGGTCGTGGCCTGCCAGTCGAAGATCCCGCCGCGGACGAGCGCGGTGTAGGCCTGGGACAGGGAGGTTCCGGCCGCGTTGAACCAGTCGCTGGGGCGGGCGAAGAAGTAGCTGGAGGCGGCGCGGACGTCCGGGTCCGCGATGAGGATGAGGACGGACCCCACGATCATCGCGGTGAAGACCGCGAGGACGCCCATGAGGACGCTCGACTCGGCGATCTGGCGGAGCACGGGCGGCTTGGCCTCCCGGCGCTCCTCGGCGGTGCCGGCGGCCGGCGCGGTGGTGGCCTGGCTCATCGGTTCTCCTCGCTCGTGGTGGGGTCGGTGGTCCTGACCGCGTCGCTCTCGGCGCCGGTGGTCGGGGTGCTGGGGTCGGTGCCGGCCACGGTGCCGTCGGCGTCGGTGACGAGCTCGGACTCGTCGATGCCGAGGAGGGCCGCGCCGCCGGCGGCGCCGGTGGCCTCGGCCTCGGGGTCGACCGCGGTGGCGTCGGTGTCCGTGCGGGACAGGGCCTCTTCCAGCGGGACGCCGGCCATCATGAGGCCGAGGACGTCGCGCGGGGTCTCCGGCCCGACGATGCCGACCAAGCGCCCGTGGTACATGACGGCGATGCGGTCGGAGAGGGCGTAGACCTCGTCGAGCTCGCTGGAGATGATGAGGACGGCGGTGCCGTTGTCGCGCTCCTCGACGATGCGCTTGTGGACGAACTCGATGGAGCCGACGTCGAGGCCGCGGGTGGGCTGGGAGGCGACGAGGGCCTTGAGCGGGCGGGAGAGCTCGCGGGCGAGGATCGCCTTCTGGGCGTTGCCGCCGGAGAGGGTGGAGATCGGGTCGGCGACGTCGGTGACGCGCACGTCGAACTCGTCGCGCAGGCGCTCGGCGTGGGCGCGGACCTTGGCGGGGCTGATGGAGGGGCCGGCGCCGAAGGCGGGGTCGTCGTAGCGGTCGAGGATCATGTTCTCGGCGATGGAGAAGTCCGCGACCATGCCGTCCGTGGAGCGGTCCTCGGGGACGAAGCCGAGGCCGGCTCCGAGGCGCTGGTGGACGGAGAGTCCGGTGACCTCGCGACCACCGAAGGCGACGGTGCCCGCGGCGGGCGCGATCAGGCCGAGGATGACCTCGCCGAGCTCGGTCTGGCCGTTGCCCTGGACGCCGGCGACGCCGAGGATCTCGCCGTTGCGGACCTCGAGACTGACGTCGTCGAGGAGGGCGACGCCATCGTCCACGACGGTGACGTCCTTGATCTCGAGGCCGACCTCGCCCGGCTGGGCCGGAGCCTTCTCGACGGCGAGGGAGACGTTGTGGCCGACCATGAGCCCGGCGAGCTCGGTGGCCGAGGCCGTGGGCAGCGCCGTGCCGACGACCTTGCCGCGGCGGATGACCGTGATGGTGTCCGCGACCTCGCGGATCTCGCGGAGCTTGTGGGTGATGAAGACGATGGAGGTCCCGACGGCCTTGAGCTCGCGCATGATGTCCATGAGCTCGTCGGTCTCCTGGGGCGTGAGCACGGCGGTGGGCTCGTCCAGGATGAGGACCTTGGCGTCGCGGGAGAGGGCCTTGATGATCTCGACGCGCTGCTGGACGCCGACGGGGAGGTCCTCGATGTAGGCGTCGGGGCGGACGTCGAAGCCGAAGCGCTCCGAGATCTCCTTGACCTTGGAGGCCGCGGCCTTGGCGTCGATGACGCCGGCGACGCCGGCGGGCTCGTAGCCCAGGGCGACGGACTCGGCGACGGTGAAGACGGGCACGAGCATGAAGTGCTGGTGGACCATGCCGATGCCGGCGGCCACGGCGTCGCCGGGGCCCTTGAACGTCACGGGCTGGCCGTCGATGACGATCTCGCCGCCGTCGGGCTGGTAGAGGCCGTAGAGGACGTTCATGAGGGTCGACTTGCCGGCGCCGTTCTCGCCCAGGAGGGCGTGGATCTGGCCGGGCTCGACGGTGATGTCGATGTGGTCGTTGGCCACGAGCGGTCCGAAGACCTTCGTGATCCCGCGGAGCTCTAGGCGCACGAGGGGCTCGCTTCCGTCGGCTGTGCTGGGTGGGGGTGGTTGGAGCGGCGGTGGGCCATGGGGCCGGTCCGGGGGCGGGGGCGTGAGGCCCCGGGCGCCCGGGCTGGGAGGGAATATAGACGACCCCGCCGCGGGGTCGCCGCCTCCCGCTGAGGCGCCGCTGACGCCGCCGCCCGACGAGGGGCGGCGGCGTCAGCGGGTCAGTGCGTCATGCGAGGACGGTCCGAGGACGCGTCAGGACGGGTCGTAGGAGGTCGAGACCGTCAGCTTGCCGTCGATGATCTGCTGCTCGAGGTCCTTGACCTGGGTCTGGACGTCCGAGGGGACCTTGGAGGACCAGTCGTGGTAGTCCGCGATCCCGACGCCGCCGTTCTTGAGGGTGCCGATGTACGGGTCCGCGGTGAACTTGCCCGCCTGGGCCTCCTTGACCGTGTCGTAGACCGAGGTGCCGATCTCCTTGACGATGGAGGTCATGATGATGGAGCCCTCGGAGGTGGAGCTGTAACCGTCGGCGTCGACCCACACGACGCCGTTGTCGCCCCCGGCGGCCTTGACGGAGGACAGGGTGCCCAGGCCCACGGGGCCGGCGACCGGGAGGATGATGTCCGCGCCCTGGGACAGGAACTGCTCGGTGAGCTGCTGGCCCTTGGTCGTGTTGGAGAAGTCGCCGACGAAGGAGCCGGCGTCGGGGTTCTTGGTGTCCCAGCCGAGGACCTGGACGTCCTTGCCGTTGTCCTCGTTGTACTTGGCGACGCCCTGGGCGAAGCCGTCCATGAAGATCTGGACGGTCGGGATGGCCTGGCCGCCGTAGGTGGCGACCTTGCCGGACCTGGAGGTGCCCGCGGCGGCGTAGCCGGCGAGGTAGGCGGCCTCGGAGGTCTTGAAGATGAGGGGCTTGGCGTTGCTCAGGCCGTCCTCGGAGAAGGAGGAGTCGATGAGGGCGAACTCGATGTCGGGGTTGGCCTTGGCGGCGCTCGTCATGTCCTCGGCGAGGTTGAAGCCGACGCCGATGATGAGGTTGCAGCCCTGCTGGACGAGGGAGTCGACGTTCGTGGCGTAGTCGGCGGCGGACTGGGACTCGACGGCGATCTCCTTGACGCCGAGCTCGGACTTGGCCTTGTCGAGGCCCTCCTTGCCGGACTGGTTGAAGGACTGGTCGTCGAAGCCGCCCTCGTCGGAGACCATGCAGGCGGTGAAGTCGGAGGAGCCGGCGGCGGCGGAGCCGGAGGAGCCGGAGGACGCGGAGTCGGAGGGGGCGGCGCCGCAGGCGGCGAGGGAGAGCGCGGCGGCGAGGCCGAGCGCCATGGCGGAGTAGGTCTTCTTGTTCAACGGGGTCTCCAAGGGGGATGCGGAGCTGACCGCCCGCCGGGGTGGTCGGGCGCGTTCGCTGACAGGATAGACGGTCGCCGTCAGCGCGACGACGCCGCTTCGTTACCGTGCGGTCACAGTCCGATCAGTGACGCCGCGCACGTGATGCGCATCACATGCGAGGCGGCTCGCTCCACCCGTTCACCCCGGAGTCGGAGGCACCCGCAGCGCTCCTGCCACCGTCGCGAGGTCGCCGCCGCCTGCACCGACGGCGGGACGCTCGACGTCGTCGAGCGGCTCCGCGACCTCCCCCACCCTCGGCCTCGAGCGCGTCGAGCGTCCGCGACGACCTCGGCGAGCTCCCCGTGGCGCCTCACCGGCGTCGCGGTGGACGAGGGCTGATCCCGGTCGGCTCGGCTCCGGGACGCGTCAGAGCAGCGCGTCGCGCCCCTCGGCCTTGAGGCGATCGACGACGCCCTTGACCCGCTGGCCGCTGGCCGGCGTCGTGATGAGGAGGGCGTCGGGGGTGTCGGCGACGACGATCCCGGGCACGCCGAGGAGGACGACCTTGCGGCCGGTCGTCGAGGCGACGAGCGCACCCTCGCTGCCGACTGCCTCGACGTCCGCGGCGGGGCCGCCCTCGGCGGTGCCGTCGAGGACGGCGACGCCCGCGGCGGGGCCCTCGGTGCGCGAGGCGACGAGCCCGGACAGGGCGTCGAAGCCGCCGACGTCGTCCCAGCCCATCGCGGCGGGGACGGTGGCCACTCCCCCGGCCGCGGCGACGGGCTCGGCGATGGCGTGGTCGATGGCGATCCTCTCCAAGCCCGGCCAGGTGGCCGCGAGGACCTCCTCGCGCTCGGGGGTGTCCCAGGCGGCGGCGATGGTCTCGATGCCGGCGGCGAGCTCGGGCTTCTGGGCGGCCAGGTGGTCGAGGAGGACGCCGGCGCGGGCGACGAACATGCCGGCGTTCCAGCGGTAGTCGCCCGTGGCGAGGTAGGCGGCGGCCGTCTCGGCGTCGGGCTTCTCGGTGAAGCCGAGGACGCGGCGGCCGTCGGGGGCGCCGTCGACGTCGACGGGCTCGCCGGCGTGGATGTAGCCGAAGGCCGTGGACGGACCGGTGGCCTCGATGCCGATGGTGACGACCCAGCCCTCGCGGGCCAGCGCCGCGGCCTGGCGGACGGCGGTCTCGAAGGCGGCCTCGTCGGCGATGGTCTGGTCCGCGGCGAAGGAGCCGACGACGGCGTCGCGGCCCTGTCGCTGCGCGATGACGGCGGCGGCGAGGCCGATGGCGGCCATGGAGTCGCGAGGGAGGGGCTCGGTGAGGAGGTTCTCGCGGGGGACGCCGGGGAGCTGGTCGGCGACGGCGGCGACGTGGGCGACACCGGTCACGATCGTCGTGCTCGCGGCGACGGGGGCGAGGCGGGCGACGGTGCCCTGGATGAGGGTGCGGCCCGCGCCGGTGAGGTCGAGGAGGAACTTCGGGTGGTCGCGGCGGGACAGCGGCCACAGCCGGGTGCCGGCGCCGCCGGCGGGGATGATGGCGTGGACGGGTCGGTCGTCCGGCGCGGTGTCGGCGTCCGTCGCGGTCTGCTCGCTCGTGGTGCTCACCGGGCCAGGGTAGACGACGAGCGCGCCGTGACGGGGCCCGGGGCGGACCCTCAGTCCTCGCCGAGGTACCGGCGACGCGCCGAGTCGAGGTTCTTGCGGGCGCGGTTGTAGCGCCAGCGGTTGACGCGCGAGCCGAGGCTCGAGACGTCGGCGGGCTCGCCCTCGGCGGGTCGGCCGTGCTCGTCGAGCTCGACGGGCGGCACGTAGTCGGGGTGGGCGGTCGTGTCCACCTCGACGGTGCCGGAGAGCGACTGACGGGGCCAGGCGAGCGTCTCCGGGACGGAGAGGGTGACGTAGTTCGGCGTCTCGTTCGCGTGGACCTCGTCCGGGTGGTCGATCGACTGCGGACGCGGCGGGTTCGCCATCCAGGCACTCACGTAGAGGACCACGCGGGCCGCGAGGTGGAGCCAGAGGACGAGGACGATGATCGCGGCGAAGGAGGCCAGCAGCGGGTTCTTGCTCACCGAGCCGACGGCGCTCGTCCCGACCTGCCGCAGGACGCCGAAGCCGATGGCGGCGATGACCGAGCCCCAGACGTAGTCCTTCCTGGGCGGGCGCACGCCGCACACCCAGATGATGAGGGCGAAGGTCGCGGCGTCGAGGACGAAGGAGACCGCGAGGGTGAGGATCGTGCCGCCGGGTCCCGCGATCCACGACGGGAGCGAGCTGATCGCCGTCGCCAGCGTGTTCGTCACGATCGACGCCAGCGCCGTGACGGCGACGGAGACCATGATGACGAGGAAGCCGGTGAGGTTCCAGACCTGGTTCATCACCGGGTTCTGCGGGAGCTGCACGATGCCGAACATGGCGCGCACGCCCGACTTGAGCGCCCCCATGAGCCCCATGGCCGAGTAGATGAGCGTGAGGATCGCGATGATCGACCCGATGTTGAGCGCCGAGGAGACGGTGAGGTCGTCGATGGTGACCAGGCCGCTGCCCGAGCCGTCGTCGATGACTCCGGGCAGCATCGAGTTGAGGGACGTGATGACGGCGTCGCGGATGTCCGGGTTCCGACCGATCGTCGCCATGAGGAAGCTGATGCCGATGGCGAGGGCCGCGAAGGTGGAGAACAGCCCCGTGTAGGCGATGCCGCCGGCGATGAGCCCGCCGCGACCGGTACCGTAGCGCGAGAGGAGACGTCCCAGCCGGGACCGGTTGTAGCGCTCGACGAGGCCCATGGCCTTCCCCGCGACGCCGCCGGAGGGGTCGTTGCGGTTATCTGGCCCGGCCTCCTCGCCGCGGGCGTTGACGGGGACGTCGAGCTTCGCGGCGCCGGCGGTCGTGGCGCCCGTGCTCGTCGTCCCGTCGGCGTCGGTGCGGCCGTCCGTCGCCGCGTGCGCCGCGGCGACGCGGCGGCCCTCGTCGTGCGAGTCGAGCGCGGAGGCGCCCTCGAGCTCGGTGCTCGGGTCGCCGGGGCGCTCGTTGTCTGCGGTCGAGGCGGTCATGGTCCTCCTTGGTCGGTGGTGGGGGTCGATGGCGCGGGCGGTCAGGGAGTCGGTGAGCCGGACAGGGGGACGGTGCGCAGGAGGTCCCAGCTGCCGTCGTCGGCGAGGGCTCGCAGCTCGAGCCGGTCGACGACGAACTCCGCGGTGATGCTCTCGCCCGCGGCCGCCGCGGCGTCGAGCGCCTCATGACCGACCTCGTGGGCGAGGGTGACGTGGGGGTGGAAGCGGAAGCGCAGGTCGCGGGCGAGGGGGCCGTGCTCGTCGCGGACGGCGCGCTGGAGCGCGTCGAGGTCCTCGCGGCCACGAGCGACGTCGAGGTAGACGACAGGGCTGGCGGGGCGGAAGTCGTCGGTTCCGGCGAGCTCGACGACGAAGGGCGGCGTCCGCGAGGCGACGGAGGCGAGGTGCTTCTCGGCCACCTCCACCAGCTCTTGCTGGACGAGGGTCGGCGGGAGAACGGTGACGTGGGGGCCGATGCTGCGGGCGAGAGGGTCGCCGGCCGTGGCGCGCACGAGCCGGACGCGGGACGCCCAGGGCTCGGGAACAGGGACGGTCACGCCCAGGACCCGCTGCTGGGGCGACGGCGTCGGGAGGTCCATGGCTCGTCTCCTCCCAGGGTTCGGGCGCGTTCGGGGTCACCGCGGAACGGAGCCCCGTCGGCGCCCGCCGGGACGCTGAGCACGTTCCGACGGCGCTCCAAGGGTATCCCCACCTGGGCACTTGGTCCCGACACCGCGGCGACGCGCCTGCGCCCACGACGACGGTGCCCGCGCTGTCACCGCGCCCGTGAGGCCCGGCGGCTCTGGCGTGACGGGCCGCGGACGCGGCGCCGCGTCCGCGGCTAGCGCCCTCGCCGCGGCCTGAGCCCGCCCCGTGCGCGGAGGGCGTGGAACGACGAGGCGCTCCAGGCCCTCCGCGGGTGCGAGAGGGTCAGGCCAGCTCGATCCGCAGCCCCACGGCGCCCTGCGTGGGCGAGGCAGGGACCTCGATCCGGCCCGAGGACTCGTCGAGGGCCAGGCTGCGGCCGTCCGAGCCGAGCAGGGTTACGGCGCCAACCGGACGGTCCACACGCAGGCTGGTTGCATCCAGCTCTCGCCCCTCTGCCGGGATCCCGAAGGCGTAGAGGGCCGTGCCCGCCTCCTGCGGCTTCTCCGTGAGGTACCAGCTGATTGCCCCGTCCAGGGACTCGACCTGCGGCGGGTCCTCAGGGACCCGGGTGCCGTAGACGCCCTCGCCGCACGCGGTCATCCAGGTGCCGATTCGCTCAAGCGAGTCGCGAACCGAGTCGGGCATGTGGCCGGTGGCGTCAAGCCCGATTCCCAGAAGGTAGTTGCCTCCACGAGCAACGATCCGCACGAGGTTCGCGACGATCTCCTCGACGGGCTTGGAGGCCTCGTCTCGGGACATCGCGCACCACTCCCGCTGGAGTGTCATGCAGGACTCCCACGGGTAGTGGAGAATGTCGTCGGGGATCTCCTGCTCGGGGGTGCGGTAGTTCTCGAACGGACCGTGGACCTCACGGTGCACGATCATGAGCCCGGGATCGTGCGCACGCAGGGTGGCGGCGATCTTCTCCATCCCGATCGGTTCGTGAGGCTCGCGCACCCATCCGGCGTCGAGCCAGACCATGTTGAAGGGTCCGTAGCCCTCGACGACCTCCTCGAGCTGGTCCCGCGTGAAGTCCTTGAACCTCTCCCAGGCACGCGGCCTGGCCGCGATGTCGTAGTTGTGAAAGCGGTCGCGAATCGGTAGAGCACGGTCCCAGTACTCGGCACGGGACCAGTCCGCCAGCGAGAAGTAGGCGCCCATGGTGAGGCCCTCCTCCCGGAAGGCGTCGCATACCTCACGCAGTACGTCGCGGCGCAGGCCCGAGGACTCCGAGGTCGACTTGAGGTTCGTGTAGTGGGAGTCGTACATGCAGAAGCCGTCATGGTGCTTCGTCGTGAAGACGCAGTAGCGCATGCCGGCGTCGGCGCAGAGCCTAGCCCACTCGGAGGCGTCGAACTCCTCACCGACGAAGGTCCGGGCCTGGTCGTAGTACCAGTCCTGGTAAGCGGCGTCGGTGCCGTTCCAGTCGGCGGGCGGGTCTGTGAACCATCCAAGGTCGTCGCGGTGGAGCGACCACGACCCTCCCTGGCCTATGGCGGAGTAGATGCCCCAGTGGATGATGACGCCGAACTTCATGTCGCGCCAGGCCTCGAGGTTCGCCCGCACCTCGGGCTCAATCGGCCAGGTGTAACCCGGGTCCGGGGAGCCGCCCAGGGCGCCTGCCGCCTCGAGGGCGGCGGGTGTGAGGTTGTCCTCGCTCATACCTTGATCGCCTCGACCCTCTCGGCCGCCGCGTCACGCAGGCGATGGTTGACCGCCTCGACGTCGACGAGGGTGACGATCCCGGCGATGACGATGACGATGATCGTCGGGAGCCAGAGGTAGGCGAACTGCAGCATGGTGATGACCGATTCGGGCTGATCGACGGCCTTCCCGGCGGTCGTGGAGACGTAGCCCGCCGCACTGAGGAGCCAGCCGGTCAGGGCGGTTCCGAGCCCGCCTCCGAGCTTCGTACCGAGGGAGGTGCAGGAGAACATGAGGCCGTCGAGGCGCTTGCCGGACGTGAGATAGGTGTGTTCGCTGGCCTCCGCGATGAGGGCGGTGAGGGTGCCCTGGAGAGCGGAGGTGCCGAGCATGGCGATCGCGGTGAAGACGAGCATGACGGGCACGTTGGTCATGTAGCCACCGATGATGATCCCGATGCGGGCGACGATGGCGATGCCGTAGCCCCACAGGGACACCTTCTGCATGTTGCCGACCTTGACGACGATGAAGGGCAGGCTGAGCAGGGCGACCATCTGCGGGATGTTCGACGCCCACGCGAAGGCGCCGAGCAGCTTCGGGTCGTGCAGCACGTAGGTCATGAAGTAGATGCCCATGCCGTTGAGAGCGCCGAAGAGCTGCATCATGATGAACATGACGACGAGCAGCACGTAGTACTTGTTGTGGATCAGGAGGCCGAGCGCCTCCTTGAGAGGGACTGCGGAGTCAGCCTCGCCGGCCCCCTCGTCCGCGAGCTCGGCAGGAGTCAGCTCACGGACCGAGAAGACCGCCAGGGTGTTGGAGAGGAGTCCGACGACGGAGTAGATGATCGCGATGTTGCGCCACGCGTCAGCGCCGCCCCCCATGGCCTCGACGGCGCCGACGGTGGCGGCCTGGATGGCGAGGCTGGTGCCGAAGGCGAAGACGAACCGGATGGACCCCATCTGCACGCGCTCGTTGGGGTTCTTCGTGATGAGGGCCGTCAGGGCGCCGTAGGCGATGTTGTTCGCGGTGTAGAAGACGGCGTTGAGCAGCGTGTACGCGATGAAGAACCACGCGTACTTCGCGGTGTCGCCCAAGGAGGTCGGGATCGCGAAGATGGCGATGATCATCGCCGCGCACCCGAAGAACGCCCAGAACATCCAGGGGCGGGCCTTGCCCATCCGGGATCGTGTCTTGTCCATGAGCACGCCGAAGATGAAGTCGGACACGCCGTCGAACAGCTTCGACAGCATCATGAGGGTTCCGACGACACCTGCGTTCATTCCCTGGGCGTCCGTCAGGTAGATCATGGCGAAGAACGACAGGAAGGCGTAGACGACGTTGCCGGCGATGTCGCCGGTTCCGTAGCCGACCTTGTTGTACCACCTGAGGTACTTCTTCTCGTTCACGGGGGGCTCCTCTGCGTTGAGGCGGGTGGGGGTGTTCGGAGAAGGACTGCTCGAGAGGGGGCCGGCGGGTCAGCGACGGCGCGGCACGAGGGTCAGGTCGGCGGCGAGGTCCACGTCGGTGACGCGATAGCGCTCGAGGAGGGCGGGGCCGCAGCTGTTCGAGCCGATGCCCGCGTGCGCGACGTCGAGGCACAGGACCGTGGAGCCGCACTCCGTGAGCTCGTGGTCGTGGGCGGTCATCGTCAGCTCCTCCTGCGTGTACGGCAGAGCGCTGAAGGAGAAGGGCGCAGGTGAGAGCACGTCGAGCGCGAGGGCGTCGCCCGTGAGCGTGACGGTGTCGGTCCCCCAGTGGGACCCGTTCTCCTGGGGACGCACGTAGTGCTCCACCTGATCGCTGACACTCGATTCGTAGTGCCCGTAGCGGGCGCCGCGGTGCTTGTCGACGTAGCTCTCCTGCGGCCCGTACCCGAGGTAGTCGACCCGGTCGAGGTCCCGCGGGAGGAACAGTCGCAGCCCCAGACGGGGAAGCGGGGGCATCTCCGCCTCACGGTGGAGGTCGAGGTGCACGCCGACGGCACCGTCGGCCGTGAAGCGCCAGGAGACCTCGCCCCGCAGGACGGGCTGGACGGTCGGGGCGACGAGGCCCACCTCACAGGTCACGAGGACCTCCGCCTCGATCTCCTCGACCCGGCACCCGTAGGCGCGCGTCGCCGTCTGGTCGTAGTGAGCCCGCTGCCACTCCACCTGGACGTGCCGGTCGTTGTCCGTCGGGGCCCGCCACACGTTGAGCCCGGTCGGTGCCGTGAGCAGCGGCGAGCCTCCCACCGTGGCGGAGCGGAGCATGCCGGTGCGACGGTCGATGACATACTCGAAGCCCTCCCCCGTCAATGTGACGGTGTCCTCGTCCTCGTGCACGGCGAGCACGCCGGTCGGAGCGGGAGCGTCCGCACGCTGACGCAGGACCGCTGGACGCGGGTCGGCGGTCGGGACGGTGATCTCGTCGAAGCCCAGGAGGTGGCCGGGCTCGAGGAGCGGGGCGTCCGCGCGGAGGCGGTACTCGAGGGTGAGGTGACAGCGCCCCGAGGCCGGGACCGCCTGCTTGAGAGCCGTTGGCAGGGCCACCCGGGCCACGCCGTGGGGCGGCAGTGGCGCGGTCAGGTCCACCGGCTCCGACGCGACGACCTCGCCGTCGACGCTGAGGACGGCCGTGACGGTCGCGTAGTCCCGCAGGTCGGTGAAGTCCAGGACGTTGCGGATCGTCACGGTGCCGGACTGCGCGTCCGCCGTCGTGACGCGCGCCGGACGCTGAACGTTCCACAGCTCGGTAAGGCCGGTGTGGGGAACGCGCTCGGGAGAGACCAGACCGTCGACGCAGAAGTTCCCGTCGTGGATGAGCTCGCCGTGGTCGCCGCCGTAGAGATGGACCGGGCGTCCGTCATCAGTGGTCCCGGCACGGACGGCGTGGTCGCACCACTCCCAGACGAAGCCGCCGCACATGCGCGGCTCATCGAGGATGAGCTCCCAGTAGTCCTCGAGGTCGCCGGGGCCGTTCCCCATGGCGTGGCAGTACTCCACCAGGATGAGCGGCTTGTCGGGACCGTCGGCCAGGTAGTCACGGATCTCGGCGAGCGAAGGGTACATGCGCGAGTACAGGTCGATGGAGCTGTAGTCGTAGCGCCGGTCCCGCGAGCGGTAGAACGCGGACTCGTAGTGGGTGACGCGTGTGGGATCCGTCTGCTTCATCCACAGCAGGGCCGTCTCAAAGGTCCAGCCGTAGGCGCACTCATTCCCGGCGGACCAGGAGATGATCGAGGGACGGTTGCGCTCACGGAGGAGGCACAGGCGAACACGGTCGAGCGTCGGCTCGATCCACTTGGGGTTGTTGGCGATGCGCTCGTTCCAGTGCTCGACGACGTTGTCCCAGGAGTCGTCGGCGAGGTACTGGGTCTGGGTGCCGTGGCTCTCGTTGTCCGCCTCGCTCATGACGTAGAAGCCGTACTCGTCGCACAGCTGATAGAAGCGCGGGTCGTTGGGGTAGTGCGACGAGCGCACGGCGTTGACGTTGTGCTCCTTCATCAGGCGCAGATCACGTCGCATGTGGGCGAGGTCCACGACCGGACCGGTCACAGGGTCGGAGTCATGGCGGTTGACGCCGCGCAGGGTGACGGGCTTCTCGTTGAGCAGGAGCACCGGCCCGTCAGTACGGACGGTCCGGATACCCACCCGTTCACAGACCTGCTCCTGAGGCGAGGCCAGGACCAGGTCGTAGAGGTAGGGATCCTCCGCGTTCCACAGGTGCGGGTCCTCGACCACGAGTTCGGCCTCGTACGGGTGTTCGTCGTCGCCACCGGGCGCGAGCCTCCCCCGCGCGACCACGGCGCCGCGAGCGTCACTCAGGGTGAGCGTGACCGGGACCGGCTGGCCGCGGAAGGCGCCGCGGACCTGGACGTGAGCGCCTTCGTCACTGAGGGTGGTGGTCACGACGTAGTCGACGAGGACGTCGCGGGGGCGGTCCAGCAAGTAGACGTCACGGATGATGCCGCTGGTGCGGAACTTGTCCTGATCCTCGAGATAGGTACCGTCGCACCACTTGAGCACCAGCACCGCGAGCTCGTTGCGCCCCTCCAGCAGGAGCTCGGTGACGTCGAACTCGCTCGTGGCGTGGGACACCTGGGAGTAGCCGACGTAGGTGCCGTTCACCCAGACGTAGAAGCACGAGTCGACCCCCTCGAAGACGAGGGTCGTCGTCGGGGCCTCCGGGTTGACCGCGTGCTCGAAGGTGGTGACGTAGGCCCCAGCGGGGTTGTCCTGGGGGACGTAGGGCGGGTCCAGGGGAATGGGGTAGCGGACGTTCGTGTAGTGGTGGGCGTCGAGCCCCTGGTACTGCCACGTGCCGGGTACCTGGTGGTCGACGAAGCCCTCACGCTGAGCGCCGGGCTCCCAGAAGCGTTCCGTGAGGTCATGGACGGAGGGCACGTAGCGCACCGACCACGTGCCGTTGAGGCTCTGGAAGCGGTCCGAGGCCTCACGCGCGATGACGTCGCGGAGGTGGCCCGGGGAGTCTGGGACGTAGTAGGCACGTGCGGGCAGGGTGTTCTCATGGAGAACCTCGAGGTCCTCCCAGTAGCGGGGAACGATCGCCATTGGCGTTCCTATCGGCCGAGTCGGCAGCCGCCCGGGCGGCGACGCTGCCATGTCCTTGGAGAGTGTCGCCTCGTCGTGGCGACGTGACCATTCTGGATTCAGCAAATGACTTGTGTCAAGTGATTACAGCACTATCAATTCCGATATCATCAATGGCGACGTCGCCACTTCTCATCCAGCCGGCGAGCGCAGCCACGGCGCGCCAGCGTCCCGGCGCACCTCGGGGAACTATGGTCGGCACATGCCCCCTATCCCTGCCGACCCGAGCAAGGCAGGGCGTCCTGCGTCCATCAACGACGTCGCCCGACTCGCAGGAGTCTCTCCGCAGACGGTCTCCCGCGTCTCGCGCGGTTCTGACAAGGTCCGCCCCACCACACGATCCAAGGTCGAGGCAGCCATGCGACAGCTCGGGTACGTGCCCAATCGCGCTGCCAGGGCACTGCGTTCAGGCTCGTACCACACGATCGGCGTCCTCACTCAGCAGGTTGAGCGAACCGGCGAGGCCCGCACCCTCGCAGGAGTGCTCACCACCGCCCGAGCACGCGGATTCACCGTGACGGTCACCCAGGTGGCGCACCCCGAGGCGGAGGAGGTTCACACTGCCGTGGCGGACCTCGTGCGTCAGCCCATCGAGGGGCTGGTCATCGTTCAGTCCGGCCGTGCGACCGTCGAGCACCTCGCCCTGCCGCCGTCGCTCGCAATCGCCTCTTCCGACTCAGCGCTCGTGGGCTACTACCCATCGGCGTCGGCGGATCAGGTGCACGGTGTGTATGCTGCCGTCGACCATCTACTCGACCTCGGACACCGCACGGTCCACCACGTGACAGGACCCTCGGACTCCCAGTCGGCCTTGCTCCGGAGGAGTTCGTGGCGCTCCCGCCTCGAGCAGCGCAACCGGCCCGTCCCCGAACCCGTCATCGGGGGTTGGGAGGCCCGGGACGGGTACAGAGCCGGTCTGGAGCTCTCGCGGCCGGACGTGACCGCTGTCCTGTGCGCGAACGACGAGGTCGCCACCGGCCTCATCCGCAGGCTCCACGAGCAGGGACGAGTCGTCCCCCGTGACGTCTCCGTCATCGGCATCGACGACCTGGCCGTCAGCGCGTTCCTCACGCCCCCGCTCACGACGGTCCGAATCGACTTCCACAGAGCAGGGGCGACGATGGTCGATCTCGTCGCCGAGCAGATCGAGTCAGGCACGGCGGACGGCTCCCGCAGGATCATGATCCCCACCGAGCTCATCGTCCGTGCGTCCACGGCACCACCGAAGAGTCACTGATCCCCCCGTCCGCCCGATCGTGGATAGGCTCGGCCCATGACTGACGCCTCCGTGAGCACCGTCGCTCCCACCGCCCCCGTCTTCTCCCCCGCCCTCTCCGACGAGGAGGGACCGCGGCTCGCCGCGGAGCTCTTCCGCGAGGCCTTCGACGCCGAGCCCGACGGCGTCTGGTACGCGCCGGGGCGCGTCAACGTTATCGGCGAGCACACGGACTACAACGGGGGCCTCGCCCTTCCCATCGCCCTGCCGCACCGCGCCTTCCTCGCGCTGCGCCGCCGCGAGGACCGCACCATCCGGCTCGTCTCCCCGCAGACGCGCGACGCCGTCGACGTCCTCGACCTCGACGCCATCGGCCCCAAGGGCACGCCCGGCGAGGTCCGGCACTGGAACGCCTACGTCGCGGGCGTCGCCTGGGCCCTCGAGCAGGACGGTCTCGGCCCGCTGCCCGGCTTCGACGCCGCCCTCTACTCCTGCGTACCGCTCGGCGGAGGCCTGTCCTCCTCCGCCGCCCTCGAGTGCGCCACGGCGGTCGCCCTCGACGAGGTCGCCGGGCTCGGGCTGGCCGGCACGCCGACCGAGCCCGACGACGCCGGCCGCGCCCACCTCGTCACCGCCTGCGTCCGCGCCGAGAACGAGGTGGCCGGCGCGCCCACCGGCGGCATGGACCAGTCCGCCTCGATGCGCTGCGCCGCCGGGCACGCCCTCGAGCTCGACTGCCGCGACGGCTCCACCACTCAGGTCCCCTTCGACCTCGCGGAGGCGGGCCTCGCCCTCCTCGTCATCGACACCAAGGCGAAGCACTCGCTCGTCGACGGCCAGTACGGCGCCCGCCGCGCCTCCTGCGAGCGCTCCGCGGAGCTGCTGGGCGTCGGGCTCCTCGCGGACGTGCCCGCGAGCGCGCTCCCCGAGGCCCTCGATCGCCTGGCCGCCTCCGGGGACGCCGACGCCGAGGTGCTCGTGCGCCGCACCCGCCACGTCGTCACCGAGATCGACCGGACCCGCCGCCTCGTCGACCTCCTCCAGGACGGGTCGCCGCTCGCCGGCGCGAAGCTGGCCGAGGTCGGCACCCTCATGAACGGCAGCCACGACTCCCTGCGAGACGACTACGAGTGCACCTGCCCCGAGCTCGACGTCGCCGTCGACACCGCCCGGGCGCTCGGCGCCCACGGCGCCCGGATGACGGGCGGCGGCTTCGGCGGATCGGCCATCGCCCTCGTGGACGCCGGCCGCGTCGACGAGGTGGCCCGCGGGATCGTCGCCGCCTACGCGGAGCACGGCTTCAACGAGCCGGCCTTCCTCGACGCGACGCCGTCGGCCCCCGCCGGCCGCGTCGCCTGAGCGCCTCCGCTCCCCACTCGGCTCGACCGTCAACGCACCGCTCGACCGCCTGATTCCTGGAAGTCAGGCGGTCGAGCGCGCTTCTGACGGTCGACGGCGCCCGCGGCCACCGGAGCACCGCGCGGGAGGCCTCCGGAACCTCCCCCACCACCGCCTCAGGGAGGACCCGGGACCGATGTCATCCCGCAGGACGATCCGGGTCGGCAACGGCCAGATCTAGGCTCATGGGGTACCGTCCCCCCCTCACTACGGAGTGAGCCGTGAAGCGATTCGTGCTCCCGACCCTCAAGGTCCTCATCGCCCTCGTCATCGCCGTCGCCCTCACCAAGATCGCCTTCTTCCCGTCCTCCGGGCAGGAGGCGACCACCGGGCCGAGCGCCGGCTTCGAGATCGCCGCCCAGACGACGACCGCCACCGTCGGCGACGTCTCCAACACGATCGACGTCAAGGGCCAGGTGGTCCAGGACGCCGCCGTCAACGCCCCCGCGACGCTCGCCGGAAGCGTCGACTCCTTCGCGGTGTCCGAGGGCGCCACCGTCACGAAGGGCGAGCCGCTCGTCTACCTCAAGAAGGTCGAGCCCCAGGACCCGGCCGTCTCCACCGATGAGGACGGGAACGAGGTGACCACCCCGGTCGCCGACAAGGTCACGTGGGCGACCGTCTACTCGCCCGCTGCGGGCACCGTCTCGCTCAAGGTCCTCGAGGACCAGGAGACCGCCGTGGGTGACGTCCTCGCCACCGTCACCCCGGGCACCTACTCCGCGACGGGCACCATCACACCCTCGCAGCAGTACCAGCTCACCAACGCTCCGAAGACCGCCTCCCTCACCCTCGACGGCGGCCCGGCGCCCTTCGACTGCACGGGCCTGACCATCGGCACCAAGCCCACCTCCCAGACGACCACCGACGCCGACGGCGCCACGACGACGACCCAGGGCGACGGCACGAGCGTCGAGGTGCGCTGCCCCATCCCCTCCGACCAGAAGGTCTTCCCCGGCCTGCCCGTCACGATCGGCATCGACGCCGGTTCCGCCACGGGCGCGGTCCTCGTGCCCGTCACGGCCGTCGAGGGCTCCACTGGCAAGGGCGAGGTGTGGGTCGTCCCGGCCGACGGCGACGCCGACAAGGCCGAGAAGCGCGACGTGACGCTCGGCGTCAACGACGGCACCAACGTCCAGGTCACCGACGGTCTCAAGGAGGGCGAGACGGTCCTCCTCTTCGTCCCAGGCAAGGACACGACCCGCACCGGGGAGCCCAACACCTGCGACGAGTACGCTTGCTACGACGAGAAGGGCCAGGAGTACCTGTGAGCGCGCCGCTCCTGAGCCTGCGCGGCGTCACCCGCACCTTTCAGGTGCCCGACGCCGACCCGCTGACCATCCTCACCGGCGTCGACCTCGACGTCGCCCCCGGCGAGCACGTCGCCGTCGTCGGACGCTCCGGCACCGGCAAGTCGACCCTGCTCAACATCCTCGGCCTCATCGACACCCCGAGCGAGGGCGAGTACCTCGTCGACGGCGCCGACGCCGCCCACCTGTCCGAGTCCCGCCGGGCCCGGCTGCGCGGGGAGACCTTCGGCTTCGTCTTCCAGTCCTTCAACCTCATCCCGGGGCTCACGACGACGGAGAACGTCGCCGCGCCCCTCCTCTACGACCGCGGGCGGGCCTTCTGGGGGCGCACGTCCCGCGCCGACTCACTGCTGGCCGCCGTCGGCCTGGCCGACCGGACCGGGTCGCGGATCGACCGGCTCTCCGGCGGCGAGCAGCAGCGCGTGGCCATAGCCCGGACCCTCGCCCGCCGCCCTCGCGTCATCCTCGCGGACGAGCCCACCGGCGCTCTCGACGTCGACACGGGCACGTCCGTCATGGAGCTCCTCGAGGAGCAGTGCCGCGAGACGGGCGCCGCGCTCGTCGTCATCACGCACGACCTCGCCGTCGCCGCGCGGGCCAGAACCCGCTACCGCCTCGAGGGCGGACGGCTCCAGCCCATCGAGCTCGAGTCCGCCGCCCCGCGCTCCCTCGACGACCTCGCCGTGGCGGGAGCCGCGTCATGAGCGCGTGGGGAACGGGCGTCGTCGGCGCCCTCGTCGAGGCATGGACCCAGCTGCGCGTCGGACGCCTGCGGGTGCTGCTCTCCCTCATCGGCGTCGGGGTCGCGGTGGCCGCGATGACCTTCGTCATCGCCTTCGGGCAGGTCTCCCAGGTCGTGCAGAACGACATGATGGCGCAGTGGAACGGGCGTCCCGGCACGGTTCAGGTGACGCTGTCCCCGACCGGCTCCGGGGACGGCACCGGCACGCCCGACGGCTCGGGCACGACCACCAGTTCGGGCAGCACCGACGCCTCCGCAGGCTCGGACGGCTCCGGCACGGGCACCAGCGCGAGCACCGAGCGGATCACCGCGGCGGAGGCCGACTTCGTCAAGCGCTACGAGGTGACCCGTTGGGCGCGCTCCTACCAGGACTCCCTGCGCCTCGACCTCGGTGACGGTCCCGCCAAGGTCGACGCCACCGTCGTCACGGCCGGCTACGGCATCCTCCACCGCGTCCAGGTCGTCTCCGGCCGCTGGTTCACGGCGGACGACGAGGACGACATGTCCCCCTCGATGGTCGTGAGCCAGTCGGTCCTCGACACCATGGGCATCGACGCGCTCACGCAGCCGGTCCGGGTGCACGGGCTGTCCCCGGCGCGCACGACGTACACGATCGTCGGAACGATCGATTCCTCGACGGCCGGCCAGACCTGCGACGCGAACGGCACCTGCACCGACTCCCTCACGGCCTACGTCCTGGCCGGCCCGTACGAGGCGCTCCGTCGCACGGCGTCGACGGCGGACTCCTCGACCGCTTCCGGCGCGGCGTCGGCGACCTTCGAGGTGTGGGCCGGCGAGGGCCGCGGCGCCGAGATGGAGCAGCTCGCCACGAGCTACTTCGACGGCGTCCTCGGGCACGGTGCGACGCAGGCGACGTCCAACGAGATGGAGGACCATCAGGACTTCGGGCGGACCTTCACGCTCGTCGTCACGGGTGCCGGCGTCTTCATCATGGTCCTGGGAGCCCTCGGCCTGGTCAACATCTCGCTCGTGACGGTGCGCCAGAGGATCCACGAGATCGGCGTGCGGCGCTCCTTCGGGGCGACGAGCCGGCGGATCTTCTTCTCGATCATGCTCGAGTCCGTCGTCGCGACGGTCGTCGCCGGCGTCATCGGCATCGGGGTCGCGATCGTGGCGATGCGGGTCGTGCCGCTCGAGGCGATCTTCGGGATGCCGGTACCGACGCGCCCGCCCTTCCCGATGAGCGCCGCGCTCATCGGGCTGGCAGCGGCGACCGGCGTCGGCGCCCTGGCGGGCCTCATCCCGGCGATCGTCGCGGTGCGGATCCGCCCCATCGACGCGATCCGCTACTGAGCGGCGGCCCTCCCCGCCCCGGTCGACCGTCGATGCACCCGTCGACCGTCTGGTTCCTCGAAATCAGGCGGTCGAGCGGTGCGTTGACGGTCGACGGCGGTTACAGCTCGTAGTCGACGGTGAGGGGCGCGTGGTCGGACCAGCGGCCGTCGTAGCTCGTCGCCCGGCCCACCGTCGCGGTGCGCGCGGCGGCGGCGACGCCCGGCGTGGCCACCTGGTAGTCGATGCGCCAGCCTGCGTCGTTGTCGAAGGCCTTCCCGCGCTGGGACCACCACGTGTACGGCCCCTGCGCCTCGGGGGCGAGCGAGCGGGCGACGTCGGTCCAGCCCTGCTCGAACCAGCCCTCGAGGTGCGCGATCTCGACGTCGAGGACGCCGGAGACCTTGTTGTGGTTGGGGCGCCAGTTCTTGATGTCGCGCTCGGAGCGGACGACGTTGAGGTCGCCGGCCATGACGACCTCACGACCGCCGGCGGCCTGCGCGGTGAGGAACTCGCTCATGCGGGCGTCGACGAGCTCGAGGTGGGCGAGCTTCTGGTCGAGCTTGGGGGTGCCGACCTGGCCGGAGTGGAGGTAGGCGGCGATGACGGTCAGGGACGTGGAGCCCGCTGCCTCGCTCGTGTCCCCCGCGGGGTCGAGATCGACCTCGAGCCAACGTCCGGAGTCGACGTCGGGCTCGTCAGCGCCCTCCGGGGCGACGCCGCGGCGAACCTCCCCGAGCCGGTACGGGCCCCCGTCCCGGACGGCGACGCCGACGCCGGCGCGCCCCTTGACGCGGCAGGGCCAGATGACGGACTCGTAGCCGGGCAGGAGCGCTGCCGCGGTCTCCTCGTCGGCGCGCACCTCCTCCAGCAGAAGGACGTCGGGGGCTGTGGCGGCGAGCCACTCCCCCATACCCTTGCGGGCCGCGGCCCTGATCCCGTTGACGTTGACGGTCGTGATGCGCATGGCGTCAGGGTACGTGGCACGCCCGGGAGCTCCCGACCGGGGACACGAACGGGCCCCGTCACCGGTGGTGACGGGGCCCGTCGGGACCCGGTGCGGTCGGGGGTCGCACCTCCCCGGCCCGCGCGGGGCCGTCCGCGCTGTCAGCGGACGCGTGGGACCTCAGTGGGCGCGACGGCGGGCGAGGACGCCCGCGCCGACGAGCACGACGGCGGCGCCGAGGATCGCGACGGCCGCGGTCCCGGTGTGGGCGAGCGGCCCGGAGCCGCGCCCGGAGGTGCTGGACGTGCCGGCCGCAGCGGCCTTGCCGGTCGCGGAGCCCGTGGAGGAGGCGGCCTCGCCGGAGCCGGACGAGGAGCCCGTCGTGGCCGTGGTCGCCGCGGACGACGTCGGGGTGGCCCCGGCGGCGGCGGTCTCGGAGGCGCTGACCTCGTCGGAGGAGGTCAGGCCGCCGGCCGGCAGCAGGACGCTCGAGTCGAGCTGGCCGTCGACGACGTCGGCGAGGGCGATGCGCACGTGCACGGCCTTGCCCACGGTCACGGGCTGGGAGCACTCGAGCTTGGAGGTGAAGCCGTTCATCTCGGTGTCGATGTCGCCCAGGTCGTGGCCGGAGACGTTCGCCGTGTAGTACGTCGCGTTCGTCTTCTCGTTGACGGTCGCGGCGGAGACGAGGTCCTTCGTGCCCGGGACGAGGGCGCACTCGGTGCCGTCAACCGTGATCGACAGGACGTCGGTGTAGCCCTGGGACTCCCAGGAGCCGTGGTTGGGGTTGCCGACGGCGGAGCCGCCGTCGCCCGCGTACTCCTCGGAGCCGAACTGGTAGGCGAGGTTGAGGACCTTGCCGGTGGGCACGACGTCGAACTCGAGGGTCGTGGCGTCGTAGGTGTCGTCGCCGGCGAGCTCGGTCAGGGCGTCGTCGCCGTCGCCTCCGAGGTCGCCGGTGGCGCCCAAGGCCTGGTTCGGGCCGAGGACGCTGGAGTACTCGAAGTCGGTGTCCGAGTCGGCCTGGGGAGCGGCGGCGATGAGGGAGCCGGTGCTCAGGGCGACCGAGTCCTGGGAGAAGTACCCGGCCGGCAGGCCGGTGACGCGGCCCGCCTGGACGTCGACGCCGGTGACCTTGGCGTTGCTGACGTCGGCGTCGGCGGCGATGGCCTGGGCGAGGCTCTGCGCGTTGGTGGTCGAGGTGTCGCGCAGCGTCGAGGCGGACTGGCCGTCCGACGCGACCGCGGGCGCCGCGAGCGCCAGCGAGGCCGCGATCGCCGCGACGGCGGGCAGGAGGACCCTGCCGCGGCGCGCGGTGGGAAGGGAGTTGTTCACTGTTGTCTCCGATTGTCATCACGGCGCCACTCATCCTCCGAGCCGTGACACGCAGGGCGGTGACGGGGCCGTGGGATCTGCGGGGTGGGGTGGAGGGCCCGGCAGCTCACGAAGAACGGGCCGACTGTGACCCTTTCGTGACGGAAGTACAAGTGAGGTGGCTCAGATCAGTCCTGGCAACCGGGTTCATGCAATCCGCACGGGTCCGCACACTGCAGGACGGAGGCTCGAGAAGCGTCCACGAGACATCGGCGCAGGTCACGGCTCGGTTACGGTGCTGACCGGAGAGCCCGCACCGACCGCACCCTGCGACCGGTGCCCATCGCGTCGACGCACCGTCGTCGGCGCGACAGCGCACGAGGGCGCCCTACCCCTCTCAAGCAAAGGAACCGACCGTGTCCCAGGTCGTCCACCGCAGGTACTGGCGAGCCAGCGCCTTCGCGGCCCTCTCACTGTCACTCATCCTCACCGGCGGCACCGCCACGGCCGCCGACCCGACCCCCACCGCGAGCGCCACCGCGTCCGCGACCGCCACGAGCTCCCCCAGCGCCGAGGCCACCGAGGCTGCCACTGACGGGGCCACCGCCGACGCCACCGAGGCCGCCGCCGACGCGGCCGCCGACGCCGAGGAGCAGCCCGTCGCCGCCGAGGGCTTCGTCCCCGAGCACGAGGGCTGGCCGAACGCCACCGAGCACTCGCAGCAGGCCTACTCCACGACGGACGACTTCACCGCCAAGTGGACCCGCGCCGACGCCATGCAGATCCAGCGCCTGTCCAACCCGGACGCGGCCTCCGGCGAGTCCTCGCTGCCCGAGTACCTCACCATGCCCGAGATCTCGAACGGCTTCCCGGCCACGAACTCGGACGAGGTGTGGGTCTGGGACACCTGGACGCTCACTGACGACCACGCCAACCAGATCTCGTACAACGGCTGGGAGATCATCTTCTCGCTCGTCGCGGACCGGAACGCCGGCGACTCCTTCGACGACCGCCACACCAACGCCCGCATGGGCTTCTTCTACCGCAAGGCCGGCACGACGACCTCCTCGGCCGACGGCGCGAGCTCCTCGAACGGCGGCTGGATCTGCGGCGGCCACGTCTTCCCCGACGGCGCCTCCGGGTCGGTCTTCGCCGACCAGTCCTTCTCCCACCAGACCGAGTGGTCCGGCTCGGCCCGTCTCATGCCGAACTCGAACAAGATCCGCATGTTCTACACGGCGGTCGCCTTCTACCGCGAGCCGACCTCGGACGCCGGCTACCTCATGAGCGACGGCACGGACTACAAGCCCCAGGACCCGCACATCGTCCAGTCCGAGGGCCGCATCCACGCCGACGAGAACGGCGTGTGGCTCACCGGTTTCCGCGACCAGCACGACCTGCTCACGCCTGACGGCAAGTACTACCAGTCGCGCTACCAGAACCAGTACCTCTCCTTCCGCGACCCCTTCAGCTTCGTCGACCAGACGAACCCCTCGGACACGAACACCTACATGGTCTTCGAGGGCAACACGGCCTACGCCCGCGCGGGTGAGGACACCTCCATCATCGCGGCCCACGGCCAGAGCACGACGGCCGCGACCTGCACCGCCGAGGACCTGGGCTACCAGGACGGCGACCCCGAGGCCGGGACGGTCGACGAGGTCAACGAGGCCGGCGCCTACTACCAGCTCGCCAACGTCGGTCTCGCGGTGAGCGAGAACAAGGCGATGACGAAGTGGAGGTTCCTCCCGCCGATCCTCTCCGGCAACTGCGTCAACGACCAGACCGAGCGCCCGCAGATCTACTTCAAGGACGGCAAGTCCTACCTCTTCACGATCTCGCACCGCTCGACCTACGCCTCCGGCATGATGGGCCCTGAGGGCGTCTACGGCTTCGTCGGCGACGGCGTCCGCTCCGACTACCAGCCGCTCAACGAGAACACGGGCATCGCGCTGGCGAACCCGATCAACCTCAACTACGCGGCCGGCTCGCCCTACGCCCCCGACTGGAACCAGAGCCCGTACGCCTACCAGTCGTACTCGCACTACATCCAGCCCGGCGGCCTCGTGGAGTCCTTCATCGACTCCATCGGCGGCAACCACGACGGCAACCCGGTCCGCGGCGGCTCCCTCGCCCCGACCGTCAAGCTGAACATCACCGGCACGACGACCAGCGTCGACCGCAGCTACGGCACGAACGGCCTCGGCGGCTTCGGGGACATCCCGGCCAACAAGGCCTACAACCCGGGCTACGACGAGCGCTGATCCGCCGAACGGATCCGGCCGGCGGCCGGGCACCGACCACGCACGGGGCGCCCCGCAGGAGAGATCCTGCGGGGCGCCCCTCGTCGTGGTCGTGGCGGTCAGTCGCGTCCCATGGCGTCCCCCATGGTCGTGAGCGTCCCGGAGACGACCGTGACGGTGCCGTCGGCGCCGACGGCGACGTCCTGGGCGCCGGGGTCGTTGAGGACGAGCAGCGTGGCGGCCGGGGCGCCGTCGTCGACGAAGACCTCGAGGCTGGAGCGGTCCAGGAGGATCCGCAGGCGGACGCGGTCGTCGACGGGCTCGTAGTCGACGAAGCGGGCGAGGGCGAAGTCGGTCTCGGGGCTGTTCGAGCCGGAGACGGTCGTGACGCCGGAGGCCTCGCGGTTGAGGAAGAGCTGCTTGGCGGACCGGTCGACGCCGACGAGCACCTCCTGGAGGGCCCCGTCGACGGTCCCGCGGGCGACGCTCACCCAGGCCTTCGTGGCCTGGGAGACGTCGAGCTCGAGGGTCATGTCGAGGCTGCGGCCGACTCCGATGACGGCGGAGTCGTCGGTGACGGTGGTGCAGGCGACGTCGAGGACGTCGCCGTGGTAGGCCTCGAGCTCGGCGACGGGGGTCTGGGCGAGGACGGTCCGCCCGGCGACGGTGACGAGGGAGAGCTCGCGCGGGACGCTCATCTCCCCGTGTCAGTCCCCCGTGGGCAGGTCGTAGGGGTAGCTCCAGTTGCCGGCCCAGGCCATCCAGACGCGGCGCCCGGAGAGGTTCTCGAAGGACTGGGCTGCGTAGAAGTCCTGGCCGGCGTCGGTGACTTGCACGGTTGTGTCCGAGGGCGTGAAGGTGGTGCCGTCGAAGTCGCCGAGGAGGTGCTGCGCGGTCGAGCCCTCGGTCTCCTCCGAGGCGCCGACGGAGACGTGGAGGAGCCAGCGCGTGGCGCCCGAGGGGTCCTCGAGAGGGAAGAGGTCGGGGCACTCCCAGACGGCCGAGTGGAGCCCGACGTCGGCGCCGACGTCGGAGGCGTGCTCCCAGGTGAGCAGGTCGGTGGAGCGGTGGATCTCGACGTGGTCGCCGGCGGAGATGACCATGACCCAGGCGCCGGAGTCCTCGTGGCGGAACACCTTGGGGTCGCGGAAGTCGGTGCGGCCGTCGTTGGTGATGACCGGGTCGCCGTCGTAGCGCTGCCACGTGGAGCCGCCGTCGGCGGAGTAGGCGACGGAGGGCGCCTCACCGCCCACCGTCGAGGTGTAGAAGGCGAGGATGCCGCCGCCCTCGACGAGGCCGGAGGCGTTGTCGGCGTCGACGACGGCGCTGCCGGACATGGCCTGCCCGAGGTCGTCGTGCTCGAGGGCGACGCCCTGGTCCTTCCAGGCCATGAGGTCGGTGGAGGTGGCGTGGACCCAGGTGCCCCAGGTCTGGTGGAAGAGGTGGAAGGTGCCGTCGTCGGCGAGGAGCCCGTTCGGGTCTGCCATGTCCCCACTGGCAGGGCTGTAGTGGTACAGCGGGCGGTAGGGGTCGGAGGCGTCGTAGACGGTGGGCTCGAGCTCGGCCACGGTGGCTCCCGGCTTGGTGGTCGGCGAGGCGCTCCCGGAGGCGCCGGATCCGCCGCCGGCGCCCGTGCAGGAGGCCAGGACGACTCCGCCCCCGACGACGGCCGCGCCGCCCAGCAGACCCTCGAGGAGGCGACGCCGGGAGGGCCCCCGTCGTCGGGACGTCGGCGCCTGGGCGCCTCTGGCGCCCGGTCCGGGGTGGGGGGCGGGGCCCTTATGGGGGGCGCGAGGGTTCATGGGGTCGTCAGGGTCGTTGTCGGCGGGATGCGGCACGGCGCCAGGGTATCGGCCCGCGAGGCGGCTCACTTCCGGCGTCCGGAGCGGTCCCACCTGCGAGGATGGTCGTATGAGCACACCGGCCGACTCGTCATCCGCAGCATCATCGACCCGCACGATCCACGCCCTCGTCTCGGGCCGCGTCCAGGGCGTCGGCTTCCGCTGGTCGTGCATGGAGGAGGGCGAGCGCCTCGGCCTGGTCGGAGAGGTCCGCAACCTCGACGACGGCGACGTCGAGGTCCTCGCCAAGGGCCCCTCACTCGCCGTCGGGGAGCTCATCGGGTGGCTGCACCGGGGGCCGCGGTGGGCGAGCGTCTCGCGGGTGCTGGTGACGGACCTGAGCGAGGGCGCCGTCACGCGCACGGCCTTCGTCATGGGCAACTGACGGGACACCCCGGCCGCGGGTGCAGGATGACCCCATGAGCTCGCAGACCCCCACGACCTCCTCCGCCCCGCTGAGCACCTCGGCGCTCGCCCGGCTGCGCGCCCGCCGCGCCTCGGGGACGCGGCTCGTCGTCATCGGGCTCGTCGTCCTCGTGCTGGGGGCCGTGGCTCCTGTGCTCGCGCAGTCGTCGGCGCTGGCCGGCGTCTCCTCAGTGCTGTGGGTGGCCTCGATGCCGCTGTGCCTGGCGGGGGCCGGTCTCGTCGCCGCCGGCGTCATGCGCCGCCGCTCTGCCCGTGGAGCCGCCGACGAGGACTGGGGCTGACCGGCTCAGGACCATCCGCCTGCGGAGACACCGACGGGGCGGGGAGGAGCACAACCGTGCTCCTCCCCGCCCCGTGGCGTCGGTGATCAGCGAGTGCTGTCGTGGCCGCGTCGTGCGGTCGGGGCTGTCGCCGTCCTGATCCCGATCCGGACCTGCGAGGCGGTGCGCCTCCCCACCGGGCCGCGGTGATCCGGGACTGTCGGTCCCGGGACCGCGGTGCCGCCGCGGGCGGCGTCAGGCACGACGGCGGGCCGTCGTGAGGGCGCCGCCGGCGATGAGGAGGACGCCGGCCGTGCCGAGCAGGACCTCGGTCATGGCACCGGTGTGAGCGAGGGAGTCCTCGTCAACGGCACCGGTCGCGGTGCTGGAGGCTGCCGGGGCGGAGCCCGTGGTCACGCTCGTGGAGCCGTTGCTTCCAGTGACGGTGAGGGTCGTGCAGTCCGCGCCCGGAACGGTCCGGCTGGACGTCGTCGTGCCGGTGGTGCTGCCCGGGGTGGAGGACGCCGTGGAGCCGGCCGGGGTCGCGTCGCAGTCCTGACTCGGGGTCGTGGTGTCCGGCGCCGTGGAGCTCGGGGTGGTCGAGCCCTGCGGAGCGGCCGGAGTGGGCTGCTCGCTCGGCTGCTCGCTGGGCTGCTCGGCGGGCGTCGTAGCGCAGTCGGTCGGCCCGGTGGTGGGCTCGACGATGGTCGTGCCGTGACGACGCACGGTGCGGGTGGAGACGGTCGTGCAGTCACCGGTGGGCTCGGTGGACGGCTCGGTGCTCGGCTCGGTGCTCGGCTCGGTGGACGGCCCGGTGCTCGGCTCGCTGCTGGGCTCGGTGCTCGGCTCGCTGCTGGGCTGGTCGTCGGGGATGACGGAGCCGTTGCCCGGAGTGGTCGGCGTCGTGGAGGGCTCGGTGGTGGCCGGCGCGCTGGTCTGCGTTGCGGGCTCGGTGGACGGCTCAGTGCTGGGCTCAGTGCTCGGCTCCGTGGCCCGCGTGCTGGGCTCGGTCGAGGGCTGGTCGTCGGGGATGACGGAGCCGTTGCCCGTGTCGACGGGGGTCGTCGTCTCCTGTGTCGACGTCACGGTGACGGTCTTCTGGTCGTCCGGGACCGTCGACGTGCTCTGCGGGGCGCCGCCGTCGTCGAGGTTGGACACGCTCGCGAGCGCGGGGGCGGCGGTGATCGTGAGGGCGACGGCGGTGGCACCCGCGATGCTGAGCGAGCGGCGGACGACACTGGTACGGGATGACATGAGGATCCTCTCGGGGGCCGGGAGCGGTGCTGCCGACGACCGGTGCGCGTCGGCTGGAGACGCAAGAAGGCTATGAATGGCCCTCGGGAAAGAGCACGGGTTAATCGCTCATTGCACCCCGAGCACACCCACCACCCCGCTCCGGGACTCACCCACTCACCCCGACTGCCGTGATCGCCGCGTGATCCCGGCGCAACCGGGCCGTGACCTCGATCCGCAAGCGCCAGATGCGGATCACCCATGGGTATTGGCGGGCTCCCGCCCCGTGCACGCTCCCGTGCTCTCGTCGAGGACCGCATGCGGTTCCCGACGTGTCCCCCTCACCTCACCTCACCCATCCCCCACGGACCCCACCCCTCCGGAGCCACGGGGAGACGCCCCTGGCACGCCGGTCCCGCGCCGCGGGTGAAGCGCCCTCCACCCGCCCCACGAGAACGCCGGGGAGGTCCGGCACCCCGGTCGGGGTGCCGGACCTCCCCGGCGCGAGGTGCGGGTGCGTCAGGCGCGCGAGGCGGCTCCTCGCTCGGCGGTCTCGACGACGTTCGCCAGCAGGAGCGCGCGGGTCATCGGACCGACACCGCCCGGGTTCGGCGAGAGCCAGGACGCGACCTCGTCGACGCCGTCGGCGACGTCGCCCATGATCCGGCCCTTGCCGGTCGCGGGGTTGACGACGCGGGAGACACCCACGTCGAGGACGACGGCGCCGGGCTTGACCATGTCGGCCGTGATGATGCCCGCGGAGCCGGCGGCGGCGATGACGACGTCGGCCCGCGAGACGTGCGCGGCGAGGTCCCTCGTGCCCGTGTGGCAGACGTCCACCGTGGCGTTGACGTCCTTGCGCATGAGCAGCAGACCGATCGACCGCCCGACGGTGACGCCGCGCCCGATGACGCACACGTCCTTGCCGGCCAGGTCGATGCCGTGACGGGTCATGAGCTCGATGCAGCCGCGGGGCGTGCAGGGCAGGGGCGAGGTGATGGGCTCGCTCCCCCGCAGCACGAGGCGCCCGAGGTTGGTCGGGTGGAGGCCGTCGGCGTCCTTGTCCGGGTCGACTCGCTCGAGGATCGCGTTCGTGTCGACGCCCTTGGGCAGCGGCAGCTGGACGATGTAGCCGGTGCACGCGGGGTCCGCGTTGAGGCGGTCGACGGCGGCCTCGATCTCGGCCTGCGTCGCGGTGGCGGGCAGGTCCTCGCGGATCGAGGTGATCCCGACCTCGGCGCAGTCGGCGTGCTTGCCGGCGACGTACTTGACGCTGCCGGGGTCCTCGCCGACGAGCACCGTGCCCAGGCCCGGGGTGATCCCGCGCTCGCGCAGGGCGTCGACGCGCTCCTTGAGCTCGGCCTTGATGGCGGCCGCGGCGGCCTTCCCGTCGAGGACCTTGGCAGCCCCGTCCCAGGGCGCCCTCACTGGGCGAGCCCGGGGTAGAGCGGGAAGGCGTCGGTGAGCGCCTTGACGCGGTTCTTGAGGCCCGCGAGCAGCTCGTCGTCGGCCTTGCCGGCGGCGCCGGCCACGAGGGCGGTGGCGATGACGTCGGCGACCTCGGTGAACTCGGTGGCGCCGAATCCACGGGTGGCGAGCGCCGGGGTGCCGATGCGCAGGCCGGAGGTGACGCGCGGCGGGCGCGGGTCGAACGGGACGGCGTTGCGGTTGACGGTGATGCCGGCGGCGTGGAGGAGGTCCTCGGCCTGCTGACCGTCGAGGGCGGAGTCGCGCAGGTCGACGAGGACGAGGTGGACGTCGGTCCCACCGGTGACGAGGCTGATGCCGGCCTGCTTGACGTCGTCGCGCAGGAGGCGCTCGGCGAGGAGCGCGGCGCCCTCGATGGTGCGCTGCTGGCGGTCGCGGAACTCGTCGGTGCCGGCGACCTTCATGGCGACGGCCTTGGCGGCGACGACGTGCATGAGGGGGCCGCCCTGCTGGCCGGGGAAGACGGCCGAGTTGAGCTTCTTGCCCCACTGCTCGCCGCGGCTGGAGAGGATCATGCCGGAGCGCGGGCCGCCGATGGTCTTGTGGACGGTCGTGGAGACGACGTCGGAGTAGGGCACGGGGCTCGGGTGCAGGCCCGCGGCGACGAGTCCGGCGAAGTGCGCCATGTCGGTCCACAGCGCGGCGCCGACCTCGTCGGCGATGGAGCGGAAGGCCTCGAAGTCGAGGTGACGGGGGTAGGCGGACCAGCCGGCGATGATGACCTTGGGGTGCTCGCGCAGGGCGGCCTCGCGGACCTGGTCCATCTCGATGCGGTGGGTCGTCTCGTCGACGCCGTAGGCGGTGGCGTTGTAGAGCTTGCCGGAGAAGTTGATCTTCATGCCGTGCGTGAGGTGCCCGCCGTGGGCGAGCGAGAGGCCGAGGATCGTGTCCCCCGGGGTGGCGAGGGCGGCGAGGACCGCCGCGTTGGCCTGCGCGCCGGAGTGGGGCTGGACGTTGGCGTAGTCGCCGCCGAAGACCGCGAGCGCGCGGTCGATGGCGAGCTGCTCGGCGACGTCGACGACCTCGCAGCCGCCGTAGTAGCGCTTGCCCGGGTAGCCCTCGGCGTACTTGTTGGTGAGGACGGAGCCCTGGGCCTGGAGGACGGCGCGCGGGACGAAGTTCTCCGAGGCGATCATCTCGAGGGTCTCGCGCTGACGGGCGAGCTCGCCGTCGAGGACGGCGGCGATCTCCGGGTCGAGCTCGGACAGGGGCATGTTGTTCAGAGCGGTGCTAGCAGGACCGGTCATGGTTCTCCTCGTGTCTGCGCGGCGAGCGCCGCGGGGGCGTCGACCTCGGCCCAGGCGGGCGACCAGGTGCTTCCGGAGCGGTGCCGCACGGGTGGCCCGGCGGCTGCCGGCCGGCGCTCCCCGGTGGTGGTCCACCTTCGCCAGTCGCGCCGACGGCGTCATGCTACCGCCGGGCCCGGGGCTCGCGGGGGCCGTCCGGAGCACGGTCCCGGCCGCCGGCCCCGTGAGCGTCAGCCCTCCCCGAACCAGTCCTCGAGGCCGTCGGGGGCGCCGACCCATGCGAGGGCCTCCTCGAGCTCCTCGGGCCGCAGGATGATGCGGGCGAAGGCGTCCCGGACGCGCTCGCACTCGGCGTCGTCGGCGACTCCGGTGACGACGAGGTGGCAGCGCGGCGTGCTCGGCAGGGCGTCGGACGGCCCGCCGTCGTCGAGGCCTGCTCGCAGCGTCCACGGGTCGAGGTCCTCCCAGGTGCCGGCGTCCCCGACGCTGACGACGCCGCCGGCGACCTCCCAGGAGCACACGCGCCCGGGTCGGCTCGGCAGCCAGAAGCAGCCGCGGGCGCACAGGCCCCGTCCGGCGAGGTCGGCGACGAGCTCGCGCAGGCGGCCGGGGTGGAAGGGCAGCTCGGCGTTGAGGTCGAGGGTGCGCACGCCGTGCTCGACGGGCCCGCCCCAGGCGCGGGTGGTGGCCGGGTGGACGCGGGCGAGGGCGGCGTCGGCGTCGTGGTCGACGGACCGGAGGGCGCCCGGGAGGTCGCCGTCGAGGCCCGGCACGAGGAGGGTGTCGTGGGGACGGAGGTGCTCGACGAGGTCGGCGCCGACGGGGTCGTCGCCGAGGGCGAGGACGACGTCGGCGTAGCCGAGGCCGACCATGTGGACCTCGCCGGTGCAGCGGGTGTCGCCGGGGAAGGTGACGGCACCGGCGTCCTCGAGCGCCTCGGTGAGCGGGGTGTGCGTGAGCAGGTCCTCGGCGGCGGCGTCGACGTCGACGGCGTGGGCGACCCCGGCCAGCCGCAGCGAGGGCTCATGGGCGACGGCGTCGGCGAGGCCGGGCACCAGGTGGACGAGCTCGATGCCGGGCGGGAGGAGGACGACGGTGACGCCGTCGGGCTCGAGGGCGGCGCGCTCGAGGGCGAGGCTGAGGAGGGCCTCGCGCACGGCGCAGGTCCAGCACCGGGTGGCGACGCGGACGTCGAGGACGGCGGCGCCGGAGGGCTCCTCGTCGTCGGGGACGCTGAAGCGAACGAGGACCCCGCGGGTCGGACCGTCGTCGGGCTCCTCAGCGGCCGCGTCCTGCGGGCGGTCGGCGTCCAGCTCGGTCTCCCCGAGGACGGCGGCGGACACGGTCACCGCCCCCGTGCCGTGGAGGGAGAGGGCGACGAGGTCGAGGAGGGCGGGCTGGACGGCGCTGACGAGGACGAGGTCGTGCGCCGCGGGTCGGGTGAGGTTGGTCATGTCGCTCCAGCTTGACGGGATTGAGAATCGTTCGCATATAGTCCACCCCATGAGCCGCTACTGCCAAGTCACGGGAGCCCGGCCGGTCTACGGCAAGTCCGTCTCCCACTCCCACAAGCGCACCAACCGGCGCTGGGAGCCCAACCTCCAGCGCAAGCGCTACTGGGTCCCCAGCCTGGGGCGCACCGTCACCCTCACGGTCTCCGCCAAGGGCATCAAGACCATCGACAAGAAGGGGATCGAGGCCGTCGTCGCGGACATGCGCCGGCGCGGCGAGCGCCTCTGAGACGCCCCACCGGCAGCAGCCAGCCCCTCAGGAAGGAGTCGCGCCATGGCCTCCAACAAGGACCTGCGCCCGATCATCAAGATGGTGTCCACCGCGGGCACCGGCTACACCTACGTCACCCGGAAGAACCGGCGGAACACCCCCGACCGCCTCGTGCTGCGCAAGTTCGACCCGGTCGTGCGCGCCCACGTCGAGTTCAAGGAGTCTCGCTGATGGCCAAGACCTCCAAGATCGCCAGGGACCAGCAGCGCCGCGAGGTCGTCGCCCGCTACGCCGAGCGCCGCGCCGCGCTCAAGCGGGCCTCCGTCGACCCCGCCCTGAGCCAGGCCGAGCGCGACCGGGCCATGGCAGCGCTCCACGCCCTCCCCCGCGACGCCTCGCCGACCCGCCTGCGGGGCCGCGACTCCGTCGACGGCCGCCCGCGCGGCTTCCTCCGCAAGGCCGGCGTCTCGCGCGTCCGCTTCCGCGAGATGGCCCTGCGCGGCGAGCTGCCGGGCATCACCAAGTCCTCGTGGTGAGCCCCGGCGGCCCACGCCGCCCGCCGACCACCGCCGTCCACCCGTCCAGCCCGCGCGCCGGGCACCATCAGAAGGGAGCGCCGTGCGCCCCGGGATCCACCCCAGCTACGAGCCGATCGTCTTCCGCGACAAGGCGGCCGACGTCGCCTTCCTCACCCGCTCGACGATGACCTCGACGGAGACCATCGAGTGGGAGGACGGGCGCACCTACCCCGTCGTCGACGTCGACGTCTCCAGCGCCTCGCACCCGTTCTGGACCGGCCGCGGCCGCGTCCTCGACACCGCGGGACGCGTCGAGAAGTTCGAGAAGCGCTACGGCAAGCGGGTCCGCCCGCAGGCCCGCTGAGCGCCACCCGCCACCCCCACCCGTTCACGAAGGAGAGCAGCCCCATGAAGGTCCGCGCCTCGATCCGGTCGCTCGCGAAGCAGCCGGGCAGCAAGGTGGTCCGCCGCCGCGGCCACACCTACGTCATCAACAAGAAGAACCCGCGCCTCAAGGCCCGCCAGGGCTGAGGCGCTCCCAGACGCCGCGGCGGGAGACTCGCCGCGGTCCGGTTGGACGGGGTCGGTGCGTGCAGGGCGCCGACCCCGTCCGTGCGCTCCGGAGGACGAGGGAGGGCACGTCCCAGCACCCCCAGGGCCCACCCGCCCAGGTCACAGACTCCTCCCAGAGGATGAAGCGAGCGGCTGACGGCGCACCGACTGTGAGACCGCCCACACGGCCTGCGTCGTCGGCGTCTCCGGTCGACGACGCCAGTCCCTGAGAGGACCCCGTCATGGTCGCTGCGGCACCCGCCACCCCAGTCCCCGCCAAACCCGCCCAGCACTCCCCCGGCGCCGCGCCCCAGGCGCCGGGCGCCCCCGCCGCGCAGGACGCCCCGATCGCCGTGAGCGCGCGGGGGTCCGCAAGTCCTTCTCCACCGGCGAGGGCGAGGTCGAGATCCTCCACGGCGTCTCCCTCGACGTCCCCTACGGGCAGATGGTCGCCATCATGGGCCCCTCGGGCTCCGGGAAGTCGACGCTGCTGTACTGCCTCGCCGGCCTCGAGGCCACCACCTCCGGGGCCGTCGCCCTCGCCGGCTCCGACGTCTCCCGCCTGTCACGCCGGGCGCTGGCTCGCATGCGACGCCGCGAGGTCGGCTTCGTGCTCCAGTCCTACAACCTCGTGCCGACGCTCACCGCCGCGGAGAACGTCGCCCTGCCCTACACCCTCGCCCACAAGCGGCCCGAGGCCGGCCTCGGCGAGTCCACCCTCGCCTCCGTCGGCCTCGCCGAGGGCGCCGGGGCGAGGCCGCCGTCCATGTCGGGAGGCGAGCAGCAGCGCGTGGCCCTCGCCCGCGTCCTCGCGCAGCGGCCCTCCGTCGTCTTCGCCGACGAGCCCACCGGGGCCCTCGACACCCGCACCGGCGAGGTCGTCCTCGGCGAGCTCGCCCGCATCGCCCACGCCCCGGAGCGCTGCGTCCTCGTCGTCACGCACGACCCCAACGTCGCCGCCGCCTGCGACCGCGTCCTCTTCATGCGCGACGGCCGGCTGGTGAGCGAGCGCCGCGGCGTCGACGCGGCCGCGGTCGCCGCGACCCTCGCCGACCTCGGCCGGGCGGAGGGCTGAGCCGTGCTGCGCCTCCACCTGGCCGAGCTCCGCGACTCCTGGTCCGCCTGGCTCGGCGTCGGCCTCACCTTCGTCGTCGTCAACGCCGCGCTCGTCATCCCCGCGCTCACGCTCGTCTCCGGCCTCCACGCCGTCGACGTCGGGATGATCGCCCAGGAGGACTCCTCGGGCTACACGATCTTCCAGGTCATCATGATCCTCATGACGACCTGCGTCGGCGGCCCCGTCATCGGGTCGGCCACCGGACTCGTCGTCGGCTCCCGCCGCGGCTCCCTGGCCCGCCTCGCCCTCGCGGGCGCCGCCCCCGGGCAGATCCGCAGCACCGTGACGAGCCAGCTCATCGCGGTGTCCCTCGCCTCGGCCGTCGTCGGCGACGTCCTCGGCGCCCTGCTCATCCGCCCGAGCCTCGACCTCATGGCCTACAACCAGCGCAACGAGCCTGGCTTCGTCGGCCTCGACGTCGTCTGGTCGCCCGCGGCCTTCCTCGGCGCGAACCTCCTGTGCGTCCTGCTCGCCGTCCTCGGCGGCGCCCGCCAGGCGCGGCGCGCGAGCCGGACGCCGGCGGTGGAGGCCCTGCGTCAGGCCGCCGCGCCGCGCCCGCCCCGCCTCCTCCTGCTCAGGAGCCTGCTCAAGGCGCTCCTCCCGGCGCTCGCCGTGGCCGGTTCCTGGGCGGCGATCGCGCCGCTCGTCGAGAACAGAAACAAGGAGACGATCTCCAACCTGCTCGTCCTCGACCTGCTGCAGATCTTCCTGTGCGGGGCGCTCATGGCGGCACTCACCCCCGTCCTCGTGCCGCTCCTCACCCGGGCCTGGACGGCGCTGGTCCCGTCGCGCGATCCCGCCTGGGTCCTCGCGCGCTCCACGGTGACCGCCCGGGCGGACCGCGCCCAGCGCTCCCTCGTCCCCGTCATGTTCGGCGTCGGCATCGCGGTCGCCGAGCTCGGCGCGGGCGGCTCGATCTCCGCGACGCTCGAGGCCTCCGGCCTGGGGGCGGACCTCACCACGGGAGACCTCGGCACCTTCATCATGATGGCCGGGCCTCCGCTCGCCATCGCCTTCGCGGGCAGCGTCGGCGCGCTCATCATGATGGGCCGTCAGCGCGACGCCGAGCTCGCCCTGCTCGGGGTGTCCGGCGCGACGCCGGGCCGGCGGGCGGCCGTGCCGGTCCTCGAGGCCGTCATCATCACCGTGAGCGCGGCGCTCCTGTCCCTCGGGATGATCCTCCCGACCTACGCCTACCAGGCCGTGAGCCTGAGCGCCGCCGGCCTCACCTGGCGGGAGAGGTCCCCTGGGGCGCGGCCGTGGCCACGCTCCTGGTCTGCGGCGCCATCACGGTCGCCTCCACGGTCCTGCCGACGCTCCCCGCCAGGAGGCTGCCCGAGAACCGGGTCATCGCCCGCCTCGTCGCCGAGTGAGGGGCCGACCGGCGCCGGGCGCCCCGCCGAGCCCTCCCGCCCACCGGGCACCAGCGCCCGAGCAGCGCCCAGCCCACTAGCCTCTGCCCCATGAGCACCGTCACCGACAGCGCACGCGCCGCCAACCAGGCGGCGGAGGGCGCCCAGCACCTCGTCGTCACCCTGTCCTGCCCGGACCGCCCCGGCATCGTCCACGCCGTCACCGGGGCCCTGGCCCGCCGCGGTGGGAACATCACGGAGTCCCAGCAGTTCGGCGACGCCGAGACCGGCCTGTTCTTCATGCGCGTCACCGTGCTCACGAGGGTCCCCCGCTCCGAGCTCGAGGCCGACCTCGACGAGCTCGCCGCCCAGTACGAGATGACCTGGTCCGTGGACGAGGCCGAGCGCCGCGTCCGGGCCCTCCTCATGGTCTCCAAGGAGGGGCACTGCCTGTCCGACCTCCTCTTCCGCGCCAAGAGCCAGGGCCTGCCCATCGACGTCGTCGGCGTCGTCGGCAACCACGAGACGCTGCGCGACGTCGCCGAGTTCTACGGCGTCCCCTTCCACCACGTGCCCGTCACGAAGGAGACGAAGGCGGAGGCCGAGGCCGAGTTGCTCAGCCTCGTCGAGAGCCTCGAGGTCGAGCTCGTCGTCCTGGCCCGCTACATGCAGATCCTCTCCCCCGCCCTGTGCGAGCGCCTCCACGGCAACGTCATCAACATCCACCACTCCTTCCTGCCGTCCTTCAAGGGCGCCAAGCCCTACCAGCAGGCCCACGACCGCGGCGTCAAGCTCATCGGGGCGACGGCCCACTACGTCACCCCGGACCTCGACGAGGGGCCCATCATCGAGCAGGACGTCACGCGCGCCTCGCACACGGACTCAGCCCTCGCCCTGCAGCGCAAGGGCCAGGACGTCGAGCGCCGCGTCCTCGCGCAGGCCGTCAAGTGGCACGCGGAGCACCGCGTCCTGCTCAACGGCTCGCGCACCGTCGTCTTCGCCTGACGCACGCGCTCGCCGGTCCACGGCCCGTCCAGGTCGACCGCGCCTGACACCCGCAGCCCCATCCCACCCCACAACGAGGAGAACCCCATGAGCGCAGCCCACACCCCCACCGGCCCGACGACCGCCGAGCTGCTCGACAAGGCCGAGCGCTACGCGGACTCCTTCACCCCCGTGCCCGGCGGGGCGAAGGTCGCCGTCGTCGCCTGCATGGACAACCGCCTCGACGTCACCCGGCTCCTCGGCCTGGAGAACGGGGACGCCTACGTCATCCGCAACGCCGGCGGCGTCCTCACCGAGGACGTGCGCCGCTCGCTCGCGATCGCCCAGAACGCCCTCGGCGTCCAGGAGATCGTCCTCGTCCACCACACGGACTGCGGCATGTCGGGCCTCGAGGACCAAGCCTTCGCGGACTCCCTCGCCGAGGCGACCGGCCTGCGCCCCACGTGGCGGCCGGGCGGCTTCGCCTCCGCGGAGGAGGACGTGCGCGAGATGCTCGCCGGGCTCGCGGCGGACCCCCACGTGCCCGGCGGCGCGAGCGCCCGCGGCTTCGTCTACTCCGTCGAGGACGGGACGCTGAGCGAGGTCGCCCGGTCCTGAGGACGACGGCGGCCCCGGCGCTCCATGTCCCCGGCCCCCGACGCTCGTCCCGCCTAGAGTGACGGTCATGGCTCCCAGCAACGGCACCACCGCCCCCACGGGCTGGCACGCCCTCCTCCTCGCCTCCCTCGACCGGTCCCGAGAGCGCTTCGCCCGCGCCCTCGACGGCGTCACCGCCGAGCAGGCGAGCGCCCGCCCCGTGGACGAGCTCGCCCCGCGCGTCGACTCCCTCGCCTGGCTCGCCTGGCACACGGCCCGCGAGATCGACCTCCAGGTCTCCGACCTCACCGGCACCGAGCCGCTGTGGACGGCTGAGGACCTCGTGGGGCGCTTCGCCCTGCCGCTGCCCGCGGACACGCAGGACTGGCGCCACTCCCCCGCGGAGAGCGCCCAGGTGACCGTCTCGGACACGGCGCTCCTGGATGAGTACCTCGACGCCGCCTACGCCCTCGTCCGCGAGTACGTGAGGGGCCTGACCGATGCGGAGCTCGACGAGGTCATCGCCGAGTACGACGGCGAGCCCGTCACGCGTGGCGTGCGCCTGTCCTCGATCATCGACGACGCCGCCCAGCACGCCGGCGCGGCCGTCTCGGCCCGCCGCCTCCTCGGCCTACCGGGCTGAGCCGCGCACTCCCCGCTCGTCGTCGGTGCGGTCCGGTGGCGGCTCAGGCGACCCCGAGGACGGCCGGCGTGAGGTCCCTCAGCGAGCGGACGAGACGCACGCCGCGGTCGTCGGGCAGGAGCGGGGTCGTGCCGAGCTGAATGGTCCTGAGGCCGGCGGCCCGCGCGGAGGCGAGACCGTTGGAGGAGTCCTCGACGACGACGCAGCGCGAGGCCGGCACGCCCACGCGCTCCACGCCCGTCGAGTAGGGCTCGTGGCTGGGTTTGGGGGCGAGGCCGTCCTCACCGGTGACGAGGACGGTGCCGGCCCCGTCGAGGGAGCCGGCGACGGCCTCGACGAGTCGGCGTCGGGAGGCGGAGACGATGGCCTGGACGACGCCGCGCCGCGCGAGCTCCGCGGTGATCCGGGCGGCGCCGTCGACCAGCGGCGGCTGCGCGACGACGAGGTCTCCGACCTCGGCGTTCATCGCGTCGGTGATCTCGTAGGCCGCCGGGTCCTCGGCGGACGAGGCGGCGCCGGTCGCGGCGATGAGGGCACGGGTACCGGGCTCGGAGGCCCCGACCAGGGCGGCGAGGACGGCCCTGCTCACGGTGCCGCCGCGCTCCTCGCACAGGCGGGTGAAGGCGGCGTCCCACAGGGGCTGGGAGTCGATGAGGGTGCCGTCCATGTCCCACAGGACGGCGAGGGCGGAGGTGTCGTGGTCGTCGGTGCTGGAGAGGCTGACGCGGTGCTCACGGCCGACAGGGTAACGACCTCAGGCGTCCACGACCGTCCCGCGTCGGACGACGGTCACGGGGTGGAGGTCGGCGTCGGTGACGACGAGGTCCGCGCGCAGCCCGGCCTCGAGGGCCCCGACGAAGGGATCGCCGATGACGCGCGCGCCCTGGACCGAGGCGCAGTAGACGGCGTCCACGAGGTCGACGCCGCCGTGCCAGGTGGTGCGCACGACGTCGATGAGGTGGGCGGTCCCGCCGGCGATGGCGCCGTTGCCCTCCTCGTCGGTGAGGCGGGCGACGCCGTCGACGACCGTGACGGGCTGCGAGCCGAGCACGTAGGAGCCGTCCGGCATGCCGGCGGCGGCCATGGCGTCGGTGATGAGGACGACGGCCTCGCGTCCCAGGGTCTCGAGCACGTCGAGCACGATGGCGGGGTCGAGGTGGACGCCGTCGCCGATCATCTCGACGACGCAGCGGCCGTTCGCGGCGGCGGCGAGGAACTCGGGGACGGGACCGGGCGCGCGGTGGTGCATGGGGCGCATGCCGTTGAAGAGGTGCGTCGCGGTGGGCACGTCGCAGCGCACGGGCCTCCCGGCGGCCCGCAGGGCGTCGAGGCAGGAGGCGGCGTCGGCGAGGGCGGCGCGCACGGGTGCGGCCCCGGAGTCGGTGTGGCCGAGGCTCGGCAGGGCGCCGCCCTCGATGAGCGCGGCGATGACGCCGTCGTCGCCGGTGGTGCCGGGCTTCTCCGGGGCGATCGTCATCGTGGCGACGTGGCCCCCGCCGAGCTCGAGGAGCTCGCGGACGAGCGCCGCGTCGGGGTCGGTGATGTAGGTGGGGTCCTGGGCGCCGCAGCGCTCGACGGAGACGAAGGGGCCCTCGAAGTGGATGGCGGCGACCTCCCCCTCCTCGGCCAGGGCGGCGAGGGTACGGGCGCGCTCCCGGAGGACCTCCGCGGAGGCGGTGACGCACGAGGCGACGAGGCTCGTGGTGCCGTGGCGGCGGTGCTCGAGGACGGCGGTCATGACCTGCTCGGGGGTCTCCGCGTTGGGGAAGGACTCGCCGCCGCCGCCGTGGCAGTGCACGTCGACGAGTCCCGGGAGGAGGTACCCGCCGTCAGGGGCGGGCGTCGCCGAGGCGACCGCCTCGCCGAAGCCGGCTCGCTCCGCGTCACGGGCGTCGCCGACCCAGGCGATGTGCTCGCCGGTGACGACGACGGCGCCGTCCTCGATGACCTCGACGGGGGTGACGACTCGACCGGTGTAGGCGACGGCGCTCATGGGCTGAGCATACGCGCGCGGAAAGCGGTCGGATCACGCACCCGCGCGCATCCCGCTCAGGCGGCGAGGCGCCGCTCCATGCGGGCGACGGCGCGCTCGACGTCCCGCTCCAGACGCGCGGACACACGGGCGTGGGCCGCCCACAGCGGCTCGGAGCCCACGGGGCGCACGGCGACGACGCGACCGTGGTCGACGAGGAGCGGGCGGAACATGCCGTTCATGGAGGGGCAGATGAGGAGCTCCCCGGCGGCGTCGGTGAGCGACAGGCGGTTCTTGTAGCCGACGTGGAGCTCGTCGAAGGCGCCGAGGTAGAGGGTCGCCTCGGCCTGCTTGCGCGAGGAGGCCAGCAGGTCGGGCAGGTCGGCACGGCCGTAGAGGACGTCGGCGCCGGTTCGCCCGCTCGGGGCGGCGTCGGGGCCCGCCCCGAGCACGGTGACGGCGCCGCGCAGGCCGCCCTCGGCCCGGTACCGGGTGAGTGGGGCGTGGGCGTGCTCGGCGTCGACGGCGTAGTCCGCGGCGCCCGTGAGCTCGACGGCGTCCTCGAGGGCCCGGCGGCACTCGGAGGCCGGCAGGGTGGTCCAGCGGGAGAGGTCGGCGGCACTGACCGGGCCGTGGCTCGTGGCGTAGCGGCGGGCGATCTCGGCGACGGCGGCGCGGTGGCCGTCCGTGCCGCGGGCCGTGCCGGCGGCACCGCCGGGCCCGCTGCTGGCGGGCGGCAGGTCCTCGGCGGAGACGATGAGGTGCTCGTTGCCGCGACGGGGCCCCTGGACGAGGTGCCCGGTGGCGTGGAGGGCGACGACGAGGTGGCGCTTGGCGTAGGTCTCCGGCATGCCGGAGGCGAGGAGCTCGGGGAGGATGCCGTCCGTCTCCCAGACCTCGACGAGCTCGGCGCGGGTGAGACCTGGGCGCCCCTCCCCCGCGGCGGCGCCCAGGGCCTGCCGGGCGGCGTCGGCGGCGCGGGCGAGGCCGTCCGAGCCGTGGCCGAAGCGCTCCTCGTCGACCCGCATCCAGCCCTGGAGGCGGTGGACGAGGGCCTCACGCATCCAGTGGTGGTCCTCGGCGGTGGTGACGTGGACGGTGCCGCGCATGGGCCAGGAGCGCACGAGGGCGGACTCCTCGAAGGCGGCGTCGACGTCGGCGCGGGTGACGGTCCGCGGGGTGCGGGCGAGGACGGCGTGCGGGATGGCGGAGACCTGCTGACCCTGGATGGCGAGCTGGCGGCGGACGGCCTCGACGGGGGTCGGCGCGGCCGTGGCGGGCACGAGACCCTGCGCGACGATCCGCAGGTAGGACAGCTCGCGCGGCTCGTGGACGGGCGGGGCGGCGGCCGCGGCGCGGGCGGTCTCGAGGGCGGTGGAGGGCACGGCGGTGCTCCTTGCGGTGGCTGGAGAGGATGGTGCTCGCCGGGTGCGCGCCGGCCAGTGGCTCGGGGGCCGGAGCGGACGGGCCGGACGGGCTCAGAAGAGACGGGTCGTCGGGTCGTCCATGCCGCGCATGGCGTCGTAGTCGAGGACGACGCAGCGGAACCCCCGGTCCTCGGCGAGGACGCGGGCCTGGGGCTTGATGGTCTGGGCGGCGAAGACGCCGCGGACGGGGGCGAGGAGGGGGTCGCGGTCGAGGAGCCGGACGTACCGGGTGAGCTGCTCGACGCCGTCGATGCCGCCGACGCGCTTGACCTCGACGGCGACGGAGCCGCCGTCGGCGTCCTTGACCATGAGGTCGACGGGGCCGACGGGGGTGGGGTACTCGCGGCGCACGAGGCGGTAGCCGGTTCCGAGGACCTCAGGCTGCTCGGCGAGGAGCTCCTGGAGGTGGGACTCGACGCCGTCCTTGGTGAGGCCGGGGTCGACGCCGAGGTCCGTCGTCTGGTCGGAGAGGACCTCGAAGAGGCGGATGACGAGGAGGTCGTCGGTCTTGCGGGCGCGGACCTCCCACTTGGAGGCGACGCCCGCCTCGAGGTCCTCCTCGTCCGCCTCGACCTCCTTCATGGTGGCCGGCGGGCTCATCCAGTTGAGCGGCTTGTAGGAGCCGCCGTCGGAGTGGACGAGGACGGAGCCGTCCGCCTTCACCATGATGAGCCGGGTGGCCCGGGGCAGATGGGCGTCCAGGCGCCCGGAGTAGTCCACGGAGCAGGAAGCGATGACGACGCGCACCGGGGCAGCCTACCGGGCGGGCGCAGACACCTTGCCGAGGCAGACGGACCATGGCCAGCCTGAGAGCGCCGAATGTCAGCACGGAGGGCCTCGGACGCACCACCAACTGCCCCTTGCAGCGGCCACCCCACGCACTTACCCTTTATATGTGGCAACGGGGCCACACCGTGGAAGGAAGATCCTCATGAAAACTCTCCCCCCCCCTCACGCCGTTCCGTTCTTGAGGCAGCGGGAATAGCGTCAGCAGCCTTTCTCACGTCGATCATCAGCACCCCAACATCTCAGGCGTCCGAATCAACCGGCGCCACCAAGGTCACATATCCCGAATCTATCGAGATTGACGGAGTGACATACGGGCCGGAGTCAGGCCTGACATGGATCACCCAGTCCGGTTACCTCACCACCCCTCAGGAGACGGTATCACCCAGAGGAGGATTGTCCTCTCCCGCCGGGTACAAGCCATACGAGGACAAGTACATCTACAACGGGTCCTCGTGGGTACGCAACCAACAGATCGCACTGATCTCATACGTCGGCAGCGCCCGAGCCATGGCCAACGTCGTCAACGGAATGCGGGTTATCCAAGCTCGCATCACCTACATGCGAAACGAGAGAGTGCTTGGCCGCGCGGTCTCCTCAGCGACATCAACGGGTGGGAAATGGTACCCGGGGCCGTTGGTAAGGACCGCCCAATTCGACGACCTCACGATCAACGGCAATAAGACCGCGTGGTTCGTCAATTGGGGCACGATCCCACAGAACGCATCAATGACGGACCCAGGAGAGGATCACTGATGGCAGGAGCATCACCTCCGGGCACGCGCCCAAAGGCACTTCTGACCTGGGCAACGCTGCACTCTGCGTGCGCCTTTCTGTCCTCGCCGTACTTGTTCCTTCTGGTCAAGCAGGTGAGCTTTGACGGGCCCGGAGTACCCCACGAGCACGGCGTGGCCACCGCTGCCAGCCTCATGCCCCTCCCCTGGGCCCTTCTGTGCGCTGGCCTCGTGTCGAAGTGCTTGCGTCACCCCCAGGACATTCACCCGCTCCGCCTCACCCCCAGGGCGAGCACCGCAGCACGTCTCCTTCTCCTCAGTGAGGCGGTCATCATCGTCCTCGTGCCGTCACTGGCGATGATTCTGGCCGGGACCGCCGGGATCGCGCTCGTCGGGGGCTCCGCACTGATCGCCACCCTCGCCATGATGCTGCGAGAGCTGGTGGCGACATCACCTTCAGCTCCGCCCTCCGAGCCAGCGGGATCGGGGCGTGTGTCCCTCTCGGTAGCTTCAGGGGGCTGAGTCAAGGGCTCCGGTACCAGAGTTAACGTCCGCGCGGGGCGCGGGGCGGCCAGGATCACCCCGACCGCCCCGCGTCCCGCGTTGGCCAGCGTCAGTTGGCGCCCCCCTCCGAGAGGGGGCCGTAGTACCAGGAGGCGGTGACGCCGCCGTCGGCGAGGACGTCGGTGCCGTTGACGTAGCCGGCCTCGGGGCCCATGAGGAAGCCGGCGAGGGCCGCGATCTCGTCCGGCGTGCCGGCGCGGCCGGCCGGGGAGAGCTCGAGCTGCTTGCGGTAGCCGGCGCCGCGCGGGCCGTTCAGCTCGTCGCGGGCGAGCGGGGTGATGACGATGCCGGGGCTGATGGCGTTGACCCGGGCGCCGCGCTTGCCCCAGGTGACGGCGTTCGCGCGCACGCGCAGGCCGTTGGCGCGCTTGGCCATCTGGTAGGCGTGGAGGGTGGAGGTGATGGCGCCCTCGGCGAGGAGCGGCAGGTCGAGGAGCTCCTCGACGGGGGTCGTGGCGAGGAGGGCGTCCTCCTCACGCGTGAGGGCCGGCATGCGGTACCCGGACTGGGAGGAGATGACGACGCCGGAGCCGCCGGGGGCGACCACCTTGCCGAACTCCTCCAGGGCGACGGAGGTTCCGTAGAGGTCGACGCGCAGGATCGTCTCGATGGGCGCCTGGGAGGGGGAGACGCCGCCTGAGAGGATGACCTTCATGACGGGGCCGAGGTCCGCGGCGTGGGCGGCGAGCGCCCGGACGGAGTCGGCGTCGGCGAGGTCGACGGTCGTGGCCTCGGCGTCGTAGCCGGCGTCGAGGAGCTGCTCGCGGACCATCGAGGCGTTCGCGAGGCGGAGGTCGGCGACGACGACGTGGCCGCCGTTCGTCACGCGGCGGGCGATAGCGGTGCCGATGGCCCCGGCGCCGACGAGCACGGTGACGGGACGGAGGTTCTCAGTGCTCATGACCTCAGCATCCTCCTCCGGGCGCACCGTCCGCCACGTCCTCCCAGTGCCCCGGACGCGCTCGCGCGCCCCACCGGTGGCGGGGCGCGCGAGGGATGGGCACGGACCGGCCGCCTGAGGGCCGCCGGCTCCGGCTCAGAAGAGCGTGGGCTGGTGCGGTGCCGCTGACTCGAGCCAGGCGACGAGCGCCGAGTGCGAGTCCTCGAGCATGGCGAGGTCGTAGTGCCGGCCCGCGCAGTCGAGCTCGACGTCGACGATGCGTCCGTTCGAGCCGCGGTGCCGCAACTCCCCCAGCTCGATGTCCGGGCGGCGGAACCGCAGTCGCGGCCGCCAGCCGAGGGAGACGAGCCGGTACCACTCGACGTCGTCGTCGCCGAAGACGCCGATGCCGCTGGCCCAGCCGCGCTGTCCGGTGCGGCGCAGGGCGAGCTCGAAGGCGCCGACGCGGCCGGCGAGCCGGCGCAGCCGGATAAGGAAGGCGACGGCCAGGACGAGGATGACGACGGCCACGCCGCCCAGCACGTCCCAGACCATCACGCCCGCCTCACTCCATCGCGCCCGAGTGGGTCTCGGTCACGTCCTCGAGCACGGTCTCGACGGTCTCGCCGGAGGCGTGGGCCTCGGCGACCTCGTCGCCGACGAGGTCCGCGGCGACGGTGAGGACGTCGTGGTCGAGGGAGCAGAAGCCGCCCTCGACGGCGATCGCGACCTGCTCGCCGGCGGTCGTCGTCAGGCGCACCTCGCCGTCGGAGACGACGGCGAGGACGGGCTGGCGCCCGGGCAGGACGCCGAGCTCGCCGTCGAGCAGGGGGACGGAGACCTGGGTGGCCTCGCCCTCCCAGGCGGTCCCGCCGAAGCGGGAGACGATCTCGACGCTCAGGGTGCCTGCCACGGGGCTCACGCCTTGGACAGCTCGTGGGCCCGGCGCTCCAGGTCCTCGATGCCGCCGATGTTGAAGAAGGCCTGCTCGGGCAGGTGGTCGTAGTCGCCGTCGGCGATGCGCTTGAAGGCCTCGACGGTCTCCGCGACCGGGACGGTGGAGCCGGGGACGCCGGTGAACTTCTCACCCATGTACATGTTCTGGGAGAGGAACTGCTCGATGCGGCGGGCGCGGTTGACGGTGACCTTGTCCTCCTCGGAGAGCTCGTCGACACCGAGGATCGCGATGATGTCCTGGAGCTCCTTGTTCTTCTGGAGGATGGACTTCACGCGGGTGGCGACCTGGTAGTGCTCCTCGCCGACGTACTGCGGGGCGAGCAGGCGCGAGGTGGAGGCCAGCGGGTCCACGGCGGGGTAGATGCCTCGGGAGGCGACCTCGCGGGAGAGCTCGGTGGTGGCGTCCAGGTGCGCGAAGGTCGTCGCCGGGGCCGGGTCGGTGTAGTCGTCCGCGGGGACGTAGATCGCCTGGAGGGAGGTGATCGAGTGCCCGCCGGCGGAGGTGATGCGCTCCTGGAGGAGGCCCATCTCGTCGGCCAGGTTCGGCTGGTAGCCCACGGCGGAGGGCATGCGGCCCAGCAGCGTGGAGACCTCGGAGCCGGCCTGCGTGAAGCGGAAGATGTTGTCGATGAAGAGCAGCACGTCCTGGTGCTGCACGTCGCGGAAGTACTCGGCCATGGTCAGGGCCGAGAGGGCGACGCGAAGACGCGTGCCCGGCGGCTCGTCCATCTGACCGAACACGAGGGCGGTCTTGTCGAAGACGCCGGCCTCGCCCATCTCGACGATGAGGTCGTTGCCCTCACGGGTGCGCTCGCCGACGCCGGCGAAGACGGACACGCCGTTGTGGTTGAGGGCGACTCGCTGGATCATCTCCTGGATGAGGACGGTCTTGCCGACGCCGGCGCCGCCGAAGAGGCCGATCTTGCCGCCCTGGACGTACGGGGTGAGCAGGTCGATGACCTTGACGCCCGTCTCGAACATCTGCTCCTTCGACTCGAGCTGGTCGAAGGCCGGGGGCTGACGGTGGATGGGCCAGCGCTCGGTGACCTCGAGGGTCTCGCCCTCGGCGAGGTTGAGCACGTCACCGGTCACGTTGAAGACGTGGCCCTTGGTGATGTCGCCGACGGGCACGGAGATCGGGGCGCCGGTGTCGCGCACCTGCGAGCCGCGGACCAGGCCGTCGGTGGGCTTGAGGGAGATGGTGCGCACGATGTTGTCGCCCAGGTGCTGGGCGACCTCGAGCGTGATCTCGCGGTCCTCGTCGCCCTCGCCGGTGCCCTTGATGGTCACCTTGAGGGCGTTGTGCATCTCGGGCAGGGCCTCGGGCGGGAACTCGACGTCGACGACGGCGCCGATGATCCGCGTGACGCGGCCGGTGCCCGGCGTCGCGTTGGTGGTGTCAGCCATGGTTCGTTCTTCCGTGTCCGTTTCTGGCAGTGGTCGTGCGCGCTGCGCTCACTCGGCGCCGAGGGCGTCGGCACCCGAGACGATCTCCGTGATCTCCTGGGTGATGTCGCCCTGTCGCGCCGCGTTGGCGAGGCGGGTGTAGCGGGTGATGAGGTCCTGGGCGTTGTCCGTGGCCGTGTGCATCGCCTGCTGCCGGCTGGCGAGCTCGGAGGCTGCGGCCTGGAGGACGGCGTTGCGGATGCGGCTGCGCACGTAGCGGGTGAGGAGGGCGTCGAGGACGACCTCGGCGCTCGGGACGAACTCGTAGAGCGGCTGAGCGCCGGTGGCCTCGGGCCGCTCCATGGCGCGGCCGGCGGCGACGTCCTCGCGGTTGAGCTCGCCGGGCCCGTCGACGTCGACGACGGTCAGCGGGAGCATGCGGCGCACCTCCGGGACCTGCTTGACCATGGAGACGTAGCGGGTGAACACGACGTGCACCTCGCCGACGCCGCCCTCGGCCGCCGGTGCCAGGAAGTAGTGCAGCAGGACGTTGGAGACCTCGTCGATCGTGCCGTCGGTCGGGCGGTCCGACTCCCCCACCCAGGAGCGCTCGACGTCGCGCCCGCGGAAGGTGAAGTAGGAGTGGGCCCGGCGCCCGAAGGTGAAGACGACGGGCTCCTTGCCCTCCTCGACGAGCTGGTCGATGAGGCGCTCGGACTCGCGCAGGATGGTCGCCGAGTAGGCGCCGGCCATGCCGCGGTCCGAGGTGACGACGAGGACGGCGACGCGCTTGGTGTCGGCCCGCTCCTGAGTGATCGGGTGATCGAGGTTCGAGTAGGTGCCGACGGCGGCGACGGCCTGGGAGAGAGCGTGGTCGTAGGGCCCCGCCTCCTCCGCGTTGCGCCTGGCGGCACCGATCCGGGAGGAGGCGATGAGCTCCATGGCCCGGAACACCTTCTGGAGGGTCTGGGTCGACCGGATGCGCTGCTTGTAGACGCGCTGGTTGCCTGCCACGTCAGCCCCTCTTGAGCACGATCTGCTCGCTCGTGCGCTCGGCCGGGACGTCCTCCTCGCCGGGGGCGACCTCGCCGGAGAGCACGCGGTCCCCCGCCATGTAGGTCTTGCGGAAGGCCTCGACGGCCTCGCGCAGGGAGGCCTCGGTCTCCTCGCTGAGGTCCCCGGACTCGCGGATCGTCGTGAGGACGCCGGTGTTGCGGCGCAGGTGGTCGAGCAGGGCGTGCTCGAAGGGCAGGACGTCCTTGACCTCGAGGTCGTCGAGGTAGCCGTTCGTGCCGGTCCAGACGCTGGCGACCTGCTCCTCGACCGGGTACGGCGTGTACTGCGGCTGCTTGAGGAGCTCCATGAGCCGCTCACCGCGGGTGAGCTGCTGGCGGGTCGCGGCGTCGAGGTCGGAGGCGAACATCGCGAAGGCCTGCATGGAGCGGTACTGCGCGAGGGTCAGCTTGAGCGTTCCGGCGACCTTCTTCATCGCCTTGACCTGGGCGGCGCCGCCGACGCGGGAGACGGAGATGCCGACGTCGACGGCGGGGCGCTGGTCGGCGTTGAAGAGGTCCGACTGGAGGAAGATCTGGCCGTCGGTGATGGAGATGACGTTGGTCGGGATGTAGGCGGACACGTCGTTCGCCTTCGTCTCGATGACCGGCAGGCCCGTCATCGAGCCGGCGCCGAGCTCGTCGGAGAGCTTGGCGCAGCGCTCGAGGAGACGCGAGTGCAGGTAGAAGACGTCACCGGGGTAGGCCTCGCGGCCCGGCGGACGGCGGAGCAGGAGGGACACCGCTCGGTAGGCCTCGGCCTGCTTGGAGAGGTCGTCGAAGATGATGAGGACGTGCTTGCCGGAGTACATCCAGTGCTGGCCGATGGCCGAGCCGGTGTAGGGCGACAGGTACTTGAAGCCGGCGGGGTCGGAGGCCGGGGAGGCGACGATCGTCGTGTACTCCAGGGCGCCGCGCTCCTCGAGGGCGCCGCGGACGGCGGCGATCGTGGAGCCCTTCTGGCCGGTGGCGACGTAGATGCAGCGGACCTGCTTGTCGGGGTCGCCGGACTCCCAGGCCGCCTTCTGGTTGAGGATCGTGTCCAGGGCGATGGCGGTCTTGCCGGTCTTGCGGTCGCCGATGATGAGCTGGCGCTGGCCGCGGCCGATCGGGATCATCGAGTCGATGGCCTTGAGACCGGTCTGGAGCGGCTCGTGGACGGACTTGCGGGCCATGACGCCGGGGGCCTGAAGCTCGAGGGCGCGGCGGCCCTCGGAGCGGATCTCGCCGAGGCCGTCGATGGGGCGGCCGAGCGGGTCGACGACGCGGCCGAGGTAGCCGTCGCCGACGGGCACGGAGAGGACCTCGCCGGTGCGGCGGACGGTCTGGCCCTCGTCGATGCCGGTGAAGTCGCCGAGGACGACGACACCGATCTCGCGCTCGTCGAGGTTCATGGCCAGGCCGGCGGTGCCGTCCTCGAAGGTGAGCAGCTCGTTGGCCATGACGCCGGGCAGGCCCTCGACGTGGGCGATGCCGTCCGCGGCGAAGATGACGTGCCCGACCTCCTCGGCGGCGACCTCGGAGGGCTTGTAGGACTCGACGAACTCATCCAGGGCGGAGCGGATCTCCTCCGGCCTAATGGTCAGTTCAGCCATCTGTCGTCTCCTTGCGGTTCGTGGGTGGTGCGCGGCGGCGGCGCCGTCGGCACGGGTTGTCTGTGGGGGGGGGCGGGCTCTCAGCCCACCAGGGCGGTGCGCAGCTCCGCGACGGAGGAGCGCACGGTGGAGTCGATGACGAGGTCGCGCACGGAGACCTTGACGCCGCCGACGACGGCGGGGTCGACCTCGGTGTTGAGCTCGACCTCCGTGCCCAGGCGCCGGCCGAGGAGCTCGCGCAGGCGGGCCTCCTGGTCGGTGGTCATGGGGACGGCGGTGACGACGTCGGCGATGGTGCGGTTCTGCAGGCCGGCGGCGAGCTCGGCGACGCGGCGCAGGTTGCGCGGGACGCCCCCCTCGGCCTCGTGCCGCACGCACCAGGTGACGAGGTCCATCGCGGCCTCGGACAGGTGCGGTGCGAAGAGGCGCCGAGCCAGGCGGACGCGGTCCTCGGTGCGGGTCGTGCGCGAGGGCTCGAGGGCCTGGCGCAGCTCCGGGTCGGAGTCGAGGGCCTTCGACACGGCGAAGACCTCCTGCTCGACCGAGGAGATCGACTGGTCGGCCGCGCTCCCCACGAGGACGGCCTCGATGCCGAGGTCGTGGAGGGCGGAGACGAGGTCGACCGGCTTGGACCAGCGGCCGCGGACGAGGGCCTGGAGGAGGGCGACGACGCGGTCGTCGACCTTCCCGCCGAAGAGGCTCCCGGCCAGACGGGCCTTGGCCTCCGCGTCGCGCCCGGGGTCGGTCAGCGGGCCGCGGAGCCCGTTGGACGCGATCTCGTGGGCGACGCCGAGGATCTGGCCTCCCAGGACGCGGCCGTCCGCGCCGGCGGAGCGCAGGACGGGCGTCCAGGCCTCGGCGGCGGCTGCTCGGGTCGCGGCGGTTCCGGTGTTCACCGGGCCCCCTCGCTCGAGGCGACGGCGCTCGCGTCGACGGGGGCCTGCTCGAGCTCGTCGAGGAAGCGGTCGATGACGCGGCTCGACGCGGCGGAGTCCGACAGGTGCTCACCGACGACCTTCTCAGCGAGCGAGGTGGCCAGGAGGCCGACGTCGTTGCGGAGCGAGATCTGGGCGGCCTGCTTGTCCGCCTTGATCTGGCGCTGGGCGGCGTCCATCGCCTTGCCGGCCTCGCCGGCGGCCTCGGTGCGCGCCTGCGCGACGATGGCCTTGGCCTCGGACTGCGCCTGCTCGCGGATCTGGGCGGCCTCGCGGCGCGCGGCCTCGACGAGCTGGGCGGCCTCGATCTCGGCGTGCTTCTGGTCGCTCTTGGCCTTGTCGGCGAGGGCGAGGCCCTCGGAGATCCTGGCGGAGCGCTCGTCGAGCACCTTGGCGAAGCGAGGGAGCGCCTTGCCCACGGCGATCGCGATGATGATGAAGCAGACGGTGCCCCAGATGAGGTCCGGCCACGCGGGCAGCATGACGGAGGGGGACTCGTGCCCCTCCGCCGCGATCATCATGGTCGAGAGCATGTCAGCCCTGGAAGACGAAGCCGGCGGCGAAGCCGATGAGGGCGAGGGCCTCGACGAAGGCGGTACCGATGAACATGTTGGTGCGCAGCGCGCCGGCGACCTCGGGCTGGCGGGCGGTGCCCTCCTGGGTCTTGCCGACGAGGATGCCGATGCCGATGCCAGGGCCGATCGCGGCGAGGCCGTAACCGATGGTGGCGATGGATCCGGTCATGGTGTTCTCCTTGGGGTGGGGCGAGCGGTGACTCGTCTTGTCCGGGCGGGCCCGGGGGCTGGTGGGCGGGGACTGAGGGGCCTGGGCCGGCTCAGTGCTCCGAGATGGACAGGTTGATGTAGACCGCCGTGAGCAGGGCGAAGATGTAGGCCTGCAGCGCGGCGACGAAGAGCTCGAAGAGGGTGAAGGCGAAGCCCATGAGCAGCGTGAGGGCGCCGAAGCCCTTGAGCGCGGCGGAGGCCTCGAAGAAGAAGAAGCTCGTGGCGACGAAGCACAGGGCGAGGAGGAGGTGACCCGAGATCATGTTGGCCAGGAGTCGCACCGTGAGGGTGAAGGGCCGGATGATGAAGGTCGAGAAGAACTCGATCGGGGTGAGAAGGACGTAGAGGGGCTTGGGGACGCCCGCCGGCATGAGCGAGGTCTTGAAGTAGTGACCGGCGCCCTGCTCCTTGATGCCGGCGACGATGAAGGCGACGTAGGCGACGACCGCGTAGATGAGCGGCATGCCGATGATCGAGGTCGCGGCGATCTGGAGGCCCGGGATGACGCCCGTGGCGTTCATGAAGAAGACGCCCAGGAAGATGATGGTGATGAGCGGGACGTACTTGCGCGCCTTGCCGCCGAGCATCTCCTCCGCGATGTTGGTGCGGACGAAGCCGAAGAGCATCTCCATGCAGGACTGCCAGCGGCCGGGCACGAGCTTGGGGGCGCGGGCGGAGAGCACGAGCATGAGGGCCAGGACGGCCGTGATGATGAGCCGGACGAAGATGACCCGGTTGATGGCCAGCGGGGTGCCGACGAGCCAGAAGGCGTCCGGGAAGAACTCGTCGATCGAGGGAGGGTTGAAGGCCGTGGCCGTGACGGCGGGAAGGGCGGAGCTCACGAGCATCGACACCGAACGGTCCTCCTAGGGGTTCATCCGCAGCCTTGGGGAATGGCCGTCGCCGGGGACGAGCCGCCGGCGGTCACCCTTGCGGGCACGTCGGAACCCTAACGCACATCGCGAGCGGGACGGAGGCGAGCGCGGGTGACTCCGCGTGGCGCACGCCACTCCTGGGATGTCCTACCCGCCCGAGGTCCCTGACGGCGCAGGAACGAGGGGGCCCATGGTCCCGGCGGGACGGTTCCGATCGTCACGCCACCTGGCCGCCGGGGCCGGACGGGCACCGCGTCGGGCGCCACCTCGACCGTCGGAGCACGGCCCCGCTCGGGCGTCCTCAGCCGTCCAGGCGGGTGCCGGGCTCGACGACGGGTGCGCGACGCGAGGCGAGGGCGGCCGACTCGACGACCATCGAGGCGAGCACCCCGACGACGATGACGAGGAAGGTCGTCAGGTGGGAGAAGCCGGTGCGGTGGGCGAAGGCGAGGACGACGGCGCCGACCACGACGAGCTTGCCGAGGAACGAGGCCATGGGGGCGAGGCCCGCCAGGAGCGGCCTGCGGTCCCAGGGCACGAGGAGGATCCCGACGCTCACGGCGCTCAGGAGGAGCACGGTGCCGCCTCCGATGAGACCGCCTCGCAGGCCCGGTCCTCCGGCCAGCAGCGCCCCGGCCGCGACGCCGAGCACGGCGACGACGAGTCCAGTGAGGGCGACGAGCCACGCCGCGCGCCGGTAGAGGGCCGTGTAGGTGACCAGCGCGGAGCGCGCGCCGCCGGGCCCGGGGCCGGAGGCGTCGTCGGACGAGGTGCGCCCGGTCGGCTCGGTGGGTGCGCTCATGGCTGCGGCTCCTCGTGGGACGGGGCGGAGGCCCGGGCGGCGCGGCGGCGTCGCAGGCCGGGCATGGCGTTGACGGTGACGGCGACGGCGAGCGCCACCCCGACCGCGGCGGCCAGGAGGACCCAGCCGGTCGGGAAGAAGGCCATGGCGGCCAGGGAGTAGGCGGCGACGGCCGTCCACATGTACATGACGAGGACGGCGCGCTCGTGGGAGTGACCGGCCGCGAGGAGACGGTGGTGCATGTGCATGCGGTCCGGGTGGAAGGGACTGTGCCCGGCGCGGGTGCGGCGGACGACGGCCATGACCATGTCGGTCAGGGGCAGGACGAGGACCGCCAGCGGCAGGAGCACCGGGAGGAAGACGGGGATGGCCGTCGAGGAGGAGAAGGAGCCGGGGTCGACCTGGCCCGTGACGATGATCGTGCCCGCGGCCGAGATGAGTCCGAGCTGCATGGAGCCGGAGTCGCCCATGAAGATCGTGGCCGGGTGGAAGTTGTGCGGGAGGAAGCCGGCGCAGATCCCGATGAGGGCGGCGACGACGGTCGCGGCGAGCGAGGTGTAGGAGTCCGGCGAGGTCTGGCGGGTGAGGACGTAGACGTAGGCGAGGAAGGCGGTCGCGCCGATCCCGATGATGCCGGCGGCCAGCCCGTCGAGGCCGTCGACGAAGTTGACGGCGTTCATGACGACCACGATGACGAGGACCGTCGAGACGAGCGAGAGCCGCGAGGAGCCGATGGTGAGCCCGCCGACGGGGAAGGTGATGAGCTGGACGCCCTGCCAGGCCATGACGCCGGCGGCGAGGACCTGTCCGGCGAGCTTCGTCATCCAGTCGAGGTCCCACAGGTCGTCGACGACGCCGAGGAGGCACACGAGCCCTGCGCCCAGGACGACCGCCCAGGCGGAGGAGTCGATGACGCCGGACAGGTAGGGCACGCGCGAGGCGACGACCACGGCCGTGGCGAAGCCGGCGAACATGGCCACTCCCCCGAGGCGCGGCGTCGGGGTGGTGTGGACGTCGCGGGCGCGGACGGGGGTGAGGGCGTTGGAGACGAGCGCGACGTGCCGGACGATGGGCACGGCGACGAAGGTGACCGCGGCGGCCACGAGGAGGATGAGGAGGTAGACCCTCACTCGCCGCCGCCGATCACGGGGGCGCCCGCGGCGGTGAGGACCGGGTCGAGGACCTCGGCGAGCTGGGCGCGGGTGAGGACGCCGTCGCGGATGAGGACGGGCGCGAGGGCCTTCTCCCCCGCGAGGGACACGATGGAGCTCGGGACGGGGCCGGGGGTGGGGCCGCCGTCGAGGAGGAGGATGTCGACGTCCCCGCGGGCGTCGTCGGGGGCCTCCGTGGCCGCGGTGACGCGGCCGGGGAAGGCGGCGGTGCCGCCGGCGGCGTCGGTGGCGGGCGGCTCGCCCGTGTGGTTGGCGCTGGTGACGGCCATGGGGCCGGTGGCGCGCAGGAGGGCCAGGGCGGTGGGGTCGTCGGGCATGCGGACGGCGATGGTGCCGCCGGTCTCGCCGAGGTCCCAGCCGAGGTCGGGGGCGGCGTCGAGGATGATCGTGAGGGCGCCGGGCCAGTAGGCGTCCATGAGGGCGCGAGCGGTGTCCGGGACCTCGGCGACGATCCCGTCGAGCTGCTCGGGGTCGGCGACGAGGACGGGCGGCGGCATCTGGCGGCCGCGGCCCTTGGCCGCGAGGAGGCGGGCGACGGCGTCGGCGTCCGAGGCGATGGTCCCGATGCCGTAGACGGTGTCCGTCGGCAGGACGAGGAGGCCGCCCGCGGTGACGTGCGCGGCGGCGCGGTCGAGGACCTCCTGGCTCACGGAGGCGCTGGACGGGGTGCTGGACTGCTCGGTCACGGCCGTCATCCTCCCACGGATCGCGCCGGTCGCGGCTGAGCGGCCCGGGGCGGGACCGCGGTCCGGACAGGGCCGGGGCGCTCGCCAGGCCTCGGTCTCAGCCCCAGATGAGGCCGGCGCCCCAGGCGGCAGCGGCGACGAGGCAGCCGGCGAGCTCGAGGAGGATCGCGAGGCCCTGCGCCTTGACGGCGGCCCACGCGGCTGCACGGCCCGCGCGCTCGGAGCCCTGGCGGGCCGCCTCCCAGAGGTAGACGCCCAGGGTGAAGCCCAGTGGCAGGCCGACGACGGGGACGACGAAGAAGCCGATGACGCCGACGACTCCTCCGACGAGCATGGAGGTGCCGGGGACGCCCGCACCGCTCAGGTGCCGCGTCCCATGAGGAGGTACTTGCCGACGGCGGTGCCGGCGATCGCGAGGGCGCTCACGGCGAGGACGCCCCAGCCCCAGGCGCCTCCGGTGACGACGCCCCAGACGGCGACGGCCGCGAGCACGATGAGCGGGCCCGGGTAGAGCTGGGTGAGCGCGCCGCCGAGGCCGATGAGGACGGCGAGGCCGACGAGGACGGTTCCGAGGGTTCCCACGGGCGCAGCCTCGCACGGCGTCAGCGGGTGGCGCGCGGCGGACGGCCCCGACGCGGCGGGTCCCTCAGACGATGCGGCGGGCGGCGGCCCAGCGGGTGAGCTCGTTGCGGTTGGAGAGCTGGAGCTTGCGCAGGACGGCGGAGACGTGGGTCTCGACGGTCTTGACGGAGATGTAGAGCTCGGCGGCGCACTCCTTGTAGGTGCAGCCGCGTGCGATGAGGCGCATGACCTCGCGCTCCCGGGCGGAGAGACGGTCGAGCTCGGAGTCGGCGACGGCGACCTCTCCGGCCCCGGCGCCGAAGGCGTCGAGGACGAATCCGGCCAGGCGCGGGGAGAAGGCGGCGTCGCCGGCGGCGACGCGGCGGACGGCGTCGGCGAGGTCCTCGGCGGAGATCGCCTTGGTGACGTAGCCGCGGGCGCCGGCGCGGATGACGGCGACGACGTCCTCGGACGCGTCGGAGACGGACAGGGCGAGGAAGCGGGTGGCGGGCACGTCGTGGCAGGAGCGGACGACCTCGGCCCCTCCCCCGCCGTTGCCGCCGGGGAGGTGGACGTCGAGGAGGACGACGTCGGGGGCCAGGGCGTGGACGGCGTCGACGGCGCCGTCGACGTCGTCGGCCTCGGCGACGACCTCGAGGTCGGGGGCGGTGGCCTCGATCTCGGCGCGCACGCCGGCGCGGACGAGGGCGTGGTCGTCGACGACGAGGACGCGCAGGCGCTCGCCCGGGTCGTCGGGCCGGATCGGGCCGGCGGGGCTGGCGGTGGGGTCGGGGGCGGTCACGCGGTCTCTCCGGGAGTGGTCGGGAACGGGGGGCTGTCGGGGGCGCCGGGTCGGGCGGGCGCGCCGGGGGCGGGCAGGACGAGCCGGACCTCGGTGCCGCGCTCGAGGCGGCGGACCGCGCCGAGCCCGCCGTGGCGGGTCATGCGGCCGATGATGGACTCGCTCACGCCGTGGCGGTCGGGGGCGACCTCGGCGGGGTCGAAGCCGGGACCGCGGTCGCGGACGAAGACCTCGAGGCGCTCAGGCCCGATCTCGGCGTAGACGGACACGGGTGGTGCGCCGTGGCGCACCGCGTTGGACAGGGCCTCGCGGGCGGCCGCGATGACGACCTCGGTGTCGCGGTCCGGCGCTCGGTCCCCCACGACGACGAGCTCGACCTGGGCGGCGTGGCGGTCCTCGACCTCGCCGACGAGGTCGCGCAGGGCGTCGGCGACGGAGGTTCCGGCCTCGGGGCGGTCGGTGTAGAGCCAGGCGCGCAGCTCGCGCTCCTGGGAGCGGGCGAGGCGGGCGACGGTCTCGGGCTCGTCGGCGCGCTTGCGGATGAGGGTGAGGGTCTGGAGGACGGAGTCGTGGAGGTGGGCGGCGATGTCGGCGCGCTCGGCCTCGCGGGCCTCGGCGGCGCGCGTGTCCGCGAGCGCCCGGTTGGTGCGCAGCCACAGGGGCGCGAGGACGAGGCCGATGCCGAGGACGAGGGCTCCCCCGGTCGCGGCGCCGGTGAGGAGGACGCCGGGCGGGGTGTCGGCGCCGACCCACAGGAGGATGCCGACGGCGGCGAGGACGACGCCGCCGACGAGGCGCAGGAGGGCTGCGGTGTCGCGGTCGGGGCCGGTGACGTCGTCGACCTGGGACCAGGCGAGGGCGGCGCCGCAGGTGAGCACGAGGAGCGGGAGGAGCCAGGAGCCGCCCGAGAGGCCGGTGAGGGCGCCGGCGCGCCACGCGAGGAGGAGGGCGGCGGCGGCGAGGAGGGCGGCGCCGCCGGTGAGGGTGGACAGGCGACCGACCCCGGGGCGCGCGCTGCGCGGGCGGGCCGCGAGCCGGGCACGGGCGGGAGGGACGAGCCCGGCCGCCTCGGCCCAGGGGTCCCCGGCGGGGACGGCCACGGCGAGGAGGACGTAGAGGAGGGGGCCGGCACCGCCGACGAGGGTGAGGGCGGCCATGAGGAGGCGGACGCGGAGGACGGGCTGGTCGAGGTGGATGGCCAGCCCGGCGCAGACGCCGGCGAGGGCGCGACCGGGGGGCTGGAGGCGCAGGACGGGGGCGCCGTCGCGGCCGGGGCGCAGGACCCAGGCGGGCGGGACGGGCGCCGGATGGCGGGGCGGGCGGCGCAGGGGCGGGCGCTGGAGGAGCGGGGCGGGCGCCGGGCCGGGGACCGGGCGGGGCGCCGCCTGCGGCGGCTGAGGCGACGGACCGGGAGCCGCGCCGTAACCGGGCGCGTCACCCGCTCGGGGCGCGGGCGCACCCGGGTACGCGCTCGGTGCGCCGGGCACGGGTCCGGGCGCACCGGGCCGTCCTGCGGGGACCGGTGCCGTCGTCGTCATGGTATCATCGTGGCACGGCGCCGGGCGCGGGAGACCGCCCGGAGGGAGGAACCAGGGGCGCCGGGGACGAGAACCAGGGGCCCCTCAGGGTGTCCCCCGATGCCCCGTGGGGCCTGCCCGCACGACCATGGTTGCCATGAGCAACCCCCAGCCCTCCCCCTACGGCCCTCCCGGTCAGCCGCCGCGCCCGCCGGCCGCCGGCTTCTTCGACTCCCTGCGCCGCACCGGGCTCGTCCGGACGCGCGACCGGTGGGTCGGAGGCGTCGCCGGCGGCGTCGCCCGGCGTCTCGGCGTCGACCCGGTCCTCGTGCGCTGCGTCTGGATCGTCCTGTGCGTGTTCACCGGGCTGGGTCTCCTCCTGTACGGCCTCGGCTGGGCCCTCCTGCCCGAGGAGGAGGACGGCCGGATCCACGCCCAGCAGGCCCTCACCGGCGACCTCACGGCCGGCCTGTCGGGTGCCGTCCTCGTGACGATCGGCGGTCTGTCCTCGACGGACACCGGGCTCATCCCGCACTGGTGGGTCAACGCGTGGGACAGCTCGCTCGGGGGCGCCGTCGCGGCGATCCTGTGGACGGTCCTCGTCGTGGGCTGCATCTACTGGGGCGTCCGGGCGGCGCGCAGGCACCGCGAGCGGCAGCCGGGGCGGGGAGGTCGGCCGGCTCAGGCGGCCCCCTGGGCTCAGACTCAGCCGCAGCCCTGGCGGGCTCAGCCGACCTACCCGGCTCAGCCGGGCCGGCCGGCCCCGCAGCACTACCCGGGTCAGCCGGGGCCCCAGCCGAACACGGGGCAGGCGGCGCCCGGCGCGGCCCCGTGGCAGTCGGCTGCGCAGCCGACGCCTCAGCAGGCGCCCGGCACCCGCCCCATCGGCGTCCCGGAGGGCGCCGGCGCACCGGCCCCCCGGTCGGGGGCGAGCCGCCCGGCCGGCGCCCCCCAGCAGGTTCCAGCACCGACCGTTCCCGCCTACCAGGGCGCCGTCCCGCCGGGCGCGGCACCTCGGGCCTGGGGCGCCCAGCAGCCCCCGGCGCCCGCGGCGCGCCGACCGCGCGAGCCGAAGCGCCCCGGACCGGGTCGCCGCACGAGCCTCCTCGTCCTCGGGCTGTCCCTCCTGGCCCTGGCCGCGGTCGGCGTTCTCCTGGCCGCCGGTCGCCTGCACGCGATCGCGGCCGGCCTGGCCGCCGTCGGCGTCCTCGTCACCGGTCTCGGCGCGGGCGTCCTCGCCTCGGGCCTGCGGGGCCGCCGGGGCGGCTGGATGAGCTGGCTCGCCTGGCCCGTCATCCTGTTCCTCGCCGTGCCCGCGCTCGTACTCGGCACCGTCATGCCGGGGGACACCGTCAACGCACCTGTGGCGGCTGACGCGGTCATCGTGCGCCCCACCACGTCCGAGCTGGACGAGGCCCGGCAGACGACCGGCTCGCGGACCATCGACGCCGGCTCGTACTCGGCCGGTGGAGTCACGATCGACCTGCGCGATCTCGGGGAGATCCATGACGACGCCACGATCGACGTCGCCGTCGGCACCGGCGAGATCCGCGTCCTCACCACCCAGGGCCAGGCGGTGCGCGTCGAGACCGGCGACGGCATGGGCACCGTCACCGCCGACCTCGCCGAGGAGTGGCGGGTCACGGGCGCCAGCCAGACCACGGGGATCAACTACGGGCTGTACACCTCCTACGACGTCGACGGTCAGGAGGACCCGGGCGCGGTCGTCTGGGGGAGCAACCCCCTGCGATCCAGCACCACTCTCGTCTCCCCCTCCGCGAGCACGGGCCGCACCCCGGTCCTCACCGTCCGCACCTCGCTCGGCCTCGGCACGATCCGCGTGGACGAGCTGGCGGACCACACCCTGTGGAACGGCGTCGAGTACCCCGACTACTGGGTGATCGACTCCTGGACGGACTCCCGAGGGCGGAGACACGACGGCGACGCGCTCCCCGTCGAGGGAATGACGCACCGTGCCGTCTCCGCCGACGCCCTGGAGACGTGCATCGAGGACGTCGTCACCGACTCCACGACGGAGGACGGCACCTACGTCGACACGACCAACCTCGACGTCCTCACCTCGGACCAGCGCCACAAGGTCGACGCCTGCGTCGACGCGGCGATCACCGCAGGCGGCGGCACGACGGCCACCGCGGCACCGAGCGCCGCAGCCTCGCCCGAGCCGAGCAGCGCGCCGTCCTCGCCGTCCGCGAGCGCGCCCGCGGCCTCCGAGACGCCGACGCCGACCGCCACCACCCGCTGAGCGCACCGCGCCGCGGCACGCGCGGCCATCCCGCCACCCTGAGCTAGGAGATCCCATGACCACCGACGACACCCCCACGACGCAGCTCCCACGGACGCCCGCCTCGCCCTCCTCGGCCGACGTCCCGACGACGGCGCTCACCCCGGAGGAGGTCGAGGCGATCGGCCTCACCGACACCATGACCCGCCCCTTCCCCACCGTGAGCGAGGACTCGGGCCCGTCCCCGGCCTCCACCTGGTCGGCGCCGGGCGCCTCCGCGGCCTCACCCGACGGCGCGGACGCGGAGCGCACCCGCAGCGCCGAGAGCGCCGCCGACGCCGTCTGGCACGGCCCCATCGCCCCGCTCGACCCCGAGGCGCCCCACGGCCCGAACCCGTCGGCGATCGTCTGGGGCCTCGTGCTGCTCGTCGTCGCGGCACTGCTCATCGCCGTCGTCGCAGGCGCACGGATCGACCCCGTCACCGCGGGGATCGTCGTCCTGGCGGGACTGGGGGTCGCCCTCCTCGTCGTCGCCCTCGTGCCGCGCGGGCACCGGGAGCGGCCCACCGACTGAGCAGGCGGGGCGCTCCCGAGCCCGCCGGACGACGGGCCGGCCGGGGCGGCCGGGGCGGCCGGAGCCCGGCCGCATACCGCACCACCGGTGCCGTGCGAGCCCGCTTGCGGGCCCGGGAGGCACCGGCTCGTGCCCGAGGAACTCGGGCTGCTCCGGACTCACCCCCGCACGATGCGTCCCTGTACCCACCCAGGAGGCCGTTGCGGTCGTCTGCGCCCGGTACCCTGGCGCCCATGACATCGATCTCCAGCTTCACGGTGACCGGGCAGGACGGCGCCGACGTCGACCTCGCTCAGTACGCCGGCAAGGTCCTCCTCGTCGTCAACACGGCCACCGGCTGCGGCTTCACCCCGCAGTACGAGGACCTCGAGCGCATCTACACCGAGCACCGGGACGCCGGCCTCGAGGTCCTCGACTTCCCCTGCAACCAGTTCCGCGGCCAGGCCCCGGGCTCCGACGAGGAGATCCACGAGTTCTGCACCCTCACCTACGGCACGGACTTCCCGCAGTTCTCGAAGATCGAGGTCAACGGCGCGGGTGAGGCCCCGCTCTACACCTGGCTCAAGGAGTCCAAGGGCTTCGAGGGCTTCGGCAAGGGCGCGAAGGCGCTCGCGATGAAAACGATGATGCTGGCGGCCGACCGCTCCTACGCGAGCAAGCCGGACATCAAGTGGAACTTCACGAAGTTCCTCGTCGGCCGCGACGGTCAGGTCCTGGCCCGGTTCGAGCCGACGGTGCCCATGGAGGACGTGGAGAAGGCGGTCGTCGCAGCGCTGTGAGGGAGCACGGCCGCGGCCCGCTGTCCACGAGGGCGCCTCAGAAACTCGTTCTGGAGGAGAGCCACCCCTGAGATTGTTGAGATTTTGCGGATCACGCCGCACCGGACCGGGCTCGAGGGCATTCTGAGGCGCCCTCGTGGACAGGTCAGCCGCCATTCGGGTCGCGCCGAGCGCGAACACGCTCGACGAGCGAGGCGGAGGAGCCTCACCTATAATGAACGCGAACGGAAGGATTCTTATTCATGATCACCTCCATCGCTGACAACGTCCGACTCTCCAACGGCAACGAGATCCCCGGGGTCGGCTACGGCACCTGGCAGATCACGGACGCCTCCCAGGCGACCGAGGGCGTCAAGGCCGCCATCCGCGACGGCTACCGCCACATCGACACCGCCGCCGCCTACGGCAACGAGGAGGCCGTCGGCAAGGGCATCGCCGAGGCCCTCGAGGAGAACGGCCTGACGCGCAAGGACCTCTTCGTCACCACGAAGCTCTGGAAGAAGGACTTCCTCGACGCCGTCCTCGAGGACGCCGAGACCTCCACCGAGGACCTCCCCGGCCTCAAGGAGGCCGCCGTCGCCGCCTTCGAGACCTCGCTCGCCCAGCTCGACCTCGACTACGTCGACCTCTACCTCATCCACTGGCCGGCCAACGCCAAGCACTACGACAACTGGCGCGAGATCAACTCGACCCTGTGGTCCGCCCTCGAGGAGGTCTACCGCGAGGGCAAGGCCCGCGCCATCGGCGTCTCCAACTTCCTCGAGCACCACCTCCAGGCGCTCATCGAGGACGGCGACGTCCCGCCCATGGTCAACCAGATCGAGTACCACCTCGGCTTCGCCCAGAGGGCCGCTGCGGACTACGCGACCGCCAACGGCCTCGTCGTCGAGGCCTGGAGCCCGCTCGGCTCCGGAAAGGTCCTCGACAACGAGGTCCTCGGCCAGGTTGCCGAGTCCCTCGGGAGGACCCCGGCCCAGGTCGCGCTGCGCTGGCTCGTCCAGAAGGACATCGTCGTGCTCCCGAAGTCCGTGACGCCGGAGCGCATCGCCTCCAACGCCGAGCTCTTCGACTTCGAGCTGGACGCCGCGCAGATGGCGACGCTCGACGCCATCGAGATCGAGGGCGACTACCCGGACCCGGACACGATCGACCTCTGAGCCGCCCCTCCCCCGGTGGTCGACCGGCAACGCACCCGTCGACCGTCTGATTCCTGGAGATCAGCCGGTCGAGCAGTGCACTGACGGTCGACAACGAGAGCGTCGGGAACGACGACGGCGCCGCGATCCCCCTCACGGGGACCGCGGCGCCGTCGCGTGCTCTGGCCGCTCCGGGCGCTCAGCCCTGGTGGACGATCTTCTTCTTGACGTCCTCGACGGCATCGTCGCCGAGGTAGTGGCGCACGATCTCGAGGCCGAAGTCGGTGGCGGTCGCCATGCCGCGGCTCGTGATGAGGTTGCCGTCGACGACGACGGCGTCCTCGCTCACCTCGACGTCGTTGACCTTGAGGACGTCGACGAAGCCGGGGTTCACGGTGGCGCGGCGGCCGGTGATGAGGCCGGCGTCGGCGAGGATCGAGGGCGAGGCGCAGATGGCGGCGACGGGGCGGTCCGCCTGGATCCGCGAGGTGACGGCGTCGATGACGCGGGCGTCGGCCTTGAGGTTCGGCATGCCTGGGATGCCGCCGGGCAGGACGAGCATGTCGTAGTCCTCGAGGCGCGCCTCGTCGAGGGTCCGGTTGCAGGTGACGACGACGTTGTGGGACGAGGTCACCTGGCGGCTGCGGGTGATTGAGACGAGGTCCGTGGGCACGCCGGCGCGCCACAGGACGTCGAGGGGCGCGAGCGCCTCGATCTCCTCCAGGCCGGGGGCGACGAGGATCGCCACCTTCTTGGTCGTTGCCGCCTTGAAGTCCGCCATGCTTCCTCCTGAGGGCCGACGCCGGAGTGCTCGGCCGACGCGTCGGGGTCGTCGGAACCGACCCTAGCCGCCACCCGCACCGGCCGGGCAGGCCTTCCGACCTGCGGAGACGTCCGATGACCGGGTGCGCCGTGGCGAGCGCCTGTGGGCACCGGCGCCGCCCGCCGCCTCACTCGCTGCGCAGGGCCTCGACCGGGTCCTCGCGCGCCGCCTTTCCGGACGGGATGATGCCCGCCAGGACGGTGAGCCCCACGGAGATGAGGACGAGGACGACGCCGGCCGTCCACGGCAGCTGCGCGATGGGATGGACCCCGAAGCGGTCGTTGACGATCACGTTGACCGGCAGGCACAGGAGGAGCGTGATGCCGACGCCGAGGAAACCGGCAAGAAGCCCCTCGATGACGGTCTCCGCGTTGAAGACGTGGCGGACGTCGGACTTGGAGGCGCCGATGGCGCGCAGGATGCCGATCTCCTTCTTCCGCTCGAGCACGGAGATGTAGGTGATGATCGCGATCATGATGCTGGAGACGACGAGCGAGATCGCGACGAAGGCGATGAGCATCCAGCTGATGATGTTGACGATGCGGGTCACCGAGCTCATGAGGGTGCCGACGACGTCGGTGTAGGTGATGGCGCGGTCCTTGTGACCGGCGGCGGCCTGGTCCGCGTTGTAGTCGGCCAGGAGGGTCTTGACCTCGTCCTTGGCCTTGAAGTCCTTGGGGTAGATGTCGATCCCGGAGGGGTTCGCGGGGTCGGCCCAGCCCAGGTCGGAGAGGTTCGTGTCGTAGGTGGGCACGTCCGTGGTGACGAGCGTGCTCATGAGCTCGGCGAGCGCGGTGGGCGTCATGTCGAGCTTGAAGGCCTCCTTGAAGGCCGACTCGTCGATCGTCATGGCGGCGGGGATCTGCTGCGTCATGCGGCTCATGGCGGCCTGCACCTGCGTGGCGATCTGCTGCTGGACGGCCGTCATCATCTGGGTCATCGCCTGGTTCATCGCCGCCTGGACGGCGGCGGACAGGGCGCTCGTGATCTGCTGGCCGACCTGGCCGGCGACCTGCTCGCCGATGGCGGTGACGAGCTGGTCGCGCACGTCGGCGGAGACGTCGGAGACGGCGGGGTCGTCCCCGAGGGCCTTGGTGAGGTTCTCGGTGAGGCGGGCGGAGTCGATGACGTCGTCGGAGCGGAGGGTGTCGAAGATGGTCTTCTGGACCGAGGGCTGCGCGAGGTAGTCGGCGGTGAGGGTGGCGAGGTCGGGGTCGTCGGAGGTGTCGGAGGCGTTCGCGCCGGCGGCGTGCTGGGCCTGGTAGTCGGCGAAGCCGGCGATGACCCGGGTCATCATCTGAGAGACCTTGCCGCTGGCGCCGTCCTTGATGACGCCGTCGGCCAGGGCCTCGCTGATGAGGGTCGGGTAATCGATCTTGGCGAGCTCGGGGTACTTCGTGGCGAGGTCGGCGAGGCTCGTGGAGGACAGGTCGATGCCGGACAGGTCGATCTGCGGGTTCGCGTCCTGGAGGGCGGACAGGTCGAGGCTGGAGAGGTCGAGAGGCTGGCTGGTGATCCCGCTGAGGTCGACGCCGGACAGGTCGAGGGCGGAGGCGTCGATCTTGGACGAGTCGATGCTGAAGGCGCTCTTGAGCCTGGTGGAGTCGATGGTGAAGAGGCTGGACAGGTCGATGCTGTCGGCGCCCTTGCCGGCGGCGAGGTCGGTGAAGGACTGTCCGGAGAAGACGTCCGTGCCGGGGTGGGCGAGCTGGGCCTCGACGATGTCGGCGCCGTCGGCCTCCTGCATGAGGTGCTTCGTGAGGGCGGGGGTGTAGTAGACGCCGGGGGCGAGGGATCCCTGCTTGTCCTTGGCCTGGACGACGCCGACGACGCGGACGTCCTCGCCGTGGTCGACGAGGGAGCCCATGCAGGCGGCGTCGTCGGACTTGTCGACCCAGACGCCGCGGTCGTCGTCGTGCTGGTAGCGCTCGTAGGCGGGGACGAGCTTGAGTGTGCGGCCGATGAGGTCGTTGTCGTGCAGGGTGCGCTCTGCGGGGCTCACCGACCCTGTGGCGGTCGGAGTGGCCGACGGTGTCGCCGACGCGGAGGCGGACGCCGTCGCGCTCGCGCCGGCACCCAAGACGGCGCTCGCGACCGGTGACCCGGCCGCCTGCCCGGAGGCGTAGGTCTGCATCATGGCCTCGAGCTCGGCGTGGTCGCGCAGGCCCAGGGCGTACTCGGCGGCGTCGGTGATGCGGCCGTCCGGGGAGAGGACGACGACGAGCTCGTCCGCGCCGCTCGGCCAGCGCCCGGAGCGCAGCCGGTACTGGTCCTCGTAGAGGGAGGTGTCCGAGGCGAGCTGCTGGAAGACGCTCATCTGGCTCTGCTGGGCGAGCGCCCCGAAGGAGGAGAAGGCGGAGTCGGGGTTGACCTGGGTGGGGGCTCCGCCCGGGCCCGTCGTGCCCGAGCCGCGCGGCAGGTAGAGCTGCGGGGTGACGTCGTAGCGGTACTCGACGGCGTTGGTGAGCGCGTCGATCCCACCGCCGTCGTGGTCGAGGTAGGTCTTGAGGTGGGCGAGGTCGTTCGTCGTCGCCGAGCCGAACATGTCCTTGAGGGTGCGGCGCTCGCCGATGGCGCCGCTGGGCAGGTCGGAGGCGGTGGAGTCGTCGGCCGCCTGGGACAGGATCGCCGTGTAGTCCATGCCGAGGCGCTCGATCTGGAGCGGGTAGCTGGCGAGGGTCTCCTCCTCGGTGCGGGCGATGTAGCCGTTGACGCCGTTGGCGAGCGCGAGGATGAGCGCGATCCCGATGATGCCGATCGACCCCGCGAAGGAGGTCATGATCGTGCGGCCCTTCTTCGTCATGAGGTTGTTGAAGGACAGGGCGAGGGCCGTCAGCGCCCCCATGCGGGTGCGACGGGCGGCCCGGGCGCGGCGCTCCAGGGGCGCGCCCGGGGCGAGCGGGTCGGTGTCGGAGACGATGGAGCCGTCGGCGAGCTCGACGATGCGGGTGGCGTACTCGTGGGCGAGCTCGGGGTTGTGGGTGACCATGACGACGAGCCGGTCGCGGGCGACGTCCCTCAGGAGGTCCATGACCTGGACGCTCGTGGCGGAGTCGAGGGCGCCGGTCGGCTCGTCGGCGAGGAGGATCTCGGGGTCGTTGATGAGGGCGCGGGCGATGGCGACGCGCTGCATCTGGCCGCCGGAGAGCTGGCTGGGGCGCTTGCCGACGTGGTCGGCGAGCCCGACCTGGTCCAGGGCCGCGAGCGCCCGCTCGCGGCGCTCGGCGCGGGAGACCCCGGAGAGGGTGAGGGCGAGCTCGACGTTGGCGAGCACGCTCTGGTGCGGGATGAGGTTGTAGGACTGGAAGACGAAGCCGATGCGGTTGTTGCGGTAGGCGTCCCAGTCGCGGTCCTTGAAGTCCTTGGTGGAGACGCCGTCGATGACGAGGTCGCCGTCGTCGAAGTGGTCGAGGCCGCCGATGACGTTGAGCATCGTCGTCTTGCCGGAGCCGGACTGGCCGAGGACCGCGACGAACTCGTTGTCACGGAAGGAGACGGTGACGCCGTCGAGGGCGGTCTGGGTGAGGGTCGAGGTCCGGTAGGCCTTGACGATGTCGCGCAGCTCGAGCACGGGGAGCCTCTTCCGGGACGGCGGGGTGGGCGGGGTGGGCGGGGTGGATCGAGCCTAGCCGCGCGCACGCAGCCCGCTTCCGGGACCCGGACGACTCTGCGGGCGCGGTGCCGCCCCGCGCACATTGCCCGGGTGGCCTCCCCCGCCGCGCCCGCCCCCGTCTCGCGCCCGTCGCCGCTCTCGCGCGGCTCGCTCGTCGGGCTGACGACGGCGGCTTGCCTCGTCTACGGGCTCGGTGCCGGCACGCGCTCCAACTTCGGGATGCTCGTCCAGCCGCTCGTGGCGGCCACGGGCCTGTCCTACGACCGGGTCAGCCTCGTCATGGCGGTCGCGCAGCTCGCCTCCGGCGTCGCCGGGCCGCTCGCCGGGGCGCTGGCCCTGCGCACCTCGGACCGCACCGCACTCGTCGCCGGGGCGCTCATGGTCTCCGGAGGTCTCGCCGCCCTGCCGCACGTCTCGGGGCTGGTCGCGGTCATGGCGATCATGGGCGTGCTACTGCCGGGCGGGACGGGCGTGCTGGCCTTCGGCGTCGTCATGGGCGTCGTCTCGCACCGGATAACGCGGGCGCAGTCGACCTCCGCCTCGGGCGTGGTGACGGCGAGCGCGGGGATCGTGTGGGGACCGCCGTGTCCCCCGCGATCGCCTCCCTGCTGGCGGCCCTCGGGCTCACCGGCGCCCTCACCGTGCTGGCGGTCCCGGCCCTCGCGGCGATCCCGGTCATCGTGTGGATGTGCGCCGTGGGCCTGCGGGGTCCGGCCGTGGGGCCCGACGGCCCTGACGGCTCGGCCGGCTCAGGCGGGCACGACGACGCCGAGGGGCGCAGCACCGTCGTCGCCCCCGAGCGTCCCGACGCCGGCCCCGCTCCCGAGGAGCTCCTCGAGGCGGCGGCGCCGGCGGACCAGGACCTGCTCCCCGAGCGCCCGGAGCTGCGGGACCTGCTGCGCCGCGCCTTCCACGACCGCGGCTACCTCATCGTCTTCACGGCCTTCTTCACCTGCGGCTTCCACATGGCCATCATCGAGACGCACCTCGTCTCGCAGATGCAGCACGACGGGATGACGGCCTCGGGCGCGGCTACGGCCTCATCTGGACGCTCGCCTCGGCGCTCTCGGTCGCGGCGGCCGCGGGCGCCTGGTTCGTGCCCGAGCGGGACTGAGCGGGACCGTCGTCGACGACGCTCCGGAGGGCCGACGGCGACGTCGTCCTGCCCCCGGGTCCCGACTCAGCCGCCGAGGCGCTCGCGCAGCGCGGCGATGACGGGCGCGGCACCGGAGCGGATGAGGATCGAGCGGTCGACGATCTCGCGGGCGGTGACGGCCTGAGGGTCGATGGACGCGAAGGTCGCCGCGGGGTTGTCGTAGGTGCACCGCCAGAAGGGGTACTTGATGATGAGAGGGGTGTTCATGCCGACGCCGAGCTCGAGGTGGAGGACACGGCCGGTCATGTGCGCCGCCGCCCAGTCGCGGTAGCGCTCGGCGGCGGCGTACCAGCCCTCGTCCTGGACGAAGCGGTCGTCGGCGCGCAGGTTGGTGGTGAGGAGGGCGCCGCAGCGCGGGCAGGTCGGCAGGGTCTCGGTGGGAACGCGGACCGTGTCGCCCGTGCGCTCCTGTCCGGCGAGCATGGCCTCGACGTAGGGCAGGGCGTCGTAGGTGACCTGGGCGCAGGGCACGGAGCACTGGAGGAGCCCGTAGTCGCCCTGGGTGCAGAAGAGACGCTCCTCGTCGAAGCCGGCCCTCTGGAAGCGATGGTCGACGTTGGTCGTGAGGACGAAGGCGTCGCGCCCGGCGGGCACGGAGCGCAGCACGGCGAGGAGGTCGGCGTAGACCCGCCCCGGTCCGGTCTCGTAGCGCTGGAGGGCGATGTTGCGCGCCCAGAAGGCCCAACGCTCCTCCTCGGTCTCGTAGGGGTGGAAGCCGCCGGGGTACGCGCCGTGGTAGCCGTGGCGGGCGATGAGGTCAGCGAAGCGCTCCTCGAAGACATCGCCCGTGTGGGCGTCGCCGTCGGCGACGGAGAGGCCGGAGCCGGCGCCCACGAGGACGGCGTCGGCGGTCCCGAGGGCGCGGACCAGCTTGTCGACGCGCTCGGAGAGGCCGGAGGTGAGGGTGAGTCCGGGGGTGAGGTCGAGGAGGGCGGCGCCCTGCGAGGCGTTCTGGGAGGTCACGAGCCCACACTATCGATTCGATGCAATCGAAGCCAAGGGCACCCTCATCCGCACGGGAGCCATCCGCGGCATTGCGGTGCGACAACGTTTGACATGCCTCATTCACCCGCTGACCTGCGCGGTCACCGCGAGACGAAACCGTGACCGTATGGATACGCCACTGAATCCGATAACCGCTTCCACATGGGACAGCATGGAGTCACTCATTCGAAGCCAGGAGAATGAAACATGTCCATCCAGTCCCCCTCCTCGCGGTCGTGGATCGCCGAGGAGCTCCCCGTCCGCGTCCGCGCCGATCTCGCCCAGGCCCTCAGCCAGCGATTCGACGAGGACCTCCTCCTCGTCCCGAGCGTCGAGCACTACCTCGACCCCACCCCGCGTCCGGCCGACGACGCCCACGACTCGCGCATCCGCCGCCTGTGGAACCTCGACGAACGCCGGGACGCCTCCGCCTACCTCGACCGCGTGTGGTGGGAGGAGGCCGAGGAGGCCGTCCTCGAGCACCTCACCACCCTCACCGTCAACGTCGACGGCGACGTCCGCGCCCACGGCTACTTCCCCGAGACGACCGATGCCGCCGCGCCCGAGCTCGTCAGGATCATGTACGGCGACCGCACCGAGACGCTGCGGACCGCGCTCGACCTGCACCGGGCGCGCATCGCCCAGCGGATGCTCGTCGGCTGAGGGACGCCCCGCAGCCCCTCCGCCCGCGGCCGCCGAGGACGTCGACCGCGGCCGGAGGCACTGTCCGCCCCGGCTCGACCGCGCCCGCGCACCCCGGCGCACGTGAGTCCGGCGGCGGGGCCCCTCACTCCCCGAGGACGCCCGCCCAGGCCAGGAAGTCCGTCGTCAGCCCGACGGCGCGCTCCCAGTGCTCGCCGTCGAAGCCGTGCCCGGCGCCGGGCAGCACCTCGAGCCGGGCGTCCGGGAGCGCCCGCAGCGCCCCTCGCGAGACCGCGAAGGGGACGGCCGCGTCCGCGTCCCCGTGCACGAGGAGGGCCGGCATGCGCAGGCGGCGCAGCTCGGCGTCGACGTCGAGGTCCCAGACATCGAGCGCGTAGCGGGCCCCGAGCCCGACCGCGCGGCCGTCGACCTCGATGGCGTAGGAGTCCGGCACGGCCCGGCGGCTCCGGAACCGCGTGCGCTGGACGCGGGGCGAGCCGAGCGCCGGGTACCACATCGCCAGGGCGGCGACCTCGGTGCGGCGGCGGGAGGCCGCGAGCGCGGCGACGAGCCCGCCGAGGCTCCTGCCGAAGAGGGCCGTGCGCGAGGCGTCGACGAAGGGCCAGGCGCACGCGGCGTCGAGGACGGCGCCGACGTCGGCGACCTCGGTGAGGACGCTCATCGACGTCGTCGGGCCGGCGTCATCCGCCCCGCCGCCGCGGAGGGAGGGGCTCACGACGACGGCGCCCGAACCGGCGAGCCGGCGGGCCAGCGGGGCGACGCGCAGGGCGGACTCCCCCATGCCGTGGCAGCACACGACGAGCGGGGCGCGGCGCCGTCCGGCGGCGACGTCGCGCGGGACGTGGACGAGGGCGGTGAGGCGGGTGCCGGCGCCGTCGTCGGGGACGGCGAGGGCGAGCTCACGGGTGAGGCTGTCAGTCACGGAACCTCCTGGGCCGGGTCGGAGCCCCAGGCTAGGTGCTAGCGGTGCGTCCGAGATCACGGGCCGGAGGACGGTCGTTCCCAGCGGGTTCACAAGCCCGGGTGCCACGATGCCGTACGTGCCTCCTACCGCCGCAGCCCCCGTCGTCCTCGAGGAGCGGGAGGCGGCGCCGACGGCGCGGACCACCCCGCCGGACGAGGGCGCCACCCGATCGCGGGACGCGGGCCGCCGCGACGCACGTCCGCTCGCCCGGACCCTCAGCGCGCTCGCCCCGGTCCTGGCGCGCGCCGGCCGTCTGCTCGCCCACCCGGTCACCGCGGTCCTCGGCTGGCTCAGCCTCGTCTACCCGTGCTGGATCTGGTCGGTCTCGGACGGGCACCTGGTCTCCGCCTTCGACGCCTCGGTGTACTTCGGCGCGGTGCGCTCCTGGGCTGACGGCGGGAGCCTCTACGACTGGTACGCCCTGCCCTTCCTCAAGGAGTACCCCTTCACCTACCCGCCCTTCGCGGCCTGGGTGCTGCGCCCGCTCACCAGCCTCGGTGAGACTGGGACGCAGCTCGCGCTCACGGCGCTCACGCCCATCTGCACGACGATCACGCTGTGGGCGCTGCTGCGGGGGCTCGGCGCGGAGAGGCGACGGGCGCGGGGCCTGGCGCCGTGGCTGGCCCTGCTCGCCTGCCTCTTCCTCGAGCCCTTCCGCGAGACCCTCTACGAGGGGCAGGTCAACGCGGTCCTCATGGCGCTCGTCGCCGTCGACCTCCTCCTCGTGCGCGAGCCCTCGCGCTGGCGCGGGGCGCTGTCGGCGCTGGCCGCGTGCTTCAAGCTGACGCCGGCGATCTCGGGGCTCGTGCTCCTCGCCCGGCGCGAGTACCGGGCGGCCGCGACGATGGCGGGGACGGCCGTCTGGGTGACGGCGCTCGTGTGGCTCGCGAGCCCCTCGGAGTCGTGGCGCTTCTTCACCTCGGCCATGCTCGACACCTCGCGCACCGGCTTCGCGGAGTTCGCGGGGAACCAGAGCCTCAAGGGGACGATCGCGCGCCTCGCTCCCGAGTCGGCGTGGGTGCCGCTGTGGGCCGTGTGCGCCGCCGCGGTGCTCGTGGGCGCCTGGTTCCTCCTGCGTCGCCTGGACCGCCTGCGCCTCCAGGACGACGACCTCGCCCTGGAGCTCCAGCTCGTCGTCACCATGGTGATGGGACTGCTCGTCTCGCCGGTGTCCTGGACGCACCACTGGGTATGGTGCGCCCCGGCGCTCCTCGTGCTCGCCGTCGCGTCGTGGCGCTGGCGCTCGTGGTGGCTGGGCGGGGTGACGCTGCTCGGTGCCGTGGTCCTGGGAACGGGGATCCAGTGGTCCTTCCCGTTCCAGAACCACGCCGAGCTGAGCTGGCCGCTGTGGATGAAGCTCGTCGGCGCGGGCTACGTGTGGTGGGCCCTGCTGGTCAAGTCCCTTGTTGTGGTGTTCTTTCAGGCCGTCAGGGGCAGGGGTTGGGTGTCGTTGGTGAGGGTGTGGGTGAGTCGTTGCATGGAGGTCTCGGACAGGTAGCGGCGTTCGCCGTACTGCCATTCCTCGTGCTGGTCGAGCAGGACGGCGCCGATAAGGCGGGTGACGCAGTCTGGGTTGGGGAAGACCTGGACGACGTCGGCGCGGCGCTTGATCTCGCGGTTGAGGCGCTCGATGGGGTTGTTGGACCACACCTTGACCCAGTGCTCCCTGGGCAGGACCGAGAAGGCGGTCAGGTCGGCCTCGGCGTCGGTGAGCATGTCGGCGACGTCGGGGAAGGAGGCGCGCAGGGAGTCGATGACCTGGTGGTAGGTGGCGCGCACGGCCTCGGGGGTGGTCTGGGCGAACACGGTGGAGATCAGGGCATTGACGGGCTTGGAGCGCACCGACCCCAGGTGGGAGGTGATGTTGCGGGCGAAGTGGACGCGGCAGCGCTGCCAGGCCGCTCCGGGCAGGATCGCCTTGACGGCGGCGCGGATGCCGGCGTGGGCGTCGCTGGTGACCATGACCACCCCGGTGGGGTCGGAGGGCGAGGGGGCCTTCAGGCCGCGCTCGCGCAAGGACCGCAGGAAGCTGGTCCAGAAGTCGGTGGACTCGCTGTCACCCACCGCCATGCCCAGGATCTCGCGGCGCCCCGCGGCTGAGACGCCGGTGGCGACCACGACGGCCTGGGAGACGACCCGATGCCCGACTCTCACGTCCAGGTAGGTGGCGTCCACGAACAGGTACGGGAACCACGTGTGGTCCAGGGGTCGGTTCAGGAACGCGCCGACAGCCTCGTCGATGTCGGTGCAGATCCGCGACACCGACGACTTGGAGATCCCCGACTCGCATCCCAGGGCCTTGACCAGGTCGTCGACCTTGCGGGTGGAGACCCCCTCGACCCAGGCGGTGGCGACCACGGCGTACAGGGCCTTGTCGATCCTCTTGCGGGGGTTGAGCAGACTGGGGAAGAAGGAGCCCTGGCGGAGCTTGGGGATGGCCAGGTCCACCTGTCCGGCGGTGGTCGCAACCGTCTTGGAGCGCTTCCCGTTGCGGCGGGTGACTCGCTCGGGGGTGCGCTCGTAGCGCGAGGCGCCGATGACCGCCTCAGCCTCGGCGTCAATGAGGTCCTGCAGTCCCGCGCCCAGCAGACGGCGGAAGACGTCATCGTGAGCCAGGTCGGGATCGGCCAGCACTTCCTGGATCAGCGTGGACACGGCAGACTTGGTGGCGGGCATCGTGGGAGCACTCCTAGTGAATCCTGGTCGAGAATCTGGGTCCCACGATGCCCACCCGACGACAAGACCGTCGACGCCGTGGACCCCGCGGGAATTGCCACCACGCTAAGGGACGCACCCGCCCTGCTGGCCGGCGTCGCGCTCTGGCTCGTGGCCGGACGGCGGATCGCGGGCTCGCGCCCGCAGCGGTCCGGCACCGGCGGTACCGCGACGCGCGTGCTGGCCGCGGGCGGGAGCGCCCCGGCCCTCAGCCGTTGAGGACGAGGCCCGGCGCCGGGGATCACAGCCCGGGCAGGGACTCCTGCGGCAGGTCGAGGCCGGGCAGGTCCGCACCCTCGGCGAGCAGGAGCCACGTCTTGCGCTCCGTCCCGCCCGCGTAGCCGGTGAGCGCGCCGTCCGCCGCGACGACGCGGTGGCAGGGCACGACGACGCTCAGCGGGTTGCGGCCCACCGCTCCCCCGACGGCGCGCGGGGAGACGTAGTGGCCGGCGCGCTCGGAGACGGCCTTGGCGATCTGCCCGTAGGTGCGGGTCCAGCCGCGCGGGATGGAGCGCAGCTCGTCCCAGACCTGCTCCTGGAAGCCGGTACCGACCGGCGCCAGCGCGGGCCGCTCGCCGGGGTCGGCGCCGGCCAGGGCGGCGCCGAGCCAGGCGGCCGCCTCGGCGAGGACCGGCGGGGCGGCCGCGTCCCCGGGCCGGACGACGACGGCGTCCTCCGGCAGCCCGGCGCGGTCGTGCTGCTGGCCGTCGAACCAGACGCCTGTGAGCGCACCGCCCTCGGACAGTCCCTCGCCGACGGCGGCCGCGAGCGTCATCGGTCCGAGCGGTCCCTCGTACGCGGTCACGTACACGGTCCGCTCCGGAGCGGGCGCGGCGTCCGGCTGGGAGGTCCTGGTGGTGCTCATGGGGCCAGTCTGCCCGGTACCGCGCGCCGAGGACACCGCCCCGGGTCCCGGGCACCGGGAGGACCTGGCTCCTCACCCGCGCGCCCCGCTACCGTCGGGGCGTCCGCGCAGCCGTCTCCCAGGAGCACCCATGAGGACCGTCGTCCTCGCCTTCCACCCCGACCTCGCCGGAGGCTCGCGCGTCAACGCGCGCCTGGCCAGCGCCGCACGCGAGGCCGGCGTCAAGGTGCGCGATGAGTACGCCCTCCACCCGGGCTTCCGCATCGACGTCGCCCTCGAGGCGCAGGCCTCCGCCTACGGCGAGGCGCTCACCGCGCCGCGCGCGTCCTTCGGCCTCTTCGAGGTCTGACCTCGTCCACGGGCATCGTCTCCGTCCGTCACGATCTGCGCGGTCGGGGATTCGGCAGGGGCAGGACCAGCTCGACGTCAACGACCTCCTCGTCCAGAGGCGCGAAGTAGGACGGGGCGTGGCCGCACCACTCGATGACGCGCGCCCACCGGGACGTCCACCTCAGGCCTCCCCGGGCTCTGCGGCGGCGGGCTCCTCGTAGCGGTCCCGTGCGGGCACGATCCAGCGGTCCGTGACGGCGAGCAGCGCCGGGAGGGCCAGGAGGATGAGGAGGACGGCGGCGGTCGCGCCGATCGCGATCGTCTGGCAGATCTGGCCGACGGTTGGGTTCTCGAAGAGGTAGCCGAGCACGCCGGTCACGAGGATCATGATGAGGCCGCTCGTGAGGATCGTGTGGATGGAGCCCTCGTAGGCGCCGGCCAGGGCGCGGGCGACCGGCTCGGTGCGCCGGTGCTGGCGGTAGTAGGTGGTGAGCACGATCGCGTAGTCGATGGTGGCGCCCATGAGGATGCACTGGACGACGAGCATCGCCAGGTAGTACATGTCCGCGCCGATGATCCCCGAGACGGAGACCGTGACGAAGACGCCGCACTGGACGAGGAGCACGAGCAGGGCGGGCACGGCGGCGCTGCGGAAGGTGAGCGCCATGATGAGGAAGATGGCGCCGGCGGTGAGCAGCGTGATGCGCAGGTTCTCGGCGGGGAAGCCGTCGCGCATCTCGTCGACCATGACCGACTGGCCGACGAGCCAGTGCTGCTCGGACAGCTCGGCGTCGGCACGCGCCTGGAGGTCGTCGATGAAGGAGAGCGTCGCCTCGGCCTCCTCGCGCAGGCCGGTGGTGACGATCATGCGCGAGTGCTCGGCGCCGACGAGCTCCTCCTTCGCCTCCTCGACCTGCTCGCGGGCGGCGTCGAGGAGCTCCTCGGTGCTCATGGTCCAGGACGGGTCGGTCCGCGTGGCGGCGGCGTGCTGGAGGTACAGCAGCTCGAGGGAGTCGGTGACGTCACCGAGCTCGGACAGCGTCATCGTGCCAGCCTCGCCGCCGTTGCCGACGTACCACAGGACGTCGATCGCCCCGTCGGGCAGGACGGACTGCGAGTCGTCACCGGCTACGTCCGCGGCGCCGGCGTCGTCGGCCGTCCCCTGCTGCTCGAGCGCGGCGGCTTCCTTGGTCAGCTGCTGACCGATGGTCGTGCCGTGGGAGGTCACCGAGCGCACGCCGTCGGAGCCCGGGTAGTCGGCGGCGAGCGCCTCGCCGAGAGCGGTGGCGGCGGCCTCGTCGTCGTTGTCGTAGACGAGGACGACCTGGTTGTCCTTGGCGAAGACCTCCGCCACGGGGTCCTCGCGCTCCAGGGTGTAGCTCGTCGTCGTGCCGCCCCGCAGGACGAAGGATCCGGCGAGGAGGACGACGAAGCCCGCCGCGAAGACCCACCGGAAGCGGTACTCGGCGCGGGCGAGGCCGCCGAGGCTCGGGCTGAGGTGGGGCTTGGCGGTGCGGGTGATGAGGCGGTCGCAGGCCAGGAGGAGGCCGGGGAGGACGGTGAGGACCGTGACGAGGGAGACGACGACGCCCTGCCCGAGGACGGTACCGAGGTCGGCCCCGATGCGGCAGCTCATGAACACGAGCATGAGCAGGCCCACGACCGTGGTGAGCGACGCGGAGACCACTGCTCCGAAGGAGTCCCGCAGGGCCCTCCTCATCGCGGTCACGGGCGCGGACCGGCCGTCCTTGCCGGCGTCGCGCTGGGCGTCGCGTTCCTGGCGGTACCGGTTCGCCAGGATGATGGAGTAGTCCATCGACAGGACGAGCTGGAGGATCGCGGCGATCGAGTACGTCGTCTCGGAGACGCTCGGGCGCAGGGCGACGAGTCCCATGTTGAGGGCCACGGCCATGCCGATGGCGACGAGGTGGCGCACCGGCTCGATCTACGAGGCGCTCATGACCAGGAGGACGGGGACGAGGAGCGCCAGCGCGATCGCCACGATCCACACGGGCAGCTCGGAGGAGGTCGAGGTGTTGTCGCTCACCCACTGCACGACGTACCCCTCGAGGGCCGGAGCCCGGTCGGCGGCTGCGTCGCCGTCGGCGAGCGAGGCGACCGCCTCCTCCGCCTGCGCGTAGGCCTCGGAGTCGTAGTCGCCGTCGACGCTGATGACGTAGAGCGTGTGCCCGCCGGACACCGACGGCGCCGCGTCCTCCTCTGAGGCGGAGGCCTCCGAGACGGAGGCGACGCCGGGCAGGTCGGCGAGCCCGTCGTGGACCGTGGAGCGCTCGGAGTCGCCGTCGAGCCCGTCGACCATGATCCGGATGGTCGAGACCGGGTCATCGACTCCGAGCTCGTCCTCCATGACGCCGGTGCCCTCCCTCATCTGGGAGTCCGACGGCAGGTAGGACGTCATGTCCGTGTTGACGGTGACGTGGGGAACGAGGACGGCGGCGAGGACGGTGAGGACGGCCATGAGGCCGATGACGGCCCCGCGGTGGTCGACGATGAGGGAGGCGAGGCGGGTGAGCACGGTGGTCTCCGGCGTGGGGTGCGGGCGGACGGGACGGACCTACCGGCCCGCGCGGCCGTGCGGCCGCCAGGTCGCAGCGGCTCAGCGGTAGGCCTCGGAGGACTCGTTCTCGTCGTACTGGGCGAGGAGGACGAGCCCGGACAGGGCGTAGGGGCCGCCGATGTAGGGCAGCACCCGGACGAGGGCGGCCGCGACCTTCTGCTTGCTGTTGCCGGCCTTGATGGCGCCCGCGACGTGCGGCTTGAGCTGCGTGGCGGCGCCGAGGGCGGCGATGGCGACGAGGCTGATGAGCTCGCGGTCGGCGACGTCGAGGACGCCGCGGGTCTCGAAGTCGCCGAAGGCGTTGGCGGTGAGCAGGTGCGGGAGGAACTCGCCGTAGGGCTCGGGCAGCGCCGCGAAGACCTCCTTGACCTCGGCGCCGTAGAGGGGCTCCTGGACGGCGGCGCCGGCGGCCTCACGGTCCTCGTAGGCGACCGTGCCGACCTCCTCGAGCGGCAGCTCGACGCCGTGGGCCTTGAGCACCTCGGCGAGGGTCGCGGTAGCGTTGAGGGTCTTGGGCCATCCGATGTACGGAGCGAGCTGGTAGATCGTCTCGCGCAGCTCGAGCGGGGTGAGGCCGACGTTGAGCGCGGCATTCAGGTGGGCCGTGAGCTGCGGCAGCGTCTGCATCGCGGCGAGGACGGCGACGGTGAGCTGCTCGCGCTCGGCGTCGTCGAGACCGGGGGTCGGGAAGACCTCGCCGAAGATCTCGTTCTGGAGGATCTCGAGGGCCTCGGCGTCGGTCGGGCTCGGAGCCGGGTCGGAGCCGAAGAGGCGCTTGTACGTCTCGGTCGCTTCGCGGGTGAGGGCCATGAGGGTGCTCCTTCGACGGGGCGGCCTCGCATCGGGCCGCCGGACGGGCTGCTGGATGACCCCGAGCATGCTGCGAGCCCGACGGGCTCCGCCAGTCACTGGCGGTGCCCGTCGGGCTCGGCGGTCATGAGCGGGCCGGCCGCTCAGGTACTCAGGCGCGCGGCGCGGGGGCGTCCGCGACGTCGACGAGCTTGTGGGCCATGCGGACGACGCGGGCCGCCTGCACCTCGAGGCGTTCACGGCTCAGCTCGGCAAGGCCGGTGTCCCCCGCGAGGCCAGCGAGGATCGTCTGCCGGTCCTCCTCGCAGCCGGGCATGAAGAGCTCGTTGCCCGCGGCGACCGTGGCGACCGCGCTGGCGCGCGGGTGCTTGAGGTCCGTGCGGGTCATCGAGTAGACGACCCAGTCGGTCATGACGAGCCCCTGGTAGCCCCACTCGTCGCGGAGGATCGTCTCGAGGAGGTCCTTCGACTCGGAGGTGTGGACGCCGTTGACGAGGTTGTAGGACGTCATGAGGGCGTGGGGCTGGGTCTCGCGGACGACGTACTCGAAGGCGCGCAGGTACAGGTCGCGGGCGGCGCGCTGGGAGACGTGGCTGTTGGAGTTGAGCCGGTTCGTCTCCTGCTCGTTGAACGCGAAGTGCTTGACGGTGACGCCGCGGCCCGGGTGGGCCTGGACGCCGGTCGTGATGCCGCCGGCCATGCGGCCGGAGAGCAGCGGGTCCTCGGAGAAGTACTCGAAGTTGCGCCCGCACAGGATGAAGCGGTGCAGGTCGAGGGCCGGGGCGAGCCACAGGTGGGCGCCGAAGCGGTCCATCTCGTCGCCGACGAGGTCGCCGAGTGCGACGGCGACGGCAGGGTTCCAGGTCTGGGCGACGGCGGTGCCGATCGGGATGGCGGTCGTGTACTGCTCGTAGGTCGACTCGGGAACGCGCTCCTCGGCCTCGGAGTCGAGGCCGAAGGCGGCCATGGACTCGGGGTCCATGAGCTCGGCGAAGAGGCCGCCGAGGGCGGCGCCGAGCGGGAAGGGCCCGTTCTCGTCGACGCCGACCTCGGCCGCGAGGCGCAGGCCCGCGGGGCCGTCGGGCATGACGAGGGAGGGGACGCCCTCGACGCGGGTCGTGGACTGGCCGGCGGCGCCGACGAGGGCCTCGGAGGCCTGGCCGATGATCGACTGGGCGTCGGCCTTGTCGGCGTACTGGCCCAGCACGAGGTAGGAGAGCTGGTCGTCGGTGAGGCCCCTGACGAAGGCGAGCTCCTCGGAGAGGTCGACGGGCTCGCCGGCGTCCTCACGGCGCAGGTCGGCAGCGGCGACTGCCAGGCGCGGGGCGTCGGAGAGGACCTCGACGGGAGCCGGGGAGGCCGGCTTGAAGTCCTCGAAGCCGGGCTCGCCGAGGGCGTCGTGGAGCTCGCGGACGACGGCGGTCGCGCCGAGCTCGACGACGGCGGCGACGGCCGTGTCGCGGCTGGAGGCGCCGGCGCGGACGACGTAGTCGCCCTTCTCGAGGACGGTGGAGTGCTTCGCGGTGTCGAAGGAGGCGAGGTCGGAGAGGTCGAAGGTGACGGTGACGTCCTGGGAGGCGCCCGCGGCGAGCTCCTCGGTCTTGGTGAAGCCGGCGAGGGCCTGGTAGGGCTGGTCGAGGTCGCCGGCCGGGGAGGAGACGTAGACCTGGACGACGTCCTTGCCGGGGCGGGCGCCGGTGTTGGTGACGGCGGAGGTCACGGTGACGACGGAGCCGTCGATGGTCGCCGTCGGGGCGCCCTGCTCGAAGGTCGTCCAGCCCAGGCCGTAGCCGAAGGGGAAGAGCGGGGCGGTGCCGACGGAGTCGAAGTAGCGGTAGCCGACGTAGACGCCCTCCTTGTAGTGGGTGTCGTCGGGGTCGCCGAAGTCGCCCTCGGTGGAGTAGTCCTCCCAGGCGGCCCAGGTGGTGGACAGGCGGCCGGAGGGGTACGCCTTGCCGAGGAGGAGGTCGGCGAGGGTGTCGCCGGTGGTGGCGCCGAGCTGGGAGAGCAGGAGGATGTTCTTGACGTCCTTGACGGGGCTGAGGTCGACGACGCCGCCGACGTTGAGGACGAGGAGGAACGTGTCGAAGGCCTCGTTGAGGGCGAGGACGTCGCGGACCTCGGACTCGGTGAGCCTGACGTCGCCGGCCTCGGGGCGGCGGTCGTTGCCCTCGCCGGAGTCGCGGGCGATGATGTAGATCGCGGCGTCGCCAGTGCCGTCCAGGGGGAGGTCGATGGCGGGGGCGGGCTCGACGGCGCCCATGCCGAAGAAGATCGCGGGGACGCCGGCGGCCTTGGCGCGGGCCTTGAGGTCGGCGACGAAGGCGGCGTGGTTCTTCTCGGCGATCTCGTCGTAGGCGTCGAGCCAGGAGGCGGTCGTGATCTCGAAGCCGGCGCGCTGGAGCCCCTCCTCGATGTTGACGACGTGGCGGGAGTTGACGTCGCCGGAGCCGGCACCGCCCTTGATGGTGCGGCGGGCGCCAGCGCCGTAGAGGGCGACGGGGCCGGCGGTCTCGAGCGGGAAGGAGCCGTCGGTGCGCAGGAGGACGACGGACTCGGGGGCGAGCTCGCGGACGGTGGCGAGGTGGTCGGTCTCGAACTGGGGGACCGCGCTGTCAGGGGACACGGAGAGAGCTCCTTTGCTGTGGCCGGTCGCCGGTCGGACCGGCGGGTGTCGCAGGACCAGGGTGCCCCAACCCGTCCGCCCGGTCAATATTTCTCGATGGTCGGCCCCAAGATCTGACGACCGCCGTTCCCCCGTCAGGCCCGCTGCGCCCGGACCCAGTCGAGGACCTCGGCGGCCTCGGCGCCCCGGTCCTCGTGTAACAGGAGGTAGAAGGTCGCACGCGCCGAGGCGTCCGTGATCGGGACGACGGAACGCGCCCCGAAACCCGTCGGTGGCCCACGAGGGGCCGACGACGGCGGTTCCGCGCGCGCCGGGCGCGGCGGGGCTCAGCGCCGCTCGAGCCCGTCGACGGTGTCGTGGACGGAGTCGGCGAGGGGCCGCGGGCTGAAGCCGAGCTCGGCGGCGGCGCGCTCCTGGGAGAAGAGCGCGGGGGCGCTGAGGGTGTCGAGGGCGTAGCCCGTGAAGAGCGGGCGGCTCCCCGTGAGGCCGGACAGGGCGCGAACCGCGGGCAGGACGCCCCGCGCGAGCCCGGTCGGCAGAACGAGCGGCGCCCGCCCGCCGCGCAGGGCGCGCACCTCGGCGAAGATCTCGCGGACCTCCGCCCAGCGCCCTGACAGGAGGTAGGTGCGGCCGGCCTCTCCCCCGTCGGCGGCGGCCACGACGGCGTCGGCGACGTCGCGCACGTCGACGACGTCGTAGCCGCCGCGGACCGCGCGAGGGTCGTAGGCGTCGGGGTCGTCGACCTCGCGGATGACCTCGGTGGGGTCGGAGGGCTCGGGGACGGCGTGGACCGAGGAGACGTGGACGAGGCGCCGGGCACCGGCAGCGAGGACGGCGGCCGCGCCGCGGACGTTGACCTGCCGGAGGCGGGCGACGGGCAGGTGCCCGATGGAGATGAGCCCGGCGGTGTGGATGACGACGAGGTCCTCGCCGACGAGGTCCGCGAGCGCGGCGTCGAGGGAGGCGCGGTCGGTGACGTCGGCGTCGCGGCGGCTGAGGCGGGCGCGTGCGGCGTCGTCGATGAGGGAGGCGGCGAGGAGCTCCTGGCCGGGCAGGGCGAGGGCGCGAACCGTCCGGCCGTCGTCGAGGAGGGCTCGGACGACGGCGGTGCCGAGGTGCCCGGCGGCGCCGGTGACGACGTGAACGGCGCTCACGCCTCCAGTGTCCCGCGTCACAGGCGGTGCCGTGGGGTTCGACGGCCCAGGCGCTCCCCGGGCCTCGCCCGGGCGCTGGGCACGGGACCGCCTCAGAAGGTGAGGCGCATCTGGTACCAGATGGCGCCGCCGTGGTCGGAGGCGGAGACGCCCTCGGAGACGAAGCCGAAGGAGGCGTACCAGCCCAGGAGGTGCTCCTTGCACGTGAGCACGGCGCCGGCGCGGCCGCGGGAGCGCCAGTCGGCCAGGGCGCGTCGCAGGGTGGCGCTCGCCAGCCCCTCGTGCTGGTGGGCGGGGTCGGTGAGGACGCCGAGGAGCATGAGCCAGTCGCCGTCAGGGTCTGCCAGCCCGACGTCCTCGAACATCTCGCCCGTCAGGTCACGGGCGGAGGCGGGCATGCCGCCCACGAGGGCGAGCAGCTGCCCGTCCTCCTCGAGGATCCAGAAGCAGTCGGGGAAGGCGGCGACGCGCGCGGCGATCGAGTCGCGGGAGGCGGCCTCGGCGGGCGGGAAGCAGGCGGACTCGAGGGCCGCGAGCGCGTCGACGTCCGCCTCGGTCGCGTGGCGGATCCTGCGCTCGGGCGTCGGGGCGGCGGGGCGGCTCGTACTCATGCCCCGGATCGTGCCACCGCGCCCCGGCCCGCCGTTGGGCGGGTTCAGAACGGGACGACCTCGACCGCGGCGCCGTCGGCGCGCAGGAGGTCGACGAGGTCGGCGGCGCGCAGGTAGACGGTGGCGGTGTTGTCGTTGGGGTGGACGCCGAGGAGGCCGTCCTCGGGGCCCTTCACGAGGTGCTCGTCGAGGTAGAGACGAACGCGGTGCGCGGCGTCGTTGAGGAGGCCGAGCGGGGTGACGGCGCCCGGGTAGAGGCCGAGGAGTCGCTCGAGGTCCGCGGGCGAGGCCAGGGAGAGGCGGCACAGGCCGTGTGCCTTGCGGAAGGCCCGAGGTCGACGCGCTTGTCGCCCTGGACGGTGAGGAGGTGGTAGCCGCGCTTCTTGTCGTCTCGGACGAGGAGGTTCTTGGCGTCGGCGCCCGGGTGGGGCGGGTCGAGGGCCTCGACGTCCTCGATGGTCCACACGGCCGGGTGCTCGACGACCTCGTGGTCGACGACCTCGGCGGCGAGGCGCTCGATGGTCGTCTCCTTGCCGAGGTTGCTCATCGCCTGCTGCTCGTCCTGCTCGCTCACGGCTCCCCCTGGGCGTCGGTTCCGGATCGCGGCCGGGCGGGCGCGGGCGCCGCCCGGTCCGGCTATCCTCCCACGCGTGCCGGGTCTGGGAACAGTCATCAACGTCGTCGCCATCGTCGTGGGCGGGACCGCCGGCTCCCTGCTCGGCGCCCGCTTCCCGCGCCGGCTGCAGGAGACCCTCACCGTCGCCTGCGGGGTCTCCGTGCTCTTCATCGGGATGGCCGGCGCCCTGGCGGGGATGCTGTCGGTGGCCGGGAGCACCGACGGCGCGGCCGGTTCGCTCACCTCGGGCCGCACCCTGCTCGTCGTCATCAGCCTCGTCCTCGGCGCCCTGGTCGGCGAGCTCGCTGGCCTGCACGGCCTCATCACCCGCTTCGGGGGCTGGCTGCAGCGCCGCACGGGCAACAGCGGTGACGCGGGCTTCACCGACGCCTTCGTCACCGCCTCGGTCACCGTGTGCGTCGGCGCCATGAACGTCGTCGGCGCGATCGCGGACGGCCTCACCGGCGACCACTCGGTGCTGCTCGTCAAGGCGGTCCTCGACCTCGTCATCGTCCTGGCGATGAGCGCCTCGATGGGGCGCGGCTGCGCCTTCGCGGCCATCCCGGTCGGCCTCTTCCAGGGCTTCTTCACGGCGACGGCGACGCTCATCAAGCCGCTCATGACGCCGGCGGCACAGGGAACCTCTCGCTGGTCGGCTCGATCCTCATCTTCTGCGTCGGCCTCAACCTGCTGCGGCCGGGAACGGTGCGCGTCGCGAACCTGCTCCCGGCGATCCTCATCGCCCCCGCCCTCGCCTTCACGCCCTGGGGGCTGTGAGGGCACGACGCCGTCGGCTCGGTGGCCCGCCCCCGCTCGCGACGACGCGCCGCTGGCCCCGAGGGGGACGGCGGCGCGCTGCGGTGGCGCGCCCAGAGGGTCTCAGCGTCTCACTTGCGTTGGGCGACGGAGCCGGCGAGCGGCTTCTCACCGGGGCGGGCGAGCGGGCCGACGAGCTCGTGCGGCTTGTAGGCCTCCTCGAGGAGCTCGATGTCCTCGGCGCTCAGCTCGAGGTCGAGGGCGCGCACGGCGTCGTCGACGCGGCTCGGGCGGGAGCAGCCGACGATCGGGGCGGCCACGCCCTTGGCCCAGTGCCAGGCGAGGGCGACGTCGGCCATGGGGGCGCCGTGGCGCTCGGCGACCTGCGCGACGCGCTCGATGACGGGCATGTCGAGCTCTCGGCCGGCGTCGTACTTGGCGCGCATCGTGCCGTCCGTGGTCGAGCGCGTGGAGTCCGAGTCCCAGGTGGGGCGGGTGAGGTGGCCGGAGGCGAGCGGGCTGTACAGGGTGAGGCTCATGCCGTACTGCTCGGCGATGGGGATGAGCTCGCGCTCGTCCTCGCGGTAGAGCAGGTTGTAGTGGTTCTGCATGCTGGCGAAGCGGGTCCAGCCGTTGGCGTCGGCGACGACCTGCATGTCGTGGAGCTGGTAGCCGTACATGACGGAGGCGCCGAGCGCGCGGACCTTCCCCGCCTTGACGAGGCCGTCGAGGGCCTCCATCGTCTCCTCGATCGGGGTGCCGTAGTCGAAGCGGTGGATGATGTAGAGGTTGAGGTAGTCGGTGCCGAGGCGCTTCAGCGTGCCCTCGATCTCCCGGTTGATGGCCTCCTCGGACAGGTGCCCCTCGTTGAAGAAGACCTTGGAGGCGAGGACGACGTCCTCGCGCTCGACCCCGAGGTTCCGCAGGGACTCGCCGATGAACTCCTCGGAGGTGCCGTGGGCGTAGGTGTTGGCGGTGTCGATGAAGTTGACGCCGAGCTCGAGGGGCGGGCGATGACGGCCTGGGTGCCCTCCTGGTCGATGACCCACTGGTGGAAGTCCGGGAAGACCCTCCCGAAGCTCATGCCGCCGATGCACAGGCGGGGGATCCGGATACCGGTCTGTCCGAGAGTCGTGTACTCCATGGATCAAGCGTGCCCCGGCGCCGACAACGGCGCCAGGCACTGACGGGGCGGGTCAGGACTCGCGGACCCCGTCAGTCCCGGTGCGCGCCTGGAGCGCCCTCCAAGGCCTCGGTGGTGCGCGAGCCACGACGCAGGTCCCGCTGGAGGCGCTCCGGGAGGAGCGGCCCCGTCGAGGTGCGCAGGGCGTGGAGCGTCTCGCGGATGAGGGCGCGCGTCTCGGGGTCGAGGTCGGAGTAGGCGCGGGCGGCGCTGCGCACCCCGTGGACCCAGTCGGCGCGCAGCTCGTCGACGGTGAGCGCCTCGGTGGAGCCGATGACGGCGTAGAGGGCGTCGATGAAGCGCTCGCGCTCCTCGGTGCTGCGACCGGCGAGCCACGTGGAGACCGTCCGGTCGATGGTGAGGGCGTCGGGGGCGAGGTGGTCGAGGTAGACAAGGTCCTCGCCGTCGACCTCCCAGGTGAAGGGGTCGTGCTGCCACAGCATCGGGCGGCGCGAGCGCACCACGCGGTAGCCCTCCTGCTGCTCGAGGAGCATGCCGATGACGGAGGACTGCGGGACCGTCTTGCAGACCTTGGGGGCGACCTCGACGAAGGCGCTCGTCGCGAGGACCTCCGGCAGGAAGCCGGGACCGTCGTGGGAGTAGGCCCGCACGACGCGCTCGCGAACCTCGGGGGCGACGGTGGCGGCGGCGTAGACGGCGAGGTTGCCGCCCTTGGAGTGGCCCCCGGTGATGATCCCGCCGTCGAGGTCCCCCGCGACGGCGGCGAGGTAGTCGGCGGCCTCCACCTGGGAGGGGACGGGGCACTCGAAGGAGGTGTTGAAGTCCTCCTTCCAGCCGACCAGGGAGGAGTCCGTGCCCCGGAAGGCGACGTAGGCGGCGCCGTAGGGCAGCAGGAAGGTCATCGCGGAGAACTGCATCTCGACGTCGGCGTCGGTACGGCTCGTGTACCGGGTGAGCCGGACGTCGCGGAAGCGCGGGCTCGCGGTCATGGCGGTGAGGAGGGCGAGGCCCTGCTCGGGCTGGAGCACACCCCGCACGTAGTCCTCGAAGTACTCGGCGCGGTGGAGCTCGGCGATCCTCACGCCCTCGGGGCCGCGCGCGGCGGCGAGCTCCTCCGGCAGGCGCAGGTAGCCCGCCCAGGACAGGATGAGGCTGTCGACGGCGCCCAGCGGCCGCTCGGTGAAGGTGTCGAGGTGCGTGCGCGCGTAGTCGATGATCCCGCCGTGGCGGGTGGGCTTGTAGCGCTCCAGGTCCATGCGGCGATCCTCGCACCCCGGTGGCGACGGCGGTGGCTCCCGGGGCGGTCGGCCGCTCCCAATGAGGACGGCGGGTCGTCCCTGACAAGGGAACGGCCCGCCGTCGTCGTGAGCGGCTCGCGCTCACTCCCACTCGATGGTGCCCGGCGGCTTGCTCGTGCAGTCGAGCACGACGCGGTTGACCTCAGGGACGGAGTTCGTGATCCGCGTGGAGATGCGGGCCAGGACGTCGTAGGGCAGGCGCGTCCAGTCGGCCGTCATCGCGTCCTCGCTGGAGACGGGGCGCAGCACGATCGGGTGGCCGTAGGTGCGTCCGTCGCCCTGGACGCCCACGCTGCGCACGTCGGCCAGGAGCACCACCGGGCACTGCCAGATCTCCTCGTCGAGGCCGGCGGCGGTGAGCTCCTCGCGGGCGATGAGGTCCGCGGCGCGCAGGATCTCGAGGTTCTCGCGGGTGACCTCGCCGATGACGCGGATGCCGAGGCCCGGGCCCGGGAAGGGCTGGCGGGCGACGATCTTCTCCGGGACGCCGAGCTCGCGGCCGATGGCGCGGACCTCGTCCTTGAACAGGGTGCGCAGCGGCTCGATGAGGGCGAAGTCGAGGTCCTCGGGCAGGCCGCCGACGTTGTGGTGGCTCTTGATGTTGGCCGCGCCCTCGCCGCCGCCGGACTCGACGACGTCGGGGTAGAGGGTGCCCTGGACGAGGAACTTGATCTCCCCGCCCTCGGCTCCGACCATCTCGATGACCCGGCGCTGGGCGGCCTCGAAGGAGCGGATGAACTCGCGGCCGATGATCTTGCGCTTGGCCTCGGGCTCGGTGACGCCCGCGAGCGCGGTGAGGAAGCGCTCGGACTCGTCGACGGTGATGACGCGGATGCCCATCCCCTCGGCGTAGTCCTTCTCGACCTGCTCGCGCTCGCCGGCGCGCAGGAGGCCGTGGTCGACGAAGATGCAGGTGAGCTGGTCGCCGACGGCGCGGTGGACGAGGGCCGCAGCGACGGAGGAGTCGACGCCGCCGGACAGGCCGCAGATGACGTGGGCGTCGCCGACCTGCTCGCGGATCGCGGCGACCTGCTCCTCGATGATGTTGCCGGAGGTCCAGGTGGCCGGGATGCCGGCGCCGTCGTGGAGGAAGTTCTCCAGCGCCTTCTGCCCGAACTCGGAGTGCATGACCTCGGGGTGCCACTGGAGGCCGAAGAGGCGGCGCGATCGGTCCTCGAAGGCGGCGACGGGGGTCTCCGCGGTGGACGCGGTGACCGTGAAGCCGGTCGGGGCGGCCTGGACGGCGTCGCCGTGGCTCATCCACACGGTCTGCTCGAGCGGGGTGCCGGCGAAGAGGCAGGAGCCGTCCTGAACGGTGGCGTCGGTGTGGCCGTACTCGCGAGTGCCGGTGCGGCCGACCTTCCCGCCGAGGGCCTGGGCCATGGTCTGGAAGCCGTAGCAGATGCCGAGGACGGGGACGCCAGCGTCGAAGACGGCGGGGTCGAGGCTCGGGGCGCCGTCGGCGTAGACGGAGGAGGGGCCGCCGGAGAGGATGATGGCGGCGGGCTGCTTGGCGAGCATGCCCGCGGCCGACATCGTGGAGGGCACGATCTCCGAGTAGACGGAGGCCTCGCGCACCCGGCGGGCGATGAGCTGGGCGTACTGGGCGCCGAAGTCGACGACGAGGACGGGACCCACGGGGGTGAGCTCGTCCACGACCGTCCGGTCGGCGCTGTCAGGGGTGGTCGTCACGGGGCCAGGATAGCGGGGCGCCGTAGGCTGCTCGCGTGCCCGCCGTCCGACGCCTCCCACCGCCCCCGCGCGAGGGCCGTCCCGTGCGGATGGTCGACGTCGCCCGCCGCGCCGGCGTCTCGCGGGCACTCGTCTCACTCGTCCTGTCCGGCAAGCCCGGCGCCTCCCCGGCGAACCGCGCGAAGGTGCTCGCCGCAGCGGCCGAGCTCGGCTACTCCCCCGACTCCAACGCGGCGCGTCTGCGCTCGGGCGGGGGAAGGCTCGTCGGGGTCGTCTTCGACGGTCACGACGCCTTCACCGCCCGCGTCCTCGACGCCGCCCACGAGGCCGTCGCGGCCCGGGGCGAGGACCTCGTCCTCACGATGGCCTCGACCTCCGTGCCGCTGTCGCGGGCGCTCGGGACGCTGCGGGCCCAGCGGGTGCGCGGCGCCCTCGTCATCTCCTCGGCGCCGGTGGACGAGTCCGCGGCGGCGCTGCTCGCGGCCGGCCCGGCCGTCTTCGTGGGCGCCTACCCGCCCGTGAGCCTCGACGGCGCCGTCGGCTCGGTCCACACCGACGACGACGCCGGTGTGCGCGAGGTGGTCCGTCACCTCGTCGACCTGGGGCACAGCAGCCTCCTCGTCACCCGGGTGGCCGGGCGCCGCAGCGGGGACGTGCGCGCGGACGCCGCCCTGGAGGAGGCGCGGGCTCTCGGCGTCGAGACCCACGAGGTCCCGGCCGCCGCCTACGACGAGTCCGCCGGGGTACTGGTCGGCCGGGAGATGCTGCGCCTGTCCGACGCGGGCGGGTCCCGCCCGAGGCCGACGGCGCTCGTCGCCGCCAACGACGCCCTCGCGCTCGGATCGATCCAGGCGCTGCGCGCCGGGGGCGTGCGCGTCCCCGAGGACGTCTCGGTGACGGGCTTCGACGACGCCGGTTCGGGCCCCTCCCCCGCGGTCGCAGCGCTCGGTCTCACCACGGTCCGCCAGGACGCGGAGGCGCTCGTCGCGTCGGCCCTCGACTTGCTCGACGCCCCCGGCCCGGCGGGGGCCCGTTCGGAGCGGGTCCTGCGCCCCGAGCTCGTCGTCCGCTCGACGACGGCGGCGCCGTCGTCCTGAGCGGGACGTGGGCGGCGCCACCCCTTCCGGCCCGCTGGACGGTCGCACGGGGTGGGGCCTTGGGGGCACAATTCTTCTGGGTGACTCCGGCGAAGGGGTCCCCACCTCGACGTCGAGACCCAGAAGGACGAAGAAACCGTGGCGCGAAGCATCTACATCGCCTCCCCCAGTGCCGGATCCGGCAAGTCGACCGTGGCCCTCGGGCTGGTCGCCTCGCTGACCAAGGTCGTCGCGAAGGTGGGCGTCTTCCGCCCCTTCGTCGAGTCCCGTGGCGACGACGCCTTCCTGAGCCTCCTCCTCGCCCGCTCGGGCTCCTCGGCCGAGGCCGCCTCCTGCGTCGGCGTCACCTGGGACGAGTACTACGAGGCCCCCGAGGACTCCCTGTCCACCATCGTCGACGCCTACCGCGCGATCGCCCGCGAGCACGACGTCGTCGTCATCGACGGCTCCGACCACGACGGCGCCGCCGGCACGCCCGAGCTCGCCCTCAACGGACAGGTCGCCGCCAACATCGGCGCCCCGGTCCTCCTCGTCGTCAACGGCCAGGAGGGCGCCGACGGCGTCCGCGCCTCCGTCGAGGCCTCCATCGCCGACCTCGCCGACCACCACGCCCGCACCGTCGCCGTCATCGCCAACAAGTGCGAGCCCGAGGACCGCGAGACCGTCGCCGCCAACCTCGCCGGCATCGAGGGCGTCGCCGTCTCCACGCTGCCCGAGGTCCCGCTGCTCGGCGCCGCCACCGTCCGCGAGCACATGGCCGCCCTGGGCGGCTCCTTCATCGCCGGCGACGAGGCCCTCCTCGACCGCGAGGCCGAGTCCCTCCTCGTCGCGGCCATGGACGTCTCCCACGTCCTCGAGCGCCTCAAGGACGGTCAGCTCGTCATCGTCCCCGCCGACCGCTCCGCCGCCCTCATCTCCATCGCGGCCGCCAACGCCTCCGCCGGCTTCCCGAACCTCGCGGGCCTCGTCCTCAACGGCGGCTTCGAGCCGGCCCCCTACGCCCTCGACCTCGTCAAGGGTCTCGAGCAGCCTCTGCCGGTCATGACCTCCCCGCTGGGAACCTTCTCCGCGGCCTCCACGAGCGCCTCCATCGAGGGCGGCCTGGCCCGCGGCTCGCAGCGCAAGCTCGACATCGCCGTCACCACCTTCGAGCAGGAGACCGACCTGGACTCCCTCCTCGAGGCCATCGAGGTCGAGCCGAGCGAGGTCGTCACCCCGATCATGTTCCAGGCCGAGCTCGTCGAGCGCGCCCGCGGCAACGTCCGCACCATCGTCCTGCCCGAGCCCGACGACGACCGGATCCTCCACGCGGCCGACGCCATCCTGCGCCGCGGCATCGCCGAGCTCGTCCTCCTGGGCGACGAGGCCACGGTGCGCGCCCGCGCCGCCGAGCTGGGCCTCGACATCGCCGGCGCTCGCGTCGTCGCCACCGACGACCCCGAGCTCCTCGAGAAGTACGCCGCCGAGTTCGCCCGCCTGCGCGCGAAGAAGGGCGTCACCCTCGAGCAGGCCCGCGAGAAGGTCCAGGACGTGTCCTACTTCGGCACGATGATGGTCCACATGGGCGACGCCGACGGCATGGTCTCGGGCGCGGCCCACACGACCGCCCACACGATCGTCCCGTCCTTCCAGATCATCAAGACGAAGCCGGGCACCTCCATCGTGTCCTCGGTCTTCCTCATGCTGCTGGAGGACCGCGTCCTCGTCTACGGCGACTGCGCCGTCAACCCCGAGCCGACCGCCGAGGAGCTCGCCGACATCGCCATCTCCTCCGCGGAGACCGCCAAGCAGTTCGGCGTCGAGCCCCGCGTCGCGATGCTGTCCTTCTCCACCGGTACCTCCGGCAAGGGCGCGGACGTCGACAAGGTCCGCGAGGCCACCGAGCTCGTCAAGGCCAAGGCCCCCGAGCTCGCCGTCGAGGGCCCGATCCAGTACGACGCCGCGATCGACCCGACCGTCGCCGCGAAGAAGGCCCCGGGCTCCGCCGTCGCCGGCAAGGCCAACGTCTTCATCTTCCCGGACCTGTCCGCCGGCAACATCGGCTACAAGGCAGTGCAGCGCTCCTCCGGCGCGGTCGCCATCGGCCCGGTCCTCCAGGGACTCAACAAGCCCGTCAACGACCTGTCCCGCGGGGCCCTGGTCGAGGACATCATCAACACCGTCGCCATCACCGCGGTCCAGGCGCAGGCCTGATCCCCCGCACGGAGCAAGACCCTCACGAAAGGCCATTCATGACCACGCGCACCGTCCTCATCATCAACGCGGGCTCGTCCTCCATCAAGTACGCCCTGGTGGACCCGGACTCCGGTGAGAACCTGGCCAACGGCATCGTCGAGCGCATCGGCGACGTCACCGGCTCCATCACCCACAAGCACGCCGGTGAGAAGACCGCCATCGAGGAGCCCGTCCCGGACCACGGCTTCGGCATGGCCGAGGTCCTGCGCCTCTTCGAGGAGAAGGGCCCCTCCCTCAAGGAGGCCAACGTCGTCGCCGTCGGCCACCGCGTCGTCCAGGGCGGCAAGTACTTCAACGGCCCCGCCCTCATCGACGACGAGGTCGTCGCCAAGATCGAGGAGCTCGTGCCCCTCGGCCCGCTCCACAACCCGGCCCACCTCAAGGGCATCGAGGTCGCCCGCGACCTGCTCCCCGACGTCCCGCACGTCGCCGTCTTCGACACCGCCTTCTTCCAGGAGCTCCCGGAGGAGGCCGCCCGCTACGGCCTCAACCGCGAGGTCGCGGACAAGTACTCGATCCGCCGCTACGGCGCCCACGGAACGAGCCACCAGTTCGTCTCCAAGCAGGTCTCCGAGCTCCTCGGCCGCGACGACCTCAAGCAGATCGTCCTGCACCTGGGCAACGGGGCCTCCGTCTCCGCCGTCGTCAACGGCAAGGCCGTCGAGACCTCCATGGGCCTCACCCCGCTCGAGGGCCTCGTCATGGGCGGCCGCACCGGCGACATCGACCCGGCCGCGGTGTTCCACCTCGCCCGCGTGGGCGGCATGTCCATCGACGAGATCGACCACCTCTTCAACCGCGAGTCGGGCATGAAGGGCCTCACCGGCCAGTCCGACATGCGCGAGGTGTGGAAGCTCTACGACGCCGGCGACCAGGACACCATCGAGGCCGTCGACATCTACACCCACCGCCTCCTCAAGTACGTCGGCGCCTACACCGCCGTCATGGGCGGCCTCGACGCCCTCACCTTCACCGCGGGCATCGGAGAGAACGACGACCTCGTGCGTCAGCACCTCCTCGACCGCCTCGGCTACCTCGGCGTGCGTTACGACGCCGAGAAGAACGCCGGCCGCGTCTCCGCGCCGCGCGTCATCTCGACGCCCGACTCGACCGTGACCGTCACGGTCTACCCGACCAACGAGGAGCTGGAGATCGCCCGCCAGGCGCTCACCCTCATCTGATCGGGCGCTGCGCTCCGCGCGGCAACGGACAGCACGGCGGCGCCGTCACCCTCCCGGGTGGCGGCGCCGCCGTCCGTTCTCCCGCGAGATCGGGACATCCTGACTCTGAGATCGGGACATCGTGTCCTCGCGGCTGAGCAGTGCACCCAGGTCACTGCTGCTGAAGCGCGCACGCGGGGCGTCTGTGGAGAACGGACCGATCTCGAGGTCAGGATGTCCCGATCTCGGCGAAGGTCAGAAGAGCGTGCCGGGGGCCTGCTGCTCGGAGTGCTCGGCCTCCTGCTGGGCGCGCAGGGCGGCGCGGCGGGCCGCCGTCGAGCCGGGGACGACGTCGCCCTCCGGACCGGGGGCCGCAGCCGACTCCGCAACGGTCCGCTGCTCCGGTGCGGCCCCGCCGCGCGTCCAGCCGGGCCCGGCCGGAACGGCGGTGCGCCGCTGGAAGGCGGTGGCAGCGGCGCGCGCGAGGTCGTCGGCGCGCTCGTTGGCGGGGTGACCGGCGTGGCCCTTGACCCACTCGAAGCGCACCGTGCGGCCGACGAGTGCCTCGTCGATCGCCTTCATGAGGTCGTCGTTGAGGACGGGCTTGCCGTCGGCCTTGCGCCAGCCGCGGCGCTTCCAGCCCTTCATCCACTTGGTGACCGAGTTGATGACGTACTGGGAGTCGGCCTGGATCAGGAGGTCCTCGCCGGTGTGCGCGGTGGCTCGCAGGAGCTCGAGGAGGGCGGTGAGCTCGCCACGGTTGTTCGTGGACTCGGGCCAGCCGCCGGCGGCCCAGCAGGACTCGTCCACGTACCAGGCCCAGCCGGCGGGGCCGGGGTTGCCGAGGGCGGAGCCGTCCGCCGCAGCGATGATCGTCATGGGCGGCACCCTACCGGGCGGTTCCGACGCCCCGGCCACTCAGTTCCGGTCGGTGACCGCGGCAGGGGCCGTGGAGACGAGCACCTTGCCCTTCGTGCCGCCGGCGAGGAGCTGGTCGAGGGCCTCGACGGCCTGCTCAAAGGGCAGGACGCGGTCGATGACGGGGTGGATCGCGCCCGAGGCCACGAGCGCGGAGACCTCGCGGAGTCCCTCGCCGTCGGGCGCGATGAAGAGGAAGCAGTAGGTGATGCCGCGGCGCAGGACCTCCACGGAGCGCAGGGTGATGTCATCTCCCTGGGTGTTGAGGACGAGGTCGACGGGGGCGCCTGGTACTTCTCGAGGACGACGGCCTTCACGGCGGGCTCCTTGCTGAAGGCTCTGCCTGGATCAGGTAGTTGCGTTGTGCAACCGGATGGTGCGAGGGCATGCCCATCCGGTTGCACTTCGCAACCACTCGTCGTTCCCTGAGAGGCGGATCATGATCGAGAGCCCCCGGTCCTCCTGCCCGGTCAACCGCGCCGTCGAGGTGCTCGGGGACCGGTGGAGCCTTCTCATCCTGCACGACGTCGCCATGCACGACCGCCGCACCTTCCGCCAGCTCCTCACCGGCAGCGAGGAGGGCATCTCCGCCCCGCTCCTGTCACGCCGGCTCACCGACCTCACCATCGCCGGGCTCCTCACCAAGGCGGAGGCCCCGCGCGGCAAGCAGGGGCGCTACTCGCTCACGGAGCTCGGCATCAGCGCGGTCCCGCTCCTCGTCGCCCTCGGCGAGCTGGGCGCACGGATCGACCCGACGACGGCGCCCCACGCACCGCACGTCCACGCGGCCGGCGCGACCCTCGAGGACCAGATGGACGCACTCCGCGAGCGGCACCTCACCACCCCGGCCGCGTCCTGACGCCGCGGGGGCCTAGGCTCCCGGCGTGACCCTCGCGATCGCCTTCCTCCCCTCCCTGCTCTTCGGCGTCATGGCGCTCACCATCGGCGCCTTCCCCGCCGACGCGCGCCGCCAGAACGTCGCCGTCATGGCCGGGGCCGGGATCGTCAGCCTCGCCGTCACCCCGTTCCTCGGCGGGGACTGGTCGCTCAAGGCGACGCTCCTCGGGATCCTGTCCGGCCTCATGTGGTCCACGGGCCAGGTCCTCGTCCTGCGGGGCTTCCACTCCTGGGGCGTGAGCCGCACGATGCCGCTCACCACCGCCCTCCAGCTCGCCCTCAACGCGGCCATCGGCGTCGCGCTGCTCGGCGAGTGGCGCGCACCCGGGGCGCTCCCCCTCGGTCTCCTGGCGCTGGCGCTCATCATGGCGGGGGCGCTGGGCTGCTCATGGCAGGAGCACGACGGACCGGGGCCGTCCTCCGCCGCCCGGCGCGCGGGCCTCATCGCGACGGTCCTGTCCGCCCTCGTCTACGGCTCGTACGCCGGGATGCTGCGCCTCGCCGACGTCTCCAGCGCCGATGCCCTCGGCCCGATGGGCATCGGTCTCCTCCTCGGCTCCCTCGCTTGTGTGAGGGTCATCCCCTCGCACGAGCCCGTCGTAGGGCCGCGCTTCTGGCCCTCGGCCGTCGCGGGCGGGATCTGGGCCGTGGGCAACGCGATCCTGCTGCACTCGACGACGACCGTCGGCGTCGCCACCGGATTCAGCCTGTCCCAGCTCGGCTTCGTCATCTCGGCCACCGGGGGCGTGCTCCTACTCGGTGAGCAGCGCTCCCGCCGGGAGGGCCGGGCGACGGCGGCCGGGGTCGTGGCCGCCGTCATCGGCGTCGTCCTCCTGGGACTGGCGGCCGCCCGCTGACGGCGGTCGGACCGCTTCCGTCAGGACTCGGAGTGCCTGCGGGCGAGGCGCTCGGCGAGGTCGGTCGGGACCTCGGCGGCCATGTTGCCGGTCATCTCCTTTGGCTCCTCCGCGACCCGGTAGACGCCGTGGTCGCGGGCGAGGAAGCCGTAGTCGACCATCTCGCGGCGCAGGTAGGCGACGTCGTCGTGGACGGGGCGCAGGAGGGCGTTGACCTCGGTCTCGGGGTACTCGCGTCCGGGCTCGAAGAGGTCGAGGAGCTCAAGGAGGACGACGACGCGCGCCCGCCGCTTGACGGGTACGGAGACGAGGCGCCCGTCGCGCAGGAAGGAGCGCAGGGTGCGGGCCCGGAAGGTCTCCTCGGCGCGCAGCGCGGCCTCGTGCTCGGCGAGGAGGGCGGCGCGGGCCTGCGTGTAGCGCTCGCCGGTCTCGGTCATACGCGCGCGGACGAGCTTCTTGAAGTCGGCGTCGGCGGTCATGGCGTTCCCTTCGGGCGGCTGCTCCCGGTCGCACCCGCCCCTGGGTCGGCCGGCTCGAGCCGGGGCCCCGGCGACGCGGGGCGGTGAGGGACGGTGGTGCCGGAGGATGCGCTCCCCTTCGCGGGTGGCGGGACGGGACCGGGCCGTCCCCCGCTCGGCGTCAGCTCGCCGTGGCCCGCACTGTAGCAGGGGCTCCGGCTCGGGGCCCGACCTGGACCGACTGGGTCAGTGCGCCAGTCCCGGCAGCAGCGTGGTCAGGCCCGCTCCGAGCATGCCGACGGCGATCGCGGCGAGGACCATGCCCATGAGGCGCGTCATGATGGTGCGCAGCGTCATGGACATGTGGTGACCGATGGCGCCGGCGAAGGGCAGGACGATCCCGAGGCACGCAAGGACGAGGGCGAGCGCGATCCCGACGGCGAGGAGCCCGCCCGCGCCGGAGTCCCCGCCCTCGGCGACGAGGACGATGATGGTCGTCATCGTGCCGGGTCCGACGAGGATCGGGAAGGTCATGGGGTAGAAGGCGACGTCGCTGCGCTCGGCGTGCGCCTGGGCGTGCGCCTTCTCCGAGTCGGTGCCCTCGTGGGCCGTCGAGCCGGTGCCGTTGAGCATCCCGAGCCCGATCATGAGCAGGACGAGCCCGCCCGCGACGCGGAAGTCGGCGACGCTGATCCCGAAGAACGAGAGCAGCGCGCTGCCGGCGACGGCGACGACGGCGCAGGTGACCGTCGCCATGAGCACCGTCCGCCAGGCGGTGCGGCGCTGCCTCGCCGCGTCCTGACCGGCCGTGAGGCTGAGGAAGATCGGCAGGTTGACGAAGGGGTTCATGATCGCGAAGAGCGCGCCGAGCGCCTTGACGAGGAGGGCGGTGTCCACACCCGGATCCTCCCACGGGCAGCGTGCCGAGCCGCCGTCTCTCGGCCACCGGGACGCCGCGGGAGCACCAGCCCGGCGTCGGCCGCTCCCACCGCCGCCTCCCGCCTCCCACCGCGCGCACGACGACGGGGCGCGCTGCGCCGGATGTCCAGCGCTGCGCGCCCCGTCGGGTTGCTGAGTGCCGGTCCGTCAGGACCGGTCAGGCGTCTCAGGCGTCGAGGTCGGTCTCGAGGAGGGCCTTGAGCTCGTCGAGGGCGCCCTCGGCGCCGTCGGCGTCCGAGGACAGGGTGACGACGTCGCCGAAGCCGGCGCCGAGCGTCATGACGCCGAGGATGGAGGAGGCGTCGACGGGGGCGCCGCCCTCCTTGGCGATGGTGACCGGAACGCCCTTCTCGGCGACGGCCTTGACGAAGGTGGCGGCGGGACGGGCGTGAAGACCGACCTTGGAGGCGATGGTGGCGTTGACCTGTGCCATGTGAGGCTCCTTGAGTTGCTGGAGGAGGGGACCGCTCGCGGGTCGGGCGGCTCGGTGAGCCGGTGCGGCGGGTTCCCAGCCGGTGGCTGGTAGACGCCACTCACACTACCCGACATCGCGTCCCGGGGGCACCGCGATGGGGAGACGGAGGGCCGTATCGGCCGACCGTCCCCCGCGCGCGGCGCCCCGGGGAGCAGTCAGTCGTGCGTCGAGGTGTCGAACAGCAGGTTGACCTGGTCGTTGTACTCGGTGAGCGTCGACGCCGGGACCCGGTTGGCCCAGACGTCCTCGATCGCCGGCGTCATGATGGCCTTGACGTCCGCACCGAAGTACGTGAGCGGGAAGAAGAAGGTCGTGCCGTCCTCGACGTGCTTGGTGAAGGGCTCCGTGGGGAGCCCGGTCTTCTCGAAGACCGTCTTGGCCTTCTCCGTCGACGCCGTGATCGCGGGGAAGACGATGCCGTAGGAGGCGACGATGTCCTGGGCCTCCTGAGTGCCGAGGAAGGACACCCACTGGGCGGCCTCCTTGGCGTTCGGGGAGGCCTTGACCACCGAGTCGCCGAGCCCGTTGAACAGGGACTGGCTCGTCCCGTTCGGCCCGACCGGCGTCGGCGCGATGCCGACGTCGAGGTCGAGGTTGGCGAAGGTGTTGAACATCCAGGCGCCGTGGACGGCCATGGCGATCGACTTGGAGCCGAGCTGGATGTCCGTGCTCGTGGCGTCGGAGAAGGCGCCGTTGGGGTTGAGGAAGCCCTTGTCGACGAGCCCGAAGTACCAGTCGAGGGTCTGCTGGAAGGCCTTGTCGTCGTAGCGGTAGTGGGTGCCCCAGGTCTTCTTGTCCGTGTAGTACCAGTCCCCCGCGGAGGCCGTGAAGGGGCTCCACTGGGTCTGGCCGTCGGCGGAGCCGGAGTCCTGGATGCCCAGGCCGTACACCTTGACGTGGTTCGGGTCGAAGCCCTCCTCGTCGCCGCGGTTGCCGTTGCGGTCGACGGTGAGGCGGGCGAGGACCTTCTCGAAGGTGCCGCCGTCGTCGGGGTTCCACTCCATCGAGGTGATGTCCTCGTCGGTGAGGCCGGCCTCCTTGACCATCTCCTTGTTGTAGAAGATGGCCTCGGTGTCCCAGTCCTTGGGGCAGCCGTACTGGTGGCCGTCCTCGCCCTTCCACAGGTCGATGAGTCCGTCCTGGAAGGCGGACTCGTCGACGCCGGACCAGGCCTCCTGCTCGTCCAGTGGCAGGAGGACGTCGAGGTCGGTGAACTGGGCGAACTTCTGGATGTGGTCCGTGAAGCAGTCCGGGGCGGTGCCGGCGATGAAGCCGGCGGTGAGCTTGGTCCAGTAGTCGTCCCAGCCGATCTGGCTGATCTTGACGGTGATGCCGGTCTTCTCTCTGAAGCGGTCCGCGCACTCCTGGTACGCGGGCTGCTGGAGGGAGTCCCACAGCCAGTAGGTGATGACCTTGCCCGAGGTGCCCTTCGAGGCGGAGCCGCAGGCGGACAGGGTGAGGGCGGCGGCCGAGGCGGCGAGCGCGGTGAGGGCGCCGCGGCGGGTGAGCATGGTGTCGCTGAGCATGGGCCTTCCTCACTTGATCCCGGTGAAGCCGATGGAGTTGACGACGCGCTTCGCGGCCGCCATGAAGAGCAGGAGCATGGGCAGGGCGGCGACGAGGGTGGCGGCCATGAGGCCGGACCAGTCGGTGCCCGAGGTCGGCGCCTGCGACTTGAAGACGGCGACGGCGACCGTGAGCACCCGCGAGGAGTCCGAGTAGGAGACCAGCAGGGGCCAGAAGTAGTCGTTCCAGGCCGTGATGTAGGTGAGGATGGCGAGCGTCGCGAGCGGTGCCTGGGCCATCGGGAGGATGAGCCTCCAGAAGACGCGGATCTTGCTGGCGCCGTCGAGGAGGGCGGCCTCCTCGAGCTCGCGCGGGATGTTCATGAAGAACTGCTTGAGGAAGAACACCGCGAAGGGCGTCATGAACATCGTCGGGAGGGCGACGCCCAGGAGGGTGTCGACCATGTGGAGCTGCTTGATGAGGACGAAGTTCGGCAGCAGCGTGAAGATCGACGGCACCATGAGGGCGGCGAGGAAGATCATGAAGACCGCGTCGCGGCCGCGCCAGCGCAGCCGCGCGAAGGAGTAGGCGGCCATCGCGGAGAAGAGGACCTGGAAGACGGTCACATGGGTCGCCACGACGATCGAGTTGCGCAGGTAGACCCAGAAGTTGAGGGCGGCCCCGGAGCCGCCGTCCTTGATGGCGTCCGCGGTGGACTGCATGCCGAAGACCCGCTCGAAGCCGCGCAGGTTCGTGTCCACGGGGAGGATCGAGGTGGGGTGGGCGGCGATCCCGGCGTTCGAGGACAGCGCGGTGCGCAGGACCCAGTAGAACGGCAGGATCGTGATGAGCATGACGAGGATCATGAAGATCCAGGCGATGACGCGGCCGGCGGAGAGGCGTTGGCCGGCGGTGCGGGTCGCGGCGGGGGCGCCGTCGGGGCTGACGGCGTCGGAGGTCATGGTGAGGTCGGTGGCGCTTGCGGTGCTCATGGTCTCTCCCCTCTCTCAGTCCAGGTCCGTCTCGCCGGCGCGGGTGAGCCGGTACTGGAGGATCGTGATGGCGGCGAGGACGATGAGCAGGCCGACGGCCATGGCGGAGGCGTAGCCGAACTGGAAGCGCCCGAAGGCCATGTCGTAGATGTAGTACTGCAGGACGCGCGAGGCGTTGACGGGCCCGCCGGCGGTGGTGACCGAGACGGTGTCGAAGACCTGGAACGATCCGATCATCGTCATGATGAGGACGAGCGCGAGGATCGGCCGCAGGAGCGGCACGGTGATCCGCCAGAACATCGTCCACTCACGGGCGCCGTCGACCTTGCCGGCCTCGTAGACCGTGCCCGGGATCGACTGGAGGCCGGCGAAGATGAGCAGGGCCGTGTAGCCCATGTGCCGCCACACGTTGATGAGGGCGATGGTCGGGATGGCGAGCGAGGTCGAGAAGAAGTTGACCGAGCTGCCGGTGATGGCCTCGATGATCTGGTTGGAGATGCCCAGGGTGTTGTCGAGGATCCAGAGCCAGAGCATGGCGACGACGACGTTGGACACGAGGTAGGGCGTGAGCACGATGGCCCGCACGAAGGTCGACTGCGTCAGCCGCTGCATGAGGACGGCGATGACGAGCGCCATGATCGTCTGGACGCCGATGTTGATGACGACGTACTCGAGGGTGACCTTGACGGCGTTCCAGAAGATCGAGTCGTGCACCATGCGCGTGTAGTTCGCGCCGCCGGTGAAGGTCTCGGGCGTGAGGAGGTTGTACTCGGTGAAGGACAGCCAGATGCCGCGGATGAGCGGCCAGATGTAGAAGGCGATGAGGCCGATCCCGGCGGGGATGATGAAGGCGATGCCCAGCGCCCGGTCGTCCTTGGGGCGCTTCCGGGTGCGGGTGCGCGAGGCCACGGTGGTGGCTGCTGACATGGGGACTCCGTTCGTCGTTGAAGGAGACCGGCGGACGCCGGCGCGGACGGCGCGGGGAAACCGCTTCGTTTCGTCAGGGAATATACCGCGGGGCGCCCTGTCGGCAGGGGCGCCCCGCGAGGCCCGGCGTCGGTCCGCCGGAACGGCGGTCAGCTGGGGTCGTAGGGGGCGACGACGACGTCGACCCGCTGGAGCTCCTTGACGTCCGCGTAGCCCGTGGTGGCCAGGGTGCGGCGCAGGGCGCCCATGATGTTGAGGGTGCCGTCGACGCGGTCGGAGGGGCCGTTGAGGATCTGCTCCATGGTGCCGACGGTGCCGACGTGGCTCCTGTAGCCCCGGGGCAGGCGCTCGTGGCGGGACTCCGAGCCCCAGTGGTAGCCGCCGCCGGGGGCCTCCTCGGCGCGGGCGAGGGCGGCGCCCAGCATGACGGCGTCGGCGCCGCAGGCGATGGCCTTGACGACGTCGCCGGAGTTGCCGACGGAGCCGTCGGCGATGACGTGGACGTAGCGGCCGCCGGACTCGTCCATGAAGTCGCGGCGCGCGGCGGCGACGTCGGCGACGGCGGTGGCCATGGGCATGTGCAGGCCGAGCACCTGGCGGACCGAGGAGGAGGCCCCGCCGCCCTGGCCGACGAGGACGGCCGCGGCGCCGGTGCGCATGAGGTGGAGGGCGGCCGTGTACGTGGTGACACCGCCGACGAGGACGGGGACGTCGAGCTCGTAGATGAAGCGCTTGAGGTTGAGTGGCTCGGCGGAGCCGGACACGTGCTCGGCGGAGACGGCCGAGCCGCGGATGACGAAGAGGTCGGCGCCGGCGTCGACGACGGTGCGCCAGTGCCGCTGCGTCTGCGCGGGGCTGAGGCGGCCGGCGACGATGACGCCGGCCTCCTTGATCTGGGCGAGGCGGGCGCGGATGAGCTCGGGCTGCACCGGCGGGCGGTACACCTCCTGGAGGACGCGGGTTGCGTCCTCGGGGGCGGCCTGGCGGATGCGGGCGAGGGCCTCGGAGGGGTCCTCGTAGCGGGTCCACAGGCCCTCGAGGTCGAGGACGCCGACGCCGCCGAGGCGCCCCACCATGATGGCGGTCTCGGGGCTGACGACGGAGTCCATGGGGGCGGCGAGGATGGGCAGGTCGAGGTGGTAGGCGTCGAGCTGCCAGCCGACGCGGACGTCGCGCGTGTCCCGGGTGCGTCGGGCCGGGACGAGGGCGATGTCGTCGAAGGAGTAGGCCTGACGCGCCCGCTTGGAGCGGCCGATCTCGATCTCTGCGCTCATGGCGCGATCGTATCCGGCCGTCAGCGCCCCGCCGGACGTGTCGTGGGGCGGTGGCACACTCGCCCCATGAGCGAGCAGCAGCACCCCTCCCCCACGACGTCCGGTACGGCGAGAGCCGCCGGCTGGGCGGACGGCCCCCTCCTCGGCTTCGACACGGAGACGACGGGCGTCGACCCGCGCTCGGACCGCCTCGTCACCGCCGCCCTCGTGGCCCGCGGGCCGCGGCGCGCCGACGACGGCCGGGACCAGGAGGTCCTCACCTGGCTCGCCGACCCGGGGGTCGAGATCCCGGCGGTGGCTGCGGCCGTGCACGGCATCTCGACCGAGCGCGCGCGCGCCGAGGGGCGACCGGTCGAGGAGGTCCTCGAGGAGGTCGCCTCGCGGCTCGCGGCCGCGATGGCGGCGGGGACGCCCGTCGTCGCCTTCAACGGCTCCTACGACCTCACCCTCATGGAGTCCGAGCTCGCCCGCCACGGCCTGCCGACGCTGCGCGAGCGCCTCGGCCGGGAGCTCGGCCCGGTCCTGGACCCCCTCGTCCTGGACCGGAAGGTGGACCGCTACCGCAAGGGCAAGCGCCGCCTGGGCGACATGTGCGCCGTCTACGGCGTCGTCGTCGACGAGGCGCTGCACACCGCGGAGGTCGACGTCGCGGCGACCCTCGACGTCCTCGAGGCGATCCTGCGGGCGCACCCGGAGGTCGCGCGGCTCGACGCCGACGAGCTCGTCGCCTTCCAGGCCGCGGCGCACCGGGACTGGGCGGTCTCCTTCAACGACTTCCTGCGCCGCAAGGGCCGCCCTGCCGACGTCGAGACGGCCTGGCCGCTGCCCGAGGGCCTGTGAGCGCACGGCGCCCCCGCGAGCGGGTGCTCGCGGGGGCGCCGTCGTCGCGGGGCCGGACGTGCCGGCCCGGCGCTTTCAGTTGTCGCGGCCGGTGTAGTTCGGGGCCTCGACGGTCATCTTGATGTCGTGCGGGTGGGACTCCTTGAGCCCCGCGCTCGTGATCCGGACGAACTGGCCGTTGGCCTGGAGCTCGGGGATGGTACGGGCACCGACGTAGAACATCGACTGGTGCAGGCCGCCGACGAGCTGGTAGACGACGTCGGCCAGCGAGCCGGAGAAGGGCACCTGGCCCTCGATACCCTCGGGGACGATCTTGTCGTCGCCGGTGACGTCGGCCTGGAAGTAGCGGTCCTTGGAGTAGGACTTGCGGCCGCGCGAGCTCATGGCGCCGAGCGAGCCCATGCCGCGGTAGCGCTTCCACTGCTTGCCGTTGACGAAGACGAGGTCGCCCGGGGACTCGGTGCAGCCGGCCAGGAGCGAGCCGAGCATGACGGTGTCGGCTCCGGCGACCATGGCCTTGGCGATGTCGCCGGAGTACTGCAGGCCGCCGTCGGCGATGAGCGGGACGCCCGCGGGACGGCAGGCCCTGGCGGCCTCGTAGACGGCGGTGACCTGCGGGACGCCGACGCCGGCGACGACGCGGGTGGTGCAGATGGAGCCCGGGCCGACGCCGACCTTGACGCCGTCGACGCCCGCGTCGATGAGGGCCTGGGCGCCCTCGCGGGTGGCGACGTTGCCGCCGACGATCTCGATGCCGGAGAACGCGGAGTCCGTCTTGAGTCGGCTGATCATCTCGAGGGCCAGCTTGGCGCCGCCGTTGGCGGTGTCGACGACGATGACGTCGACGCCGGCCTCGGCCAGGGCTCCGGCGCGGTCCCAGGTGTCGCCCCAGTACCCGACGGCGGCGCCGACGACGAGGCGGCCCTCGGCGTCCTTGGTGGCGTGGGGGTACTTCTCGGTCTTGACGAAGTCCTTGACGGTGATGAGGCCGGTGAGGTGGCCGGCGTCGTCGATGAGGGGGAGCTTCTCGATGCGGTGCTCGGCCAGGAGCGCCTTGGCGTCCTCGCGCGAGATCCCGGTGGGACCGGTGATGAGGCGCTCGCGCGGCGTCATGCACTCGCGCACCGTGAGGGTCGACCACTTCTCGGAGGGCACGAAGCGCAGGTCGCGGTTCGTGATGATGCCGAGGAGGTTGCCGGCGTCGTCGACGACGGGCAGGCCGGAGACCTTGTAGTGGCCGCAGAGCTCGTCGAGCTGGGCGATCGTGGCGTCGGGGCCGATGGTGACCGGGTCGGAGACCATGCCGGACTCGCTGCGCTTGACGCGGCGGACCTGCTGCGCCTGGTCCTCGATCGAGAGGTTGCGGTGGAGGATGCCGATGCCGCCCTGGCGGGCCATGGCGATCGCCATGTCGGACTCGGTGACGGTGTCCATGGCGGCGCTGAGCAGCGGCGTGGCCAGCGAGATCCTCTTGGTGAGACGGGAGGTCGTGTCGACCTCGGAGGGGATGACGTCGGTCAGCCTCGGGAGGAGGAGGACGTCGTCGTAGGTCAGGCCGGTGGGTGCGAAGAGGTCAGAGTTGGTGATCGAGTCGCTCACCCTTCGCATGGTAGGACCCGCACCGCCCGGCGCGCACACCGATCTTCCTCACGTGCCCGCCGGACAGCGAGGGCTGCCGCACACCCGAACCGCCCCTGACCTGCACATTCACCCGTTTGACATCGAATCGTTCAATATCAGGTCCGCATCACTATCAATTCACCCGCACCGATAGCGGACCCCCGGTAGCCTCCGTCACAATGCCCCGCGCGACGGGTGAAACCCGCACAGGAATCCTTGTCGGCACCCAGGGCGTCTTTTAGTGTTGCGCCAGACACAGCCACCTGAGCCGTGCCGCCGACGTCGTCGCTCGGCTTCCACCTGAGGAAGGCACCACCCATGACGGAGAGCTCGCGTCAGCCCGGCCCCATCGTCGCCCTGTGGGAGTGGCAGTACGACGGCGCCTGCATCGGCATGGACTCCGCGACCTTCTTCCACCCCGAGGGCGAGCGCGGCTCCAACCGCCGCCGCGACGAGGAGGCCAAGGCCGTCTGCCGCACCTGCCCCGTCATCGTCGACTGCCGGAACCACGCCCTCGCGACCCACGAGCCCTACGGCGTCTGGGGCGGTCTCACCGAGGAGGAGCGGCGCGAGCTGATCGAGCAGCGCGAGCGCCACGAGCCGGTCGCCTGAGGCCGGAGGCTCCGGGGCCGCGGCGAGCTGGCCGCGACAGCGGCCCAGCGGCGGTTCCCCCGGCCAGCACGACGGACGGAGGGGCGGGAAGCAGATGCTTCCCGCCCCTCCGTCGTCTCCGCGCGACCCTCGGGTCACGCGGCAAGAGTCACTTGGTGACGACCGCGAGCACGTCGCGGGCCGAGAGGATGAGGTAGTCCTCGCCGGCGTACTTGACCTCGGTGCCGCCGTACTTGGAGTAGATGACGACGTCGCCCTCGGCGACGTCGACCGGGATGCGCTTGCCGGAGTCGTCGACACGGCCCGGGCCCACGGCCACGACCTTGCCCTCCTGCGGCTTCTCCTTGGCGGTGTCCGGGATGACCAGGCCGGAGGCGGTGGTCTGCTCGGCCTCGACCGTCTGGATGACGATCCGGTCCTCGAGCGGCTTGATGGAGATCGACATGGCGTCCTCCCCTTCTCGCTTGTTGAGCGTGTGGAATGTCGGTTGGTCGCGCCCGTCCGGGAGGGCCGCCGTCGCGGGGGTCGGCCTGTTCCGTCGCTGGTGCGAGCCGCGAGAGCGTGCCGGGCACGTTCCCGCGTCTGGAGCCGAATCTACGCGCGGAATTAGCACTCAGTCAACGCGAGTGCCAAACGGGCGGACGCGGTTCGCCCAGGGCGTGCGGGGCTCGGCGCAGCGCCGCCCGGGCGCGCTCAGGATCCTCCCGGGTCCAGGCGACGGCGGCCGCGACGTCGCCCTCGGCGGGCTGGTCCGAGGGGGCTCGTCCGCTGAGGACGTCCCAGGCGGCCTTGACGGCGGCGGGTCGCTCGCGCAGCCACGAGTCCCTCCAGCGGTGGGGGCTGCGCCGCCGGGCGAGCGGGTCGGAGGCGCCGGCGGCGGACAGGCCGACGGCCCGCGCAATGGCCACGGCTCGGGGCACGTGAAAGTCCTGGCTCACGAGCACGGCCCGGCGCACCCCGAGGACGCGGAGAGCCCGGACGCAGGTGTCGTAGGTGTCCAGGCCGGCGCGGTCGAGGACGATCGCGGGTGCGGGCACGCCGACGCGCACGAGGTGGTCGCGCATGACGGCCGGCTCATCGCGCCACGCGCGCCTCCCGTCCCCGCTCACGACGACGGCGTCGACGAAGCCGGCGAGGTACAGCCCGGCGGCGGCGTCGAGCCGGTAGGCCAGCCAGGGTGAGGGAACGCCCCCGGGCCAGACGGCGGCGCCGAGGACGACGGCGACGGCGGGCTCCCCCTCGTCGTTCCCGCCCGAGGGCCGAGGCGCCGGCCCGTCCCCGTCGGGGGCCCCCGCCACGAGCTCGTCCCAGTCGCGGACCCGTCCCCTGCTCGCCAGGGAGATCCAGGCGTTGGACGAGGCGAGGAGGACGCCCGCGCCGAGCGAGCCGGCGCCCGCGAGCGCGGCGCCCCCGAGCAGGAGGCCGCGGGCGGCTACGGCGGCGGACGGGATGCGGTGCACAGGACCTCCTCGCTGCTGCAGAACCGCTCGAGAACGGGTCGTACGAGCCGGACCCCGCCAGGACGACGCGGCCAGCGCACTCTAACCGGGCGTGCCATGATCCGTCCCGTGAGCCACTTCGCACCCTCAGGCACCCCGTCGCGCAGTCGCTGGCACGACCCGCGCCCCGCCCAGGGCTCGCCCGAGGCGGCAGGGCTCGCGCCGCTCCTCACGCCCGAGGGGTGGGCGCTGCTCTCCTCCCTGCCGCCCTACGAGGAGTCGGAGGCCCTGACCCTCGGGGAGAGGCTGCGCGCGGAGGGCCACGACCCGGCGCTCGTCGCGGCAGCGCTCACCCAGCAGCGCCTGCGCGGGCGCGCCGCGGCGAAGTTCGGGCCCTTCGCGGAGCGGATGCTCCTGACCCCCGACGGGCTCGAGCAGGCGACGCGCCTCGTCGTCTCCGCGCACCACGCCGCCCGCTTCGCCGCCGCCGGCCCGAAGCTCGCGGCCGATCTCGGCTGCGGGATCGGCGGCGACGCGATGGCGCTGGCGGGTCTCGGCCTGCGGGTCCTCGCCGTCGAGCGGGACGAGGCCACGGCCGCCCTCGCCACCGTCAACCTCATGCCGTTCCCCGAGGCCGAGGTGCGCTGCGCCGACGCCATGGCGATCGACCTCGACGCCGAGGGCGTCGACGCCGTCTTCGCCGACCCCGCGCGTCGCGCCGGCGGGCGCCGCATCACGGACCCCGAGCAGTGGTCCCCCGCTCTCAGCCGCGTCCTGGCGCTCCGGGAGCGCGTCGAGGCGCTCGGCGTCAAGGTCGCTCCCGGCATCGACCACGCGCTCCTGCCGGCGGACTCCCACGCGCAGTGGGTGAGCGTTGACGGCGAGGTCGTCGAGGCGGGAGTCTGGTGCGGCCCCCTCGCCCCGGAGGGGCCGGGCCGCTCCGCCCTGTGCCTGCGCGCCGGGGCCGACGGAGAGGCCCGCGCCCACGTCCTGCGCGACCCGTCCTGCACGAACCCCAGCACTCCGCCCGAGCAGCTCGAGCCCGTGGCGGACGCAGAAGCCCTCGGCAGCTGGGTCCACGAGCCCGACGGCGCCGTCATCCGCGCCGGGCTCGTCGGGGCGGTCGCAAGGCGCCTCGGAGCCAGACCCGTCGGCGAGCGCATCGCCTACCTCACCGGGGACGCGCCCGCGCCCGCGGAGCTCGTCCCCTTCGTGCGCTCGTGGCGGCTCATCGACGTCCTCCCCCTGCGCACCAAGGCGCTCCGCGGTCGCGTGCGGGAGCGCGGGATCGGACGGCTCGAGATCCACAAGCGCGGCGTCGACCAGTCCCCCGACCTGCTGCGCAAGCAGGTCCGCCCCTCGGGGACCGCCTCCGAGACCTGGCTGCTCACCCGCGTGGGAGCCCGGGGCGGCGGCCTCGCCCGGGGCGCCGTGCTCGTCGTCGAGGACGCCCCGTCGGCCTGACCGCCGCGGAGGAGCCGCCAGGGGCCCGCGGAGCACGGCACCCGCGGGGCGCGCCGCACCGGCCCTGACCAGCGTCGACGCCTCCCGGCCCCTACGATGGGCCCGCGGTCCCGCTCGGGCCCGCGCTCACGCGCCCCTTGAGGAGCCTCATGGCACCGGCACGACTCATCCACCGCGAGCCCCTCCCCTTCGCACGCTCGCCGCGCTCGACCCTCGGCGTCGAGTGGGAGCTCCAGCTCGTCGACCGCGACAGCCTCGACCTGCGCCAGTGCGCCGCGGAGATCCTGCGCGAGGTCGGCCCCGACGAGAACATCCACGGCGAGATGATGCTCAACACCGTCGAGCTTGTCTCCGGGGCGCGGCGGACGGTAGCGGAGTGCGTCGAGGACATCGCGCACGCCTACGACCGGCTCCTGCCCGTGACCCAGCCGCTCCGCGTCGAGCTGGCGAGCGCCGGCACCCACCCCTTCGCCGACCCCCTCGTCCAGAAGGTGACGGACTCGGAGCGCTACGAGCGGCTCGTCGACCGCACGCGCCTGTGGGGCCACCAGATGCTCATCTTCGGCACGCACGTCCACGTCGGCATCGAGGACCGCGACAAGGCCCTGCCGATCCTCAAGGCCCTCCTCACGCGCACGGCCCACCTGCAGTGCCTGTCCGCCTCCTCCCCCTTCTGGGCGGGCGAGGACACGGGCTACGCGGACAACCGCGCCATGATGTTCCAGCAGCTGCCGACGGCGGGGGCCCCGCACCAGCTCGGCACGTGGGAGGAGCTCGAGGCCTACGCCGGCGACATGATCCACACCGGCGTCATCGAGGACTTCACGGAGGTCCGCTGGGACGTGCGGCCGTCGCCCCGCCTCGGCACGGTCGAGGTGCGCGCCTGCGACGCGGCCACCAACCTCACCGAGCTCGCCGGGATCGCCGCCCTCACGCAGTGCATGGTCGAGGACTTCTCCCGCCGCCTGGACCGCGGCGAGGAGCTCGACTCCATGCCGGACTGGTACGTCGACGAGAACAAGTGGCGCTCGGCCCGCTACGGCATGGGCGCCATCCTCATCACCGACTCCGCCGGGAACGAGGAGCTCGTGACGGACACGGTGCGCCGGATGCTCACCGAGCTCGAGCCGGTGGCCGCGGACCTGGGCTGCGAGGCCGAGCTGGCCGGGGTGGCGGCGACGCTCGACGCGGGCGCCTCCTACCAGCGGCAGCTCGCCGCGGTCGGGGCGGCGGGCGGTGCCCACGAGGCGGCCGTGCGGCTGCTCCTCGCCGAGGTCCGGGCCGGTCGCCCGCTCACGCCGAGCGAGGTCCTCTCGCTCGGCGCCTGACCGGCTCGCCGACGTGAGGAGGCGGCCCGCACCTGGTGGTGCGGGCCGCCCTCCTGCGTGCGGTGGTCGCGCGGCCGGCGGACCGGGGGGGGGGGGGACGCCGATCGACGGCTCGGCCCTCGGCCGGGGCCGACGTCAGTGCACGACGGTGACGTCGAGCGGCATGCCGGAGTCGGGCGCGAAGCCCATGGGGCTCGGGGCGACGCCGGCGCGGACGGCGGCGGAGCCGAGCGCGGCGATCTGGGCGCCGTTGTCCGTGCAGTACCTGAGCGGCGGGAGGCGCAGCTCGATGCCGGCGGCCTCGCAGCGCTCGGCGGCGAGGAAGCGCAGGCGCGAGTTGGCGGAGTAGCCGCCGCCGACGACGAGGGTGCCGACGCCCTGGTCGAGGCAGGCCTGGACGGCCTTGGCGGTGAGGGGGTCGTTGACGGCCTCGGAGAAGGCGGCGCAGACGTCGGCCTTGGGGACCTCGCTGCCGGCGTCCTCAAGGGACTCGACGTAGCGGGCGACGGCGGTCTTGAGGCCGGAGAAGGAGAAGTCGTAACGGTGGCGGTCCTTGTCCTTCGCGGCGGACAGGCCGCGCGGGAAGCGGATGGCCTTGCGGTCGCCCTCCTGGGAGAGTCGGTCGACGTGCGGGCCGCCGGGGTAGGGCAGGTCCAGGAGACGGCCGACCTTGTCGAAGGCCTCGCCGGCGGCGTCGTCGAGGGTACCGCCGAGCTCGACGACGTCGGTGGCGATGTCCTTGATGGACAGGATGTTGGAGTGGCCGCCGGAGACGATGAGACCGATGAACTGCTCGGGCAGCGGGCCGTCGACGAGCTCGTCGACGGCGAGGTGGCCGATGACGTGGTTGACGCCGTAGACCGGCTTGCCGATGGAGGCGGCGAGCGCCTTGGCGGCGGAGATGCCGACAGTGAGGGAGCCGATGAGGCCAGGGCCCGCGCAGACGGCGACGGCGTCCACCTCGGAGAGGTCCACGTCGGCCTTGGCCAGGGCGGCGTCGAGCGTGGGCACGAAGGACTGGAGGTGGGCGCGGGAGGCGATCTCCGGGATGATGCCCCCGAAGCGGGCGTACTCGTCCATGGAGGTCGCGACGACGTCGCCGAGGAGCTCGCGGCCCCGCACCAGCGCCACGCCGGTCTCGTCGCAGGTGGACTCGATGCCGAGGATCAGTGGTTCGCTCACGGTCCGCAAGCCTAGCCCCTCCCTCGGCGCTCCCGGCCCCGGGGTGACGGGGACGACGCCCGACGTCGGCGGGCGCGCTCCCGGACGGCGAGCACGACGGAGGGGCGGCCGTCCTCGCGGACGACCGCCCCTCCGGGCGCTGGTGTCTCGGGGCTTCAGGCGTGCGCCTTCGTGCCCTTCCAGACGGCGTGGCCGAGGTCGCGGTTGAGGCGCGTGATGACCTCGAGCGGGACGGACTTGGGGCACACCGCGGCGCACTCACCGATGTTGGTGCAGCCGCCGAAGCCCTCGGCGTCGTGCTGGCCGAGCATGCTCACCACGCGCGGGAGGCGCTCCGGCTGGCCCTGCGGGAGCAGGCCGAGGTGGGAGATCTTCGCGGCGGTGAAGAGCATGGCGGAGGCGTTGGGGCAGGCGGCGACGCAGGCGCCGCAGCCGATGCAGGCGGCGGCCTCGAAGGCGGCGTCGGCCTTCTCCTTCTGGACGGGCACGGCGTGCGCCTCGGGGGCCGCGCCCGTGTTGACCGAGATGTAGCCGCCGGCCTGGACGATGCGGTCCAGGGCGGAGCGGTCGACGATGAGGTCCTTGAGGACCGGGAAGCCGGTCGAGCGGAAGGGCTCGATGGTGATGGTGGAGCCGTCCTTGAAGGACGGGTCCTCGGCCAGGTGGCGCATGTGCAGCTGGCAGGTCGTTGAGCGGATCGGACCGTGGGCCTGACCGTTGATGACGACGCCGCACTGGCCGCAGATGCCCTCGCGGCAGTCGGAGTCGAAGGCGACGGGCTCCTTGCCCTCGCCGAAGAGCTGCTCGTTGAGCAGGTCGAGGACCTCGAGGAAGCTCATGTGCTCCTCGACGCCGGACATCGAGTACTCCTCGAAGCGGCCCTCGGCGTCGCGGTTCTTCTGGCGCCAGATCTTGAGCTTGATGTTCACTTGTAACTCCGCTGCTTGAGCTCGATGTCCTTGTAGATGAGGTCCTCCTTGTGGAGGATCGGCGGCTGGTTCTCGCCGCCCCACTCCCACGCGGCCACGTAGAGGAACTCGTCGTCGTGGCGCAGGGCCTCGCCCTCGGGGGTCTGCGACTCGGCGCGGAAGTGCCCGCCGCAGGACTCGCGGCGGTGCAGCGCGTCGATGCACATGAGCTCGGCGAGCTCGAAGAAGTCGAGCAGGCGGCCCGCCTTCTCCAGGGACTGGTTGAGCTCCATGGCCTCACCGGTCACCTTGCCGTCGCGCCAGAACTCCGCCTTGAGCGCGCGGATCTGCTTGATGGCCTCGCGGAGGCCCTCGTCGCGGCGCTCCATGCCGCAGTACTCCCACATGATGCGCCCGAGGGCCATGTGGAAGTCGTCCACGGAGCGGGTGCCCTGGAGTGCCATGAGGCGGTTGATCCGGTCCTCGACGCTCTTGCGGGCCTCGGCGACCTCGGGGGCCTTCGGGTCCGGCTTGCCCTCGCGCAGGGCGTCGGCGAGGTAGTCGTTGAGCGTGTTGGGCAGGACGAAGTAGCCGTCGGCGAGGCCCTGCATGAGGGCGGAGGCGCCGAGGCGGTTGGCCCCGTGGTCGGAGAAGTTGGCCTCGCCGGCGACGTACAGGCCGGGGAGGTTGGACTCGAGGTCGTAGTCGACCCACAGGCCGCCCATCGTGTAGTGGACGGCGGGGTAGATGCGCATGGGGACCTCGTAGGGGTCGTCGCCCGTGATGCGCTGGTACATCTCGAAGAGGTTGCCGTACTTGGCGGAGACCTGGTCCTTGCCGAGACGGCCGATGGCCTCGGAGAAGTCGAGGTAGACGCCGCGGCGCATCTCACGCTCGGTCCCCTCCGGCGAGGTCTCGCGGATGGCGGGGCCGACGCCGCGCCCCTCGTCGCACATGTTCTTCGCCTGGCGGGAGGCGATGTCGCGGGGGACGAGGTTGCCGAAGGCGGGGTAGATGCGCTCGAGGTAGTAGTCGCGGTCCTCCTCGGGGATCTCGCGCGGGTCCTTGGCGCAGTCCTCGGCCTTCTTGGGCACCCAGATGCGGCCGTCGTTGCGCAGCGACTCGCTCATGAGGGTGAGCTTGGACTGGAAGTCGCCGGACTGCGGGATGCAGGTCGGGTGGATCTGCGTGTAGCACGGGTTGGCGAAGTAGGCGCCCTTGCGGTGGGCGCGCCACACCGCGGTGCCGTTGCAGCCCATGGCGTTGGTGGACAGGAAGAAGACGTTGCCGTAGCCGCCGGTGCACAGCACGACGGCGTCGGCGAGGTGCTCCTCGATCTCGCCGGTGACCATGTTGCGGGCGATGATGCCCTTGGCCTTGCCGTTGATGACGATGAGCTCGAGCATCTCGTGGCGGCGGAACTCCGTGACGGTGCCCGCGTGGACCTGGCGCTCGAGGGCCTGGTACGCGCCGATGAGGAGCTGCTGGCCGGTCTGGCCGCGGGCGTAGAAGGTGCGGGAGACCTGGACGCCGCCGAAGGAGCGGTTGTCGAGCAGGCCGCCGTACTCGCGGGCGAAGGGGACGCCCTGGGCGACGCACTGGTCGATGATGTTCGCGCTGATCTCGGCGAGGCGGTAGACGTTGTCCTCGCGGGAGCGGTAGTCGCCGCCCTTGACCGTGTCGTAGAAGAGGCGGTAGGTCGAGTCGCCGTCGTTGCGGTAGTTTTTCGCCGCGTTGATGCCGCCCTGGGCCGCGATGGAGTGCGCGCGGCGGGCGGAGTCCTGGTAGAAGAAGGACTTCACGTTGTAGCCCTGCTCGCCGAGCGAGGCGGCGGCCGAGGCGCCGGCGAGGCCGGTGCCGACGACGATGACCTCGAGCTTGCGGCGGTTGGAGGGGTTGACGAGCTTGGCCTCGAACTTGCGCTGCTCCCAGCGGCGGTCGATCGGCACGTCGTGGGGGGCCTTGGTGTCGGCGATCTTCTCGCCGACGGTGTACAGGTCGGTGGTGTCAGTCATTTGGTGCGTCTCTCTCAGTGCGTGAGGATGCCGGCGGCCTGCGCGGCCTGGTGGTAGGCGGCGGCGCTCATCGGGGCGTCGACCCAGCCGAGGAGGATGGCCGTCGGGACGATCATGAAGGCGATGAAGACGCCGAAGGCGACGATGAACGCGATGACGCGGATCGCGGGGACCGTGTTGCGGCGGGTGGCGCCGAGGGTCTGGAGGGCGGACCAGACGCCGTGCCAGATGTGCAGGCACAGGGCGGCCAGCGCCACGAGGTAGATGAGGTAGACCCACCACTGGTTGAAGCCGTAGTACATGTTCATGTACGCGCGGCCGTGCTCGTAGGCGCCACCGGCCTGGATGGTCAGGGTGGTGAACTGGAGGATGTGCCAGATGATGAAGAGCAGGAGGATGACGCCGCCCCAGCGCATGGTGCGCATGGCGTAGCGGGAGGCGAAGTACTCCGCTCCGGGCTTCTTGACCGCGTACTTGTCCGTGCCGCGGGCCTTCTTGTTGCGGGCCCACAGGTGGAAGGCGCTGCCGGCGTGCAGGAGGATCAGCGCGATGAGCACGCAGCGCATGATCCACAGGAAGCCGCCGTACGGGAGGATCGGCATGAGGAGCCGGCGCAGGAAGTGCGCGTACTCGTCGTAGGCGATCTCGCCCTCGAAGTAGTGGGTGTTCCCGTAGGCGTGGAAGACGAGGAAGAGCATGAACACGATGCCCGACCACGCCATCAAGCGCTTCATGAACACGGTGGTGCGGTAGGGGGTCCGCTTTCGGGGGGCGGAAACAGTAGAAGAGGCCACGTCCGCAGGTTAGGCAGGGACGCTGCGCCGATGGTCCTAGACGACGGAACCGTTCTCCGACCTCCGCCGGGGATCCGCGTGATCCCGGGCCAAGGGTGGTGCGTGCACGGCCACGCCCGGGCCGCTGGACGGATGCTCGGGCCGCGTCGGATGGTCGGACCCGTCGTCATTTCGTGACAAAGGCGTCAGACAAATGCCGGGGGCCCGGTCGCGCGGACCGCGTCGTCGCGGGAGCGCCCCCGGGCAGCGCGGGCGTCGGCCCGCTCCGGGCTCAGAGGGCCTCGGCGCCCACGGGCCCGGGGCCTGCCGGCGCGCGCAGGACCCGGCGCATGACGAGGGCGTCCTCGACGGGGGCGAGGTAGTAGCGGCGCCGGGTTCCGATGCCCTCGAAGCCGTGGGCGGCGTAGAGCCGCTGGGCACCCTCGTTCGAGGCCCTCACCTCGAGGAGGACGTCCTGGCAGCCCCGGTCGGCCACGAGCCCCACGAGGTGCTCGAGCATGGCGGTGGCGATCCCGCGGCGCCGGGCGGCCGGGACGGTGGCGATGGTGAGGAGGTCGGCGCTGCCACGGCCGTCCCCGAACCACGCGCCGGCGTAGCCGAGGACGAGCGGCTCCCCGTCCTCCCCCGGCTCCTCGACGACGACGTAGACGCGGTCCGCGCCGGACCCCGAGGCGGCGGCGAGCTCGTCCACCAGGAGCGGCTCGCTCCAGGCCTCGCCGCCGAAGAGCTCGCTCTCGAGGCGCGCGAGCTCCGGGACGTCGTCGGGGCGGGCGGGCCGGAGGACCGGTCCGCCCGCCCCGAGGGCGGAGGAGGGTGCGGTCACAGGGCGCGCTTGCGGCTCGTGGGCATCTGGGCGTCAGCGTGTCGCAGGTAGAGGGGCTCGGTGGAGAGCTCGTCGCCCGCGGCGCGCCGCGCGAGGGCGATGCGGACCTGGGCGCGGGCGTCGCCGGAGACGGGGGCGAGGGCCTCGCGTCCCCGGGCGATCTCGGGGTAGAGGACCGCGCCGGAGCCGGCGACGAGGTCGGCCTCGCCCAGCCCGGCGGCGTCGGCCGGGGCGAGGACCGCGAGCTCGCCGAGGCGCTCGACGTCGTCGGCGCCCCTGGCGCGGTAGCGGGCGGCGTAGACCTCCTTGCGGCGGGCGTCGGTGACGACGAGGACGGTCGCGGAGGCGGCGGTGTCCTCGCCGTCGCGCTCGGCGACGGCGTCGAGGGCGAGGCGGGCGACGGCGTCGAGGCTGGGGACGCCGAGCACGTCGATCCCGCGGGCGCGGCCGACGGTGCGGGCGGTGACGAGGCCGGCGCGCAGGCCCGTGAAGGGGGCGGGGCCGGTGGCGCCGACGACGAGGTCGAGGGGGGACTCCGCGACGGCGGGCTCGGTGAGGGCGCCGGCGAGCATCGGGCCGAGTGACTCGGCGTGGTGACGGGAGTCGGGCTGCTCGGCGGAGGCGAGGACCTCGAGGGCGGTGCGGCCCTCGATGGAGGACTGCGCGTCGCAGACGAGGAGCTGGCTTCCGAGTGAGGAGTCGATGGAGAGGATGCGCACGGGCCCAGACTAGGCCCTCGGCGCCCCGGCGCCGTCCTCCGGGGCCGTGGTGCTCGACGCCTCGGGCTCGTCGTGACGGGGCTGGCCCTGCACGGGCCCCGTGCCGGCTCCAGTGTCGGCTCCCGGGTCGGCGCCGATCGCGGGCGCGTCGGCGGCCTCCCGGGCCACCGTGGGAAGGGCCGTCGCGCCCGCTCGTCGGGCCGTGGTCCCCTGGGCGGCGGCGCCGGCGGTGACTCCCTCGCGCAGCGGCGCCATGACACGGCGCTCGTGGCGCACCGTGATGACGGTGATGGCGATCCCGATGAGGACAACGCCCACGACTGTGGCCCACACGCTCCAGTCCGAGCCGCTGCTCGTGCCGGCCGCGGTCGTGGCACCGGCGTCACCGCCGCGTCGCTCGCGCAGGACGTCGAGGTAGGCGCCCACCTCGACCGGTCCGGCGAGCTCGGCCCGTGCGGCCGTCCCGACTGCCGTCACGGTCGAGTCGGCGAGGAGGTACCAGGCGCCGTCGCTGTCGCGGACGAGCTCCGTGCCACGCGCTCCGACGAGCTCGTCGACGGCTCCGGCGACGTCGGCGTCCTGGACGAGCTGACCGGTGGGGTCGGAGCCCGCGGCGGAGACGAGGAGGACGGCCGTCGCGGCGTCGTCGACGGTGACGGCCACGGTCCAGTCGTCGGTGCGCGCGGTGGGGTCGGCGGCGTCGGCCGCAGCGGCCTCGTTCCAGGCCCGCACGGCGACGGGCTCGGAGAGGGCGACGTCCGCGTCGGCGCCGACGGCCTGGCGGACCAGGGCGAGGCCGCCGTTGGACGCCCAGGAGGAGACGGCGGCGCGCTGCTCGTCGGCGGTGCTGTCGGCCGCGGCGTCGTCCGCGGTCGTCGACGCGGCGCTCGGGGCGGCGGTGGAGGTCGTCGGGACGCCGGATGAGGGGCCGGATGACGGGCTCGCGGTGGCCCCGAGCGCGGGGGCGGTCGGCGCCAGCAGGGCCGGGAGGGCGAGGGCGAGGGCGGCGATCGGGCGCAGCACGGCGCGGGCGGCGCGCGCCGTCCTTCTCCGGTCCCCGCCCGTCATGGTCTGACTCTCAGGAGTCGAGGACGCTGAGGTCGATCTCGGCCCAGCGCGGGCCGAGGGCGGTGACGGTGACGGTGCGTCGGCCGTCGTCGACGCCGTCGAGGTCGGTGACGCCGGGCTCGGCGGTCCCGCCGTCGTCGACGAGGCCGCCGTGGGGGCGGGTGACGTCGATCTCGAGGCGGTCCTGGGAGAGCCCCTCGACCTTGTCATCGCCCCACTCGACGAGGGTGACGGACTCGTCGAGGGACGAGTCGAGGTCGAGGGCGTCGATCTCCTCGAGGGTGTTGAGGCGGTAGGCGTCGACGTGGATGAGGTCGGGGCCGTCGCCGAGCGCGGGGTGGACGCGGGCGATGATGAAGGTGGGGCTGGAGACGCGGCCGCGCACGTCCATGGCGGCGCCGACGCCCTGGGCGAGGGTCGTCTTGCCGGCGCCGAGGCCGCCCGAGAGCATGACGAGGTCGCCGGCGCGCAGGAGGGCGGCGAGGCGCTCGCCGAGGGCGCGGGTGCCGTCGGCGTCGGTCGTCTCGATGACGACGCGGTTGGTGGTGTCCTGGTTCTGGCTCACTGCTGCTCCTGGGTGGTGCTGACGGTGGTGACTGTAGCCGCGCGGGGCCCGGCGACGAAGCCGCGGGCACCGTTCCGCTCGTCGGCGGCTCAGTGGCTCGCGGGGAGCCCGTCGCCGGCGGTGACGCGCGGGACGCGGGCACCGAGACGGGTGACGATCTCGTAGTTGATGGTGCCGCAGACGGCGGCCCAGTCGTCCGCGGTGGGTGTGGCGGGGTCGGCGCCGGGAGCGCCCGGGTCGCCCCACAGGACGGCGACGTCGCCGGGGGCGGCCGGGGCGGGCACGGGCTCTCCCTCGGTGTCGGCGGCGGGCCCGAGGTCGATGACGACCTGGTCCATGCAGACCTTGCCGACGACGGTGGTGCGCAGGCCGCCGACGCTGACGGGGCCGGCGGAGGCGGCGGCGCGGGGCAGGCCGTCGGAGTAGCCGAGCGGCACGAGCCCGAGCCAGCGGTCGGTGGGCGCGGTCCAGGTGCCGCCGTAGGAGACGGCCTGCCCGGCGGGGATCCGCTTGACCTGGACGAGGGGCGCCTCGAGGCGCATGACGGGGCTGAGGCCGAGCTCGGACGAGGTCGCGACGCTCGGGTCCGGGGACAGGCCGTACAGGCCGATGCCGGCGCGGACGAGGTCGAGGCGGGCGTCGGGGTGCCACAGGAGTCCGCCCGTGGCGGCGAGGTGGCGGACGCGCGGGGTGAGGCCGGCGGCGCGCACGGACGCCTCGGCGGCGCGGAAGCGGGCCAGGTGCTCCTCGGTGGAGCCGGAGTCGGGCTCGTCGGCGCGCGAGAGGTGGGACCACAGTCCGACGACGTCGAGGAAGCCCTCCTCCTCGGCTCGGCGGGCGGCGGCGGCCAGGGCCGGCACGTCCTCGGCGACGGCGCCGGCGCGGGACATGCCGGTGTCGGCCTTGAGGTGGACGCGGGCGGGGCGGCCCTCCGCCCGGGCGGCGGCGGCGAGGGCCTCGACCTGGGCGGGGGTGGAGGCGGAGAGGTCGATGCCCGCGGCGAGCGCCTGGCGGAGCGCGGAGCCGGGGGCGGCGGCCTGCTCGGGGGTGAGGAAGGGGACGAGCCAGGCGAGGAGACGTGGGGCGTCGGGCGTGGGCACGGCGTCGAGGCCGGGCTCGGGGCGGGAGGTGCCGCGGGCGTCGAGGAGGGCGCGCAGGTGGAGGGCCTCGGCGACCTGGGCGGTGCCCAGCCAGGTGGCGCCGGCGGCGAGGCAGGTGGTGGCGACGGCCTCGATGCCGTGGCCGTAGGCGTCGGCCTTGACGACGGCGAGCCAGGGGGTGCCGGCGACGTCGGCGAGGACGCGGGCGTTGCGGGCGAGGGCGTCGAGGTCGATGACGGCGCGGGAGGTCGCGGCGGTGGGGGCCCCGGCGAGCGGTCCTGCGGTTCCTCCCCCGACGACCTGGACCTCGGGTGCGGTTCCTTCGCTCGGCTCGGTCCTGTCCGCGGTGCTGTGCTCGCTCACGCGGGCCATTGTGGCACCGGCGCGCACGGGGCGGCGGCGACGGCCGCGCCCGCCCGGGCGGGCCGCGACCCTCCTGTGACGCTTCGCAGCACGCGGGTCGACGGCCGCGTCCGCCCGGGCGGGCCGCTCAGTCGGCGCCGTAGCAGGCCCGGTCGTGGAGGAGCCGCCAGGCGGCCGGGAGCGCCTCGGCGACGTCGAGGGCCGCGACCGGTCCGCCGGCGGGTGCGGCGCCCGTGCGCTCGGAGGCCAGGCGCCCGGCCTCGGCGTGGAGGCGGACCGCCAGGGCCGCGACCGCAGCGGGGTCGAGGGGGCGGAGCCCGTTCTCCTCGTCGGCGCGGGCGGCGGCGAGGAGGGCTCCGAGGGTGCCGGCGAGGACGTCGCCGCTGCCTGCGGTGGCGAGCCACCCGGGTCCGGCGTCCAGGGACAGGAGGGGCGCGTCGGGGGCGGCGCCGTCCGCGTCGGCGGTCCGGGGCCCGTCCCCTGGCTCGTCGCGTGGCGCGCCGGCGGTCCCGTCGGCGTCGGCGGGCCCGCGGCCGGGCCTGGCGACGAGGGTGGGGGTGCCCTTGAGCACGACGGTCGCCCCGGTGAGTGAGGCGAGTGCGCGCGCGGCGGCGCCCGGTGCGGCGTCGACCCCGGCGCGGTTGGTCTCCTCGCCGAGCGCGGTGAGGAGGGAGGCCGCCTCTCCGGCGTGCGGGGTGAGGACGTGGACGGCTGCGCAGCGCCGCCCGTCGCCGAGCAGACCGGGCAGGAGCGGGAGGGCACCGGCGTCGACGACGGCGGGGGCGGGGTCGTCGAGAACGCCCGCGACCGCGTCGCGGAGCTCTGCGGTGCGGGCGGCCTCGGGGGCGTCGGGGTCCTCGGTGGGGGCGGTGCCGGGACCGACGACGAGGCACTGGCTGCGTCCGGCGGCGGGGACGGCCTCGGGCCGTGAGGCCAGGACGAGGTCGACGACCCGGCGCGGCGCGAGGACGCGGGCCATGCCGGCGCCGGCGCGGATGGCGGCGGTCGTGGCGAGGACGGCGGCGCCCGGGTAGCTCTCGGACCCGGCGAGGAGGCCGACGACGCCGCGCGTGTACTTATGGTCGGCGTCGCCGGGGACGCGCAGGCGGGCGCCGAGATCCGCGTCGGCGGGGCGCTCGACGAGCGGTTCCCCGGCGGGCGCGGGCAGACCGAGGTCGACGACGTCGAGGAGGCCGCAGCGCCGCGCGGCGGGCGGGAGGAGGTGGGCGCCGCGCGGACAGGTGAAGGTGACGGTGCGGTCGGCGGCGAGGACGGGCCCGGGAAGGGCGCCGTCGTCGGCGCCGGTGCCCGAGGGGAGGTCGACGGCGAGGACCCGGAAGGGGCGCTCGCCCCGCTCCCCGGCGGCGATGAGCGGTTCCACCAGCGCGGCCGCCGTGGGGCGGAGGGGGCCGGCGGCGCCGATGCCGGTGAGGCCGTCGAGGACGAGGTCGGTGCCGGTCGCGAGCGCCGCGGCGGCGCGCTCCGAGGCGTCCTCCTCCCCCACCGCAGTGGTCTCCACGCGGGCGGTCCGGGCCCGCTCGAGGGCGGTCTCGTGCGGGTGCTCCGTGGCCATGAGGGCGGTGACGCGGCAGCCGCGCGCGGTCAGTCGGGCCCCGGCGAGGAGGGCGTCGCCGCCGTTGTGGCCGCCCCCGACGAGGAGGAGGACTCGGGCTCCCCGGACGGTGCCGCGGGCGAGGCGGAGCTCCTCGGCGGCGGCGAGGGCGAGGGCGTGGGCGGCGGCCTCCATGTAGCGGTCCGTGCCGCGGGTCAGGGGCGCCTCGGCGTCGGCGATGGCGCGGGCCCGGTGGGCGCGGCGGGGCTCGAGTGTGCGCGGTTCGGTCCTGGTGGTCACGGCCCCATCATCGCGCCGACGGCGCAGCTGCGCGCTGCGGGCAGGCGGGGCGCGCTCCGCGAGCGCGGTGGGCCCGGCTACGCCGTCGGGCAGACTGGTACCGTGATCATCGCCGTCGGGACCGACCTCGTGGACGTGGCGCGCCTGGAGGCGCGGCTGCGCCGGGCGCCTGCCCTCGCCTCGCGGCTCCTCACCGCCGAGGAGCTCGCGGTCTGCGCCGGGCGCACCGAGTCGGTGGCGGCGCGCCTCGCCGCCAAGGAGTCGGCGCTCAAGGCGCTCGGGAGCGCGCTGGCGGCTGGCGGCGAGCGGACGCCGCGGGGCTGGTCGTTCCAGGAGATCGAGGTGCGCGGGGGCCGGGGCGCGGCGCCGGTGCTGCGCCTCAGCGGCGTCGCGGCCGCCACCGCCGCCCGGCTGGGCGCGCGCCGGTGGCACCTCGCGCTCGCCCACGACGCCCGGCTCGCGCAGGCCTTCGTCGTCGCCGAGGGCTGATTCCCGCCTCACCGTCCCGTTCCTCGCCGCGAGCGCGCAGGAGCCCCGCACCGCGCCGGCGGTGCGGGGCCCCTGCGCCGTAGGTGCGGGGCCGCCGACTCGGGTCCCCCGAGCCGGCGGCCGCCCGGCCTCACTCGACGGTGACGGACTTGGCCAGGTTGCGCGGCTGGTCGACGTCGAGGCCCTTCGCCTTGGCGAGGGAGGCGGCGAAGAGCTGCAGCGGGACCACCGTGAGGAGCGGCCACATGAGGGTGGGCGTGCGCGGGACGCGGACGACGTCGTCGGCGAAGGGCTCGACGGCGGCGTCGCCCTCCTCGGCGATGACGATGGTGCGGGCGCCGCGGGCGCGGATCTCCTGGATGTTGGAGATGACCTTGTCGTGCAGGACGGGGCGACGCGGCGTGGGGACGATGACGAACACCGGCAGACCGTCCTCGACGAGCGCGATCGGGCCGTGCTTGAGCTCTCCGGCCGCGAAGCCCTCCGCGTGGACGTAGGCGAGCTCCTTGAGCTTGAGCGCGCCCTCGAGGGCCACCGGGTATCCGACGTGCCGGCCGAGGAACAGGAAGGAGTCCTTGTCCGCGAGCTCGGCGCCGAGGGCCTTGACGGACTCCTCCTCGGTGTCGAGGAGGCGCTGGATCTTCTCCGGCATCCTCTCGAGGTTCTCGAGGTAGTCGGCGACCTCGTCGGGCCACTTGTTGCCGCGCAGCTGGGCCAGGTAGAGGCCGAGCAGGTAGCAGGCGGTGATCTGGGCGAGGAAGGCCTTCGTCGAGGCGACGGCGACCTCGGGACCGGCGTGCGTGTACAGGACGGCGTCCGCCTCGCGGGCGATCGTGGAGCCGTAGGTGTTGACGATGGCGAGGACCTTGGAGCCCTGCTCGCGGGCGTGGCGGACCGCCTGGATCGTGTCCATGGTCTCGCCGGACTGGGAGATGGCGACGGTGAGGGTCTTCTCCGAGACGATGGGGTCGCGGTAGCGGAACTCGTGGGCGAGCTCGATCTCGACGGGGACGCGGCACCAGTGCTCGATGGCGTACTTGGCGACGTGTCCGGCGTAGGAGGCGGTGCCGCAGGCGACGACGATGATCTTGTCGACGCTGCGCAGGACGGCGGGGTCGATGCGCATCTCGTCGAGGACGAGCTCGCCCTTCTCGTCGACGCGGCCGCGCAGGGTGTCGGCGACGGCTGTGGGCTGCTCGTGGATCTCCTTGTCCATGAAGGTCTCGTAGCCGCCCTTGACGGCGGCGGAGGCGTCCCAGGAGACCTCCCAGGTGCGGGGCTCGATGACGTCGCCGTCGGCGTCCCAGACGGTGACCTCGTCGGCGCTGATGCGCAGGACCTGGTCGTCGTCGACCTCGGCGGCGCGCTTGGTGAAGGCGACGAAGGCGGCGACGTCGGAGCCGAGGAAGTTCTCGCCCTCGCCCAGGCCGATGACGAGCGGGCTGGAGCGGCGCGCGGCGACGATGACGCCGGGGGCGAGCGGGGTGACGGCGAGGAGGGAGAAGGCGCCCTCGAGGCGCTGGGCGACGGCGCGCATGGACTCGACAAGGAGGTCGGCGACGAGGTCCTGGGTGAGGGCGGTGCCCTCGTTCTCGGCGGCCTCGAGGCGGGAGGCCAGGTCGAGGTCGAGGACGTGGGCGGCGACCTCGGTGTCCGTGTCGGACAGGAGGACGCGCCCGGCCTCCTCGACCTCGGCGCGCAGGGGCCGGAAGTTCTCGATGATGCCGTTGTGGACGACGGCGAGGTTCCCGGCGCGGTGCGGGTGGGCGTTGACGGTGGTCGGGCCGCCGTGGGTGGCCCAGCGCGTGTGGCCGATGCCGGAGACTGCGGGGGCGGGCGGGTTCTCGACGAGGGCCGCGCGCAGGTTGTCGAGCTTGCCGGCGCGCTTGACGACGTCGAGTCCCTCGGGGCCGACGAGGGCCACGCCCGCCGAGTCGTAGCCGCGGTACTCGAGGCGGCCCAGGCCGTCCATGAGGACGGTGAGCGAGCGGTCGGAGGGTGACAGGGGGCCGACGTGGCCGACGATTCCACACATGGGAATGATCGAAGCATGAGAACAGCGCACGCTCAATGATCTTTCGACGCGCGTTGCGCGCACGAGGGTGACGTTTCCCGCCCGGCTGCGCGGAGCTGCGCGGATGCCCTCCTCGTGGCTCGCGATGCGTCAGACTGGTGTGGTGACTTCCGTGCGCCCCGCCCCGGACCGCTCCGCCGTCTCCCCCACCCCGGACCGCCCCAGTGTCTCCCCCAACGCGGACCGCCCCGAAGGCTCCCCCGCGCCCACCCCCTACGTCGAGCTCACCCGCGACCAGTGGCGCTCGCTCGCACGGACCGCGCCCCTGCCGCTGACCCAGGCCGACGTCGAGAAGCTCCGGGGCCTCGGCGACCCCATCGACCTGCCCGAGGTGGACGTCGTCTACCGGCCGCTGACCGCCCTCCTCGAGGACTACATCACCGCGACCCGCGAGCGCGGGCGGCGCACCTCCCGCTTCCTCGGCGTCGACGTCCCGCCGACCCCCTTCATCATCGCCGTGGCCGGGTCCGTCGCCGTCGGGAAGTCGACGACGGCGCGCCTCATCGCCCACCTGCTCTCCCGCTTCCCGGAGACGCCGCGGGTCGACCTCGTGACGACCGACGGCTTCCTCCTGCCCAACGCGGTCCTCGAGGAGCGCGGGCTCACCGCCCGGAAGGGCTTCCCGGAGTCCTACGACCGCCGCGCCCTCCTCGACTTCGTCTCCTCCGTGAAGTCCGGCGCGCCGCGGGTCGAGGCGCCGGTCTACTCCCACAAGGTCTACGACGTCGTCCCCGGCGAGTCGATCACGGTGGAGCGCCCCGACGTCCTCGTCCTCGAGGGGCTCAACGTCCTCCAGCCGGCGCCGCGCGGCCGCCAGGCCCTCGAGGCGGAGCCCGCCGCGGTCTCGGCGCCGTCGGTCTCCGGGGTGCCCGGGGCGCGCGTGAGCTCCTCGGCGCTGGCGGTGAGCGACTTCATCGACTTCTCGATCTACGTCGACGCCGACCCCGAGCACATCCGGCGCTGGTACCTCGACCGCTTCCTCACGCTCAAGCACACGGCCTTCGAGGACCCGGAGTCCTACTTCCAGCGCTACGCGTCGATCCCCGACGACGTCGCGGTGACCGCCGCGAACGAGGTCTGGGAGTCCGTCAACCTCACGAACCTGAGGGAGAACATCGCGCCGACGCGTGGGCGGGCGACCCTCGTGCTCCACAAGGACGAGCACCACCACGTCTCCAAGGTGCTCCTGCGCAAGGCCTGAGCGCCGCGCTGGGCAGGTGGCCCGGTCGGGCGCCTCACCGCCTCCCCGCGAGATCGGGACGTCCTGACCTCGAGATCGGGACATCTGAACCACGAGATCGGGCGGTTCTCCCCGGCTGGGGAGAACCGCCCGATCTCAGAGTCAGGACGTCCCGATCTCGGCGTCAGAGGGCGAGGTTGGCCTGAACGACCTGGGCGAGCTCGCCGGCGACGGCGTCGGCCTCCTCCTGGGTGGCGGCCTCGACCATGACGCGCACGAGCGGCTCGGTGCCCGAGGGGCGCAGGAGGACGCGGCCGGTCTCGCCGAGGCGCTGCTCGGCGGCGGCCACGGCGTCCTGGACGGCCTTGTTGGTGCCTGCGGCGCCCTTGTCGACGCCCTTGACGTTGATGAGGGTCTGCGGCAGGCGCTGGACGATGGAGGCGAGCTCCTTGAGGCTCTTGCCGGTGCGCTTCATGCGGGCGGCGACGCGCAGCGACGTGAGGACGCCGTCCCCGGTGGTGGCGTGGAGCGAGTCGATGACGTGGCCGGACTGCTCACCGCCGAGGGTGTAGCCGCCCTGGAGCATCTTCTCCAGGACGTAGCGGTCTCCGACGCCGGTCTGCACGGTGCGGATGCCGTGCTCCTTCATGGCGAGGATGAGGCCGAGGTTGCTCATGACGGTGACGACGAGGGTGTCGGAGCCGAGGGTCCCGTCCTCCTTCATGCCGACCGCGAGCAGGCCCATGATCTGGTCGCCGTCGACGAGGGTGCCCTCGGCGTCGACGGCGAGGCAGCGGTCGGCGTCGCCGTCGTAGGCCACGCCCATGTCGGCGCCGACGAACTGGACGTACTGCTGGAGCTGCTCGGGGTGGGTGGAGCCGCAGGCGTCGTTGATGTTGAGGCCGTCCGGGGAGGCGTTGATGACGATGACCTCGGCGCCGGCGGCGCGCAGCGCGGCGGGGCCGACGTTGCTGGCGGCGCCGTTGGAGGCGTCGACGACGATCCGCAGCCCCGCGAGGTCGGTGGCGACGGAGTCGACGAGGTGGCCGATGTAGTTCTGGTCCGCGACCGTCTCGCCCTTGATGACGCGGCCGACGCCGTCGCCGGTGGGCAGGTCGGTGACCTTGCCGAGGAGTGAGGCGATCTCGTCCTCGACGGCGTCCTCGAGCTTGTAGCCGCCGCGGGCGAAGAACTTGATGCCGTTGTCCTGGAAGGGGTTGTGGGAGGCGGAGATGACGACGCCGAGGTCGATGTCCTGCGTGGCGGTGAGGTGCGCGATGGCGGGGGTCGGGAGGATCCCGACGCGGGTGACGTCGACGCCGGAGGAGGCCAGGCCGGCGCTGATGGCGTGGTCGAGGAACTCGCCGGAGGCGCGGGTGTCGCGGCCGACGATGGCGCGCGGGCGCCCGGTGCGGGAGCGCTTCGAGGCGGGGGTATCGCGGGTGAGGACCTTGGCGGCGGCCTCGCCGAGCTGGACCGCGAGGGCGGGGGTGAGCAGGTCGTTGGCCAGTCCGCGCACGCCGTCGGTGCCGAAGAGTCGTGCCATGGGTTCCGTTCCTCCTGTGGGTGGGCTGGGGCCATCATCCCACGCGCGGCGGGCGGAGCCTGCGAGACGGCGAGGCAGGGGCTGTGCGCGTGGCGCCGGGGCGCCGAGGGCGGCGGCACCGGCTCGCTCACAACGTCTCCGACGCGCGCCGCCCGGACCGCGTCCGCCGAGCCCGACGGGCCCCGCGCCCGGGAGGCGGGTACGACGGCGCCCCGCCGACGCCGTCGCGAGGACGGGGTGGCGGGGCGTCGTGCGCTGCTGGGGCGGGCCGGGGCTCCCCGGCGCGCGATCAGCGCTTGGAGTACTGCGGGGCGCGGCGGGCCTTGTGGAGACCGGCCTTCTTGCGCTCGACGATGCGGGCGTCGCGGGTGAGGAAGCCGGCCTTCTTGAGGGTCGGGCGGTTGGCCTCACGATCGATCTCGTTGAGGGCGCGGGCGATGCCGAGGCGCAGGGCGCCGGCCTGGCCGGAGATGCCGCCGCCGTCGATGCGGGCGATGACGTCGAAGCGGCCCTCGAGGTCGAGGATGGTGAAGGGGGCGCGCACGAGCTGCTGGTGCAGCTTGTTCGGGAAGTAGTCCTCGAGCGTGCGGCCGTTGAGCGTCCACTGGCCGGTGCCGGGGACGAGGCGGACGCGGGCGACGGCCTCCTTGCGGCGGCCCAGGCCGGCGCCGGGGGCGGTCACGGACTGGCCGCGGCCCTCGACGGAGGCGCCGTCGGTCTCAGTGGTGTAGCTGGAGGGGGCGTTCTCCTCGTCCAGCGCGTCGATGTCGACAGTGGTCTCAGCCACGATATGTCCTTTGCTTGTCGCGGGGTGCCGAGCGCCGGGGCGCTTACTGGGCGACCTGGGTGATCTCGAAAGCCTGCGGGTTCTGCGACGCGTGCGGGTGGTTTCCACCGGCGTAGACCTTGAGCTTCTTCAGCTGGGCGCGGCCGAGCTTGGTGTGCGGCAGCATGCCCTTGACGGCCTTCTCGACAGCGAGCTCGGGGCGGGTGGCCAGGAGCTCGCGGTAGGACGTCGCGGTGAGGCCGCCCGGGTGGTTCGAGTGACGGTAGGCGAACTTCTTGTCGGCCTTGCCGTTGGTGAGGGCGACCTTGTCGGCGTTGATGATGACGACGTAGTCGCCGGCGTCCGCGTTCGGGGCGAACTGGGGCTTGTGCTTCCCACGGAGCAGGGTCGCGGCCTGGGCCGCGAGGCGGCCGAGGACGACGTCGGTGGCGTCGATGACGTACCAGTTCTTCTCGACGTCGCCGGGCTTCGGTGTGTACGTGCGCACGGGCGTTGCCTTCGTTTCTCTTGGCGAGTGGACGCGCCGATCAAGCGTTGAAGCGTCGCTGTTCGGCGTGACCACCATGGTCAGGTGAGTGGTCGGAGCACTGGCGATCCGGGGCGAGTGGGACGGCACCGCGGACGCGCAACCTCGTGCTGCACGACGATTGCCCACCATACCGGCGCCCGAGCGAGAGGGTCAAAGGATGAGGCGCCGCCGACGGGGTGAGTCCCGCCACGCGTCCGCCTCGTCCGGGCGCCCGCGCCGGCGCCCGGTCCCGACCGCCCTGCCCGCCGCAGCCGGCCGGCATCGGGTCAGCAGCCGCAGTCCCCGCCGGGCAGGCTCCGCACGACGCGGGCGCGCTCGGCCTGGACCTCCAGCTCCGCGTCGGGCGGGTAGGAGACCGCCTCGAGCGTGAGCCCGTGGGGCGGGGCGACGGGCGCGGCGCCGTCACGGCTGCGGGCCGCGAGGAGATCGCCCGGCCACGAGGCCGGCCTGCGCCCCTGCCCGACGGCGAGGCCGGCGCCGACGAGCGAGCGGACCATGGAGTGGCAGAAGGCGTCGGCGACGACGGTGAGGGTGACGAGCCCGGCGTCGGGGCCGTCGAGCTCCCGCCGCCAGTCGAGGCGCTTGAGGGTGCGGATGGTGGTGGCGCCCTCCCGCGGCTTGCAGTAGGAGAGGAAGTCGTGCTCGCCGAGGAGCGGGGCGGCGGAGGCCGCCATGGCGTCGACGTCGAGGACGTCGGGGACCCACAGGACCTGGCCGCGGCGGGCGGGGTCGCGCGGCGCCGCGGCCCGCCCCTCCCCCGCGCCGTCGGCGATGCGGTAGACGTAGCGGCGCTCGAGGGCGGAGAAGCGCGCGTCGAAGCCCGGCGGCGCGGTTCGGGCGCCGGCGACGACGAGGTCGGAGGCGCCCCTGGGCACGGTGCCGAGGCCGTGGCTCCCGCTGGAGGCGGCGGCCTCCCGTGCGAGGACGCCTGCGAGGCGCGTGAGGAGGGCGGCCTGCGGCGCACGGTCGGAGCGGCCGGGGAGCCGCTCCCAGGCGGAGCGGCTCACATCGACATGGGCGACCTGGGCGGCGGCGTGGACGCCGGAGTCGGTGCGTCCGGCGACGGTGAGGCGGACGGGTTCGCGCAGGACGGTGGCGAGGGCGTCGGCCAGGACGCCCTCGACGGTCCGCAGGCCCGGCTGGGCGGCCCAGCCTGCGAAGGCGGTGCCGTCGTAGGCGAGGTCGAGGCGTACCCGCAGGTGCTCCCCGTCGGCCCCCTGGCCGCGCTCCGCGGCGTCGCCGGAGACGTCGGGCGCGCCGGCGGTGGGGGCGTCCGGTCCGGTCTGCTCGATCATGGCCCCATTCGACCACGCCTCGGACGCCGCGCCGTCCCGGAGCCCGGCCACGAAGCGGTAGCGTCGTGCGGGTGACCACGACCTCCACGCTCTCCGTCGACTGCGGCGGCGGCGGCATCAAGGCCTCCGTCCTCGACGGGGAGGGCACGATCACCTCCCGCGCCGTCCGCACCCCCACGCCGTACCCGCTGCCGCCGACGAAGCTCGTCGACACGATCGCGGGGCTCGCCGAGCAGCTCCCCGCGGCCGACAGGGTGACCGTGGGCATGCCGGGCATGATCCGCCACGGGGTGGTCGTCGCGACGCCGCACTACATCACGAAGGACGGCCCGCGCTCCCGGGTGCTCCCCGAGCTCGTCGACGAGTGGGCGCACTTCGACATGGGGCGCGCCGTCTCGGACCGCCTGGGCGTGCCCGCGCTCGTCCTCAACGACGCCGAGGTGGCGGGCGCCGGGGTCGTCACCGGGCACGGTCACGAGATGATCGTGACGCTCGGGACCGGGCTCGGGAACGCGGTCTTCGACAACGGGGTCCTCGCCCCGCACGTCGAGGTCTCGCAGGGACCGGTGCGCTGGGGGCTCACCTACGACGACTACATCGGGGAGCACGAGCGGCTGCGGCTCGGGGACGCCCACTGGTCGCGCCGCGTGCGCCGCGTCGTCGAGGCGCTGCGCCCCATGTACATGTGGGACCGGCTCTACCTGGGCGGGGGCAACTCGCGCCGGATCACGCCGGCCCAGCTGGCGCGCATGGGCGACGACGTCGTCGTCGTCCCCAACGAGGCCGGGATGACCGGCGGGGCGCGCTGCTGGGCGATGACGCGGGACTGAGCGCACGCGCACGACGAGGGGCCCGTCACCGGTCGATCCGGTGGCGGGCCCCTCCGAGGTCTCAGGCCCGGGCTCTGGCGCCCGGTGCGGTCTCAGGCGCGGCGGCGGGAGACGGCCAGGGCGGAGACTCCGGCGCCGAGGGCGGCGACGGCGGCGAGGCCGAGGCCCGCGTCAGCACCGGTCCGGGCCAGCGAGCGGCCCGTGGTGGACGTGGTGGACGTGGTGCCCGGGGTCGTCGTGGTGGAGCCGTGGACGGCGGGGGCGGTGGCGCAGCCGGTCGTGCTCGCGGTCGCGGTGGCTGAGGCCGCGAGGCTCTCGCTCGCGGAGGCGGCCGGGGAGGCGCAGACCGACGGGGTGACCGAGGCGGACGGCGTCACGGAGGCGCTCGGGTTGCCGGAGGGAGTCGCGCTCGTCGTAGCGGACGGGGCGCTGGACGGCGTCGGGGACGGCGTGCCGGTGGGCGTATCGCTCGGCGTCGGCGTGGAGACCGGGGCGTTGGCGCCCGAGGCCCAGCCCTCGCCCTGGGCGGTGGCCCTGGCGTCAGCGGTGAGCGTGGCGCCGTTGACGGTCGCGGTGTTCGTGGCGGTGTCGGCGGTCGTCGTCGAGGTGACGGTGACCCGGCAGGCGGTCGTCGTGCTCGGGGCGGTGAAGGAGGCCGTGCCGTCCCCGATGACGGCGGCGGGGCTCGGCGAGTACGCGTCGTCCCAGGAGCCGTCGGTGCAGCTGACGCCGGCGACCGTGGTGCCGGGGTCCGACACGGTGTAGGAGGTGGAGCCGGTGACGTTGATGGCCCACTCGAACTCGCTCGTGCCGTCGGCGAGCTTCTTCTCCAACCAGCCGTACTTCTTGGTCGTGCCGTCGGGGACGTTCGGGGTCACGCCGTCGCAGTTGACGTCGCAGACGCCGTCACCGTCGCCGTCACCGGGGACGACGGTATAGGTCCTGCCGGATGCGGTGAGCGTCGAGCTGGTCCTGCCGACGAGGGCGTTCGTGATCTGGCCGTAGGCGGTGACGCCGCCCTCGAGGGTGTCCCACTTCTCCGCGTTCGCGTTGAGGGTGCACACGAGACCGGAGGAGCCCTCCGCCGCGACGCAGGAGCCGACGGTCTCTCCGTTGCTCTTCTCAGTGAGGGGGAAGGCGACGCCGGCAGGCCAGCGCAGACCCTCCCCGAGGCTGAGGGTGAAGGTCTGGCCCGCCGTCGGGGAGGTGGCGCTCCAGTCCGCGGAGACGGTGACGGTGGACCAGGCGGTCGCGGTCTCGTTCGTGACCTGGACGTTCGACAGGGAGACCGCGTCCGCCGCGGCTGCCGGGGCGGGGGCCGAGGCGACGACCGCGACGGGGGCGATGACGAGCGCGAGGGCCGCGGCCGAGGTGAGGGTGTTCTTGAGAAGCTTCACGGGAGTCTCCATGGGACACGGGGAATGAGAACACCTCGAGGCTAGAAGGGCGCGCGTCCGCGCGGTCCCGCGGTTTCCCGCCGCCGTTCCGCACCCCGCCCGCACCCGGGCCGTGCGCCCGCAACGGGGCGCGAGGCCGGCCTCACGACGACCGGGGACCAGTGAGGACCGCGGAGCCCCGCCGAGACCGTCGCTGCGCACGGAGCAGCGGGGCCCACGTCCTCCGGGGACGGCGGAGCGCCCGCCCTCCCCGAGGGGAGGGCGGGCGCTCCGTGCGGTGCTGGGACCGGCGGCCGGGTCAGGCCTCGGCCTTCTGGGCGTCGGCGCCACCGGCGGGCTCGAAGCCGGCGGCCTCGGCGGTATCCTCGGCTGGAGCCTCCGCCACGGCGGCGTCGGCGGCCTTCTTGGCGGTCTGGACGGAGTCCTTGACGACCTCCTTCTTGGCGACCGGCTCGAGGACGAGGGAGATGACGGCCATGGGGGCGTTGTCGCCCTTGCGCGGCGCGGTCTTCACGATGCGGGTGTAACCGCCGTCGCGACCCTCGAGCTGCGGGGCGAGCTCCTCGAAGAGGCGGTACACGGCCTGCTTGTCCGTGACCTTCTTGAGGACGGTGCGACGGGCGTGGAGGTCGCCGCGCTTGCCCTTGGTGATGAGCTTCTCGACGTAGGGGCGCAGGCGACGGGCGCGGGCCTCCGTGGTCGTGATGGACTCGTGGATGAAGAGCTGCGTGGCCAGGTTGGCCAGCATGTGGCGCTCGTGCTGGGCGGAGCCGCCCAGGCGGGGACCCTTGGTGGGGCGAGGCATTGTTGTCTCCTAGTAGAAAGGCGAGCGGGCTCAGGCCTGCTGCTCGTCGCTGAACGTGGGGTTGGTGTAGTCGTCCTCCGAGACGTAGTCGACCGGGGAGCCCTTGAGGGACAGACCCAGCTCGGCCAGCTTCTCCTTGATCTCGGAGATGGACTTGGCACCGAAGTTGCGGATGTCGAGGAGGTCCGCCTCGCTGCGCGCGACGAGCTCACCGACGGTGTGGATGCCCTCGCGCTTGAGGGCGTTCGAGGAGCGTGCCTGCAGGTCGAGCTCGTCGATCATGAGGGCGAGGTCCTGCTGGAGGGCCTGGTCCATCGGGGACGGACCGACCTCGATGCCCTCGGCCTCGACGTTGAGCTCGCGGGCGAGCCCGAAGAGCTCGACGAGCGTCTTGCCGGCGGAGGCCAGCGCGTCGCGCGGGGTGATGGAGGCCTTCGTCTCGACGTCGACGACGAGGCGGTCGAAGTCCGTGCGCTGCTCGACACGGGTCGCCTCGACGGCGTAGGAGACCTTCTTGACCGGCGAGTAGATCGAGTCCACGGGGATCCGGGAGATCTCCGCGTTCGGGTCCTTGTTCTGGTTGGCGGAGACGTAGCCGCGGCCGCGCTCGACCGTCAGCTCGATCTCGAGCTTGCCCTTCTCGTTGAGAGTGGCGATGACAAGGTCCTCGTTGTGGATCTGGACGCCGGCGGGCGGGGTGATGTCGCCGGCGGTGACGACGCCCGGGCCCGACTTGCGCAGGTACATGACGACCGGCTCGTCGTTCTCCGAGGAGAGGACGATCTCCTTGATGTTGAGGATGATCTGGGCGACATCCTCCTTGACCCCGGCGATGGTGCGGAACTCGTGGGGCACGCCGTCGATGCGGACGCTGGTCACGGCCGCGCCCGGGATGGACGACAGCAGCGTGCGGCGCAGGGAGTTGCCGAGCGTGTAGCCGAAGCCGGGCTCGAGGGGCTCGATGACGAACCGCGAGCGGCGGTCCTCCTCGATGACCTCCTCGGAGAGAGTGGGTCGCTGTGCGATGAGCACTGAAGGTTTCCTTTCGTCGCGACGCCCGCTATATGACGTCGTTCCTCATGGGTGGGCGGCTGGCCGGGAGAGCCTCGGCCTCCGCCCGCGCGGGCCCCGGTGGGGCGGGCGCGATGCGGCCGACGCCGGCGCCTCGCGGTGGCGGGGGCGGCGTCGGCCTCGTGGTCTCAGACGCGGCGACGCTTCGGGGGGCGGCAGCCGTTGTGGGCCTGGGGGGTGACGTCCGTGATGGAGCCGACCTCGAGGCCGGCGGCCTGGAGGGAGCGGATCGCGGTCTCGCGGCCGGAGCCCGGACCCTTGACGAAGACGTCGATCTTCTTCATGCCGTGCTCCTGCGCGCGACGCGCGGCGGCCTCGGCGGCGAGCTGGGCGGCGTACGGCGTGGACTTGCGGGAGCCCTTGAAGCCGACCTGGCCGGAGGAGGCCCAGGCGATGACGGCGCCGGTCGGGTCCGTGAGGGACACGATGGTGTTGTTGAAGGTGGACTTGATGTAGGCGTGACCGTGAGTGACGTTCTTACGGTCCTTGCGGCGCGGCTTGCGCACGGCGGAACGGGACTTGGCAGGCATGTTTCCTTCTTCTGCGATGAGGTCGTCGATCCACGGCGGGCCCTGGGGCCCGGCGTCGTGGACTACTGCTTACTTGGCCTTCTTCTTACCGGCCACGGTGCGCTTGGGACCCTTGCGCGTGCGCGCGTTGGTCTTGGTGCGCTGCCCGTGCACCGGGAGGTGGCGGCGGTGGCGCAGGCCCTGGTAGCAGCCGATCTCGATCTTGCGGCGGATGTCCGCCTGGACCTCGCGGCGGAGGTCGCCCTCGACCTGGTAGCTGGCCTCGATGTGGTTGCGGAGCTTGACGAGGTCGTCCTCGGTCAGGTCCTTGACGCGGGTGTCGGGGTTGACCCCGGTCGCCGCGAGGGTCTCGTCCGCGCGCGTGCGGCCGATCCCGAAGATGTACGTGAGTGCGACCTCGACTCGCTTCTCGCGAGGCAGGTCGACACCGGAAATGCGTGCCACGGTGTGGTTCTCCTGTGTGCTCCCGGAGGTCGTCGCCCACCTCCCCCGCCACCCTTGTTCGGCGGCCCCGGCCTCCAGGAACCGGGGGTTGCGGCCCGCGCTCGGCGGGTCCGCTGGGGTGGGTGCTTGTGGGTGGCCGCTGGGACCTCGTCCTCAGCGACCGGCAGCGGCGGGCCTCAGCCCTGGCGCTGCTTGTGCCGCGGGTTCTCGCAGATGACCATGACACGGCCGTGGCGACGAATCACCTTGCAGTTGTCACAGATCTTCTTGACGCTCGGCTTGACCTTCATGATGTTCCTCCGTCATCCCCTCACGGGGAGGACTGTCACTTGTACCGGTAGACGATGCGGCCGCGGGAGAGGTCGTACGGGCTCAGCTCGACGACCACGCGGTCCTCGGGGAGGATGCGGATGTAGTGCTGCCGCATCTTGCCGGAGATGTGCGCGAGCACGACGTGCCCGTTGCTCAGCTCCACCCGGAACATCGCGTTCGGAAGGGCCTCGACGACCGATCCCTCGACCTCGATGACGCCGTCCTTCTTAGCCATGTTCCTCCATCGGTGCTTTCTCGCTCGAGTGGTCCCGGCGACGACGTCGCCGGACGGCGCGTGCGGTCCCGGTCCGGCGCCCGTGCGAACGGGGCCGGGCGCTCCGGACCGTCGGGCGCACCGACTGCCAACAATACGGCAGGCGCGCCGCCGCGTTCCATGCGAGAACGGCCACTCCCCCGGTGCTCCTGGACACACCGCGGAGCGGGGACGCGGCGGGGCGGGAGGGCGCTCCCCCGGCCGGCACCGCTGCGGGCCGCCCGTATCCGGGCCGGGCCGGCGCGTCAGACGAGGGGACGGGGCTCGATGCCGTGGGGCGCCAGCCCCTCGAAACCGCCGTCCGGCGCCGTGAGGACCCAGACCCCGCCGGGGACGATGGCGACGGTGTGCTCCCACTGGGCGGCGCGGGAGCCGTCCTCGGTGACGACGGTCCAGCCGTCGTCGAGCTCGCGCACCTCGGGCCCGCCGGCCGTGAGCATCGGCTCGATGGCGATGACCATGCCGGTGCGCAGTCGCGGTCCGCGGCGCTTGACCGAGTAGTTGAGGACGTCGGGGTCCATGTGCATGGCGGTGCCGATGCCGTGCCCGACGTAGTCCTCGAGGATCCCGAGCGGGACGCCCTCGCGCAGGGAGGCTTCCGCGACGACCCGCTCGACGGAGTCCCCGACGACGTTGAGGCGCTCGTCGCGGCCCCGGGCCTCCCCCGCGGCGGCGCGGGCGACGGCGGCGATCGCGGCCCACAGGGCCTCGCGGGTCGTGGTGTCGAGGACGCGGTCGGCCTCGCTGGCGTAGCGGCCGCCGACGACGGTGGTGAAGGCGGCGTCGCCGTGCCACTGGGTGCCGTCGTCGTCGGTGACGTAGGCGCCGCAGTCGAAGGTGACGAGGTCACCGGCCTCGAGGACGCGCTCGCCCGGGATGCCGTGGACGACCTCGTCGTTGACCGAGACGCAGACCGTGGCCGGGTAGCCCTCGTAGCCCAGGAAGTTGGACCGGGCCCCGCCGCGCTCGATGGCCGCGGCGGAGACGGCGTCGAGCTCGGCGGTCGTCGTGCCGGGGCGGACCGCCTCGCGCAGGGCGGCGTGGATGTCGGCGACGACGAGTCCGGCCTCGCGCATGCGCAGGACCTGGTCCCTGGTCTTGATCTGGATGTGCTCCCGTGACAGCACGGTCTCCTCCTCGTTCGGTGCTCTCTCGCGTTGGGTGCGCAGCGGTGGGGAGGGGACCCGGTCGGGCGCCGGGGTCGGCGTCGGGACGCCGGGCTGCTGTGCGGGTGCCGCCGCAGCGGCGGGCCTGGCGGCGGGGCGCCGTCGGGCCGTGGCGTCAGGCTCGGACGCCGGCGGCCTCGAGGGCCGTCATGATGCGCTCGGTGACCTCGTCGACCGCGCCGATGCCGTCGGCGCGCACGAGGAGGCCCTTGGCCTCGTAGAGCGCGGCGAGGGGCGCGGTCTGCCCCGCGTAGACCTCGAGGCGGCGGCGGATGACGGGCTCGGTGTCGTCGGCGCGGTTCTGCTCGCTGGCGCGCTTGAGGAGGCGCTCGACGACGACCTCGTTGTCGGCGGTGATCTCGAGCACGACGTCGAGGGCGAGGCCGGCCTCGGCGAGCATGGCGTCGAGCTCGTTCACCTGGGCCTCGGTGCGGGGGTAGCCGTCGAGGAGGAAGCCCTCGGCTGCGTCGTCCTGCGCGATGCGGTCCTTGACCATCGCGTTCGTGACGGAGTCGGGGACGTACTCGCCCTTGTCCATGTACTGCTTGGCCTGCTTGCCGAGCTCGGTCTCCCCCGCGACGTTGGCGCGGAAGATGTCGCCCGTCGAGATGGCGGGGATGCCGAGACGCTCGGAGATGCGGGCGGCCTGGGTGCCCTTGCCGGCCCCGGGAGGGCCGAGGAGGACCATGCGTGCGCTCATGAGAGGAACCCTTCGTAGTGGCGCTGCTGGAGCTGGGAGTTGATCTCCTTGACGGTCTGGAGCCCGACTCCCACCATGATGAGGATCGTCGTGCCGCCGAACGGGAGGTTCTGCGACAAGCCCATGACCGTGACCGCGATGGTCGGCAGGAGGGCCAGCACGACGAGGTAGGCGCTGCCGGCCGTCGTCACGCGATCGATGACGTAGGACAGGTAGCGGACGGTGGGCTCGCCGGCGCGGACGCCGGGGATGAAGCCCCCGTACTTCTTCATGTTGTCAGCGATCTCCTCCGGGTCGAAGGTGATCGCCGTGTAGAAGAACGTGAAGAAGAGGATGAGCAGGCCGTAGCCGATGAGGTAGATCGTGTCGGTCTGCTGGAGGTTGTTCGACACCCACTGCACCCAGCCGGAGGTCGGCTTGGCGAACTGGGCGACGAGCTGCGGCATGGCCAGGATCGACGAGGCGAAGATGACCGGGATGACGCCCGCGGTGTTGATCTTGATCGGGATGTAGGTCGTGGAGCCGCCGTACTGCCGCCGACCGATCATCCGCTTGGCGTACTGGACCGGGATGCGGCGCGTGGCCTGCTCGACGAAGACGACGGCCAGGGTGGCGATGAGGATGATGACGACGACGCCGAGGAACTTCGCGAAGCCGCCGTTGCCCCCGATGATGGAGAACAGGTTCTGCGGCATCCGGGCCACGATGGACGTGAAGATCAGCAGGGACATGCCGTTGCCGATGCCGCGCTCGGTGATGAGCTCGCCGAGCCACATGATCAGGCCCGTCCCGGCGGTCATCGTGATGATCATGAGCGCGAGCGTGACGGGGCCGTCGTTCGGGATGACGTCGACGGAGCACCCGGTGAAGAGGTTGCCGTTGGCGGCGGTCGCGACGATCGTCGCGGACTGCAGGACGCCGAGCCCGATGGTGAGGTAGCGCGTGTACTCGGTGAGCTTGGCGGTGCCCGCCTGCCCCTCCTTGTGGAGCTCCTCGAACCGGGGGATGACGACGCGGAGCAGCTGGATGATGATCGACGCGGTGATGTAGGGCATGATGCCCAGCGCAAAGACGCTCAGCTGGAGCAGCGCTCCACCGGAGAAGACGTTGATGAGGCTCAGCAGGCCCGCGTCCTCGCTCTCGCCGACGCACTGCTGGACGTTGGCGAGGTCGACGCCCGGGGTGGGCACGACGGAGCCGAGGCGGAACAGGGCCATGATGCCCAGGGTGAAGAGCAGCTTTCGCCGCAGGTCGGGCGTCCTGAACGCCTGCATGAACGCGCTGAGCACTCGGTCTCCTGAGGACGGGGAAGAGAAGCGCCGCTGGATGCGGCGCGCGCAGGCGCACGGGACGCCCGGCGACACCCTACCCCGGGGTCGGGGCGCTGTCGGCGTCGAGGGGCTCACGGCGGCGGGTCGTGCGTCACTCGCGCCGCGAGCGGGCGCGCTCGCGTCTCCCGCACCTGGGCCCCGAGGACGTGGCCCGGGGTCGGCGCCGGTCCCCGCGCACAACGAGGGCCCCGGTCGAAGGATCTCTCCTCACGACCGGGGCCCTCGTGGACGCGTCGGCGTCCGTCAGCCGACTCAGCGGGCGGTGACGGAACCGCCGGCGGCCTCGATCTTCTCCTTGGCGGAGCCGGACCAGGCGTCGACCGTCAGCTCGAGCTTGACGGAGACGTCGCCGGAGCCGAGCGCCTTGACGAGGTGGCCCTCGCGCACGGCGCCCTTGGCGACCAGGTCCTCGACCGTCACGGCGCCGCCCTCGGGGAAGAGCTCGGCGATGCGGCCGACGTTGACCGGCTGGAACTCAACGCGGTTGAAGTTCTTGAAGCCGCGCAGCTTCGGGAGGCGCATGGCCAGGGGCATCTGGCCGCCCTCGAAGCCCGGACGGACCTGGTAGCGGGCCTTCGTGCCCTTGGTACCGCGGCCCGAGGTCTTGCCCTTGGAGCCCTCACCGCGACCCACGCGGGTCTTGGCCATCTTGGAGCCCTCGGCGGGACGGAGGTGGTGCAGCTTGACGACCTGCCCCGACCCCTGGGTGTTCTCGTTGTCAGCCATCTCAGGCCTCCTCAACGGTGACGAGGTGCGCCACCGTGGCGATCATGCCGCGGACGGACTTGCTGTCCTCGCGGACGACGGACTGGCGGATCTTGCGCAGGCCGAGGGACTTCAGGGTCTCGCGCTGACGGCGCGTGCCGCCGATGCCCGAGCGGACCTGGGTGACCTTGATCTGCTTGGTCGTGGTGCTAGCCATCACGCCTCAGCTCCTTCGGCGGCCTTCTCGGCCTCCTTCTTCTCGGCCGCTGCACGCTTGTCGGCCTCGCCCTCAGCGCGCGCACGCAGCATGGACTGCGGGGCGACGTCCTCCAGGGCCAGACCACGGCGGGCGGCCACGGCCTCCGGCTGCTCGAGCTTCTTGAGCGCGTCCACGGTCGCGTGGACGATGTTGATCGAGTTCGAGGAGCCGAGCGACTTCGACAGGATGTCGTGGATGCCGGCGCAGTCCAGCACGGCGCGGACCGGGCCACCGGCGATAACACCGGTACCGGGGGACGCGGGGCGCAGGAGGACGACTCCGGCGGAGTCCTCGCCCTGGACCAGGTGCGGGATGGTGCGACGGATCATCGGGACGTGGAAGAAGTTCTTCTTCGCCACCTCCACGGCCTTGGCGATGGCGGCGGGGACCTCCTTCGCCTTGCCGTAACCGACGCCGACGGTGCCCTCGCCGTCACCGACGACGACCAGCGCCGTGAAGGTGAAGCGGCGGCCGCCCTTGACGACCTTGGACACGCGGTTGATGGTGACGACGCGCTCGATGTACTTGTCGTCGTTGCCGCGACCGTTGTTGCGGTCGCGACGGTCGTTGTTGCGGTCGCGACGGCCGCGGCCCTCGCCGCGACGGTCGTCGTTGTTCTGGGCCGAGCCGTTGGACGACGCGGACCTGTCTCGCTGCGGTGCAGCCATCAGATGTTCCTCTTCCTTCTCGTCGTCGTCGTGCTCAGAGCACCAGGCCGCCGTCGCGGGCGCCGTCGGCGACGGCGGCGACACGGCCGTGGTACTTGTTGCCTCCGCGGTCGAAGACAACCTTCTCAATGCCCAGGGCCTTGGCGCGCTCGGCGACGAGCTCGCCGACCTTGTGCGCCTGGCCGACCTTGTGGCCCTCGACGCCCTTGACGGTGTCCTCGAGGGTCGAGGCCGAGCACAGGGTGTGGCCGATGGTGTCGTCGATGACCTGCGCGACCATGTGGCGGTTCGAGCGGGTGACGACGAGGCGCGGGCGCTCCGGCGTGCCGTTGACGTGCTTGCGCACGCGCTGGTGGCGGATCTTGCGGGCGACAGCCTTCGACTTGCCCCTCTTGATCGTGTAAGCCATGGTCACTTACCAGCCTTTCCGACCTTGCGGCGGACGTTCTCGCCGGCGTAGCGCACGCCCTTGCCCTTGTAGGGCTCCGGCGGGCGGATCTTGCGGATGTTCGCCGCGACCTCGCCGACCTGTTCCTTGGAGATGCCGGAGACGGCGATCTTGAGGTTGCCGTCGACCGTGAGGGTGATGCCCTCGGGGGCCTCGACGGTCACGGTGTGCGAGAAGCCGAGCGAGAGCTCGATGGCGGTGCCGCGCTGCTGGGCGCGGTAACCGGTGCCGACGATCTCGAGGTTCTTCGTGTAGCCGTCGGTGACGCCGACGACCATGTTGTTGATGAGCGTTCGCGACAGGCCGTGCAGCGAGCGGGACTCGCGCTCGTCGTCGGGACGGGTCACCAGGATGGTGCCGTCCTCCTGGCGGGTGACGCTCAGCGGGGCGGGGATGACGCGCGAGAGGGTGCCCTTGGGGCCCTTCACGGTCACCTCGTTGCCGTTGATGGTGACGTCCACTCCGGCGGGAACCGGAACGGGAAGTCGTCCAATACGAGACATGGTTTTCCTCCGTTCCTTATCTCACCAGACGTAGGCGAGCACTTCGCCGCCGACGCCCTTGGACTCGGCCTGCTTGTCCGTGAGGAGGCCGGAGGAGGTGGACAGGATGGCCACCCCGAGGCCGCCGAGGACCTTGGGCAGGTTGGTGGACTTGGCGTAGACGCGCAGGCCGGGCTTGGAGACGCGCTTGAGGCCCTGGATGGCCCGCTGGCGGTTGGCTCCGTACTTGAGGCTCAGCGTGAGCGTCTTGCCGACCTCCGCGTCGGTGACCTCGTAGTCGGCGATGTAGCCCTCGGCCTTCAGCATCTCGGCGATGTTGACCTTGAGCTTGCTCGACGGCATCGAGACGACGTCGTGGTAGGCGTTGTTGGCGTTGCGCAGACGGGTGAGCATGTCTGCGATCGGGTCTGTCATAGTCATGAGTGGGCCTCAGCCCTTCCTCGTCGCGGTTTCCTCGCGGACCTGCGACGTAGTTTCTTACCAGCTGGACTTCGTCACACCGGGGAGCTGACCGTTGAGGGCCATCTCGCGCAGGCAGACTCGGCACAGGCCGAACTTGCGGTAGACGGAGTGCGGGCGGCCGCAGCGCTGGCAGCGCGTGTAGGCCCGGACGCCGAACTTCGGCTTGCGGTTGGCCTTCTCCTTGAGAGCGGTCTTCGCCATGTCACTTCTCCTTGAAGGGGAAGCCGAGCTGCTTGAGCAGCGAGCGGGCCTCCTCGTCGGTCTTGGCCGTGGTCACCACGGTGATGTCCATGCCGCGCACGCGGTCGATGGAGTCGGCGTCGATCTCGTGGAACACGGACTGCTCGGTGAGACCGAAGGTGTAGTTGCCGTTGCCGTCGAACTGCTTCGGGGACAGGCCGCGGAAGTCGCGGATGCGGGGAAGCGAGACGGAGATGAGGCGGTCGAGGAACTCCCACATGCGGTCGCCGCGCAGCGTGACGTGCGCGCCGATCGGCTGGCCCTCGCGCAGCTTGAACTGCGCGATGGACTTGCGGGCCTTCGTGACCTGGGGCTTCTGGCCGGTGATGGCGGTGAGGTCGCGGACGGCGCCCTCGATCATCTTGGAGTCGTGAGCGGCCTCGCCCACACCCATGTTGACGACCACCTTGACGACGCGGCCGACCTCGTTGACGTTGGCGTGCTGGAACTCCTCGCGGAGGGCCGGCGCGACGTCGGAGGCGTACTTGGTCTTGAGACGGGGCGTGTAGTCGGCCATGGTCACAGGTCCTCCCCGGACTTCTTGGCGTAGCGGACGCGCACGGTCCGCTTGGCGCCGTTGGGGCGCTCGCCCTCCTCGACGCGGAAGCCGACGCGGGTGCGCTGCTTGGTCTTGGGGTCGACGAGCATGACGTTGGAGGCGTGGATCGGGGCCTCGACGGTCTCGATGCCGCCGGTGCGGGCGCCCTGGGCGGACTGGCCCACACGGGTGTGCTTGGTGACGCGCTGGACGCCCTCGACGACGACGCGGTCGACCTCGGGGAGGACCTCGAGGACGCGCCCCGTCTTGCCCTTGTCCTTGCCGGCGATGACCAGGACCTGGTCACCCTTCTTGATGCGTGCCATTGTCAGATCACCTCCGGGGCGAGCGACACGATGCGCATGAACTTCTTGTCACGAAGCTCGCGGCCCACCGGGCCGAAGATGCGCGTGCCGCGGGGCTCGCCGTTGTTGTTGAGGATGACGGCCGCGTTCTCGTCGAAGCGGATGTACGAGCCGTCCGGGCGCCGGCGCTCCTTGCGGGTGCGCACGACGACCGCCTTGACGACCTCGCCCTTCTTGACGTTGCCGCCGGGGATGGCGTCCTTCACGGTGGCGACGATGGTGTCGCCGATACCCGCATAGCGCCGACCCGAGCCACCGAGAACACGGATGCAAAGGATCTCCTTGGCACCGGTGTTGTCGGCGACCGTCAGTCGCGACTCCTGCTGGATCATTGAGTGTTCTCCTGTCGTCGAGCCGGTTCTCGACGTCCCCCGAGGGGGCGCGAGCCTAGCCGAACGTTCCTTCTGCGAATGCGCACTGCTCTCCCCGCCAGGGGCGAGTGGAGTCCGTCGTGCGTGGGTCCCGGCAGACACAGGCGCAGGTGCGCGAGGTCTCTGTCGGGCGCACTGCGGGCGCGCGCAACTCCCATAGCCTAGTTGACGCCCGTCCTGACGCGGAACCTGGGAGCCGCGGGCACTCCTGTGCCCTTCCTCACCGGGCCCACCGGCCCGGCCAGCCGGCCGGCGGCCGTCGTCCGCGCCCTCGGCAGGGCGATCGGGGCCGCCGCACCTCCTCTCTCTCTTCCCCCCCCCCGCACGCCGACGCCGCCACCTCCCCGAGGGGCGGTGGCGGCGTCGCGGTGCTGCTGGGTGAAGCTCAGCGAGAGGTCACTTGGCCTTCTCGATGACCTCCACGAGGCGCCAGTGCTTGGTGGCGCTCAGCGGACGGGTCTCCATGACGCGGACGAGGTCGCCGACGTGCGCCTCGTTGTTCTCGTCGTGGACCTTGGCCTTCTGGGAACGACGGAGGACCTTGCCGTAGAGCGAGTGCTTGTAGCGCTCCTCGATCTCGACGACGACGGTCTTGTCCATCTTGTCCGAGACGACGTAACCGGTGCGGACCTTGCGCTGGGCGCGCTCGGTGGACTGCTGGACGTTCTGCTCGCTCACTTGGACTCCTCCGTGCTCGGAGCGGTACGGATGCCGAGCTCGCGCTCGCGCACGATCGTGTAGATGCGGGCGATGTCGCGACGCACGGCCTTGAGACGGCCGTGGTCCTCGAGCTGGCCGGTCGCCGAGGCGAACCGGAGGTTGAACAGCTCAGCCTTGGCCTTGGAGAGCTCCTCAGCGAGGCGCTCGTTGTCCATGGCGTCGAGGTCGGACGGGGTCAGACCCTTGGAACCGATAGCCATCAGACGTCACCACCCTCACGAGTCACGAAACGGGTCTTCATAGGAAGCTTGTGCTGCGCGCGGCGCATGGCCTCGCGGGCGAGCGGCTCGTCGACGCCGCCGAGCTCGAACAGGATGCGTCCGGGCTTGACGTTGGCGACCCACCACTCGGGGGCGCCCTTACCGGAACCCATGCGGGTCTCGGCGGGCTTCTTGGTCAGCGGACGGTCCGGGAAGATGTTGATCCACACCTTTCCGCCGCGCTTGATGTGGCGGGTCATCGCGATACGAGCCGCCTCGATCTGGCGGTTGGTGATGTAGGCGGGCTCGAGGGCCTGGATACCGTAGTCACCGAAGGCGATCTGGTTGCCGCCCTTGGACAGGCCCGAGCGGTGCGGGCGGTGCTGCTTGCGGAACTTGGTCCGGCGAGGGATGAGCACGGCTCAGGCCTCCGTTCCCTGGTCTGCGGCAGCGTTCTCGGCGGCCGGCGTCTGCTCGGCCTGCTGCTCGTTGCTCTGACGCGGAGCGCGGTCACCGCGCTCACCGCGGCGGCCGCCGCGGCGCTCGCCACGGCCACCACGGCCGCGGGGGCTGGACACGGCCTGCTGCGCCTCGAACTCGCGCTCGGTCATGTCGCCCTTGTAGATCCACACCTTGACGCCGAGACGTCCGAAGGTGGTCTTGGCCTCGTAGAAGCCGTAGTCGATGTTCGCGCGGAGGGTGTGCAGCGGCACGCGCCCCTCGCGGTAGAACTCCGAGCGGCTCATCTCGGCACCGCCGAGGCGACCCGCGCACTGGACGCGGATGCCCTTGGCGCCGGCGCGCATCGCGGACTGCATGCCCTTGCGCATGGCACGGCGGAAGGAGACTCGGCTGGCGAGCTGCTCCGCGATGCCCTGGGCGACGAGCTGCGCGTCGAGGTCGGGGTTCTTGACCTCGAGGATGTTGAGCTGGACCTGCTTGCCGGTCAGCTTCTCGAGCTGACCGCGCAGGCGCTCGGCCTCGGCGCCACGGCGACCGATGACGATGCCGGGACGGGCGGTGTGCAGGTCGACGCGGACGCGGTCACGCGTGCGCTCGATGTCGACCTTGGAGATGCCCGCCCGCTCCATGCCGTCCTCCATGAGGCGGCGGATCTTGACGTCCTCGTCCACGAAGTCGCGGTAGCGCTGACCAGGCTTCGTGGAGTCGGCGAACCAGCGCGAGCGGTGGTCCGTGGTGATGCCCAGGCGGAACCCGGTCGGGTTGACCTTCTGCCCCATTACCGGGCTCCTTCCTTCTTCGCGGAGTCGGCCCTGTCGCCGACGATGACGGTGATGTGCGAGGTGCGCTTGAGGATCCGGCTGGCGCGCCCCTGGGCGCGGGGACGGAACCGCTTGAGGGTCGGACCCTCGTCGGCGAACACCTCGGTGATGAAGAGCTCGTTCTCGTCGAACCGCTCGCCGTCACGCTCGGCCTTGACCCGGGCGTTGGCGATGGCGGACTCGATCACCTTGCGCACCGGCACCGCAGCGGCCTGCGGGGCGAATCGGAGCACGTTGACGGCCTCGACGGCGCGCTTGCCGCGGACGACGTCCACGACGCGGCGGGCCTTCATCGGCGTGCAGCGCACGTACTTGGCCTGCGCCTTGGCTTCCATGTTCTCTGCCTCTCTGCTTCCGACGGCGTCAGCGACGCGCCTTGCGGTCGTCCTTGACGTGCCCACGGAAGGTACGGGTCGGAGCGAACTCGCCGAGCTTGTGGCCCACCATGGACTCGGTGACGAAGACCGGGACGTGCTTGCGACCGTCGTGGACGGCGAAAGTGTGTCCGAGGAAGTCCGGCGTGATGACCGAACGACGGGACCAGGTCTTGATGACGTTCTTGGTGCCCTTCTCGTTCTGGACGTCCACCTTCTTGAGGAGGTGGTCGTCGACGAAGGGACCCTTCTTCAGGCTGCGCGGCATATCAGGCTCCTATCAGCGCTTCTTGCCGGTCCGACGACGACGCACGATGAGGCGGTCGCTGGACTTGTTGGGACGACGGGTACGGCCCTCGGGCTTGCCCCACGGGGAGACGGGGTGACGACCACCGCTCGTGCGGCCCTCACCACCACCGTGCGGGTGGTCGACCGGGTTCATGACGACACCGCGGACGGTCGGGCGGACGCCCTTCCAGCGCATGCGGCCGGCCTTGCCCCAGTTGATGTTGGACTGCTCGGCGTTGCCCACCTCGCCGATGGTGGCGCGGCAGGAGATCTCGACGTTGCGGATCTCGCCGGAGGGCATGCGAAGCTGGGCGTACTTGCCCTCCTTGGCGACGAGCTGGACCGAGGTGCCCGCGGAGCGGGCGATCTTGGCGCCGCCACCGGGGCGGAGCTCGACGGCGTGGACGACCGTACCGGTCGGGATGCTGCGCAGGGGCAGGTTGTTGCCCGGCTTGATGTCGGCGTTGGGGCCGGCCTCGACGACGTCGCCCTGGGAGAGGCGGTTCGGCGCGATGATGTAGCGCTTCTCGCCGTCGGCGTAGTGCAGCAGGGCGATGCGGGCGGTGCGGTTCGGGTCGTACTCGATGTGAGCGACCTTGGCGGGCACGCCGTCCTTGTCGTTGCGACGGAAGTCGATGACGCGGTAGGCGCGCTTGTGGCCGCCGCCCTTGTGGCGGGTGGTGACGCGGCCGTTGGAGTTGCGGCCACCGGACTTGCTCAGCGGACGGACGAGGGACTTCTCGGGCTCGCTGCGCGTGATCTCGACGAAGTCGGCCACGGAGGAGCCGCGACGACCCGGCGTCGTCGGCTTGTACTTACGGATTGCCATGTCGATCCTTTACCTTCCCTGGCTCACTCAGCCAGTTCGCCAAAGATGTCGATGGTCCCCTCGCGCAGCGTGACGATCGCGCGCTTGGTGTCCTTGGCCTTGCCGGTGCCCGTGCGGGTGCGACGGGTCTTGCCCTTGCGGTTGACCGTGTTCACGGAGTCGACCTTGACGTCGAAGATGGCCTCGACGGCCTGCTTGATCTCGGTCTTGTTGGAACCCGGCGCCACGATGAACGTGTACTGGCCACGGTCCATGCAGGCGTAGGACTTCTCGGAGACGACCGGCGCGACGATGACGTCGCGGGGGTTCTTGGACTTCTCGAGGCTCACTTGGACTCCTCCTCGCCCTTGCCGAGGAACGCGTCCAGGGCGGCGGCAGTGAAGACGACGTCGTCGTTGACGAGGACGTCGTAGGTGTTGAGCTGGTCGGCCCAGAGCACGAGCGCCTCGGGGGCGTTGCGCAGGCTGAGCGCGGTGAGCTCGTCCTCGCGGGTGGCGACGACCAGGGACTTGCGGTCCGTGAGGTTGCGCAGCGCCGTGAGAGCCGACTTGGTGGAGGGCGTCTCGGAGGTGACGAACTCGGTGATGACGTGGACGCGGCCGTTGCGAGCGCGGTCCGACAGGGCCGAGCGCAGGGCCGCGGCCTTCATCTTCTTGGGGGTCCGCTGGCTGTAGTCGCGCGGCTGCGGGCCGTGGACGGTGCCACCGCCGACGTACTGGGGGGCGCGGATCGAGCCCTGGCGTGCGCGGCCGGTGCCCTTCTGGCGGTACGGCTTCTTGCCACCGCCGCGGACGGCGCCGCGGGTCTTGGTGGCGTGCGTGCCCTGGCGCGCCGCGGCCAGCTGGGCCACGACGACCTGGTGCATGAGCGGGATGTTGGTCTCGACGTCGAAGACCGCGGCCGGGAGCTCGGCCGTGCCGGTCTTGGCGCCCTTGGAGTCGACGATGTCGACGGTCAGTGCCTGTGCCATGGTGTCAGGCTCCCTTCACGGCGGTGCGGACGACGACGACCGCGCCCTTGGGGCCCGGGATGGCGCCGTTGACGAGGAGGACGCCCTTGTCGGCGTCGACCCCGCGCACCTTGAGGTTCTGGACGGTGGAGGTCTCGTGACCCATGTGGCCGGCCATGCGCAGGCCCTTGAAGATGCGACCGGGGGTCGCGCAGGCGCCGACGGAGCCGGGCTTGCGGTGGTTGCGGTGCGCACCGTGGGAGGCGGAGACGCCCTGGAAGCCGTGGCGCTTCATGACGCCCGCGAAGCCCTTGCCCTTGGAGGTGCCCGTGACGTCGACCTTCTGGCCGACCTCGAAGGTCTCCGCAGTGAGCTCCTGGCCGGGGGTGAACTCACCGGCGAGGGAGGTGCGGACCTCGGCGACGTGGCGGCGGGGAGCGACCCCGGCCTTGGCGAAGTGGCCCTGGAGGGGCTTGGTGACCTTGCGCTCGTCGATCTCGCCGAAGGCGAGCTGGACGGCCTCGTAGCCGTCGGTCTCGACGGTGCGGACCTGGGTCACGACGTTGGTGTCGACGCGGACGACGGTGACGGGGCGGAGGATGCCGCTCTCGTCCCAGATCTGCGTCATGCCGAGCTTGGTGCCGAGCAGCGCCTTGGCAGGCGCGGCAGCAGCCGGCTGGTTAAGCGTAGTCATGGCTTCAGTCCTCAGAGCTTGATCTCGATGTTGACGTCGGCCGGCAGGTCGAGACGCATGAGCGAGTCGACGGCCTTCGGCGTCGGGTCGATGATGTCGATCAGCCGCTTGTGCGTGCGCATCTCGAAGTGCTCGCGGCTGTCCTTGTACTTGTGCGGCGACCGGATGACGCAGAACACGTTCTTCTCGGTCGGCAGCGGCACGGGGCCCACGACCGTCGCACCAGCGCGGGTCACGACGTCGACGATCTTGCGCGCCGAGCTGTCGATGACCTCGTGGTCGTAGGACTTGAGCCGGATGCGGATCTTCTGTCCCGCCATGGCGCCTAACCTCTCTCGTACTTTCGGTGACCGGTCCACGCGCTCGGGCGTGTCGCGATCGCGACGCGCAAGGAGCTCCGCTGTGAAGTAGATGTGGCCGGTCTGGACACACGGAAACCCGATGGGATCGGGTCCGTCAGACTGGTTCCCGGGTCGACCCCGGGAGGTGGCTCGCGCGGACACCGTCCGCACCAGCCCGGTAACGCTATCAGCGCCATCCGCCCCGATGGAAGTCGAGACGGCGCCCGCCCCCTGTGAGACCGCCCACCTGGTCCACGCGCTCGGGCGTGTCGCACGGTCGGGCCGCGGGCGATCCCGCACTCCCCCGTGTGAGCCGACGCCGGGTCCGCGCCGGCGCAGAGCGGAGCGCTCCCTCGCTCGAACGCCGGGATCCCCCGGCCTCCTCACGGAGACCGGGGGATCCCGATGACTTCTCAGTCAGCCTGCGTCAGATCGTCACTTGATGATCTTGGTGACGCGGCCGGAGCCGACGGTGCGGCCACCCTCGCGGATGGCGAAGCCGAGGCCCTCCTCCATGGCGATGGGCTGGATGAGCTCGACGGACATCTCGGTGGTGTCGCCGGGCATGACCATCTCGGTGCCCTCGGGGAGGGTGATGACACCGGTGACGTCCGTGGTGCGGAAGTAGAACTGCGGACGGTAGTTCGAGTAGAAGGGGTTGTGGCGGCCGCCCTCGTCCTTGGTCAGGATGTAGACGTGGCCCTCGAACTCGGTGTGCGGGGTGATCGAGCCGGGCTTGCAGACGACCTGGCCGCGCTCGACGTCCTCACGACGGGTGCCGCGGAGGAGGAGACCGCAGTTCTCGCCGGCCCAGGCCTCGTCCATCGACTTGTGGAACATCTCGATGCCGGTGACCGTGGTCTTCTGCGGGTCACGGATACCGAGGATCTCGACCTCGGAGTTGATGGCGAGCTTGCCGCGCTCGACACGGCCGGTGACGACGGTGCCGCGACCGGTGATCGTGAAGACGTCCTCGACGGGCATGAGGAAGGGCTTGTCGAGGTCGCGCTCCGGGGTCGGGATGTACTCGTCGACAGCGTCCATGAGCTCCTTGATCTTGCCGGCCCACTCAGCGTCGCCCTCGAGGGCCTTGAGAGCGGACACGCGGATCACGGGGGCGTTGTCGCCGTCGTAGTCCTGCGAGGAGAGGAGCTCGCGCACCTCCATCTCGACGAGGTCGAGGAGCTCCTCGTCGTCCACCATGTCGGCCTTGTTGAGCGCGACGAGGAGGACCGGGACGCCGACCTGACGGGCGAGCAGGACGTGCTCGCGGGTCTGGGCCATCGGGCCGTCGGTGGCGGCGACCACGAGGATGGCGCCATCCATCTGGGCGGCACCGGTGATCATGTTCTTGATGTAGTCGGCGTGGCCGGGGGCGTCGACGTGGGCGTAGTGACGCGCGGCGGTCTGGTACTCGACGTGCGCGATGTTGATCGTGATACCGCGCTGGCGCTCCTCGGGAGCCTTGTCGATCTCGTCGAAGGGGGTGAAGGGGTTGAGCTCCGGGTACTCGTCGTGCAGGACCTTGGAGATCGCCGCGGTCAGCGTCGTCTTACCGTGGTCGACGTGTCCGATGGTGCCGATGTTGACGTGCGGCTTGGTCTTGTCGTACTTGGCCTTGGCCACTGGTGTCCTCCTGGACTCGGGTAGTTCTCTTCGTCGGGATACGACTGGATCACATGCTAGCCGTGGTGACGCAGAGAGTCTCTACTGGTGAATTGTTGGAAATCTTACTGGACGGGGCGTCGCCGGTGCGAGCGCCCTGAGGCCTCCCGGGGACCGGTCGCAAACCGTCCGGTCCCCGGGAGAGCCAGGAGAGTCACTCGCCCTTGGCCTTGGCGATGATCTCGTCGGCGACGTTCTTCGGGACCTCCGCGTAGGAGTCGAAGCTCATCGAGTAGACGGCGCGGCCCTGGGTCTTGGAGCGCAGGTCGCCCACGTAGCCGAACATCTCGGAGAGCGGCACGGCGGCCTTGACGACCTTGACGCCCTGGGCGTCCTCCATGGACTGGATCATGCCGCGGCGGGAGTTGAGGTCGCCGATGACGTCGCCCATGTACTCCTCGGGGGTGCGGACCTCGACTGCCATGACGGGCTCGAGGAGGACCGGGCTGGCCTTCTTCGCACCCTCCTTGAACGCCTGCGAGCCGGCGATCTTGAACGCCATCTCGGAGGAGTCGACCTCGTGGTAGGCGCCGTCGAGCAGCGTGGCCTTGATGTCGACCATCGGGTAGCCGGCGAGGACACCGGTGAGCATCGCGTCCCGGACGCCCGCGTCGACGGAAGGAATGTACTCGCGCGGGACGCGGCCGCCGGTGACGGCGTTGACGAACTCGTAGTGCGCCTGGTCCTCGTCGTCCTTGGCCTTCTCCTCGTCGGTGATCACGAGGGGCTCGAAGGCCATCTGGACCTTCGCGAACTGACCGGAGCCACCGGTCTGCTTCTTGTGCGTGTACTCGACCTTCTCGACCTTCTTGCGGATGGTCTCGCGGTAGGCGACCATCGGGTTTCCGACGTTGGCCTCCACCTTGAACTCGCGGCGCATGCGGTCGACGAAGACGTCGAGGTGGAGCTCGCCCATGCCTCCGATGACGGTCTGGCCGGTCTCCTCGTCGAGCTCGACCGTGAAGGTCGGGTCCTCCTCGGAGAGCTTCTGGATGGCGACGCCCAGCTTCTCCTGGTCGCCCTTGGTCTTGGGCTCGATGGCCACGTGGATGACCGGGGCCGGGAAGCTCATCGACTCGAGGATGACCGGGTCGTTCTGCGCGCAGAGCGTGTCACCGGTGGTGACGTCCTTGAGGCCGATGAAGGCGTAGATGTGACCCGCGTGGGCCTGCTCGACCGGGTTCTCCTTGTTGGAGTGCATCTGGAAGAGCTTGCCGATGCGCTCCTTCTTGCCCTTGGTCGCGTTGAGAACCATGTCGCCCTGCGCGACCTTGCCGGAGTAGACGCGCACGTAGACGAGCTTGCCGTAGAAGGGGTGCGTGGCGACCTTGAAGGCGAGGGCGGAGAACGAGGCGTTCTCGTCGGCCTCGCGGGTGAGGACGGTGTCCTCGTCGCCGACGGCGTGGCCCTCGACGGCGGGGACGTCCAGCGGGGACGGGAGGTAGTCGAGGACCGCGTCGAGCATGGGCTGGACGCCCTTGTTCTTGAACGCGGAGCCCGCGAGGACCGGGAAGGCCTCGCCGGCGATGGTGAGCTTGCGGATGCCGCGCTTGAGCTCGGCGACGGTGAGCTCCTCGCCCTCGAGGTACTTCTCCATGAGCTCGTCGTCGGCCTCGGCGACCGTCTCGACGAGCTCGCTGCGGAGCTCCTCGGCCTTGGCCTGGAGCTCGGTGGGGACCTCCTCGTACTCGACGACGGAGCCGCGGGTGTCGACGCCGTCGGCGTCCTTCTCCGGGAAGCGGACGGCGCGCATCTCGAGCACGTCGACGACGCCGGAGAAGTCGTTCTCCGCACCGATCGGGAAGTTGAGGACGATCGGGGTCGCGTGGAGGCGGTCCTTGATCGTCTGGACGGAGTAGTCGAAGTTGGCGCCCAGCTTGTCCATCTTGTTGATGAAGCAGATGCGGGGGACGTTGTACTTGTCGGCCTGCCGCCACACCGTCTCGGACTGGGGCTCGACGCCCTCCTTGCCGTCGAAGACGGCCACGGCGCCGTCGAGCACGCGCAGGGAGCGCTCGACCTCCACCGTGAAGTCGACGTGCCCGGGGGTGTCGATGATGTTGATCTGGTTCTTCTTCCAGAAGCACGTCGTCGCGGCGGACGTGATCGTGATGCCGCGCTCCTGCTCCTGCTCCATCCAGTCCATCGTCGAGGCGCCGTCGTGGGTCTCGCCGATCTTGTAGTTGATGCCCGTGTAGAAGAGGATGCGCTCCGTCACGGTCGTCTTGCCGGCATCGATGTGGGCCATGATGCCGATGTTGCGGACCTTGGTGAGGTCGGTCAGCACGTCAAGTGCCACGAGTTGAGTCCTTCGTTCAGTTCGAGTGAGGGAGAAGAGACGTCGGCCGGGGCCGCCGGGGGCGGACCCCGGCCGACGTTCTGCTGATTACCAGCGGTAGTGGGCGAAGGCCTTGTTGGACTCGGCCATTCGGTGCATGTCCTCGCGACGCTTGACGGCGGCGCCGAGACCGTTGGACGCGTCCAGGATCTCGTTCATGAGGCGCTCGGTCATCGTGTTCTCGCGACGCTCGCGGGAGAAGTCGACGAGCCAGCGGAGGGCGAGGGTGGTGGCGCGGTTGGGGCGGACCTCGACCGGGACCTGGTAGGTCGCGCCGCCGACGCGGCGGGAGCGGACCTCGAGGGCCGGGCGGATGTTGTCCAGGGCGCGCTTGAGGACGGTGACCGGGTCCTGGTCCGTCTTGGCGCGGACGCCCTCGAGGGCTCCGTAGACGATGCGCTCGGCGGTGGACTTCTTGCCGTCGAGGAGGACGCGGTTGACGAGCTGGGTGACGACCGGCGAGCCGTAGACGGGGTCGACGACGAGCGGGCGCTTGGGGGCGGGACCCTTACGAGGCATTACTTCTTCTCCTTCTTGGCGCCGTACTTGGAGCGCGCCTGCCCACGGCCCTTGACGCCCTGGGTGTCGAGGGCGCCGCGCACGATGTGGTAGCGGACACCGGGGAGGTCCTTCACACGACCGCCGCGGACGAGCACGATCGAGTGCTCCTGGAGGTTGTGGCCCTCGCCGGGGATGTACGCGGTGACCTCGATGCCGGACGAGAGGCGCACGCGGGCGACCTTACGAAGGGCGGAGTTCGGCTTCTTCGGAGTGGTGGTGTACACGCGGGTGCACACGCCACGACGCTGCGGGCTGGCCTTGAGCGCGGGCGTCTTGGACGCCGAGCGCTTCGTCGAGCGGCCCTTGCGGACCAGCTGCTGGATGGTAGGCACTACTGATTCTCCATCTTGAAGTGCGTGGGACAGTTCTGCTGCCCTCGTACCGGCCCCGCTCCCCTCACGGCGCACGTCGCCGCGGGTCATGGGCCGGCGCGTCTCGCGGACCCGTGGTCCGGACGCCCGGAGCCCCGCGGAGGGGCCCGTCGGTTCCCGCCGCGGCAGACCCGCGTGGCCGGTCGCGCCGGCTGGGAACGGAATGGAGAACGGCGACCCGCAAGGGGGCACCGGGGTCGAGACTACTGGTCGGCGCCCACGACCGCCAGGCCGGGCCGCCACCGCGGACCGTGGTGCTGGACACCCCGGTGCTGCTCGCGCCGGCGGTCGCGCTCCCCCGCCCGGAGGACCGGCCCCCGCCGGACCGAGTACGACGGCGGAGGCCCGTCTCCCCGAGGGGTGACGGGCCTCCGTGGGTCCGGTTCAGCGCGGCGGACGGCCGCGCCGGGAGCGGGTCAGAACTGGTAGTCCTCGCCGCCGTGGAAGCCGGTGCGGAAGTCGTCGGAGAAGTCCGCGCGGAAGTCGCCGCCGAAGGAGAAGTCGTCCAGGGCGACCGAGTCGCCGACGCCGAAGACGTCGTCGTTGTAGCCGGTGCGGGAGAAGACCTCCTGCTTGACCTCCTCGGTGGGCTCGACCTCGATGTCCGAGTAGCGCGACAGGCCCGTGCCGGCCGGGATGAGCTTTCCGAGGATGACGTTCTCCTTGAGCCCCAGGAGCGGGTCGGACTTGCCGTTCATGGCGGCCTCGGTGAGGACGCGCGTCGTCTCCTGGAAGGAGGCGGCGGACAGCCAGGAGTCCGTGGCCAGCGAGGCCTTCGTGATGCCCATGAGCTCCGTACGGGCTGAGGCGGGCTTGCCGCCCTCGGCCATGACGCGGCGGTTCTCGGCGCGAAAGTTCATGACGTCCACCAGGTCGCCCTGGAGGAGGTTCGTGTCCCCCGCCTCGAGGATAGTCACGCGGCGCAGCATCTGGCGCACGATGACCTCGATGTGCTTGGAGTGAATGTCCACGCCCTGGGAGCGGTAGACCTCCTGGACCTCGTCGACGAGGTGGCGCTGGGTGGCGCCGACGCTGCGCAGGCGCAGGACCTTCTTGGGGTCGATCGGGCCCTCGGTGAGGGCGTCGCCCGGCTCCACGTGGTCGCCGTCGGTGACCAGCAGGCGCTGGCGGCGCGAGACGGGGACCACGAGGTCCTCCTCGCCGTCGTCGCGGGTGACGACGAGGCGCTTGCCCTCGGCGTCGTCCTCGATCTTGACGGTGCCGGCGGCCTCGGCCACGGCGGCCTCGCCCTTCGGGGTGCGGGCCTCGAAGAGCTCCTGCACGCGGGGAAGGCCCTGCGTGATGTCGGCGGCGCCGGCCGCACCACCGGTGTGGAAGGTGCGCATGGTGAGCTGCGTGCCGGGCTCGCCGATGGACTGGGCCGCGATGATGCCGACGGCCTCACCGATGTCGACGCGCTTGCCGGAGGCCAGCGAGCGGCCGTAGCAGGCGGCGCAGGTGCCGACCTGGGAGTCGCAGGTGAGGACCGAGCGGCAGGTGACCTCCTCGATCCCGGCCCCGATGGCGGCCTGGATCTCGGCGTCGCCGAGGTCGGTGCCGGCCTCGATGACGACGTTGCCCTCGGCGTCGACGGCGTCGCGCGCGAGCGTGGTGCCGTAGACGGTGGTGCCAAGGATCTCGCTGGGCTCCTTGACACGCTCGCCGTCGATCTCCTTCCAGGAGAAGATCCGCTTGGTGAGGCCCTTGCGGGTGCCGCAGTCGTCCTCGCGGACGATGACGTCCTGGGAGACGTCGACGAGACGACGGGTCAGGTAGCCGGAGTCGGCCGTGCGCAGCGCGGTGTCCGCGAGGCCCTTGCGGGCGCCGTGGGTCGCGATGAAGTACTCGAGGACGGACAGGCCCTCGCGGTAGTTCGACTTGATCGGGCGCTCGATGAGGCGCTGCTTAGGGTCGGCCACGAGGCCGCGCATGCCGGCGAGCTGACGGATCTGGTCCCAGTTGCCTCGACCGCCGGAGGAGACCATCTGGAAGACGGTGTTGCGCTCCGGGAAGTTCTCGCGCATGGCGTCGGCGACCTCGTTGGTGGCCTTCGTCCAGATGTCGATGAGGGAGGAGTAGCGGTCCTCCTCGGTGAGGGCGCCGAGCTCGAACTGCTCCTCGATCTCGGCGGCCTCGGCCTCGTAGCGGGCGAGGATCTCCGGCTTGGAGGCCGGGGAGACGACGTCCGCGAAGGCGACGGTGATGCCGGACCAGGTGGACCAGTGGAAGCCGTTGGACTTGAGGGCGTCCAGCGAGGCGGCGACGTCCACGCGCGGGTAGGACTCGGCCAGGGTGTTGATGATGTTCCCCAGCCGCTTCTTGTCCACGACGTCGTTGACGTACGGGAAGGACTCCGGGAGCCCGGTGTTGAAGATGGCGCGGCCCAGGCTCGTGCGCAGGGTGATCGGGTCGCCCTCCTCGTAGTCCTCGGGGGCCTCCCAGTCCTCGGGGGGCGTGACGCCCTCCTCGAAGCGGATGTCCGCCGTGGCGTTCATGTCGAGGAAGCCGAAGTCGTGGGCCATGATCGCCTCCGCGAAGGAGGAGAAGGCCGGGACGACCGCGTTGCCCTCGGCGTCCTCGTCCACCTCGACGGCCGGGTCCGGCGTGTTCGTGAGGTAGTAGGTGCCGATGATCATGTCCTGCGAGGGCATGGTGACCGGGCGGCCGTCGGACGGCTTGAGGATGTTGTTGCTCGAGAGCATGAGGACGCGGGCCTCGGCCTGCGCCTCGGCGCCCAGCGGCAGGTGGATCGCCATCTGGTCGCCGTCGAAGTCGGCGTTGAAGGCGCCGCACACGAGCGGGTGGAGCTGCATGGCCTTGCCCTCGATGAGCTGCGGCTCGAAGGCCTGGATGCCCAGGCGGTGCAGCGTGGGGGCGCGGTTGAGGAGCACCGGGTGCTCGCGGATGACCTCGGCCAGGACGTCCCACACCTTGGGGTTCTGGCGCTCGACCATGCGCTTGGCGGCCTTGACGTTCTGGGCCTCCTTGAGCTCGACGAGGCGCTTCATGACGAAGGGCTTGAAGAGCTCGAGGGCCATGACGCTCGGCAGTCCGCACTGGTGCAGCTTGAGCTGGGGGCCGACGACGATGACCGAGCGGCCCGAGTAGTCGACACGCTTGCCCAGGAGGTTCTGGCGGAAGCGGCCCTGCTTGCCCTTGAGCATGTCGGACAGGGACTTCAGCGGGCGGTTGCCGACGCCCGTGACCGGGCGGCCGCGGCGGCCGTTGTCGAACAGGGCGTCGACGGCGTCCTGGAGCATGCGCTTCTCGTTGTTGACGATGATCGTCGGGGCGCCGAGGTCCATGAGCCGCTTGAGGCGGTTGTTGCGGTTGATGACGCGGCGGTAGAGGTCGTTGAGGTCGGAGGTCGCGAAGCGGCCGCCGTCCAGCTGGACCATGGGGCGCAGGTCCGGCGGGATGACCGGGATGTTGTCCAGGACCATCGCCTCGGGGGCGGTGCCGGTGATGCGGAAGGCGTTGATGACCTTGAGGCGCTTGATGGCGCGGGTCTTGCGCTGGCCGGTGCCGTTGGCGACGATCTCGGAGAGGGACTCGGCCTCGGCGTCCAGGTCGAAGGTGCGCAGGCGGGACTGGATGGCCTCCGCACCCATGGCGCCCTTGAAGTAGATGCCGTAGTCCGCGACCATGTCGCGGTACAGGACCTCGTCGCCCTCGAGGTCTCCGACCTTGAGGGACACGAAGCGGTCCCACACCTTGTCCATGTGCTCGAGGGTGCGGGTGTTCTTGCGGCGCAGGGCGCCCATCTCGCGCTCGGCGGTCTTGCGGACCTTGTCGCGCTGGACCTGCTCGGCGCCCTCGGCCTCGAGCTGGGCGAGGTCCTCCTCGAGGCGCTTCTGGCGGGCCTCGACGTCGGCCTCGCCGGCCTCCTCGACGTGCTGCTTCTTGACCTCGAGCTCGGCGCGGAGGGACGGGAGGTCGTCGTGACGGCCCTCCTCGTCGACCTCGGTGACCATGTAGGCGGCGAAGTAGATGACCTTCTCGAGGTCCTTCGGCGCGAGGTTGAGCAGGTAGCCCAGGCGCGAGGGGACGCCCTTGAAGTACCAGATGTGGGTGACGGGGGCGGCCAGCTTGATGTGGGCCATGCGCTCGCGGCGGACCTTGGAGCGGGTCACCTCGACGCCGCAGCGCTCGCAGACGATGCCCTTGTAGCGCACGCGCTTGTACTTGCCGCAGGCGCACTCCCAGTCGCGGGTGGGGCCGAAGATCTTCTCGCAGAAGAGTCCGTCCTTCTCCGGCTTGAGGGTGCGGTAGTTGATGGTCTCGGGCTTCTTGACCTCACCGTGGGACCAGGACTTGATGTCCTCAGCGGTGGCGAGGCCGAGCTGGATCCTGTCGAAGACGTTGGCGTCGAGCACAGTTCCTACTTCCGAATGAAATGTCAGCTCAGGTGTCTGTGGGGGCTGCCCGCAGTCGTGGTTCCACGACGACGGCGGGGCCCGTGGGCTCCCGGGAGGGGCGGGCGGGGGCTCAGCGGGTGAGCCGCTCCCCCGCCCCTCGACCGGGGCCTGTGGGTTCGGTCAGATCTCGTCCACCGTCGAGGCGGTGGCGCCGCCCGGGCGGCGGCCCAGGTCGAAGCCGAGCTCCTCGGAGGCGCGGCGGCCGTCGTCGTCCGTGTCGTCCAGGCCGATGACGTTGCCCTCGTGGTCGAGCGCCTCGACGTTCAGGCACAGCGACTGCATCTCCTTCATGAGCACCTTGAAGGACTCGGGGATGCCGGGGTCGGGGATGTCCTCGCCCTTGACGATGGCCTCGTAGACCTTGACGCGGCCGTTCACGTCGTCGGACTTGACGGTGAGGATCTCCTGGAGGGCGTGGGCGGCGCCGTACGCCTCCATGGCCCACACCTCCATCTCGCCGAAGCGCTGACCGCCGAACTGCGCCTTGCCGCCGAGCGGCTGCTGGGTGATCATCGAGTACGGACCGGTGGAGCGGGCGTGGATCTTGTCGTCCACCAGGTGGTGGAGCTTGAGGATGTACATGTAGCCGACCGAGATCGGGTACGGGAAGGGCTCACCGGACCTGCCGTCGAAGAGACGGGCCTTGCCGTTGGGCTGGACGAGCTGGATGCCGTCGCGGTTCGGGAGCGTGGAGTCGAGCAGACCCATGAGCTCGTCGTCGCGGACGCCGTCGAACACCGGGGTGGCGACGGGGGTGCGCGGCTCGGCCTTGACGCCGTTCTCCGGCAGGCGGACGGCCCACTCCTCGCCGGCCTCGCGGGCGGCGGTGGCGTCCCAGCCGCGGGAGGCGACCCAGCCGAGGTGCAGCTCGAGAACCTGGCCGACGTTCATGCGGCTCGGCACGCCGAGCGGGTTGAGGATGACGTCGACCGGGGTGCCGTCGGCGAGGAAGGGCATGTCCTCGATCGGGTTGATCTTGGAGATGACGCCCTTGTTGCCGTGGCGGCCGGAGAGCTTGTCGCCGACCGTGATCTTGCGGCGCTGCGCGATGTAGACGCGGACCATGCGGTTGACGCCGGCCGGGAGCTCGGCGTCCTCGCTGGAGGCGTCGAACTCGCGCACGCCGGTGACGATGCCGTACTCGCCGTGCGGGACGCGCAGGGAGGTGTCACGGACCTCGCGGGCCTTCTCACCGAAGATGGCGCGCAGGAGGCGCTCCTCGCTGGTCAGCTCGGTCTCTCCCTTCGGGGTGACCTTGCCGACGAGGATGTCGCCGGAGCGGACCTCGGCGCCGATGCGGATGATGCCGCGCTCGTCGAGGTTGGCCAGCGTCTCCTCGGAGACGTTGGGGATGTCGCGGGTGATCTCCTCGGCACCGAGCTTGGTGTCGCGGGCGTCGACCTCGTGCTCCTCGATGTGGATCGAGGTGAGCAGGTCCTCGGAGACGACCCGCTGGGACACGATGATGGCGTCCTCGTAGTTGAGGCCCTCCCACGACATGAAGGCGACGAGGAGGTTCTGGCCGAGCGCGAGGTCGCCGCCCTCGGTGGCGGGGCCGTCGGCGAGGACGGAGCCCTCCTCGACGCGCTCGCCCTCCGTGGCCACGACGCGCTGGTTGTAGCAGTTGCCCTGGTTGGAGCGGCGGAACTTCGCGACCTTGTAGACGGTCTCGGTGCCGTCGTCGTTGGCCACGCGGACGAAGTCTGCGCAGACCTCGGTGACGACGCCGCCCTTGGTGGCGACGAGGACGTCGCACGCGTCGACGGCGGTGCGGCGCTCCATGCCGGTGCCCACGAGCGGGGCGTCGGGACGGATGAGCGGCACGGCCTGGCGCTGCATGTTCGCACCCATGAGGGCTCGGTTCGCGTCGTCGTGCTCGAGGAACGGGATGAGCGAGGTGCCTACGGAGACCATCTGGCGGGGCGAGACGTCCATGAGGTCGACCTGCGAGGCCTCGACGAGGGCCGGCTCGCCGCCGGTGACGCGGCAGAGCACGTGGTCCTCGGCGAAGCGGTTGTCGTCGGTCAGCTCGACGTTCGCCTGGGCGATGATGTGGCGGTCCTCGTCGTCGGCCGTGAGGTAGTGGGTCTCGTCGGTGACGAGGCCGTCCTTGACCACGCGGTACGGCGTCTCGATGAAGCCGAAGGGGTTGACGCGGGCGTAGGTCGCCAGCGAGCCGATGAGGCCGATGTTCGGGCCCTCGGGGGACTCGATGGGGCACATGCGGCCGTAGTGCGAGGTGTGGACGTCGCGGACCTCCATGGAGGCGCGCTCGCGGGAGAGGCCGCCGGGGCCCAGCGCGGACAGGCGGCGCTTGTGCGTCATGCCGGCCAGCGGGTTGTTCTGGTCCATGAACTGCGAGAGCTGGGAGGTTCCGAAGAACTCCTTGATCGCGGCGGTCACGGGCCGGATGTTGATGAGGGTGTTCGGCGTGATGGCCTCGACGTCCTGGGTGGTCATGCGCTCGCGCACCTGACGCTCCATGCGGCTCATGCCGGTGCGTACCTGCGACTGGATGAGCTCGCCGACCTGGCGGATGCGGCGGTTGCCGAGGTGGTCGATGTCGTCGTACTCGACGGCGATGTCGGTGATCTCGCCGTTGCGGACGCCCTCGACCGTCTCGGCGCCGGCGTGCAGCGCGAGGAGGTACTTGAGGGCCGCGACGATGTCCTCGATGCGGAGGACCGACTCGGTGAGGTCGGCGGTGAGGCCGAGCTTCTTGTTGATCTTGTAGCGGCCGACCTTGGCGAGGTCGTAGCGCTTGGCGTTGAAGTAGAAGTTCTCCAGCAGGGTGCGGCCGGCCTCGACGCTCGGCGGCTCGCCCGGACGGATCTTCTTGTAGATGTCGAGGAGGGCCTCGTCCTGCGTGGTGACCTTGCGGTCCTCGTCGAGGGCGGAGGTGAGGACCGGGTAGTCCTTGAACTCCTCGCGGATCTCGGCCTCGTCCATGCCCAGGGCGAGGAGGAAGACGGTGATGTCCTGCTTGCGCTTGCGGTCGACGCGGACGGCGACGTGGTCGTTCTTGTCGATCTCGAACTCGAGCCAGGCACCGCGCGAGGGGATGAACTTGACGTTGTAGACGTACTTGTCCGTGGCCTTCTCGGTGGTGCGCTCGAAGTAGACGCCCGGGGAGCGGACGAGCTGGGAGACGACGACGCGCTCGGAGCCGTTGACGATGAAGGTGCCCTTGGACGTCATGAGCGGGAAGTCGCCCATGAAGACGGTCTGGGACTTGATCTCGCCCGTCTGGAAGTTCTCGAAGTCGGCGACGACGTAGAGGGGCGCGGAGTAGGTGAGGTCCTTCTCCTGGCACTCCTCGGCCGTGTACTTCGGCTCCTCGAAGCGGTGGTCGTGGAAGGACAGGGCCATGGTCTCGCCGAAGTCCTCGATCGGGGAGATCTCGTCGAAGATCTCCTCGAGGCCGCTCGTCTCGGGCAGGGAGCCCGGGTGCGCGGCGTTGGCGGCGTCCACGCGGGCGCGCCACCTCTCGTTCCCGACGAGCCAGTCGAAGCTCTCGGTCTGCAGGGCGAGGAGGTTCGGGGCCTGCATGGGCTCCGGGATCTTCGCAAAATTGATACGACGCGACGCGGTACGCGCGGCGATGTCAGCGGCAGTAGGTGCGTAGGTGCGCGAGGCAGCCAAAGGGGGATCCTTCCCTCATCTCGGGGATCACACTGCGTACAATGCCGGTACCGGCTCCACCGTTCCAACGCTCTCCCGGCTTGCGGGCCTGAGCGTCGGGCAACGTCTGAGATGCCAGTACACACAATGGACGCAAAGCGCTAGCGTACACGCCTGCTACACCACGATCCATGGCTCGCCGGTATTGGTTCTTGCGATTCGCGCCACAGCCGCGCATACTGCCCCGTTCCCGCCGGGGGCGGCGTCCTCGCGCGCAGACCTCTCCGAGCCGCCCGCCCACGCGGCGCGACGACCGCGCCCCGCGAGGCTCCGCACACCCCCGCACGCAGGACGAGGCCCCGTCCACCAGGTGGTGGACGGGGCCTCGTCGAGATGAGGTTCCCCGCCGCGGGCGGATCCGACCTCAGCGGCCGGTGCCCGACGGCATCGGGGAGGGACTCACTTGAGGGTGACGGTAGCGCCGGCGCCCTCGAGCTGCTCCTTGGCCTTCTCGGCGGTCTCCTTGTTGGCGCCCTCGAGGACGGCCTTGGGAGCGCCGTCGACGAGGTCCTTGGCCTCCTTCAGACCGAGGGAGGTGAGGGCGCGCACCTCCTTGATGACCTGGATCTTCTTGTCGCCAGCGGCCTCGAGGATGACGTCGAACTCGTCCTTCTCCTCGGCGGCGGCCTCGCCGCCGGCGGCGGGGGCGCCGGCAACGGCAACGGCGGCCGGAGCGGCAGCGGTGACGTCGAAGGTCTCCTCGAAGGCCTTGACGAACTCGGACAGCTCGATGAGGGTGAGCTCCTTGAAGGCCTCGATGAGCTCGTCGGTGGTCAGCTTCGCCATGATGGGCGTTCCTTCCTGGAAATGGGGTCCTGCACCGTCTTTGTTCTCAGCACAGGGTGTGTTGGATGGGGTTGACGCGGGTGGCCGTCAGGCCGCCTGCTCCTGCTTGTCGCGCAGGGCGTCGACAGTGCGGACCGCCTTGGAGGCGGGCGCAGCGAAGAGGTACGCGGCCTTGGACAGGGACGCCTTCACGGCGCCCGCGGCCTTGGCGAGCAGAACCTCACGGGACTCGAGCGACGCGAGCTTCTCGACGGCGGCGGCGTCCAGGACGTTGCCGTCCATGAGACCGCCCTTGACGGCGAGCTGCTCGTTGTCCTTGGCGAAGTCACGCAGGGCCTTGGCGGCCTCCACCGGCTCGCCGGTGACGAACGCGAGGGCGGTGGGGCCCTTGAGGTCGTCGGCGATGCCCTCGAAGCCGGCCTGGCGGGCGGCGATGGTGGCGAGCGTGTTCTTCACCACGGCGTACTCGGCGTTACCGGCGAGGGAACGACGCAGCTCCTTGAGCTGGGCGACGCTGAGCCCGCGGTACTCAGTCAGCAGGACGGCGTCGGACTGACGGAACTTGTCCGTGAGCTCGGCGACCGCCGCTTCCTTCTCAGGCCGTGCCATGGGCCCTCCTTCCGTGGTCATCCGCAGGGCCCTTCGACGGAAGGAGCCCCGCGCCGGTGGCACGGGGCTCGCACGCCGTCATCACGGCGGGGATCACGTTCTCACCTGCGCTGGCTCCGACGTCGTCGGACTTGGTCCCGATCCTCGGAGGAGGGCCGGGAGACCTGCGGTCTTTGGCAGGACTCAACGTAACCACGCCTGCGGGGCGCCGGGCAAGGCCACGGCCGTCCACAGGGCGGTGCGATCCGTCACGCGCTCGCGGTCGCGCGTGCCAGACTCGCCGCGTGCCCGACCTCATCGCAGTCCTGCTCGCCGCGCTCGCCGGCGCGCTCGCGGCGCCGCCCGCCGGCTCCCTCGCGCGGGAGCGGACGCGGTCCGCCGTCGCGACGGCGCCCCGGGCCGCGCTGCACGCGGCGGTGGCGGCGCCGGGTGCGTCGAGTCCGCAGTCGGTGGAGGCGGTCCGTGGCCCCTCGGGTCGTCGCATGCCCCTCCGCGACGCGCTCCTCGGGGCCGTCCTCGGCCTCGCCGTCGCCGCCGGCGCGTCCCTCGCCGGGGAGACCGGGACCCGCCTGCTGGGCACGGCGCTGTTGCTCTCCCCCGCCCTCGTCCTGATGACCGCGGCGTGCTGGGTGGACCTGCGGGTCCACCGGCTGCCCAACCGGCTCCTGGGTGCCGCCGCCGTCCTCGTCGTCACCCGTGCGGTCCTCGTCGGGGCGTGGAGCGCCCTCGGCGTCAGCGCGGGGCTGGGGCTCGCGCTGCTCGTCCTGGCGCTCGCCCGGACCGGCCTCGGGATGGGTGACGTCAAGCTCGAGGCGGTCCTGGGGACCTGGCTCGGGACCTCCGGCCCGTGGACGGCCGTGCAGGGGCTCGTGGGCGGCCTCGTCATCGGGGGCGTCGTGGCCCTCGCGCTCCTCATGGCGGGGCGCGCGGGTCGGCGCACGGCGATCGCGCTCGGCCCCTCGTTGCTGGCGGGCGCCGTGCTCGCGTGGGCGGGCGCGCTGGCGGGCTGAGCGCAGGGCGGGGAGCCCCGGCCCGGTCGGACTCCGTCCGCGCTCCCGCCAGGGCGAGGCCCGCGTCCGGGACGGCGGCGACCCGGGCCCACGGTGCACCGCGCTGGACCTCACTCCGTGGCCAGTCCGAGGACGACGACGTCGCCGTGCGCGTCCTCGACGACGACGCGGGCCGTGCCCTCGGCGTCGCCGGAGTCCCTCCCGGCCGGGGCGGCGACGCCGAGGAGGGGACCGGCGGCGCTCCACTCGGCGCTGCCGTCCGAGAGGTCGACGGAGACGAGGTGCTCGCCGGTCGCGCCGGTGCGGCTGCTCGGCTGGTCGGCGGAGACGAGGAGGCCGCCGTCGTCGAGGAGGCCGCGGGGCGTGATGACGCAGGCCTCACCCTTGGTGGGCGCCGCAGGGCGAGCGGGACGTCGCCCGGGTCGGAGGCGCTGCAGCCCTCCGACCTGCGCAGCGCGACCTCGACCGGAGCGCCCTCACCGGCGACGGCGACGTCGTACTGGCCCGGCCGGGTTCCGAGCAGCGCGAGGAGGTCCTCGGGGGAGATGTCGCCGGAGACGACCCAGGAGCCGCGCTCGGGCGCGTCCGTGACGGTGCCGACCGCCTCGCCCGCGGCGTCGTGGACGGTCACGGCCCCGTCGGCGACGACGTAGAAGGCGCGGGCGCCGGCGCCGATGGGCTCGTCGAGGACGTAGGCGCCGCCAAGGCGCCGCACGGGCAGCACGGTGGGTGCGCCGAGGAGCCCGGTCGGTGCCGTGGCACCCGGCGCGTCCGCGGTCGCGGGCCCTGGGGGCTCGCCGTCGGGTCGGTCCGTCGGCTGCGGGGGCTGTCTCATCTCGGGCTCCCCGGAGGGCGGTTCTGACGCGGCCACTGTAGCGGGCACCGCCCACGTCAACGGCGCCGGCCGCCTCCCGGGTGGGAGGCGGCCGGCGCCGGCGCGCCCCTGCAGGGCGCGATGAGGCGTTCGGGCCCGATCAGGCCTTCGTGACGTCCAGCGGGATGCCCGGGCCCATCGTCGTGGCCATGGTGGCCTTGAGGATGTAGCGGCCCTTCGAGGACGCCGGCTTGAGACGGAGGATCTCGTCGAGGGCGGCGCGGAAGTTCTCGGCGAGCTGCTCCTCGGTGAAGGAGGACTTGCCGATGACGAAGTTGAGGTTGGAGGCGCGGTCGACGCGGAACTCGATGCGACCGCCCTTGATGTCGGAGACGGCCTTGGCGACGTCCATGGTGACGGTGCCGGTCTTCGGGTTCGGCATGAGGCCACGGGGACCGAGGACGCGGCCGAGGCGGCCGACCTTGCCCATGAGGTCCGGGGTGGCGACGGCCGCGTCGAAGTCGGTGTAGCCCGCGGCGACCTTCTCGATGAGCTCGTCGCCGCCGACCTCGTCGGCCCCGGCGTCGAGCGCCTGCTGGGCGCGGTCGCCCTGGGCGAAGACGATCACTCGGGCGGTCTTACCGGTACCGTGCGGCAGGGACACGGTGCCTCGCACCATCTGGTCGGCCTTGCGGGGGTCCACGCCGAGGCGGAGGACGACGTCCACGGTGGAGTCGAACTTCGTCACGGAGGTCTCCTTGGCCAGCTTCACGGCCTCGGCCGGGGTGAAGAGGATCCCGGACTGGATCTTCTCAGCGGCGGCGCGGTAGGCCTTGCTGCGCTTGGTCATCTGCTTCTCCTTGCAGTCGTGGTGAACGGGCCGCGCAGGCCCTTCCACGGTTCTTGTCTGTGGGGGGGTGTCGGTGCTGAGCGGGGCTCAGGCGTCGACGGTGATGCCCATGGAGCGGGCGGTGCCGGCGATGATCTTGGAGGCGGCCTCGACGTCGTTGGCGTTGAGGTCGGCCATCTTCGACTCGGCGATCTCGCGGACCTGGGCCTGGGTCAGGTGACCGACCTTGTCCGTGTGCGGGGTCGAGGAGCCCTTGGCGACGCCGGCGGCCTTCTTGATGAGCTCGGCGGCCGGCGGGGTCTTGGTGACGAAGGTGAAGCTGCGGTCCTCGTAGACGGTGATCTCCACGGGGATGACGTTGCCGCGCTGCGACTCGGTCGCGGCGTTGTACGCCTTGCAGAACTCCATGATGTTGACGCCGTGCTGACCGAGCGCGGGGCCGATCGGCGGGGCGGGGTTGGCGGCGCCGGCCTGGATCTGGAGCTTGATCAGCCCGGCGACCTTCTTCTTGGGGGCCATGTGTATGGGTCCTTCTTGTCCGGAACGCTGCACGCCTGCCGCGCAGCGGTGGGGCACGCCCGGTGGACGTGCGCGCGCACGAGGACCGATCTTAGCCCCGCGAGCGGGGCCCGACCGCGCCCGGTGCGCGGGATCACAGGCTCAGGGCCTGTGAGACACGACGCCGGCGACCGCCCCGGGTGGGGTCGGCCGCCGGCGCCGCGCTGGCTCGTGACTCAGATCTTGGCGACCTGGTTGAAGGAGAGCTCGGCCGGGGTGTCGCGGCCGAAGAGGGAGATGAGCACCTGGAGCTTCTGGGTGTCCGGGTGGATCTCGGAGATCGTGGCCGGGAGCGACTCGAAGGGGCCGTCGGTGACGATGACGGACTCGCCGACCTCGAAGGCGACTTCGAAGACCTGGCCGCCGGCCGAGATCTGGCTGCCCTCGCCGGACTCCAGCGGAGCGGCCTGGGCCTCGGCCTGCTGGGCGGCGACCTCCTCCGGGGTGGGGCCGAGCTGGGAGACGGCCTCCTCGAAGGTCAGCGGGACCGGGTTGTACCGGTCGCCGACGAAGCCGGTGACGGCGGGGGTGTCCTTGATGGTGCGCCACACTCGGTCGGAGGTCTCCGGGTCGTCGAGGTCCATGCGGACGAAGACGTAGCCGGGGATCCGGACGCGGGACACCTCCTTCTTCTTGCCCGCGTTCTTGACCTCGATGACCGTCTCCATGGGGACGGTGGCGTCGAAGACGTAGTCCTCGAGCTCGAAGTTCTCGGCGCGCGCCATGATGTCGGTGGCGACGCGGCGCTCGTAGCCGGAGTAGGTGTGCAGGACGTACCACTCGCCGGGGAGGGAGGAGAGGCGCTTGCGGAACTCCTCGACGGGGTCGACCGCGGGCGCGGCGTCCTCGGCGGGGGCCTCGACGGCGTCCTCGGCGGGGGCCTCGACGGCGTCCTCGGCCTCGACCTCGGCGGCCTCGAGGGCCTCGTCCTGACCCTCCTGGGCCTCGGTCTCGGGCTGCTCGGCGTCGAGGACGGGGGCCTCGTCGTCGGCGGTCTCGGCGGAGAAGGTCTCCTCGGACACGGTGTACCTGCTTTCAGTGACGGGTGAGTCGTCGGGCTCGGGGCGCGCTCGTGGGCGTCAGCCGAGCGCCCACATGACGAGGCGGTCGAAGGCGACGTCGAGGACGCCGGTGAAGGCCATGATGGCGACGATGAAGACGACGACCACGACGAAGTAGGTCCACAGATCGTTGCGCGTCGGCCAGACGACCTTGCGGAGCTCATCGACGACCTGCTTGAAGAAGAGCACGATCCGCGAGAAGAAGCCGCGCTTCTTCTCCTGCGTGCCCTTGGCGACGGTCGCGCCTTCGCTCATGCTCTTCGGTCCTCGGGGTCGACGGTTCGGTCTGCGCCCTCGCGGGCGAGAGAGACGGAACCGACGGGATCTCCCGACAGATCCGCCGTTCTCAGCAGGGCAGGCGGGACTCGAACCCACAACCGCCGGTTTTGGAGACCGGTGCGCTACCAATTGCGCCACTGCCCTTCAGCGGGAACTGATCATGCCACACGCTACCCGCCAGGGGAAATCGCGCCCAGGTGGGCTGCGACACGTCACCCACGGCCGACGGACCGGTCCGGCGGCGTCGGAGCGGACGCCCGGGGAGGTTCCGGCCGGCCCGCCGGCGACAGGCCGGGCAACCGCGGCCGCCCGTCGATCGGGTGCTGAACGCGCCTGCGCGCACCGGCGTCCGCGTGGGACCATGGCGGGGTGAGTACCGCACCCAGGAGCCGAGTCTCCGCCCGTCTTGCCGCCATCGCCCCCTCAGCGACGCTCGCCGTCGACGCCAAGGCCAAGGCCCTCAAGGCCGCCGGCCGTCCGGTCATCGGCTTCGGCGCCGGTGAGCCCGACTTCCCCACCCCGGACTACATCGTCGAGGCCGCCGTCGCCGCCGCGAAGGACCCGGCCAACCACAAGTACTCCCCCGCCAAGGGCCTGCCCGTGCTGCGCGAGGCCATCGCGGCGAAGACGCTGCGGGACTCCGGCTACGAGGTCTCCCCCGACGACGTCCTCGTCACCAACGGCGGCAAGCAGGCCGTCTTCCAGGCCTTCGCCTCCGTCGTGGACCCGGGCGACGAGGTCCTCCTGCCCACCCCGTACTGGACCACCTACCCGGAGGTCGTCGCGCTCGCCGGCGGCACCACGGTCGAGGTCTTCGCCGGCGCCGACCAGGGCTACAAGGTCACGGTCGAGCAGCTCGAGGAGGCGCGCACGGAGCGCACCAAGGTCCTCCTCCTGTGCTCCCCCTCGAACCCCACCGGCGCCGTCTACACGCCCGCAGAGCTCACCGCGATCGGCGAGTGGGCCCTTGAGCGCGGGATCTGGGTCATCACCGACGAGATCTACGAGCACCTCCTCTATGACGGTGCCGAGACCGCCCACGTCGTCAAGCTGGTCCCCGAGCTCGCGGAGCAGACGATCGTCCTCAACGGCGTCGCCAAGACCTACGCCATGACCGGCTGGCGCGTGGGCTGGATGATCGGCCCCTCCGACGTCGTCAAGGCGGCCACCAACTTCCAGTCGCACCTGACGAGCAACGTCGCCAACGTCTCCCAGCGCGCGGCCCTCGCGGCCATGTCCGGGGACCTGTCGGCGGTCGACGGGATGCGCGCGGCCTTCGACCGCCGTCGCCGCCTCATCGTGGACATGCTCTCGCGGATCGACGGTCTCGAGGTCCCCGTCCCCCAGGGCGCCTTCTACGTCTACCCGAGCGTCGAGGGCCTCATCGGCCGGTCGCTGCGCGGCACGACGATCGACTCGTCGGCCACCCTGGCGGGGCTCATCCTCGAGCACGCCGAGGTCGCCGTCGTCCCCGGAGAGGCCTTCGGCCCCTCCGGCTTCCTGCGCCTGTCCTACGCGACGAGCGACGACGCCATCACCGAGGGCGTCACCCGAGTGCAGGAGCTGCTCGCCGAGGTCCAGTGAGCCCGGCCGTCGGGCGCTCCCCCGAACGGGCGAGCGCCGGACGGTGAGACGCCACCGCGTCGACGGCGGAGGGGGCCGCACCCGATCGGGTGCGGCCCCCTCCGCCGTCGACGGGCCCGGTCGGACGGCCGCAGGGGCGCTCGACCGGAGCCCTGCGGCGGTCAGCGCAGCGAGGTGTCGGCGACCTCGGGCACGGAGCTGAAGTCGTCGCCCGCACGGCGCAGGTGCGGGTCCTGCAAGAGGTAGGCCCTCGTCTCACGGGCGATGAGGCCCGACAGGAGCAGCAGGCCGATGAGGTTCGGGATGGCCATGAGCCCGTTGGCGATGTCCGCGAAGGTCCACACGTCCGTCAGCTCGGTGACCGTGCCGACGAAGACGAAGATCGTGAAGATGATGCGGTAGACGATGACGGCGTGGACGCCGAGGAGGCGCTCGACGCAGCGCTCGCCGTAGTAGGCCCAGCCGAGGATCGTCGAGGCGGCGAGGAAGACGATCGCGAGGGACACGATGACGTGGCCCCACGTGCCGGGCAGGCCGTGGCTGAAGGCCTCACCGGTCATGGTGGCGGGGTCGTCGCCGGTCCAGGTGCCGGTGGTGAGGATGACGAGGCCGGTGCAGGACACGACGATGATCGTGTCGATGAAGGTCTGGGTCATGGAGACCAGGCCCTGGCGGGCCGGGTGGTTAGTCCTCGCGGCGGCCGCGGCGATGGCCGCCGAGCCCATGCCGGACTCGTTGGAGAAGATGCCGCGGGCGACGCCGTACTGGATGGCGAGCATGAGGGTGGAGCCGGCGAAGCCGCCGGTGGCGCCGCGGGCGGTGAAGGCGTCGTGGAAGACCATGCCGAGGGAGTGCGGGATGCCGGAGGCGTTGACGGCGAGGATGTAGAGGCAGCCGCCGACGTAGAAGACGATCATCATGGGCACGAATCCGGCGGTCACCTTGCCGATGGACTCGATGCCGCCGAGGAGGACGGCGCCGACGCACAGGGCGAGGGCGAGGCCGACGGCCCAGCCGCTCCAGCCGAAGGAGTTGGCGAGCTGCGCGGCGACCGCGTTGGACTGGGTCATGCAGCCGATGCCGAAGGAGGCCAGGACGGCCGAGCAGGCGAAGAAGATCGACAGCACCTTGCCCGGGGTGCCCTTGATGGCCTCGCGCAGGTAGTACTGGGGGCCGCCCGACTGCTGTCCGTTGGCGTCGGTGGTGCGGAAGCGGACCGCGAGGAAGGCCTCGGAGTACTTCGAGGCCATGCCGAAGATGGCGGTGACCCACATCCAGAACAGGGCGCCCGGGCCGCCCAGGTGGATGGCGGTGGCGACGCCGACGATGTTGCCGACGCCGACGGTCGCGGCGAGCGCCGTCGTGAGCGCCTGGTAGTGCGAGATGTCGCCCTCGGCGCTGGCGGCCTCACCGCCGCCGTCGCGCTGGAGGAAGGCGAAGCGAAGGGCGGGGCCGAGCTTGCGCAGCTGGATGCCGCGCAGGCGCCAGGTGAGGATGATGCCGCTGCCGAGCAGGAGCGGGATGAGGAGGTACTTGCTCCAGATGAAGCCGTCGACGGCGTTGAGGCCGTCGGAGAAGGAGGCCGGAGCGATCGCCGGCACGAGGAGGGTGGGGGTCGTGAGCACGGGTCTGCCCTTTCGTCCCTGGGGATGGGGAGGATGCGGGCAGGGTCGCAGTGCCACGTGTCAGACTCATGTCGCGCGTCACACGGCCGTGTGACGGACACGGTGCGCCCGGGGCGGGACCCGGCTCAGTGCGCGCCGCGCCGCGCCTGGATCTCGCGGGCCTGCGCGAGCCAGGACTCCGCCCGGGCGAGGCGCCCCTCGGCGTCGGGGCGCCAGGGTCCGCCGTCCTCGCGGCGGGCGCCGGCGACGAGGGAGAGGACGACGCCCGCGCAGCGGGCCCGCAGCGCCACGGGGTCGACCTGCCGCTCCGCGAGCTCGGTCCATCGCTCCAGGACGGGGCGGACGTGCGGGTAGGAGGCGGGGGCGAGGTGGTCGAGGACGCTCACGTGCCCGAGGAGGCAGGCCAGGTCGTCGACGCGACGCCCGGGTCCGAGGGAGTCGACGTCGAGGAGGCTCGCGACGCCCTCGCCCTCCATGAGGACGTTGGCCTCGTAGAAGTCGCCGTGGACCGGGACGAGGGGCCCGGCGTCGGTGGCGGCCATGAGCTGCTCGACGCCGTCGGCGACGGCGCGGGCGCGGGCGGCGTGCTCGGGCAGGACCGTCGCGGCGGCGTGGGCGTAGTGGCGGGCGCGCTCGGACCAGGCCGGGTGGGCGGAGAGCTGGAGGGCGGAGGCGGGCAGGGCGTCGAGGAGCCCGGTGAGCGAGGCGAAGACGCGGGTCGCCTGATCGCGGTCCATGCCGCGCGAGAGGAGCCCGGACAGCGGGACTCCTGCGCCGGTGGACAGGAGGACGAGGCCGTCGGGGTCGTCGCGCAGGACCGCGGGAGCGGGGACGCCGGCGGCGCGGAGCATCCGGTGGCGCTCGGCGAAGGCCGAGGAGTGGTCCGGGCGGAGGACCTTGGCGTAGGCGGTCGAGGAGTCGGGGTAGGTGACGCGGACGACCGCGCGGCGGGTGGGCCGGTAGGCGACCATCGTGGCCTTGACGGCGACGCCGAGGCGGCGCGAGAGCATCGAGGGGGTGCAGGCGACCGCGAGCGCGGGCAGCTCGGGGTCCGCGGGGTGGCGCCACACGTGGACGACGGGGCCGTCCCCGCCCGTGGGGGCGACGCGGGTGAGACCCGGGGCGTTCGGGTTGGACAGGCGGGCGGTGGTGGCGCAGAGGTACTCGGTGACCTGGCGGCGCCCGGGGGCGGCGACGACGGCGGTGTAGCCGACGCTCACGCCCGCGCCGGGGCGGTGGTGGACGGAGTGCACCTCCCAGCTGACGAGCTGCTGCCCGGTGGGCGCGAGGGCGGCGGAGAGGACCGAGGCGGCGCGCGGGCCGGTGAGGAGAGCGACCTCCTCGGGCTCGAGTCGGGCCTGCGCGTTGCTCATGGGCACAGTCTGCCCCACGACGCCCTCGAGGCGCGGCGGCCGGGCGGGGCGCGCCCGCACGCGTGGCAGAATCCCGGCATGCGCGACCTGTCGAAGCTCCCCAAGGCGCACCTGCACCTCCACTTCACGGGCTCGATGCGCCTGGAGACCCTCGTCGACCTGGCCCAGGCCTCGCGCACGCGCCTGCCCTCGTCGATCATGGACGGCGACCCGCTGCGCGTCCCCGCGGACCACCGCGGATGGTTCCGCTTCCAGCGCTCCTACGACACCGCCCGCCAGCTGGTGACGGACGAGGAGACCATGCGCCGGATCGTCCTCGAGGCGGCGCTCGACGACGCCGCGGAGGGCTCCCGCCGCCTGGAGCTCCAGGTGGACCCGACCTCCTACGCGCCCTTCGTCGGCGGGATCACGCCGGCCCTCGAGATCATCCTCGACGCCGCCCGTCAGGCCACGGTGCTCACCGGGGTGGAGGTTGCCGTCATCGTGGCCGCCTCCCGGATGCGGCACCCGCTCGACGCCCGCACCCTGGCCCGCCTCGCGGTGCGCTACGCGGGCGACGCCCCCGGCACCGTCATCGGCCTCGGCCTGTCCAACGACGAGCGGGCCGGTGACACGGCGAGCTGGGGGCCGGCCTTCAAGATCGCCCGTCGAGGGGGCCTCGCCGCGATGCCCCACGCGGGTGAGCTGCTCGGCCCCGAGCACGTGCGCGACGTCGTCGACGCCCTGGGGCCCACGCGTCTCGGTCACGGGGTCCGCACGGGCGAGGAGCCGGCCCTGCTGGACAGGGTCGTGGCCGCGGGGATCAGCCTCGAGGTGTGCCCGGCGTCGAACGTGTGCCTCGGCGTCTACCACGGGCCGGCGGACGTGCCGCTGGGCACGCTCCTCCAGCACGGGGCGCAGGTGGCGCTCGGCGCGGACGACCCGCTCCTCTTCCAGTCCCGGCTCGTCGACCAGTACGCGATCGCCCGCGAGCAGGGTCTCGACGACGCCGAGCTGGCCGAGCTGGCGCGCGGCTCGATCCGGGCCTCGCTCGCCTCGCCGACGTCGAAGGCCGCGTGGCTCACCGAGGTGGACGCGTGGCTGGCGTCACCGGACCCGGGCGAGCGCTCAGCGGCGGAGACCGCTTCAGCGCCGACCTCGGGCGAGGAGGCCGCTGCGGCCTGAGCGCCGGCCGGTGGACGGCGCAGCGCCTCCCGGCCCGGGTACGGCGCGTCGCGCGGGGAGCCCGGCCCCTCAGGGCAGCGGGTCGCCCTCGGAGCGGTCGGGCATCGAGGTCGTGAGCGCCGCGGGCACGGGCTCCGCCCCGTCGGGGCCCGCCGCACGCATGAGGCGGCCTCGGGCGAGCACCGGCGCGAGCTCGACGACGATCGACGCGGCGAGGATGAGCCCGCCGCCGACGACGAGCCGCCACGTGAGCGGCTCGTGGTAGAGCGTCACGGAGAAGACCGCGGAGAACACGGGCTCGAGCGCCATGATGACGACGGCGCGCGCGGCGTCCATGCGGGCCTGCGCCCAGGACTGGACGACGAGGGCGCCGAGACCGGCGACGACCGCCAGGTAGACGACGGCGGTCCAGTCACCGGTCCGGTCGGGCACGGCGATGCCGCCGGGCAGGGCGATGAGGACGTGCGCGACGCCGAGAGTCATCATCTGGATCGCGGCGAGGGCCCAGGCGCTGCGCCCGGTGGACCACCGTCCCAGGAGGACGACGTGGAAGGAGTAGAAGACGGCGCCGGCGAGCAGCAGGGCCTCCCCCGCTCCGGCGTGCAGGCCCGACAGTCCGAGGACCCCGGCACCGGTGAGGGCGAGGACGACGCCGAGCGCCGTCGAGCGGGCGGGGCGCACCCGCCACAGGGCCCAGGCGAGCAGCGGCGTGCCGACGACGTAGAGCGCCGTGATGAAGCCGGAGACGGAGGCGGCGGCGCGGTCGATGCCGAGGGTCTGGGTGACCTGGGCGGCGGCGTAGACGAGGCCGAGGACGACGCCGCGCCACCACGTGCCGAGGTCGGCGCGGCGCAGCGCGGGCAGGAGTGCGACGCCGGAGACGAGGCCCGCGAGCGCGAAGCGCAGGGCGAGCAGGTCCAGGGTCCCCATCCGAGTGAGGACGTCCTTCGTCATGGGGAAGGTCGAGCCCCACACGAGGGCGACGACGAGGAGGAGCGCCCCGGGGACGAGCGAGGCGGCGGCCGACCGTCCCGAGTCGCCGTGGGCGCCTGCGTCAGGGGCGACGGCGGCGCCGAGGGGCGCGCCCGCGCCGTCGGGCTCGCTCACCAGCCGACGTGGACGGGCTCGGGGACGAGGCGCACGCCGTAGGCGGACTCGACTCCGTCGACGACCTCATCGCGCAGGGCGGCGAGGTCCTCGGCGGTGGCGGTGCCGCGGTTGGTGAGGGCGAGGACGTGCTTGGTCGACAGGGCGGCCGTGGCCTCGTCGGTCGGGACGCCGCCGACGGCGTGGCCCTTGCCGAAGCCGGCGTGGTCGATGAGCCAGGCGGCGCTGGTCTTGACGAGTCCCTCGACGACGGGGGCCTCGCGGGTGCCGACGATGGCCTTGGTGTGATCGGTGACCGGGTAGCGGGGCGCGTCCTCGGGGAGGCCAGCCGCCTGCTCGGTGGTGAGGACCGGGTTGGTGAAGAAGGAGCCGGCCGACCACGTGTCGTGGTCGGCGGCGTCGAGCACCATTCCCTTGGAGCGGCGCAGCTCAAGGACGGCGTCGCGCACGGCGCGCGAGTCGACGCGGTCCCCGACCTCGACGCCGAGCGTCTTGGCGAGCTGGCCGTAGGCGATGGGGGCGGACAGGGAGGCCTGGCGCACGCCGAAGGTGACGGAGAGGACGACCCAGCGGCCGGTGGGGCCCCAGGTGCGGCCACCGCCGACGGCGGGGTCGGTGAGGGAGCGCTTGAGGGCGGAGTCGCGGTAGGAGAGGTGCAGGTCGCCCAGCGGCATCCACACAGGGCGGTTCTCGAGGCGGTCCCAGGCGCGCACACCGGCGATGAGCTCGGCGACCTCGGTGCCGTAGGCGCCGACGTTCTGGACGGGGCGGCGCCGACGGTGCCGGGGATGCCGGACAGGGGGGCGAAGCCGCCCCAGTCGGAGGCGATGGCCTGGCGGACGAGGTCGTCGAGGGCGGTGCCGGCGGCGGCGGTGAACTCGACGCCGCCGCAGCGGTCGTCGGCGGAGAGGTCGACGTCGGTGCGGGCGTCGCGCACGACGACGCCGTCGAATCCGGCGTCGGAGGCGAGGACGTTGGAGCCGCCGCCGATGACGAGGAGAGGGGTGCCGTCGGCGTCGGCGGCGCGGACGGCGTCGATGAGCTCGGCCTCGGTGGTGGTCTCGACGTAGTCGCGGACGGGGCCGCCGACCCGGAGGGTGGTGAGCTCGGCGAGGGTGGTGGGGGCGGGGGCCGCGGGGTCCAGGGGGCGGGCGAGGGCCTCGACGCCTGCGGGCCAGTCCTCGCGTCCGGCGTGGACGGAGATCGGCATCATGCACATCTCGTCCTGCTCCAGCGTCTCGGGGACGCTCAGCCCGTACTGGGCGGTGGGGGTCGCGGCTGGGGTCTCGGACATGCTCAGGACGCTCCTGGTGGTGCTCGGTCGGACGGCGGGCGCGGGCCCGCGCTCTGGCACGGTGCCAGAGTAGAAGAAGAGGCCCCGCACTCCGTGGTGCGGGGCCTCCGGGTCAACAGGTGACCGTCACTTCTTGTTCCGACGCTGGTGACGCGTCTTGCGCAGCAGCTTGCGGTGCTTCTTCTTGGCCATGCGCTTGCGGCGCTTCTTGATGACAGATCCCATGGGGACTCCTCTAGGTCGTGCGTGCCGGGTGCTCGCTCTCTCCGGTGCCGACGGGGTCGGCGGGCCGGGCGAGCGGGTGGTCGATCGGTGACGGGTCTCGTGGACGGGTCACTGCGGCCACTCGGGTGACCGGCCCATCCTACCGGCTCTCAGGAGCCGGTCGACTCCGAGTCCTCGTGGCCCCAGTCACCCAGGCCGACGGAGAGGTACTCCTCGACGGCGCGCTGGGGGACGCGGAAGGAACGTCCGACCTGCATCGCGGGCAGGTCGCCGGAGTGGACCATGCGGTAGACGGTCATCTTCGAGACGCGCAGCATCGCGGCCACCTCGGCCACGGTGAGGAAGGAGGGTGCGCTCGAAGCGCCGGAGGAGCTGGGGATGCCCGGTGCCATGGGTGCTGAGGTCCCGTCGTCAGGTCTGCTAGTGAGGCGCGGAGCGGCGGGGCCGACGGCGTTCGCAAGGGTCTCGAGGACCGCCCACGGACCGCTCCGGTGCTGGGGTCAATATATCCCGCACCCCTCGTGTCGCACAGGTCGTTCTCACTCTCAGACGCCACACACGTCGCAACTCACACTCCAGTCACCTGTGTGTCGACCAGGGAGGATGGAAGCGGCGGGTACAGGGGGCCACAATGACGCCCGTGCCCTCCCCGAGCAGCTCCCCCGACCGCCCCACGGGCACCCGTGGCGGCCGACGCCACTGGCACGCCCCCGTGCGCCCGGCCGTCTCGCGGCGCCGCACCACGGGCGCCCACGCCCCCTCCGGGGAGGCCGTCGTCGCAGCCGACGACGTCGCCTACGCGGACGCCGGCGTCCTGGCGCGTCTGCGCAGCGTCCTGCGGCTGCGTGGCCGCGTCGAGCGCGCCGCGCGCTTCGCCCCCGCCCGGCTGGCCGTCGCGGTCTTCGCCGCCATCATCGCCGCCATCACCGGACTGCTCTGCCTGCCCGTCGCCACCGCCGCGGGGCTCGAGCGGGCGTCGTTCATCGACGCCTTCTTCACCGCGACCTCCGCCGTCTGCGTCACCGGGCTCACCACCGTGGACACCGCGACGTACTGGTCGACCTTCGGGCAGGCGGTCATCATCGCGGGCGCCGCCGTCGGCGGCCTCGGCATCATGACGCTCGCCTCCCTGCTCTCCTTCGCCGTGTCCCGGCACGTCAGCCTCACCCAGCGCATGCTGGCCGCCTCCGAGAACCAGTCCCGGCTCGGCGACGTCGCCAGCCTGCTCCGAGCCGTCATCTACACGGCGCTCGGCTGCGAGGGCGTCCTCACCCTCGTGCTCGTCCCACGCTTCCTCACGCACGGGCAGGACCTGCCCACGGCCCTGTGGTACGGCGTCTTCATGGCGCTGTCGATCTTCAACAACGCCGGCTTCGTCGTCATGCCGGAGGGGCTCACCCCCTACGCGAGCGACTGGTGGATGGGCCTGCCGATCGTCGTCGGCACCTTCGTCGGCGCCGTCGGCTTCCCCGTCATCCTCGACATCCAGCGCCACGTGCGCCGTCCGCGGCTGTGGACGCTGCACACGAAGCTGACGCTGACGACCTACACGGCGCTAACCGTCGCGTCCTCGCTCGCGATCGCCGTCTTCGAGTGGACGAACCCGAACACCTACGGCGGGCTGCCGCTGGGCGGCAAGGTCCTCACGGCGCTCATCAACGGCGTCAACGCGCGCTCCTCCGGGCTGTCGACCATCGCGCCCGAGCACATGCACGAGGCGACCTGGTTCCTCCAGGACGCCCTCATGTTCGTCGGCGGCGGCTCGGCCTCGACGGCCGGCGGCATCAAGGTCTCCACCTTCGCCGTCCTCGTCCTGGCGATCATGGCCGAGGCCCGAGGCGACCGGGACATCGAGGCCTTCGGACGGCGGATCACCCTGTCCACCGTGCGCCTGTCCGTGGCCGTCGCCTTCATCGGCTCGACGATCGTCGGGGTCGCGACGCTCCTCCTCCTCCAGCTGACCGACCTCACCCTCGACCGCATCCTCTTCGAGGTCATCAGCGCCTTCGCGACCGTGGGGCTGTCCACCGGCATCACGCCGATCCTGCCGCTCAGCGCGAAGTACGTCATCGTCGGCCTCATGTTCATCGGCCGCGTCGGCACGATGACCGCCACGAGCGCCCTGGCGATGCGCGAGCGGCGCCGCGTCATCCGCATGCCCGCCGAGCGCCCCCTCATCGGCTGAGCGACCGCCGGGGCGCCCGCGACTACTGTGAGGGCAGCGGGAGCACCCCTCGCGGCGACTCCCCTCGCACGACCCCAGGAGCACCATGCCCGCCAGCACCGACCGCACCGACTCGACCCTCGTCATCGGGCTCGGCCGCTTCGGCTCGGCCGTCGCCGCGACCCTCGACCGCCTCGGTCGCGAGGTGCTCGCCGTCGAGTCCGACCCGCTCATCGTGCGCCAGTGGACCGGCCGCATCCCGCTCGTCGAGGCCGACGCCACGGACATGGAGGCCCTCGAGCAGCTCGGCGCGACCGAGTTCGGCACCGCCGTCGTCGGCGCCGCGAGCTCGCTGGAGGCGAGCGTCCTCATCGCCGGCAACCTCGTCGACCTCGAGACGCCGCAGATCTGGGCGAAGGCCGTCTCCCGCGCCCACGGCCGCATCCTGCGCCGCATCGGCTGCCACCACGTCGTCTACCCCGAGTTCGACGCCGGGCAGCGCGCAGCGCACCTCGTCTCCGGCCGCATGCTTGACTACATCGAGATGGAGAAGGGCGGCTTCACCATCGTCAAGATGCGCCCGCCGCGCGAGCTCGTCGGCTTCACCATCGGCGAGTCGAAGATCCGCTCGCGCTACGGCGTGACGGTCTTCGGCCTCATGAGCCCGGGCGAGCCCTTCGAGTACGCCGCGCCGGACACGCTCGTGTCCGCTGAGGACGTTCTCGTCGTGGGCGGCGACGCCGCGCTCCTCGAGCGCTTCGCCAACCGGGGCTGAGCACCCGCTGACCGGGCCCGGGCTCAGCCGTCCCGCTCGGCGGGGTCGCAGAGGTTCTCGTCGACGCCGAGGACCGGTCGGCCCTCGCAGGTGACGGACTCGGGCAGACGCTCCCATGACGCCGGTGCGGGCGTCCGCTCCCCCACGACCGCGATCGTCGTCGTGAGCAGCGGCTCGGGTAGGAGGCGGCCGTCGCCGTCCTCGACGCCGACGACGAGGACCTCCTCAGCGGGCTCGGTCCAGCGGTCGTCCCCCTCGCCGACGGCGAGCGCCGCGGCCGGAACACGGAAGGTGGCCCACTTGCGCTGGGCGGGGTCGAGGCGCATGACGGCGGCGTCGAGGCGGCGCTCGGGCGCACCGTCGCGGGCAGCGGCGCGCACGGCGACGACGGGGCGGCTCGGCTCGGCGAGCAGGCTCGTCACCTCGACGAGGACCTCGAGGACGCCGTCGGGCGCGAGCCGGGCGGGGAGCACCTCGAGGTCGGCGAGCGCGCAGGACGCGGGCACCGCCCCGGGGGTGCCGGGAACGGAGGCGGGCTGGTCGGTCATGACGGTCTCCTCGAAGGGGCGGCGGGTGCCACCACCTGCCCGGTTCGCAGGGGCGTGACTTGTAGCAGGGGCGGACGCGGCGCTCCCGCCTGGCGGGGCCGGATCAGCGGTCCTCGCGCAGCGAGTAGCTGAATGAGTGCGACTCCCCCACCGCGAGAGTGACGAGGTCGTCCCCCGTGTTGAAGGAGTTCGGGGGGCAGGTCATGGGCTCGACGGCGACGCCGCGGCGGAAGAGGTGCTCGCCGGTGTACACCTGCACCCACGGCGCCTCGGCCGTCATGACGACGGTACCGGGCTCGCCGCCGGCGAGTCGGACCTCCCACAGGCCGTCGGGCAGGCCCGTGTAGGCGTTGTCGGTGGAGGTCTCCCCCACCGGGCGGCCCTCGCGCCAGTCCCACTCCGTGCCCTCGATCGGTCGCCGGCCCGCGGGGGCCATCGACTCGGGGTCGGCGTCGAGGACGGTCGCGGCCGGGACGGTGAGGACGCACTCGTCCAGCGGCACGGATCGCGTGAGGTACGGGTGGGCCGAGACGCCGTACGGGGCCGGCAGCTGCCCTCCGTCGTCCTCGGGGGCTCCCGGGACGTGCGGCGCGGCGACGGCGGCCCCGACGTTGGTCGTCGTGGTGGTCACGGTGAGGCCGGTGACGGCGTCGAGCGCGAAGCGGACGGAGACCTCGAGCGCCCACGGGTAGCCGTAGGAGGCCGGCAGGCTCAGTTCGAGGGCGACCTCGCTCAGAGGCTGGCGCGCGTCGTCGGGTGCGTCGCCTTCGGGCTCGTCCGTGCCGTCCTCGGCGGCGGTGTCGCTGGCGACCTGGAAGTCGGACCATCCGACGAGGCCATGGAGCGCGGAGCCGGTCTCCGGCTCGTTGCAGGGCAGGAGGTACTCCTCGCCCCCGTAGGTGTAGCGGGAGTCCTTGACGCGATTCGGCCAGGGCACGAGGGCGCGGCCCTGCCAGCCGCAGGGCAGGGAGGTCTCGGCGTCGAAGGGGACGACGAGGTCGCGCCCGGCACGGCGCAGGTGGACGAGGGTGGCACCGGCGGTGGCGACGCGCGCCTCGTAGTCGCCGGCGCGCAGGTCGATGAGCTCTCCGTTGATCATGGGGTCATCCTCTCTCCCAGGCGAGCCCAACGGCCAGCGTCGGGACCGGTGGGAGGGACGTCGCGCGGGTGGCGGGGGACTCGACCGAGTGGGCCCCGGGACCGCCCCGTCCGGCACCGACGAGCCATCGCCCGTGCGGCCGATCGGGGTGCCGCTTCGTACGCCTCCTACGACCCGGTCGCGTACCACGGGTGCGATGCGACGCACGCCGGTCAGAGCCGTGCACATCCGTGCTCGGGCCCGGTTGTCCGGCGTCGCACCCTCGCGAGAGGATGCGGCCGTGCCCGCCGGAGCGGTCCCGACGCCCCGCCCGGCCAGAAGCCTCAACCGATGAAGGAGTCCTGCATGAGCAACGAGACCTTCGAGCTGTCCGAGAAGGACCTCAAGGCGATCAACATCTCCAAGGCGCTGGCGGCCGACGCCGTCGAGAAGACCGGCAACGGCCACCCCGGCACCCCGATCTCCCTGGCCGGAGTCGCCTACCTCCTCTACCAGTACGAGATGACGGGCGACCCCTCCGACGAGCTCTGGCTGGGACGCGACCGCTTCGTCCTCTCCGCTGGGCACGCCTCGCTCCTCCAGTACGTCCAGCTGACGCTCGCCGGCTATGGCCTCGAGGTGAGCGACCTCGCGGAGCTGCGCCAGTGGGGCTCACTGACCCCCGGCCACCCGGAGTACCACCACACCAAGGGTGTCGAGACGACGACCGGTCCGCTCGGCGCGGGCGTGTCCAACGCGGTCGGCATGGCGATGGCGGCGCGCCGCGAGCACGGCCTCCTCGATCCGAAGGCGGCTCCCGGCGAGTCCGTCTTCGACCACTACGTCTACACCGTGCTCGGAGACGGCTGCATGCAGGAGGGCGTCGCCGCGGAGGCCGCATCCCTCGCCGGCACCCAGCAGCTCGGCAACCTCATCGCCATCTACGACGACAACGACATCTCCATCGAGGGCAGCACGGACATCTCCTTCACGGAGGACCCCTCGGCCCGCTTCGAGGCCTACGGCTGGCACGTCCAGGACGTCGACTGGACCACCGGAGGCGAGTACGAGGAGGACTACGCCGCCCTCCACGCCGCTCTCGAGGCCGCCCGCGCGGAGACCACGCGGCCCTCGCTCATCCGCCTGCACACGATCATCGCGTGGCCCGCCCCCACCAAGCAGGGTTCCGAGTCCTCGCACGGCGCCAAGCTCGGCGCCGACGAGGTCGCCGGCCTGAAGAAGGCACTCGGCCTGGACCCGGAGAAGAGCTTCGACGTCCCCGAGGAGATCCTGGCCTACACGCGCCGGCACGCTGCCGAGCGCGCCGAAGCCGCCCACGGGGACTGGGACGCCCGCTTCGGCGCCTGGAAGGCGGGCAACCCGGCGGGCGCCGAGCTCCTCGACCGCGTCCAGGAGGAGCGGCTCCCCGAGGGCCTCGCGGACGCCCTGCCCACGTGGGAGCCCGGCGAGTCGATCGCCACGCGCGCCGCCTCCGGGAAGGTCCTGGACGCCCTGGCTCCGGTCGTCCCGGAGCTGTGGGGCGGCTCGGCGGACCTCGCCAGCTCCAACAACACCTCGATGAAGGGCGAGCCGAGCTTCCTGCCCGAGTCACTCGCCCAGAAGGAGGGTGACGGCCCCTTCGGCCGCACCATCCACTTCGGCATCCGCGAGCACGCGATGGGGGGCATCCTCAACGGCATCAGCCTGAACTCCATCACGCGCGCCTACGGTGGCACCTTCCTCGTCTTCGCCGACTATATGCGCGCCGCGGTCCGCCTCGCGGCGATCATGGAGGCGCCCTCGACCTTCGTGTGGACGCACGACTCCATCGGTGTCGGCGAGGACGGTCCGACCCACCAGCCGATCGAGCACCTCGCCTCCTTGCGCGCCATCCCCGGTCTCGACGTCGTGCGCCCCGGCGACGCCAACGAGACCGCCGCCGCGTGGCACGAGATCCTCAAGCGGCACCACACCCCCGCCGGGCTCGTTCTGTCCCGTCAGAACCTCACCGTCAACACGACCGCCGAGCAGGCCGCGAAGGGCGTCGCCAAGGGCGCCTACGTCCTCGCCGAGGCGACCGGCGCCGACGGCGCGGAGGTCGCACCCCAGCTCGTCCTCATCGCCACGGGCTCCGAGGTCGACGTCGCCGTCAGGGCCCGCGAGATCCTCCAGGACCAGGGCACGCCGACCCGGGTCGTCTCCGCCCCGTGCCTCGAGTGGTTCGCGGAGCAGGACACCGCCTACCGCGAGGCCGTGCTGCCCCGTGACGTCGTCAAGGTCTCCGTCGAGGCCGGTATCGCGATGTGCTGGCACCAGTACGTCGGCGACTCGGGCGCCTGCGTCTCCATCGAGCACTTCGGCGCCTCGGCCCCGGGCGCGCGGCTCTTCGAGGAGTTCGGCTTCACCGGCGAGCACGTCGCCGAGGTCGCCTCGCAGGCCCTCGCCGCCGCGCGCGCCTGAGTCGGCCGGGTCTCCGCCGACGAGTCCCCCTGGGCTCCGGCAGGGACACGCGCATCAGTCTGACGGCCCCGCCCTCTCGCACCGGGAGGGCGGGGCCGTCCGCCGTCCCGGCGCGGTCGGCGCTGGCGGAACGCGGCTTGCATCGAATATCGCCACTCGGATACGTTCTTACTCGCTGAGGTTGCCCTTACCTAACTCGACGCTGCGTCGTGAGGGCCCCGGCCCGCGTCCCCGCGGTAGCTCCTGTCCCCGGAACACCAAGGTTCACGATGTCCCGCAAGATCCCTGCGATGCTCTCGCTCGCCCTCACGGCCTCCCTGGCCCTCACCGCCTGCTCCGCCGGCTCGGGCACGAGCGCCGACGCCACCGGCGCCGCCGGCTCCACCACCGCCGCGAGCGCCGCCCAGACCGCCGGCACCGTCACGATCAAGGCCAACAACGGCACCGTCGAGGTCACGACGCCGGTCAAGGCGGCCGCCGTCCTCGACAACCGATCCTTCGAGGTCCTCGCCGACTGGGGCGTGCCCGTCGTCGCCGTCCCCAAGGGCCTCATCCCCTCCACCGTGACCGCCTACGACGTCGACGACGTCGTCGACGTCGGCAACCACCGCGAGCCCGACCTCGAGGCCCTCGTCGCCGCCAAGCCGGACCTCATCGTCTCCGGCCAGCGCTTCAGCCAGTACGACGAGGACATCGCGGCCCTCACCGAGGGCACGCCCCTGGTGGACCTCGAGCCGCGCGACGGCGAGCCGCTGGACGCCGAGCTCGAGCGCCACACGACCGCCCTCGGAGAGATCTTCGGCAAGCAGGACGAGGCCGCCGCCCTCGTCGCCGACTTCAACAAGGCCCTCGACCGCGCCAAGGCCGCCTACGACGGGACCTCCACCGTCATGGCCGTCAACGTCTCCGGCGGCGAGATCGGCTACGTCGCCCCGACCGTCGGCCGCACCTACGGGCCGGTCTTCGACCTCCTCGGCCTCAAGCCCGCGCTCGAGGTGGAGGGAGCCTCCTCCAACCACGAGGGCGACGACGTCTCCGTCGAGGCCATCGCCGAGTCGAACCCCGCCTGGATCCTCGTCCTGGACCGCGACGGCGCCATCTCCGCCGACAAGGCGGACTACAAGCCCGCCAAGGACGTCCTCGAGTCCAACACCGCACTGAGCGACGTCACCGCCCTGCGCAAGGGCCAGGTCGTCTACGCCCCGGCGGACACGTACACGAACGAGTCGATCATCACCTACACGGAGATCCTCAACGACATCGCCGACGCCTTCGAGGGCGCCTCCGGCTCCACCGACGGCGCCTCCGCGCCCGCGACGGCCTCCGAGAAGGCCTGAGCGGCGTGCCCTCCCCCAGCGCTCCGCCCGTGAGCGACGCCCCCGCCGCGCCCGCGGCGGGGGCGCGCCCCGCTCCGGGCCCGGCCCGGCGGTCCCGGGGCCGGCTCCTCACGCCCTCCCTCGTGGTCGGGACCGGCGTCGTCCTCGCGCTGCTCGGAGCGAGCCTCGCCACCGGCGAGTACTCGATCCTGTCCCACGGCGACGGCGCGCGGATGTTCCTCGCCGTGCGCGTCCCGCGCACCATCGCCCTCGTCCTGGCCGGCGCCGCGATGGCCATGTGCGGCCTCGTCATGCAGCTCATCACTCAGAACCGCTTCGTCGAGCCCACGACGACCGGCACGACCGAGTGGGCGGGCCTGGGACTGCTGGCCGTCATGATCGTCGCGCCGGGCACGAGCGTGCTGGGCCGGATGGTCGTCGCCGTCGTCTTCGCCTTCGTCGGCACCATGGTCTTCTTCGCGCTGCTGCGCCGGGTCTCGCTGCGCTCCTCCCTGCTCGTGCCGCTCATCGGCATCATGCTCGGCTCGGTGGTGAGCGCCGTGTCGACCTTCCTCGCCCTGGAGACGGACACGCTGCAGTCGCTCGGCACGTGGTTCCAGGGCTCCTTCACGAGCGTGTACCGCGGCCAGTACGAGGTCCTGTGGATCGTCCTCGCGGTCGTCGCCGGGGTCTTCGCCATGGCGGACCGCCTCACGGTGGCGGGCCTGGGGCAGGACGTGGCGACGAGCGTCGGCGTCGACTACGAGCGGGTCGTCCTCGCGGCGACGGCGCTCGTGGCCGTCGCGACGGGCGTCGTCACCGTCGTCGTCGGCTCCCTGCCCTTCCTCGGGCTCATCGTCCCCAACCTCGTCTCGATGCTGCGCGGCGACGAACTACGCTCCAACCTGCCGTGGGTGTGCCTGGCCGGGACCGGGCTCGTCACCGCCTGCGACCTGCTGGCACGCACCATCATCTCGCCCTTCGAGGTGCCGGTCTCCGTCGTCCTGGGCATCGTCGGCGCCGTCGTCTTCGTGGCGCTCATCCTGCGCCGCACCGGGAGGTCCTCATGAGCACGACGACGGCGACCTCCTCCGCGGCCGCGACGACGCCCGGGTCCGCGGACGCCCTCGTCTCGGGCGCCCGGCAGGCGCCGGCCCGCGAGCGGCGCTCCGGGGCCTTCCCGACGGCGCGCGCCCGGCGCCGCTGGTGGCTCGTCTACCTCGCGGTCACCGCGGCGGCCCTGGCGTGCGCGGCCGGGCTGCTGGCCTGGGACAACCCCATGGAGCCGGGCACACGCGCCTTCTGGCTCATCGCCCGGCGCCGCGCCGACTCCGTCGTCGCCATGACGGTCGTGGCCGTGTGCCAGGCGATGGCGACCGTCGCCTTCCAGACGGTGACGGCCAACCGCCTGCTCACGCCGTCGATCATGGGCTTCGAGTCGCTCTACCGGGCGATCCACACGACGACCGTCTACCTCCTGGGCGTCACGGGGCTCACCGCGGCGCGCACGCTCACGACCTTCGTCGGCCAGGTCATCGCGATGGTCGGCCTCTCGCTCGTCCTGTACTCCTGGCTGCTCACGAGCCGGAGGGCGAGCGTCCACGCGATGCTGCTCATCGGCGTCGTCATCGGGACGGGGCTCGGCAGCGTGTCGACCTTCATGCAGCGCCTGCTCACACCGAGCGAGTTCGACGTGCTCACCGCGCGGCTGTTCGGCTCGGTCAACAACGCCGACTCGGAGTACTACCCGGTGGCGCTGCCGCTGGTCGTCGGCGCGACGGCGCTGCTCGCGCTGGCCTCGCGGCGCCTCAACGTGCTGGCCCTCGGCCGGGACGCCGCGACGGGCCTGGGCGTCGACCACCGCCGCTGGTCGGTGGCGGTCCTCATGCTCGTCTCGGTCCTCATGGCGGTCTCGACGGCGCTCGTCGGGCCGATGACCTTCCTGGGCTTCCTCGTGGCGACCCTGGCGTACCAGGCGAGCGACACCTACGACCACCGCCACCTCTTCCCCATGGCCGTCAGCCTCGCGCTGCTCGTCCTCACGGGGTCGTACTTCCTCATGAAGCACGTCTTCGGCGCCCAGGGCGTCGTCTCCATCATCATCGAGCTCGTCGGCGGCGCGACCTTCCTCGTCGTCGTCCTGCGGAAGGGACGCCTGTGATCACCCTCGAGAAGGTCACCAAGGTCTACACCCCCGAGGTCGCCATCGGCCCGGTCGACCTGGAGATCCCGACCGGCGGCATCACCGCCTTCATCGGCCCCAACGGCGCCGGCAAGTCGACGCTGCTCACCATGATCGGGCGGCTGCTCGACATCGACGAGGGCGTCATCGAGGTCGCCGGGATGGACGTGGCGCGCACGCGCTCCAAGGACCTCGCGCGGGTGCTCTCGGTGCTGCGTCAGGAGAACCACTTCATCACGCGGCTCACGGTGCGCCAGCTCGTCGGCTTCGGACGCTTCCCCTACTCGGGTGGGCGACTGACCCGGGAGGACGAGGAGGTCGTCTCCCGCTACATCGACTTCCTGGGGCTCACCGAGCTCGAGGGCCGTTACCTCGACGAGCTCTCCGGAGGGCAGCGGCAGCGCGCCTACGTCGCGATGGTGCTGTGCCAGGAGACGGACTACGTGCTCCTGGACGAGCCGCTCAACAACCTCGACGTCGCCCACTCGGTGGAGATGATGGGGCACCTCGAGCGGGCGGCGGCGGAGCTCGGGCGGACGGTCCTCATCGTCGTGCACGACGTCAACGTGGCGGCCCGGTACGCGGACCGGATCTGCGCGGTCAAGGACGGCCGGGTGGCGCGCTTCGGCACCTGCGAGGAGATCATGCGCACGGAGGTGCTCTCGGAGATCTTCGGGACGCGGATCCAGGTGATCGAGGGACCGAGCGGACCGCTGGCCTGCTACTGGTGAGCCAGGCCCCCAACTCACCCGACACCGTTCCCCTACATGTACCTTTGTGCTATTGCATCCGTTGTCACGGTTCGACAGTCGCCGATTCCCAGGCCACAACCGGATTGCGGCACACATCACGCGCCCGCTCGATGTACATCTGTACATCGGACGGTTAGAGACTCCACCCAACTCGACCTACTCTTCGGAGGTCGCCGGCACCGACCGGCACGCGGCTGCGTGAAGACGCGCACCCGCGGTCCGTATTGCGTCGAGGAGGACACATGCAGAAGGACCTGCTAAAGCGCGACCTCATCCAGCTGGACTGGAACGTTGAGGACCAGGAAGACTTCTTCAACCGCATGGTCGAAAAGCTTCGCGCATCGGGTTACGTCGAGGACACCTTCCTCGACGCCATCAAGGCCCGCGAGGAGATCTACCCGACCGCCCTCCCTACTCAGCCTGAGGCCATCGCCATCCCGCACTCGGACGCAATTCACGTCATCGAGCCATTCATCGCCTCCACTCGTCTCGCCAAGCCCGTGCTCTGGCACGAGATGGCGAACAATGACGAGACCCACCCCGTGCGTTTCATCTTCATGCTCGGTTTCAAGAAGGAGGACGGCCACGTAGAGCTCCTCCAGATCCTTCTCGAGAACTTCCAGGATCCATCCTTCATGGAGCGCCTGGACCAGGCGCGCACAGAGAACGAGTACTTCGACGCGCTTATCACCATGTCGGGGCTCGAGTCCTGACCCAGACCACACCACCCCACTGCGCCTCATCACCCTTTAAGGAGGACCCATTATGAGCGCCAAGGTCATCGTCGCCTGCGGAAGCGGAGTCGCCACATCACAGACGGTCGCCAGCAAGGTCACCCGCCTTCTCAAGGAGGCGAAGGTCAACGCCGATGTCGAGGCAGTCGACCTCAAGTCGGTCGACCGTCATCTCGCCGGCGCCGCTGCATACATCACCATCGTGCGCGAGCAGAAGGAACGCAGCGTGCCCACTATCAACGGGATCGCCTTCCTCACTGGCATGGGTCAGGACGCGGAACTCAAGAAGCTCATCGACGCGATCCACGCCTACGACGGCAAGTGAACGCCTGAAGCCGCACATAGAAAGGTCGATCAACTATGCACGTGCTCCAGGATGGAGTGAACTTCCTGCTTTCGCTCGGTGCCGCGATCTTCGTCCCGATAATTATCATCATCGCGGGTCTCCTCGTCCGCATGAAGATCAAGGACGCGATCTCCGCCGGCATCACCTTGGGCGTCGCATTCTCCGGGATGACGATGCTCATCAACTACATGACAAGCGCGATCACGCCCGCCGCACAGGCGATGTCGAAGACCGTTGGCGTCTCCCTTCCAATCACGGACGGCGGCTGGACCACGATGTCCACCATCTCATGGTCCTGGCCCTACGCCTTCCTCATGTTCCCGATCGTGATCGGGATCAACGTGGTCCTCATCCTCTTGAAGTGGACGGAGACTTTCAACGCGGATCTGTGGAACGTGTGGGGCAAGATCTTCACAGCAGTCGCCGTGTACTACATCACCGACTCCGTCTGGCTCGCCTTCATCTTCGCCGCAGTCCAGACTGTCTTCGAGCTTAAGGCAGCCGACTACCACCAGTACCGTGTCGAGACCATGTCTGGTATCCCCGGCGTCACGATCACGCACCGCATGATCTTCCTTGCAGCGCCGATGTACCCCATCGACTGGCTCCTGCGCAAGATCCCGGGGCTCAACCGCTCGTTCGATGCTGCGGACCTTCGTGACAAGGTCGGCATCTTCGCCGAGAACCACATCCTCGGATTCATCCTGGGTATTATCTTCGGTCTTCTGGCTCGCTTTGGTGTCGCGGAGACGCTCACCCTGGGAATCCAGGCCGCGACTGCGCTCACGCTCTTCCCTGTCATCTCAAAGTACTTCATGCAGGCGCTCGAGCCAATTTCAAACGCAATCTCCGAGTACATGCAGAAGCGATTCAGCGACCGCCAGCTCTTCGTTGGCCTCGACTGGCCGTTCCTTGGTGGGGCGAACGAGATCTGGCTCGCCGTGATCTGGACGATCCCCGTCACCCTTCTGTTCTCCTTCTTCCTCCCCGGCAACGAGATCCTCCCGTTCGCGGGAATCATCAACGTCTGCATCGCGGTCGCCGCCTACTTCGCTTCGAAGGGCAACATCATCCGCATGCTGATCCAGTGCACGATCTTCGCGCCTGTGTTCCTGTGGGTCGGAACGGCATTCGCCCCCTTCATGACGCAACTCGCGAATTCGACGCACGCCGTTGACCTCGAGAAGGGCCAGATGATCTCGAACTCGTCGATCGACGCACCGATCTTCACCTATGCCCTCTCCCACCTCGCACAGATCGTGGACGGCAACTTCATGCCGCTCATCATCTTCGTCATCTGGCTCGTCTGCTTCGTGCTCTACTCCCGCGAGCTCATTACTGAGCGCAACGCCGCGCGCGCAGCCCAGGCTGCTGACGTCGAGGCGTGAGAGAACCAGATCGGCTGCATCACACAACATAAGGAGTCAAGAACAATGCTCGAGTCCCTCAAGGCAGACCTTGTCACCGTCGCCAAGCGCGCGCAACACGATGGCCTCTGCAAGCACAAGTCCGGCAACTTCTCGATCCGGGACACCGAGACGGGCCTGTTCGTCGTCTCACCGACGAGCCTCGACCGTGACCAGATGAGCCCGCGCGACGTCGTCGTCATGGATCTAGACGCCAACGTGATTGAGAACGAGTCCGGCCTCCGCCCGACGTCCGAGGTGCTCATGCACATCGAGATCTACAAGGCCCGGCCCGAGGTGCGTGCCATCGTGCACACTCACTCGCCATATGCGACGTCCTTCGCCGTGCTCCGAAAGCCGATCCCGGCAATCGTCTACGAGGTCGCCAACCTCGGTCTCACTAAGGGACGCATTCCGGTCGCGCCTTATGGCCGACCGGGTACGCCAGAGCTCGCTGACTTCGTTCGTGAAGCCGCAGCGGAGGCTGACTGCATCCTGCTCGAGAAGCACGGATCAGTCGCCCTGGACGACCGGAACATCTACGAGGCGTTCCTGAAGGCCTCCTACATCGAGGAACTCGCAGAACTCTACCACCACGCGCTCACCGCTAACGGCGGCCAGGAGCCCGAGTACTTCGAGCAGGACGAGCTGCAGAAGTGGGCCTACCCGTCCGAGATCAAGTTCCCGAACGCGCGCTGACCAGGCTGATGTCGACATGCGCATCTATCTCATCCGTCATGGACGGCAGAGCGACAGCCGTTGCAATGTCGACGTCGGCCTATCCGAGGAGGGCGTGCAGCAGGCTCGGCTCACGGGCAAGCGGCTGAGCACGTGGAGTCTCACCTCTCTCGTCGCCAGCGACATGATCCGTGCCCGCCAGACAGCGGAACACATCAACGCCTCGCTGCACGTCCCCCTCACCATCGTCCCTGCCCTGCGCGAACTGAACTTCGGGCAGATGGAGGGGCTAACCACAAGTGAGATCGACACCAGGTTCGTGGAGTTCCAGGCTGCGCAGCTACGCATCGACAGGGACGTCCACTATCCGGGGGGTGAGTCGATCTCCGACGTTATCGAGCGCGTCGTCCCCGAGCTCGAACACATCGCGAACTCGGGGGCCGACCGCATCGGCATCATCACCCACGGCGTCGTCATCCGAGCTGTTGTGACCTATGTTCTCGGAGCTCCTCCCCAACGGTGGAGGGTGATCGGTCGCAGATTCGAGAACTGCGGCATCACCGAGCTCGACGTTGACGCCGTCACCGGAGAGATGTCGCTCGAACGAGTAAACGACTACGCCCACCTCGAGAAGCACCCCGAGCTGCTCCGCGAGGCGTGGGGCGTCCGAGAGAACTGACCTGCCCCGAGAAAGGCTCCCCCATGAAGAAAATCCTTAACTCCGCAGACTCCTTCGTCCAGGACACGATGGAGGGAATCCGCGCGGCCTATGGCGATCGCGTTGACTTCCTCAATGACGACTTCCGCGTGCTCGTGTCGAAGTACCCGCGCAAGGCAGGGAAGGTGGGAATCGTCACCGCCGGCGGCTCGGGCCATCTACCTCTCTTCCTGGGCTATGTCGGCTCCGGAATGATCGACGGCTGCGCCGTCGGTGAGGTCTTCGCCTCGCCCTCATCGGAGAAGATGGCCGACATGATCCGTGCATGCGACGACGGCGCGGGTGTGCTGTGCCTGTACGGGAACTACAACGGCGACATCTTCAACTTCCGGATGGCTTGTGAGGACGTCGAATTCGACGATATCGAGACACGCCAACTGCTCGGCCGCGACGACGTCGCCTCGTCGCCGGCGGAACGTGCGGACAAGCGTCGAGGCGTCGCAGGTATCGTCTACGCCTACAAGATCGCCGGCGCAGCAGCCGACGAGCTCCGTTCGCTCGACGAGGTAGTCACGGTGACGGAGAAGGCCTTGGCCAACATTCGTACGATGGGTGTCGCACTCTCCCCATGCATCGTGCCGAAGGTCGGTGAACCCACCTTCACCATCGCCGACGACGAGATCGAGATCGGTATGGGCATCCATGGCGAGGCCGGAATCTCAGTGGAGAAGATGCTCACGGCCGACCAGATCGCGGAGCGCATCCTCGACACGATCGAGGCTGACATGCCGCTGACCGCCGGGGACGAGGTCTCTGTCATGATCAATGGTCTGGGGTCGACTCCGCTTGAGGAACAGTTCATTGTGTACCGCGGAGTGAGCGACCGTCTCAAGGCCAAGGGAGTCTCGATCGTTATGCCGCACATCGGAGAGTTCGCGACCTCCATGGAGATGGCCGGTCTCTCGATCACCGTCTTCAAGCTCGACGACGAGCTCAAGAAGCTTCTACTTGCGCCGGCTTCAACCCCCTTCTACACCAACACCAACAAGTGAGGCAGACATGGTCACCAAGGACACTCTGATCTCCGTCACCGCATCGATCAGCGCGCTGATGGAGACAAACCGCGATTATCTCGTCAGCCTGGACCAGGTCAACGGTGACGGCGACCTCGGCATCTCAATGGACGACGGCTTCCGCGCCCTCGCCGCTCACTTCTCGCAAGCCGAGGACACCGATCTGGGACAGCTCCTCCGGAAGGGAGGCAAGGTCTTCAACGAAGCCGCTCCGTCCTCCCTCGGGACTATACTCACTTTCGGCCTGATGGGAATGGCAAAGGCCCTCAAGGGGAGTGACGAGGTCGACTTCCCTGCAGCCGCTGAAGCGCTTCGGGCCGGCGTCCAAAACATCATGGACAAGGCGGAGTCCAAGCCTGGCGAAAAGACGATTATCGATGCGCTCGTTCCAGGGGCAGATGCACTCGTCGCCGGTGCCGCGCAGGCGGCAGGTGACGCGGCCGCGGAGTCGGATCTCCTCGGGGCCGCCGCTGAGGCTGCCGCGGCTGGCTCCGAGTCCACCAAGGAGATGGAAGCCGTCCACGGACGTGCGGCGTACTCAGCGGCGCGCTCCATCGGAGTCCTCGACGGAGGCTCAGTCGTAGGACGCCTGATCTTCGAGGGAATCGCGAACAGTCGCCAGTCCGAGTAGGTTTCGTCCATGGCACGCCCCGCTGCTACGCAGCACATCGTCAGCACTCCGCACACCCCGAGGTTCCACAGCGCAGTCACGCGCTATCGGACCGCTGTGTTCACGCCTTCGCGAGGGCTGCAGGGAGTACTTCTGACACTCTGCTGCGTGGCAGCGGGCTTCATGGTCGTACCTGGGACGCTCCGCAACCTAGCCTGGGTTGTCGGGGCCGTCGTGTTCCTGTGGCACGTCACGGAGGCACCGCGCTCACGACTGCTCGCTGCCCGAAGTGATCCTTTCCGCCAGACCGGCGAGCCAGAGACACTCCAGCTCATGCACGACGGAATCAAGCAGGATCTCCCAGACGTCGGCCCGAGGTTCCACCCCTGGAAGAACGTGGTCGACGGGCACTTCGACGACGACTATCTGTACCTGGCTCTGTGCGGTGGTGAGATCCTCGGTATCTCCCTCGACGCGAATGACCAAGTCGCAGGCAGCGAGTCGTCCGTTGTCCCCTACGTGCGCAAGGCGACCGGCAAGCAGGTCAGTCGTCTCGATCCCAGCCTACGTTCGCGCCTCCACGACACCCAGTTGCGTCGCGCCAACTATGTCGATGAGCGCCCTGGGCTCACCGAACGAATCACGGGCTTCTCTAGGTCGAACAAGCGCCGTTCAGGAGATTGAGAGGCCTCGGACAGCCAGGAGCGGACATCGCTGATCCCACCCTCAAAGCCGGTTTCGAATCGCGTTCGCAGTCTCGAAGTCCGTGACAAGAGTATTGACGATCCGTCCCCGAATAGCCGCGATGATTGCCTCCACCTTCTCAGGACCAGCAGCAACTCCAATCACCTGCGGCACGCGTTTGAGATCGTCCAGCGGCAGCGCCAATGTCCGTGCGCTCAAAGGCGTCACCACCTGGTTCCCGTTCCAGTCGTAGTGATGGTCGAGGATGTGGCCGATGGCGTGTCCATCGTCAAGAGCCTTCAGCACGTCCGACGAGAGGTAATCCGCTAGGATATTGCCCGCGCCATGAGCGTCCATTCCAGCGACTCCGACCATCGCGATGTCAGCCCTTGCGCCGAGAGCCAGAGTGGTCGCGACGCGCTCCTCACGCATAAGCGGTTTCAAGAGCGCCGGGTTGTCGATGATCAGCGGCATCGACATTCGCGAAACCCTAGCCCCTAAACGTTGAGCGACAGCAGCACAGATTGTGGGGGCGTCGCGCCCCCACGCAGGCATGCCGCCTGCGATCGAGCCCAGAAGTTGTACAACCGTACAGCCCGGACGCGGAAGCGAGGGAAGATGGTGCGCCATTGCCGCAATCGATCGCCCGTTGCCGAGAGCGAGCACCTGGCCGTCGACCAGACAATCACTCAGAAGCTCCGCTGCACAGCGTCCGATTGCACCGAGCACGTCCGAGTCAGGAACCTCCGCCACACGGATTCCTGTTAGAGGAAGCGCTGCCCGCAGATCACGTTCAATCGCCAGAATATGATCCAAAGGATGAGAGATCGAGATCCGCACAATTCCTATCGCGCGCGCCTGCGACAGGAGTCTTGAGATGTGAGGTCGTGAGTACCCAATCTCGCGCGAGATCTCGGCTTGAGTTCGCCCATCCTCGTAATACATGCGCGAGACCCGCAGCAAGAGCTCGATCTCCTCGCGACTGTTTCTGGCCGCCACCATGCGTCAATACTACTAGGCGGTTGTCACTCGCACATTCGTGCACCCAGGGAGCTGCGGTGCCCGCACCCGGCGACCGACAATCGGACCACCACCCAGACACGGCCCACCGGCCGCACCGATCACGAAGGAGTCATCACGTGAGTGAGAAGATCGTCCTCGCCGAGCTCGACGAGACCCTGCAGGCCGCGGTCCAGGACACCCGCGAGCGCGTCGCCGCCCTCCACGGCGAGCTCATCCGCTGGAACCTCGTCGTGTGGACCGCCGGCAGCGTCTCCGAGCGCGTCGTCGTCGACCGCGGCGACGGCCCGGAGAAGACCGACCTGTTCGTCATCAAGCCCTCCGGCGTCTCCTACGACGCGCTGAGCGCCGACAACATGGTCGTGTGCACCCTCGACGGCGAGAAGATCGAGGACGGCACGCCGGCCTCCCTCACCCCCTCCTCGGACACCGCCGCCCACGCCTACGTCTACCGTCACCGCGAGGACGTCGGCGGCGTCGTCCACACGCACTCCACCTACGCCACCGCCTGGGCCGCCCGTCGCGAGCCCATCCCCTGCGCCCTGACCATGATGGGCGACGAGTTCGGCGGAGAGATCCCCGTCGGCCCCTTCGCCCTCATCGGCGACGACTCGATCGGCCGCGGCGTCGTCGAGACCCTCAAGGGCTCCAAGTCCCCCGCGGTCCTCATGGCCAACCACGGTCCCTTCACCATCGGCAAGGACGCCCGGGGCGCGGTCAAGGCCGCCGCCATGTGCGAGGAGGTCGCCCGCACCGTCCACATCGCCAGGCAGGGCGGGGAGATCCACCTCATCCCGCAGGACCTCGTCGACTCCCTCAACGACCGCTACCAGAACGTCTACGGCCAGCACTGAGCCGGCCACGCGCGTCAGCGCACCCACATTCCCTTCCTCCGGTCTCGCACCCGCTGCGCGCCCTCGCACCTGCGCGAGGACGCGCAGCGGGTGCGACACTGTGCAACAGGTGCCGACGCCGTCGACGCAGCGCTGCGCCGCCGCGCGGACTCCCAGCACAACGATTCCGGCCCCTGACGTCGCAATGACGTCGGGGGCCGGACCGTGTCCGAGGGCGCCGGGCGGCCGCTCGGGCCGCGACCATCGCTCAGATGCTCTCAAGGGACTCGCCCTTGGTCTCGTGGGCGAAGAGGTAGGTGATACCGCCCAGGAGGAGCAGCACCGCGAAGATGAGGAACGGAAGGAAGACGACCTCCGCGCTCAGCTCACCGGAACCGACGAGGGCGCCCACGAAGTAGGGTCCGACGATCTTGGCGATGGCGCCGATGCCGTAGCCCAGGCCGAGTCCGGTGGAGCGGGCCTCCGTCGGGAACTGCTCGCCGCCGAAGGCGTTGAGGATGCCGAAGGCGCCGTCGCCGAAGGCCATGACGATGATGATGCCGATGAAGAAGATGTAGCCGGCGTGGTGGACCTGGCTCACGTCGGAGCCGGAGGCGACCATGCGGGTCGAGAAGGCGGCGATGAGCGCGCCGACGGCGCCGATGAGACCGAAGCTGAACATCGTCCAGCGGCGGCCGATGCGGTCGGAGAGCCAGGCCGAGCCGAGGCGGCCGAGGAGGTCGGCCAGGGAGACGAGCATGAAGAGGGTCGCCACGTGGCCGGCGTCGAACTTGAAGGACTGGCCGAGCAGCGTCTGCCCCCAGGACTGGACGGTGAAGGAGCCCAGGATGAAGCAGAAGGAGCCGAGCGCGACGACGACGAGCGACTTCGGGTACTTGTGGAAGATGACGGAGTAGGACGCGGAGGTCTCCTCGGGGATCTCCGGGAGGGCAACGACCTGCTCCTCGGGGATCTCCATGGCCCACGCGTAGGCGCGGCGGGCGTCCTCCTCGCGACCGGAGGTCTGCAGGAAGCGCGGGGACTCGGGCACGACCCGGGCCCACAGCAGCAGGAGGATCGGGACGCAGCCGATGGCGACGAGGCCGCGCCAGCCGATCGGGCCGGCGAGGTACTTGGTGGCGAGCGAGCCGAGGAAGATGCCGGCGGGGATGAAGACGCTCGTGAGGCCGGACAGGAGGCCGCGCTGCTTGGCGGGCACGAACTCCTGGACGTAGGGCACGGAGGTGATGTTGAGGCCGCCGACGCCGAAGCCGACGCCGGTGCGCAGGACCGCCAGGAGCAGCCAGCCGTTGGTCGGGGTGAAGGCCGAGGCGGCGGTGAAGATGACGAGGACGACGATGCACCACACGAAGGCGTGCTTGCGCCCGAACATGTCGGCCAGGCGGCCCCAGGTGATCGAGCCGAGGACGGTGCCGAGGCCCGCGCCGGCGAGGATGACGCCGGAGTGGAAGCCGGTGAGGTGCCAGGCGGGGTCGGCGATCAGCAGGTTGACGATGAAGCCGATGAGGAACATGTCGAAGAACTCCGACACGTTGCCCAGGATCGCCATGGTGATGAGGGACTTCTGGTGCCCGGTGAGGCGGTGGTTGTCGATCTGCTGCGCGGCCGTGCGGCCTGCCGGCGCTCCCGCGGGCGCAGCCGTGGTGGAGGTGCTCATCATTAAACCGTTCTCGAAGAGGGTGTGGGACCCCGTGGCCGGGTGCGCGCACCCGGCCACGGGCTGCCGCCGACGGCGGCGTTGTGGGGCTGACGCCCCGGTGCTCAGCGGACGATGTCCGAGGAGAGGGAGCCCTCGAGCTCGGCGGCCCGCACGTGGGTGAGGTCGCCGTGGTGGGTGAGGGCGAACTGGGCGACCTTGGTGCCCATCTGGATGCCGCGGTCGACGTCGCCGTCGAGCCAGCCGTGGAGGGTGCCCGCGACGAAGGAGTCGCCGGCGCCGGGGCGGTCGATGACGGGGACGGACCTGATCTCGTAGGTCTTGTCGCCCTCGGCCGTGGACAGGTAGGTGCCGTTGCGCCCGTCGGTGGACACGACGGTGGGGACGCCCATCTCCTCGCGGAGGGCGTGGCTGGAGTCGACGCCCTCGCCGTCGATCCCGAAGACGATGCGGGCGTCGGAGCGCGAGCAGAAGAGGATGGAGGCCGTGCGGGCGATGGGCTCGAGGACCTCGCGGGCCTTCTCACCGCTCCACAGGAGGGAGCGGAAGTTGACGTCGAGGGCGATGTCGACGCCGCGCTCGGCGGCGGCGTCGGCGAAGTAGCGCACGACGCGGGCGGTGTTGTCGGTGAGGGCGGCGGTGATGCCGGTGAGGAAGACGACGCGGGTGTCCAGGAGGGCGTCCCAGTTGAACTCCTCGGGGACGATGTCCCGGAAGGGCGTGTACTCGCGGTCGTAGGTGACCTTGCCGGGGAGCGGGAACTCGCCGGGCTCGAGGAAGTAGAGGGCGACGCGGCCGTGGTCGGTCATGACCACGTGGCTCATGTCGACGCCGACGGCGGAGTACTCGAGGGCGATCTTGTCCGCGAGCTCGCCCTTGGGGAGCTTCGTCGTCCAGGCGGTGGAGCGGCCGAGCTCGGACAGGAGGCCGGAGACGTTCGCCTCCGAGCCGGCTGCGGTGAAACGGAGGGAACGGGCGGTCTGGAGGCGCTCTCCGCGCTCGCAGGTGAAGCGGATCTGGCCCTCGCCGATGGTCGTGAGGTCGTACGTCATTGTTCGAGTCCTTCTTCTGGCGGCCCGGGGCCGTCTCCCGACCGGGCGTCGGCCCGGGCGGGGATGTGTGTGCAGGGTTGAGGTGAAGGCTGGAGGTCCGTGGCCGGGCGCCGAGCGCCCGGCCACGGTAGTGCGAGGGGTGGCGCGCCCGCGGTGACGGTCCAGGCGTGGGCCGGTCCGCCGAGGAGGCGCATGAGGTGGGGCGCCATGATGCCGACGAAGCCGATCGGGCCGGCGAGCGCGGTGGCGCCGGAGCACAGCGCGACGGCACCGAGGGCGGCGACGGCGCGTCCTCGCACGACGGGGACGCCGAGGCCCGTGGCGACGTCCTCCCCCATGGCGAGGGCGTCGAGGACGCGGGCCTGGGAGAGCACGAGGACGAGGCCGACGGCCATGACGACGAGTGCGGGGACGATGAGGTCCCAGGTGCGTCCGGAGACGATGCCGGTCTGCCAGCGGCGGGTGGACTTGAGGTCGTTGACCTTGACGAGGCTGACGGCGCCGGCGACGGCGGACAGGACCGCGGCGGTGGCGGCGCCGGCGAGGACGAGGGTGAGGGGGCTGGCGCCGGTGGGGCTGAGCGAGGCGACCGTCCACATGAAGACGAAGGCGATCGCGGCGCCGAGCAGGGCCGAGACGAGGTAGGCGCCGGGGGTGGCGAGCCCGAGGAGGCCCGTGGCGAGGACGACGGCGGTGGTGGCGCCGGCGTTGACGCCGAGGAGGCCGGGGTCGGCGAACGGGTTGCGGGTGATGCCCTGCATGGCCGCGCCGGACGCGGCGAGGGCGGCGCCGGCGGCGAGGGCGACGACGGTGCGCGTGAGGCGGGCGCCGAGAACGGCGGCGACCGTGGAGCTGAGGCTCGCGCCGTCGCCGCGGGCCCAGGTGAGGACCTCGCGTAGCGGGACCTCGCGGGCGCCGAGGGCGAGGGAGGCGATGACAGCGAGGACGAGCAGGACCGCGAGCGCGGCGAGGACGGCCCCGCGGGAGGCGAGACGGCCGGCCGGCCGGGAGCCCGCGCCGGAGGCTCCGCCGGCACCGCGGCGGCTCCGGCGCGCGCGCGAGTCGCCCCGGGGCGCACGGGCGTCGGCCCGCGCCCCCGTCCGGGGCGCGGGCCGCGTCGTCGCTGCCGTGGGGCGTGCGGGCATCAGGAGGCCGTGGTGGCCGTGGCGGAGGCGGTCGCGCTCGCCGAGCCGCCCGTGACGGCGGCGGCGATCTGCGGGACGTGGTTCTCGCAGCACCAGGGCAGGGAGAGCGGCGAGGCGGCCGACAGGCTCATGACGGTCGTGTTGTCCGTGACGAAGAGGGCGGTGCCGTCCTTGACGGCGGGGATGGTGGAGAGAAGCTCGTTGGCCTCGACGGCCTTGACGGCGGCCTCGTCGTTCGCCCAGGACCAGAAGAGGTCGGAGGTGAGGGCGTCGGCCTTCTCCGCGGAGTACTCGACGAAGAACTCGTCCTCGGTGTCCGCGCCGCCGTCCGCGGCGGCGGGGGCCATCGTCATGCCGAGCATGTCGAAGAGGCGGGGGCGGTTGTCCGCCTTGGTGTAGAGGTTGATGGTGGAGCTCGTCACGTCGAGGTTCGCGGCGATGTAGGTCTTGGACCTGAGCTCGGGGTACGTGCCGGCGGCCGTCTGGATGGCCTCGGTGGTCTTGGTGACGAGCTCCTCGGCGGCGGCGGAACGGCCCAGGGCCTGACCGATGACCTTCGTCGTCGTCTCCCAGGGGGTGCCGTAGGCGGCGACGCCCTTGGGGTAGGCGATGGTCGGGGCGATGGCGGAGAGCTGGGTGTACTCGTCCTCGGTCATGCCGGAGTAGGTCCCGAGGATGAGGTCGGGCTCGAGGGCGGCGATCTCCTGGACGTTGATGCCGTCGGTCTCGGAGTACTGCTTCGGGGCCTTGTCCGTGTCCCAGCCGGCACCGAGGGCCTCGAGGGCGTCGGTCGTCCAGGGGTAGGAGCCGTTCTCGTCGGCGCCCCAGGAGACGGTCGGCACGCCGACGGGGACGACGCCGAGGGCGATGACGACGTCGTCGTTGGTCCAGGAGGCGGTGGCGATCTTGGTCGGCTCGGCCTCGATGGTCGTGGAGCCGTAGACGTGCTCGATGGTGACGGGGAAGGAGTCGGTGGCGCCCTTGGAGGCGTTGCCGGCGGCGGCGCTGGCGCCGGTGGCGGCGTCGTCGTCCGAGGAGCAGGCGGCGAGGAGGGCGGCGAGACCGAGTCCGGCACCGCCCGCGAGGACCGAGCGGCGCGTGAGCGCGGGCGTGCGGCGGTTCTGGTCGGCCACGGTGGGGTCCCTTCGTCGGGGCGGGACCGAGGTCCCGCGAATTGAGCAAGATCGATCTTGCCATATGCGCGCGCGGGCGACCAAGGTGACCCTAAGTACCCCTGGTCACGCCCCTCGCCGGGCCCGCCGCAGGAGGCGGCACCCGGTGCCGCTCACGGCGCCACGAGGCCCGCGGTTCGTGTCGCACCCCGCCGGTAGCCTGCCGCCATGCCCTCAGCCAAGACCACCAAGGCGCGGGTCTCCTACGTCTGCACCGAGTGCGGCTGGACGAGCCCCAAGTGGCTCGGCCAGTGCCGCGAGTGCAAGGCCTGGGGGACCCTCGAGGAGTTCCGCGAGGCCGCGGGCGGAGGCGCCGTCGTCTCCGGCGGCCAGCTCGCCAGGGCCGCCGCGGTGCGCCCCGCGGTGCCCGCGCGCCCCATCGGGGACGTGAGCGCGGAGGAGGCCCGCGCCCGCCCGACCGGCGTCGGCGAGCTCGACCGCGTCCTCGGCGGCGGGATCGTGCCCGGCGCCGTCGTGCTGCTCGCCGGGGAGCCGGGCGTCGGCAAGTCCACGCTCCTCCTCGACGTCGCCGCCAAGTCCGCCGCCGTCTCGCGCGAGCGCGGCGAGGGCCCCGTCCTCTACGTCACCGGCGAGGAGTCCGCGAGCCAGGTGCGCCTGCGCGCCGAGCGCATCGACGCCATCGACCCGGCGCTGCTCCTGGCCAGCGAGACCGAGCTGGGGGCCCTGCTGGGGCACGTCGAGGCCGCCGGCCCCTCCCTGCTCGTCGTCGACTCCGTCCAGACGATCGCCTCCGCGGCCGTGGAGGGCTCGGCGGGCGGCGTCACCCAGGTCCGCGCCGTCACCGGCGCCCTCATCTCCGTGGCCAAGGAGCGCGGCATCCCCGTCCTCCTCGTCGGGCACGTCACCAAGGACGGCGGGATCGCCGGCCCGCGTGTCCTCGAGCACCTCGTCGACGTCGTGTGCCAGTTCGAGGGCGACCGCCACGCCCGCCTCCGGCTGCTGCGAGCGGTCAAGAACCGCTACGGGCCGACGGACGAGGTCGGCTGCTTCGACCTGGGCGAGCGCGGCATCGTCGGCCTGGAGGACCCGAGCGGGCTCTTCCTGTCCTCGGCGCGCTCCGAGGTCCCCGGCACCTGCGCCACCGTCACCCTCGAGGGGCGGCGCCCCATGCCGGTCGAGGTCCAGGCCCTCGTGGCCGGGACGAACGCGGGCTCGCCACGGCGCACCACCTCCGGCGTCGACCACTCGCGCGTCGCCATGACGCTCGCGGTCCTCCAGGCGAGGCTGCGCGTGGACACCTCGAGCTCGGACGTCTACGTCTCCACGGTCGGCGGCGCGCGCGCCGTCGAGCCCGCCACGGACCTGGCGGTCGCCATCTCCGTGGTGAGCGCGGCGCAGAACCTGCCCACTCCCCCGGGGCTCGTCGCCTTCGGCGAGGTCGGCCTCACCGGGGAGGTGCGCGCGACGGTCGGCGTCCAGCGGCGCCTGGCGGAGGCGGCGCGCCTCGGCTTCACCCGCGCCATCGTTCCCCTGGCGGGCTCGGGGGAGCTGCGACCGGTGCCGGGCATGCAGTACCTGCCGGTGAGCCACCTCGGAGAGGCCGTCGGAGCGGCCCTGCCCCGGTCCTGACCGGCGCGCGCGACCGGGCGAACCAGCCCGCACGGCAGCGCCTTGCGAGGCACAGGTCACGGCGTCGGCATGACGCCCGCGGATACGATGACGCGGTCCCGGCCGACCTCCCCCACGGGTCGGCGCCCCCGCGGAGCCACCAGGAGGCACCATGAGCGAGAACACCGGCAACCTGCTGCGCGACACCCTCGCCCTCGTCGCCCCGGGCACCGTCCTGCGCGACGCCCTCGAGCGCATCCTGCGCGGACGCACCGGCGCGATCATCGTCCTCGGCTTCGACGAGTCGGTCGAGGCGATCTCCTCGGGCGGATTCCACCTCGATGTCGAGCTCTCCGCCTCGCGGCTGCGCGAGCTGTCCAAGATGGACGGCGCCGTCGTCGTCGACACGGGCGCCGGCCGCATCCGCCGCGCCAACGTCCAGCTCATGCCCTCCTCCTCCATCGAGACCGCCGAGGCCGGCATGCGCCACCGCACCGCCGAGCGCGTCGCCCGTCAGACCGGCTACCCGGTCATCTCGGTGAGCCAGTCGATGCAGATCTCCACCCTCTACGTCGACGGCAAGCGCCACGTCCTCGAGCCCAGCGAGGCGATCCTCGCCCGCGCCAACCAGGCCCTGGCCACCCTCGAGCGGTACACGAACCGCCTCGCCGAGACGTCCCAGGCGCTCGACTCCCTCGAGATCGAGGACCTCGTCACCGTCCGCGACGTCGCCGCCGTCCTCCAGCTCCTCGAGATGGTCCGCCGCATCGCCTCCGACATCGACGACGACGTCATCGAGCTCGGCACCGACGGCCGCCTCCTCGCCCTCCAGCTCGAGGAGCTCACGCGCGGGCAGATGGCCGAGCGCGACTTCCTCCTGAGCGACTACCTGCCCGAGGGGCTCGACACGAGCACCGTCGAGGCCCGCCTCAAGTGGGTCGGCTCCCCCGCCCTCCTCGACCTGGCCATGGTGGCCCGCGCCATGGGCGTCGGCGGCCCCGACGGTCAGGACCTCGACGCCTCGCTCTCCCCGCGCGGCCTGCGGATCCTCGCGAAGATCCCGCGCCTGCCCCTCGTCACCGCCCGCAGCGTCGTCGAGCACTTCGGCTCGCTCCAGGCGGTCCTCGGGGCGACGAGCGCCGAGCTGCAGGAGATCGACGGCGTCGGCCAGCGCCGCGCGCGCACGCTGCGCGACGGCCTCTCGCGCCTCGCGGAGGTCTCACTCTCCGAGCGCTACCGGTGACGCGCGCCGCCGCGGGTCGTGGACCGCGGGTCGGCGCGACGCGGGCAGTGCCCGTGCGTCGAGGGCGGGCGGGGCTCCGGCTGCGGGGCCGGCCGGTCGGGCGTCGCCCGGGACCTGCCGCGGGCGCCCTCGAGCCGCCGGGGCCCGACTCAGCCGATCGTGAAGGTCGAGCTGTCCGTGACGGACTGACCGCCCAGCTCGAGGTGTACCTGGTAGGTGCCGGCCCCGGCGGCCTCACCCGATCCGGGCTCCGCCGACGCCGTGGCGCTCGGGTCCGCGCTCGGGTCCGGGTTCGCGCTGGGTGCCGCACTGGACTGGGCGGTGGCCTGCTCGGCTGGCGAGGCGCTCGCCTCGTCGGTCGCGGGGGCAGCGGCCCCCGCGTCGGCGGAGGGCACGGAGCCGGCGGCCTCCGTGGGCGTCGGGCTCACGGTGGGGCAGACGGTGCGGTTGACGCGGCCGTCCCAGGTCAGGGCCGTCTCGCTCGTGGCGCCGGCGTCGATGAGGAGGGGGCGGCTGGTCGGGCCGACGGTGCACTGGGTGGAGGTCCACACCTGGGTGTCGCCGGAGGTGATGACGGCGGTGAGCGCCGTCGAGCCGCCGTCGACGATGCAGGGCTGGGTGCCCTTGTTCTTGATGGTCGCCTTGATGGAGACCTCCTGCCCGGCGGAGACGGTCGCGGGGGCGCTCAGGGTCGTCTCGAGCTCACCGCCGGCGCAGGCGGTCGGCTCGGCGTAGACGGTCTTGACCTCGCTGGCCGCCCGGGCCTCGTTCTGGCTGCGGACGACGTCGCGCAGCTTGAGCGCGCCGAGGAGGGCGCCGACGACGACGCCGGCGAGGAGGAGGAGGGTGAGGAGTCCGAAGCCGGCGCGGCGCAGCCCGTAGTTCGGGCGCGAGCCGCGAGGACCGCGGCCTCCCCGGCCGCCTCGTGGCACGCTGCGCGTGCGGGCGCTCGAGGCGCCCCGTGCGGGACGGCCCTGGTGCGACGCGGAGGCGCGACCGTTCTGGGGGCGCGGGACCCGGTCCCGCGAGGAGCCGGATCGACCGGTCGTTCGGGCGGACTTCCGGGAGACCGAGGAGCCGGTCGCGCGTCCCGCGGAGGAGCGTCCGGTCCGGGCCCCTCCGGGGTTCGACTGACGCCCGCGAGCGCCGCGTGCGCGCTCCCGGTCACTGCCCCAACCGCTGCCCCCGTCACGTCCCTGCGCCATGGTCCGGACTCTACCGGCGGGCCCGGTCGGCGACCGCCATCGCAGCGCCGTCCACGGTGCCGGTCGGGGGTCGTGCACGTCACCGGCGACGCAAGCCCGTCGCGTGCGCGCCGTCCGCTGCGGTGCTCAGGGCAGACGGTAGGTGGCGCCGTCGTCGTCGGTGGCGATGAGCCCGTCGGCGAGCAGCCCGGCGAGCGCGCGGGCCGGCTGGGCGGGGTCGGCGGCCTCGCCCCGGTGGGCGCCCGCGACGGAGGCGGTGGCGAGGAGGGCCTCGCGCGGGATCGCCTCACCGTCGTCGGCGGCGCGCAGCTGGGCCATGACGAGGCCGCGGGCCTGACGGTCGGTGCCGTGCCAGGCCTGGGTGCGGCGGCGGGCCGCGTGCTCATCGGCGGGCCGCCCGGAGGCCAGCCAGGCGCACTGCTCGCGCCAGGGGCACTCCTCGCAGCGCGGGTCGCGGGCGGTGCAGACGAGGGCGCCGAGCTCCATGACGGCGACGGACCACTCGGCGGCCTCGGCGTCGCCCGCGGGGAGGAGCGCGCGGGCGCGCTCGCGCTCGGCGCGGGTGAGGCTCGGGGCGGGCAGGGCCTCGCCGCCGACGGCCCGGGCGAGGACGCGTCGGACGTTGGTGTCGAGGACGAGGGCGCGGCGGCCGTGAGCGAAGGCGAGGACGGCGCCGGCGGTGTACTCCCCCACCCCGGGCAGGGCGAGGAGGGCGTCGAGGTCCTCGGGCAGCTCGCCGTCGTGGCGCTCGACGACGGCGCGGGCGGCCTCGATGAGGCGCAGGGCGCGGCGCGGGTAGCCGAGGCGCCCCCACACGCGCAGGACCTCGGCGGTCGGGGCGGAGGCGAGCCCGGCCGGTGTGGGCCAGCGGCGCATCCACTCCTGCCAGGCGGGGGCGACGCGGGAGACGGGGGTCTGCTGGCTCATGACCTCGGAGACGAGGACGCCGTAGGCGGTGGTGCCGGGCTCGCGCCAGGGCAGCTCGCGGGCGTGGGCGCGGTACCAGGCGACGACGTCCGCGGCGGCCGGGGCCGCACCGACGGCGTCTCCGGGCGCGCCGCCGCGTCCGACGGCGCTGGCGGCGCCCCGCGCCTCCTCCTGTCCGCTCACAGCTCGACGAGCATGCGGGTGTTGCCCAGGGTGTTGGGCTTGGCCCGCGCCAGGTCGAGGAACTCGGCGACGCCGTCGTCGTGGGACCGGACCATCTCGGAGAAGGCGTCGACGCCGACGGGCGTGCCCTCGATGGGGTGGAAGCCGTGGCGCGTGAAGAAGTCGACCTCGAAGGTGAGGCAGAAGACGCGGCGCAGGTGGAGGGCCCGGGCGCGGGAGAGGAGGTCGGAGAGGATCGCGGAGCCGACGCCGGTGTGGAGGTGGTCGGGGCGCACGGCCAGGGTGCGGACCTCGGCGATGTCGTCCCACATGACGTGGAGGGCGCCGCAGCCGATGAGGCCGGACTCGGGTCCGCCGTCGGGGCGGGTGCCGGCGCCCTCGGCGACGGTGAACTCCTGGACGTCCTCGAAGTAGTTGATGAGGTCCTTGGCTACGAGGATGCGGCGCTCGGCGTAGGGACGGACGAGCTCGGCGATCGCGCGGACGTCGGCGGGGCGCGCCTGGCGCAGGACGGTGCGGCGGGCGCCGCTCCACCGCGGGTCCCGCCGGGGCGCGGCCGCCCCGGTGCCGGGTGCGTCGGCTGCGCTCACGTCAGGTCCTCCTCGGGCTGTGCGGCTGCGGACCCCTCAGCGCTCGGCGAGGGCGAGGACGGCGCGGGCGGTCGCCTCGTCGATGACGAGGTCCGTGGCCGCGCGGGCCCGCAGGGCTGCCAGCGTAGCCCTCGCCTTCCCGGTGCCGGCGACGACGCACAGCCGGCGCGGGATCCGGGCGAGCTGGACGGGGGTGGGGCCGGTGGCGCGGGCGTTGACGTCGATGCCGCCCCAGGTGCCGTCGGCGCGCAGCATGACGGTGCAGACGTCTCCGACGACGCCCTCCTTCTCCAGGACCCGCATGTCGGCGTCGGAGAGGTGCCCTCCGGCGTAGACCTGGCTGGGGAGCTCGGCGGTGAGGGAGCCGATGCCGAAGACGGCGAGCCGGGCGCGCGAGGCGACGGACAGGACGCGCTTGATGGAGCGCTCGGACCACATGGCCTCGCGGGTGGTGACCTGGTCGAAGAAGGCGGGGACGGGGAAGCCGATGGTGCGGGCTCCGAGGGACTGGCCCATGCGCGCCAGGACCTCGCCGGCGCTGGGGCCGTCGCGCAGGGGGTCGGAGGCGCCGTTGAGCTGGACGACGGTGAGGCCGTGGAAGCGGCGGCTCGGCAGGGCGGCGCTCACCTCGCTCATGGTGGTGCCCCAGGCGGTGCCGACAACGAGCTCCCCGGCGGTCGGGTCGTCGCAGGGAGGGGCGCCCGCCGAGGTCGCGGCGCGGGCGCGGGCGGTGGCCTCGGCTGAGCGCTCGCGGCTCATCTCGTCGATCATCTCGACGAGGCGGCTGGCGGCGACGGCGGCGACCTGCTGGAGGCGGTGGATCTCGGTCGTGCCCTCGCGGACGGGGACGATCTGGGCACGGACCCCGATCTCCTGGGCGAGGCGCTCCTCGACGCTCCCGGCGCCGCCGGGCTGGACGAGCTCGATGCGGACGATGCCCTCGTCCCGGGCGCGGGACAGGAGGCGGGAGACGGTGGAGCGGGAGACGCCGAGGTGCCGGGCGATGACATCCATCGTCTCGCCCTGGGCGTAGTACATCGAGGCGGCCTCGTAGGCGCGGTGGAGGTCCGCGGGGACCTGGCCGTAGGTCGGGCGGAGATCGGTCATGGGCATCCTTCCAGGACACGCGTCTTTGCGTGAACATCCGTGCATGGATATTGACCATTCTCTCACGGTCCGAGAGCCTCGTGCCAGTCGTCCCTCCGCGACACGCGGAAGAACAGGAGCAGCCATGAGCACCCACCACGCCACCACGCAGCCAGAGACCTCCGGGACGAGCCCGGCGACCGCCCTCGCCGACGCCGCCCTCACCCGCGAGCAGCGCGCCCGGGCCCTGGAGGAGATGTCCTCGACCGAGGGCCTCGACCTCCTCGTCGTCGGCGGGGGCGTCACGGGCGCCGGCATCGCGCTCGACGCGGCGAGCCGCGGGCTGCGCACCGCGATCGTCGAGATGGGCGACTGGGCCTCGGGCACCTCCTCCTGGTCCTCCAAGCTCGTCCACGGCGGGCTGCGCTACCTCTACCAGCTCGACTTCTCCCTCGTGCACGAGGCCCTCACCGAGCGCGGCCGCCTCCTCACGACGAACGCCCCGCACCTGGTCAAGGCCCAGCCCTTCCTCTGGCCCCTCAAGCACCAGTACGAGCGCGGCTACTCCGCCGTCGGCGTCGGCATGTACGACGCCCTCGCCGTCGCCGGCGCCCACGGCCAGCGCACCGTCCCGCTGCAGAAGCACCTGGGCCGCAAGGGCACCCGCGCCCTCGCCCCGGCGCTGGACTCCTCGAACCTGGCCGGCTCGATCCGCTTCTACGACGCCCGCGTCGACGACGCCCGCCTCGTCATCGACCTCGTCCGCACCGCCGTTGGCCTCGGGGCGCTCGCCGCGAGCCGCACGAAGGTCACGGAGTACCTCAAGGACGACGCGGGCACCGTCCTCGGCGCCCGGGTCACGGACCTGGAGACCGGCGAGAACCACGACGTGCGCGCCGCCCGCACCATCAACGCCACCGGCGTGTGGACCGAGCAGACGCAGGACCTCGCCACCCACGACGGCGGGCTCAAGGTCCTCGCCTCCAAGGGCGTCCACGTCGTCGTGCCCAAGGAGGCCATCGACGCCGAGACCGGCATCTTCCTCCGTACGGAGAAGTCCGTCCTGTTCATCATCCCGTGGCCGCGCTACTGGGTCATCGGCACGACGGACACCGCCTGGGCCGAGGACGTCTCCAAGCCGGTCGCCACGAGCGAGGACATCGACTACATCCTCGAGCACGCCAACTCCGTCCTCACCCGCCCGATCACGCGCGACGACGTCATCGGCGTCTACGCGGGGCTGCGCCCCCTCCTCCAGCCCCAGCTCAAGCCGGGCGCGGAGGCCGCGAGCACGAAGGTCTCGCGCGAGCACACGGTCACCCGTGTCGCCCCGGGTCTCACGGCCATCGCGGGCGGCAAGCTGACGACCTACCGCGTCATGGCGCAGGACGCCGTCGACCACGCCCTCGGCGAGGGCCTGGCGAAGGCGCACCCGACGCGCACGGAGAACCTGCCGCTCGTGGGAGCGACCGGCTACGCGGAGCTGGCGGAGCGCGCCGGCGAGGTCGCCCGCGAGCGCGGCTGGACGCTGTCCCGGGTGACGCACCTGCTGGACCGCTTCGGCTCGGAGACGGTGGACCTGCTGGCCGCCGCGGACGAGCACGACGCGGCCCTGCCCGAGGGCTCGGGGGAGCCGCGCTGGGCCGAGCCGCTCACGGGAGCCCCGGACTTCCTGCGTGCCGAGGTCGCCTGGGCGGTCACCCACGAGGGCGCCGCGCACCTCGACGACGTGCTCCTGCGCCGCGTGCGCCTCGACCTCGAGCGCCGCGACCGCGGTCTGTCGGTCGCGGACGAGGTCCTCGCGGTCATGGCGCCGCTGCTGGGCTGGTCCGACGAGGACGTGGCCCGCGAGCGCGACTCCTACGCCTCCCGCGTCGCCCAGATCGCGGCCGCCGAGGCCGAGCACGACGACGCCACCGCCGTGGCGCACGTGGACCAGGCGGTCTGAGCCGCCGCGCACGAGAGCGGGAGCGCCCGCGCTCCGGAGCCGAGGCTTCGGGGCGCGGGCGCTCCCGTGCGTGCACGAGGGAGCGGGCCCGGCCCCTCCCCAGGAACCGGACCCGCACTTCCTCCCGTGGCACCGGTGCGGGGGGGCGTGGACTCGCGCCCCCGCACCGGGCGTCTTCTAGTGGCCCCCGCAGGAGCAGGAGCCGCCGCAGCCACCGGCGGTCTCCTGGGCCAGGGCGACCATGGCGTCCTGCGCGTCGGCGGGCTCGCTCCCCCGGGCCGACTCGGTCGGGCGCTCGCGCCACACCGGGGTGGTCATGCGGCCGTCGGGGTCCTCGACCTCGATGCCGGGCAGCTGCGAGAGTCCGTAGGCGGCGTGGAGGACCCACACGGGGTGGACGGTCCTCACGCCGGAGCCCTTCTGGATCTGCCAGCGGCAGGTCTCGGTGTCGCACACGGCGAGCTCGGGGTTGACGTCGGCGACGAGCTCGAAGAGCGGCTGCCCGACCTTCTGCGCGATGTCGTACTTCTCCTTCTTCAGTCCGTAGGTGCCGGCGATGCCGCAGCAGGCGCGACCGGACTCGACGACGTGGAAGCCGGGGACGAGCTCCATCATCTCGATGGCGGGCAGTCCCATGTTCTGGCCCTTGAGCTGGCAGGGGGCGTGGTAGGCGACCGTCGCGTCGATGCGGCGGAAGCGGTGGGGCAGCTCGCCGGCGTCCTCGAGGTCGCGGAGGAACTCGGAGATCTCGTAGGTGCGGGTGCCGACGTCGCGCAGCTCGTCGGCGTCGACGCCCATGATCTCGTGGGCCTCGTGCTTGAGCATGCCGGCGCAGGAGCCGGAGGAGGAGATGATCGGCAGGTCCTTGCCGGCGCCGCGCAGCTGCTCGCACAGGCGCAGGACGTCGTGGGAGGCCTGGCCGTACAGGCCGTTGGACTGGGAGGCCAGTCCGCAGCAGCCCTGCTTGGGGACGAGGACCTCGTAGCCGATGTGCTCGAGGAGCTCGATGGCGCGCTTGGAGGTCTCCACCTCGAAGTAGCCGCCGGCGCAGCCGTGGAAGAAGACGACGGGGCCGCGCGAGCCGGCGGGGACGAGGGTGTCCTGGCGCGGGCGCCGGTGCTTGAGCCAGCCCTGGAGGGACTGGGGCCGGGCGGTGGGCATGGGGGCGTCGCGGTGGACGCCGACGACCTTCTCCATGACGTAGCGGATGGGCCTGGCGTCGAGGGCCGCGTTGGCGACGGGGGCGATCGGGGTCATGACCTGGCCCATGAGGGTGGTCTGGGTGATGAGCCGGTCGCGGACGGGGATCGACTTGTTCTGGGCGCGCATGACGGCGCGGGCCTGGTTGTTGAGCTCGGCGATCTTGACGCCCTGCGGGCACACGCGCGTGCAGGTGCCGCAGCTGGAGCAGTAGTCGATGGAGTGGTCGACGCTCATCCCGTGGCGGAAGCGCTCGGCCTGGGGGCCGACGAACTTGGGGCCCGGGAAGAGGTCGGTGACGGCGGCGACGGGGCACTGGGTCTCGCAGATGGTGCACTTGACGCAGCAGTCGAGGCTCGTGCGGGCGAGGGCGTGGGCGGGGGTCTCGACGGCGAGGGTGCCGTCGGCGACCTTCCTGCCGCCGGTGGTGCCCGGCAGGGGCAGGTCCCAGCGGGTGGCGAGGGCGTCGAGGTCGAGCATCAGTTCTTCTCCTTCGTCAGGCCGGCGGCGGCCATCGAGGGTGCCGAGGGTGCGGCGGTCGTGTCCGCCTCGGGGCCGGCGGCGAGGGCGTCGAGGGCGGCCCGGGCCGAGCCGAGGGCGATGCCCTCGCCGGACTTCTCGGACCAGCGCACGGCGCCGGCGAGGACGCCGCCGACGGCGTGGACGTTGGCGAGGGCGGGGGCGCCGTCGGGGCCGAGGGGGTGCATCGCGGCGTCGACGGCGACGCCGGTGCGGAAGAGGCCCTGCGGGGAGCCCCAGTAGTCGGAGTGGATGAGGCGGCGGAGGTTCTCGTCGCCGTCGGCGCTGACGCCGGCGAGGGGCAGGCCGAGGACGGTGTCGGTGACCTCGCCGTGCGAGGTCATGGTGAGGGCGCCGGACTCGAAGCCGCCGGCGGCGAGGACGAAGGCGCCGGCGCGGTGGCGCATGGGGTGCCCGGCGGAGGCGGAGGAGACGGAGACGAGCCGGCCGCCGGCGCGCTCGCTGTCGATGACGCGGCCGCCCTGGACGACGCGGACGCGCTCATCCACGGCGAGGCGGGACAGGCGGTTCTCCAGGCGCAGGCCGGGGACGCTGGGCGGGGCGAGCGGGATCTCGCCGACGGGCGCGCCGAGGCGCTCGGCGAGGCGCTCGGCGACCGCGGGGTCGGCCAGGCCCAGGACGGCGGGCAGGAGGACGGTCTCGCCGTCGCGCAGGTGCGGGGCGACGGCCTTGGCGAGGCGGTCGGCGACGGCCGGGGCGTCGAGGGCGCGGGCGTGCTCGACGGCGCTGGTGTCGTGGTCTCCGGGGCGGATCTCGAGGTCGACGGTGACGGCGCGGGCCTCGACGCGGCCGCCCCCGGGCAGCTCGGTGCGGTTGAGGTTGCCGGCGACGAGCTCGGCGGCGAGGTCCTTGAGGCGGGCCAGGCCGACGACGAGGTACCGTCCGCCGTCGCGGAGCACGGAGGCGCGCATGGAGGGCTGGATGACGGCGGTGGGGCGGACGGCGCCGACGGCGGTGGGGAGCCAGAGGTTGGCGGGCCCGGCCGGGTCGGCGGTCGCCTCGGGCCGGACGAGGAGCTCCTCGCCGACCAGGTCGATGAGCTCGTCGACGCCGCGACGCACGCGCTCGGGGCCGAGGACCCGGTAGGGGTGCCCCTCGGGGAGGAGCTCGGTGTCGGCGACGGCGGCGTAGGGGTGGGTGACGGCGCGGCGGCGGGAGCGCTCCTCGAGGGTGGCTCCGGCGCCGGGTCCGGCGGGGCCCGCGGCTCCGCCGAGGCGCCCGAGGACGTCCAGGGTGCCGTTGGACAGGGGCAGTCCCCCGACGCCCTTGGTGACGAGGGTGACGGTGGCGCCGGCTCGGCGCAGGCCGAGGGCGGTGGTCCAGCCGGAGATCCCGGCTCCGATGACGACGACGTCGCTGCTCATGCGAGGACCTCCTGGCGGGTGGTGGTGCCGGCTGCGCGGCCCGCGTCGGCCGTCGCGAGCGCCGGGTCGACGGCGGGGGCCGGGGCGAGGGCGGCGAGGGCGGCGGCGAGCTCGTCGGGCTCCTGGACGCCGTCCTCGGCGTCCGTGAGGGCGGTGGCGGTGGAGGGCGGCGGCGTCTCGGAGGGGATGTCCTCGATGTCGAGGGCGCCCTGGAGCATCCAGAAGTCGAGGGCGGTCTCGCGGATCTGCTCGCCGTGGAGGATGGTCCACAGGCCGATCCAGCGGTGGCGCAGGAAGGTGCGCAGGCCCTCGGTGGAGTCGGCGGCGCTGCGGTGGGCGCAGGCGGTGGTGAGGCCGGCGACGCGGGGGGCGCAGAAGCCGCCCTGGCAGGGGCCCATGGCGAGGCGGAGCTGGCGGCGCAGGTCGTCGAAGGAGGCGTCGGGCTGCTCGGCGAGGAGGTCCTCGACGACGGAGCGGGAGGTGGCCTCGCACTCGCAGACGACGGGGTCGGCGAGGCGGTTGGCCTCGCGCTCGGCGAGACGGTGGGTGACGTGGTGGTTGCGGGTCCCGTCCGCGCCGGGGACGAGCTCGCCCGCGGTGGTGCACCCGCGCTCGATCCCCATCTCCTCGCAGACGGCGTCGACGGCGTACTCGGCCATGAGGCGGTAGGTCGTGAGCTTGCCGCCGGCGACGGTGACCATGCCGGCGATGCCGTCGCCCTCGCGGTGGCGGATGATCGTCATGCCGCGGCTCATGTGGCGGGTGTCGTCGCCGGAGACGCGCTTGTCGAGGACGAGGGGGCGGGCGCCGGCCCATGCGTGGAGGGCGCGGGCCTGGCGGAGGCCGGGGACGAGGACCTCGCCGGCGTCGAGCATCTGGGCGACCTCCTCGCGCGGGATGGCGAGGTGGTCGGGGTCCTCGGCGCGGTGGTCGGTCGTGCCGATGATGGAGACGGTGTGGTCGGGGACGATGATGTCGCCGTCGGAGGGGTGGACGCAGCGGTTGACGACGTGGTTCACGAGCCGGTGGTTCATGGCGATCATGACGCCGCGGCCGGCGGCGATCTCGACGCTGTCGGCGCCGGCCATGGCGGCGAGGCGGCCGCCCCAGGGACCGGCGGCGTTGACGAGGAAGCCGCAGGTGACGGTGAGGTCCTCGCCGGTCTTGAGACCGTGGGCACGCACGGCGACGACGCGGCGGTCGTCCCCCTCGCCCTCGACGACGACGTCGGTGACCTCGTGGTAGGTGAGGACGGTGGCGCCGTGGGCCTGTGCGGAGCGGGCGGCGCCCCAGACCATGCGCCAGCCGTCGACGGCGCCGTCGTGGACGGCGAAGGCTCGCTTGATGCCGGGGTTGAGCATGGGCTCCATGCGCAGCGCCTCGGAGAGGCTGATCTCCTCGGCGGGGACGCCCGTGGCCTGGGCGCCGGCGATGAAGCGGTCGGAGAACTCGAGGTCGTCCTCGGGGGTGACGACGAAGAGGCCGCCGACGCGCTCGACGGCGTCGGAGTGGATCCGGGAGAGGACCTCGTTCTCCTCGGCGCACTCGGTGGCCGACCGGGGGTCGGAGACGACGTAGCGGCCGCCGGAGTGGAGCAGGCCGTGGAAGCGGCCCGAGGTCCCCTGGGCGAGGTCGGCGCGCTCGAGGAGCACGACGGACAGGCCGCGCATGGCGGCGTCGCGGGCGACGCCGACGCCGGTGGCGCCGCCTCCGACGACGACGAGGTCGGCGCTCATGGTGCGTCCGCGCGGGGCGCTGGGGGCGGTGGCGCCGCGGGGCGCGTGCTGATCGGCTGACACTGGGACCTCCTCGTCCGCTGCTGGTGCCGGTCGCCGGTGCGCCCGGGGCGGGGCGCGCGGGGCGGCGACTCACCATTGCTACACGAGCTTGGGCCGATGTGCACGCTCCGTGCACGACCGTGCACGACCGTGCAATCATGGGAGTGACGCAGCGCACCTCCTCCCAGATCGCGCGCTGGTCGATGCATGCACGTATTCCTATCGGTATCTTCGCTCCTCAGCGGCCAGGACGTGTCCTGGGCCACGTTTTGATCACGCTTCACTCGTGGGACGCCCGAGCGCACCCCCGCAAGACCGCACGATGACGTGCAGAGAGCGAGTCACCATGACACCCACAACCGGGCAGATCTTCATGTCCGAGTGCTTCGGCACATTCATCCTCATCCTCTTCGGAGCGGGCGTGTGCGCCGCGTGCACGCTCCCCAAGTCAAAGGCGAAGGGCGCCGGCTGGGTCGCCATCGCCCTCGGGTGGGGCTTCGCCGTCTACATGGGCGTGTGGGCCTCCTACGCGACCGGCGCCCACCTCAACCCCGCGGTCACCCTCGGCCTGGCCGCCGCGGGCCGCGACCTCGCCCCGAACGTCCCGGCCACCGCCGGCAACATCGTCGTCTACCTGTGCGCGCAGATGATTGGCGCCTTCCTCGGCGCCGTCGGCGCCTGGCTCGCCTACAAGAAGCACTTCGACGAGCCCGCCCCCGACGGCGACAAACTCGGCTGCTTCTCCACCGGCCCCGGCATCCGCTCCTACGGCTGGAACGTCGTCACCGAGGTCCTGGGCACCTTCGCCCTGGTCGCCTGGATCATCGAGTCCGGTAAGACCCCCTCCCAGCTCGGCCCGCTCGCCGTCGCCCTCGTCATCGTCGCCATCGGCCTCTCGCTGGGCGGCCCCACCGGCTACGCCATCAACCCCGCCCGTGACCTCGGCCCGCGCATCGCCTACGCCGTTCTCCCCATCAAGGGCAAGGGAGCCGCGGACTGGGCCTACTCCTGGGTCCCGATCGTCGGCCCCCTCGTCGGCGGCGTCCTCGCCGGCCTCATCGTCCCGAACCTCGCCGACCTGTTCTGACCGGCCCCGCCGGACGCCGTCGGCGCCCCTCCCACCCAGGGCGGGCGCCGACGGCGGCACCCTCCGGTACCACCTCGACAGCACTCCACCACCAGACCTCCACACAGAGTCGTGAAAGGACCCACCATGTCTGAGACCCGCGAGAAGAATTACGTCCTCGCCATCGACCAGGGCACCACCTCGTCGCGCGCCATCATCTTCGACCACTCCGGGCAGATCGTCTCGGTGGGCCAGAAGGAGTTCCGCCAGATCTTCCCCAACCCGGGATGGGTCGAGCACGACCCCCTGGACATCTGGAGGTCCGTGCGGGCCGTCGTCGCCGAGGCCCTCCAGGAGGCCGAGATCAACCGCCACCAGATCGCGGCCGTCGGCATCACCAACCAGCGCGAGACCACCATCGTGTGGGACAAGAACACCGGCGAGCCCGTCTACAACGCCATCGTGTGGCAGGACACGCGCACCTCCGCCATCGTGCGCGAGATCGCCGCGGGTGATGAGCTCGGCACCGAGCGCTACCGCCAGATCACGGGCGAGAACCTCTCGACCTACCCCTCCGCCCCGCGCATCAAGTGGATCCTCGACAACGTCGAGGGCGCCCGCGAGAAGGCCGAGGCCGGGGACCTCCTCTTCGGCACCCCGGACACCTGGGTCCTCTGGAACATCACCGGCGGGGTCAAGGGCGGCGTCCACGCCACCGACGTCACCAACGCCTCCCGGACGCTCCTCATGGACGTGCGCACCCTCGAGTGGCGCGAGGACATCTGCGAGGACTTCGGCATCCCGACGTCGATGCTCCCCGAGATCAGGTCCTCCTCCGAGGTCTACGGCTACGGCCGCAAGAACGGCCTGCTCGTCGACACTCCCATCTCCGGCATCCTCGGCGACCAGCAGGCGGCGACCTTCGGCCAGGCCTGCTTCGAGAAGGGCACGGCGAAGAACACCTACGGCACCGGATGCTTCACCCTCATGAACACCGGCGAGGAGCCCGTCTTCTCGGAGAACGGCCTGCTCACGACCGTGCTCTACCAGCTCGGCGACGCCAAGCCCGTCTACGCCCTCGAGGGGTCGGTCGCCGTCGCCGGCTCCCTGGTTCAGTGGCTGCGCGACAACCTCGGCCTCATCACGAAGTCCTCCGAGATCGGCGAGCTCGCCTCGAGCGTGGAGGACAACGGCGGCGTCTACTTCGTCCCCGCCTTCTCCGGCCTCTTCGCGCCGTACTGGAAGGACGACGCGCGCGGCGCGATCGTGGGCCTGACCCGCTACGTCACCAAGGGCCACATCGCCCGCGCCGTCGAGGAGTCCACCGCCTTCCAGTCGGCCGAGGTCCTCGACGCCATGAACGCGGACTCCGGCGTCCCGCTCAAGGAGCTCAAGGTCGACGGCGGCATGACCCACGACGACCTGCTCATGCAGTTCCAGGCCGACGTCTCCGGTGTCGACGTCATCCAGCCCGTCGTCGCCGAGACCACGGCCCTGGGCGCCGCCTACGCGGCCGGCATCGCCGTCGGCTTCTGGTCGGGCACCGAGGACGTCGTCGCCAACTGGCAGGAGGGCAAGCGCTGGACGCCGTCCATGGACGAGGCCGAGCGCGACCGCACCTACCGCCTGTGGAAGAAGGCCGTCACCCGCACCTTCGACTGGGCCGACGAGGACGTCAAGTGACGCTCTGACACGGACGACCGGGAGGCCCCGGTCCCAGCAGGTCGGGACGGGCCCGTCGCGCGAGCAGCGCGGCGGGCCCGTCCTCGTGCCGCCCCGCCCCGCGGCGGCCGATGGAGTGGGATGATCACCGCACCCCGACCCCGGACCCTGGAGCGCTCATGCCCCTCGCACCCTCACCGGCCCTCGCGCTGGCGGCCTCCTTCACCCCGTCGACGACGGCGGTGGGCGGCAACGTCTTCCTCACCGCGATCGTGGGGCTCCTGCCCCTCATCGCCTTCTTCGTCCTCATGGGGGCCTTCAAGGTCCCCACCCACTGGTGCTCGATCATCTCGCTGGCGCTGTCCGTCGTCCTGGCGGTGCTGTGCTTCCGCATGCCGGCGGGGATGTCGCTGCTCAGCGCGACCCAGGGCCTCGCCATGGGCTTCGTACCGATCATCTACATCATCATCGCGGCCGTGTGGCTCTACAACCTCACCGAGGTCTCGGGCCGCTCACAGGACCTCAAGGCCGTCTTCAACGCCATCGGCAAGGGCGACATGCGCGCGCAGGCCCTCATCGTCGCCTTCTCCTTCTGCGGCCTCCTCGAGGGCCTCGCCGGCTTCGGCGCCCCCGTCGCCATCACCGGCGCCATGCTCGTCACCCTGGGCCTGCCCAAGATGAAGGCCGCCCTCGTCACCATCGTCGGCAACGCGATCTACGTCGGTTTCGGCGCGATGGCCATCCCGGTCACCACCGCCGCGAAGCTCGGCGGCGGCCAGGACCCGGCCACCGTCGGCGCCTTCATGGGGCACCTCACCTGGATCATCTGCGTCCTCATGCCGTTCATCCTCCTGACGGTCCTCGACGGCGCCCGCGCGATCCGCCAGCTGTGGCCCCTCGCGCTCGTCTCCGGCGTCGCCACCGGCGCCGGCCACTTCCTCGGTCCCTCGGTCTCCTACGAGCTCACGAGCGTCATCGCCGCGCTCCTGGGACTGGCCGCCTCCTACGTCTTCCTCCTCGTGTGGACCCCGACGACGCCCGACGAGTACCGCACCGAGACCGACGAGTCCTCCAAGCCCGACGGCGAGCGCGTCGCCCTGGCCCTGCTGCCCTACGTCCTCGTCGTCATCATCATCGCGATCACGAAGCTGTGGAAGGGCCTGAACGCCGCGCTGGCGGCCACCGACCTCAAGATCGAGTGGCCCGGCATCTACGGCCAGCTCCTCAAGGGCGACGGCACCCCCTCGACGAGCCCGATCTACACCCTCCAGACGCTGTCCAACCCGGGCACCTGGATCTTCGTGACCGCGATCATCGTCACCTTCGTCTACGCGGCGCGCTCCTCCGGCGGCCGCTTCCAGGTGAGCTCGGGCCGCCTCGTCCGCGTCCTGCCGGAGACGATCTACAACCTGCGCATGTCGATCCTCACGATCGCCATGGTCATGGCCCTGGCCTACGTCATGAACTTCTCCGGGCAGACGACCGCTGTCGGCGCCGCCCTGGCGACCACCGGCGCGGCCTTCGCCTTCCTCTCCCCCATCCTGGGCTGGGTGGGCACCGCGGTGGCGGGCTCGGCCACGAGCGCCGGCGCCCTGTTCGCCAACCTGCAGTTCACCGCCGCCCAGGGCGCGGGCCTCGACCCGCGGATCCTGCTCGCCGCCAACACCATCGGCGGCGGCATCGGCAAGATCGTCAGCCCGCAGAACCTCGCGATCGTCACCACCGCGGTCCAGGCCCCGGGCGCGGACGCCGAGGTCCTCAAGAAGGCGGCCCCGTTCTCGATCGGCCTGCTCCTGCTCCTGTGCCTCCTGGTGCTGGCCGCCTCTCAGGGCTGGCTGGCCTTCCTCATGCCGGCGTGATCCGGCCCTGAGCGCTCCCGACGGCGCCCGGTGACGTCCTCCGCGTCACCGGGCGCCGTCGTGCTCGGGACCGCCTTGTACCGGACTCGCACGAGGACGCATTTCGCACGACGCCCCTCACGGATTCCTCAGCCCGACAGGCGCCCCGGGGCCGTCACGACCTCGGCCTTTTCCGCGGGACGGCGGGGGTCCGTCGCCGGAGCCCGCGCAGCCGAAAAGTGATCCCTAACCTAGGACCCAGGTCCGCCACCGCAGCGGTGGCGGCGTCGACGAAAGGTCCACACGTGCGCATTGCCCTCTTCGCGACCTGCATCGGGGACTCGATGTTCCCTCAGGCCCCCGAGGCCACGGTCACCATCCTCGAGCGACTCGGCCACGAGGTCGTCTTCCCCGAGGGCCAGGTGTGCTGCGGCCAGATGCACGCCAACACCGGCTACTTCAAGAAGGCCGAGCCCCTCATCCGCAACCACGTCAAGACCTTCGAGCCCGTCCTCGACGGCGAGTGGGACGCCGTCGTCGTCCCCTCGGGCTCCTGCGCCGGCGCGACCCGCCACGAGCAGGCGCTCGTCGCCGAGCACGTCGGCGACGCGAAGCTCGCCAAGCGCTCCAAGGAGGTCGCCGCCAAGACCTACGAGCTCTCCGAGCTCCTCGTGGACGTCCTCGGCGTCACCGACGTCGGCGCCTACTTCCCGCACCGCGTCACCTACCACCCCACGTGCCACTCCCTGCGCATCGCCAAGGTCGGCGACCGCCCCTACCAGCTGCTGAACGCCGTCGAGGGCATCGACCTCGCGCCACTGCCCGACGCCGAGGTCTGCTGCGGCTTCGGCGGCACCTTCGCCATGAAGAACCACGAGACCTCCACGGCCATGCTCGCGGACAAGGTCACCAACGTCATGTCCACCCACGCCGAGGTCCTGTGCATGGGCGACTACTCCTGCCTCATGCACGTCGGCGGCGGCCTGTCCCGCATCAACTCCGGCGTCAAGATCATGCACCTGGCGGAGATCCTGGCCTCCACGAAGGACAAGCCCTTCGTCGGCAACGTCTCCTACGCCCCGACCCCCGAGGAGGCGATGGTCCGATGACCACCACCGACGACCGCGCCCGGACCCGCGCCAGCGCCATCGAGCGGGACCTGGCCCCGCACACCGGCGGCTGGGTCACCGAGGTCGAGATCCCGGAGAACCCGCTGCGCTGGGGCGAGGACTTCCAGCACGGCGCCCACAAGACCCTCCAGAACACGCAGATGCGCGCCAACCTCGGCAAGGCGACGCGCACCATCCGCTCCAAGCGCGACCAGCGCGCCGCGGAGATGCCCGACTGGGAGGCCCTGCGCGAGGCCGCCAGCGCCGTCAAGTACGAGACCATGAGCCGCCTGCCCGAGCTCCTCGAGCAGTTCGAGGCGAACGTGACCGCGCGCGGCGGCATCGTCCACTGGGCCCGCGACGCCGCCGAGGCGAACCGGATCGTCACCGAGCTCATCAAGGCCAAGGGCGTCGACGAGGTCGTCAAGATCAAGTCGATGGCGACCCAGGAGATCAACCTCAACGAGCACCTCAAGTCCGAGGGCATCACCGCCCACGAGACCGACCTCGCCGAGATGATCGTCCAGCTCGCCGACGACATGCCGTCCCACATCGTCGTCCCCGCGATCCACCGCAACCGCTCCGAGGTCCGAGGCATCTTCCTCGACCGCATGGGCGACGCCCCCGAGGACCTCTCCGACGACCCGGTCGAGCTGGCCGGCGCCGCCCGCGCGCACCTGCGCAGGAAGTTCCTCCACGCCAAGGTCGCCGTCTCCGGCACCAACATGGGCGTGGCCGAGACGGGCACCGTCTCCGTCTACGAGTCCGAGGGCAACGGCCGCATGTGCCTCACGCTCCCGGAGACGCTCATCACCGTCATGGGCATCGAGAAGCTCGTCCCCCGCTACCAGGACGTCGAGATCTTCTCCCAGCTCCTCCCCCGCTCCGCGACCGGCGAGCGCATGAACCCCTACACCTCCATGTGGACGGGCGTCACCGAGGGCGACGGCCCCCAGGAGTTCCACCTCGTCCTCATGGACAACGGGCGCACCAAGACCCTGGCGGACCCGATCGGCCGCGAGGCCCTCCACTGCATCCGCTGCGGCGCGTGCATGAACATCTGCCCCGTCTACCAGCACACCGGCGGGCACGCCTACAACTCGGTCTACCCGGGCCCGATCGGCGCGATCATCACCCCGCAGCTGACCCAGGGGCTGTCCGAGGACGACCCGAACCACATGCTGCCCTTCGCCTCCTCGCTGTGCGGGGCCTGCGGCGAGGCCTGCCCGGTGAAGATCGACATCCCGACGATCCTCATCCACCTGCGCGCCCGCACCGTCGACGTCAAGAAGAAGGTCCTCCCAGACATGTGGGACCTCGCGATGACGGCGACTCAGCCCCCGATGAGCTCGGGCGGCCTCTGGTCCTGGGCCCAGCAGGGCGTCAAGGTCTCCCGCCTCATCGCCCGCGACGGCAAGATCGGCGCGCTGCCCTACCCCGGCTCCATGTGGACCGGCGCCCGCGACATCCCGGAGGCGCCGAAGGAGAACTTCCGAGAGTGGTGGAAGCGGACGCACGGACCGGACAGCCCGGCCGACGTGACCGCCGAGTCGACGACGACGCCGCTGCACCGCGACGAGCGCGACGCCCACGACGTCGCCGCCGCTCAGCCCCGCCTCAGCAAGGAGGAGAACTGATGGACGCCAAGGAAGCGATCCTCGCCCGTGCGCGCGACGCGCTCTCCCGCTCCCAGCGCGGCCCCGCGCCCGAGGTCCCGCGCGACTACGTCCGCGTCGGCGCCGACGCCCCGGGCTCCGAGCCCGTCGTGGCCGACATGATCGAGAAGCTCGAGGACTACGACGCCGTCGTGCGCACCGAGACCTCCGACTCCGGCGTCGCCGAGGCGATCGACGAGCTCCTCGGCGACGCGAAGGTCGTCGTCGTCCCCTCCGGCCTGCCGCAGGTCTACAAGGACGCCGCCGCCCGCTCCGGGCGCGAGCTGCGCGAGGACTCCCGCGAGGAGCCCATCGCGACGCTCGACCTCGACAAGGTCGACGCCGTCGTCACCTGCTCGCGGGTGAGCGTGTCCCTGTCGGGCACGATCATCCTCGACGGCGAGCCCGACCAGGGTCGTCGCGCCATCACCCTCGTCCCGGACCACCACGTGTGCGTCCTCGAGCGCGAGATGGTCGTCCCCACGGTCCCGCAGGCCGTCGACGTCCTCGGGGAGCACCCGGAGCGCCCGACGACGTGGATCGCGGGCCCCTCGGCCACGGCCGACATCGAGCTCGTCCGCGTCCAGGGCGTCCACGGGCCGCGCCACCTCGGCGTCGTCATCGCGCACTGACGCCGCGGCCCATCTCCTGGGCCCTCCAGCGGGCCCGCCCAGTCTCCTCGCCCCGTCGGCCGAACAGGTCGGCGGGGCGAGGTCCGTCCCGGGGCCTGACCAGGGCGATCTCACAGCCCCCGGCGGGCCGTGCGCGGCCGGGCGAACGCGGACCCGAGGTCGTCCGACCGGGGCAGGATGGCGTCATGACCGACGATGCCCTGCCCGGCGCCACGTCCGCCCCCGACCGCCGCGAGGCCCTCATCGCCCACCTCAGGGCGCACGGCGAGGTCGAGGTCGCCACGCTGCCCCAGCGCTTCGGCGTGTCCGTGGAGACGATCCGCCGCGACCTGCGCTGGCTCGAGGAGAGCGGACGAGTGCGGCGCTCGTACGGCCGGGTCACGGCCGCGGACTCCGGTGCCTTCGAGTCCAGCCGTGACTTCCGCGAGCAGCACCTCACGGACGAGAAGGAGCGGATCGCCAAGGCCGCCGTGCGCCATCTCGAGGACGCCGAGACCGTCTTCCTCGACGAGGGCTATCAGCCGCTGCTGGTCGGGCGCGCCCTCCCGACCGACCGGGATCTCACCATCGTCACGGCCAGCCTTCCCACGGCCCTCGAGATGGCCGAGCGGCCCCGCACGCAGGTCGTCGTGATCGGAGGACGACTCCGACGGGTGACCATGGGGACGGTGGAGCGATGGGCCACCCGGATGCTGCGCGATATCGAGCCCGACATCGCCTTCATCGGCGCTAACGGCGTCAGCGACGAGGGCTGGATGACCACCCCGAGCCCCTCGGTGGCCGAAGTCAAGGAGACGGTCGTGTCGATCGCTCAGCGAGCCGTCTTCGTGGGGAGCCACACGAAGTTCTCCCACTCGACCTTCGCCCGGTTCGGGCACGCGAGGGACTTCGAGCGCATCATCACCGGCAAGGAGCTTCGAGCGACGACGGCGAGGCGGCTCACGGCACTGGGAGCGACGGTCGAGCGGGTCTGACTGCGCCCCCTGCAGCAGGGGAGAGGGCCGGCACCGGTCACGAACCGGGCACGCGCGAACCCCTCTTCCGGAACCGTCCGGGCGCAGCAGCGGTCGCCGCACGGAGCGGGCGCAGCGGGAGAGCCGCGCCGTTCCGACATCGCTCGTGCGGACCGTGCACCGCCACGACCGGGCTACCGGGCACGGAGTCCGCCGAACCGGGCGCTTCTCACCCCATCCTGCCCTCCGATGATGGCTCCACCGGCCACGGTGGCCGGAGGGACGCCATGTCCCTGACCCGGGAGGCAATGATGCCCAGTCAGAACAAGCTCGTCGCCGCGATCCAACGAACCGGTTTCCCCACCGACCTCACAGCCGGCTTCCTCGCCGTCGTCGTCTTCGTCATCGGCGACGGCATCGAGGCGGTCTGGATCACGAGCTTCCTGTCCTCCGACGAGGTGGGCTTCACCGTCTCCCAGGCCTCGGCGATCATCACCGCCTACGGCATCATCGTCGCCGTCGCCGCCTTCCTCTCCGGCGCGCTGTGCGACGCACTCGGCTGCCGCAAGGTGATGCTCACGGGCCTGCTCTCCTTCCTCGTGTTCGACGCCCTCTTCATCACCGCGGGCATCCCGAGCCGCAGTCTCCTCCTGCTCTCCGTCTTCTACGGGCTGCGCGGCTTCGGCTACCCCATGTTCGCCTACGGGTTCCTCACCTGGCTCATGATGGTGACGCCCCCGCAGCGCCAGTCCTCCGCCTCCGGGTGGTTCTGGTTCGCCTTCACCCTGGGCATGCAGTTCCTCGGCTCCTACCTCTCGAGCTTCTTCGTGCCCCAGCTCGGGCACGTCCCCACGCTGTGGGTCGGCTGGGTCCTGGCGGCGACCGGAGGCACGGCCGGCATGCTCTTCCTCTGGCGTCACCCGTCGTCCGCCGTCACGCAGGGCAAGTCGGTCACGGCCGCGGTGGGCTCGGCGGTCTCGGTCCTCTGGCGCTACCCCAGGGTCTCCATCGGCGGCGTCGTCAAGGTCATCAACCTCTCCGGCCAGTACGGCATGCAGGCCTTCTACGTCGTCTACCTCCACAAGGTCTTCGGCATGCCGGAGTCCCGGGCCATCCTCGAGTTCTCCGTGTTCGGCCTGGTCGCGATCCTCGGCGACGTCTTCTGGGGCGTCATGGGGGACCGCATCGGCTGGCGCAACACCCTCCAGTGGGCCGCCACACCGCTGTGCGCACTGTCCCTCGTCTACATGTACGTCATCCCGATCATCGCCGGCCCGAACTTCCTCCTCATCGCCCTGGGCACGGCCGCAATCGGAATCGGCCTGTCCGCGCACGTCCCGACCACACCGCTCATCACGGCGCACGCCCACGGAGAGACCGGCAACGCGCTCGCCATCCTCAATCTCGGGGCGGGTCTCGGCGCCTTCGTCGGCCCCGCCGTCGTCACCCTCCTTCTCGGCGACGACACCACGGCCGCCGGCTACCTGCCCGTGGCCCTCGGCCTGGCGGGTCTGTACGTGATCTCCTTCGGCCTGTGCTTCGCGCTCAAGCTGCCCGGCAACGCCAAGGTCATCCACGCGAGCCCCGAGGTCACCGACGCCGAAGCCGCCGAGGAGGCCGGCATGGCCTGATCCGTCCGCCGTCGCACCCAGCCCTCACCGAAACAACCGCGCTCACAGCACCGACCTCATCAGGAGCACCATCATGGCCACATCACTCGCAGACTCCCCCCTCGCCCCCGCCTACGACCGGTCCCACCTCACCACCGGCATCGTCCACCTGGGTGTGGGCGGCTTCCACCGGGCCCACCAGGCGATGTACCTCGACCGCCTGATGCAGCAGGGGAAGGCAATGGACTGGGCGATCTGCGGAGTCGGCCTCCTCCCCCAGGACGCCGCCATGCGCGACGCCCTCGCCGGCCAGGACTACCTCTACAGCCTCACGCTCAAGCACCCCGACGGACACCACGAGGCCTCCGTCATCGGCTCGATCCACGACTACAAGTTCGCCCCTGAGGACCGTGCAGGCGTCCTCGACGTCATGACGGCGCCGAGCACCCGCATCGTCTCCCTCACCGTCACGGAGGGCGGCTACAACACTGACGACGCCACCGGCGAGTTCCGCACCGACGCCCCCGGAGCCGTCCACGACGCTGCGAACCCGCACGAGCCGGAGACCTCCTTCGGGTACATCGTCGAGGCGCTGCGCCTGCGCCGCGAGGCCGGCACCGTCCCCTTCACCGTCATGAGCTGCGACAACCTCCCCGGCAACGGCAAGGTCGCCCACCAAGCCGTCGTCTCCCAGGCCCGCCTCAGCGACCCCGAGCTCGCCGACTGGATCGACGCCAACGTCTCCTTCCCCAACTGCATGGTCGACCGCATCACGCCGCGGACGACCCCGGAGGACATCGCCGAGGTGAGCAGCGAGCTCGGCGTGGACGACGCCTGGCCGGTCGTCACCGAGCCATTCGTCCAGTGGGTCCTCGAGGACCGCTTCCCAGCCGGCCGCCCGCCCTACGAGGAAGTCGGCGTCCAGATGGTCGACGACGTCGTCCCCTACGAGCTCATGAAGCTCAGGCTCCTCAACGCCTCGCACCAGTCCCTCGCCCACTGGGGCCGACGCCTGGGCATGACCTACGGGCACGAGGCCGCCGCCGACCCGCTCATCGCCGCGTGGACGCGCGCCTACCTCGAGCGCGAGGCGCTCCCCCGTCTCCTGCCCGTACCGGGCATCGACCTGGCCTCCTACGTCGACACGCTCTTCGAACGCTTCACCAACGCGGCCATCGCCGACACCCTGGCCCGCCTGGCCTTCTTCGGCCCCTCGGGCATGCCCAAGTTCGTGCTCCCCACCATCCGGGCCAACCTCACCGACGGCGGCCCGATCAGGCTCGGAGCCGCCATGTGCGCCGCCTGGTCCCTGTGCTGCCTCGGCACGGACGAGAACGGCGGGGAGATCCCCGTCGTCGACGAGCTCGGCGACATCGCCCGTGCGCAGGAGGAAGGTGACGACCTCGCCTTCCTCGGGAACACCGAGGTCTTCGGGGACCTCGTCGACGACGAGCGCTTCCGGGACGCCTACCTCGCGGAGCTCCGCGCGCTGAGGGAGCAGGGAGCCCGCGCCCGGATGGAGGTCCTCCTCGCGGAGGCCTGACCAGGGCGATCTCACAGCCCCCGGCGGGCCGGGGGCCGCCCGGTAGCCCTACTCTTGGGTGACGTGAGCGCGCGAGTCATCCTCCTGACCGGCCCCTCCGGGTCCGGCAAGACCTCCCTCCTGCGCCGTGTCGGCGCCAAGCGCCTCAAGCTCGACGACTTCTACCGCGACGGCGACGAGCCCGGCATGCCGCTGCTCGACGGCGGCGTCTCCGGCGAGGCCGGCGTCGGGCGCGACGAGGCCATGAGCGCCATCGACTGGGACCACCCCGCCTCCTGGGACGCTGAGCGAGCCATGGTCGCCATCCGCGAGCTGTGCCGCGACGGGCGCACGCGCGTGCCCGTGTACTCGATCCCGGACAACGCCACCGTCGACTACTCAGCCCTCGACATCGGCACGGCCGAGGCCTTCGTCGCCGAGGGGATCTTCGCGGCCGAGCTCGTCGAGCGCTGCCGCGAGGAGGGCCTGCTGGCCGACGCCCTCGTCCTCAAGCGGCCGCGCCCTCAGACCTGGTGGTTCCGGCTGCGCCGCGACCTGGCCGAGCACCGCAAACCCGTCCACGTGCTGCTCACGCGCGGTCTGCGCCTCGCCCACGAGGAGCCGGGCAAGATCGCCGACTGGACCGGCAAGGGCTGCCGACCCGTGGGGCGGGCCCAGTGCGAGGCGACGATCGCCGAGCACATCGGGTCCTCGTCGATCCCGGCCAACCGCGCCGACGGCGTCGCCTGAGCCCACCCGGAGGCGCCCGCGGCGGGATCACTTCCCGGCGGCGTCCTTGAAGGTCACCTTGACGGTGTAGTCCTCCTGATCCGATCCCATCAGTCCGAGCTTGACCTGATGAGTTAGGAGTTCAGTCGCGTTCTGCTCGGCCTTCTTCAGGACGCCCGCCTCCACCGCCTGCTTTTCGGCCGTGGATTCATTGTCGGCCAGGAACGTCGCGACCTCGCTGACGCTGACGTTCTTGAACAGGTTGATACCCGTGTCACTGCCCTCGACGGTACTCGGGTCAATCTTCGTCGCGAGAATCTGAACCGCCGGAGCCGTGACCGTCACAGTATGAGCAACATCGTTCTTGCTGAGACTGACACTGGAGATGTCCCGGATCCCTGCCTTCACCGTGCCCTCGTACGTAACGGAATACTCGGTCGCAAAGAAGGGCAAAGAAAGGCCGAGGACGTCGAGGTCGTCGTCAGTGAAGGTCTGCTTGCCCTTGAAGTCGTACTCCTCCGTGGCGAGCTCAGCGATGTCCGCGAAGGATCCCTGGATCTGCGCCACGTCCGCCTCGTGGTGGTCGAGATAGCCGAGCTTCGCCGCACCCAGCATCCCACCGCCGCCGATGGCAAGACCGAGCACAAGAGCCATCATCCAGGTGATCGTGCTGCGAGCCTTGGACACACCTCCGATCGCGTGGGCGCCCGTACGCGCATTGTCCGTCTGGACGGCATCATCATCACGGGACCGGCTGGTCAGGGGCACGGGGATCTCCTCGTCAGGGCGGTGGGTCGGGGCGCATCGTCATCGACGCGACGAGTGATGCTAACTCGGAAGCGCCCCGGACAGGAACGGTCCAGGGTCACGCTCTGACGTCAATCCGCTCTGGTACACAGGAGCCATGCCGATCTACCGGACGAGCCCCCAGCCGCGCGGGAGGTCCCGCTCCGCCCAGGGCGCCGGCTCGGGACGTCGCCCCTCGGCGCCGCGCCCGCCGATGGTGCGGGAGACGGTGCTGACGGGCCTCGAGGAGCACACCGCGACGGACCTGCGCGCCGGAGCCTACGCGGACCTCACCCGCTACAAGGGCGCCGAGGTCTCCGGGGCGGACCTCACGGGGATCGAGCTCGTCGAGTGCGAGCTGATCGACGCGCGGGCCGACGGCGCCCGGCTCGTCTCCTCGCGGCTGTCCCAGTGCCGGCTCGACCGCGTGAGCGCCGCCGAGCTCGACGCGCAGCGCTCGACCTGGTACGAGGTGACGCTCGCCGGCTCGCGGATCGGGGCGCTCTCCGCCTACGACTCCGGCTGGCGCCAGGTGGTTCTCACCTCGAGCCGGATCAGCCACCTCGACCTGGGTCGGGCGAACCTGCTCGACGTCGTCCTGCGCGACTGCGTCGTCGACGCCCTCGACCTCACCGGCGCGACGCTCTCGCGCGTCTCCCTGGAGAACTCGCGCGTCGGGACGCTCACGCTCGGCGGGGCGAGGCTCGCCGACGTCGACCTGCGCGGCGCGGTCCTGGAGCAGGTCGACGACGTCGCCGGGCTGCGCGGAGCGACCCTGGGCGCCGAGCAGGTCGTCGCGCTCTCGCCGGCGATGGCGGCGCAACTGGGACTGCGCGTGCTCTGAGCGGGCGCTCGGAGCCCGGCCCCGTCCACGAGTGCCTGTCCCCGGAGGGCGACGCTGCGCCGTCGTCGCTCTGCCGGCTCAGCCGCGGGCGTCGAGTCGGGCGAGCTGCTCGTCGGTGAGGCGCACGGAGGCGCAGGCGACGTTCTGCTCGAGGTGCGCCACCGGTGTCGTGCCGGAGATGACCAGGCCGGTCGGGCAGTGCGCGAGGATCCAGGCGAGCCCCACCTGGTTCGGGGTCGCGCCGGTCTCGTCCGCGACGGACTGCAGCACCTCGTCGTCGAGGACGGAGGCGACGCCGGGGAGGACGGCCCGGCCGCCGAGCGGGAAGTAGGGCATCCAGGCGGCTCCGACGGCGGCGGAGCGCTCGGCGAGGGCCTCGTCGTCGCGGCGGATGAGGTTGTAGAAGTTGGAGATCGCGGCGACCTCGTGCCCGGCGGCGAGGGCGGCGTCGAGCTGCTCGGGCGAGACGTGCGAGAGCCCGATCGAGCCGATGAGCCCCTCGCGCCGCATGTCCTCGAGGGCGTCGAGCTGCTCGAGGAGCGGAACCCGCTGGTCGCCCTCGGCGAGGAGACCGGGGGGCATGTCCATGCGGCGCATGAGGACGCCGTCGACGCGGTCCGTGCGCAGGGTCTCGAGGTTGGCCTCGACGGCTGCGCGCAGCTCCTCGGGCTTCTGGGCGGCGGTCATGGGGGCCGGGCCGCCGGGGTTCGGCCGGGCGCCGACCTTCGTCACGAAGAGGACCTCGTCGCGCGAGCCGGAGAAGGCCTCGGCGAGGAGACGGTTCGCGAGGCCGTCCCCGTAGAACTGGGCGGTGTCGTAGACCTCGACGCCGAGCTCGGCGGCTCGGTGGAGGAGGTCGACGGTGCCGGCGGCCCGGGTGGGAACGCCGTCGGAGGTGCTTGAGGGGGTGCTCTGGTCGGTCATGTCAGTTCTCCTGGGTGGTGGCGCCGGCGGTGGTTCCGGTGGACGCCGCGATGCGGGCGGTCAGGCGCGGCAGGAGGCGCTCGGCGTTGCCGTGGTCGACGGCCTCGTGCAGGACGGCGTGGGCGCTCTCCGCCTCGTCCTGCGACTCGTCGCCCCCGCCGAGCCGGTAGGCGTCGAGGCGGGCGGCGAAGCCCGCGGCCTTCTCAGGTGTGACGTAGGGGTTGTCGGAGCCGTGGACGATCCGGTCGGGCTCGACGAGGCCGAGGCCGGGCGAGGCGTCGCCGAGAGCCTCGAGCCAGAAGGGCAGCTGCGGGTGGTGGGTGTCGATGCGGCGGTGCGCGCGCAGCGCCTCCGGAACGGACTCGGTGGAGGGGGGGGCGGGTCTCGGCGATGGACCGGGAGCGCCCGTTCCCCGCCGCTGGCGCGTTGGTGCTGGCCATGCGGCGAGGCTACCCGTGGCACCCGGGTCTCAGCGGTGGGTGCCGACGAGCTCGCGCTCCGTCTGGTCGGCGCGCCCACCGCCGTCCACGGCGGCCTCGGAGCGATCCGCGCCCTCGGCGTCGATGAGGGTCCGCTCGGCCTCGCGGGCGACGCGCCGCGCGGCGAGCCAGCGGCGGGCGGCCGGGATCGCGACCGGCAGCAGCGAGATCGCGATGACGAGCAGCATGAAGCCCTCGATGGACGACGCGATGCCGGGGATACCCCCGAGCAGCACGCCGACGGCGGTCATGAGACCGACCCAGGTGACGGCTCCCGTGACGTTCCAGCCGACGAAGTGGCGGTGGCCCATCCGGCCGTGCCCGCGGCGAAGGGGACGTAGGTGCGCACGACGGGCACGAAGCGCCCGAGGACGAGCGCGAGCGAGCCGTGGCGGTCGAAGAAGTCCTCCGCGGCCTCGAGGCGGTCGGCGCGCAGGACGCGGGCGTCGTCGCGGAACAGCCTGCGGCCGTAGCGCCGTCCGAGGAGGTCGCCGACCTGGTCGCCGGCGATCGCGGCGAGCATGGCGACGACGACGATCTTCCACAGCGCCACCCCGAGGCTCGCGCGCAGCACCGCCGCGGTGACGAGGAGCGAGTCACCGGGCAGGAAGGGGAAGAGCACCCCGGACTCGATGAAGACGACGACGGCGACACCCGCGAGGACCCAAGGGCCGAGACCGGTGAGCAGCGAGGTCGCGTTGAAGATGTTGGTGATGCCGGGCAGGGCTGCCGTGGCGGTGGCCGCGAGCATGGGGCTGCTCTCGTGTCGTACCGGACCGAGCATGCGACCACGGGCTGGGAGCGGGCCCCTGTGCCCGCTGTGGCGCCGCTGAGAGGAGCGGGACGCCCGGGCTCGCCTCAGCGGCGGTCGAGCGTGAGGACGGTCTTGCCGTGGCCACCGCCGTTGTGAGCGGAGGCGAGGGCCTCGGGGAGCTGCGCGAAGGGCAGCTCGCGGCCCACGACCGGGCGGAGACCCCCAGTGTCGACGAGCGCGCCGAGGGCGGCGAGGTCCTCGCCGTCGGGGTGCATGAGGAGGTACTCGTAGCGCACGCCCAGCCTCTTCGCGCGCCGCTGGACGCGGGCGCCGAGGGCGCGCACAAGGACGCCCTTGAGGCCGGTGGCGCCGAGGGTGCGGGCGAGGTGGGCGTCCGGCGGTGTGTTGAGGCCGACGACGAGGCCGCCGGGCCGCAGGACGGTGAGGGAGCGCAGGACGTTCTTCTCGCCGACGCCGTCGACGACGAGGTCGTAGCCGGAGAGGACCTCCGTGAAGTCCTGGGAGTGGTAGTCGATGACGTGGTCGGCGCCGAGGGAGCGGACGAGCTCGGCGTTGCGCGGCGAGGCGGTCGTGGCGACCTCGGCGCCGAGGTGCTTGGCGATCTGGATGGCGAGGGATCCGACGCCGCCGGCGCCGGCGTGGATGAGGACCTTCTGGCCGGCGGTGAGGCGGCCCTGGTCGACGAGGGCCTGCCAGGCGGTCGTGCCGGCGAGCGGGATCGAGGCGGCCTCGGCGTCGGTGAGGGCGGCCGGGGTGGGGGCGACGACGGAGGCGTCGACGACGAGGCGCTCGGCGAAGGCGCCCATGTGGGGATGGTCGGCGCGGACCATGGCCCGTTGGCCGACGGTCAGGCCGGTGACCCCCTCACCGACCTCGAGGACGGTGCCGGCGGCGTCGAAGCCGAGGCGGCTCGGCAGGTGCAGCGGGACGACGAGGCGGACGGTGCCCTTGGCGAGGAGCGCGTCGACGGGATTGACGGAGACGGCTGCGACGTCGATGAGGACCTCGCCGGGGCCCGCGTGCGGGTCGGGGACGTCGGCGAGCACCGGGGCGGCGCCGTACGTGCTGAGGATGTAGGCCTTCACGGGCGGGCCAACCGCGTGGGCGACGTCGGCATTCCGAGCGCTGCCCCTGCGCCGGTCGGGCTGCCGGACGCGACGACGGCGGGACCCGGGAGTCCCGGGCCCCACCGTCGAAGGGGCCAAGCGGGCCGGCGCTGCGACGTCGTCGCTCCGCGCGCGGCCCCGATCGCCGTCGTCAGCCGCGCTTGACCAGCGGGAAGGTGATGGTCTCGCGGATGCCCTGGCCGGTGAGCGCCATGAGGAGGCGGTCGATGCCCATGCCCATGCCGCCGGAGGGCGGGAAGCCCTGCTCCATGGCGCGCAGGAAGTCCTCGTCGACGACCATGGCCTCCGGGTCCCCGTTGGCGGCCGCGAGTGACTGGGCGACGAAGCGCTCGCGCTGGACGACCGGGTCGGCGAGCTCGGAGTAGGCGGTGGCGAGCTCGAAGCCGCGCACGTACAGGTCCCACTTCTCGGTGAGGCCCGGACGGGAGCGGTGGTAGCGGGTCAGCGGGGAGGTGTCCTCGGGGAAGTCGCGCACGAAGGTCGGCTCCCACAGGTCGTTGCCGACGGTCTCCTCGAAGATGTCCTCGACGACCTTGCCGGCCACCTCGTAGTCGTCGACCTCCAGGCCGAGCTTCTCGGCGATGGCGACGAGGTGCTCGCGCGGGGTCTCGACGGTGATCTCCTCGCCGACGGCCTCGGAGACGGAGCCGTAGAGATCGATGGTGGGCCACTCGCCCGACAGGTCGTACTCGCTGCCGTCCGCGAGGGTGACGACCTCGCCGCCCTCGGGCAGTCCGAAGGCGTCGCGGGCGGCCTGCTGGACGAGGTCGCGGGTCAGGTCCGCCATGCCGTTGTAGTCGGAGTAGGCCTCGTAGGCCTCGAGCGCGGCGAACTCCGGGGAGTGCGAGGAGTCAGCGCCCTCGTTGCGGAAGTTCCGGTTGATCTCGAAGACGCGGTCCACACCGCCGACGACGGCGCGCTTGAGGTAGAGCTCGGTGGCGATGCGCAGGTAGAGATCCATGTCGTACGCGTTCATGTGCGTGACGAAGGGTCGCGCGGCGGCGCCGCCGTGGATCGGCTGGAGCATCGGGGTCTCGAGCTCGAGGTAGCTGCGGCGGTGGAAGCTCTCGCGCAGGGAGCGCATGACCGCGGCGCGGGTGCGGACCATGTCACGGGCGGCGGGCCGCGTGAGGAGGTCGAGCTCGCGGCGGCGCACGCGCTGCTCCTCGGACAGGGAGACGGACTCGCCGTCCTGGTTCGTCCAGGTCTTGGGCAGCGGAAGGAGGGCCTTGGAGGCGATGCGCCATGCGGGGACCTCGACGGCGTCGTCGCCGAGCTCGGGGAGCTGCTCGGCGTCGTGGCCGGAGACCAGACCGGTCTCGGCGAAGACGGAGAGCTCGCCGCGGCGCGAGGAGATGACGCGGCCGTGGACGAAGAGGTGGTCGCCGAGGTCGACGTCGGACTTGAAGGACTTCAGGCTCGTGTGCCCCTCGCCGGGGAGGGACTTGGCGGAGACCATGGCCTGGATGGTGGTGCCGGCGCCGTCGGAGAGGGTGACGAAGCAGAGCTTGCCGGAGGAGCGCAGGTAGACGACGCGGCCCGCGAGGCCGACGACGTCCTGGGTCTCCTCGCCGGCCTCGAGGTGCGCGTACTGCTCGCGGACGGCAGCGATCGTCGTGGTGACGGGGAGGGTGACGGGGTAGGGCTCCCAGCCCTCGGCGCGGAGCCGCTCGCGCTTGGCGGCGCGGATCTCGAACTGCTCGCCGGGGCCCGGGTCCTGCTTCGCCTGCTTCTGCTTCTGGGGCTTCTCAGCGGGGGCGGCGGACTCGGGAGCGGGGGTCTGCGGGTTCTCAGTCGCGTCAGTCACGCGCCGGATTCTACCGGCGCTCCCGGGCCGATCCCGCGGCCGGCCGCGAGGGATGGGACACCACCGCGGTCCCCTCGGCGCCGCCGGGTCGGGCTCCACAGGGTGTTCCCCTGCCACGGAGCCTCGTCACCCTGTGAGTGCCACCGGACGTCCGCACCGGTGATCACTCATCGTCTTCGGCATGGACGCACTCACCGACGACGACCTGAGCCTTGTGCTCAGGCGGCTCGACCTCGTCAACGGAGTCGCGCACGACTCCGAGGTTCTCCTCACGGCGCGCGACCGGGCAACCGCCGCGGCGGCCGTCGCGGCGGGAGCGCTCCTGCGCCCGGCGCCCGGGCTTCTCACCGTCCCGGAGGCGGACCCGCGCACGATCAGGGCGCGATCGGTCGGCGGGCGGCTGACCTGCTGCACGGCGGCCGCAGTCATGGGCTGTCCGACCTGGCACCGGCACGACGAGGTCCACGTGGTGGTGCCGAGGAACCGGGCGCTCCGGTCGAGCGGGCGGCGCGACCTCTCGGGGCTCCGGATCCACCGGCGTGACGAGGCGACGCCGTGCACCGTCGATGGGTTCCCGCTGCACGCGCCAGCCGAGGTCGCCGCAGCGTGCCTGCGGTGCCTCGACGAGCTCGACGCGCTCTGCGTCGTGGACGCGATGCTCAACCGGGGTCACGCGAGGCGTGAGGAGATCGCCGACCTCCTCACGGGCCGCTACGACGCGTCGGCCCGGGCGCGCCTGGCGCGCGCCGACGAGCGCGCCCGCTCCCCGCTCGAGACGCGACTGCGCCTCGTCCTGCGCTCGGCCGGACTCGGTGTCCGGACGGGAGTCGCGCTCGAGGGTGTGGGCGAGGTCGACCTCCTCGTCGAGGAGTGGCTCATCGTCGAGACGGACGGCTGGGAGTTCCACCGGAGTCGGGAGCAGTTCATCAAGGACCGCCACCGCGACCAGTCCGCGTTGGCACGCGGCTTCATCCCGGTCCGGCTCACGAGCGAGGATCTCCGCCTTCCCGACGACGAGCTCGTGTCGATCGTGGTGGGAGCGATGACGGGCGTTGCACACTCGAGCAGGATGCACCTGCCCGGAATCGGCTAGATCTCTGCGGTCCCCTCTGTGACGTCTGAGGTGGCACCGGCCTCCCGTGTGCACTGACCCGACACCTGCACACGGGAGGCACTGGTCGCCTCAGGGGTCGCACGCGCGCACCCGTCACGAATCGGCAGGAGCACCGGGATCGTCACCTGTCCAGGGCGCCGTTCCCCGTCACTCCCGTGTGCGTCCTACCCAGAGGCGGGGTGTCGGGCGCTGTCGGACGAGCGCAGCCCCGGGTGACCGCGGTCCCCTCACCGACGAGCTCAACCGGGAGGCCGTCCTGCCCCGCCCGGGCAGTGGCCTCAGGGCCGCAGGCGGAGGTGGAGGAGCAGGTAGGGCCGGCCGGCCTCGTCCGTCTCGCTGCGGCCGACCGCCTCGAGGCCGCGGCGGAGGTAGAAGGCGAGGGCGGCCGGATTCTGCTCATTGACGTTGACGCGGGTGACGGCGTGCTCGCGCACGGCGCGGACCAGGAGTGCCGAGCCGACACCGGTGCCGTGCTCGGCGGCGTCGACGAAGAGCATCTCGAGCGCGCCGTTGAGGACCCCCGCGAAACTGAGGACCCGCCCGTCCGGGGCCTCGGCGACGAGGAGCTCCACGGCGGGGAGGTAGTCGGGGGCGAGGCACGCCTCGATGCCGTCGCGGTCCGCCACGGCGGGGAAGTCGTGAGTGACGTCGACGGCGCTGCGCCAGACGCGGACGAGGGCCGGGTGGTCCTCGACGCGGCCGGGCCTGATCCTCACGGGGGCGGGGCGGGGGCGCTGGGGCTCACAGCGCCTCGCTCACGGCCACGGGACGGGCGGCGGCGCGCTCAGGCGCGGACCTCGGCGAAGGGGATGCCGGAGGAGCGAAGGCCCTTCAGTCGCGCGACGTCGCCGGCGATCCCCTCGGTGGGGACCTGACCGGGCTCGTCGGTGAGCTGGACGGGGCGGTTGTGCTCGTCGACGAAGACGACGTGCGGGGCGTAGGTGCGGGCGGTCTCGTCGTCGAGCTGGGAGTAGCCGATGAGGATGACGACGTCGCCGGGGTGGACGAGGTGGGCGGCGGCGCCGTTGACGCAGATCTCGCCCCTACCGCGCTCGCCGGGGATGACGTAGGTCGACAGGCGGTTGCCGTTGTCGCAGTCGCAGATGTCGACGCGCTCGCCGGGCAGGAGGTCCGCCGCGTCGAGGAGGTCCGCGTCCACCGTGATCGAGCCGACGTAGTCGAGGTCGGCCTGGGTCACCGTGACGCGGTGGATCTTCGAGGTCATCATCGTGCGGGTGCGGGAGCTCATCGCCCACAAGCCTAGGGGCTGGGGCGCGGAGCCACCGCGTGAGGTCGGCGACGCCCGGGCCCGGCTGCTCCGGCCGATACGGCTGACACGATCTGCGTGAATGGACGGGACGCGCGCTCCGATCGTGCGCGGGAGCCGCAGCATCCCGGGGCTCGGCACCGCGGCGGGCACCGCCCGGCCACCGTTCCGTGCAGATCGTGGCAGTCGGGCCCTCAGCCGAGGCTGATGAGCGCGTTGTCGATGAGGCGGGTGGAGCCGACGCGGGCCGCGAGCGCAAGGAGGACCTCGCCGCTCGTCACGGCGACCCGCTCCCCGGGCAGACCCAGGCCGGCGCCGGCGACGTCGACGAAGGTGACCGGGTCGACGGCGGCGACGTAGTCGACCTCGACGCCCGGTGCGCTCGTGAGCAGGTCGAGGGCGGCGTGGCGGACCCCGGCGGCGTCGGCGCCCGCGGCGGCGGCCTGGCGCCCGGCCTCGAGGGCGCGGGACAGGGCGAGGGCCTGCTCCCGCTCGGCGTCGGAGAGGTAGGCGTTGCGCGAGCTCATCGCCAGGCCCGACTCCTCGCGGCGGATGTCGACGGGCACGACCTCCACCGGGACGGCGAGATCGCGGACCATGGCGGAGACGATGGCGAGCTGCTGGGCGTCCTTGCGACCGAAGAGCGCCCACCGCGGCTGGGTGAGGTGCATGAGGGTGAGGACCACCTGGAGCACGCCGGCGAAGTGGATCGGTCGGGTGGCGCCCTCCAGGACGGTGGCCATGGGGCCCGGGTCGAGGCGGACGCTCGGCTCGCCGTCGGGGTAGATGACCTCGGGGGTGGGCGCGAAGACGACGAGGCGGCCGACGGCGAGGTGGCGGGCCTCGCCGGTGAGGGTGGCGGTGAGGCCGTCGACGTCGGCCTCGAGGGTGCGCGGGTAGGCGTCGAGGTCCTCCCCGGCGGCGAACTGGAGGGGGTTGACGAAGATGGTGACGACGACGGTCCCATCGGCTCCGACGCGGCGGGCGGCCTCTGCGACGAGGTCGAAGTGGCCCTGGTGGAGGGCGCCCATCGTCATGACGACGGCGCGGGGCGCGGTGTCGGCGTCGAGCGCGGCGGCGAGCTCGGCGCGGGTGCGGGCGAGGGTGACGGGCTGGTTCTGCGTGGTGATCACGGGCGCCAGGCTAGTCGCGCCGAAGGGCCCTCACTCGCCGATGGCCTCGCGCAGGGCGCGGACCTGGTCCTCGCGGAGCCGGCCGGTCGCCTCGCGGCGGTCGACGGTGGCGGCGGCGAGCGCCCGGTACGTGGCGACGACGTCGGCGAGCGGGCGCCCATCCTCGTCGCGGAGCCCGGCGAGGGCCGTGAGGTGGCTTCGCACGGTTCCGGCGTCGCCGCGGGAGACGGGGCCGGTGAGGGCGAGATCGGCGCCGTCATCGAGGGCTCCGTCGAGGGCGGCGGTGAGGAGCGGGCGCAGGGTGGCTCCGCCGTCCTCGACGCCGGCGGCCTCGAGGGCGCGCACGGCCTGGCCGACGAGGGTGACGAGGTGGTTGGCGCCGTGGGCGAGGGCCGCGTGGTAGGCGGGGCGGGCCTCCTCGGGCAGGACGAAGGGCTCGCCGCCGAGCTCGACGGCGAGGGCCTGGCCGACGGGCAGGAAGGTGGGCGGGGCGGTGACGGCCATGGGGCAGCCGGTGAGGCGGGACAGGTCCATCGACCAGCCGCTGAAGGTCATGGCGGGGTGCAGGGCGATGGGGATGGCGCCGGCGGCCTGGGCTGGGGCGAGGACGCCGACGCCGTAGCGGCCGGAGGTGTGGACGACGATCTGCCCCATCTGCCAGGCGCCGATCTCGGCGAGGCCGGTGACGAGCCCGGCGAGCTCGTCGTCGGGGACGGCGAGGAGGACGAGCTCGGCGCGGCGGACGATCTCCTCGACCTCGAGGAGGGGGACGCCGGGCAGGAGCATCTCGGCGCGCTCGCGGGAGGCCTCGGAGACGGCGTGGACGCCGATGAGCTGGTGCTCGACGCTGCGCAGGGCGGAGCCGAGCACGGCGCCGACGCGGCCGGCGGAGATGACGCCGACGCCGAGGCGCCCGGGCCGGCCGGGACCGGGGATGGCTGCGTGGTCGCTCATGGGCGCGATGCTCTCACGCCGAGATCGGGACATGTTCACTCCGAGATCGGGACATCGTGCACGCAGGGAGCGGCGTGCTGCGCGGCACGGGGCTAGGTCCCGATCTCGAGGTCAGGATGTCCCGATCTCGCTAGTCGGCCGGCGGCTGGGACGGGGCGGGCAGGGCTGCGGGACGGGCGGCGGAGGGATCAGGCCACGCGCTCGAGCCAGCGGTCGAGGCGCTCCTCGTGACGACGGCGCAGGGCGCGCTCGGCGATGACCCGCTCGATGGCGGTGAGGTCGTCCCGGTCGAGGTTGGAGATCTCGGCGGGGACCTTGCTGTCAACCATGTCGAGGTGGAGCTTGCCGAGGCCGCGGCGCCGGGCGAGGGGGCCCTCGTGGACGGAGAGGGACTGGATGCGCTCGTAGGGGATGACGCCCGTGCGCCGCCAGAACCGGCCGAGCCGGAGGACGACGCAGGTGTCGGTGAGCCAGATCCCCTCGTGGCGCCAGGCGATCGGCGAGAAGATCCGCGCCCGCTCCGGAACCCTGATGAGGCCGCGCTCGGGGGCGCCCACTGGCGCGCCCGGGTCTCCGACGCCGTCGTCGCCCGAGCCGCCGAGGACGGCGTCGAGGAGGGCGTCGGGGTCGGTGGTGCCGAGGTCGGGGGCGACGAGCCAGAGCGCGCGCTCGGCGGTGTCGCGGTCGCCGACAGGCAGGAGGACGTTGACGCCGTTGTCCTCGACCCCGCCGGAGGAGGACACCTCGGCGGAAGTGCGGCCGGCGACGTCGACCTCGACGCGCCACCAGTCGGGTCCGCGCCAGAAGGGGCCCTGCTGGAGGCTCACGCCGTGGACGCGGCCCGGCGGGAGGGTCGAGGAGGTGTCGGCGGTGAGGCCGAAGCGGGTGCGGATCCCGGCCGGGGTCGCGGCGGCGCGGAAGCCCCATCCCTTGTTGAAGCGGGTCCAGACGGCGCCGACGAGCGCGAGGGGTCCGACGAGCGCGGGCAGGAGGCCGACGAGGTCGGTGCCGTCGTCCTCGAGGAGGAAGGCCGCGAGGGTCCCGCCGACGGAGGCGAGGATGACGAGGACCACGAGGAGCGTCGTCCCCGAGCGCAGGGTGGAGCGCAGGAGGAGGCCGGTGTCGACGGCGTAGAGCGGGCGCTCCTCGCGGGCCAGTCCGGTGAGGCGCTCGCCGGTCGCGGCGTCCTCGAAGCCGAGCGGGGCGCGGGCGGCGGAGGTCTCGCCGGCGGCGTCCGGGCCGTCCGGGCCGCCCGCCGGAGCGCCCTCTGCGGTGACGGCGCCCGGCGCGGCGGTGGCGCTCCCGGCGGCTCCCCCGGGCTCGCCGTCGGGCTGCGCGGAGGGCACCGGTGCGGGTGCGGGAGCGGGCGCCTGGGCGCCCGCGGCGAGGTCGAGGATCCCGTCGCGCAGCTCCTCGAGGTCACCGGTGCGCAGGTACCCGATGAGGACGCGGGAGTCGCCGCCGCCGGCGACCTCGACCCTGAGCTGGCCGAGGCCGAGGATGCGGCCGAGCAGCGGGTGGACGACGTCGACGGACTGGATGCGGGGCAGGCGGGCGATGCGCAGCTGGCGGGTGAGGACGCCGCTTCGCATGTAGACGGCGTCGCGGTCGACGGCGTAGGTGCGCATCCGCCACGACAGCCACAGCCCGAGCGCGGTAAGCGCGACGATGAGCCCGGTGACGGTGAGGGTCCACAGGATCGCGCCGTGGGAGAGGTCGACGCCGTGCTCGCGGATCGCCTGGTAGGCGTCGATGGCGGTGTCGAGGTTCTGGACGGTGACGATCGCGAGGACCGCGGTGATGATCTTCCAGCCCTGGAGGAGCGGGGTGACGGGGTGGAGCCGCTGCCAGGTGACGCCCTCGGGCAGGGCGATGTCGCGGTTCTCCCTGGCGGCCGCCCTGGCGGCGGCGCGCTGCGCCGATCGGTTCCGGCGCCGCTCCTCGCGGCCGGGCGCCGCGGCGCGCGAGGGCTGCTGCTCGGCGCTCACAGTCCGGCCATCCTCTGCTCGCCGCGCTCGGAGAGGATCCGGCGCAGCCGCTCGGCCTCCTCGACGGGCAGGCCGTTGATGGTGGCGTCGGTGGAGGCGGCGGCCGTGTGGAGCTTGACCTCGGCGATGCCGAGCCGGTGGGCGAGCGGTCCCTGGGAGGTGTCGACGAACTGCATGCGGCCGTAGGGGACGACGCTCATGCGGCGGAACATGATGCCCTTGCGCCACAGGAGGTGGTCCTCGGCGAGGGCGTAGCCCATGGCGCGCACCTGCCTCGGGACGAGCCAGAGCTCCCACAGGAGCAGGACCGCGCCGACCGCGGCGCCGATGTGGAACCAGGGGCTCACGAGGAGGCCGAGTACGGCGAAGACGATGATGACGACGGCGTCCCAGCCTCCGTTGAGGAGGAGCCGGGCGGTGACGAGGCGCGGCGAGACGGGGCTGAAGGCGATGCCGTCGGGGTCGAAGGGGCCGGCGTCGGGCGCGACGGTCGCGTCGGCGGCGCTGGGGGCGGTCATGGGGTCAGGGGCGCTCATCGGGTGGTGCTCCTCGGGTTCGGGTGGGTCCACCGTCTCACGGGCGGTCCCGGCAGCTCCTCCCCCGTCAGGACGAGACGCGGTCTCAGGCGGGTGCGCCGCCGGGAGGAACCGAGCCGCCGGACCCGCCGCGCCCCTTGGTGCCGTCGTCGTCGTCGTCGGACATGTCGATGGCGCACCAGTGCTCGACGAGCAGGCCGACCGCGACCCACACGGCGCAGGCGAGGAGGCAGCCGACCGCGGTCCAGCCGAGGCGGGTAAGAGCCGACGCCGCGGGGTTGGCGAGGACGACAACGAGCTGGCCCGCGTAGGCGCCTCCGAAGAGGGACCCGACGACGGCGGAGGCCTGGGCGGCGCTCGCCGTCGTCGCGGCGCCGGTCGGCGTCATCCAGGTGGGTTCGTGGGCGCGCAGGCGCCGCACGGCGAGGCCCGCGGCGAGGACGACGACCGCGATGACGAGGGCGACGACGCCGCCCCACGGCGCGAGCTCGGGCACCCAGCCCTGGCGGCGCAGGAGGAGGTCGGTGACGACCCAGCTGAGGACGCCGGTCGCGAGGGTGCACGCGAGGACGGTCGTCCAGCGCGTGCGGCGCATCAGATCCCCTGGCTCTCGGGCCCGTCGGCCGGGGCGGGCGCCGACTCCGCCGAGGGGGCGGGCGGGGCGACGTACTGGCCGGTGGGCAGGGCGGGCAGGTGGTCGGAGTCGATCCAGTCGAGGGCGAGCCAGCGCACCCCGTCACGGTCGGGGGCCTCCTCGGCGAGGGTGGCGACGACCTGACCGCCGAGCTCGGCGAAGGGGTCGGCCTGGGACCACGGGACGAGGACGAAGGCGCGCTCGGCGGCCCGCGGGTGCGGGAGGGTGAGCTCGGCGTCGTCGCTGGTGACGCCCTCGTAGTCGACGAGGTCGGCGTCGAGGGTGCGCGGGCCCCAGTGCTCGGTGCGGACGCGGCCGGCGGCGTCCTCGAGCTGGTGGCACAGGTCGAGGACCTCGCGCGGCGAGAGGCTCGTGCGGGCCAGGACGACGGTGTTGAGGTAGTCGGGCTGCGGGGCGGACCCGGGGTCGGTGAGGGCCTGGGTGCGGGCGAGCGGGGCGACGGCGGTGACCTCGACGCCCTCGGTCTCGCGGAGGGTGGCGACGGCCTGGCGCAGGGCGGGGACGACGCCGCCGACGTTGCCGCCGAGCGCGATGACGACCTCGGCGGGGCGGCCCTCGGGGCGGGCGTCGAGCGGGTCGACCTGCGGCTCCGCCTCCTCGGGCTGCTCGGTCTCGGGGGCGGCCTCGGCGGCGGCCTCGTCCTGGGGGGCGATCTCGAAGGCAGGGGGCTCCTCGGTCTCCGCGTCGTCCTGCTCCTCGGTCGCGTCGGCGGGCTCGACGTCGTCGGCCTCCGTGGCGCGCTCGGACTCGTCGGCGGCGAGGCTCGCGGCGGCGAAGGCGGCCGCGGCGGCGGCGGCACCGCCCGTGGGCGCGGCGACGGGGGTGGCCGCGAGGGCCGCGGCGGCGAGCTCGGAGTCCTCGAGCCCGGCCTCGGGCGGGGCCTGTGCGTCGGCGTCGGCGACGTCACCGGCGGTCTCGTCGGCGCCGGGCTCGTCCGCGGTCTCGGGGAGGCCGGCCGCGGCGGCGGCCTCGTCCTCGGCGGAGGGCAGCGGCGCGGGCGGCACGGCCGCGGGCGCCGGGGCGGCGGCGGGGGCGGCGGCGCTCGCGCCGTCGTCCTCCCACTCGGTGTCGGCGGTGCGCAGGATGGAGACGGCGACGTCGTCGAAGGCGACGGTGAGCGGCGCCTGCGGCTTGTGGACGGTGACGTGCGCGGACCGGACGCGGTGGTGGGCCAGGGCGACGTCGGCGACGCGCTCGGCGAGGGTCTCGATGAGGTTGACGGGCTCGCCCTCGATGACCTCGATGACCTGGCCGGCGATGACGGAGTAGTCGACGGCGTCGTCGAGGGAGTCGGTCTGGGCGGCGACGGCCGTCCCGCGCTGACCGAGGTCGAGGACGAGGTCGACGCTGAAGAGCTGCCCCTCCTGGCGCTCGGAGGGAAGGACGCCGTGGTACCCGCGGGCGGACAGGCCGGTGAGCCAGATCCTGTCGCTGCTGGAGTGACTCGGGTGGGTCATCGTGGTTCCTTCCAGAGGGAGGCGGTGCGGACGGCGTCCCGGTTGGCCGGGACCTCGTGGACTCTCACGGCCCAGGCGCCGGCGAGGGCGGCGAGGGCGGTCGTGGCGGCCGTGACGTCGTCACGGGCGAGGGGCTCAGCGGCCACCTCGGGGGTGACGGCGCCGGCCAGGAAGCGCTTGCGGGACGATCCGATGAGGACCGGCAGACCGAGGTCCTCGCGCAGCCGGGCGGTGGCGGCGAGGAGCTCCCAGGACTGGGGGTGGGTCTTGGCGAAGCCGAGGCCGGGGTCGACGACGAGCTGCTCGTCGCGCACCCCGGCGGCGCGCAGGCTCGTGAGCCGCTCGCGCAGCTCGGCCTCGACGCCGCCGACGACGTCGCCCGCGTAGTCGGTGAGGCCGTTCATGGTCTCGGGGTTCCCGCGCCAGTGCTGGCAGACGTACACGACGCCGGCCTCGGCGACGAGCGGGTGCATGTCCGGGTCGGCCAGGCCGCCGGAGACGTCGTTGACGATGACGGCGCCGGCCTCGACGGCGGCTCGGGCGGTGGCGGCGTGGATCGTGTCGACGGAGACGGGGACCCCCTCGGCGGCCAGGGCGCGGATGACGGGGAGGACGCGCTCGCGCTCCTCCTCGCTCTCGACGCGCTGGGCACCGGGGCGGGTGGACTCCCCGCCGACGTCGACGAGGTCGGCCCCCTGCGCCAAGAGCTGGCGGCCGTGGGCGACGGCGAGGTCCGCGGTGGCCCAGCGGCCGCCGTCGGAGAAGGAGTCGGGGGTGACGTTGACGACCCCCATGACGAGGGTGCGTCCGGCCGCGGAGGGCTCGGTGAGGATCGCCGGCAGTGGTGCCGGGACGAGGGCGTCGACCGCATTCACCGCCCCAGGGTATCGGGGCGCCCCCGTTCTGTAACCCCGCGCGCGCCCGGGCGGGCCCTCGCGGAGCGTGAACGCGGCGCCCGGACCGAGGCCGGAACGCGACCCACGATACGACCCCGTACTCGCGTCCGCGTTCCTACGATGGCTGCGTCGGTGGCCGGCACGGTGCCGGCCCGGCCGCGGTCGGGCTCCCGCACCACGGAGCCAGCTCCCCACGGCCGAACGCTGCTGATGACAAGGACGTGATCACATGACCGGCACCCAGTCCCCTGCTCCCGGGATGATGCTCGCCGAGCGCTTCCACGCCGACGGACGGCGCGTCGAGGTCGAGGAGGTTCCGATCCCCGAGCCCGGCCCCGGCCAGGTGCGCATCAAGGTGGCCTACTGCGGGATCTGCCACTCGGACCTGTCGCTCATCCACGGCGCCTTCCCGCACGAGCTGCCCGTCGTCACCCAGGGCCACGAGGCCGCCGGGACGATCGACGCCCTCGGCCCCGGCGTCACCGGCTGGGCCGTCGGCGACCGCGTCATCCCCTCGGCGGGACGCCCCTGCCTCAAGTGCCGCCGCTGCCAGCGCGGCGACTTCACCGCCTGCCTCAACCTGCGTCTCATGGCCTTCGCCTACGACGGCGGCTGGGCCCAGTACACGGTCGCCAACGCGATGGGCATGACGCGCGTTCCGGACGAGGTCGACCTCGAGCAGGCCGCCATCCTCGCCGACGCCGTCTCCACGCCCTTCGGGGCCGTCGTGCGCACCGGCAAGGTCCACCCCGGCAACGCCGTGGGCGTGTGGGGCCTGGGCGGCGTCGGCACGCACATCATCCAGCTCTCCAAGCTGGCAGGCGCGGTGCCGATCATCGGCGTCGACCTCAACGAGGAGTGCCTGGAGCGCGCCGAGCGCCTCGGCGCCGACCACGTCTTCCGCGCCGACGACCCGAACCTCCTCGACTCGATCACCGCGGCGACCGGCGGGCGCATGGTCGACGTCGCCTTCGACGCCGTCGGCATCCACTCGACGCTCCAGCAGGCGGTCGCCTCGCTCGACAACTACGGGCGGGTCGTCACGGTCGGCATGAGCGCCCAGGACATGAACCTGGGGACCTTCCTCGAGTTCAACCTCAAGAACAAGCAGGTCCTGGGCCACCTCGGCTACAAGACGCAGGACATCGCGATGCTCGCCGAGATGCTGCGCTACGGGCGCCTCGACCTCACCGAGTCGGTGAGCGAGGTCGTGCCGCTGCGGGAGATCCGCACGGGCATCGAGCACCTGGAGAAGAAGGTCGGCAACCCGATCCGCATCCTCGTGGACCCGTGGGCCTGAGCGCCCCCGCCGGGCCCGTCCGCCCGCACCGGCACGACGGGTCGGGGACGACGACGGCGCCGGCGTCGGGAGCGATCCCGTCGTCGGCGCCGTGGCGCGTGGGGCTCGGGGCCGGTGCCCGCGAGCCGTGGGTCAGGAGCGGCGGCCGAGGATGAGACTCATGGCCTCGGAGCGGGTGGCGGCGTTGCGCATCTGCCCGCGAACCGCGGAGGTGACGGTGTTGGAGCCGGGCTTGCGGATGCCGCGCATCGACATGCACAGGTGCTCGGCCTCGACGACGACGAGGACGCCCCGCACGCCGAGGCGGTCGACCATGGCGTCGGCGACCTGCGACGTGAGCCGCTCCTGGACCTGGGGCCGCCGGGCGTAGCCCTCGACGAGCCGCGCCACCTTCGACAGGCCCGTGACGCGCCCGCCCTCGCTCGGGATATAGGCGACGTGGGCGACGCCGTGGAAGGGCAGGAGGTGGTGCTCGCACACGGAGTACATGGGGATGTCGCGCACGAGGACCATCTCCTCGTGACCGACGTCGAAGACCTTCTCGACGTGGGCGCCCGGGTCCTCGGCGAGGCCGGCGAAGATCTCCGCGTAGGCGCGCGCCATGCGGTCCGGGGTCTCGACGAGCCCGTCGCGGTCGGGGTCCTCGCCGATGGCGACGAGGAGGTCGCGCACGGCCCGGCGCACGCCGTCCGCGTCGTAGGGGCGGAGGGCCGGGGCGTCCTCGGCTCCGACGGTCGCCCGCGTCTCACCGGGGCCGGGGCGCTCGGCGGAGTCGCGGGCCGGGCTCGTGCCCTCGCTCATGCGCGGGGGCCGGAGGCGCCCAGGTCCGAGCCGTCCTGCTGGGAGGGCGGGTTCGGCAGGCCCGGCTGGATCGGGGTCTCGGGCTCGAGCGGGGCGGGGGCCTCGACGGAGGCCGGGGCGTCGGTATGCTCGCCGTCGTCGGCCCGGCCCGCGCGGGCGGCGTCGTGGCGGCCGAGCGCCTTGGAGCCGGAGAAGTACTCGCCGGCGGCGATGGCCTCGTCCATGACGAGGGTGTCGTCGCTGCGCCACAGCGGGCGCGCGGGCTGCTTGACGACGGGGGCGAAGATCCGCTCGAGGTCCTTCTCCAGCAGGGTCTCCTTCTCGAGGAGCTGTGTGGCGAGGTCCTCGAGGACGGCGCGGTTGCGGGTGAGGATCTCCCAGGCCTCGCGGTGCGCGGCGTCCATGAGCTCGCGGACCTCGGCGTCGACGGAGGCGGCGACGGCCTCGGAGAAGTCGCGGTTCGTGGCGGACAGGCCCAGGACCGTCTCGTTCTCGGTGGTGCCGAGCTTGACGGCGCCCACGGAGCGGGTCATGCCGAAGTCGGTCACCATCTTGCGGGCGGTGCCGGTGGCCTTCTCGATGTCGTTCGAGGCGCCGGTGGTGGGGTCGCGGAAGACGAGCTCCTCGGCGGCGCGGCCGCCCATGGCGTAGACGAGCTGGTCGAGGAGCTCGTTGCGGGTCGTGGAGTACTTGTCGTCCGCGGGCATGACCATCGTGTAGCCGAGGGCCTTGCCGCGCGGCAGGATCGTCACCTTGGTGACCGGGTCGGAGTAGGCGCCGGCGGCGGCGCACAGGGCGTGCCCGGCCTCGTGGTAGGCGGTGACGGCCTTCTCGTGGTCGTTCATGACGCGGGTGCGCTTCTGAGGCCCGGCGATGACGCGGTCGATCGCCTCGTCCAGGGCGCGGTTGTCGATGAGTTGCGCGTTGGAGCGGGCGGTGAGGAGGGCGGCTTCGTTGAGGACGTTGGCGAGGTCGGCGCCGGTGAAGCCGGGGGTGCGCTTGGCGACCTGCTTGAGGTCGACGTCGCGGGTCATCGGCTTGCCCTTGGCGTGGACGCGGAGGATCGCCTCGCGACCGTTCATGTCCGGGGCCTCGACGCTGACCTGGCGGTCGAAGCGGCCGGGGCGCAGGAGGGCGGGGTCGAGGACGTCGGGGCGGTTGGTCGCGGCGATGAGGATGACGTTGGTGGAGGCGTCGAAGCCGTCCATCTCGACGAGGAGCTGGTTGAGGGTCTGCTCGCGCTCGTCGTGGCCACCGCCCATGCCGGAGCCGCGGTGGCGGCCGACGGCGTCGATCTCGTCGACGAAGATGATGGCGGGGGCGTTCTCCTTGGCCTGCTCGAAGAGGTCGCGGACGCGGGAGGCGCCGACGCCGACGAACATCTCGACGAACTCCGAGCCGGACATCGAGAAGAAGGGGACGCCGGCCTCGCCGGCGACGGCCTTGGCGAGGAGGGTCTTACCGGTTCCGGGCGGGCCGTAGAGGAGGACGCCCTTGGGGATCTTGGCGCCGACGGCCTGGAACTTCTCGGGCTCGGAGAGGAACTCGCGGATCTCCTCGAGCTCCTCGACGGCCTCGTCCTCACCGGCGACGTCGTCGAAGGTGACCTCGGGCATCTCCTTGTCCGCGACCTTGGCCTTGGACTTGCCGAAGCCCATGGCGCCGCCGCGGCCGCCGGAGACGCGGCCCATCATCCACCAGAAGAAGGCGATGAACAGGACCATCGGGAGGAAGAGCTGGAGCATCGAGGACCACCAGCTCGTCGTCGGGACGACGGAGTCGTAGCCCTGGGAGGGGTTGGCCGCCTGGACGAGCTCGTTGACCTGCTCGGCCTGCGCCTCGGTGTAGGTGAACTGGACCTTCTTGCCGAGGTTCTGGGCGGACTGGCCCTTCTTCTTGGGCTGCTGCTCGTAGCCGCTGGACAGGTCGAGCTCGACGCGCTGGGTGCCGTCGATGACGGTGACGGACTCGATGGTCTTGGCCTGGTTCTTGAGCAGGTCGATGCCGTCGGAGGTGTCGATGCTGCGGTAGCCGGAGGCGGTGGAGAGCAGCGCCCAGGCGAGCAGGGCGAGGACGACGAAGGGCGCGATCCACACGAGGGGGTTGCGCAGGGCGCCGCGCTTCCTGTCCCGGCCGCCGTCCCGGCGCCCGGGTCCCCGGGAGGGTCGGCTGCTGCCGGGGTGCGTGTTGTTGCTCATCAGCGGTGGATCCCTTCGCGCGTCTGACTGCCAAACGGTAGCCGAAAGGCCGCACGGCGCGCCGCGAGCGGCGTCACGGTTCGCCGGGGGCGTGGCGGCGTCACGGAGGGGCCACCGGCGTCGCGCGCCGGCCGGTGCGCGCACGGGCTCCGGCCGGGAGGGCTCAGCCCCCGTAGACCTCGGGGCGGAGGGTGCCGATGAAGGGGAGGTTGCGGTAGCGCTCGGCGTAGTCGAGGCCGTAGCCGACGACGAACTCCGTGGGGATGTCGAAGCCGACGTACTTGACGTCCACCTCGACCTTGGCCGCCTCGGGCTTGCGCAGGAGGGTGGCGATCTCGACGCTGGCGGCGCCGCGGCTGGAGAGGTTGCCGACGAGCCAGGACAGGGTGAGGCCGGAGTCGATGATGTCCTCGACGATGAGGACGTGGCGGTCCGTGAGGTCCGCGTCGAGGTCCTTGAGGATGCGCACGACGCCGGAGGACTTGGTTCCCGAGCCGTAGGAGGACACGGCCATCCAGTCCATGGGGGCGGAGCGGTGCAGCCGGCGGGACAGGTCCGCCATGACGTAGACGGCGCCCTTGAGCACGCCCACGAGGAGGATGTCCTTGCCCTCGTAGTCGGCGTCGATCTGGGCCGCCATCTCGTCGAGGCGCTGGCCGATCTCCTTCTCGGTGATGAGGACCTGCGCGAGGTCCTCCCCCATGTCAGCGGCGTCCATGTCGTGCCTTCCTGCGGGTGCGGGTACGTCGGGATTGTGTCACGCGGCGGGCGGCCGGGGTAACCGCTGCCGGCCCCCGGCCAGGACGCGCTCCTCCCAGGCCTCGGGCGCGGCGAGCTCATCCGGTCGGGGCAGGTTCTCCGGTGCGGCCCACGCGGCGGCGAGACCCGCGGTTCCGGCGTCGGCGAGGACGGCGCGGACGAAGGCGGCGCCGTCGGCGTGCTGGGAGCCCTTGGCGCGCACCCCGGTGAGGCGGGCGAGGGCGTCGGCGAGCGCGCCGGACCGGGCCGGGCCGACGACGGCGCGCAGCCGGTGGACGCTCCCAATCTCCTCGGGCCCGACGGAGTCGAGGGCGGCCTCGGCGTGGCCCTCGAGGAGGGCGAGCGCGGCGGAGAGGGCGGCGGCGCGCTCGCGAGCCCCGCCCGTGTCCCGCGCGGCGGCGGCGCGGACGACCTCGGCGACGGCGTCGGCGAGGTGGGCGGCGAGCCAGGGCGCGGCGGCGAGCTGGACGGCGTGGACGGTCTCGTGGAGGGCGACCCAGTGGGCGAGGTCGGCGAGGTCGAGGTCGTCGCGGCGGGCGAGGGCGAGGACGTTCGGGGCGACGAGGAGGATCCTCGGGGCGCGGACCGCGCCGTCGGGGGCGTCCGTCGCGGCCGCGGGGTCCGGAGTCGCGGGGAGGACCTCGCCGAGGAGGCGGGTCGAGACGGCGCCGAGGGCGGTGGCCGCCTCCGTGGCGGCGAGCCCCGGCCCGGCGACGGCGCCGGCGCGCCGTGCGAGCGCCCGTCCGGCGCCGAGCACGGTGCTCGCGGCGCGGCGGACCGACGGACGCGTGCCAGCGGCCCCCGCGCTCACCACGTCCTGCGCGCTCGCCGGCCCGGTGGGGCTGGTCCGCGCGTCCTCGGGGGTGGTCGATCCGGGGGCCGGCACGAGGCGGCGGAGCGAGTCGACGGCGGCCCGCCGAGCGGCGTCGCGGTCGACGACGCGGACGTCGAGCGACCGTCCCACGGCGCGGGCTTCGCGCTCGAGGCCGGTGAGGGCGCCGACGCGGGCGGGGGCCTCGGCGGCGGCCTCGTGGAGGAGTGAGACGAGGGCGGCGCGCTCCGGTGCGCTCGCGCGAGGCCCGGGCGGCGTGGCGGCGCGGGCCAGGCGCAGGGCGCGCTCCCAGTCCACCGGGGAGCCGGAGGCCTCCGCGGGCTCCGGCACGTGCTCCGCCACGGCCCTCAGCCCTGGCAGCCGCAGTCGGCGAGCGGGCCGATGAGGTCCTGGTCCATGGCGACACGGGCGTTGCCCAAGCCTCCGGACTCGAAGCCCTCGATGATGACGGAGAAGGCGAGGAGGCGCCCGTCCCTGGTGACGACCGTCCCCGTGAGGGAGGAGACCTGGTCGAGGGAGCCGGTCTTGGCTCGAACGGTCCCGGCGCCGACGGCCCCGTTGAAGCGGTCGTCCAGCGTGCCGTCGAGGGCGCCGACGGGGAGGTCCCCGATGAGGGTGCGGCCCACGGTGCCGCCGTCGGAGCCGGCGGCCCGGGCGATGACCTGCGCGAGGAGCCGGGCGGGGACCTTGTCCGCCTTGGCCAGGCCGGAGGAGTCCTTGAGGACGAGGCCCGAGGTGTCGAAGCCGTCCTCCTTGAGCTGCGCCTCGACGGTCGCGGCGGCGCCCTCGAAGCTGCCCTCGTTGCCTGCGGCGACGGCGGCGACGTGCCCCTCGACCTCGGTCATGGTGTTGTCGGAGGCCTTGAGGGAGACGGCGAGGACGTCCTCGAGCGGCGCGGACCTGACGGAGGCGACCTCGGCGGCGCCGTCGGGGGCGGCAGCGCGGGAGAGGTCGCCGTCGACGGTGATGCCGGCCTCCTCGAGGTGGGTGGCGAAGGCCTGGGCGGCCTCCATGGCGGGGTCGGCGGGGTAGCCGGCGCCCTCGGTGATGGCGCTCACGTCGATCATGATCGGCTGGACCGGCGCGACCCAGGCCTCGTTGCCGGACTCCCAGCCGTCGTTCCACGTGGGCCCGGAGAACATGGTGTCGTCGAGCCGGACGGAGACCGTGGTGACACCCTGGGCCTTGAGCGTCTTCGCGGCGGCGCGGGCGAGGTCGCCGAGACCCGCGTGGCCGGCCGTGGCGGAGGCGTCGCCCTTGTCGGAGGACAGGAGGACGTCGCCGCCGCCGACGAGGGTGAGGGTGCTGCCGTCGAGGACGGCGGAGGTGGTGAGGCGGTGGTCGGCGCCGAGCACCTGGAGGGCGGTCCATGCGGTGAGGACCTTGTTGGAGGAGGCCGGGGTGAGGGCCTTCGTGCCGTCGTGGTCGAGGAGCTCGTCACCGGTGGCGACGTCGATGATGGAGACGCCCGTCGTCGCGCCCTTGATGAGGTCGTCGGCGGCGAGGTCGTCGGCGTAGGAGGCGAGGGCCGCCTTCGAGGGCGCGGCGGCGTCGGCGTCGAGGCCGGCCACGGTGGGCGCGGTGCCCGCACCGGCCTCCGCGGTGGGGAAGGCGGCCGCCGTCGGGCCGGCGGGTGCGGTCGTGAGGAAGCCGGGGGCGACGTCGAGGGCGTCGGCGAGCCCGTAGAAGCCGCCGGCGACGACGAGGGTCGCCGCGGTGAGTCCTGCGATCGTTGCCTTGCGCACGGGGCCTCCGGGACGTCGGGGACGGTGTCGGGGCCCGTGGTGCGGCGTCAGACCGCCTCCGCGGGGACGCCGCGGGGGCGCGCCCTGACCGCCCGTTGGGGCGAGTCGGCCGCGGGGAGGGCTCTCGTGCGCCACACTAGTGCCATTGCGGCCAGCCCTCCCGACGCGACGCCGCGGCCCGTCGGCGCCCCGGGGCGACGACGGCGAGGCAGACCGACCGGATCGGGAGACGGCCGGAGACGACATTCAGAAGGAGACTTCCCGTGGAGTTCGACGTCACCATCGAGATCCCCAAGGGCAACCGGAACAAGTACGAGGTGGACCACGAGACCGGTCGCATCAAGCTCGACCGCATGCTCTTCACCTCGACCCGCTACCCCGACGACTACGGGTTCATCGACGGCACGCTCGGCGAGGACGGCGACCCGCTCGACGCCCTCGTCCTCCTCGAGGAGCCGACCTTCCCCGGCTGCCTCATCCGCTGCCGCGCCCTGGGCATGTTCCGCATGCGCGACGAGAAGGGCGGCGACGACAAGGTCCTGTGCGTCCCCTCCGCCGACCAGCGCGCCTCGTGGCGCACCGACATCGAGGACGTGAGCGAGTTCCACCGCCTCGAGATCCAGCACTTCTTCGAGGTCTACAAGGACCTCGAGCCCGGCAAGAGCGTCGAGGGCGCCCACTGGGTGGGGCGCGAGGAGGCGGAGGAGGAGATCCGTCGCTCCTACGACCGCGAGCAGGAGCGCATCGCCCGCGAGGGCCACTGAGCCGTGCGCGGGGGCCGGCGCTGAGCGCGCCTCCGCCAGGACGAGCCGGGAGGGGCCGCACCGTGACCGGTGCGGCCCCTCCCGGCTCGTCCGCGGGTCCCGTCCCGAGCGCCCCGGGGACGCGCCGACGCCGTCCGGGCTGCTGCAAGAGGGGCGGCCGGACGGCGTCGGAGGACCTGAGTGGACGGTTCAGATCCTGTTCTCGGGAACGGAAGCGTTCACAGGATCGGGGAGGCGCCTCAGGGGCGCACGGCGTAGGGCATGATGCCGCCGCCGTAGGAGAGGCTCGTGATCCGCACCGTCATGCCGACGTTCGGCGCCTCGATGACCTGGCCGTCCCCCAGGTAGATGGCGACGTGGTAGATGCCGGCCTGGGTGCCGTTGTGCGACCAGAAGATGAGGTCGCCCGGCTGGGCCTCGGACAGCGGGACGGCCGTGCCCTGGCCGTACTGCACGCGCGAGGAGTGCGTGAGGTACACGCCGGCCTGCTGGTAGGCGAGCATCGTGAGGCCCGAGCAGTCGAGGCCCGAGTAGGACTCGCCGGCCCAGACGTAGGGGACGCCCAGGTAGGACTGCGCCGCGCTGATGGCGGTGTCCGCCTTGTTGGCGGAGGCGGCGGCCTGCGCCGCGGCCTCAGCGGCGGCCTGCTGCTCGGCAGCGGCCTGGGCGGCCGCCTCGGCGGCGGCCTGGGCCGCGGCCTCCTCCTCCGCCGCCTTCTGCGCGGCGGCCTGGGCCGCGGCCTCCTCCTCCGCCTTCCGCTGCGCCTCGGCGACGGCAGCGGCCTCGGCGTCCGCGGTCGCCTTCGCGTCGGCCTCGGCCTTGGCGCTGGCCTGAGCGTCGGCATCGGCGTCAGTGGTGGGCTCCTGGGTCGCCTCCTCAGTCGGCTCGGCCGCGGCCTCCTGGGCGGCCTCCTCGGCGGGGGCGGCGCTGGCCGACGGCGTGGCCTCGGACTCGGCGATCTGCCCGTCCTTGGCGGCCTCCTGGGCCTTGGCGACCTCGTCCTTGGCGGCCTGGGTCTGCGCAGCCTTCTCGGCGGCGGCCTTGGCGGCGGCCTCCTCGCGGGCCTTGCGCTCGGCCTCGAGCTGGTCCTGGTACTTGGTCTCGAGCTCGGTGGTCGTGTTGCGCTGCTCGGCGAGCTTGGTGATGAGGCTGGAGCGCTCGGTCTCGGCGGTCGTCACGGCCGTCTCGGCGTTCGTCGCGGCGGTCTCGGCCTTGGTCTTGGCGACGGCGGCGTCGTCGGCGGCCGTCTTCTTCTCGCTGACCTTCTGGTCGGCGATGGACTGCATCGTGTCGGCGACGGCCTGGAGGGCCTCGACCTTCTGGACCTCGGCGTCGGTGTTCTCGCCGGCACGGGTCAGGGCGACGTCGTTGTCGGAGACGTCGCCCCAGGAGTCGGTCGACAGGTACGGCGTGAGGGCGTTGAGGGCGCCGTCGCCGTCCTGGTAGGTCTGCACGACGACCTGGCCGAGGTCGCTGCGGGCGGCCTCGGTCTTCTTGGCCGCCTCATCGGCGTTCGTCTGGGCCGTCGCGGCGTCCGCCGTCGCGGCGTCGAGCTCGTCGAGCGCGGTGAGGTAGTCCTCGTTGGCGGTCTGGGCGGCCACCTGCGCGTTGTCCGAGTCGACGCTCAGCTGAGCGATCTGGGCCTCGAGGTCGGCGATGGACGACGACGTCGTCGCCTCGTTCGCCTTGGCCTGGTCGATGTCGTCCTGGCTCACCGGGTCGGCTGCGGCGACCGGTGTGAGGGTGGCTGCGAGCACGACGGCCGCGACGAGCGCACTGGTGCGCGCGGTGCCGCGGTCGAGTCGCGTACGGGAAGGCAGGCTCACAAGTCCTCCGTGGTGCTACGGCGCGTCGCCTTGACGGACGCGCTTCCTGGTTGGAAGGCACATTAGTCACACGAACCACATCACGAAACAGAATGAACAGCATTCACAGCTGCACCAGCCGTTGCGAATACCCCTCAAGCCTCAGGAATCCCTGACAACACGCCGAGATTCCCCGGATGTGAGTCGTCTCACGACACCGGTGTCATTCCGGAGGAGAGGGTCGAGCGGCCCAGCATTCGGCCGGACGGAGGACACCGGGCGGGACGCCGGGTAGGGTCCAGGCCATGCCGACCGTCCCGACCGGCGCCCCGAGCGCCACCCGTCGAATGCCCCGCTGACGCGCACGCCGCCGCAGCCCGGGCACCCCGCACGCGGCCCACGTGCACGTCCGCCGGACCACCCCGGCCCCCCTCCACTGGGACGCGGACGGCGCACCCCGACAGGCACGCCCCGCCGCGCAGACGCGCGAAGCACCGTCGGCCCGCGTCCCCTCGACGACGAAGGACGCACGCACCATGACCACCACCCCCGCCAACGGCGCCCCTGGCCTGCCCACCGCCGCGAACCCCACCGGCTGGCGCTTCGAGACCCGCCAGGTCCAGGCCGGCCACACCCCCGACGCCGAGGTCGGCGCACGGGCCCTGCCGATCTACCAGACCACCTCCTTCGTCTTCCCCGACGCCCAGGAGGCCGCCGACCGCTTCGCCCTGAGCTCCCTCGGCCCCATCTACACGCGGCTCGACAACCCCACCAACGCCGCCGTCGCCAGCCGCATCGCCTCCCTCGAGGGCGGCGTCGGCGCCCACCTCGTCGCCTCCGGCCTCGGCGCCGAGGCCCTCACCTTCCTCACGCTCGGCGGCGCGGGATCCAACATCGTCGCCTCCCCCTCCCTGTACGGCGGCAGCGTCAACCTCCTCTCGCAGACCCTGCCCAAGCTCGGCATCGACGTGCGCTTCGTCGAGACGCCCGGCGACGCCCGTGCATGGGCCGCCCTCGCCGACGAGCGCACCATCGCCTTCTTCGGCGAGTCCATCCCGAACCCGCTCGGCGACATCCTCGACATCGAGCCCATCGCGGCCGCCGCCCACGAGCTCGGCATCCCGCTCGTCGTCGACAACACCATCGCCTCCCCCTACCTCATCCGCCCCATCGAGTGGGGCGCCGACATCGTCGTCGAGTCGGCCACGAAGTTCCTCGGCGGGCACGGCTCCTCGGTCGCGGGCGTCATCGTCGACTCCGGACGCTTCGACTACGCCTCGCAGCCCGAGCGCTTCCCCGACTTCAACACCCCCGACCCCTCCTACAACGGCCTCGTCTACGCGAAGGACCTCGGGGTCGGCAGCCCCCTGGGCAACGTCGCCTTCATCCTCAAGGCGCACACGGCCGGTCAGCGCGACCTCGGCTTCGCCGCGAGCCCCTTGAACGCCTTCCTCCTCCAGCAGGGCGTCGAGACCCTGTCCCTGCGCATGGAGCGCCACGTCGACAACGCCCTCAAGGTGGCCACCTGGCTCCAGGACCGCCCCGAGGTCGCCGAGGTCCGCTACTCGGGCCTGCCCGCCTCGCCCTACCACGCGCTCCAGCAGAAGTACTCGCCGCGCGGCGCCGGCAGCGTCTTCGGCTTCGACCTCGCCGGCGGGCGCGAGGGGGGCGCGGCCTTCATCGACCACCTCACGCTGTTCTCCAACCTCGCGAACATCGGCGACGTCCGCTCGCTCGCCATCCACCCGGCCACGACGACGCACGCCCAGCTCGACGAGGCGGGCCTGGCCAGGGCCGGCATCAACGCCGGGACCGTGCGCCTGAGCATCGGCATCGAGCACGTCGACGACATCATCGCCGACCTCGCGCAGGCGCTCGAGTCCCTGGCCTGAGACACGAGACCACCGGAGTCCCCAGCAGCATGACCGCGCAGCACCAGCACGAACCCGGCACCGACGGCACGTGGACCGAGTGGCCCGGCGTCGGCACCGCCTCGGCCAAGCTCGTCGACCGGCAGGCCGGCTCCCCCACCGGCGCCTGGCGCCCCGGCGACGACCCCGGGCACCGCCGCTTCCTCGAGATCGGGGACCTGCCCCTCGAGTCCGGGGAGACCCTGCCCGGCACCGTCCTCGCCTTCGAGACCTGGGGCGACCTCTCCCCCGACGCCGACAACGCCGTCCTCATCCTCCACGCCCTCACCGGCGACTCCCACGTCACCGGCGAGGCCAGCCCGGGGCACCCCACCGCCGGCTGGTGGTCCGAGCTCGTCGGCCCCGGCCGCGCCATCGACACCGACCGCCACTTCGTCGTCGCCGCCAACCTCCTCGGCGGCTGCCAGGGCTCGACCGGCCCCTCCTCGATCGCCCCGGACGGCCGCCCGTGGGGCTCGCGCTTCCCCTGGCTCACCACCGGCGACCAGGTCGCCGCCGAGGCCCGACTCGCCGACGCCCTCGGCATCGAGGCCTTCCACCTCGTCCTCGGGGCGTCGCTGGGCGGCCACCGGGCCCTGGAGTGGGCGGTCTCCCGCCCCGAGCGGGTGCGCAACCTCGCGGTCCTGGCCTCGGGGGCGTCGACGACGGCGGACCAGCTCGCCTGGTGCCACCTCCAGGAGCTCGCGATCGTCGCGGACCCCTATTTCTTCGACGGCGACTACTACTCCCACTCCATCGGGCCCGTGCGAGGCCTGGGCCTGGCGCGCGCCATCGCCCACACGACCTACCGCTCCGCGGCCGAGCTCGACGCCCGGTTCGGGCGCGCGCACCAGGGCGACGGCGACCCCGCCGTCGGCGGCCGGTACCAGATCGAGTCCTACCTCGACTACCACGCGGGCAAGCTCCTCGCCCGCTTCGACGCCAACACCTACCTCATCGTCACCCACTCGATGATGGTCTTCGACGTCGGCCAGAAGCGCGGCGGCACCGAGGCCGCGCTCGGCACGATCACGGCGCGCGCCCTCATCGCCAACGTGGACTCCGACCGGCTCTTCCTGCCCGCCCAGGCCGACCAGCTCGAGCGCTCCATCCCGGACGCGCGCCGCGAGGTCATCACCTCCCTGCACGGGCACGACGGCTTCCTCATCGAGACCGAGCAGGTCGACGCCATGCTCCGGGACTTCCTCGCGGGAGCCTGAGGTGAGCGGCACGGGCACGGCACCCGGCACGGGCCGCGACGGCGCTGACGGCCCCGCCCGCCCGGCCGCGGGCCGCGAGCGCGGCCCGGTCCCCGGCGCCCCGGAACCGGCGCCCACGGACCAGTGGTCCCCCGACCACCTCGGCCCCGGCTTCCAGCAGCGCACGATCCCGCTGCGCCCCGACGCCGAGGACGACGGCGCCGTCGCCACCCTCGTGCGGCACGTCCCGGCGGAGGACCCGCACGCCCTCCCGGGCACGCCGAGCTCGCCGCGCTTCGCGATGCTCTACGTCCACGGGTGGAACGACTACTTCTTCCAGACGGTCCTCGCCCGCGACGTCGCCCGCACCGGGGGCGCCTTCCACGCCCTCGACCTGCGCCGCTGCGGCCGCTCCCTGCGCGCGGGGCAGATGCTCGGCTGGACCACCTCCCTCTCCGCCTACGACGAGGAGCTCGGCGTCGCCCTCGCCCTCGTGCGGGCCGCGCACCCGGGGCTGCCGCTCGTCCTCATGGGGCACTCCCTCGGCGGCCTCATCACCTCCCTGTGGGCGGACCGCCACCCCGGCGCCGTCGACGCCCTCGTGCTCAACGGGCCCTGGCTCGAGATCCAGGGCTCGCCGCTCGTGCGCGTCCTCGGCTCCCGCGTGCTGCGCACCCTGGGGCGCCGCGACCCGCGCCGCCCCCTGCCGCTGCCCGCCTCCGATCCGGCGAAGGTCCTCGACGTCGCCCGCGGGTGGACGCCCGCCGACGGCCCGGTGCCGGACCCGGCATGGGCCGAGGACCCCTGGGTGGTCGGCTACCCGCTCGTCGACCCGTGGCGACCCCTGGAGGGATCCCCGCTCCGCCCCGGATGGCTGCTCGCGGTCATGGAGGGGCAGGCGCGGGTCGCCCACGGCCTCGACGTCCGTTGCCCCGTGCTCACGATGTCCGCCGCGCGCACGCACCTGTCGCTCACCCGGACCGAGGACTCCCGGCGCGCCGACCCGCTCGTCGACGGCGACGCCTGCGCCCGCCGCGCGGTCGGGCTGGGCGGACTCGTCACGGTCGCGCGCTTCGAGGGCGCCGTCCACGACGTCGTCCTGTCCGCGCCGCCGGTGCGCGAGCAGGCGCTGTCGGCGCTGCGCCGGTGGCTCGGCGCCTACGTCCTGCGGTGAGGCGCCCGCCCTCCTCCCGGGCGAGGCGACGCGACCGGCATCCGCCTCGAGACGGAGTCGCCCAGGGCGCCCGACCCGCCAGGATGGAGCCATGGCAGCAAGCACCCCGACCGTGTCCCAGCCCGAGGAGCCGGAGGACACGGCGCCCGGCCCCCTGCGCCGGGCGGCGGCCGCAGCTGTCCGACCGGCCCGGGCGGCGTGGTCCTGGTGCGCCACCGGGCCGGTCAGCCTCTCCCTCGCCGCGCTCCTCGTCCTCGCCCGCGTCATCGAGCTCCTCGCGCGCGGGTCCCGTGCCGTCGCCGGCGGCTCCGTGCTCGCAGCCCCGCTCGAGGGGACGGAGCGCCCCTGGGCGCTGCTGACCGCGTGGATGGGCACGGGCGTGCTCGGCCCGCTCATCGGCGCCGTCGCCCTCCTCACCGCCGGCGTCCTCCTCGAGCGCTACGAGAGCTCGCGCCGCTTCGCCCTGGCCGCGCTGGTCGGGCACGTCATCGGCGTCGGCGGTGTCGTCCTCCTCCACCCCGCCCTCACGGCGATCTGGCCCACCTGGGGGCAAGGCATGGAGGAGCGCGCCGTCAGCGGCGTCGCCCTCCTGCTCGCCGGAGCGCTCGGCGGGGCCTCAGAGCTCATGGGGCGCCGCTGGCGCTGGCGCAGCCGTCTCCTCCTCCTCGGCCTGCTGGCCCTCGTCGCCGCCGTCACGGGCACGGCGAGCGAGGTCGCCCGTCTCCTGTCCGCCCTGGCCGGGACGCTGCTGGGCGCCGTCGCCTGGCGCAGCGCACGCCCCTCCACGGCCGCCGCCACGGCCCGCTCCTCGCGCTCCGTGCTCGCCGTCCTCGTCACGGGCTGGTCCCTCACGATGGGGCTCTCGGTCATCTCGAAGGCCGCCTCCGGGCCCCTGTCCGGCGCCCGCATCGGCCTGGCCGGCGGCGAGGACGCGCTGAGCGGCATCGGCTCCGTCGTCCTGGCCCTCATGCCGGTCCTCCTCCAGCTCGCCCTCGCCGAGGGCCTGCGCCGCGGACGCCGCACCGCCGCGATCGGCACCATCGCCCTCCAGGTCCTCCTCGCCGTCACCTCGGTCCTGTCCGTGGCCACGGGTCAGGTGGGCCACGAGGCCGTCGTCATCCCCTCCTCCGGCCCCTGGCTCGTCTCGAGCCACCTCGCGCTCCCGCTCGTCCTCAACCTCCTCGTCGTCCTCCTCGTGGCCTGGACCTGGCGCGAGCTCGACCAGCGCACCAGCCGCGGCGTCCTGCGCCGGGCACTGGGGGTGTGGGCGGCGACCGCCGCCGTGTGCGCCGGCGCCGCCGTCGTCATCGGCCTGGCCGACGCCGACGGCTTCAGCCCCGAGGGCAACGCCTGGGACCTCTTCTGGGACTACGTCACCCGGCTCCTGCCCAGCTCCGCCGAGCCCTTCCTCGCTCCCCAGCTCATCGCGCGCTCGGTCCTCGCCCACGTCGCCGTCCAGGGCATGCCGGCCATCGCCTGGCTCGTCGGCGCCGGTGCCACCCTCGTCGCCATGCTCGCCCCGACGGCCGAGGGCGGAGCGACCCGGGACGACCTCAAGGACCTCGTGCGCTCCACCGGCGCGGGCTCGTTGGGCTGGATGCTCACCTGGCCCGGCAACGAGGCCCGGCTGTCGGCCGACGGCCGCACCGGCTTCGCCTACCGCACCGGCTCCGGCGTCGCCCTCACGCTGTCCGACCCGGCCTGCGCGGCCGCGGACGTCGAGGGCGCCGTCGACGACTTCACCGCCTTCTGCCGCGAGACGGGCCTCATCCCGGCTCTCTACTCCGTGCACGATCCCGCCATGAGAGTCGCCCGCGCCCGCGGCTGGACGGTTCTCCAGGTGGCCGAGGAGGCCGTCGTCGACCTGCCGGACCTCGCCTTCAAGGGCAAGGCCTTCCAGGACGTGCGCACCGCCCTCAACCACGCCTCCCGCGAGGGCATCACCGCCGTGTGGACAAGCTGGCGCGAGGCCCCCGAGGGCCGCCGCGACCAGATCCGCGCCATCTCCCGGGGCTGGGCCGGGGAGAAGGCCCTGCCGGAGATGGGCTTCACCCTGGGCGGTCTCGCCGAGATCGACGACGACGAGACCCGCCTCCTCCTCGCGGTCGACGAGGAGGGCACCGTCCACGCCGTCACCTCCTGGATGCCGGTCTACGAGGAGGGCGAACTCGTCGGCCTCACCCTGGACGTCATGCGCAAGCGCGACGGCGGGTGGCGCCCCAGCATCGAGTACCTCATCGCCCGCGCCGCCCAGGACGCCCAGGCCGAGGGGCTGCGCTTCCTCTCCCTGTCGGGCGCGCCGCTCGCGCACTCGCCCGCCCCGGAGGGCGTCGACGACGCCGGGGCCTCGCGCTTCGACCCACTCCTCGACCTCCTGGCAGGCCTGCTCGAGCCCGCCTACGGCTTCGGCTCGCTGCACTCCTTCAAGAGGAAGTTCAAGCCGCGCAGCGTCCCCATGTACCTGGCGGTGCCCGACGTCGTCGACCTGCCCACGGTCGGCCTCGCGATCGCGCGCGCCTACGTCCCGGACATCACGCCGGCCCAGGCGGCCCGCTTCGCACAGGTCCTCGTCTCCCGTGACTGAGGTCCGCGGCCGGGGCCCGTCCCCCGTGGGCCGCGTCCTGAGCGTCCGCGTCCCGGCGAGCGCCCCGGCGGGGCTGCGCCCGCTGTCCCCGCGTCCGGCGCGGCTCTACCTGCCGCCGGCGCACCCGGACCCGGAGATCCGCCCCGGCTCCGGCGAGGGCTCGGCCCCGTCCGGCGGGGCCGACGGCTCCGGGCTCCCGGTGCTCGTCCTCATGTCCGGCCAGCCCGGCTCCCCCGAGGACTGGGTGACGCGGGGAGGGCTCGTGGAGACGATGGACGCGCTCGCCGCCCTGTACGACGGGATCGCGCCGATCGTCCTCGTCGTCGACCAGCTCGGTTCGCCGTGGCGCAACCCTCTCGGCTCGGACACGCCCCGCGGCGGCGCGGCGGCGACGTACCTCGAGGAGGACGTCCCCTCGTGGCTGCGCGGGCACACCGCCGCGACCGCGGACCCGGCGCGCTGGGCGATCGGCGGAGTCTCCAACGGAGCCACCTGCGCCCTCCAGGTCATCGCCCGACGACGCGGCCCCTTCCGGACCTTCCTCGCCATGAGCGCGCAGGAGCACCCGTGCCTGGAGCCGCCGGCGCTCACCGTGCCCGTCGGCTTCGGCGGGGACCGAGTGGCCTTCGAGACGAACGATCCCCTCAGCCTGTGGGCCGCGGCCCGGCCGGGCGCGTACGACGGTGTCGCCGGGGTCCTCTCAGCGGGGCGCTCCGACCGCCGCTACGCCCCGGCGGCGCCGGTGCTGGCCCGAGCGGCGGGCGCGGCGGGCATCGAGGTCTCGACGCGCACCTACACCGGTGGGCACGAGTGGTCCGTGTGGTCGCGGGCCCTCGCCGACCAGGCCGGCTGGCTGGCCGGCAGGCTGGGGCTCGGGGCTTGAGGGCGCCGGCGCTCCGCCGACGGCCGGCACCGGGCCGACAGGACGCCACCGAGCCGGTCCCGGCCCGGGTCCGCGCACTCGGCCGGAGGGCCGGGCCCCGCGGCAGCCGCAGCCCCGTGGAGGGCTCAGCCCCGTGCGGAGGGCGGCTGCTGCCGGCGCTCACGCAGGCTGACGGCGAGACCGCGCGGCACGAGGCGGGCGAGGACCCGGCGCGGGGCGGACGCGGAGGCGCGCAGGGCGGCGACGGCCTCCTCGAGGCCCGCGGCGAGGTCATCGGTTCCCGTGGGCGCCTCGTCCGTGTAGTGCTCCGCGGTGGCCGCGCGGGCGAGCCGGGTAGCCGCGGTGAGGCCGGCCGGCACCGCCGCGCCGAGGGCCTCCGCCGCAGCCTCCGGGGTCTGGGCGCGCAGCGGCGTCGACGCGCTGAGGAGCCCGAGGTCGTGGGCCTCGGCGAGGAGCTCGCGCCAGGCGGCGCGGGCCCGTGCCGGCCCCTCGGCGGTCCGGCGGCGCCGGGAGCGGCGCTCCGCCTCGCGCACCGCGGCGGGCAGGAGGAGGACGAGGGCGACGACCAGGATCCCGCCCAGGGCCCGCAGGACGGGCCACGGTCCCTCAGCGCGCCCACCGTCGGCACCGGCCGCCGCGGCCGCGGCGGCCGAGGACGCGGGCGCGGAGGTGCTCGCCGTCCGCTCGGGCGCGGCGGTGCTCGGGCTCGTGCTCGGCGTCGGCTCCCCGACAGTGGCGTCGGCCTGGTCGGCGCGGGCTCCGGCGCCCCCGGGGGTGGGCTCGAAGGCGGTCCAGCCCTGTCCGGCGATCCAGACCTCGGGCCAGGCGTGCAGCTCCTCGCCGGTGACGGCGGTGCCGGCGCCGTCGGAGCGGGTCGCGTAGCCGACGGCGACGCGGGTGGGCAGCCCGAGGCTGCGGGCCATGAGGGTGAAGGTTGCGGCGTAGTGGACGCAGTAGCCGGAGCGGTCCCTGAGGAAGGCGCGCACGGTGTCCATGGGTGAGGCGTCCTCGCCGTCGAAGGAGCCGGGGGCGGACTCGTCGTAGGTGAAGCCGTTGCCGTGGAACCAGGCGGCCAGGGCGGTCGCCTGGGACTCGGGGGCGGTGGCGCCGGCCGCCGAGACGACCTCCTGCGCCCGGGAGGAGACCTCGGCCGGGGAGCCGGCGGGCAGCGCGGTGTAGGGCGTGAGGGCGGCGGCGCTGGGGGTGGCGGCCTCGGGGCGCTGGGCCGCCTGGTCCTGGCCGGCGACGCTCGTCCAGCCCAGCACGGTGTAGGACTCGCCGCGCTCGAGCGGATCGGCGGTGGTGGTGGCCGTGGAGGTGCCGTTCACCCACAGCCAGTCGCTCGTCCGGGTGCCGGCCGCGTCGGTGACGAGGGCCGTCGACTGGAGGGTGGGGAGGCGGTCGGTGGCGAGGGCGACGTCGGTGATGCGCAGCCGCTCCAGCCCGACGGCGCTCGGGTCGCTCCCGGAGGCGGTGACGGCGCCGCCAGCCGTGAGGGCTCCGTCGCCGTCGGCGTCCTCGAGGGTGTCGACGCTCGACGCGGGGACGGTGGCGTCCAGGGGCTGCCAGGTGGTGCCGTCGAGGTCGCGGATGACGGCGAGGGTGAGGCGCAGGGAGCGGTGGGCGGGGGCGCCGTCGGTCTCGTCGGTGTAGCGCAGGACGGTGCGGTCGTCCCCGCTGACGAGGTCGTGCCCGAGAGTGATCGTGGGGTCGGCGCTCGTCGAGCCGCCCCGGGTCTGGGCGGGTGTCACGACGACGGCTTCGGGGACGACGGGAAGGAGGAGAGCGGTGAGCCCGAGGGCGAGCCCGACGGCGAGGAGGCGCCCTCCCCCGGAGCGGAGCGCGAGCAGGACGCGTCGCCGCCGGGCGACGGGGCGGGATCGCGAGGGGCGCCGCGGGGGCGCGCCCGTGACGATGAGGAGGAGGACGCAGACGGCGAGCAGCGCGACCGTGCGGCCCGGGGCGCTGCGGGCGGCGAGCACCGGCGGCATGAGGAGCGCGAGCCCGGGGACGAGGGCGGTGCCGCCAACCTGGTCCGCTCCCCCGGCGGACATGAGGGCGCAGGCCCACCCCAGCAGGAGGCAGGCGACGAGGACGACGACCTCGAAGGAGCCGGTCACCGTCATGGGCGGGACCGTGCTCCTGGCGAGGCCGCCCGCCTCCTGGAGCGCGGCGCCGGGGTCGGTCAGCCAAGGGCCGAGGACGCCGCCGTCGCGCGCGACGAGGACGAGGCCGACGGCGCCGGCGAGCAGGCCGAGGAGGACTCCCGTCAGGGGACGACGGGGCGCCGCGGTCCGGGCGGCGCCCGGGACGACGAGGGCGAGGGTGACGACGGCGAGGGCGTGCCCCCGCCAGGCGCCCGCGGCGAGCACCGGCGCGAGGGCGTCGAGGACGAGGGCCCATGCGGCCAGCACGATGAGCGAGGCGATGAGGGGCTGCCAGCGGGCCGGGGCGGCCTCGACGGGCCGTGTTGCGGCGGTTCCCGGGGCCGTGTGGGTTCGCCCGTGGCGGCGTGCGGCGGCAATCACGGGCGGCTCCCCTCGTCGAGGCGGAGGGCGCCGTCCTGGACGCGGACGAGGAGGTCGGCGCCGAGCCCGCCGGAGTCGGGTGCGGGGCCGGCGGCGCCGGTGATGAGGAGGTCGACGGTCTCCGGAGCGTCGGCGGAGAGGTCGCCGACGGCGCGGTGGGTGAGGGGCGCGGCTCCGAGGACTCGGCCGGCCGGTGCGGTGGAGGCCGGCGCGCGTGTCTCGGCCGCGTCCTCGTCGGCGCGCGGGAGGAGCGCGAGGGCGCGGCGTGCCGAGCCGCGGTCGGCCCCGTCCTGGCCGCCGCCCCTCGGAGACTCCTCAGCGGGGAGGCCGTCGATGAGGAGCTCGGCGCGCCTGCCCGCGGCCGCGAGCTCGGTGAGGAGGGCTGCGGCGAGGCGGATGGCGCGCTCGCGGTCGCGGGCCGCGCCGTGGTGGTCCCCGCCGTCGGTGCTCCGGGGGTCCGCCGTCCGCGGGGTCCCGTCCTGGGCGCGCGCCGCGGACGCCGCCCGGTAGGAGTCGGGGTCGGTGTCGAGGGCGATGACGGCGCTCGGGCTCTCCTCGTCCTCGCGCTCGGTGACGAGGAGGGAGTCGGTGCGGGCGGACTGGCGCCAGTGGATCGAGGCGAGCGGGTCACCGGGGCGGTAGGGGCGCAGGTCGCCGCTCTCGCCGCCGCCGCGCGTGCGGGACGACTGGAGGGCACCGTCACCCCGTTCGCGGGAGACGAGGGCGCCGAGCACCTCGCCGGGCACGGTGAGGGGGCGCGGGAGAACGACCGTCTCGGTGACGCCGCGCAGCGCGCGGTGCCCGCGGGCGAGGCCCAGTGGCTCGGTGAGGCTGAGACGGCGGGCCTCGATCCGCAGGAGGCCCCGGTCGTGGAGGTCGAGGACGAGTGCGGCGGCGCCGTCGAGTGCCGGCGTCCTCAGACCGGCGGGGGCTGCGGCACGCGCGGTTCCGCCCGCCCGCCAGGTGAGGTCGATCGGGGCGTCACCGGGTGCGCGCAGGGGCAGGGTCCAGGAGACCGCTCGGCCGGCGGGCACCTCGTCGGGTCCGGGGAGGGTGCCCGTCGGGCCGGTGCGGGCGGCGAGCACCCAGGCGCTCAGGAGGGCGACGACGAGGACGCTGCCGAGCAGGATCGCGGCGTCCGTGAGGAGGCCGGCGCCCGCCACGCGGGTGCCGAGGGCGTAGCCGGCCACGCCGAGAGCGACGGCGAGGGCGAGGAGCCACCAGCCCGTCGAGGTCGGCAGGGCCCCGCACCAGCCGGTCGCCCGGCCGGTCCTCCGGTGGACCGTCCGGTTCCGCGCCCGGCCGTCGCGTGGACGACGGGCAGGGTCGGACGGGTGAGGCTCCAGGCTGCTCACCGGCGTCCCGGGACCCGGGTCGTGGCGACGACGCGCTCGAGGGCGGCGGCCGCGGCCTCATGGGCGGCGGCGCTCGCCCAGCGCCCCGCGGGGAGCACCCGGTGGGTGAGGACGCGGGCGGCGCAGCGGGCGACGTCGTCGGGGCCCACGAAGGCGCGCCCGTCCATGGCGGCGACGGCTCGGGCGAGGGCGAGGAGCTGGAGGCCGGCGCGCGGGCTGGCCCCGAGGGCGAGGTCCTCGCTCGCGCGGGTGGCGGCGACGAGGGCGACCGTGTAGCGGGCCGTCTCCTTGGGCACGCGCAGGCGTGCGACCTCGCGGCGGGCGCACCGGGCCTCGGCCTCGCTCGCGACGGGGCGGAGGGCGTCGAGCGGGTCCGCTCCGGCACGGTCGAGGAGCATGGCCGCCTCGGCGTCGGCGTCCGGGTAGCCGAGGGAGAGGCGGGTCATGAAGCGGTCGCGTTGCGCCTCGGGGAGGCGGTACGTGCCCTCCATGTCGAGGGGGTTCTGGGTGGCGAGGACGAGGAAGGGGTCCGGCAGCGCGAGCGTACGGCCCTCGACGCTGACCTGCCCCTCCCCCATGGCCTCGAGGAGCGCGGACTGGGTGCGCGGGGTGGCACGGTTGATCTCGTCGGCGATGACGACGCCGGCGAAGACGGGTCCCGGGTGGAAGCGGAACTCGCGGGTGGACTGGTCGTAGACACTGACGCCGGTGACGTCGGCGGGCAGCAGGTCAGCGGTGAGCTGGATGCGGTTGACGGTGAGGTCGAGGCTGCGGGCCAGGGCGAGGGCGAGGGTCGTCTTGCCGACTCCGGGGACGTCCTCGACGAGGAGGTGGCCGCCGGCGAGGAAGGTGGCGACGGCGGTCTCGATGGCCTCCTGCTTCCCGACGACGACGCGGCCCACCTGCTCGGTGAGCGCGCGGCCGAGCTCCGCGGCGGTCCGGGGCTGTGCCGACGCAGCGGTGGAGCCGTGCGAGGCGGCGGGGGCGGTGGGGCTCATGGGCGCGATTGTGGCACGCGGCCCGGACACGATCGGGTCCCGGACTCGGCCCCTCTCGACGTCGGGGCCGGCACCGCGACCGGCGGCGGTGGCCCTGCGGCCGGCCGGTGCGTACTCGGCCGGTCCCCGGCCCCCTCGTGGGAGGGGGCCGGGGACCGGTCGGTGGCGCGGTGCTCGGATCAGCGCGGGCGGCGTGCGCCGTGCGCGCTCAGGCGAGCGGCGACGTCGTCACTCCTCGCCGTCGTCCTCGGGGAAGAAGACGGCGGCGCGGCCGGCCTCGAGGCGGGCGACCGGGACGCGGAACGGGGAGCAGGACACGTAGTTGAGCCCGACCTGGTGGAAGAAGTCGATGGACTCCGGGTCACCACCGTGCTCGCCGCAGACGCCCATCTTGAGACCGGGCTTGGTCTTGCGACCGCGCTCGACGCCGAGCCCGACCATGCGGCCGACGCCTCGGGTGTCGATGGTCTCGAAGGGGGACACGCCGAAGACGCCCTCCTCGAGGTACTCCTTGAAGAACGCCCCCTCGACGTCGTCGCGGGAGAAGCCCCACGTCGTCTGGGTGAGGTCGTTGGTGCCGTAGGAGAAGAAGTCGGCCTCCTCGGCGATGGTGTCCGCGGAGACGGCGGCGCGCGGCAGCTCGATCATGCAGCCGATCGGGAAGTCGAGCTTGTAACCGGACTTGCCGGAGACCTCGGTGAGGACGGCCTCGGCGCGCTCACGGGCGATCTGGAGCTCACGGACGCTTCCGACGAGCGGGATCATGATCTCCGGGTGCGGGTCGCCGCCGGCCTTGAGGCGCTCGACGGCGGCCTCGGCGATGGCGCGGACCTGCAGCTCGATGAGGCCCGGCATGGTGAGCAGGAGGCGGACGCCTCGCAGGCCCAGCATCGGGTTGGCCTCGTGGTTGCGGCGCACGACGGCGAGCAGCTGCTCGTCCGCAGGGTCGAGGACGCCGTTGGCGCGGTCGACGGCCACCTTGACGCTCAGCTCGGTGAGGTCGGGGAGGAACTCGTGCAGCGGCGGGTCGATGAGGCGGACCACCATGGGCTTGCCGTTCATCGTCTCGAACATCTTGACGAAGTCGCCCTTCTGCAGCGGCAGGAGGGCCGCGAGCGCGTGCTCGCGCTCCTCGTCGGTCTCGGCGAGGATGAGGTTCTGGACGAACTGCTTGCGCTCGCCGAGGAACATGTGCTCGGTGCGGCACAGGCCGACGCCCTCGGCGCCGCGGTGGATCGCGTGGCGGGCGTCGTCCGGGGTGTCCGCGTTGGCGCGGACGCCCAGGCGGCGGACCTTGTCGGCGTGGCGCATGAGGCGGTCCACGGAGGTGACGAGCTCGCGGGTGTCGACGTCGCCGGCGCGGTCGAGGGCCTCCTCGAGGCCGCGACGCAGGTAGGTCATGACGGGCGAGTCGGAGACGGGCACGTCGCCGAGGAAGACCTCACCGGTCTGGCCGTCGATGGCGATGACGTCCTCGCTGGTGAGGACGAACTCGTCCTCACGGCCCAGGACGCGGACGGTCTTGGTCTCGGCGTCGACATCGAGCTGGTCGGCGCCGCAGACGCAGGTCTTGCCCATGCCGCGCGCGACGACGGCGGCGTGGGAGGTCTTGCCGCCGCGGGCGGTGAGGACGCCGGCGGCCGCGACCATGCCGGGCAGGTCGTCGGGGTTGGTCTCGCGGCGGACGAGGATGACGGACTCGCCGGCCTCAGCGCGCTCGACGGCCTCGGCGTTGTCGAAGGCGATGTGGCCGACGGCGGCGCCCGGGGAGGCCGGGTTGGCGCGGGTGAGGAGCTCCTTCGCCGCGGAGTCCGCGAACTGCGGGAACATGAGCTGGGTGAGCTGGTCACCGGTGACGCGGGTGAGGGCCTCGTCCATGGTGATGAGCTTCTCGTCGACCAGCTGGGTGGCGACGCGGAAGGCGGCGGCGGCGGTGCGCTTGCCGACGCGGGTCTGGAGGAGCCAGAGCTTGCCGCGCTCGATGGTGAACTCGATGTCGCACAGGTCGCGGTAGTGGGTCTCGAGCTTGCGCATGGCGGCGCGCAGGTCGTCGTAGCTCTGGCGATCGATGTTCTTGAGGTCCGCGAGCGTGAGGGTGTTGCGGATGCCGGCGACGACGTCCTCGCCCTGGGCGTTGATGAGGTAGTCGCCGTAGACGCCGGAGCGGCCGGTGGAGGGGTCGCGGGTGAAGCAGACGCCGGTGCCGGAGGTGTCGCCCATGTTGCCGAAGACCATGGTGCAGACGTTGACGGCGGTGCCGAGGTCGTGCGGGATCTTCTCGCGACGGCGGTAGATGTGGGCGCGCTCGGTGTTCCAGGAGCGGAAGACGGCCTCGGTGGCCATGTCGAGCTGGACACGCGGGTCCTGGGGGAAGTCGAGGCCGGCCTGCTCGAGGACGATCGTCTTGTACTCGGCGACGAGCTCCTTGAGGGCGTCGACGGGCAGCTCGTAGTCGAGGTTGACGCCGCGGTCGCCCTTCTTGGCCTCGAGGGCGCGGGAGAAGTGCTCGCCGTCGATGTCGAGGACGGTCTTGCCGAACATCTGGATGAGGCGGCGGTAGGAGTCCCAGGCGAAGCGCTCGTCGGAGGCGGCGGCCGCGAGGCCCTCGACCGACTCGTCGTTGAGGCCGATGTTGAGGACGGTCTCCATCATGCCGGGCATGGAGAACTTGGCGCCGGAGCGCACGGAGACGAGGAGCGGGTCCTCGGCGGCGCCGAGCTCGCGGCCGAGCTCCTCCTCGACCTCGCGCAGAGCGGTGGTGACCTGCGGGGCGAGCTCGTCGGGGACCTCGTGGTCGTGGAGGTAGGCCCGGCAGGCGTCGGTGGTGATGGTGAAGCCGGGGGGAACGGGGAGTCCCAGGCGGGTCATCTCGGCGAGGTTCGCTCCCTTGCCGCCGAGGAGGTCCTTCTGGTCCTTGTCGCCCTCGCTGAAGCGGTACACGTACTTGGGCATCGTCGCCTCTTTCGCATTCCTTGTGAGTCAAGGGGTGTGTGCTGTCGAGGGCCACACTACTGTGACGGTCGTCTAGGGCCCAAACCACACCGACCAGGTGGGTGATTCGCCTCATCGCGGCCTGGGCCCCTCGCCCTATCCGCGTCATGACGCCGATGAGCGGACGTCCGTGCCCCGTCCTGCGAGCGTCCCGCGATCGGCGCCCTCGCCGGCTCACACGGGTCGTCACCGGTCTGCGCGGGCCCCCACCGGCCGGGTCGCGCCACGCGGCGGCCCAGCGCCCGGGCTCGCGCCGCGACTCGGCGAGGTCGGGGACGAGGAGGCGCACCGAGGCCTGCAGCGCCTCGCCCGCCTCAGCCACGAGCGCCCCGAGGGACTCCCGCAGTCCCGCGTGGTCGACGGCGCCGCCGCGCCGGGCGATCCACCCCGCCTCGCGGGCGCGGTCGCGGCCAACGCCGCAGGCGCGGCGCTCGGGCGGCTCGAAGACGCGCACGGAGGACAGCCAGCGGTAGGCGAGGACCGTCATGTCCGGGCGCGCGTCCTTGAGGCGGACGGACGGCGGCGGCGGGGCACGGTGCGGCACCGCGCCCGGTCCCGGCACGACGAGGGGCGCCGCCCGGACACGTGGTCCGGACGGCGCCCCTGTCACGGCTCGAGACGTGCTCGGGCCGGTGCGTGCTCACTCGGGGATCGAGGGCTCCTCGCCGAGGTCGGCGATGGAGTGCGGACCGTCCTCGCGGAGGGCGGTCGCACCCTGCCCGTCGTCGACGAGCTCGGCGCGCACGGCCTGCACCTGGCCCGCCTCGCGCTCGCGGGCGGCGACGATCGCGCGGCGCGCCGCGGCGGTCGCGGACTCGGCGCGCCGCAGGTGGGCGCGTGCCTTCTCCTCCGCCGCGAGGGCGACCTCGACCTCGGCCTGCGCCTCGGCGACGGACGGGTCCTGGTCGACGAGGTGGGCGGGGGCGGAGGCGAACATCTCCTTGACGTCGAGGTCGGGGTTCTCCTCCTGGGTCTCGACGAGCTGAGCGGCCTCCTCCTCGGTGGTGACGGCCGGCATGGAGCCGGGCAGCGGCCGACGGGCCGTCTCCTTGAGGCGGGCGATGGCGAAGAGGCCGAAGAAGGAGGTGACTATGAGGTAGACGGCCGGCGTCGTGGCCGAGTGGGTCGCCGCGGAGATCGCCTCCATGATGAAGGCCGAGGTGCCGCCGAAGAGGGCGACGGCGATGTTGTAGGCGATGCCCATGCCGGAGTAACGGTGGGCCGTCGGAAAGATCGCGGGCAGGGTCGCCGCGAGGTTGCCGACGTAGGCGGCCGTCGGGTACGCGAGGACGACGAGGCCGAGGAAGGTCATCCACATCTTGCCCTGCTGCATGAGCAGGAAGGCGGGGATCGCGAAGAGGATCGTGACCGCCGCGGCGGAGAAGAGGATCGGCTTGTGCCCGATGCGGTCCGCGAGGGCACCGATCGTCGGGATGAGGAAGGCGACGCCGATGAGGACCGGCAAGGACAGGAGGGTCCCGTGGACGGCGTCGTAGCCGAGCGTCGAGGTGAGGTACGTCGGGATGTAGGACGTGAGGGCGTAGCTGACGGAGTTCGCGCCGGCGACGAGGACGAAGACGGTGAGGAGCTCGCGCCAGTAGGTGGTCACCATCGCCTTGAAGGGCAGCGGGCCCTCCTCGGACTTCATGAGGTCGGTCTCGGCCGCGGCGAGGTCGACGTCCCCGGACTCGTCGTCGGCCTGGGAGCCGCGGAAGGCCGGGGTGTCCTCAATGTGGGACCGGATGTACACCGCGATGGCGCCCATCGGGAGGGCGAGCATGAACGGGAAGCGCCAGCCCCACGTGTCCATCGTGGACTCGGGGAGGGTCACCATGAGGATGGTGACGAAGCCGGCACCGAGGGCGTAGCCCATGTAGGAGCCCCAGTCGAGGAGGGCGGCGTAGTAGCCGCGCTTCTTGTCCGGTGAGTACTCGGTGACGAAGGTCGTCGCACCGGCGTACTCACCGCCGGTGGAGAAGCCCTGGATGAGCTTGAGGGCGATGAGGAGGATCGGCGCGGCGACGCCGAGCACGGACCAGGCCGGTAGGACGCCGATGCCGAAGGTCGCCAGCGCCATCATCGTGAGGGTGAAGGCGAGGATCTGCTTGCGGCCCATGCGGTCGCCGAGCGATCCGAGGATGACGCCGCCGAGCGGGCGGGCGATGAAGGTGACGGCGAAGACGCCGAGGGAGAAGAGGTTCTGGACCGTCGTCGAGGCTCCGGGCAGGAAGGCCTTTCCGATGAGGACCGAGACGTAGCCGTAGACGCCGACGTCGTACCACTCGATGATGTTGCCGACGACGGCGCCCACGATCGCCTTGCGGAGCGCGGACTCCTCGACGACGGTGACGTCGTCGGTGCGCAGGCGCCGGCGGCGGCGCATGTTGGCGAGGCGGCGGCGCTCGCGCTCGGCCTTCTGGGCGGCCTTGGCGGCGCGGGGCTTGCCCGTGCGGTCCGCCTTCTCCTGCGCCTTGCGGGCACGCTTCTCGGCGTTGACGTCGACCCTCTGTGCGGGAGGCTTGCTCGACTGGGTGGGCGTGCTGTCCATACGATTCCGTTCCTCACGCGACCCGTCTTGCCAGGGCCGCTCGGTCACCCGCGCCGACGGTGCGGCGCCGCGGAGGGCCCGGCCAGCCGGACGGTCGGGAGCAGTGGCTCGGGATCGTGAGGGAGGGGGCCACCTCGCTCACCGCGTGCGCTGGGTGAGGCACTGAGCGATACGGCATGACCCCGAATGGTCCGGAACCATAACAGAAAGTATGAGACGCGTCCTCCACGCGGCTGCGGTCACGCCCACCGTGAACCGATCGTGACGTGCGACGACTCCCCCGCCGCGCGCACGAACGCCGTCCCGAGGAGCCCGGGAGCGGGCTCACGAACTCGGAACGGCGTCGTGACGCGGGCCTCAGAGGATGCGGCGCGGCTCCTCAGGCCTGCTGGACGACGAGCACGTCGCAGTGGGACTTGCGCAGCACCTGGATGCTCGCGGCGCCGAAGAGGCGGCCGGTGAAGGTGGTGGAGCCCTGCGAGCCGACGACGATGAGGTCGGCCTGGGACTCGAGTGCGACGAGCGTGAGGGCCGGGACAGCCCGCCCCTCGACGACGACGCCCTGGACGACGGCGACACCGGCCGCGGCGGCCCGCTCACGGGCCCGCTCAACGACGTCGTAGGCCTCGGTCTCGCTCAGGGTGGTCTCGTGGAAGCGCAGCTCGGGCCCCGCCTCGGTGGCGGTGCGGGCGCGGTCACGGGCGCTGACCGGGTCGAAGCCGGCGACGAGCAGCAGGGTCGCGTCGTGGGCGACGGCCTCGGCGCAGGCGCGCTCGAGGACGGTGGTGTCGGCGTCGAGGTCCGCGACCCCGGCGACGATAGTCGAGTAGGACATGGTGGATCCTCCTGGTTCGTGGCGGGGCGCGGTCAGGCGACCGTCGTCGGGGTGGTCTCGACGACGCCGACGCGGGCGAGCGGATCGGCGTCCTTCTCGACGTTGATCCACTGGATGAGCAGGCCGGCGACGCCGAGGAAGGCCCCGGCGAACAGCAGCGCGTTGACCGGGCTGGCGCCGAGGAGGTGGTCGTAGACCCAGCCGAAGGTGAAGGTCTGAATGAGCATCGGGATGACGATCATCATGTTGAGCACGCCCATGTAGACGCCCTGGCGCTCGTGGCGGATCATCTCGGTGGCCATGACGTAGGGGATGCCGTTGATGGAGGCCCAGGCGATGCCGATGCCGATCATCGGCAGGTAGAGGATCGTCGTGTGGCCTACCGACCCCAGGTGGGTGAGCAGGTAGAAGCTCACCGCAGCGATGAGCAGCGAGATCGTGTGGACGTGCTTGGGGCCGATCGCCGCGGAGGCGCGGGCCAGGAAGAGCGCCACGACGGTGCAGGACAGGTAGTAGGCGACCATGAGGCCGGTCGCGAAGCCGGAGGCGTGCGAGAAGGCCTCGGTGGAGGCGTAGCCGGGCTTCGTGATGTCGACGCCGAAGTACTTCACGGCGCACATGAGGCCCAGGTACTGCCAGAAGACGTTCATCGCGTACCACTGGAAGAAGTAGACGCAGGCGAGCTTCTTGAGGCCGCGGGGCATCTCCGTGATGGCGACGACGATGTCCTGGACGAAGCCGAAGGGCCCCTCCTCCTTCTTCTTGCGCTCGAGCTCGGCCAGCTCGAGCTCCGTCGGCGGGAGCTCCTTGGTGGACAGGACCGAGACGAGGACCGTGGAGATGGAGCAGACGGAGCCGACCATGAAGGCGCCGAAGATCCAGTAGGGGATCCCGGCGGCGGTGGCGCCCTTGAGCGTGACCTCGAGGACGGAGAGGGTCCCGGCGGCGAGGGCTGAGCCGGCGCCGCAGAAGAGGGACTGGACGAGGAAGCCCTTGGCGAGCTGGTTGCGTGGCAGCCGGTCGGCGATGAAGGCGCGGTAGGGCTCCATGGCCGTGTTGTTGCTGGCGTCCAGCAGCCACAGGCACAGCGCCGCCATCCAGACGGCCGTCACGAAGGGCATGAGGAAGAGGAAGACCGAGCAGCCGATGGCGCCGATGATGAAGAAGGGCTTGCGGCGCCCCCACTTCGGGGACCAGGTGCGGTCGGAGAGCGCACCGATGATGGGCTGGATGAGCAGACCCGTCACGGGGCCGGCGAGGTTGAGGATCGGCAGCTCGTCGGGCGAGGCGCCCAGGAACTGGTAGATCGGCGACATCGCGTTCTGCTGCATGCCGAAGGAGTACTGGATCCCGAAGAATCCGAGGTTCATGAGCAGGATCTGCGTCGTGCTCATGAGGGGCTTGTGCGCGGTGTCGACGACTCCGCTGCGCGTCTGCTGCGCCATGAGGGGTCCTTGGGCCGGGGACGGGGGAGGACGCCGCCGGTGCGCGCGGGCGAGCAGGGGATCGTCACGCGGCCGGGGACGTCGTCCGCTGACTGTACGCGCATCGACGACGTCCTAGGGAGCGTTCGGGACCATCGATTGGCATACACAGGTGCACCCTCCCGCTCGAGAGCGCTGCGGAACGATGACGGAGGGCGGGCACCCCCACGGGTGCCCGCCCTCCGTGAGCGGTGCGGCGCCGTCGGCGGACCGGGGTCCGGTCGGCGGCGCGGCCTCAGCGCGTCGTCAGCCCTCCTGCGGGGCGGCGCCGTCGGACGTGACCGGGGTCGTCGGGGCGACCGGGGCCGCCGGCGAGGTGCCGTCCTCGACCTCGGAGACCGGGGCGGCGCCGAGGCCGTCGATCGCGGCGTCGTCGTTCTCGAGCGGGTCGGAGCCGACCTTCGGGTCCCAGGGCTCCCCGCGGAAGGTGAACTCCCCGAGGATGCCCTCGCCCTCGGCGTCGACGACGACCTTCTGGCCGCGCTCGATCTCGCCGAAGAGGATCTTCTCGCTCAGGGCGTCCTCGATGTCGCGCTGGACGGCGCGGCGCAGCGGGCGGGCGCCGAGGACCGGGTCGAAGCCGCGCTCGGCCAGGAGCTCCTTGGCGGCGTCGGTGAGCTCGATCGTCATCTCCTGCTCGGCGAGGCGCTTGTCGAGGCGGGCGACCATGAGGTCGACGATCTCGCGCACCTCCTCCTTGGTCAGCTGCGGGAAGACGATGAGGTCGTCGACGCGGTTGAGGAACTCGGGGCGGAACTGCTGCTTGAGCTCGCGGTTGACGTGCGCCTTCATCTCCTCGTAGTCCATCGTGCCGCCCTCGGTGGACTGGAAGCCCGTGGCGACGGCCTTGCCGATGTCCTTCGAGCCGAGGTTGGTCGTCATGATGATGACGGTGTTCTTGAAGTCGACCAGGCGGCCCTGCGAGTCGGTGAGGTGCCCGTCCTCCAGGATCTGGAGGAGCGAGTTGAAGATGTCCGGGTGGGCCTTCTCCACCTCGTCGAAGAGGACGACGCTGAAGGGGCGACGCCGGACCTTCTCCGTGAGCTGGCCGCCCTCGTCGTAGCCGACGTAGCCCGGAGGGGCGCCGAAGAGGCGCGAGACGGTGTGCTTCTCGGCGAACTCGGACATGTCGAGCTGGATGAGGGCGTCCTCGTCGTCGAAGAGGAACTCGGCGAGGGCCTTGGCCAGCTCGGTCTTACCGACGCCGGTGGGGCCGGCGAAGATGAAGGAGCCGCCGGGGCGCTTGGGGTCCTTGAGGCCGGCACGGGTGCGTCGGATCGACTTGGACAGGGCCTCGATGGCCTTGTTCTGACCGATGACGCGCTTGTGGAGCTCGGCCTCCATGTTCATGAGCTTGGCGGACTCGGCCTCGGTCAGCTTGACCACCGGGATGCCGGTGGACATGGCGAGGACCTCGGCGACGAGGTTCTCGTCGACCTCGGCGACCTGGTCGAGGTCGCCGGACTTCCAGGCCTTCTCCTTCTCGGAGCGCTCCTCGGTGAGGCGGCGCTCGTCGTCGCGCAGGGCCGCGGCGCGCTCGAAGTCCTGGTCGTCGATCGCCGACTCCTTCTCGCGCTTGACCTCGGCGATCCTCTCGTCGATGTCGCGGAGCTCCTGCGGGGCGGTCATGCGGCGGATGCGCAGGCGCGCGCCCGCCTCGTCGATGAGGTCGATCGCCTTGTCCGGCAGGTAGCGGTCGTTGATGTAGCGGTCGGAGAGCTTGGCGGCGGCCTCGATGGCGTCGTCGGTGATGACGACGCGGTGGAAGGCCTCATAGCGGTCGCGCAGGCCGGTGAGGATCCCTATGGTCTCCTCGATCGAGGGCTGCTCGACCGTGACCGGCTGGAAGCGGCGCTCGAGGGCGGCGTCCTTCTCGATCTTGCGGTACTCCTCGAGGGTGGTGGCGCCGATGGTCTGGAGCTCGCCGCGGGCCAGCATCGGCTTGAGGATGCTGGCGGCGTCGACGGCACCCTCGGCCGCGCCCGCACCGACGAGGGTGTGGATCTCGTCGATGAACAGGACGATGTCGCCGCGGGTGCGGACCTCCTTGAGTACCTTCTTGAGGCGCTCCTCGAAGTCGCCGCGGTAGCGGGAGCCGGCCACGAGGGAGCCCATGTCGAGTGAGTAGAGCTGCTTGTCGCGCAGGGTCTCGGGGACGTCGCCGTGGACGATCGCCTGGGAGAGGCCCTCGACGACGGCGGTCTTGCCGACGCCGGGCTCGCCGATGAGGACCGGGTTGTTCTTGGTGCGGCGGGAGAGAACCTGCATGACCCTCTCCATCTCCTTGTGGCGGCCGATGACCGGGTCGAGCTTGCCCTCGCGCGCGGCGGCGGTGAGGTTGCGGCCGAACTGGTCGAGGATCGCCGAGCCGGAGGGGGTGCCCTCCTTCGAGGCGGGACCGGCGTTGACGGTCTCCTTGCCCTCGTAGCCGGAGAGCATCTGCATGACGGTCTGGCGGACCGTGGACAGGTCCGCGCCGAGCTTCGTGAGGACCTGGGCGGCGACGCCCTCGCCCTCGCGCAGCAGGCCGAGCAGGATGTGCTCGGTGCCGATGTAGTTGTGGCCGAGCTGGAGGGCCTCGCGCAGGGAGAGCTCGAGAACCTTCTTGGCGCGCGGCGTGAAGGGGATGTGGCCGGAGGGGGCGGACTGGCCCTCGCCGATGATCTCGACGACCTGGGCGCGCACGGCGTCCAGGGAGATGTCCATCGACTCGAGGGCCTTGGCGGCGACCCCCTCGCCCTCGTGGATGAGGCCGAGGAGGAGGTGCTCCGTGCCGATGTAGTTGTGGTTGAGCGCGCGGGCCTCGTCCTGGGCCAGGACGACGACGCGGCGGGCGCGGTCTGTGAAGCGTTCGAACATCGCTGGTTTCTCCTCGGCACGTGCTTTCGGGTGGGCGCGCCCGGCGGTCTCGCACGGGGAGGCTCGGAGAGCCGCCGGAGACAGGGCGCTGGCACGTGCTGGTAAGGCTAACCGCGGGGGTGGGGGCGGCATGCCACTGTTCGCAGTGGGCGTGGAGAAGGGTTGAGCCGAGGAGGCTCAGGGTTACGGGGTCCACCGGCGCAGTCCGGTGACGGAGCCGGTCCGAGGGGCGGGGACGAGCTGTAAATTCCCATCCTTCCTGGCCGTTCTGTGTCAAATTCTCATTGGCACGTCATATTTCTCGTCTAGTTGACCAAAGGGCGTCCTCGGGGTGTGCCGGGTCACATGCCTGAGGTCCTGTTCTGCTCCGCCAGTGGCGAGGAGGTCGCGTCAGACTGGGAGTACGCGCTCGCCGACGAAGTGGTGGCGGCCTCGAGGTCGTCTCGGCCCTTCCATGAGCGGGTCCAGATGAGCTCGCACTCGTAGGACTTGTTCAGTGCCTCGGCGGCCGCGTTGTCGTAGGAGGAACCCACCGCGCCGGTGGACGCCTCAATTCCCTCACTCAGGAGACGATCGGCGTGCCTGATGGACAGGTGACGTTGAGTCGTGGTCGGAGTGGTGCGCGAGCCCGGCCAGGCTGCGCCCGTCACAGTCCTTGCGCTGCCACACGGCCTGTTCGAGAGCCAAGAGGACGAAGTCGGTGCCCCGTCCGGCTGGAGGTTGACCACCCCACGGTCCGGCGGGAGTAGAGGCCCCGTCACGAAGGCCGTGTAGCAGAACCCGGACCAGGTGCGGATGTAGGCGTACGTCCACGACCCACCGCCGATTCGGATGCTCGGCGGTGAAGTCGCGGCGGACCAGGTCCTCGGGCTAGCGTGAGCAGGCCGCGGGCCGTGCGGTGCGCATCGAGCGTCCCGGCCCGATACCGACCATCCCCAGGGCCCGCATGCGCCGCTCGACGGTGCAGCGAGCCACCCGGAGGGCCGGCTCGGCGGCGTTGATCAGACGCCAGGTCTTACGCGACCCCAGAGCAGCGTTGAAGGACTGCTCACGCAACGCTCGCAGGCGCTCATCAACCACCGCGCCTGACACCGCCCTGCGCGAGGGCGAGCGGTTGCGGGCGGCGTAGTAGCCGCACCTTGGCGACGTGCAGGCCTGAGCTGGTCAGGACCCTGCAGATCGGCACGGGCCCCGAACTGCTCCTTGTGAGAGTCGATGAACTGGTAGGTCAGCGAGTGGGGCGGCCTGGCTCCGCCGCGAAAAGAGCCGAGGCGCTCTTCAGAATGGCGTTGGCTCTGCGAAGCTCTCGGTTCTCGGCCTCGAGCTGGCGGATCCGCTCCGCGTCGCTCGTGGTGGTCCCGGCTCGCGCTCCCGAGTCGACCTGGGCTTGGCGGACCCAGCCGCGCAGCGTCTCGCCGTTGATGTCGAGCTCCTCACCGATACGTCGAGGCAGCCCTTGGCCCGCTCGGGGTCCTTCAGCGCGTCCAGGCACAGGCGAATCGCTCGCTCCTTGAGCTCCTCGGGATACGTCCTGGGTGCTGGCATGGTCATCATCCTTCCGTGGATTCAGACCCTCCACCACACCCGGGACGATCCAGACCTTCGTCAGGGCCGCACCCAGGAGGCGGCCGAGCGCGCGGCGCACGTGTACCTGCCGCCCGACGCCACTGCTTTGATCGACGCCGAGCTGGCGGTGCTGGCGGGCCAGCCCGACCACTGCATCCGCATGGCCGCCGCCTTGATCTCCTCGGGCACCGCCAACCCCCGATGGGTCATGGTCGCGCAGGCGCTTCGCGCCGGCCTGATGACGATGTCCGCGGACACCAAGCGCGACGGGCTCCACGAGCTCACCGCCCGCCAAGACGCCCTGGCGGCCCAGCCGGGACTGCTGGCCCTGCTGCCGGACCCGCCGCGCTCCCACGTCCTGGCTGAGCTGCCCGCCGAGATCTCAGCCCACCAGGGCCTCAGGGTCGGGAACGCGGACGCCCCGGCCGCCCAGCCACTGACTCCGCGCCAGCGAGAGGTGCTGGAGTGCCTGAGCCGGGGCCTGACCATGGCGCAGGTCGCCGAGGAGCTCGTCCTGGGGGTGGAGACGGTCCGTTCGACCGCCAAGGCCGTCTATAAGCGTCTGGGTGTGCACGACCGCGAGGCCGCCATCCAGATCGCCAGGATGTCGGGCCAGCTGCCCTGAGGCACGGTGCCCCGGGGCGGATCACGCGGTGCGCGACCCCGTGAGTAGCGCCACCAGGACGGCCTGGGGCCGGGAGGTCTCCAGGCGCCAGTAGACGGTGTCGACACCCGCGCCGCGCTCGTCGGGCACGATCTTGTCGACCCGCCCCCATCGGGACAGGGCGCCCATGGAGGCCTTGTTCGTCGACCAGGTCTTGGCCAGCAGCGGCACGCGGCGACGCAGCGCCTGGACGACGCCCCGGCGCCCCATGCGCGTGCTCAGCCCCCTGCCGCGGTGGCTGGGGGCGACCACCGCGGTGGAGACGTAGACGTGCTCGGTACCCCTCCAGATCCAGGGCCAGTAGTAGGCGCAGTAGCCCACCAGGCGCCCGTCCTGGATCAGGACCACCAGGTGGGCCAGCTCGAGCAGGGAGTCGACGTAGTCCTCCACACCGCCCGCGTCGCGCGGGCCCAGGCCGCGCAGGTCCTGACCGAGCTGGTGGCGCCAGGACAGGGGCGGGACGAAGTCCTCGTCGCACCGCCTGGTCAGGGACAGCAGCTGACGGGCCAGGGACTGGGGAAGGTGCCCGGGACGGTAGACGCGGACCGAGACGGGTCGGCGCATGACGGCCTCCTAGGGGCGGTCGTGGTCGGCGGGGCGCCGCCCACGAAGTGAGTGCCACTCGCAAGTGTTAGTGTCTAACATATGCGAGTCAGTACGCTACACCGTCCGTGGTGGGGCCTGGGTGCCCTGTGCCTGGGGATGGTCATGCTGTTCATGAACACGACGATGATCAACGTCGCGCTGCCGGACCTGGCGGCGTCGTTGGGGGCGGGCACGAGCGAGCTGGAGTGGATCGTGTCGTCCTACAACCTGGCGTTCCTGGCGGTGCTGCTGCCCGGTGGGGCGGTGGGTGACCGTCTGGGTCACCGCAGCACGCTGGTGACCGGGGCTCTCGTGTTCGGTGCCGGGGCGCTGGTGGGGGCGACGTCGGGGTCGGTGGGCTGGTTGATGACGGCCCGGGTCCTGATGGGCGTGGGGGCCAGCGTGTTCACGCCGATGTCGCTGGCGCTGATCCCGAGGATGTTCCCCGCCGCGCAGCGGGGCCTGGCGACGGGGGTGTGGACGGCTGCCGGGGCGCTGGGTGCGCCGTTGGGGCCGCTGGTGGGCGGGATGATGATCGACGCTCACGGGTGGCGCTCGATGTTCACCCTGGACGCGGTGGCGGCGGCCGTGGTGCTGGTGTGCTGCCTGGTGCTGGTGCCGGCCGGGGCCCGGTCGGACCATGACGGCCGGGCCCTGCCGTGGGCGCAGGTGCTCACCTCGGCGCTGGGGTTCTCGCTGATCACGTGGGGGCTGATCAACGCCGAGCACTCCTGGACCAGGATGTCCACGTGGGTGCCGATCGTGGCCGGGGTGGGGGTGCTGGCCGTCTACGCGGGGCTGGACCTGCACCGCCTGGACACGCTGACGGACCTGTGGCTGCTGGGCGTGGGGCGCTTCCGGGCCCGCGCGGTGGAGCTGATGCTGGTCAACTTCGTGCTGTTCGGGATCCTGTTCGTGGCCCCCAGCTACCTGCAGACGGTGCTGGGCAACTCGGCGGTGCGCGGGGGGATGCTCCTGATGCCGTTGGCGGCCTCGGCGGTCGTGGGCTCGATGGCCGCCTCGAGGGTGCTTCACCGTCCGGGGGCTCACGCTTGGGTGATGTCGGTGGCGCTGGGCCTGGTCGCGGCCGGGTTGGCGCTGGCGGCCCGCACGGCCGCCGGCGGTGGCGCCGGCGCGCTGGTGTGGGGGCTGGTGGTGGCCGGCGTGGGGCTAGGTCTGGCGCAGTCCTTCGGGATCGCCACGGCGATGGACGCGGTGCCCGCTGAGGCTGAGGGGGCGGGTGCGGCGCTGCTGAACACGGTGCGCCAGTTCGGCTCCGTGCTGGGCGTCGCGGCCCTGGGCAGCGTGTCGGGGACCGTGTACACGAACGGGGTCTCCTCGTTGCCGGCGGGCCTGCCCGACAAGGTGGTCCAGGCGGTCTCCGACACGATCTCCTCCGCGCACCTGGCCCTGGCCGAGGCCTCCGGGGCGTGGGTGAGCACGGTCCTGGCCCAGGCCGACCGCTCCTACGTGCACGCCATGGACTGCGTGCTGGTGATCTGTGCCGCCACCAGCGGCGTCGTGGCCGTCATCGCGGCCCTGGCGGCGGTCCGGCGCAGCGTGCGCCGGTCCTAGAATCGGTGTCGTGACATCGCCTGCGCCCGGACTGCGTGAACGCAAGAAGCTTGCCACCCGCCGGGCGATCCGTCGGGCGGCGTTGGCGCTGTTTGAGGCGCACGGCTACGCGGCCACCACCGTCGAGCAGATCGCCCAGGCCGCCGAGGTGGCCCCGATAACCGTCTACCGGTACTTCGGGACCAAGGAGGCCACCGTGGTGTCGGTGTCGCTGACCCCGGCGCTGCGCGAGGGGCTGGGGCTGATGGCTGACGCCCTGGCCAGCCACGGCGCTCCGACGGGCGAGGCCGTCTCCGGTCTGGTCTCCCTGCTCGTAGCCGAGGAAGACGACTGGCTCGACGGCCTGGCCGCCCGCATCAACCTGGTGGCCTCCACCCCGGAGCTCGAGCAGGCCATGTGGGCCAAGTCCTCGACGTGGACCACCACGCTCGCCGAGGAGCTGCCCACCGATGCGCTCAGCGCCCGCGTCCAGGCCAGGGCTCTGGTGGGCGCCTGCCTGGAGGGCCTGCTGGAGTGGCGCGACCGGCCCGGCTTCCCCGACGCCGAGTCACTCACCGGCGTCATCCAGGAGGCTTTGGGAGCGATCCGGGTCCCGGCAACGAGCCCGGCCACGGCCTGAGAGCATCGCGCCGGGCGAAGGATCGTCCGCGGAGGCGTCTCCTCGAGCCGCCTGCTCACGCTTCCGGCGCGGTGTGGCTGCCCGGCCGTCGCAGCCCCGCCTCACACCTCACCCACCAGCCACAGGCTCTGGCGACTGCTCATGGGGAGGGTTTGCTGGGGGTTGTCGTATCGTCGAGGGTCTGTGCCGAGTCGTGGATGATGCGGGTGGCGTCGGCGAGGAAGGTGATGACCTGGTCGGCTTGTCCGTCCGGTAGGCCGTCGATCAGGTCGAGCAGGTCGCGGTTGGCGGCGCTGAAGACGCCGGCGAGCTTGTCGACGCTGGTGGGGTGGATGGTCACGGAGCGCAGGTCGGTCTGGCTGGCGCGGCGCTCGACCCACCCCTCGCGCGCGAGCCGGCGCAGGACGTTGGTCATCGTGGTGGGGCTCATCCGGGTCCGGCGGGCCAGCACGGTGGGGGTCGTGGGGCCCTCGCGGTTGAGCAGGTCGAGGACGGCCAGGTCGGACTCGTTGAGGCCGAGTCGCGCGGCGACGGCGCGGTTGCTGGCGGCGAGCTCGCTGTTCATGGCGCGCAGCGCCTGGATGAGCCGTTGCTCATGCAGCTCCATGGGAGGGGCCCTCCTGGTTGTCATGGTTGTCGTCGGTCAGGTTGATGACCAGCTTCCCGGTGACGCGGCCGTCCAGGAGCCGGCTGCACGCCTGTCGGATGGCGTGGGCGTCGAAGGGGATGGGGGTGGTCGGTGGGGTCACCAGTGTGCCTGCCGCCGCGAGGTCGGCGACCTGTTCCAGGTCGCCGGGCAGGGCGTGGCGTGAGCCGGTGAAGCGGACGTGCCTGAGCACCACGAGGGGTGAGGGCACGAGGGTCGCGATGCTGCGTCCGGACAGTCCGAGGTCGAGGCCGAGACGCGCGTAGCCGCCGTGGCAGTCCAGGAGCTTCGTGACCGGTCGCTCGGCGGCGGCGCGTGCGATCTGCGCCGCGATGTCGCTCTCGTAGCTGACGGGTTCGGCGCCCAGGGCGCGCAGGCGGTCGGCGCTGGCCGGGCCCGCGATGCCGATGACACGGGCTCCCCGTCGTGCGGCGAGCTGGACGGCGAGGGACCCGACCCCGCCGGAGGCGCCGCTGATCACCACGGTGTCGCCCTGCTCGATGTCGAGGGCGCGCAGGGCTCCGCACGCGGTCTGCGCGGCGACCCCCAGGCAGGCCGCGACGGCGACCGGCAGGGCCTCGGGTCTGGGGATGACGTCGCTGGCGGGGGCTGCGAGCAGCTCGGTGACCGCCCCGCGCGCGCTGGCCTGGGTGGGGGCGCTGCGCAGCGTTCCGCAGACCTCCTGCCCCACGCTCAGGCCCGTGACGCCGTCGCCGAGGGAGGTGATGGTGCCGGCGAAGTCGCGCCCCAGCGTGCGGGGGAAGGAGTGGCGCAGCCAGCGGCGCGGGTCACGCACGCGGCCCAGCGCCTCGGCGGGCCGCACGGGGAACGCTCCGGCGACGGTCTTGACATCGATCGGGTTCAGCCCGGCCGAGTGAACGGCGATGAGCACCTCCCCTGGCGCCGGTTCCGGTGCGGGGACGTCGACGATCCGCAGTACCTCCGGGTCGCCGAAGTGGTCGTACTGGACGGCTCTGGTCATCATGGGCTCTTTCTCGATGGGGCTGCTCGTGGCCGTCAGTGCTGGGCTCGGAAGCGGGTGGGCAGCTTGGGGCGGATGCCTTCTCGCCAGATGGTGGCCGGCAGGCTGACCGTCTTGTTGGTGGTGGCGACCGCGACGCACTTGCCCACGTGCGCCTGAGCGTCGGGGGCGGCGGGGGTGAGCTCGTCGAGGATGGCGGCGGCCAGGTCGCGCCGGGCGGTCTGCTTGCCGGCGATGTGGTCCACCTGCACCGCGTACTGGGTCGGGGCCTCCATGTTCGCCAGGCCCAGGGGTCGCATGATGGTCCACTCGAGGTTGCTGGCCCGGACGATCTGCTCCATGCGGCGCATGTCCTCGTACAGCGTGGCGCCCAAGCGGTCCAGGATCCGTCGGGCGACGTTGCGCTCGATCCATGACCAGCCGGGGTCGACCCACGGGTTTGCCGCCGACGAGGAGGTCACCACCAGGCGCCGCACACCGTGGCGGCTCATCGCGGCGATGATGGCGCGGGCGCTCGTGGAGTACAGCGTGATGGGCTCGCGGCTGTACCTGGTGCCCAGCACCGAGACCACGGCGTCCGCACCGGCCACCGCGGCCTCGACCTGTGACGGGTCGGTGGCGTCGGCCCGCGCCACCGCCAGGCGGTCGTGACTGAGCGGGTACGCGCCTGCACGGCGCGTCACGGCCACCACCTCCAGGCCCCACGCCAGGGCCTGACGCACCAGCAGCTCACCGGTCGGGCCAGCGGCCCCGAAGACGACCACACGCATATCTCTCTCCTGTCCACCCAAGTACTATTAGATCACGATAGTCCTATATTCGTACTATTTCAGCAAGGGCCACGTCGTGCGCGACGAGGTGCCCAGCTCACGCCAGTGGGTCTGCGTCGTGGAGCTCCGTCAGCGCGCGGCGGCCTTCTTCGCGGTGGTGAGCGCGATGGCTGCGAAGGCGGCGGTGCCGGCGTGGACCGCGGCCATGACGAGAGGGGTCGAGGCCGCGAGGGGCCAGGAGACGTGCGCCGTCGGGTCGACACCCTGGCGGCGCAGGACGCGGGAGGCCCAGAGCCAGTACGGGATGACGACCGTCGGGCTCGTGCGCGCGCCGGTGGTCCAGCGCCGGCCGACGGCAGCCTGGACGAGATGGCCGAAGCCGTGCAGGCCGAAGCCCAGCAGCGTGCTCTGGAACAGGACGGACTGTCCGCGGCTGCGCACACCGTCGGCGCTGGCCGCGGCGATGAGCGCGCCCATGGCGGCGATGCTCGCGTTGACGTGGCGCTGGGTGAGGCCGTGGGCGCGCAGGCCGTCCGGAACCGGGATCCATCGCGGCGCACGAGCCAGGAGCGCGGCGGAGTCCTCGCGCATGGTGAGGAGCTCCTCGACGTCGTTGACGGCCCACGCAGCGAGGAGCCCGACGCAGGCGAGGGTGACGTCGTCGGGCGCGCGGCCCACGGTCACGGCGCGCACGGTCCGGCCCCCTGCGTCTCGCGAGCGTCGATGAGCGCCACGGCGGCGTCGACGGCGCTCTGGACCGCTGCGGCGTCGGGCTGCTCGTCCTCGAGGAGCGCCTGGTAGTAGAGGGCTCCGGCGAGCACGCGGGCGACCATCTCGGCCTCGACGGCGGCCCCGTGGGCTCCCAGCACCTCCGCAAGGATCCGCCGGCGCCCGCTCCAGAAGGCGTCTAGGTGGGCGCGCACGTCCGGGTCCGGCCATGCGAGGAGCGCGCGGACGAGGGCGCGGCCGTCGCCGTCGAGCCAGGAGGCGAGCTGGTCGGTGAGTGCGCGCAGGTCACCCTCGAGCGTGCCCGTCTCCGGATGGTCGAGCCCCTCGCCGACCTGGGCGGCGAGGTCCGCGACGACGCCGGCGAGCGTTCCCCAGCGCCGGTAGATCGACGTCCTGTGGACGCCCGAGGCGCGGGCGAGCCGCTCCATCGTCATGCCCGCGGCGCCCTCCGAGGCGAGGATGCGGCGCGCGGCGGCGAGGACGGCGTCGCGGGTGCGCGAGGTCCGCCCGCCAGGGCGCACCGTGCCCACTGGTGCGGGCGACTGATCGGGGCTGTCCATGCGAGGATCCTAACGCAACACACGGACGCGTTAGCGTGCCCGCATGACACGCAACTCCCATCTCCTCCACGCCACCCACCTCGTCCACGCGGGCAGCGTCGACCGCACCGGGGGCGCACTTCGCGTGGCGCCGCAACGGCATGCCGCTGCACTCGACGATCGAGGTCTGCGAGCCCGGAAGGCAACTGACGTGGACCGGGACGGCGTCCTGGATCGTGGCCGTGCACCGCAACGCCATCGAGCCGACGGGCTAGGCGCTCACTGGACAAGGTCCCCACCCGGCGCTAGTCGGCCTGGTGCGGCTGCAACCAAGCCGCAAGGCTGTAAAGGGCGCGGAATTCGTGTCAGTACCCGACGGTATGACTGAGCCATGGCCACCCTGAATTCCTCTGAATCCAACCGCCCGTATACACAACCAAGCGTGGAACGCGAGTCCAAACTGCGTCGCCGGCCGGACAAACGAAGAGACCACAACCGGCACGCTGTCGTACGCGGCAAGCTCGAGGCTCTCCTCATCAACCCGCCAGACGGCGGGCGGAGCCGCCGGGTCTACGCCTATGACGACGTGGACTGGGACCTGGTGCACCTGAACAGGAAGCTCACCCTGGCGTGCCCCACCTGCGGGGCACGCCTTGTGGCACACCAGGTCACACCAACCACGCGAGTGTTCAAGCTCTACCCAAAGAGCATTTGCAAGGACGACGTCGTCGAGATCTCAACCGACCCAGCCTCTGTCCGTCCCCATGGCCTCGGTGGCGGCCCTGAGGGCCCTGAGCACAAGTGGGTGAAGAGGCGCCTCGCACGCATCGTTGAGAGCCTCGACCTCGAGGCCATCGTGGAACACACGCCCACACACGGTGACGTGTACCTGCCCGAGAGCGGGATCGTGCTCGAATACCAGCGATGGAACACCGCCCTTAGGGAGAGGACCCGCTCGCGCACGCTGGCGGGCGCCGCAAAGACCATCTGGCTCTTTCCGGAGGATGGGCCGATGCCGGCGCCCGACCAGGTATCCGATCGACGCCGGGCATTTGACCGCGAGGTCCGCCAGCGTGGAGCCATGTATCTCGCAGCGCTCGACAGCAAGACGTACGAGCCGGTTGCCCCCTGGGTTCACAACGCCCCAGATACTTTCCCACTGCTGTTCGTGAGCGGATCAACCGTCCGGTACAACGCAAAGCGCAAGGCGCTCATGGAGTGCCGTATGTCCGCCAAGACCGTCCTTCGCCAGATCGCAAGCGGCGAACGAATCCTCAAGCCTGTACCCGTCTGCACCTTGGACGGCCCGAGGATGGAGACCCGACCTGTCTGGGTTCTGCGATCCGACCTCACCAAGTGGCACGAGGAGCAAAGGCGCCGCCGTGCCGCACTCGCCGAGATCAATGCCCGTAAGGCTACGCCGGCGGCCGGGAACACTGACTCGCTCACGCCCGTGCCTGTGCCCGTACCCGTGGCTCCTACCTCGTCACCGGAGGCGCCGGTGGAGGTGGAGCAGCCGCAGTCGACCGAGTCCGCTTGCCCTGAGCCCCTGGAGCAAGTCAACCCCTGGCTCACACCCACAGCAAGTGACGAGAAGGTCAACCCCTGGCTCGCTACCGTCCCTGCGACACCGTCCGAGACTCCGAAACCCGTCGCACCCATCCCAGAACCTGACTCGCCGGAGTCAGCTGCACCGAGTGAACTAGGAGAACCTGCCCGCCGAAATGTCTGGGATCGCGTCGTTGCCTGGTTCCGCAGACTTTGACCAGCAGGACCAACCAGCGCCCCCCAAGCCCTACCAGCGCTCTGAGGGGATCGTTGACTCCCACCTACACAGGCAGTGTCATGGTCCCGCAGGCATCTCCGAGGGGAACCGCGACCGAGCACCATCTGCACACGCCGTGCACACAAACCAAGGGATTGCTGGCTCTTCGTAATCAAGGGTGTAGGTGGGGTCTGAAGCCGCCGGCTTCGAGCAGACTCCGTGAGATGTAGTTCGTGAGGTTCCGGAAGCCCAGGGCGGAGCCGCGGAGGTGTTCGAGGCGCCCGTTGAATCTCCTATGTCTGTCAAGTCGTCTTGAGCTGGGCCCGGGCTGCGGTGTTGAGGTGTCGGTAGATCTCACGGGCGAGGTATCGCTTGAGGCAGCGACGAATCTCGCGGAGGCTGCGTCCTTCGGCGGTGCGGCGCTCGACGTAGGCGCGGGTGCGGGGGTCCATGCGCATGCGGGTGACGATGGCCATGTGGAGGGCGCGGTTCAGGCGTCGGTCACCGCCGCGGTTGATGCGGTGCCGGACGGTGTTGCCCGAGGACGCGGGGATCGGGCTGACACCGGCGAGGCTGGCGAACGCGGCCTCGGATCTGATGCGACCCAGATGCGACCAGGCGGTCAACGCGACGGCGGCGGTGACCGGCCCGATTCCGGGCTGGTCAAGGAGCGTGCCTGCAGGGCTCTGGCGGACGAGATCGGTGATCCGCTTGGTGATGTCCTTGAGTTCAGTGTCGAGTGCGGCGACGCGCTTGGCGAGACGGGTGGCTTCGCCTCGGGCTGTAGCGGTGGCGAGGTTTTCGTCGCGTGTTCTCCATGCCGCGATCGTGACGATCTGCGTCGCGGTGAGCGGGCGGCGGGCGTCGATTCCGAGGTCGACCACTCGCAGCAGCGCGGTGAGCGCGTTGATCGTCGCGGTGCGCTCGGTGCTCATGTGATCACGAGATGCCAGCAGCACCTTGACGGCGGCGCGGATACCGTCGTCAGCGCGCGGTTCGCGCAGCTGCGTGTCCTGGAGCGGGAGCGCTGCGGCGGCGATGCGGCGGGCGTCCAACGGGTCGGACTTGCCGATGCCGCGGTTCGCGCGGGCGTTCATGCGCGGGGCCTCGACGACCGCGTATCCAGCATCCGATGCGGCGCGCGCCAGGCGTGCCCCGTAGGTTCCGGTGCCCTCGATCACCCAGAGCACGCCGGCGTCGCCGCCGGTGCGTCGTCCGCCCCAGGACACGGCTCGTGACAGACCCGCTGCGGTGGCGGGGAACTGGGCCTCATCGACGATCTCACCGGTGGGGCAGGCCAGGATCGAGATGGCGTGGTTGCGGGCGTGGGTATCCACGCCGATGACGAACGGGCGGGCATGCGCGACGATAGCCATGGCGATCGACGCTCCTCTCTTCAAACCGACAGGGTCACGGTCGCTGAGCGGCCGGCACCGGTCCGGGAAGAGGTCACGTCGGGGCGAATCTGTGATGGGCCACGACCCCGCAGGGGTCGGGCAGTCTCCTGATGAGGCCACCGAGGTGGGCCGGACGGCGCCGGCCGCGCCGACCCGGGCGGACAATTCAACGGAAAGACACCGCAAGCGGGCCAATTGCTTCGAGAGTCACACCCCGGTCGACACGGCCGACATCCATCATGACCAGCCAGTCCCAGACCGGCCGATTCCAGACTCACAGATCGCCTCCGTGGGACCGTTGCTGGTGCCGGGCCGGTCGAAGAACGCGAGCACGTCGATGGCCCGTTGCTTCAGTGTCCGGCCGAGCTTGCGCAGTTCGACAAGTCCGGCCGGGATACCGCTTGTGAGGGAGTCGATGAGTTGCTGCATGACGAACTTCCCGAGTCCCCGGTCAGCTTCCCGGTAGGCGGTGACCATCCGCTGATAGATGCCCCAGGTCGCCTCGACCTCGACATGCTGCTCGTCGGCGAACAGCTCCTCGAGGCGGGTCTGCTGCTTCTCGGTGAGCAGCCCGGCTCCGGTGTGCAGGGTGCGGCGGGCCTTGTAGAGCGGATCCTCCTTCCTTCCGCGGCGCCCGAATGCGTCACGCTGGACGCGGCGGCGGCACTCGTCGAGCGCGTCGCCAGCCAATCTCACGACGTGGAACGGGTCCATCACCGCGACCGCGTCGGGGAGTTCCTGGGCGGCAGCGGTCTTGAACCCGGTGAACCCGTCCATCGCGACAACCTCGACACCATCGCGCCAGGCCTGGGCACGGGCGGCGAGCCAGGTCTTGAACACGCTCTTGGAACGCCCCTGGACCATGTCCAGCAACCGTGACGGTCCGGTCTTGTCCCGCACCGGGGTGAGGTCGATGATCACGGTCACGTACTTGTCGCCGCGGCGGGTGTGGCGCCAGACGTGCTCGTCGACGCCGATCACCGCGACGCCGCACGGACCGGGCTGGGTCATCGATCAGTGCCCGCTTGCCCTGGGCGAGGACCGCGGTGTTCGCCGTGTGCCAGGACACCCCCAAGCCCGCGGCTACACGCGAGACCGTGAGATGGTCGACCACGATGCCCTCCAGCGCCCACCGCATCCCGCGACGAGACAGCTTCGCTCGCGCGGGCGCCGCCGCGGTGAGGTCTTCGCGCCAGGAACGCCCGCAGCCGGAACACTTGTATCGGCGGATCCGGACCAGCAGCGTCGTCGGGCGGTGTCCGAACGGCTCGTGCGCGAGCAACCGCGTATCAGTCCCGCGACAAAGCCCCTGGCTGCCACAACCCCGACACCACGGATCCGGCTCCGCAACCCGGCACTCGATCACCGCCCGGTCCGACTGGGGACACTGCCCCACCGCGACCAGACCAAGCTCGTCCAGTCGGCAGAACACGGTCAGATCAGGGGTCGCAAAGGTAGCGTGGAGCACGTCGAGGTCTTCCGGCAGATGGTCAGTGTGAGAACTTCCATCATCGGGAGACCTCGACCCTCACCCCCGCAACGACGCGCTCAACCACCCACCCCCTCAACTGCGAAGAGCCGGATTGCTGCCAACTTGAACGAGAAACGAGCCGCGACCAGGAGGGAGAACATGCAGGTCAGAGCCGTGGACATCTGACAGACCGGGCGAGAACCTACACGAGCCCTCGTCGTGGAGGCCGCGCGCCTCAGCCGTCGACGCTGTAGCCCTTGAGGGTGATGTCGACGCCCGCCGCCCCGCACTGGAGGGCGACGTCGGAGGCCGCGCGCCCCAGCCCGCGTCCGCCTGAGGAGGCCGCCTCGTCGAGCGCGCCCAGGGCCTCGCGCAGGGAGACCGGCTCCACGCCGTCGGCGTCCGCCGCCGCGGCCCTGAGGGAGCTCGTCGCGTCGTCGAGACGCTGCCGGAGCATCGCGTCCGGTAGGCCGCTCGCGGGCCAGCGGCTCATCGCCGCGGCGTAGTCGTTCCACGCGTGCTCGACGTCGCCGCAGGCCCTCGCCGCGGGCGATCGCCAGGGCCGGGCCGCGACGGCCCACACGACGCCGGCGAGGACGAGGACGACGACGAGCGCGGACAGGCGGCGGAGGGATCGGCGTCGACGACTCACGGCGCCGATTATCACCGCCGTGACCACGCGCCGTGCCGGCACGGAGCACGTCCGCGCGCTGGAGCCGACCGCGGTCGTCGTCGGTCAGGCGATCTCGATGAGGCCGCGGCGCGCCGCCTCGGTGACCGCCGCGGTCCGCGACTCGACGCCGAGCTTGGTGTTGATCCGCAGGAGGTGGGTCTTCACCGTGGCCTCGCTGATGTACAGCTCGCGGCCGATCGCGGCGTTCGACAGCCCGCGGGCCACGGCGCGCAGCACCTCTGTCTCGCGCGGCGACAGGGCCACGGGCCCCTCCCCCGTTGCGGCCGCCGCGCCGCGCCCGCGCCGCGCGGCTGCGACGAGCCGGTTCGTCACCGCGGGGCTCAGGGAGGAGCGGCCGAGGGCGGCGGCGCGCACCGCGGCCAGGATGTCCTCCCGGGCGGCGTCCTTGAGGAGGTACCCGATGGCTCCGGCCTCGACGGCTCGCAGGATGTCGCCGTCCGTGTCGTAGGTCGTCAGCACGACGACGCGGGGAGCCTCGGGCTCCGCGAGGATCCGGCGGGTGGCCTCGACCCCGTCGGTCCCGGGCATCCGCAGGTCCATGAGGACGACGTCCGGACGGGCCTCGACGGCGGCGACGACCGCCTGGGCGCCGTCCGAGGCCTCCGCGACGACCTCCAGGTCCGGCTCGCCCGTGAGCATGCCGACGATCCCCGAGCGGACGACGGGGTGGTCGTCGACGACGAGCAGACGGATCGGGGAGGCGGTGCCGGGTCCTGCGCCGGTCGGGATGGGGCTCGTGCTCACAGGGGGATCCTCGCCTCGACGAGCGTGCCCGTCGACCCGTCGGCGTCGGGGCCGTGCGCAGGGTCGACCGTGACGGTGCCTCCGAGCGCCTCGACGCGGGCCCGCATCCCGGTCAGCCCGGTCCCCTCAGCGGTGCCCCGGGTCCCCTGGCCGTCGTCCTCGACGGTGATGACGAGCTCCGCGAAGGCGCCGGGGCCCGATGTCGTGACGGCCACGGCGACGTCGTCCGCGCCCGCGTGCCGGGTGACGTTGCTCAACGCCTCCTGAACGACGCGCAGGACGACGACCTGGGTCTCGCGGGGCAGCCCTGTCGGCAGCCCTTCGACGTCGAGCGAGGCGGTCCGCCCGCGGCGGCGCTGCTCGTCGACGAGCCGGGCGAGGGCTGCGGCGAGGTCGCCTGCGAGCAGGTCGGCCGGCCCCTGCCCCGCGACGAGGGCGCGCGCCTCGGCGAGGTTGTCCCGGGCGACCTCCTCGAGCTGGACGAGACGCCGCGCGACGGCGTCGGCGTCGCCGCGCGCGAGCTCGCCGCCCGCGGCCTGCGCGAGCGTGATGACGGAGACGAAGCCCTGGGCGAGGGTGTCGTGGACGTCGCGCGCCCACTGCTCCCGCTCAGCCGTGCGCGCCGCCTCGCGCTCGGCGGCGACGAGCTCGTCCTGGGCGGCGCGCAGGGCCTCGCGGGCCTCGCGCTCCCTGGCCAGGGCCTCGCTACGCTGGCCCGAGACCTCGTAGACCCGCCAGAACCACAGGCCCATGAAGAGGGAGAAGGCGGCGGAGAGGACCCCGTTGACGGCCGCGTCGCCCCAGGTCTCACCGCGGGCGGCGTGGAGCACCAGGGAGATGCCGGCGGAGAAGACGAGCGTGGCCGTCGCTCCGCCCCAGCGGGTCCTCGTGACGAGCCAGAGGACCGGGTAGACGGCGAAGAAGAGGACCGACGCGGACGGGCTCCTCGTCAGCAGGAGCAGGGTGAGGCCCGCGAAGGCCCAGGCGCCCACGAGGGAGGCCACCCGGCGGCCGCCGCTCTCCGGAACGTGGACGCGCCCCAGCCGCCCGGGCCGGTCCTCCTGCAGCGCCCTGTCCCGCTCGGCGGCGCGCGGGTCCTCAGTCAGCACGGCCCCATTCTCCTGCACGGCTCCTCCCCTCAGCGGTCGACCCGGTCACGTCGTCCGGCGACGACGGCAGCGCCGACGCCGAGCACCAACCAGACCAGGACGATCACCAGGCCCTTCCCCGTCTCCCAGGACCCGGTGGGCTCGGCGACCTGGAACCCCGAGGGGAGGAGGGATTCCCGCATGAGCTCGGCGGACCAGCGCACCGGCAGCACCGAGGCGGCCGTCACCATCCAGCCGGGCAGCTGAGCCAGGGGGAAGAAGATCCCGGAGACGAACTGGAGGACGAGCACGATCGGCGTGACGACTCCGCTCGCGGCGCGTGCGGTCGGGCGCAGGCGCCCGAGCGCGAGGCCGAGGGCGGTGCAGGTCGCGATCATGAGGAGCGTCGTCAGGACGAGCAGGCCCCAGGCTCGGGGCCCGTCGGGCAGGTCGGTCCCGAGCCACGCCCTGCCGACGGCGAGGAGGAGCGCGGCGTTGGACAGGGCCAGGAACGTGTTCGACGCGCACTTCGCCAGGACGTGCGCCCCGGCCGGCACGGGCTGCACGGCGAGGCGCTTGAGGGCGCCGGACTCCCGCTCGCCGGCGACGTCGACGGCGAGGTTCTGCAGGCACGTGGTGAGGACGCCGGTCGTGATCATGGCCGGAAGGAGGTACTGGGCGTAGGTGATGCCCGCACCGACCTCACCGGGGAAGACGGCGTGGAAGATCGCGAGCATGAACAGCGGGTAGAGGTACTGCATGACGAAGCCGACGGGCTCGCGGACGAACTGCAGCAGGCTCGTGCGGGTCAGGGAGGCGACGGCCGCGAGGGCGCCGCCGGGACGCGGAGCCCGCCGCGTGCGGAAGCGGGCGACGACGGTGGGCGCGGAGGGGACGGTGCTGGTCATGGGGTTCTCCTCGAGGGGGCGGCGAGACGTGGCGGGGGCGGACGCGGGCGGCGCGCGCGTCAGGACGCCGTGGTGCCGGCGGCGTCGACGGACCGCGACTCGTGCGCGGCGACGAGTGCCAGGTAGTGGTCCTCGAGGCTCGGTGGGCGGACCTCCAGCCCGGGCACCTCGCCGTCCGCCCCTGCGAGCCTCGACGTGAGCGCGGCGACGAACGTCGTCGGACGGTGCGTCCGCTCGGCCCGGGGAGCACCGTTCTCGACCCAGGAGACGAGGCACTCGGATCCGGCCGAGCGCCCGAGATCGGCGACGGTGCCGTGCTCGGCGACGCGTCCACCGAGGATGACGGCGACCTCGTCGGCGAGGTGGGCGGCCTCATCGAGGTAGTGCGTCGTGAGGAGGATCGTGGTGCCCTCGTCGCGCAGCCCGGCGACGAGGTCCCAGAACTCGTGACGGGCCTCGGGGTCGAAGCCGGTGGTGGGCTCATCGAGGAAGAGGAGCTCCGGGCGTCCGATGAGGGCGAGAGCCACGTCGAGGCGCCGGCGTCGACCGCCGGACAGACGGCCGGCGCGGGTGCGGGCGTCGTCGGCGAGGCCGACGCGGGCGATGGTGGACGCGACCTCGGCGGGCTCCGCGTAGAAGCGTGCGGAGGACGCGACCGCCTCGGTGACGGTGAGGTGGACGAGGTCCTGGGAGGACTGGGAGACGACGCCGAGGCGGGCGCGCCAGGCGCGACCGGCGCGGCGCGGGTCCTCGCCGAGGACGCGGACCCGACCCCCGTCGGGCCGGCGCAGCCCCTGGAGGATCTCGACGGTCGTCGTCTTGCCGGCTCCGTTGGGGCCGAGGAGAGCCAGGACGGTGCCGGTGGAGACGGTGAGGTCGAGGCCGCCGAGCACCCGCTTCGGGCCGTAGGACTTGGTGAGCCCGCTGACCTCGATGGCCGGTCGGACGGTCGTGTCGTTCATGGTTCCAGCCTCGGCGTCGGGACCGCGCGCCGGTAGCGACCGGACGGCTCACACGGCTGTCCACCGATCGGTGGACACGGGGCCTCAGGCCTCGACGAGGATGGTGACCGGCCCGTTCAGCTGGGTCTCGATGTCCATGTGGGCCCCGAAGCGGCCGGTCGCCACCTCCAGGCCCCGCTCGCGCAGGTCGCCGACGACGGCGTCGACGAGGGGCTCGGCCACCTCACCGGGCGCCGCGGCGTTCCAGGACGGCCGCCGGCCCTTGCGGACGTCGGCGTAGAGCGTGAACTGGCTGACGACGAGGACCGGGGCGCCGAGGTCCGTCACGGACACCTCGCTCCCCCGCTCGCCGTCGGAGGCCGGGCCCTCGAAGAGGCGCAGCTCGGCGATCTTCCGCGCGACCGTCGCCACCTGCTCGGGGCCGTCGTCGTGCGTGGCGCCGACGAGGACGAGGAGGCCGGGCCGGGTGATCTCGCCGACGACCTGCGGGCCGCGCCCGTCGCCGTCGTCGACGCGGACGGCGGCCCGGTCGACGCGCTGGAGGACGGCGCGCATCAGCGCCGCCGGCCGCCGTCGTTCCCGCGGCCGCCGCGGCGGTTCGGCCGGGTCTGGCTCGAGCCGTCCGTGCGGCGCACGCGCGAGCGGACCCGCACGGGCTTGTAGTAGTCGAGGGCGGGCCGGACGTCGGCGAGGTAGACGGCGTTCGCGACGAAGCCGAGCAGACCGAGCATCGAGCCGGCCCCGAGGAGCAGCACGACGAGGAAGCCGGCGGCGTTGACGCCCAGCCAGAAGCCCTTCGTGCGCTTGTCCGCGGCGACGAAGTGGTCCGCCGGGCGGCGGATGACGTCGATGAAGGCGAGGACTCCCACGAGGATCGCCGCCCACTGCAGCGCGAGGTACGCCCAGTGGACGAGCAGCTGGGTGTACATGGCGAGGGTGGCGAGGACGTTCACGCTGGCCACCCTAACGGCGCGTCACGAGTCAGTGGAGAAGCGACTTGCGGAGTCCCTCACCCGGCCGCTGGGCCGGGCTCACGGTCGCGCGCCCCTCCGGGGCCACGAGGAGCTCCTGGGCGGCGTCGACGCGACCGAGCACCTCGGGTGCGGCGCCTTCCTCGAGCTCGGCGGGGTCCTCCGTTACCTCGACGGTGAGGGCCGCGTCGGCGGGGGCGCCCCGCTTGATGAGGGCCAGGGCCATGGGGCCGAGGTCGTGGTGACGGGCCACGGAGGTCACCGTGCCGACCTTCTTCTCCCCCAGGCGCACGACGGCGCCCGGCAGCGGCAGCTCGCCGGCCATGCCGTCGAGCTGGAGGACGGTGAGGCGGCGCGGTGGACGGCCGAGGTTGAGGGTGCGGGCGATCGTCTCCTGGCCGGGGTAGCAGCCCTTGGCGACGTGGACGGCGGTGCGCAGCCAGTCGAGCTCGTGCGGGATGGCGCGGGCGTCGACCTCGCGGCCCCAGCGGGGGCGGCCGGCCTCGACGCGCAGCGCCTCCCAGGCGAGCGAGCCGGCGAGCGAGCGCGACGCACCGGGGCGGGCCGGGGCTCCGCGGAGGAGGCCGACGGCGACGGCCTCGACGCGGTCCTCGGGGACGAGGACGAAGCCGGCCCGGTAGCCGGTGCCGGGGTGCGGGCGGTCCAGGCCGACGTCGTAGCTGGTGCCGCCCTCCGTGACACCGGGCCACGGGTCGCGCCAGGTGCCCAGGCGGGCGTCGGCGGCCGTCGCGGCGGCCTCGAGCGCGTCGATCCCCTCGCCCATGGCGCCGAGGGCGACGACGTCCGGCAGGACGGTGACCTCCACGCGCAGCATGAAGCGCATGGAGCTGAGGAAGGCGGCGAGGGACTCGGCGTCGCCGGACTCGGTGACGAGGAGGAGGCGCTCGCCGTCGTCGAGGGCGGCCACGGCGTGGCTGATGTGGCCCTGGGCGTCGAGGAGGAGGGTCTCCGCGCCGCCGTCTCCCGGCGTCAGCCCGGTGAGGACCTGGCTGGACAGGGTGGTGAGCCAGGACAGGCGGTCCGGGCCGGTGACGGCGACGACGTCGCGGGCGAGCGCGCTCACCGCGCGGCCGGCCTCGAGGGCGTTCTGCTCGCGCAGGGGGCTGCCGTAGTGGGCGGGGACGGGCGCGTCGACGTCGCCCTCCGGGTTGGGGGCGGCGCCGTCGCGGTCGAGCAGCGGGCTGCGGCGCATCAGGCCCCGGTCCCCTCGGAGGACTCAGCGGCGTCGTCCTCGCCCTTCGCGCCGTCGACGAGATCGGCCCCGGCACCGACGCGCAGGGCCTCGTCCTCGGCGATGGCGCTGCGCAGCGCCGCACCCGGCTCGTTGGCCGGATCATCCGGGTCCTCGACCCGGCCGAGGCGGCCGGAGGCGTAGGTCTTGAGCTCCTTCTCGCCGAAGGCGGCCATGTCCTGGGTCCACATGAGGTCCCCCTGGACGAGGCCGAACATGCGGGTCATCTCGGTGACCTCGGCGGAGGTGCGGGTGCGGCCGACGGCCTGGGTGGCGACGTTGGCGCGCGGCCCCTGGATCCAGCCCTCCCAGACGGCGACGTGGCCGGCGGGGTCGTTGCTCACGAGCTCGAGGGTCGTGACGGGGGTCTTGGTGTCGGCGTCGTCGGAGTCGGGGGTCTCCTGGCCGACGGGACGCCAGTAGGTCGTCTCGGTGGACCACACCTGGGCGGGGGTGATGCGCTCGGCGCCCTCGAGGCCGGGCATCTCGAAGTCGAGGTTCTCGCTCCTGGTGGCGTCCAGGGTCCAGATCGTCGTCGTCTGGCGGACGTAGGGGCCGCCGTCGTGGTCGAAGGTCATCTCCTGGTAGACGGCCTGCTCGGGCACCGTCTCGCCGTAGGTGAGGATGCCGTAGCCGCGCCAGGTGCCGATGAGCCAGGCGAGCGGGTAGATCTCGGGAGACAGGTCGTCGGGGAGCGTGAAAGCCATGTCGGCAGGGTACGTGGCCGGGCGTCGGCGACGCCGTGTCGGGCGGCACGATCCCGCTTCGCCCTCGGCTCAGACGCGCCTCAGACGAGGGCCGTGAGGCCCCAGGAGAGGAGAGCGGCGACGGCGCCCGCGGCGGGCAGGGTGACGAACCAGGCGAAGGCGATCCGGCCGACGGTCCCCCAGCCCACCTGGCGGCTGCGCGGCGCGAGCCCGGCGCCCGTGATGGCCGCGGCGGCGGTGCACGTTGTCGAGACGGGGGCGCCGCCGACGAAGGCCGCGACGTAGAGGACGACGGCGCTCACCGACTGGGCGACGAAGCCCTGGGAGGCGTCGATCGGGGCGATGTCACCGCCGAGGGTGCGGATGATGCGCAGCCCGCCCATCCAGGTGCCCGCGGCGAGCTCCGTGGCGCCGCCCGCGAGGAGCGTCAGGAGGATGACGCCCATCGTCTTCTGGGCGTCCTGGAGGCCGTGGCCGAGCGCCATCATCGCGGAGGAGACCGCCTCGGTGAGGCAGAAGCGCGTCATGGTGCGCCCGTAGGGCTGGGCGGCGAGCCAGGCCCGCAGGAGGCTGGTGAGGGCCCAGGCGGCGACGAGCCCGATGAGGGGCGAGAGGACCATGGGGGCGACGGCGACCTGCGGGAGGCGCTCCCAGTGGACCTGCGCTCCGCCGGCGAGGCCGGCGCCCGCGAGCGCGCCGATGAGCGCCTGGGAGGAGGAGGACGGCAGGCCCCTCCACCAGGTGAGGAGGTTCCAGGCGAGCGCCCCGACGAGCGCGGAGCCGGCGATGAGGAGCCCTCGCACCCCGACGACGTCGTCGACGTCGACGATCCCGGAGCCGACCGTGAGCGCCACCTGCGTGCCGAGGAGGGCGCCGAGGAGGTTGAGGACGGCCGCCATGGCGAGGGCGCCGCGGGTGGTGACGGCGCGGGTTGCGATCGTGGCGGCGACGGAGTTGGCGGCGTCGTGGAATCCGTTGGTGAAGGCGAAGCCCAGGGCGATGACGACGACGGTCCCGGTGAGGAGGGTGGTGCCCACGGCGGCTCAGCCCTCGCGCATGGCGAGCAGCTCGACGCCCTCGGCGAGGAGCTCGAAGGCGTCGGCGGCCGCCTCGAGGCGCTCGAGGACCTCCTTGACCTTGACGAGGCGGATCGCGTCCGTCTCGGTGGCGAAGAGCTCGGCGATGGCGGCGCGGTAGACGAGGTCGGCCTCGTTCTCGAGGGAGTTGATCTCGACCCAGTACTCGCGCAGGGAGGAGGCGGCGCGCAGGGAGGGCAGGGCGGCGGAGGTGAGCTCGGCGCAGCGCTGGAGGATCTCGACCTGACGGGTGCAGGCGGGCGGGAGGGCCCCGACCTGGTAGAGGACGACGGCGTCGCCGGCCTCGTCGACGTAGTCGATGCAGTCGTCGAGGAGTCCGCCGATGCGGCGCAGGTCCTCGCGGTCGACGGGGGTGACGAAGGTGTCGGCGACGAGGCGCTGGAAGCCGAGGTGGATCTCATCGGCCTCGGACTCGACGGCGTGGAGCTGCTCGCGCAGCTCGGGGCGGTCGTTGAGGTCGGCGGCGGCGACGCGGGCGATGAGCGCGCAGCTCTTCTCGAGGCGGGCCGCCAGCTCGACGAGGGCGTGCAGGAGCTCCGCGTCATTGTTGCGGGGGCGCAGGCGCACGCTGACTCCTCGGATCTCAGTGGGTCTCGGTGCCCGGCGGGGCCGTCCCCGGCGCACTGGCCGACCGGCAGGTTAACGCACGAAGGTGAACAGGTTGCCCGGGCGCGTCGGGCGCCCTCCACGGGCCGCTACGGAGGCGCTGCGGGACCGTCCGCGGCCGCCCGGACCAGGGCACCCGGACCAGGGCACCCGGACCAGGGCACCCGGACGCGGTCGCCCGGGTGCGGGCAGGCTCGCGGGGTGGGACGCGGCTGCCCGCAGCGGGACGCGGGCAGCCCGCCCGGGCAGCAGGCCGCCCCGCCGCGAGCGGTGCTCGGGGCGGGGCGGAAGGAAGGACGTCGGGCCGGAGAGCGCCAGTCGGCGCGAATGCCGCTCGTGGCGGCTTGAGTTGGAGCCCGGGGCCCGTCGCGACCCGACGTCGCGAACGAGGATACAGGCGGGCGGGGCCGAGGACGAACGCGTCCGCCCGCCGCGGAGGCGGAAAGCACGGCCGACGCCGTCGGCGTTCCCCCGGAGGGCGGGGCGGGCCCCGGAGGGCACCGACGCGGTCCGGGACGTGCAGGCCGGGACGCGGCGGGGCGCCGTCGTCCCTCCCGGGCCGGTGGTCAGTCCTCCTCGGGCGGGTCGAGGCGGTACCCGACGTTGCGGACCGTCCCGATGAGGTGGTCGTGCTCGGTGCCGAGCTTGGCGCGCAGGCGCCGGATGTGGACGTCGACGGTGCGCGAGCCGCCGATGTAGTCCTCGCCCCAGACCTCATCGAGGAGCGCCTCGCGCGTGAGGACGCGGCCCTGGTTGAGGGCGAGGTACTTGAGGAGCTCGAACTCCTTGTAGGTGAGGTCGATGATCTGGCCGCGGATGCGCGCGGTGTAGGCGGTGACGTCGATGATGAGGTCGCCGACCTCGATGCGGTCCTCGTCCTCGACCTCGGGGGCGGGGGCGCGGTGGCGCAGGAGGCGCAGGCGGGCGGAGAGCTCGGCGGGGCTGGCCGCCGCCATGACGAAGTCGGCGGCGCCCCAGTCGGACTGGACGACGGCGGCCCCGCCCTCCTCGAGGACGAGCAGGACCGGGGCGCAGTCCATGGGGCCGGTGAGGAGCTGGCACAGGGCGCGGGCGCGCATGAGGTCGCCGCGGGCGTCGAGCATGACGACGTCGGCGTCGTCGATGGCGGAGTAGGAGGCGGGGGTGGGGGCGAGGCAGTCGACGTGAGAGTCGAGGAAGGAGGCCGAGGGCAGGACGTCGGCGACGTCGGCCTCGTGAGTGAACATGATGATGCGCACGGCGGCTCGCTCCTTCCACCCCGTCCTGCGGGGACCCGCTCAGTACACCACAAACGCTCATAACCGATGTGCGACGATGCGCTCCGTGGACACGACAGGCACAAGACAGGCTCCGAGCGCGGCGGACTACGGGACGCGCCGCGGCGGCAACCGGCCCGTCGAGCCCGGCCTGGCCGACCCGGGCTGGACCCGCCTCGCCTTCGCCTGCCTCGTGCCCGTCCTCCTCGCCGTCACGGCGCCGCTGCCCGTGGCCGTGCGCCTCGCGCTCGTCGTCGTGCTCGTACCGCTCACCGCGCAGGGCTGGCCGGCGCTCGTCCGCTCGAGCCACGACCATCGGGCCACGACGGTCGTCACCCTGACCGGGCTGGCGGCGGCGCTGGCGGTGGCGTGGCGGCACGACTTCGGGGCCGCGGGCCTCGTCATGGCCTTCTCCGTGCTCGGCTCCTTCGTCGCGCAGATGACGCGGCACGACGGGCGAGAGGAGCTCGTCGAGGACCTCTCGGCGACGGTGACGGGGAACCTCGTCGTCGTCTCCGGGGCGGGCTGGTGCGCGCTGGCGCCGGGGACGGCGGACCCCGCGGTCATCGTTCCGTGCGCGATCGCGCTGCTCACCGGGGCCCTGCTGACCACCCTCGAGGTGCGCGCGACGATCCTCGAGGCGCTCACCGTGGCGGTGCCGGCGCTGGTCGCCGCCATGGTCGGCGGCGTGCTGGCGCTGGTCGGCTTCTTCGGGGTTGCACACACGGGGGCGACGGCGGCCCTGCAGTCCGCGGGCGCGTGCCTGCTCGTGGGGCTCGTGGCCGGGGTCCTCATGGCGGCGGCGAACCGGGTGCTGTGGACGCACCGCTGGGTGCCCGGCGGCCGCGCGGCGGTGGCGAGCGCGATGGTGCCGATCCTGGCGCTGGGCGCACCGGTCTACGCGATCGCCCGTCTCATGGGCGGCTTCGTCGCCGGCTGACGCCCCCCCCTCGCCGAGATCGGGACATCCTGACTCTGAGATCGGGACATCCTGACTCTGAGATCGGGCGGTTCTCCACAGGGACGCTGAGCCGCCTGGAACGCCCCCGTGCCATCCGTCGACCATGAGCCCATGGTCAGCGCCGCCCACCCCGCTTCCCCGCCCAGGACAGCCCCTTCCCTCCCGTCCGCTCTCCTCCGCGCCAGGACGCACGGTCGACGCACGATCACGGACGGCACCCGAACCGGCGCCGTCACCCGAGTCCGTCGCGACGTGTATCTCGAGACCGATTCCCTTCAACCCGGATGGCTCGCTGCGGCGACGCGGCACCAGGCTCTCCTGGAAGCGGTTCGAGCCGATGGGGTCGACGGCGTCGTCGTCCTCGAGAGTGCTGCCCTGCTCCACGGAGCAGTGACGTGGCGGCTGCCCACCACGGTCCACCTCTCCGTGGGCTACCGCACCAATGGCCTGCGCCCACCCGCCGGCCGGACAGCACCGGACCAGCCGACCGCCGGCGACCTCAGCCCAGCGGATCGGCGACGGGCTCGCCGAGAGCGCCCTCTCACCAGACATCAGCTCGGCGTCGACCCGGCCGACGTCGTCCAGATCGACGGGCTGCGCACGACCTGCCTCGAGCGGACGATCGAGGACTGCGCGCGCTTCCTCGAGCCGGACGCTGCGCTCGTGGTGGTCGACTCCCTGCTCGCCGTCGCCACCGGAGCGGTGGGCCCGAACGGAGTGGTCCACGAGCCGGGCGCCGCACTCGACCGCCCCTGGGACCGGGCCGCGCAGATCAACGCAGACGCCTCAGCCCTGCGCAGCGCCGTGCTCGCTCGGCTCGAGCGGCGGGCAGGCGAGCGAGGTGTGCGACGAGCACGCGCCGTCCTCCACGCAGCCTCCCCGTGGTCCCAGTCCCCGTTCGAGACGGAGGCCCGTCGACTCTGTCTGGTCTTCGGGATCGAGCCGCCGACGCCGCAGCTCCCCGTCGCCACGCCGACGACGTCCCGGTTCCTCGACCTCGGCTGGGCCCGCCTTCGGCACGGGCTTGAGATCGACGGAGCCGTGAAGGAGGTCGGCGGCTCCGAGGCCGAGCTCGAGGCCCGTACGGCACGGGACGAGGAGCTTGATCAGGCGGGCTTCACTCTCCTGCACGTCGACCCGGCCACTGTGCGGGACGGGCTCTGGATGGTGCAGAGACTTCGGAACTTCCTCCCGGTGACCGCGACCGAGGCTCGCCCCGTCACGGACCTGCGGACCCGGATCGAGCGCAGGAGAGGCCGCGCCTGAGCGCAGTCGAGATCAAGATGTCCCGATCTCGAGGTCAGGATGTCCCGATCTCGGCGGGGGTGGGGTGGACTCAGTGGGTGGGACCGGAGGGGCGGGCGGCGCGGCGGAGCTCGGCGAGCCCGCGCGCTAGCACGGCGAGCGCGAAGAGGCTCCAGGCGGCGACAACGAGGGCTCCCGAGTGCGACACGGCCGCCAGCACCGCGAAGCCAGCGAGGACCGGGACGAGGACGAGCCAGGCGATCCCGGTGCCGCGGTGGGAGCGGCGGGCGATCTCGGGATCGGACTCGACGACGCCGTCCGCCCAGCGCGACGGCGAGCCGAGCTTGCCCCAGGGTTCGCCGGCGGCGAGCTCGCACGCGTCGGCGATGAGGCCCTGCCTCACGGCGCGGGGCAGGTAGTGCGCGACGGCGAGGCGGAGCGCAGCGACCCGGTACCAGCGCTCGGGGTTCGAGGGGCGCTCCCCTCCCGCACCGCCCGCGTCGACGAGGTGCCATCCACCGACGACGAGGACGACGCCGATGATCATCCCGAGCCACCAGGGCTCCTCGAGGCCGGTCACGAGGTGGGCGCCCGCGACGGCACCGACGCCGACGACGGCGGTGAGCACCCCGAACACGGCCCCGCGCCCGTCGCCGAGGCCGTAGCTGCGGACGGCGGACCAGAAGCCTCCGGCGAGCGCGATGAGACCCGCGAGCAGCACGAGCAGGCCGAGACCGAAGCCCTCCCGGGCGCCGTCGCCGAGGAAGTGCTGGAAGGGCCAGACGAGCACGAGGCACAGGCCGACCGTGACGGCGACGCCGGAGCACTGGGCGAGGACGTTCGCGGTCTGCCGCTCCTCGGCGTCGAGGGCGACATCGTCGGGGTGCTCGGCGACGAGCCCGTCCACGACGGACTCCGGTGAGCCGAAGGCCTGGTCGAGGGGCTCGGGGGCGCGGCCGTCGGCGGCCTCGTCGGCGCGCAGGGCAAGGATCGCCTCACGGTGCGCGGTCATGAAGCGGCCGGCGGTCTCCGCGGAGACGTCGTCGCGGCGGAGGAGCTCAACGCCGAGCTCGTCGTACCAGGCGCGGTCGGCCTGGGACAGGGCGGAGAGGTCGGGTCGGGGGGGCATCATCGGACTCCTTCGTGGAACGGGTTCAGGGTCGGTGGTGGGCGGCGGGGTCGGGGCCGGCCGCTCAGGGGCGGGCGGCACCGTCTCCGGGGGCCGGCGCCGGTGCGCCCGTCGGGTCGGGCGCGAGCACTCCCCCGACGGCGTCGGCGAAGGCGTTCCACTGCTCGCGGTGCGCGAGGAGGCGGGACAGGCCCTGCGGGGTGATGGCGAGCATCTTGCGGCCGGGTCCGCCGTCGCCGGCCGCCCAGGTGGCGGTGATGAGGCCGTCCTTCTCGAGGGTGGCGAGGACGGGGTAGAGGGCGCCGCCCTTGACGTGTCCGAGGCCGGCGGCCTCGAGGTCCTGGGCGATGGCGTAGCCGTAGGTCTCGCCGCGGGCGACGACGGCGAGGACGGCGGCGGGCAGGAAGCCGCGCAGCCAGGTGCTCGGGTAGCCGGCGACGTCGGCGGCCGCGATCTTGTCAGGTCCCATGACTAAATCGTAAACATGACTAGTTGAGGCGCCCTCCTCCTCGAGGACGATTCCTCGACGGGGTCCGCCGTCGCGCGCGCCGGACCCCTCCTCGCACGACGGCGCCCTCCCCGCGGGTGCGGGGAAGGCGCCGTCCGGACCAGGACGTCCCGATCTCGAGGTCAGGATGTCCCGATCTCGCGAGGGGGTCGGCGGGGATCACCCGAAGCGACCGGAGATGTAGTCCTCGGTGGCCTTCTCGTGCGGGTTGGAGAAGATCGTGTCGGTCGTGTCGAACTCGACGAGCTTGCCGGGCTTGCCGGTCGCCTCCAGGTTGAAGAAGCCCGTCATGTCCGAGACGCGGGACGCCTGCTGCATGTTGTGCGTGACGATGACGATCGTGTAGTCCGTCTTGAGCTCGCTGATGAGGTCCTCGATGGCCAGCGTCGAGATCGGGTCCAGGGCGGAGCAGGGCTCGTCCATGAGGAGCACGGAGGGCTTGACCGCGATGGCGCGGGCGATGCACAGGCGCTGCTGCTGGCCGCCGGACAGGCCCGAGCCGGGGCGGTCGAGGCGGTCCTTGACCTCGTCCCACAGGTTCGCGCCGCGCAGCGAGGACTCGACGAGCTCGTCCGCCTCGGACTTCCTCATGCGCTTGTTGTTGAGCTTCGCGCCGGCGAGGACGTTCTCGGCGATGGACATCGTCGGGAAGGGGTTCGGGCGCTGGAAGACCATGCCGATGGCGCGGCGCACCTGGACGGCGTCGACGCCGGGGCCGTAGAGGTTGACGCCGTCGACGACGACCTCGCCCTCGACGCGGGCACCGGGGATGACCTCGTGCATGCGGTTGAGCGTGCGCAGGAAGGTGGACTTGCCGCAGCCCGACGGGCCGATGAGGGCCGTGACGGTCTTGGGCTCGATGGTGACGTTGACGTCCTGCACGGCGAGGAAGTCGCCGTAGTAGATGTTCTCGTGCTTGACGTCGATGCGCTTGGACACGGGGTTCCTTTCAGGTGACGGCTGGGCGGGGCACGGCCGAGGTCTCGGCAGGGCGGGGCACGGCCGGGGGCTCAGTGGTGAGGGGCTCGAGGTGAGGGCGCTCGGCCCCGGTCACCTTCGGCCGCCCTTGGGGCTGAAGTACTTGGAGATGAGGCGGGCCAGGAGGTTGAGGAGCATGACGATGATGATGAGCGTGAGGGCGCCGGCCCAGGCGCGCTCCATGCTCGCGGTCGTACCGCGCGAGTACTGGTCGTAGACGAGGACCGGCAGGGTCGACATGGACCCCTTGGCCGGGTTGAAGTTCGTCGACATCGTCAGGCCCACGGTGATGAGTAGCGGGGCCGTCTCGCCGATGACGCGGGCGATGGCGATCATGACGGAGGTCGTGATGCCGGCGATGGCGGTGCGCAGGACGACCTTGACGACGGTGAGCCACTTCGGGACGCCGAGCGCGTAGGAGGCCTCGCGCAGCTCGTTGGGGACGAGCTTGAGCATCTCCTCGACGCCGCGGATGACGACCGGCGTCATGAGGACGCTCAGGGCGACGGCGCCGATGATGCCCGACTGGTAGCGCGGGCCGGCGATGAGCAGGAAGACCGAGTAGGCGAACAGGCCCGCGACGATCGAGGGGATGCCGGTCATGACGTCGACGAGGAAGGTGACGACCCTGGCGATCCACCCGCCGTCGTACTCGACGAGGAAGACGGCGGTGAAGACGCCCAGCGGGATCGAGATGAGGGAGGCGATACCGGTGATCTCGAGGGTGCCGATGATGCCGTGGTAGAAGCCGCCGTTGTCGTCGGAGGCGCCGCGCATGTTCGTCATGAGGAAGTCCGGGCCGAAGCGCACGGCGCCCTGGCTGAGGACCATCCACACGAGCGAGACGAGCGGGACCATGACGAGCCCGAAGGACAGGTAGACGAGGACGGTGAGGAGGGTGTTGCGGCCCCAGCGCTCCCCCTCCTTGACCCAGGACAGTGCCGTCGCGAGGACGACCCAGACGAGGGCGGTGGCGACGACGACGCCGGCGACGGACCAGCCGAGGGCCAGGCCCAAGCCGCCCATGAGGACGAAGGCGGCGGCGAGCGCGCCCCAGATGAACCAGCTGGGCAGCCGGTAGGAGGTCAGCGGGATGCCCTCGATGGCGGCCTCCGACGGCGAGGCCAGGGGGTCCTCGTCGGGGGTGCGCGTGGCGGTGGTAGCAGTGCTCATGTCAGTTGGCTCCCGAGAACTCGGAACGACGGGCGATGATCCAGCGCGCCACGGAGTTGACGGCGAAGGTGATGACGAAGAGGACCAGGCCGGTGGCGATGAGGACGTTGACGCTCATGCCGAAGGCCTCGCGGAACTGGCTCGCGATGTTCGCGGCGATCGTCTGGTGCTGGCCGGCCTGGAGGATGTGGAAGTTGATGCTGAGGCCGCTCGACATGATCATGAGGACGGCCATGGTCTCGCCGAGGGCGCGGCCGAGGCCGAGCATCGAGGCGGAGATGATGCCGGAGCGCCCGAAGGGCAGGACCGCCTGGCGGACCATCTCGTAGCGGGTCGCGCCGAGCGCCAGGGAGGCCTCCTCGTGGAGGGTCGGCGTCTGGAGGAAGACCTCCCGGATGGTCGCGGTGATGATCGGCAGGATCATGACCGCGAGGACGAGGCTCGCGGTGAGGATGTTCTTCGCGGGGGCGGTGTAGTCGGCGAAGAGCGGGATGAAGCCGAGGCTCGTGGTGAGCCACGCGTACAGCGGGCTGAGCAGCGGCACGAGCCAGAGGAAGCCCCACAGGCCGAACACGACCGAGGGGATCGCCGCGAGGAGGTCGACGAGGTAGCCGAGGCCCTGGGCGAGGCGGCGAGGCGCGAAGTGGGAGATGAACAGGGCGACGGCGACGCTCAGCGGGACGGCCACGACGAGGGCGATGACCGAGGAGAGCAGCGTGCCGAAGACCAGCGGGGCGACGTAGCCCCAGAACGTCCTGCCCTTCATGAAGGAGACGTCCTCGAGGTCGGCGCTGCGGGCCGTCAGGGCGGGCACGGCCTCCTTGACGAGGAAGGCGGTCACGAGCGCGAGGACGATCATGATGAGGACGCCGGCGCCGAAGGAGAGGCCGGAGAAGACCCGGTTCCCGGTGCGACCGGGAGCCTTGCCGGCGGTGATGGACGCGCCCGTGGCGGGCGTGTCGGGTGCTTGGGTGGTGGTGGCCACGAGGTGCCTTCCTGGGTTCGGGCCCGTCGGGGCCTCGTCGGTGGTCCGGTGCTCAGCGGCTGACGGCGTCGCGGCGACGGCGTCCCCGGGTCGGGTCGGGGCTCCGACCCGGGGGGCGCCCTCAGCGTCGGTCGCGGACCGGGACGCGGGCCCCGTCCCCGCACGCGGGGACGGGGCCCGTGTCCTGGCGTCGGTGCGTCAGGCGCTGATCTTGGCGATGGCGGCCTCGATCCTGGTGCGCAGGTCGTCCGAGATCGGGGCGGAGCCGGCGGCGTCGGCCGCGGCGCTCTGGCCGTCCTCGGAGGCCATGTACTCGAAGTAGCCCTTGACGGTGGCGGCGATGTCCGCGTCGTCGTACTTCTGGTGGGCGATGAGGTACGAGACGAGGATGATCGGGTAGGAGCCCTCGGCCTCGTGGTCGATGTCGTAGGTCATCTGGGTGTCCGTGGCGGTGTCGGACAGCTTGGAGGCGTCGAGGGTCTTGGCGGCGGCCTCAGCGGAGTAGGCGACGAAGCTGCCCTCCTTGCCGACGGCGACGGTACCGAGCTTGTCGGTGACCTTCGAGGCGTCGGCGTAGCCGATGGTGCCCTCGGCGGCCTCGATGGTGGAGACGACGCCGGAGGTGCCGTCGCCGGACTGACCGCCGTCGATCGGCCAGGTCTTGGCGGGCTCGTCGGTCCAGACGGAGGAGGCGACGTCGGCGAGGTACTCGGTGAAGTTCTCGGTGGTGCCGGACTCGTCGGAGCGGTGGACCGGGACGATCGTCGTGCTCGGGAGGGTGGCGTCGGGGTTGAGGGCCTTGATGGCGTCGTCGTCCCAGGTGGTGATGTCGCCGTGGAAGATCTTGGCGATGACCTCGCCCGTCATGTTGAGGTGCTTGTCCCCGGTGAAGCCGGAGAGGTTGTAGGCGACGGCGATCGGGGAGATGTAGAGCGGGACCTCGACGATGTCGCCCGCCTTGGACAGGTCGTCGTCCTTGAGGGCGGAGTCGGAGCCGGCGAAGTCCACGGCGCCCTCGAGGAACTTGGTGACGCCCGCGCCGGAGCCGCCGCCGCCGTACTCGACCGAGGCGCCGGGGTTGGCGTCCATGAAGGCGTTCATCCACGCCTCCTGGGCGTCCGCCTGCGAGGTCGCGCCCGCGCCCTTGATGGCACCGGCGAGGTCGCTGCCGGAGGAGCCGGAGCTCGCGGAGTCGGAGGAGCCGCCGGCGTCGGAGCCGCAGGCGGCGAGAGTGGCCAGAGCGGCGACGGAGAGCGCGGAAACGGCGCTGCGACGGGAGAGGTGCACGGGAAACCGTCCTTGTGGAGTCTCATGGGCCGGTGCGCGCGGCCCGCGGAAGAACCGGCCGATCCGGCCGGTGGCTCTGACGGTAGGGAGGCGCGGTGACGCGACGGTGCACGGTCGGTGACCGCTGCGCACAGGGGCGGTGAACTCGTCGTGAACGCTCCGGCGCCCCGAGGGCCCGCCCGACGACGTCCCCGGTCTCCCCTGCGCCGAGTTCGCACCTTTCGCGCCGACGTCGACGGGCCGGGGCACAGGGGCGGCGCGAGACCTCGGACTCCGGCGCAGTCGACGGCCGCACCCTAGCTCAGCGCGCGGACCGACCGAACTCAGCGGCCCTCGGAGAGGACCGGGCGCTGCTTCTCGATGGCGACGGCGCGGACCTTGCCGCGGGGCCGCCGCGCCATGTGGACGACCATGATCTCGCCCGTCTTGAGCCAGGGGTCCTGGTCGGGGACCGAGCGCAGGAGCTTGCCGGGGGCGTACTCGGCGATCTCGTCCATGACGCTCGGGAGGACTGGGCGGTGCGTGCACAGCGCAACCGGTCGGCACCGCTCGCGGATCACCCGGGACACGGCCTTGCGGACGTCCTTCGGCTTCTTGGCATGGGCGTGCTCAGTCAGGGCCGGGTCCGTCTCGAGCTCGAGGCCGGCGGCCGCGGCGAAGGGTGCGACGGTGTCGACGCAGCGCTTCCACGGGCTCGTGACGACCCGCCCGACGCCGTAGGCGGCGAGCACGGGGACGACGGCGGTGGCGCGGACCTCGCCCTGGTCCTTGGTGAGGGGGCGGGTGGCCTCGTCCTCCTCGGCGCTGCGCTCCTTGGGGCGGTTCCACACGGAGCGCTTGACGGCGCGGGCGTGGCGGACGAGCACGAAGGTCCACGTGTCGAGCTTGCCGTCCTCCCACAGGTCGACGAGCTCGCCGAGGAGGTCGCGGTCGACGCCGTGGGTGAGACGCTTGCGGGCCTCCTTGGAGGTCATCCACTCGACGCCGTCGATCTCGGCGGCCGGAGCCGGCTCGACGGCGGCGCGGGCCGCGAGGGCGGGGTCGTCGCCCCGCAGCTCGCGGGCGGCCCAGTAGTGGACCTCCTTGCGGGCGCCGTCGGAGAGCTTGTAGCGGATGGTCGTCAGCGGCTGCTCGAGGCGGATGGCGGCACCGGTCTCCTCGCCGACCTCCCGGACGGCGCAGGTCTGCAGGGACTCGCCCTCCTCGACCTTGCCCTTGGGGAAGGACCAGTCGTCGTACTTGGGGCGGTGCACGAGGAGGACCTCGAGGTTCTTCCCGGCCTCGCGCCACACGAGGGCGCCGGCGGCCCGGACGACCTTCTTGCCGCCGGACTTCTCAGCCTCGGGCGCGGAGGACTTCGATGACTTCACGGACTTGGCCATGCGGAGCCGTCCTCAGTGACGGTCCTTGACGCGCGAGCGCGCCCAGGACATGAGGGTCTCCTGGATGTCCTCGAGGCGGTTGCCCTCGTCGTCGTGGACGTGACGGGTCCAGGTGCCGTCGGGCTCCATCCACCAGGAGGTGACCTCGTCGCTGGCGGCGTGCGTGACGAGCCAGGTGAGCTCCTCGACCATGGCCGGGTCCTTGATGGACACGAGGGCCTCGACTCGGCGGTCGAGGTTGCGGTGCATGAGGTCCGCGGAGCCGATGAGGACGTCGGTGTCGCCGTCGTTGCAGAAGGCGTAGATGCGCGAGTGCTCGAGGTAGCGGCCCAGGATGGAGCGAACCCGGATGCTCTCGCTCAGGCCGGGGACCCCGGCGCGGAGGCCGCAGATGCCGCGGACGACGAGGTCGACCGGCACCCCGGCGCGGCTGGCCCGGTAGAGGGCGTCGATGGTGCGCTCGTCGATGATGGAGTTGACCTTGATGCGGATCCAGGCGTCCTTGCCGGCGCGCTTGTTCTCGATCTCCCGCTCGACGCGCTCGAGGAGTCCGTCGCGCACGGTGCGCGGGGCGACGAGCAGGCGGCGGAAGCGGGCGCGCGGCGCGTAGCCCGAGAGCATGTTGAACAGGGTCGTGAGGTCCTGGGCGACGTCGCGGTCGGTCGTGAGCAGGCCGAGGTCCTCGTAGCCGCGGGCGGTCTTCGGGTTGTAGTTGCCGGTGCCGACGTGGCAGTAGCGGCGCAGGCCGTCGGAGCCCTGGCGGACGACGAGCAGCAGCTTGCAGTGGGTCTTGAGACCGACCATGCCGTAGACGACGTGGACGCCGGCGCGCTCGAGCTTGCGGGCCCAGCCGATGTTGTTCTCCTCATCGAAGCGGGCCTTGATCTCGACGATCGCGACGACCTGCTTGCCGGCCTCGGCCGCCTCGATGAGGGAGTCGATGAGCGGGGAGTCGCCGCTCGTGCGGTAGAGGGTCATCTTGATGGCGAGGACCTTGGGGTCCGCGGCAGCCTGGGCGACGAACTCCTGCACCGACGTCGAGAAGGAGTCGTAGGGGTGGTGGAGGAGGACGTCGTGCTCGCGCATCGCGGCGAAGATGTCGCGCGCGGAGGAGGACTCCTGCTCGCCCAGGCCGGCGGCCGTGACGGGCACGAAGCGCGGGTACTTGAGGGCTGGGACGTCCAGGTCGTGGAGCAGGTTGAGGCACTTGAGGTCCACCGGCGAGGGCAGGGCGAAGACGTCCTCGTCACGCAGGCCGAGGGCGCGCACGAGGTAACGGCGCACGAAGGGGCTGATGGTGTCCTCGACCTCGAGGCGGACGCAGTCTCCGAAGCGGCGCTTCTCGAGCTCCTTCTCCATGGCGGTGAGGAGGTTCTCGGCGTCGTCCTCCTCGACCTCGAGGTTCTCGTTGCGGGTCACGCGGAAGACGTGGTGCTCGAGGATGTCCATCCCCGGGAAGAGGTGGTCGAGGTGCTGGGCGATGACGTCCTCGATGGGGATGAGGACGGTGCCGCGCTCCTTGTTGGAGGAGTCGAGCTCGTGCCCGGGGACCGTGACGAGGCGCGGGAGGGACTGCGGGAGCTTGATGCGCGCGAAGTGCTCCTTGCCGGAGCGGGGGTTGCGCAGGAGCACGGCCAGGTTGAGGGACAGGCCGGAGATGTAGGGGAAGGGGTGGGAGGGGTCCACCGCGAGCGGCGTGAGGACGGGGTAGATCTGGTGGCGGAAGTAGCGCGAGAGCCGCTCCTGCTCCTCGCCGCCGAGCTCGTCCCAGGAGGCGATGACGATGTTCTTCTCAGCGAGCTTGGGGCGGATGTCGTCCTGGAAGAGGGCCGCCTGGCGGGCGGTGAGCTCCTTGGCGCGTCGGGTCACCTCGGCGACGACCTGGTGCGCGTCGAGGCCGGAGGCGCGCACCGGCGTGATGCCCGCCTTGATGCGGCGCATGAGGCCGGCGACGCGGACCATGTAGAACTCGTCGAGGTTCGAGGAGAAGATCGCGAGGAACCAGGCGCGCTCGAGGAGGGGGAGGTCGGGGTCCTCGGCCTGCTCGAGGACGCGCTCGTTGAAGTCCATCCAGGTGAGCTCGCGGTCGGTGAAGCGGTCCTCGAAGCTCTCGAGGGCGGGCAGGCCGGCCTCGCGCTCCCGCTCGGCCTCGACACGGGCCTCGACCTCGGCGCGGCGGGCGAGCTCGGCCTCGTCGGGCTCCGGCTCGGAGGAGACGCGCTCGGAGGCGCCGGTCGCGCCGGCCGACTCGAGAGCGCGGTCCTCGTCCGCCTCGGCTCCGGCGACGTCCTCGTCGAAGTCCTCGTCCTCGTACTGGGGGCCGGCGTCGTCCGTGAAGTCGCGGGGGTCCGCGGCCTCGATGACGTGCTCCTCGTCCTCGAGGGGGTCGGTGCCGGTGGCCACGTCGTCGTCGGCCTCGGGCGCGGTCGGCTCCTCGCTCTGGGTGGCGCGGGCGCGGGCCCAGCCGCCGAGGAAGGAGGACAGGGGCGGGGCCTGGTGGCGACCGGATTGGGAGTCGCGGGCGGGGGCGTTCTCGGCGTCAGGAGTCGTCATGGTCGCATCGTCCCACGAGTTGGTGAACAGAGGGCGGCTGACGCCCGAGGCCGACCTGGACCCGCTGCGTCGCCTCGCACCCGCTGCGCGGTCCCACGTCGGGGGAACACAGCGCAGCGGGTGCGAGGCCGCGCTACAGGTGCGACGACCTCAGTCGAGCAGACCGGCGGCGGCGCGGCGGGCGGCCTCGTCGAGCTCCTCGGCGGTGGCGGTGAGGGCGAGTTCGCGACGGGTGACGCGGTCGGCGAGCTCGTCGGCGTCGTCCTCGATCCAGACGGCGGAGGAGCCGACGGACAGTGCGCGCAGGAAGCCCGCCGAGACGCGCAGGACGGGGGCGAGGGCGGTGACGGAGCCCTCGAGCCGGCCGCCGAGGACGTCGTCGAGGGCGGCGCGGACCTGGTCGGGGGCGGGCGCGGGGGTGGCGTCGGCGAGGGCCGACTCGAGGCGGGCCGCGGCCGCGGCGTCGTCGCCGAGCTCGACGACGGTGGCGTAGCGGCGCTCGATGAGGGCGGGGTCGCGGCGGATCCACTCGCGCACGAGGAAGAGGCGCCACAGGGTGCCGGGCAGGGTGGTGGCCGGGGAGTCGGCCCAGAGCTCGGCGACGTCGTCGACACCCTGGGCGGCGACGGCGCGGACGACGCCCTCGCGGGTGATGGGGTCGGGGGTGCCGTCGGGGGCGACGTCGGCGTCGACGCCGGGGAAGCCGCCGACGAGCGCCTGGGCGGCGCGGTGGGCGACCTCGGAGGAGACGGCGGTGTCCGCGGCGCCCTCGAGGTTCTCGGCGACCTCGGGGTCGAGCCGGGCGGGGCGGTGGAACTGACGGGTCATGGTGCCTCCTGGGGCGTCGGGGCGCTGGCTGGCGTCATTGTCCCCCGGGGCGGGACGGGCGCGGACGCCGCTTCACTCGTGGCCGAGCCCCGTGCAGCGGCCGGGGACCGAGCCCGTGGAGCAACCCGGGGCCGCGTCGAGAGCGTCCGCCGTCAGCCATCAGCTCCGGCTCTCAGCGTTCGCCGCGGAGCGTCTCGAGGACGCGGTCGAGCTGGCGGGGGTCGGTGAGGCGGAGCTCGGGGACGCCGTCGCGCGCCGACTCGCGGGCCAGCGCTGAGGCGTGCTTCCCGCGCACGGTCCGGGCCCACCAGCGCAGGATGGAGTCGGGGCCGAGGGCCTCGGCGAGGGTCTCCCGGTTGCCGTTGCAGATGCGCTCGCCGGTGACGATCCGGCGGGCGGTGCGGCGCAGGAGGCGGGCGAGCGTGAGCGCGGGCGGGTAGTCGAGGGTGACGGTGAGGTCGAGCCGCGGGACGATCACGTCCTCGCCGATCTCGGGGACGGCTGCGACGACCCACGTCTCCCCCGCGGCGAGCTCGGCGGCGATGGCGCGCTGCTCGTCGTCGGGGCGGATGGCCCAGGCGCCGTGGACGGCGGCGTCGGCCCAGCGGATGTCGTTGTCCGCGTCCACGGCGAGCCCTCCGACCGCCTCGGCGAGCTCGCGCACCGCGGTGGACTTCCCGGAGCCGGTCACTCCGAGGACGGCGATCCTGCGGGCGGTGAGGAGCTGGCTGCGGGTGGCGCGGGGCATGGGGGCGAGGCTACGCGAGACGCGGGGACGAGGACGTCGGGCGGATATGCTTCGGGCTGCGCGGGGACCGTCTCGGTCGGGCCGCGCGGGCCTCCTTAGCTCAGCTGGTCAGAGCAGCGGACTTTTAATCCGATGGTCGTGGGTTCGAGCCCCACAGGGGGTACTGGTGGCGGGAACGACGACGCGGGCCCCGTCCTCGTGGACGGGGCCCGCGTCGTCGTTCCCGCCCCGGTGCGTCCGGGACCGGATGCGGTCACTTACGGCGAGTGACACCGATGAAGACCGAGATGAAGACCATGGCGCAGATGACCGAGAGGATCCAGCGGATCCAGTCGACGCCGTTGGTGGACGCGACGCCGAAGAGGCCTGCGATCCAGGCACCGGCGGCGGCGCCGAGGGCGCCGAGGATGATGGTCCACAGGATCGAGAGGTTCTGGTCGCCCTTGAGGAAGAGGCGGGCCAGGGCGCCGATGATGGCGCCGACGATGATCATGCCGATGATCTGACCGATCATGGGAACTCCTTGCTGAGTCTAGGGAACGCCGTCGGCGGGGCGTGCCGACGATCGCGCCGGCGACCGGTGCGGAGCCGATCGCCGGCCCCTATTTTACAAGAGGCATGGATCAAGCGCGATTCGTAGGGGGTGTGTCCCTTAGCGTGGTGGCAATTCCCGCGGGGGCCGCTGGTCGAGGTGGCTGGGGGTCATCGCGGGTGTGATTCCGCCAAGAACCATCTGAAGGGACCCGCGATGACCCACCATCAGTCTGCCTTGTCCGTCTTGATCGGGGAACTCCTGGCCGACCCTGAGGCCTCACGCGACGAGATGTTCCGCCGTCTGCTGGCCGCCGGACTGCAGGACCTCATCGACGCCGAAGCCGAAGCGGTGATCGGCGCCTCCCGCTACGAGCGCACCCCGGATCGCATCACGCGCCGCAATGGGACGCGCTCCAAGACGGTGGCGACCACTGCCGGGGAGGTCGACCTGGCCATCCCCAAGCTGCGCCGGGGTTCCTTCTTCCCGTCCCTGCTGTCCCCGCGCAGGAGGGTCGACAAGGCCCTGTACGCGGTGATCGCCACCGCCTGGGTCGAGGGGGTCTCCACCCGCAAGGTCGATGACCTGGTCAAGGCCCTGGGCTGCGAGTCCGGCATCTCCAAGTCCCAGGTCTCGCGGATCTGCGCCGACATCGACCAGACGGTCGGTGCCTTCCTGAACCGGCCTCTGGACCACACCTGGTTCCCCTACCTCTACCTGGACGCCACCTACCTCGACGTGCGCGTCGGACACCGCGTCGTCTCCCAGGCCACCGTCGTCGCGGTAGGGGTCTCCGCCGCCGGGCGCCGCGAGATCCTGGGCATGGCCGTGGGCGACAGCGAGTCCACCGACTTCTGGACCAGCTTCCTGCGCTCCCTGCGCGAGCGGGGCCTGGCCGTGTGCGGGCCCTCCCGGCCCGAGGGTGTCGCCTTGGTCGTGTCCGACTCCCACGCCGGCCTGAAGGCCGCCGTCAAGGCGATCCTGCCCGGCGCGGCCTGGCAGCGCTGCCGCGTGCACTTCGCCCGCAACATCACCTCCCGCCTGGGATCAGCACGCTCCAAGCCCGTCAACGCCCTCATCTCCACGGTGTTCGCCCAGACCAGCCCCCAGGCCGTGCGCGCCACCTACCACCAGGTCACCGACTCCCTGAGAGGCACCTTCCCGGACATCGCCGACATGCTCGAGGCCGCCGAGGCTGACCTGACCGCGTTCGCCGCCTTCCCCACCGAGCACTGGAAGAAGATCTGGTCCAACAACCCCATCGAACGCGTCAACGCCGAGATCAAGCGCCGCGCCGACGTCGTCCAGGTCTTCCCCAACCCAGACTCCGTGACCCGCCTCATCGGCGCCGTCCTGCTCGAGCAGCACGAGCAGTGGCAGTACGGCGAACGCCGCTACCTGTCCCAGACCTCCATGCAACGACTCACCCACACCCTCACCAACGACACCCAACCCCTGCCCCTGACCGCCTGAAAGAACACCACAACAAGGGACTTGACCTTCGTAGGCCGAATCGATATGAGTTCTGACCTACGAAAGCACGGCGAGAACGCCGTTTTCCGTGGGTCGAAAGGTCTAAGACACTCGGGCGGGTCGGCCCCGGTTCGACGGCCCGTGCGGGCTCGGCGCCACCGGTTCGCGGTCGAGGCGGAGACAGCTCCGCTCAGCGGGCGGCGCCGGAACGCCCCGAGCCGGAGCGTCCGTCGCGTCCGCCGTGACCACCACGGCCGCCGCCTCCCGAGCGCCCGCGCCCGGAGCGGCCGGAGCGTCCCCGCCCGGAGCGGCCCGAACCGCCCTTCGAGCCACTGCCGGAGCCGCCGCGGGTCGCCGCGGTGCCGCCCTTGACGGCGACGCCCTCGGGCATGTCCTCGGCGGCCACGACGGGCGCGATCTCCCCGACGAGCTCGGCCACCGCGGCGTCGTCGGGACGGATCCGCTCGATGTCGGCCTTGATCCTCGCCTTCTTGAGCAGCACCTGGACGTCGTGCTTCTGCTCGGGCAGGACCAGGGTGACGACGGTGCCGGCGGCACCGGCGCGCGCGGTGCGGCCGGAGCGGTGCAGGTAGGCCTTGTGCTCGGCCGGCGGGTCGACGTGGACGACGAGCTCGACGCCGGAGACGTCGATGCCGCGGGCGGCGATGTCGGTGGCGACCATGACGTGGGCCTCGCCCGAGGAGAAGGCGTGCATGGCGCGCTCGCGCGCGTTCTGGCTCATGTTGCCCTGGAGCTCGACGGCGGGGATGCCGTGCTGGACGAGCTTGCGGGCGAGGCGGCGGGCGAGGTGCTTCGTGCGCGTGAAGAGGATGCGCTGGCCGGTGCCGGAGGCCAGCCGGAGGACGACGCCGTCCTTGGCGGTCTTGTCGGCGAGGAGCCAGACGCGGTGGTCCATGTCGCGCACCGGGGAGGAGGCCGGGTCGACGGAGTGGTGGAGCGGGTCGCGGAGGAACTCGTCGACGATCTTGTCGACGCCGTTGTCCAGGGTCGCGCTGAAGAGCATGCGCTGTCCCTTGGCGGGGGTGGCGCGCATGATGCGGCGGACGTTGGGGAGGAAGCCGAGGTCGGCCATGTGGTCGGCCTCGTCGAGGACGGTGATGGAGACGTCGTCGAGGTGGACGATCCCCTGCCCCATGAGGTCGAGGAGACGGCCGGGGCAGGCGACGACGATGTCGACGCCCTTGGCCATGGCCTTCTCCTGGGGCTTCTGGGAGACGCCGCCGAAGATGGTGGTGACGGTGAGCTCGGCGGCGTCGGCGAGCGGCTTGATGGTGTCGGCGATCTGGATGGCGAGCTCGCGGGTGGGGGCGAGGACGAGGCCGATGGGGCGGCCCGGGTCGGCCATGTCCTCGGCCGCGAGGCGCTGGACGAGCGGGAGGGCGAAGGCGAGGGTCTTGCCGGAGCCGGTCCGGCCGCGGCCGAGCACGTCGCGGCCGGAGAGGGTGTCCGGGAGCGTCGCGGTCTGGATGGGGAAGGGGCGGGTGAAGCCGCGGGAGTCGAGGTCGGCGACGAGGTCGGCGTCGACGCCGAGGGAGGCGAAGGTGGCCTCGCCGCCGGCGGGGACGTTCGAGGAGGCGAAGGGGGCGCGGGGCGCGGTGTGGGTGCGGTTGGGCACGGGGGTCCTGTTCTGAGTTGGCACCGCGCGCACGACGGCGCAGGCCGGGTGGCGCGCGACGGTGCGACGGGGTGCCGGCGTTCAGGGCTCGACGGCGCCGCCGCCGTCAGGGGCGCGCGCCGGAGCCGTGGCACCAGCCGGGCCGCGGCGGGTCGCCGGGCCGGTGGCCGAGTCTTCCAGGCGCGCCTCTCCCCCGCCATGACGAAGCCCTCGCGCGCCGCGGGCGGTTGTGTGAGGCGCGTCTAGCGGCGTCGGCCCGCTCAGGAGCGGGCGTAGCCACGCAGGCCGCGGTCGAGGAGGAGGCGGCGCACCTCGGAGACGAGGGCGCGCATGGCCTCCTCGGCGTCCTCGGCGTCCCCCTCGGCGATGGCGCGGGCGACCCGCTCGTGGAGCTCGAGGGCCTCGGCCTTGGGGATGTCGATGTCGCCGCCGAGGCGGGCGCGGCCCCGCAGGACCTCCGTCATGACGCCGGTGAGGGCGGCGAAGGCGTCGTTCTGCGAGGCACTCAGGATGAGGCGGTGGAACTCGGTGTCCGCCTCGAGGTAGGTGGAGACGCCGCCGTGCGAGCCCTGCTCGTGGATCGCGGCGGCGAGGGCGAGGAGGCGCGAGCGCTGATCCTCGGTGGCGCGGCGGGCGGCGGAGGCGGCGGCGACCGGCTCGACGGCGGCGCGCAGCTCGGTGAGCGCCCCGAGCTTGGGGCCGCGTGGGTCGACGTCGAGCTGCCAGCGGATGACCTGCGGGGCGAGCGCCTGCCACTGGTCGCGGGGGCGGACGACGACGCCGACCCGGCGCCGGGGCACGACGAGCCCGAGGGACTCGAGGGTCTTGACGCAGTCTCGGGCGACGGAGCGCGAGACGCCGTGCTCGGCCTGGATGGACTCCAGGGTGATGGCGGCGCCCTCCGCGAGCGCTCCGCCGACGACGGCGCGACCGAGGGCGTCGAGGACCTCGGCGCTGCGGTCGGTGGCTGGCATCGCGGTGCTCCGGGACGGGGACGGGGTCGGCTGGATCCTAGCCGCCGACGTCCTCCGACCGGGTCCGACGGGCACGTCCGTGACGGGGCGGAGCCTCGTCTGAGCCCCAGGCTCGAGGCGGGCGGCGGCGCCCTCCACCACGCGCCGCCCCCCGGTTACATCGCACGTCAGCGGTGTTATGGTCATACCAATTCGACAACGTCGTCACCGGAGGAGCCGCCGACCATGAGCGCATCCCTTCCCCCCGCCGAGCACCTCGTCCTCATGGGCGTCGCCGGCTGCGGCAAGACCACCGCCGCCGAGCGCCTCCACGACGTCCTCGGCTGGCCCGTCGCCGAGGCCGACGACTTCCACCCCCGGGCCAACATCGACAAGATGAGCGCCGGCACCCCGCTCACGGACGAGGACCGCTGGCCGTGGCTCCGCTCCCTGCGCGACTGGATGTCCGAGCGCGCCAAGGCCGGCGAGTCGGCCATCGTCACCTGCTCCGCCCTCAAGCGCTCCTACCGCGACCTGCTCGCCGAGGCCAGGGGCCGGGTCGTCTTCGTCCACCTCGTCGCCGAGCAGTCCACCCTTGAGAACCGCATGGCGCACCGGGCCGGGCACTTCATGCCGACGACGCTCCTGCCCTCCCAGCTCTCCACCCTCGAGCCCCTCGAGCCCGACGAGGACGGCGTCACCGTCGTCTCCCGCCCGACCCCCGAGGAGACCCTCGCCGCGATCCTCGAGGCCGTCGGCCTCGAGCCCTCCCGTTCCTGACACCAGCCCCTGCCCCACCCCCGGAGAAGACAATGACGTTGCTCCTGCCCCTCGCGTCCTCGGACGCGGTCGCCCACTCCTCCAACCACGCGCAGCTCCTCGCCGCCGCCCTCATCGGCATCGCGACGATCATCGTGCTCATCGTGTGGAGGAAGACCCACCCCTTCCTCGCCCTCACGCTCGGCTCGGCGGTCCTCGCGCTCGTCGCGGGTATCCCCCTCACCGACGCCTTCACCTCCTTCACCAACGGGCTCGGCTCGACGATCGGCAGCGTCGGCACGCTCATCGCGCTGGGCGCGATCATCGGCCGCCTCCTCATCGACTCCGGCGGCGCCGACCAGATCGTCGACACGGTGCTGGCGCACACGACTGAGCGCCGCCTGCCGTGGGCGATGGCCCTCATCGCCTTCGTCGTCGGCATCCCGCTCTTCTTCGAGGTCGGCATCGTCCTCCTCATCCCCGTCGTCATGATCGTGGCCCGCCGCGCCCACCAGCCGCTCATCCGCCTCGGCGTCCCGGCCCTCGCCGGCCTGTCCGCCCTCCACGGCCTCGTGCCGCCGCACCCCGGGCCGCTCATCGCCATCGACGCGCTGGGCGCCGACCTCGGCGTCACCCTGGGCCTCGGCCTGCTCGTCGCGATCCCGACCGTCGTCGTCGCCGGCCCCGTGGCCGCCCGCTACATGGCCCGCTGGGTGCCGATCGAGGCCCCCGAGCCCCTCGGCGCCTCCGACGACGAGCACGAGGGCCCGCGACCCTCCTTCGGCGCCGCGCTCTCCGTGGTCGTCCTCCCGGTCGTCCTCATGCTCCTGCGCACGGTCGTGGAGACCTCGGTCGGCGAGGACTCGAGCAGCCCCGTCGCGCACGTCGCCCTCTTCCTCGGCCAGCCGATCGTCGCGCTGCTCCTGACGGTCCTCGTCTCGATGGTCGTCTTCGGCTCCAACCTGGGTCTGTCCCGCACCGAGGTCTCCTCGCGCGTCGGCGCCTCCCTCGGGCCCATCGCCGGGATCCTCCTCATCGTGGGCGCCGGCGGCGGCTTCAAGCAGACCCTCGTCGACTCCGGCATCGCGACCATCATCGCCACCTGGATCCAGCAGGCGGCCGTGCCCGCGCTCATCGCCGGCTGGCTCGTCGCCGTCGCCGTCCGCCTCGCCACCGGCTCGGCCACGGTCGCGACGATCACCGCGGCCGGGATCATGGCCCCGCTCGCCTCACAGATGCCGACCACCGAGGCCGCGCTCCTCGTCCTCGCGATCGGCGCAGGCTCGGTCTTCCTCTCCCACGTCAACGACGCCGGCTTCTGGCTCGTCAAGGAGTACTTCGGCATGACGGTCGGGCAGACCTTCAGGACCTGGTCGCTCATGGAGACGGTCCTGTCCGTGACCGCGATGGTCGTCATCTGCCTCATCGCGCTCGTACTCGGCGTGCTCTGACCACGACGGCGCCGCACGCAAACGCCCGGCCGGGATCGCTCCCGGCCGGGCGTCGTCGCGTCCGTGCTGCAGTGCTTCTCAGCGACCCCGCAGGCTCGCCAGGGCCACCGCGGCCGAGATGAGGACGAGGCCCACGAGCTCGCCGGCGTTGGGCATCTGATGGAGCATGACGACGCCGATGAGGAGCGAGGTGGCCGGTAGCAGGGAGGACAGGAGCGCGAAGGCGTCCGCGCTGAGGCGCTTGAGCGCCACCTGCTCCAGGCCGTACGGGACCGCCGTGGAGAGGACGCCGACGCCGACCACCATCGCGAGCGCGGAGAACGAGGAGAAGGCGCCGCCCGCCGTCGGGATGCCGAGGGGCGCGTAGACGAGGGCGCCGCAGGCCATGCCGACGGCGAGCGAGTCCAGGCCGGAGCCCGCCGAGGCGACGCGGCTCCCCAGGAGGATGTAGGCCGCCCACGCGGCTCCCGCGCCGAGGGCGAAGAACAGTCCGACGCACTGGGTCGCGTCCCCGACGTCGATGCCGAGCCCGGAGATGGAGATGACGCCCGCGAGCGCGAGCAGCGCGGCGACGCGGGGCCGCCACCCGCGCCCGGTCACGAGGGCGACGATGACGGGGCCGAGGAACTCGAGGGACACCGAGGTCCCGAGCGGCAGCCGGGCGATGGCGCCGTAGAAGATGACGTTCATCGTCGCCGTCGCGATCCCGAAGAGCGCCGCCGAGGTCAGCGCCGCGCGGGTCCACGGACGCCGCCACGGCCGCCGCCAGGCGAGGAGGACGATCGCCCCGACGAGGACGCGCCACCACGCCACCGTCGTCGACGGCATGAGGGCGAAGAGGGAGACGGCGAGCCCGGCGCCGACGTACTGGGACAGTGCCGAGCCCATGAAGATGAGCGGCGCCGGAACGGCGCCGGAACGCGGTACGCGGAGGGACGGGGGCATGCCCGCACCCTCTCAGACGCGCGGGCGGCGCGGGAAGACCGCTCGCGGCGCGGGCCGACCGCTCAGCCCAGCAGGGCGCTCGCGAGGAGGACGACCGGCACGAAGCCGGCGGTCGTGATGAGGACGCAGTCCCGGGCCAGCGGCTTCGCGGCGCCGTAGCGGGTGGCGTACATGAAGACGTTCTGGGCGCAGGGCAGGGACGCCGTCGTCACGGGGACGAGGAGGTCGCCGCCGCGCAGCCCCAGGGCCGCCCCGATCCCGAGCGCCATGAGCGGGACCACGACGAGCTTCCAGGCGACCGACGCCCACAGGACGACGCCGCGCTCCGAGCGGTCCTCGAGGGCGCCCGCGGTGGCGGCGTCAGGAGACGCCGCACCGGCCTCAGTCCCCGCCCCGGCCGCAGCGGGATCCGTCGCGTCGTCGGCCCCGCCCGCGCCGCCCGGCGCCGTGGGCAGGCGGCGCGGCTCGGTGATCGTGAGGCACCGCGTCACCTTGGGCGAGGAGGCCGCAAGGCTCATCCCGAGGGACAGCATCATGACGGTGACGGCGAGCGCGCCGAGGGCGTCGAGGCTGTCCGCGACGAGCCCGCCGAGCGGGGCGGCGAGGTCGATGCCGAGGACGTTGACGAGGAGGCCGACGGCGACGCCGATGAGCAGCGGGTTGCGCAGCGGCGCCGTGAAGGTCACCAGGCGCGAGTGCTGCCCCTGGTAGGTGACCTTGTCGAGGATCGCGAAGGCCACCGGCGCCAGCACGAGCATCTGGAGGAGCACGATCGGCGCGATCGCGGTGGCGTCCCCGAGCAGGAGGATGAGGACGGGGATGCCGAGGTTGGCGGCGTTGACGTAGCCGCCGGCGAGCGCCCCGATCACGGACTCGGCGACGTCGCGGCGCAGCAGGTAGCGGTGGACGCACCAGGCGGTGAGGACGCCGAGGGTCTCGGCGGCGAGCCCGGCCACCGTCTGCGGCGAGGCGACGGTCGCGAGGTCCGCGTTTCCGACGGTGGTGACGAGGAGCGCGGGAGTGGCGGCGTAGAAGCAGGTGCGGGTGAGGATCGTGTCCGAGCCGGCGGGGACGCCGCCGGTGCGCACGAGCAGCCAGCCGACGGCGATGACGACGGCGAAGACCGCGAGTCCGCTGATGACTCCGCCCACGAGCCGTCCTTCCCCGAGCCTGCTGGTGCCGGCTCAGCCTACGGCGTCGAGGTCTACCCAGGTCCCGGCGTGGTCGGAGACGACGAAGGTGCGGGTGCCCGACGCGACGGCGCGCAGGAGGGGTCGCCCCTCCCCCGCCCAGCGCGGGGCGGACACGGCCGCGTCACCGGCGAGGGGGCGGCCGTCGGCGTCGACCGGCCAGGGGTCGGTGAGGACGTGGTCGATGCGGTGGTCGGGCTCGCGCGCCGGGTAGGTGTTCCCCGTGCCGACCTCGCGGGCGACGCCGAGGGCGGCGACCTGGTGGGTGCGCAGGTTGAGGTCGCCTGCCAGGACGTGCGGGCCGGGCAGGGAGGCGAGCGCCCCCCAGGCGGCGGCGAGCTGCTCTCCGGCCGTGTCGACCCGGGTGGCGAGGTGGGTGGCGGCGACGGTGAGCCCGTCGACCGGGGTGACGGCGGGCCCGGCGGCGTGGCGGCCCGCGGGGACGGTGGGGTCGCCCGAGACGACGACCTCCGCGCTGATGAGGTTGCGCATGGTCGACGTGGCGACGCGGTAGCTGCGCGGGTCCCACGCGCTGCCGCCGCGGCGGGTGACCTGGGCGGGGCCGCGGCCGAGCCGCTGGACGCGCCAGGTGGTCACGGGCAGGCGGGTGAGGAGCGCGTTGCCGAAGCCGGCCGGCGGCCGGCCGAGCAGGGCCCGGACCGGGCCGAGGACGTCGTCGGCGGGCGCGGCGAGCTCGGAGCGGAGCGGGCGGCGGCGCAGGCCGGTGACGGAGCCGGCGTAGGTGGCGGCGAAGCGGTGCTCGTTCCACCCGAGGAGGCGGGCGAGCTCGGCGGCCTGGTCGAGGCGGCCGGAGCGGCGCTGGCCGAGGTCGACCTCCTGGAGGGCGATGACGTCGGGGGAGATCTCGCGGACCTGGTCGGCGAGGGCGGCGAGGACCTCCCGGGCCGTGCCGGGGTCGGTGATGTCGGCGGACGCGAGGGGCGTTCCCTCCCCGCCGGCGCCGGGGGCGCCGTGCTGGAGGTTGAGACTCAGGAGGCGGATCACGTCAGGCCCCTTCTCCGGCGGGCTCGGGGTCGAAGGTGAGGCTGACGGAGTTCATGCAGTAGCGCTGACCGGTGGGGGTCTGCGGGGCGTCCTCGAAGACGTGGCCGAGGTGCCCGCCGCAGGTGGCGCAGCGGACCTCGGTGCGGACCATGCCGTGGGAGGTGTCCGTGGACAGGGTGACGGCGTCGGAGTCCTTGGGGTCGTAGAAGGACGGCCAGCCGCAGTGGGACTCGAACTTGGTGGTGGAGCGGAAGAGCTCGGCGCCGCAGCCGCGGCAGCGGTAGACGCCCTCGCGGTGCTCGTCGAGGAGGGCCCCTGTGCCGGGGCGCTCGGTGCCGGCCTCGCGCAGGACGTGGTACTCGAGGGGCCTGAGCCGCTGGCGCCACTCGGCGTCACTGCGGGCGATGGCGGCGGGGTCGAGGCTGGGGGTGCTGGGGTTCTGCTCGGTCACGCCGTCCATCGTCGCGCGCGCGGGTCCCGCTGGCGAGGGCAGTTCACGCTGCGGGAACGGGAGCGACGGCGATCAGCCCAGGTCGGCGGGGCCGGCGTTGCGGCGCTCGACGGTGTCGGCGTTCGGGTCGTCGGGCGCGGCCGCGCCGGTGGACGGGGGCTCGGCCGGGCGGATCGGCTGCTGCCCGGCGGTGTCGGCGTCGTGGGCCCGGGAGCGCGCGGAGCCCGGGCCCTGCGGCGCCTGGGCGTCCTGCACGGCGTCGTCCTCGCCGAGGTAGGCGCGGCGCTCGACGGCGCCGAGGACGGTGGTCTCGGCCTGGCTGCCGCGCTGCGGCGGCACGTGGTCCCGGCGCCCGGAGCCGCGGCGCGGCTGGCGGCGGGCGCGCCCCTTCTCGTGCTTCTCGACCCTCCCGGCGGCGCCATGGGTGTGACCCCTCCCGGCGGGGCCGCCGGCGACGACGTCGTCGGAGGACTCCTGCTCGCCGGCGCCGTGGAGGTCCTGCGGGAGGATCGCGCGGCGGCGGACCTTCTCCCGGCGCGAGCGGCGCAGGCCGGAGCGGCCCTTGGTCGCGGCGCGCACGCGGGCGGCCCCAATGGGGTCGTCGGCGGTCGAGGAGGCGGTGGCGGTGATCGCCGTCGTCGTCGCCGGGTCGTTGGTCGGGTGCTGGAGGGAGACGAGCTCCTCGGCGAGGCGGGCGACCTCCTCGTCGGTGGGGTCGTGGGAGACGTCGACGTGCTCGACCTCGACGCGGGTGCGCGGCAGGGCGTAGGGCGCGGACTTCTGGAGCCAGGTGATGAGGGACTCGCGCACGTGGCACTGGAGGGCCCACAGGTCGTCGGCGTTGGAGGCGGAGACCGTGATGCGCACGGTGACGTCCTGGGCGCTCGTCTCGGTGATGACGAGGCCGGCGACGCGCCCGTCCCACACGGAGGAGGCGGCGACGACGCGGGCGAGCTCGGCGCGCATCATGGCGATCGGCACGCGCCAGTCGCACTGGAGCTTGACGACGCCGATCATCTGGTGGGTGCGGCGCGACCAGTTCGTGAAGGGGTTCTGCGTGAAGTACGTGGACGGGAGGATGAGGCGGCGCTCGTCCCAGACCTTGACGACGACGTAGGTGAGGGTGATCTCCTCGATGTTGCCGTAGAGGTCGTTCGCCTCGACGACGTCGTCCACGCGGATCGCGTCCGTGGTGGCGAGCTGGATCCCGGCGAAGACGTTGCCGAGGGTCGACTGGGCGGCGAGACCGGCGATGACGGAGACGACGCCGGCGGAGGCGAACAGGGAGCCCATCGCGAAGCGCGCCGCGGGGAAGGTCGCGATGACGCCGACGACGCCGCAGATGACGACGATCGCGGAGGCGACGCGGCGCAGGATCTGCATCTGCGTCGTGACGCGGTTGGCGCGGCCCTGGTCCCCGGCGGCGCGGACCGAGCCGTCCACGGAGGCCTCGACCGCCTTGAGGAGGCCGACCGCGAGCCAGGTGAGCGCCAGGATGATGGCGACGAGGAGGCCGTGGATGCCGATCTGCGCCCAGGTGGGGGTCTCTATGTCGACGACGGCGATCTGCGCGGCGAGGTAGGCGCCGGTGAGACCGGACAGGACGTAGAGGGCGCTGCGGCAGTAACGGGTGATCTCCGTGTAGAGCGCCCGACGGCGCCCCATGCCGCGCAGGATGACGACGACGATGAAGGCGACGACGACGCCGATGAGGACGCCGAGGCCGGTCTTCCAGGCGACGGAGAGGACGTCGACGGTCGTCTCGGCGACCTGGTCGACGGTCTGCTGGACGTCGCTCGTGGAGGAGTCGCTCGGGGTGGGCGTGGCGCCGTCGGCGGCGAGGATCCCCGCCGCGGTCCCGCTCGTCGTCATGACCTGGGTGAGCGCGGTGAGAGGCAGCGAGGCGAAGGACATGGCCCCCAGGCTAGGGCACGGGCCTGGGCGCGGTGCCGAGGCCGGCTGGGCGCGCGCTGTGCCCGCGCCCCCGCTCGGCGTACGACCAGAGCAGCCTGCCAAGGCGCCGAGCGCGTACCGTTCGCGCCGAACGCGGCACCTAGGGGTACGCGTTCGGCGCGAAAGGTACGCGCTCGGCGAGGAACGTACGGAGTGCGAGCGAGGCTCGGCGCGGCTCGGGCCCGCGCGTCAGTCCCGCGGCGCGTGAGGCGGAGGATGAGACGGGAGGGGAGGGCCTCAGGACGAAGCGAAGGCCCGGATCCTTGTGGGACCCGGGCCTTTCGCAGTGGCTCCGACCGGCGTCGATCCGGTGACCTTTCGATTTTCAGTCGAACGCTCTACCAACTGAGCTACAGAGCCTTGGGATGGGTTCGGCCCGATCATTGCTGACCGGGCCGAACCGCTTCCGCGACCTCGACGGGACTTGAACCCGCGACCTCCGCCGTGACAGGGCGGCGCGCTAACCAACTGCGCCACGAGGCCTCGTTCGGCACGAAGCCAGACTCTAAACGAGTCGTTTCCACTCACACGAATCCGTACCCCCAACGGGATTCGAACCCGTGCTACCGCCGTGAAAGGGCGGGGTCCTAGGCCGCTAGACGATGGGGGCCTGTTGCCCTTGGCGTCGTCGCGCCTCGAACCGGGTAGAACACTAAGGGGCGATTCTCGCCGGACGCAAATCGCCTGAGCGTGACCCTCCTCACCGCGACCTCGCCCCGGAATCGCACCGCTGTGGGAGGCTGCTGCCATGAGCCCCGTGCACCTGAGCCCCGAGGACTTCGAGACCGCCGTCGACGACGCCCTCGACGCCATCCCGGAGGACCTCGCCTCGCGCATGGACAACGTCGTCGTCCTCGTCGAGGAGGAGCCCGACGCCGAGCTGCTCACGGAGGAGGACTACGACGAGGACGGCCTCCCCACCCTCCTCGGCCTCTACGACGGCGTCCCCCTCACCGAGCGCGACGAGGGCTGGACCCTCGTCCTGCCGGACCGCATCCTCATCTTCAAGGGACCGCTCGAGCGCTGGTGCCGCACCCGAGAGGAACTCGTCGACGAGATCACCGTAACGGTCCTGCACGAGGTCGGCCACCACTTCGGCATCCCCGACGAGCGCCTCCACGAGCTCGGCTGGGAGTGAGTCCGACGGCGTCGGAGCACCGGCCGGGTCACGAACGGGCAGCAAGCCCGCGCCCGCCCACGGCCCCGCCGCACGCCGTCGGTAGGGTCGCGACCATGGCCCCTCCCCTCCCCGCTCGTCCTGTGCGCCGCCGCTCCCTCCTCCTGGGCGCCGCCACCGCCGCGGCCCTCGCCGGCTGCACCTCCACGGACACGGCGTCCTCCGGCGGCGGCTCCGCGAGCGCCGCGTCGTCGGCACCCGGATCGGCCACCCCCTCGACCTCCCCCTCCGCCGACGCGGGCCCGACGCCGTCCGCCTCCGCGAGCGCGACGGCAGCCTCAACCGCGGCCGGGACCACGGACGGGATCTCCCTCGACGGCTGGACGCTCGAGCAGAAGGTCGGACAGCTCCTCGTGGTCGGCGTCGATGCCGGCTCGACGACGCCACCGGGGCGCTACGTCACCGAGCTCCACGTGGGCGGCGTCTTCCTCTCCGGCCGCTCCAGCCGCGGCGCCTCCGCGACCAAGGCTCTCGTCGACTCGCTCCAGGCCCTCGTCACCGAGGACTCGGCCCACGGCTCCCGCCTCCTCATCAGCACCGACCAGGAGGGCGGCGACGTCCAGGTCCTCTCCGGCCCCGGCTTCTCCACGATGCCGACCGCCCTCACCCAGGCGACCTCCGGCGCCGAGGCGCTCAAGGCCTCCGCGACGACCTGGGGCGCCGAGCTCGCCTCCGCCGGCGTCACGATGAACCTCGCCCCCGACGCCGACCTCGTCGACATCGCCGACCCGACGTCGAACGCACCCATCGGCCAGTGGAAGCGCGAGTACGGGCACGACGCCGCGACCGTCACCGCCTGCGCGGGCGCCTTCGCCGCCGGCATGCGGGGCTCGGGCGTCATCCCGACCTTCAAGCACTTCCCCGGGCTCGGACGCGTCACCCAGAACACGGACATCGCCTCCGGCGTCACCGACGCGGTCACCACCCGCGAGGACGCCGCCGTCGGGATCTTCCGCACCCTCATCGGCGAGGGGACCTGCGCCGTCATGGCCTCCTCGGCCGACTACTCCCTCATCGACGCCGGCACCCCGGCCTGCTTCTCCTCCGCCGTCATCACCGACCTCCTGCGGGGCGACCTCGGCTTCGAGGGCGTCGTCATCACCGACGACGTCGCCGCCGCGGTCCAGGTGAGCGACTGGACGCCCGGCGACCGCGCCGTGAGCGCCGTCAAGGCGGGCTGCGACATCGTCCTCGCCGCCGCGGACGCCTCCGTGGCCGACGCGATGGCGTCCGCGCTCGTCGAGGCGGCCCAGGCGGACGAGGCCTTCGCCGCCCGGGTCGACGCCTCGGTGCGCCGGGTCCTCGCGCTCAAGGCGACGCTCGGCTGACCGGGCCCGGGCCCGGGCAGCGGGCCGAGGGCAACGGGCTCGTCCGTCGAGCGGGGCACGACGCCGGAGGCATGAGGGGCGCCGCACGTCAATCCGTACGGCGCCCCTCATGACGCGGTCCCTGCTGCGGCCGGCGGCACCACCGAGGGCGCCGGACGGCGCGTCTCAGCGGTACGTCGTTGTGCCCTCGGCCGACCTGGTCGTCGAGAGCATCTTCGCGAAGCAGTCGTCCTCCCCGATGCTGCGGGAGTCGCACCACGCGTTCGCGTCGGTGTCGCTCGTCGCCCCGACATCGGCGAGGAGGACGTACCAGTCGCCGTCGGCGGTGAAGACCGACCAGTCGTGGGCGCGGGTGAGGATGATGGTGCCGTAGGTGGTCGTGTAGTCGAAGTACTGCTGGAGGATCGTCCGGTTGTCCCAGGTGGGGCCCTCGACCTGGAGCCCGACCTTCTTCGAGGAGAGCTGGGCGTACCAGTGGCCCTCGGCGTACTGGGCGTGGCGCGCCGTGTCATCAGCGAGGCGCCCGAGCGCCACCTCAGCCGCGGTCTCCTCCTCGTCGGCGCCGCCGCTGCTCTCCGAGGCGGTGACCGTGACGCTGCTCGTGGCGTCGGCGGAGTCACCGGACGCGGACGAGTCGGAGCGGTCCGCGGTCAGCGTCGCGGCGATCTCCTCGCCCGGCGTGACGTCCCCGATCCGGTAGTACTGGCCGGCGGGGAAGGTGACGGTGACGTCGGCTCCGCCGCCGCTCATGACGGCGGGCGAGGTCGAGAGGTCCAGCTCGCCGATGGCGACGGTGCTGCCCGGGCTGTCCCAGTCCTGCGGCGAGGTGAGCAGGACGTGGTTGCGGGAGCCGGTGAGGACGTCCCCCTCGCTGCACGACGGCGTGACGTGGAGCTCGGCGGTCATGGTGCTGTTGTCGGCGGTGACGCTCGTGACCTCGACGGTGGGGTCGGTGGCGCAGGCGGTGATCGTCGCGGGGGCGTCCTGCGCCGCCCGCCCCTGGGATGCGGGGGAAGCGCCCGCGGCCGCGGAGTCGCCGGCGGCGCTCGTTCCGCCGGCCGCGTCGCCGGAGTGGCCGCGCCCGATCATCCAGCCTCCCGCGGCAACGAGCACGAGGACGACGGCCAGCGCTCCGGCGATGAGGCCGCGACGCCCCCGCCCGGGGCCTGCGCTCGGTGCCGGGGAGGCTGCGGCGGGTACCGGGGCCGGTGCTGGAGCCGGGGCGGGCGCGGCGCTCCACGCGCCCGGCGCGGGAGCCGAGGCGGCTGCGGGAATGACGGCTGGTGCGACCGCGGCGCTCCAGGCGCTCGGAGCCGAGGTCGGGGCGGCGCCGGACGCCGCGGTCGGGGCGGCGGGCGTGCCGGCCACCTGCCCGGCACGGGCGGCGAGGGCGGCGTCGACCTCGGGCACACCCATGTCCCCGAGCCACGTCAGCAGGTCGGGGTAGCTCGCGGGATTCGCGGCCAGCGCCGGCCAGAGGTCCTTCCGGCTCGCGGCTATGGCGGCCTGGAGCTGCGTGTCGGTCGTCTGGGAGGCGAGGGCGGCGTCCGCGTGTCGGGCCGCCGCCTCGAACTGTGCGGGATCCATCCGGAGCCCTTCCGGGAGAGGGGGTGAGTCGTACGGGACCGCGGGGAACGGCCCCTCCCAGGACCCTAGCGACAGGCTCGTCAGAGCGCCGCAGGACGCTGTCACGGAAGCGTCTCATCTCACCGCTCACGCCCCTGCCGCCGGCGTCGACCGATCGGTAGCCTCGACGCACGATGCCCACCTCCTCCCGTCGGTCCTCAGGGACCTTCCTGCCCACTGCCGACTCCCCCGTCCCGCAGCCGCCCACGAGCTCGGGCGCGGCGCTCATGCGGTGGATCCTGCGGCGCGCCGCCGTGCCGCTCACCATCGCCTCCCTCGCGGCGGTCGTCTCCCAGACGATCCAGGCGATCGTCCCCGCCTTCCTCGGCGCCGCCCTCGACGCGGGCATCGAGAACGGCCTCAACGCGCGCGTCTGGGGACTCGGTCTCGGGCTGCTCGCCCTGTTCGTCGTCTACGCCGTCGGCGACACGATGAGCTCCTACTTCGGCGTCATGTCCTGGATGCGCGTCAACTTCGACATCGACCGACTCGTGGGCCGCCAGGTCTCGTCGACCGGCTCGGACCTCGGCCGCCAGGTCTCCACCGGCGAGGTCGCCTCCATCGTCGCCTCCGACGCCCAGTACGTCGGCAACTTCGTCGAGCGCCTCTCCTCGCTGGCCGGCGCGATCATCTCCTTCATCATCGTCGCCTTCCTCATGCTGCGGACCTCGGTGACGCTCGGCGCGATCGTCCTCATCGGCATGCCGATCGTCTCCTGGATCATCACCCTCGTCATCAAGCCCCTGCAGAAGCGCCAGGCCCACCAGCGCGAGGCCCAGTCCGAGGTCACCACCATCACGACGGACACCGTCGCCGGCCTGCGCATCCTGCGCGGCATCGGCGGCGAGGACGTCTTCGCCCAGCGCTACCGGGACGCCTCGCAGGAGCTGCGGCGCCGCGGCGTCGTCGTCGCCGGCACCCAGTCCGTCCTCATGAGCCTCCAGGTGCTGCTGCCGGGCCTCTTCGTCGCCGTCGTCGTGTGGGCCGCGGCGCGCATGGCGATCACGGGCGCGATCACGCCGGGCGACCTCGTCACCTTCTACGGCTACACCGCCTACCTGTCCTGGCCGCTCATGGTCTTCTCCAACTCGGTGCAGGACTACACGCGCGCCACCGTCGGCGTGCGCCGCCTGCGCCGCCTGCTCACCGTGACGCCGAGGTCGGGCACGTCCGAGGAGCGGCGCGTCCTCAACCCGCTGCACGGAGCGCGCCTCGAGGGCGAGCTCGTCGACGCGGCCTCCGGGCTGCGCGTGGCCCCCGGGCGCCTCACCGCCGTCGTGGCCGCCGACCCCGACGTCTCCGCAGCCCTGGCCACCCGCCTGGGCCGCTTCGACGACGCCGGTCCCGTCGTCACGCTCGCGAACCGGCCGCTCACCGGGATGCCGCTGGAGGACGTGCGCGCCAGCGTCGTCGTCTCCGGGGCCGCCGCCCAGCTCTTCACGGGGACGCTGCGCGAGGCTCTGGACCCGCTGCGAGCCCCGGCACCGGCGCCCGTCGGGGTGCACGAGCTCGTCGAGGCCGAGGAGGAGCGCTCCGGCGTGGCCGCCGTCGACCAGGACGTGCGCGGGGCCGCCGAGCACCTGCCCGGCGACGACCGCCTGCTCGCCGCCATCGAGGTGGCCGACGCCCACGACGTGCTGTCGTCCCTGGACCTCGGGCTCGCCGGGATGATCACGGAGAAGGGTCGGTCGCTCTCCGGCGGGCAGCGTCAGCGCGTGTCCCTGGCCCGCGCGCTGCTCACCGAGGCCCCAACGCTCGTCCTCGTCGAGCCGACGAGCGCGCTGGACTCCCACACGGAGTCGCGGGTGGCTCACCGGGTGCGCGACGCCCGTCGCGGCCGGACGACGGTGCTCGTCACCGAGTCGCCGCTCGTGCTCGAGGTGGCCGACGAGGTCGTCCTGCTCGACGCCGAGGGCCGCGAGCGCGTGCGCTCCACGCACCGCGACCTGCTGGCGAGGGCCCGTGCGGGCGAGGAGGCGGCGGTCGCGTACCGCGCCGTCGTCGCCCGGGCTCTTGGCGAGGCTGCGCCGGAGGCGCAGCCGGGGCCGGGCACGGCGGTAGTGAACAGCGAGGCTGCGCCGGCAGGTGCCACGTCCACTGACGTCGTCGCCGACTCCGGGAAGGAGACCCGCTGATGGCACTCCCCCTCGCTCCCGGCAAGGTCGCGATGCGCAAGACCTTCGGGATCATGGCCTCCTACCGGATGCGCTTCGTGTGGGTCCTGGTTCTCCAGATCCTCGCCGTCCTCGCCCCGCTCGTCGCGCCGCAGCTGCTCGGCCAGCTCGTCACGCGCGTCTCGGCCGGGCACGCCACCGCCGGCTACGTGGACCGCGTCGTCCTCATCATCGTCGTCGTCACCATCATCGGCGCGACGATCAACCGCTTCGCACAGATGTACGCACGCACGCTCGGCGAGTCCGTCTTCGCGGACCTGCGCGAGCGGATGATGAACCGAGTCGTGCACCTGCCGCTGTCCGCCGTCGAGACCGCCGGGACGGGCGACCTCGTGGGCCGCACGACCAACGACGTCTCCCGCATCGAGTTCCTCGTGCGCGTCGGCATCCCGCAGATCATGGTGTGCACGGTGACGATCGTCTTCACCATCGTCGCCGCCGCCTTCTCCGACTGGATACTGGCGCTCGGGCTGCTCGTCGTGCTGCCGCCGGTGTGGGCGATGATGAGCTGGTACCTGCCGGTCTCGGTGCCGGCGTACCGCGCGAACTCCGCCGCCTACGCGCGCCTCAACGGCGTCGTCTCCGAGACGGTCGAGCACGCGGAGACGGTCGACGCCCTCGGCATCGGCGGTCACCGCGAGGACTCCATCCACGCCTCGGTCAAGGAGGCGTGGAGCCTCGAGCAGTACACGGCGCGCCTGCGCGTGCGCCTGTTCATGGTGCTCGACGTCGCCTGGCGCGCGCCCGTCGTCGTCATCCTCCTGTGGGGCGGCTTCCTCGCCTCGCACGGCTGGGCGACGCTCGGTGCGATCACGACCGTCACCCTCTACGCGATGGAGCTGCGCAAGCCGATCGGCCAGCTCATGTTCTGGATCGACCAGGTGCAGGTCGCGCAAGCCTCTCTGTCCCGCATCCTCGGCGTCGAGGAGGTCCCCTCGGACCGCACGCCGACCGGCGCGGTGCCGGACGGGAAGCGGATCGTCCTGTCCGACGTGCGCTTCTCGTACCGCGAGGGCGTCGAGGTGCTCCACGGCATCGACCTCGAGCTCACGCCCGGCGAGCGGCTCGCGGTCGTCGGGCCCTCGGGCTCGGGGAAGTCGACGCTGGGCCGCATGCTCGCGGGCATCAACCCTCCGACGTCGGGATCGGTGACGGTGGGCGGCGTGCCGCTCACGGACCTCACCGAGGAGGAGCTGCGCCGCCACGTCGCGCTCGTGACGCAGGAGCACCACGTCTTCGTCGGCACGATCGCCGACAACGTGAGGTTGGCCCGCCCGGAGGCGGAGGAGGAGACGATCCGCGGCGCGATCGAGGCGATCGGCGGGAGCGCGTGGGTCGACGAGCTGCCCGACGGCATGGACACGATGGTCGGCTCCGGGCACCTCACGCTCTCGCCCGCGCAGGCGCAGGAGGTGGCGCTCGCGCGCCTCGTGCTGCTGGACCCGCACACGCTCATCCTGGACGAGGCGACCTCGCTGCTGGACCCGCACGCGGCGCGCACGCTGGAGCAGACGCTCTCGACGGCGCTGGCCGGGCGGACGGTCATCGAGGTCGCGCACCGGCTGTACACGGCGCAGGACGCGGACCGCGTCGCCGTCGTCATGGACGGGCGGATCGTGGAGCTGGGGACGCACGACGAGCTCGTCGTCCTCGGCGGCGAGTACGCCAGCCTCTGGGAGGCCTGGAGCCAGGAGTAGGTGCTTCTTCTCCCTGGTCGACCGTCTATGCACCCGTCGACCGTCTGATTTCCAGAAATCTGACGGTCGAGCAGTGCATAGGCGGTCGACCAGCATGTGGGTGGGGCGGGGCTGCACAGGCGGCCCCGTGAGGAGCCCGCTCACAGGCGAACAGTCCACCTCGGCGCCGTCTCCGCCTCTCCCCCCACCCTGGTGCCATGGACGCCCCCTGGACCTCGCCGACGCCGATCCTCCTCACGCGCGATGCCCTGGCCCGCACGGGCAACCGGAATGAGCTGACCCGACAGGCCCGAACTGAGGGCACGCTCCTCAGGCTCCGTGCCGGCGCCTACGTCGACCGTCGGGCCTTCGCCCGACTGCGCCCATCCGAGCAGCACCGGGTCAGGATCATCGCCGCCCACCGCTGCGACGACCTGCAGGACGGGGCCGCGCTCGCACGCGAGTCAGCGGCGATCATGATGGGCATACCACTCATCGGCCCTGTTCCTGAGAGGGTCCAGCTCGTCCGCCCCGCACGTCTGGGCGGTAGGCTCACGGCGACGACGCGGACTCTGACGGCCCCGCCGAGCGTCGACCTGACGGACCTTGCCGGCGTCCCGATCACCAGCGCGGCCCAGACTCTCATCGACCTGGGACGTCGTCGATCCTTCGCCTCGACCCTCGCGTCCATGGATCACTGCCTGCATACGACGGCGGTGTCGAAGGAGCAGCTGCTCGGTCTCCTCGCGACGCAGCAGCACCGCCCCGGGAACGGCCTCGCGCGACGGGCCATCGAGTGGTCGGACTCCCGCGCCGAGTCGCCAGGAGAGAGCCTCTCCCGTGCCGTGATCATCGAGAACGGGCTCGCCGTCCCAGACCTCCAGCGGGAGCTCCTCGATGACGACGGCGAATTCCTGGGGAGAGTGGACATGCTCTGGGAGGAGCACGGCGTCGTCGGGGAGTTCGACGGCGCGATGAAGTACACGCGCGGGCTCACGGGTGCGTACCCGCAGGAGGTCGTCGTCGCCGAGCGTCGTCGAGAGCACGCCCTGGAGTCGCGCGGGCACGTGCGTGTCGCTCGGTGGACCTGGGCCGATGCCATGGGGCGGGGCACAGGCATGCTCACCGAGCTCGCGCGCTACGGCGTCGTCGCCCGGCCCCGAACGAGGTCGACCGTCTATGCATCTATCGACCGTCGAATTTCTAGAAATCAGACGGTCGAGCAATGCATAGACGGTCGACCAGGGGATCAGGAGAGCGGCACGAGGGCGTCGTGGCCGTCGGACTGGCGCTCCACCTCGTAGGCGAGGGAGGCGTTGACCCGCCCCTTCGTCGTCGCCGCGGAGTCGGCGGAGCGCTGGTAGAAGACGTTCGCGCCCTTGCGCAGCGCGAGCTCGTCGTCGCCGTCGCCGTCCCAGTCTCCCACGAAGACCTCGTGGTTGACCTTCCCGAGCGTCACCCGTGCCCACACGGCCGAGTCCTCGGTGTTCTCGGCGTAGAAGGTCACGGTCGGGCCCTGTCGCAGCGCGTAGGTGACGACGCCGTCGCCGTCCCAGTCGCCCTGGAGCACCTGGCCGCGCCCGGAGGCGGCGGCCTCGGCGACGGCCGCCGGCATGACGGGCTCGGTCGCGAGGCTCAGCCCCACCTTGACCGGGTCGTGGTCGCTGGCGCGGTACGGGTTCGCGGCCCACAGCTGCGTGACGTTGTCGTTCTCTCGGGAGTACTCGAAGGCGATGGACTCGTCGGCGTTGACGTCCCAGACCTGGCCGCCGGTCACGAGGGCCGCGGCCTTGGCGTTGAGGAGGACGTGGTCGAGGGAGCCGATGCGCCCGCCGTACTGGTAGGACTTGCCGACGCTGCCGCCCTGCTCGGCGACGACGTCGTCGATGAGGCGGTACCCGGCGGACTCGATCGTCGTGATCGGGTCCTCCTTGGAGTAGGAGTTGAAGTCGCCGAGGATGACGGTCGGCAGGTCGGCGTACTGCGCGGCGAAGGCGGTGAGCGCCTGGGCCTGGAGGACGCGCTGGGCGTTGTTGGCGCCCTGCCCGTCGCCGGAGTCGGCGTTGCCGTCGCCGGAGAGCACGGAGCCCTTCGACTTGAAGTGGTTCGTGATGACGACGAAGCTCTGGGAGTCGTCGGCGCCGACGGCCTTGAAGGCCTGGGCGAGCGGCTGGCGGGCGGTGCCGGTGAAGACGGCGTCGTCGAGGATGGTGGACTCCCCGACGGTGGTCACGAGGGCGCGCTGGTAGATGAAGGCGGTGCGGATGACGTCCTCGTCGGCGAGCGCGGGACGCGTCGACGGCGAGGGGACGTAGGCCCAGCGGGTCTCGCCGGCGGCGGCGTTGAGCGCGTCGACGAGCTGGGCGAGTGAGGCGTCGCGGTCGTGGCCGAACTTCGCGGAGTTCTCGATCTCCTCGAGGCCGACGACGCTCGCGTCGAGCTCGTTGATGGCGGCGACGATCTTGGCCTGCTGGTGCTCGAAGGCGGTCGTCGTGTAGGCGCCGCGGACGTCGCAGGACCTGGCGGTGACGGGGTTGCCGTCCTTGTCCTTGTAGGCGGAGCAGCCGGTCTCGTCCTGGCCGAGGTCGGTGAAGTAGTTGAGGACGTTGAAGGAGGCGACGGAGGCGGTGCCGCCGACCTGCGGGGCGGCCGTGCGCGTGCTCTCCCAGGTGATCGGGGAGTTCGTGGTGCCGCCCACCTGGGCCTGGGGCTGCAGGTTCCACCCGAGGCGGTAATCGAGGACGACGTCGCCCGTGAAGGTGACGGCGGCGCCGGCGCGCACCGGGTCGTCGGCGACGAGGTAGGGCAGCGGCTGGGCCTGGGCGGTCTTGTTGGTGCTGTAGTTCCAGGAGGAGCCGTCGTCGAGGAGGATCTCCTTGGCGGCGTTGGCGGCCTCGTAGGCGGTGGCCTCGGCGCCGGGGCGACGACGTCGGTGGCGTTGTAGAGGGGCTCGTCGCCGACGGCGAGGCCGAGCTGGCCGTACTGGTTCGTCGAGTAGTTGTCCGTGACCGTCCAGCTGCCGGTCGGGCGCAGGAGCATGCCCTCGTAGGGCTCCTTGTCCGCGTCGGTGGGGATCCACGAGCTCTCGGAGATCTCGACGGGGGTGACGGGGGCGCAGTCGGCGACGGCGGTGCGAGCGCTCACCTTGGAGAGCTGGGTGAGGCCGTTGTACTCGGTGGCGGTGCCGGTGACGTCGAGGCAGTCGCCGACGGCGAGGGCAGCGGCGCCGTCGCCGTCGTAGACGAAGAGGCCGTCGGAGGCCTCCCCGGCGTGCTTGGCGGTGCCGCGGCCGGGGGTCTGGATGTAGTAGCCCGAAAACCCGCCGGTGGCGTAGACGGCGGTGACGACGCCGCGGGTGGTGACGGTCCGGCCGGAGAGCGGGGTCGTGTCGCCGGTTCCCTGGATCTCGGCGATGCTGACGGTGCTCGCCGTCGGGGCGGCCGTGGGCTCCGTGGTGGGCTGGGCGGTCGGCTGTGCGGTGGGCTCCGACGTCGGCTCGGGGGCCGGGGTGGTGCCGGAGGCGACGGGCGTCGGGGCGCCCGCCGTGAAGTCGGCGGCGTTGTCGTCCGTGTCGGTGCCGGCGGCGCGCTGGAGCGACTCCGCGGCGCTCGTCGCGGCGGTGGCGGCCGCGCCCTCGTAGGAGCCGGCGCTTCCCCACCCGAGGAGGTCGACCACGTCGGCGTCCGCGGTGGAGGTCCCGGCGGGGAAGGTGTGGGCGGTGGTGCCGCGGACGATGGCGAGGGTGCCGGAGGCGGCGGCCGGGTTGAGGGCGGCGCAGGCCTCGTCCCCGGTGAGGGCGGCTCCGTTGCCGCCGTTGGAGCCGCCGGTGACGAGGAGGGTGCCGCCGGCCTCGACGGTGCCGGTGAGGGCGCAGGTGGCCGAGGCGGCGCCGCCACGGGCGGGCACGTACTGGAGGGAGAGGCCGTCGAGGCTGAGGTCGGAGCCCGTGGGGTTGAGGATCTCGACGAACTTCTGCTGGTAGGCGGCGCCGGAGGAACCTCCGCGCGTGTAGGCCTCGGAGATGACGAGGCCGGAGCCGTCGGTGGCGGCGTGGGCGGGCGCGGGGGCTGCGAGCCCGGTCAGGGCCAGCGCGAGGCCCCCAGTGAGGGCGAGGGCGGCGGTCGCGCGACCGCCTGGGACGTGGCGGGACATGTCTCTCCTGGTGGGACGGGCGCGGACCGCGTGGTGGAGTCGGCAGCCGGGCGGCCGGACGACGGCGGGGGGGTGCCCCTATGTGGTGTGTCAAGCGGCGGTGGGGAGCTGGTGGGCTGGTTGGGGGTCGTAGAGGGCGCCGTCTCGGATCATGGCGTGCAGGGTGAGGATGCGTCGGTGGGCCAGGGCGATGAGGGCCTGGTTGTGGCGCTTGCCTTGGGCGATTTTGCGGTCGTAGTAGGCGCGGCTGACCGGGTCGGAGCGCAGTGAGGCGAAGGCGGAGCGGAACATGGCTCGCTTGAGTCTCTTGTTGCCCGCGTGGGAGGTGTACTCGCCGCGGATCGAGGACCCCGAACGCCGCGTCACCGGGGTCAGGCCCGCATAGGAGGCCAGGTGCGCCCCGGAGTCGAAGGAACGTCCGAGGGTCTCGGCGACGCAGCACAGCGGCGGCCGGGACCCCGATACCGGGCACGGGTGGTCAGGACCTGGCACATGAGGGTGGGCCTCCACCAGGGCCTCAACCTTCGCTGCGACGTCGCGGCGCTGGGCGTGCAGGGCGATGAGCTGACGCGCCAGGTGAGGCAGTACGACGCCGGCGGCGTCGGTGCCGACCACCACCACGGACTGTGCGTCTAGTGCGTCGATGATGGCGCTGGCCCAGGTGGTGTGGCGGCGGGCGCCGTGGGCCTTGAGCTTGGCGTCCACGCGCGCCCGCCCGGCCTTGCGCAGGGCGGTGGGGGTGGGCCAGGTGGCGATGACCTCAAGGACGGCGTCGTGCTCGAGCCATGGGCCCAGGATCTTCTCCAGGGCGGGGCGAGGTCTGGGTGCACACGGGCCTCGGATGCGGTTGGAGGTCTGGTTTACCTGACGGGCCAGGTCCAGGCCTGGAGCCGGTGAGCATCGACAGGGCCGCCGCCTCCTCATCAGATGCGTCCAGGGCTCGCAGGGTGTGGGGCATGGTGCGGGCCGCCTCGGCGATGACCGCGGCGTCTCTCGCGTCGGTCTTGGCGTTGCCGGGCGTCAGGTCCGCGATCCTGCGCATCGACAGACCCGGCAGGTAGCCCACCGCCAGGGACATGTCCTGGGCCACGGCGACGGCCAGGGCTCCGATGGTGGCGCACCTGGTCCACGACCACCAGCACCCGACCGCGCTCGCCAAGGCGCTCGTAGAGGTCGCGTAGGCGGGTCTCGTCGTTAGGCAGGGCCTTGTCGAACAGGCGCTCACCGTCCCGGGTCAGGGCGGTGGCCCAGTGGTCGGACTTGCCCACGTCGATGCCGATGAACACGTCGATGCTGGAGGTCTCCATCCCTGGGGTCCCGTCCTTCGTCTCGCAGCGGTGCGGGGCCAGCGCCCGTTGGGCTGGTCGGCCCCGCACCCACGTGTGCGTTAGACCTCGAAGAGTCTTCGGGTCGTTCCCCTGATCAGCGGTCACCGATCAGCCGAGCGGATGGTCGGTGACAACACCCCCCGGATCATTGAGTAGACAGGGGCAAGACATCATGCCGACCACCGCTGGCCCAGCCACCGGTATCTCTTCGCCGGCGACCACCAACAAGGTAACGGGGACGCGCAGGGGGGCGGGGTGTCGGGTCGAGGGTGGCGCCGGAGGATGAACGGCGGGCGACGGCCAGATGATCACTATTCGATCACGGTCCGTGCGACGGCGGGCGATCCCCGCCGTCGCACGGATGCACAGGGACCGCAGGAGGAGCCGCAAGCCCGTGCGCGGCGGGCGAAGCCGCTGCTCAGAGGACGCACTGTGACGTGAGTTATGAGATTCTGGGTCCTGAAAAGAAGCGCACGGACCTTCGTCCCGCGCATCGTCTCTAGAAGGTCGGTCCCCATGACCCAGCAACCGAGCACTCCCTCGTTCGACCCCGAGCAGCCCTCCGGTCTGCCCGGCGCCGAGGGCCCCTACCCCGCACGCGGCGAGGACGTCCCCGCCGCCGCCCGCGCGGCTCGTGCCCGAGGCACGCAGCCGACCCTGGGCGAGCTCGTCGCCCGCATCTCGGAGAACGTCTCCGGCCTCGTCTCGGGCGAGATCGCCCTGGCGAAGGCCAAGGCCCAGGAGATGGGCAAGAAGGCGGGCCTCGGCGCCGGCCTCCTCGCCGCCGCAGGCGTCCTCGCCCTGTACGCGCTGGGCTTCCTCTTCGGCTCCGCGGCCTCCGGGCTCGCGAACGTCGTCGCCCCGTGGCTCGCCAAGCTCATCGTCGCGCTCGTCATCCTCGTCGTGTGCGGGATCCTCGCCCTCATCGGCAAGTCCCGTCTGCAGGCGGGGCTCAAGGACGTGCCCGCCCCGCAGGAGGGTCTCAAGCACGACATCCAGACCGCCAAGGTCGCCATCAAGTCCGGTATCGAGAAGGGGAGCGAGAAGTGAGCGACGAGAAGAAGGGCGTGGCCCCCTCCGGTACCCCGGCCGCCATCGAGGCGGATCTCCTAGCCCGCCGTCGTCGCCTCGCCGGCGACCTCGAGCAGCTCGGCGAGCGTCTCGCTCCCGACGCCCTCAAGGTGCAGGCCAAGGACGCGACGCGCACGGCCGCCAACGAGGTCGTCTCCGCCGCGAAGTCCCAGGTGCGCTCGGCCGTCGCCGACGCCCAGGACAAGGCCCGGACCCGCTTCGCCGAGCTGACGGGCCGCGCCTCCGAGCTCGCCTCCGACGCCCGTGACAAGGCCGAGGAGCTGAGCAACCAGGCCCGCACGAAGGCGGACTCGGTCTCCATGGACGCGCGTCTCAAGGCGGAGGAGCTCTCCGCCCAGGCCCGCACCAAGGCGGATGAGGCCAAGGCGAAGGCCTCCGAGACGGCCGACGCCGCGCGCGCCCGCCTGTCCAAGGACGAGCCCGTCGCCGACGGCTCGCTGACCGCCACCACGCGTCTCGTCGACGGCGAGGCTGAGCCGGTCGGCTACGGCGCCCTCAAGGACCCCGAGGTCAAGGGCTCCTCCGCTCCCGCCGAGGCCCTCCAGGCCGCCGGAGACCGCGCGTCCCGCCTCTTCGACGACGCCCGCGACGGCGACCCGCAGTCCCTCGCGATCGTCACCGGCGCAGCCCTCGGCCTCGCCGGCCTGTCGGTCACGGCCCTCGTCAAGGCCCTGCGCTCGTGAGCGCCTCGGCCGCCGACGGCGAGCGCCTGACCGCCGCCGAGCTCGAGGAGCGCCTCGTGCGTCAGCGCGAGGAGCTCGCCAACAGCGTCGACGAGCTCGCCGCCCGCGTCGACCCGCGCACCCAGGCCCGTGAGGCCGGGGCGCAGGTCGCGGACCGCCTCGGCTCGACGGCGGAGGACCTGCGGCGTCGAGCCGCGGACCTGAGCTCCCGGGCCCAGGACCCGAGCACCTACGACGCGCTGCGGGAGCGCGCCCGCGGGCTCTCGGAGCGGGCGCGCCGCACGGTGCGGGACGCCCAGGAGGGCGACCCGGAGTCGATGCGCGCCGTCGCCGTGACGGCGGGCGCCGCGGTCGCGGCCCTCGTCCTGGGCGGTCTCATCTCCTCGCGCGGCCGGGACTGACCGGACCGCACGTCGACGGCGGCGGCGCTCCCCCAGCGGGTGCGCCGCCGCCGTTCTCGTGCCGCCCCGGACCGGGACGGCGCGGCGTGGCGAGACGCACGCGGCGCGGGAGCGCACCGAATGGTGCGAGCGCACGGCAGCGATGTACGGTTGCCCCACGACACATTTGCCCAAGTGATGCGCGCCCACGTGCGCGCCCAGAGATTGTTGGAGGGGGTCGAGCCTATGGGGCGCGGCCGTCAGAAGGCCAAGGCGACCAAGGTCGCCCGTAAGCTCAAGTACTTCAGCCCGGAGACCGACTACGCGGCGCTCGAGCGCGAGCTCGTCAGCGCGTCGTCCAGCGCCGAGGCTGACGACGAGATCGACTACGAGGAGCTGGCCTCCAAGTACAACGTCGACGACGAGGACGATGACTGGGAGGACGGCGACTCCGCCTCCCGAGCCTGACACCGATCGCAACGAGCGAGGGGCTGGCAGCCACGCGGCTGCCGGCCCCTCGCCGTGCGTCGGGAGGGCGCGAGCTCAGGCGGTGCGGTACTCGCCGTAGACGTCGACGCTGCCGCCGTCGACGCCCTTGGTCCCGGAGACGACGCGGCCGACGCTCTGGTACGAGGCGGCGTCGTGGACGGCGCCCAGGACCCAGGCGGGCATGCCCGATCCGCCGGCGAGGTGGAGGACGGCGTCGGCGACCTCGGGGTCGACGACGGCGATCATGCCGACGCCGAGGTTGAGGGTGCCCTCGAGGTCGTCCCACGGGACCTCGCCGAGACGGCGGACCATGTCGAAGACGGGCGGGACCAGCCAGCTGGAGCGGTCGACGTCGGCGACGAGCCCGGCGGGAAGGACGCGCGCGAGGTTCGCGGCCAGTCCCCCTCCGGTGACGTGCGAGAGGGCGTGGATCGGGGAGGGCGCGGCGTCGGTGGACAGGGCGTCGAGCATGGCGAGGCAGACGCGGGTGTAGAGGCGCGTGGGCTCGAGGAGCTCCTCCCCCACGGTGCGGCCGAGCTCGTCGACGTGGCGCTCCAGGCCCCAGCCGGCGTGCTCGATGACGCGGCGGACGAGGGAGTAGCCGTTGGAGTGGAGGCCGGAGGAGCCCATGGCGATGAGGACGTCGCCGTCGCGGACCTTCTCCGCGCCGAGGACGCGGTCGGCCTCGACGACGCCGGTGGCGGCGCCCGCGACATCGTAGTCGTCCGGGCCCATGAGGCCGGGGTGCTCGGCGGTCTCGCCGCCGAGGAGGGGAGTGCCGACGGCGGCGCAGGCGTTGGCGACGCCGCGCACGATGTCGGCGACGCGCTCGGGGACGACGTGCCCGCAGGCGATGTAGTCCGTCATGAGGAGCGGGCGTGCGCCCACGACGACGATGTCGTCGACGACCATGCCGACGAGGTCCTGGCCGATCGTGTCGTGGACGTCGAGGGCCTGCGCGACGGCGACCTTCGTGCCGACGCCGTCGGTAGAGGTGGCGAGCAGGGGACGGCGGTAGGAGCGCAGGTCGGAGACGTCGACGAGGCCGGCGAAGCCGCCCACGCCGCCCACGACCGCGGGGGTCATCGTCGCGGCGACGGAGGCCTTCATGAGCTCGACGGCGCGGTCACCGGCGGCGGTGTCGACGCCGGCGGAGGCGTAGGTGATGCCCTCGGGGGCGGGGGTCTGGCTCATCGGGCGGTTCCTTCGTCAGGGGTCTGGGGCTGCTGGTCGGCCGGGGCCGCCGGGGCGGCGGCGCGGCGCCCGCCGAAGGGCGGGATGGTGAAGCGGGGCGCGCCGTCGGGCGTCGTGGCGCTGGCTGGCAGGGAGCTGACGACGGCGGGCGCCCGGAGCGGCTCGCCCGTCGCGGCGACGGCCACGGGCGCGCCGGCGGAGTCGTGGCGGCGGCGGTAGACGCTGGGGACGCGGGAGATCGGCAGGGTGCCGATCGGGACGCCCTCCACGGGGGGCTTCATCGGGTAGGCACCGGTGAAGCAGGCCATGCACAGGGAGTCGGTGCTCTGACCGGAGGCCTCGACCATGCCGTCCACGGAGAGGTAGCCGAGGGTGTCAGCGCCGACGGACTCGCGGATCTCGTCGATGCTCATGCCCGTGGCGATGAGCTCGGCGCGGGTGGCGAAGTCGATGCCGTAGTAGCAGGGCCACATGACGGGCGGGGAGGAGATGCGGATGTGGACCTCGGCGACGCCGGCCTCGCGGAGCATCTTGACCAGGGCGCGCTGCGTGTTCCCTCGGACGATGGAGTCGTCGACGACGATGAGGCGCTTGCCCTCGATGACCTCGCGGACCGGGTTGAGCTTGAGGCGGATGCCGAGCTGGCGCAGGGTCTGGGTGGGCTGGATGAAGGTGCGGCCCACGTAGGCGTTCTTGAACAGGCCCTGCCCGTAGGGGATGCCGGACTCCTGGGCGTAGCCGATGGCGGCCGGGGTGCCCGACTCGGGGGTCGCGATGACGAGGTCGGCGTCGACGGGGTGCTCGCGGGCCAGGGCGGCTCCCATGGCGTTGCGGGCGGCGATGACGGAGCGGCCGGCGATCTTGGAGTCCGGCCGGGCGAAGTAGACGTACTCGAAGACGCAGCCGGAACGGCGCGGCCGTGCGAAGCGGGTGGAGCGGACGCCGTCGGCGTCGATCTCGATGAGCTCGCCGGGCTCGATGTCGCGGACGTGGGTGGCGCCGACGATGTCGAGGGCGGCGGTCTCGGAGGCGACGACCCAGCCGCGCTCGAGGCGACCCAGGACGAGCGGGTGCATGCCGTGCGGGTCGCGGGCGGCGTAGAGGGTCTGCTCGTTCATGAAGACGAGCGAGTAGGCGCCGCGCAGGAGCGGCAGGACGCGGCGGGCGGCCTGGGCGATCGTGAAGGGCGCGGTGGCGGCGGCCTCGTCCTCGTCGAGGGGCTCGTAGAGCTCGGTGTCGGCGTCGTCCTCGGCGACCGGGGGCTCGCCGTCGAGGCCGCCGCGCTCGGAGACGAGGTTCATGACGGCGGCGATGACGGCTGTGTCCGTGGAGGAGCCTCGGCCGAGCTCCCCGGTGAGGTCCTCGCCGCTGGTGGCGCGGACGGCCTCCATGAGCTGGCGGGTGTTGGTGAGGTTGCCGTTGTGGGTGAGTGCGAGGGTCGAGCCGGCGACGGGGCCGAGCATCGGCTGGGCGTTCTCCCACGTGGTGGCGCCGGTGGTCGCGTAGCGGACGTGCCCGACGGCCATGTGCCCGGTGAGTGCGGAGAGGCTGCGGTCGTCGAAGACCTGGGAGACGAGGCCGAGGTCCTTGTAGACGAGGATGTTGGAGCCGTCCGTCGTCGCGATGCCGGCGGCCTCCTGGCCGCGGTGCTGGAGCGCCGTCAGGCCGAAGTAGACGAGGCGGGAGACCTCCTCGCCGGGGGCCCAGACGCCGAAGACGCCGCACTCCTCCTGGACGGGGGGCTCGACGTCGCCGGGCAGGGACCGGCGGTCGGCGGGGGTGGGAGCGGTGGTCTGGGAGGCGTCTCCTGATCTCACGCTCGCATCATCCCACAGGGCGCCGAGCGCGGCGCCCCGGCAACCGGAGGGCGGTTGCCGGGACGCCGCGGGTGGTGGAGCCGGATCGAGGTCGACCGGTGGCCGGTCGTCCGGACGGCCACCGGAGGGGCCTCAGGCGAGGGCCCAGAGGCCGAGGGTGAGGACGAAGCCGACGAGGCCGGCGACCGTGGACAGGACCGTCCAGGTCTTGAGGCCGTCCTTGACGGACAGGCCCATGTACTTCGTGACGATCCAGAAGCCGGAGTCGGTGATGTGGGAGAGGCCGAGCGCCCCGAAGCCGATCGCCATCTGGATGAGGACGATCTGGAGGGAGGAGTACCCGCCCGAGGCGATGGAGTCCACGAGGAGGCCACCGGTCGTGAGGATCGCGACCGTCGCCGACCCCTGGGCCGCGCGCAGGGCCAGGGAGATGACGAAGGCCGAGACGATGATCGGCATGTGGAGCTCGACGAGCACGCCGGACAGGGCGTCGCCGATGCCGCTGGCCACGAGGACCCCGGCGAAGACGCCGCCTGCGCCGGTGACGAAGACGACCGTGGCGACGTCGGGGAGCGCGGAGTCGAGGACCTGGCCGCGCTCGGCCAGGGTCCATCGCTGCTGGTGTCCGACGATGAAGTAGGCGAGCAGGACCGCCGTGAGCAGCGCGGTGGTCGAGGAGCCGAGGAAGGAGAGGACGGAGTAGGCCGTCGTCCCCTCCGTCGTCATCATCTGCCCGACGGTGCCGAGCATGATCTGGGCGATCGGCTCGACGATGAGGAAGATGACGGTGCCGGGGCCGGTGGCGTGCGGGCGGGCGATGACGCCGCCGGGCTGGTAGGAGGACTCGGCGCTCTCCTGGGGGTTCCCGAGCGGGCTGCCTGACAGGACGATCGAGTCGACCTTGAATCGCTTGGCCGTGACGTACGCGACGACGGCGACGACGGCGCACACGGGGAGACCGACCATGGTGAGGACGCCGACGTCGGCGCCGACCGTCGCGGCGGAGGCGACCGGCCCCGGGTGCGGCGGGACGACGACGTGGAGCGCCATGAGGGTGGCGGCGACGGGCAGCCCGATCTTGAGCGGGTTGATCCTCGCGATGTAGGCGAAGCCGAAGACGATCGGGGCCAGGATGATGAAGCCGACGTCGAAGAAGATCGGGATGCCGAGGACGAAGGACGCGGCCGTGACCGCGGCGACGACCCGGTGGCGTCCGAGGATCCGGGTGAAGCGGTCGGCGAGCGTCTCGGCGCCGCCGGCGGACTCGATGACGCGGCCGAGGATGGCGCCCAGGCCCACGATCATGGCGACGGAGCCGAGGGTCTTGCCCATGCCGTCGATCATGGTCTGGACGACGTCGCCGACGGGGATCCGGGCGGCGAGGCCGAGCACCATGGAGACGAGCAGCATGGCGACGAAGGCGCTCATCCTCGCCTTGATGACGAGGAGGAGCAGGACGAGGATCGCGGCGAGCGCGAGGAGCAGCAGGGCCGTGGTCGACATCGCGCTCACTCCCCGTCCGGGGCGACGACCGTGATGACGGTCGAGTCGTCCGCGGCGCCGAGGCCGCGGCGGGCGCCCTGGAGGTACAGCTGCTCGGCGGCGGCGGCCACCGGGGTGGACAGGCCCACGCCCTTGGCGGCGGCGGTCACGATGCCCATGTCCTTGACGAAGATGTCGAGGCGGGAGCGGACCTCGGCGCCGTCGGCGCCGTAGGCCTGGAGCATGCGGGGGCCGCGGTCGCCGAGCATGAAGGACTCGGCCGCGCCGGCCATGAGGGCCTCGAGCGCGGCCTCGGGGTCGAGGCCGAGGGCTCGGGCGAGGGCGAGTGCCTCACCGGCGGCGGCGATGTGGACGCCGCACAGGAGCTGGTTGACGGTCTTCATCGCCTGCCCGTAGCCGGGCTCGGAGCCCACGCGGACGAGGGTGGAGGCCATGGCGTCGAGGACGTCGTGGGCGGCGTCCCAGGCGTCGTCGTCGGCGCCGACGACGACGAGCAGGTCGCCCTTGCCGGCGCGGACGGGACCGCCGGAGACGGGGGCGTCGACGAGACCGAGGCCGGACTCGGCGAGGCGGGCGGCGACCTCCTTGACGCCGTGGCCGCCCACGGTCGAGGTGAGCAGGACGATCGAGCCGGCCCTCATGGCGGCGGCGATCCCCTCGTCCCCGAAGAGGAGGCTGTCGAGCTGGGGCAGGTTGCGGACGGCGACGAGGACGACGTCGGCGCCGGAGGCCGCCTCGGACGCGCCGGAGGCGGTGAGGACGCCGGCGTCGCGGGCGAGGGCGAGGCGCTCCTCGGCGATGTCGAAGCCGGTGACGGTGAAGGTGTCGGCGAGGTGGGTGGCCATGGGCAGGCCCATGGCGCCCAGACCGAGGACGGCGACTGACTGTGTCATGGTGATCTCCTTTGATCGGTGGGAGCGGGGGACGAGGAGGGGCCGGCGGCGACACCCGGCGTCGTCGCCGGAGGGGTCAGGCGGTCTCGTTGAGCTTGAGGACCACCTCGGCGAGCGAGGAGTCGCCGCCGACGTTGCCGGCGAAGACGATGTAGGGGACCCCGGCGGCGGGGCCGTCCTGCGGCTCCCACAGCGACACGATGCCGGGCAGCATGGGACCGCGGACGGCGGCGCGGCTCATGCCGAGGCCGCGGCTGGCGACGTCGGAGGAGGTGATGCCGCCCTTGGCGATGACGAAGCGGGGGCAGCGGGCGGCGACGACGCGCTGGACGGTCTCGACGACGGCGGCCGAGACGCGGCGGGCGAAGTCGAGGGACTCGTCGGCGTCCTTGCCTGCGACGAAGGCGCCGCCGCGGCGGATGACGACGTTGCCCGTGAGGAGGGCGTCGGCGGCGCGGGTGGCGACGTCGGCGACGTGGGCGTCGCGGCGCTCGGGGTCGAGCACGGTGGGCACGTCGAGCTCGATCTCGGGGGTGGCGGTGGCCCCGCGCAGGGCGTCCACCTGCCGGCCGGTGAGGCCGACGTGCGAGCCGACGACGACGAGGCCGCCGACGGCGTCGGAGTCCGGTGCGGCGGCGCCGGGCTGGGACTCGGCGGCGGTGAGCGGAGCGTGGGGGGCCTGACCGATGCGGGCGCGGACGAAGGGCGGGCCGACGCGGTAGACGAAGGTGGAGCCGAGGGCCTCGGCCCGCTGGAGCGCGCGGGCGAGGAGGAGCAGGTCGTTCTCCTCGACGCAGTCGACGGCGACGGGGGTGCGGTCGTGGGCAGAGCGGAGGAGCCCGACGACGGCGTCCTCGTCGGTGCGCAGGGTCGTGAGGTCGATGGTGATGACGGAGGAGGCGGGCACGGCGCCGGCGGTCTTCTCCTCGACCCACTCGGCGAGGGCGGAGGCCCGGTATCCGAAGGTCTCGTCGCGCGCGAACTCGGTCTCCCCGACGGGGACGTAGCCGGTGGTGTCGTTGCCGGCGTAGTGGACGCCGTGGACGGTGACGCGGCCGGCGTCGGCGAAGGCGGGTGAGAGGACGTAGCCGTCGACGGCCCGTCCCTGGGTCTCCATGAGGTCGGAGATGGTGTCGGGCTCGAGCGGGTAGTGGCCGCGCAGCGTGGAGTCGGAGCGGGAGACGAAGGCGACGGTCCGGCCGGTGCGCCGGGAGGCCTCGAGGGCGTTGGTGACGACCTCGGTGTTGACGCGGCGGGCGTCGTCGGGCTCGAGGGAGCGCGAGTTGGTCATGACGTAGACGGCGGGGGCGCCGGTGCCGAGGGCCCACTCGAGGTCCTCTACCGTCCAGCCGGTGACGACGGGGAGGTCGGCGACGGACTGGGTGCCGGTGGGGTCGTCGTCGAGGACGATGAGGGCGCGGTCGAGGCCCGCCGCCACCTCCTGCGTGGGGACCCGGGGCCCGTCGGGGATCCCGTGCGTGAGCTCGGCGAGGGTGATCATGATGCCGCTCCTTTGCGATTTCGACGGACTATTGCTCTGATGTCTTGGGAGCGGCGTGCGCTCTACCAGTAGGCGAGGACGTCGTTGCTCGTCTGCTCCATGTGGGCGCGCATGGCCGCCTTCGTGGCGTCGGGGGAGCCGGTTCGCAGGGCGAAGAGGATCCGCCCGTGCTGGACGAGGGCGTGCTCGCGCACCTCGCGGAAGGCGCTGGTGCGGCGACGGGCGCGGACGAGCTCGTCGCGCAGCGGGGCGTAGGTGGCCACGATGAAGGGGTTGCCCGCGGCCCGGATGATGACCTCGTGGAAGGTCATGTCGGCCTCGGCCGCCGCCTCGACGTCGTCATCCGCGTCGGCGCGGCGCAGCCGCTCGACGGAGTCCTCGAGCGCGGCGAGGTCCGCGTCGGTGCGGCGCGCGGCGGCGAGCCCGGAGGAGCCGACCTCGAGCATGCGACGCACCTCGAGGAGGCTGAGGACCAGCTCGCGCTCGTCGCCGTCGACGCGGGCGAGGCCGACGAGGCCGGCGAGGTCGGTCCAGCTCCCGGAGGGCACGACGTAGGTGCCCGAGCCCTGCCGCGCGCGGAGGATGCCGCGGGCCTCGAGGACCTTGACGGCCTCGCGGACGGTGAGGCGGGAGACGTCGAGGTCCTCGGCAAGGACGGCCTCGGGCGGCAGCGCGGCGCCGGCGGGGTACTCCCCCGCGACGACGCGGTCCAGGACGGACTGGACGACCTCCTCGACCCGGCTCACCACTCCCCCTTGAGAAGTCCTCTGATGACTTGTGTCAGGGTAGTGCTCCGCCTCACACGAGGCAAGGGGGTGCTGCGAGGCGGTTGCCGGGGAGCCCGGCGCGCCCGGTGGCCTGAGGGCCCCGCCGACCCCGTGGCTCAGGCGGGCAGGACGAAGTCGATGCGGCCCTCGGCGACGTCGACGGCCTCGAGACGCACCCGGACCCGCTCCCCCACGCGCAACTCGTCGGCCCGCGCCGTGACGGTGCCGACGACGGCGGGCTCCGCGATCATGACCTCGCCGCGCCGGGGCGCCCCGTCCCTGCCCTCCTTGGCGGAGGTGATGACGCCCTCGAAGTCCTCGCCCTCGTGGCCGCGCAGGACGAGCGCCTCCAGGGCGGCGACGGCGCCACGGCCGACCGCGCGGGCCCGCTGCCCGGTGCTCGCCATGACCCCGGGCAGCCCCGGCAGGGCGGCGCGCGCCCACTCCGGGACCGGCGCACCGGCGCAGGCGGCGACGCACACCTCCTCGCCGTAGCGGTCGACGAGGCGGCGCAGCGGCGCGGTCACGTGCGCGTAGCGGGAGGCGATGGCCGAGTGCACGGCCTCGGATGTATCGGCCTCGTCGTCGTCGACGGGGACGGGGACGCCGCCGACGCCGAAGGCGAGGTAGCCGGCGCCGCGGAAGAGGCTGAGGGCCTGGTCGATGAAGGCCGCGTGGGTGGGCAGCGCCGGGTCGAGGGTGCGGACGAGCTCGGGGTAGCCCATCGCGTCGGGCCACTCGACGTGCAGGGCCCGGGCGACCCTGCGCAGGCGGGCGTAGTCCTTGGCTCCGGCGGGCGGCATGGTGCGCAGGATCCCGATACCGGCGGCGACCATGGTCCGGGCGGCGCAGATCCCGGTGAGCAGGGAGACCTGGGCGTTCCACTGCTCGACCGGCAGGGCGGCGCGGAAGACGAGGCGGTAGCCGGCGGGGGCGCCGTCGGGCCCGGTCTCGCCGGTCGGCTCGATCTCCTGCTCGGGGCTCTCGAGGGAGACGCCTCCGCGGGCGACCTCGCGCTCCTCCCGCAGCGTCCCGATCTCGCGGAGGAGCTCGGGCAGGACGACGGGAACTGCCCCGGGAAGAGGGCCGGCGGCTCCCTCCTGAGCGCCCGCGCCGGCGTCGAGGGCCTCCTGGACCTGGGCGTAGGTGAGGCGGGCGCGGGAGCGGACGAGGGCGCGCTCGACCCCGGCGGCCAGGACGCGCCCCGTGGCGTCGAGCTCGATCGTCCACAGGCAGCTGGGGCGGTCCTGGTCGGGCAGGAGGGAGGCGGCGCCGTGGGAGAGGACCTCGGGGTGGAGAGGAGTGGCGCGGTCGGGGGCGTAGACGGTCTCGCCTCGGCGGGAGAGCTCGACGTCGAGGGCGCCGCCCGGGGTGACGAAGGCGGCGAGGTCGGCGATGGCGTAGGTGACGCGGTAGGCGGCGGGCCCGGAGGCGCTGCCGCACGCGACGGCCGTGGGGACGACCGCGCCCTCCGCGCCGGTCGCACCGGTCCCGGCCCCCTCGGGCTGCGCGGCGGCGGCGCCGTCGGTCGGGGCGAGGCGCTCGAGGAGGACCGCCTGGTCGAGGTCCATGGAGCCCGGCGGGTCGATCGTGACGAGGGCGAGGTCGCGGGCGTCGCGCACCGGGATCCCGTCGCCGTGGCCGCTCGCGAGGTAGCGCTCGGGTCCGCCGGCCTCCCAGGCGCGCGCGGCGTCCTCCGCCTCGGCGAGGGCCTCGGGCGGGAACTCGGCGGGGACGTCCGCGTCGGCGCGCAGCGCGTCGAGGGCGGCGAGGACGTCAGCGGGCGGGGCGGTGTACGTGGTGAGACGCGTGCGTGCCATGCCACGAACCTACCCGGGTGGTCCCGCGCCCGCGGGCAGGAGGGTACGGGCCCGCTGGAGCGCGCCGTCGGGCGGGCCCCGGTGGTCCGGGACCCGCCCGACGGCGGTGACGGCGCTCAGGCCACGAGAGTGGGTGGGCGGAGCGCTCCCGCTCAGGCGGCGGCGACGGCGGGCGCCTCGGCGGCGGAGGCCGCCTTCCTGCTCGCGCCGATCCGCTTGAGGAGCAGGGTGAGGGCGCAGGAGATGAGCGCGCCGATGACGATCGCGAGGACGAACCAGAGCTTCCCGTCGATCGCGAAGAGGACGAAGATGCCGCCGTGCGGGGCGCGGGAGCCCACGTGCATCGCCATCGTGAGGGCACCGGTGACGGCGCCGCCGACCATGGCGGGCGGGATGATGCGGGCCGGGTCCGCGGCCGCGAAGGGGATGGCGCCCTCGGAGATGAAGGAGGCGCCGAGCAGCCAGGAGGCGCGCCCGTTCTCCTTCTCCGCCGCGGTGAAGAGCTCCGGGCGCAGCGTCGTGGCGAGCGCGAGGGCGAGCGGCGGGACCATGCCGGCGGCCATGATCTCGTAGGAGGCGGTGGTCGCGGAGGCGAGGCCGGCGGTGGCGAAGAGGTAGGCCGCCTTGTTGACGGGGCCGCCGAGGTCGAAGCACATCATGAGGCCGAGGACGATGCCGAGGAGGACCCCGGCACCGTTGTCCGCCATAGAGGTCAGGCCGTTGTTGAGGCCGTCCATGAGGGCGGCGAGCGGCTTGCCGAGGAACATGTACATGAGGGCGCCGACGACGAGGGTCGTGACGAGCGGGATGATGACGACGGGCATGAGGCCGCGCAGCCACCTGGGGGCGTTGAGCCCGGCGAGCCAGGCGGCGAGGTAGCCGGCGAGGATGCCGCCGATGAGGCCGCCGATGAAGCCGGCGCCGACGGCGACGCTCACGAGGCCCATGATGAATCCGGGGGCGATGCCGGGCCGGCCGGCGAGCCCGAAGGCGACGTAGCCGGCGAGCGCCGGGACGAGCAGGCCCATGCCGGTGGAGCCGAGCAGGTAGAGGACGGCGCCGAGGTAGGCGCAGAAGGAGGAGTGCAGCAGGGCGTTGGGCGCGGCGTAGGCGGCGTCGGACAGGTCCGGCAGGTGCCAGAGGGAGGCGGCGGCGACGCCGTTGGCGCTGTCCCCGACGACCATCGTGGAGGCGGTCTTGGTGATGTCGTAGCCGCCGAAGAGGAAGCCGAGGGCGATGAGGAGGCCGCCCGCGGCGACGAAGGGGATCATGTAGGAGACACCGGTCATGACGGCGCGCTGGAGCCTGCGGGCCCAGTGCTCGTCCTTCTTCTCCGACTCGTCCTCGGAGGCGCCCGCGGCGGCCTGGACGGTGGGGGCGCTCGGGTCGTCGACGAGGGCGAGGGCGCGGTCGACGAGGGAGCCGGCGTCGTTGACGGCGGCCTTGACGCCGACGTCGACGATCTTCTTCCCGGCGAAGCGGTAGCGGTCCTTGACGGGAAGGTCGTGGGCGAAGATGACGGCGTCGGCGCGCTCGATGAGGGCGGGGTCGAGCCAGTCGATCCGCCCGGAGCCCTGGCCCTCGGCGTGGACCTCGACGCCGCGCTCCTTGCCGGCCTGCTCGAGGGCCTCGGCGGCCATGAAGGTGTGGGCGATGCCAGTGGGGCAGGAGGTGACGGCGACGATGAGGCGGTCACTGCCGGCCGAGCCGCTCGGAGCGGCGGTGGTCGCCGCGGCGGCAGGGGCGGCAACGGAGCCGGCCGCGGCGGCGGGTGCGGTGTCGGCGGTGTCGCCGTCGTCGAGGAGCTCGGGCTGGACCTGGCTCGTGACGAGGCGGACCACCTCCTCGGCGCTGTCCGCCTGGCGCAGGGCGTCGGTGAAGTCGCTGCGCATGAGGCCGCGAGCGAGCTTGGCGAGGAGCTGGAGGTGGAGGTCGTCGGCGCCCGAGGGCGCGGCGATCATGAAGACGAGGTCGGCGTCCCGCTCGTCGGCCGCCCCGAAGCTGACGGGCCGGGAGAGTCGGGCGAAGCCGAGGGAGGCCTCCAGGACGTGGGGGCTGCGGCAGTGCGGGATGGCGATGCCGCCGGGGATGCCGGTCGGGGAGGTCTCCTCGCGGGCGAGGGCGTCGCTGGCGAGGCCCTCGGGGGTGTCGGCGCGTCCGGCGTCGGCGACGACCTGCGCGAGGTACTCGATGACGTCCTTCTTGTCGACGCCGGGCTCGGCGTCGAGGCGGACGAGCTCGGGGATGATGAGCGGCGTGCTCGCCGCAGCTGGTGTGGACATGGTGCTTCCTTGCGGTCCGGTGGGGGTGTGCGTCGTTGCTGGTTCGGGGAGGACCGCCGCTGGGGCGGCGGGGGCTCAGGCGAGCCGGGTGACGACGGAGGCCTGCGCGGGCAGGTCCTCCGTGGTGGGCAGGGTGGTGCCGGGCAGGCCGGCGGCGGCGGAGCCGTAGGCCATGGCGGTGGCGAGGCGGTTCTCCTCGTCGCCGCCGCGGACGTCGGCGAGGACGTAGCCGGCGACGGAGGAGTCCCCCGCGCCGACGGTCGAGATGACGGGGACGTCGGGCGCGGTGGCGTGCCAGGCGCCGTCGCGGGTGACGAGGACGGCTCCGGCGGGGCCGAGGGTCGCCATGACAGCGCCGATGCCGAGGTCGACGAGGACGCGGGCCGCCTCGACGACGGGCCCGAGCTCGCCTCGCACCGCGCCGTCCTCGAGGGCCATGGCGCGCTCAGCGGGCAGGCCGGCGAGCTGGCCGAGCTCCTCGCCGTTGGGCTTGATGAGGTCGGGGGCGGCGTCGGGCAGGTGGGCGGCGAGGGACGCGAGGGGCGCGTCGGAGGTGTCGACGGCGAGGCGCAGGCCGGGGACGGCGGCGCGCAGGCGGGTGACGAGGCGGACGTACCAGTCGGCGGGGGCGCCCGGCGGGAGGGAGCCGGACAGGACGGCCCAGTCGTGGTGGGCGGGGTCGGTGCTGCCGGCGATGGCCGCCGCGGCCGCCTCGACGAGGGCGTCCTCGACGGCGGCGACCTCGGCCTCGCTGAGCCCGGCGCCCGGCTCGTTGAGCTTGGTGGTGGTGCCATCGGGCTCGGTGACGGCCGTGTTGATGCGGGCGGCCCCGGCCACGGCGACGGGCAGGACGGTGAGCCGCTCGGCGTTGACCGCCTCGAGGGCTCGGACGAGGGGGTCGTGCTCGGCGGCGGGGAGGACGGCGGTGGCGGCCTCGCCCGCGGAGGTGAGGACGCGTGCGACGTTGACGCCCTTGCCGCCGGGCTCGACGGTGACGCCGCTGAGGCGGTTGACGCCGCCGCGGACGAGGGCGCCCGGCAGCGTGACGGTGCGGTCGAGCGAGGGGTTGGGGGTGAGCGTGAGGATCATGCGACGAGGACCTCGGTTCCGGTGTCGGTCAGGTGGTTGGCGAGGGGGACTGGGAGGGCGGCGTCGGTGACGAGCAGGTCGACGTCGTCGGTGTCGGCGAAGGAGACGAGGTGCTCCTGACCGATCTTGGTGGCGTCGGCGAGGAGGAGGACGCGGCGGGCGGCGCGGACCATGGCGGTCTTGACGGCCGCCTCCTCCGGGTCGGGTGTCGACAGGCCGTGCTCGGCGGTGAGGCCGTTGGTGCCCAGGACGGCGAGGTCCACGCGCAGAAGGGTGAGGAGGCTGAGGGCCTCGGGGCCGACGGCTGCCTGGGTGATGCCGCGGACGACGCCGCCCAGGACGCGGACGGTGAGGTCCGTGCGGGCGGCGAGGCCGGCGGCGATGAGGACGGAGTCGGTGATGACGGTGAGGCCGAGGCCCTCGGGGAGGCGGCGGGCGAGGGCGCCGGTGGTGGTGCCGGCGTCGAGGAGGAGCGTGGCGCCGGGTCGCAGGTCGAGGGCGGCGACGGCGCGGGCGGCGATGCGGTCCTTGGCGGCGGAGCGGGAGGCCTCGCGCTCGATGACGCCGGTCTCCGGGGTGGCGAGGGCGGGGGCGGGGACGGCGCCGCCGTGGACCTTGCGCAGGGCGCCGGCGCGGTCGAGGGCGGCGAGGTCGCGGCGGATGGTCTCGACGGTGACGCCGTGGTGGCGGGCGAGCTCGGTGACGGCGGCGCGGCCGTCGCGCTCGACGGCGGCGACGATGGCTCGTTGGCGTTGCTGGGCGTTCACGCGGCCTCCTCACCGGTGCTGCGGTGGTGCGTCCGTCACACCACCCTCATGTCCGTTCGGTCACCAGAGTAGGCCCGATCTCGCCCGGACGGAAGAGGTTGGGGCAATTCAGATGCCGTTCGGGCGTCATAGATGCCCGAACGGACATGCAGTGCGTGATGGCGACCCGAGGACGTCCGGAACCGGGGCTCAGGCGCGCACGAGCGGGAGGTAGGGCGAGAGGTCGCAGCGCTCACCGGAGGCGTGGAGGGCGCCGGAGCCGAGCGCCTCGGCCCAGCCGAGGCGGCCGGTGGCGAGGGCCAGCCAGGTGGCGGCGTCGGTCTCGACGACGCTCGGCGGGGTCCCGCGGCGGTGGACGGTGCCCGAGACGGCCTGGGTGACGCCGTGCGGCGGGACCCGGACCTCGACGGCACGGCCGGGCGCGCAGGCGGTGAGCTCCTCGAGGGTGAAGCGGACGGCGGTCGCGAGTGTGCGACGGTCCAGGGAGGTCGGCGCGCTCCCGCGCTCGACCGCGCCCTCGCCCGCCTCACCGGAGGCGTCGGAGGGGGCGCCGACGTCCTGGGTCTCGGCCCACTGGCGCAGGGCGTGGACGCCCGCGGCGGTCTCGATGCGTCGGCGTGCTGGCATGCCGGACACGGTACGCCCAGCCCTGGGGCCGGGCGCTGGAACCGGGCGCGCCGCACGGGGTGCGCCGGAGCCCCGGTCCGTCGTGCGACGGGCCGGGGCTCCGAGATGCGCCGCCTCAGCGAGGCTGGGGCCAGCGCGCAGCGCCGCTCAGTGGCGGCCGAGGCCGAGACCCGGCCACACGGGGCCGAACCAGGGGCTGCGGCGGCTGGAGGGGCCGTGGCTCCTCGGGGTCTTGTGCCCGTGACCCGGTCGGGTGCTGCCGTGCCCCTTGTGCGGTGCCTTGTGGTGACCCGTGGACGGGTGCCTGGGCGTCGCGGTCGGGGCCGCGCTCGGGGAGGCGGAAGCCGTCGTGGTCGGCTGGGCGGTGGGCTCCGCGCTGGGCTCCGTCGTGGGCTCGGCCGTGGGCTCCGCGCTCGGCTCCGCCGTCGGAGCGGGCGTCGGGTCGGTGGTGGCCGCGTCGTAGGCCGGGACCTCGACCGTGTACGTGCCGGTCGCCTCGCCCGCGTTGCTCATCACCGTGAGAGTCACAGTGGCGCAGGGCTCGATGTTGGACGAGCTCGAGGAGCTGCCCGGGCAGGCGTGAGTGGCCGCGTCCGCGGGGACGGCGAAGGAGAGCGAGGCCTGGCCGGTCTCCGGACGGCCGGAGGTGACGGTGCGGTCGATGTCGACGGTGGCGAGCGTCGTCGTGGAGCCGCCCGTCGTCGGGACCGTGGCGGTCACGGACCTGGCGGCGCCGTCGGCGGTCTGCTCGGCGGTCGGCGTGAAGGAGAGCCCGGTGAGGCGGACCGTCGTCGTGCCGTCGGCCGTGGAGGAGGTGAGGCCGGTCTGGCGCTTCGCGTAGGACGCGGAGAGGGGCTGCTCGGCCTTGAGGTAGGCGGAGGTGACGTCGCGGTCGAGCTGGCCGGTGTCGGTCATCGACGAGTCGCCGAGGGCGGTGAAGCTGTCGCCGCCGGCAAGCAGGAAGGTGTTGGAGGCGATGGCGACGGAATCGGTGTCCGCGAGGGTCGCGCCGTCGATGGTGACGGAGGAGATGACCTTCGCGCGGGCGGCCGCGATCGCGTCGGCGAGGGAGCCCGCGGTGGCGGCGCCGCTCGAGATCTGCGTGAAGTAGCCCTCGAGCTCGTCGGCGGCCGTCTGGTCGACGACGACCTTGACGTTGCCGGACACGCCGAGCATGAGGGCGGCGCGCGTCGTCGTCGGCTGCCACTGCTCGGCGAGGACGGTCTTGAGCCGGGCGCCGGTGTAGGTGGCGTAGGCCATCTCGTTGCCGAAGGGCTGGACCTGGTAGGCCTCGCCGGAGGTGAGCTCACCGGCCGCGTAGTCGGCGCGGACGCCGCCCGGGTTCATGAGGCCGACGTAGTGGTCGGCCGTCGGCTTGATGTCGCCGGCGAGCCAGGACTGGAAGGAGTCGGCGATGAGGTTGGAGGCGGTGGACTCGGTGGAGCGGTTCGAGCCGGCGTCGGAGGAGTCCGTGGAGCCGGTGTTCGTGCCGCGGTTGAAGTCGGTGGCGAGGGTGGCGATCGTCTTGGAGCCCTCGGTGGCGGCGTCGGCGTCGGCCTGGGAGACGAGGGCGGCCACGCCGTAGGCGTCGGTGGTGCAGTCGGAGGTGGTGAGGTCCTTGTTCTCCGCGGTACGCGCCGTGACGTCCTTCGTGCCGTCCGCGTTCTCCGTGAGGGTCAGCGAGATCTCGCCGAGCTTGAGGCCGTAGTGGTCGGCCTGGACGACGGCGATCTCGTTGCCGTCGTCACCCGTGATCGTCTGGGCGTAGGGGACGTGGGTGTGACCGCCGAACACGGCGTCGACGTCCCCGTTGAGCTCCTTGCCGTAGATGTCGGCGTCCTCGTGGGCGAGGACGACGACGACGTCGGCCTTCCCGGACTCCTTGAGCTCGGTGGCGCGGGCGTTCGCGGTGGCGATCGACGGGGAGACGGTGAGGCCGGACAGAGCCGACTTGGACACGAGGCTGGGGAGCTCGTCGGTGACGACGCCGACGAAGCCGACCTTGACGCCGTTGACGGTCTTGACCCACGTGCCGTTGCCGTCGCCCTCGGAGTCGAGGACGGAGCTGCCGGTGACGTTGGCGGAGAGGACCGGGGCGTCGAGCTCGGGGATGATGCGGCCGGCGAGGTCGGTGATGCCCTGGTCGAACTCGTGGTTGCCGGTGCTCGTGACGTCGAGGCCGATGGCGTTGAGAATGCTGATTGTGGGCTCGTCGTCGAGGATCGAGGAGGTGTAGGCGGAGCCGCCGACGTTGTCCCCGTTGGACACGAGGAGGGTGGAGGCGTCGGCGTTGCGGGCCGCTGCGACCTCGCAGGCGAGGGTGACGGCGCCGGGCTCGGAGACCTTTCCGTTCGACTCGACGCGGTCGATGTGGCCGTGCAGGTCGGTGATGCCGAGGAGGTTGATCGTCGTGGTGTCGCCGGTGGCGGCGACGGCGGGCGCGGCGACGGTCCTGCCGGGGCGGGAGGGGGTCATGGGGATCCTCATGGGGGTCTGGGGTGGGACGACGTCAGGGTAGGCCCGGGCCGTGACACGATCGACACCTTTTCCGAACTGTTCACCGCACCGTCGTTGCGGAGTCGTCCGACGGCGCCGCCCGCCCCCTCCACGGCCGCGCTCGACGCCGCTCGCCTGAGCCCGGGGCCACTGCCTCGCCCCGTCCGGAGACGTCGTCGGCCGTCTCCCGCGGGGAGACGGCCGACGACGTGAGGAGCCGGGAGCTGTCAGACGACGCCGTGCGCGATCATCGCGTCGGCGACACGCGTGAACCCGGCGGCGTTCGCGCCGAGCACGTAGTCGCCCGGGCGCCCGTAGGTCTCGGCGGCCTCGATGCAGGAGTCGTGGATGTCCGCCATGATCTCGGTGAGGCGGGCCTCGGCGGTCTCGGCGTCCCAGCGGGTGCGGCCGGCGTTCTGCTCCATCTCCAGGGCGGAGGTGGCGACGCCGCCCGCGTTGGAGGCCTTGCCGGGCGCGTAGAGGATGCTCGCCTCCTGGAAGGCCTCGATGGCCTCCGGGGTCGAGGGCATGTTGGCGCCCTCGGCGACGACGCTCGCACCGTTCCGCAGGAGGTCGCGGGCGTCGTCGGCCCCGAGCTCGTTCTGGGTGGCGCAGGGCAGGGCGACGTCGACGGGCACGGACCAGGGCCGCCCCTCCGTGCGGAGCTCGGCGCCCTTCTTGCGCGAGACGTAGTCGGAGACGCGTCCGCGCTCGACCTCCTTGACCTGCTTGAGGAGCTCGAGGTCGATGCCGTCCTCGTCGAGGACCCAGCCGGAGGAGTCCGAGACGGTGATCGGCGTGGCGCCGAGCTGCTGGAGCTTCTCGATCGCGTAGATCGCGACGTTGCCGGAGCCGGAGACGGCGACGCGCTTGCCGTCGAGGTCCTTCCCCTTGGTGGCGAGCATGGACTGGGCGAAGAGGACGGTGCCGTAGCCGGTGGCTTCGGTGCGGATGAGGGAGCCGCCCCATCCCAGGCCCTTCCCGGTGAGTACGCCGGCGTCGTAACGGTTGGTGAGGCGCTTGTACTGGCCGAACATGTAGCCGATCTCGCGGCCGCCGACGCCGATGTCACCGGCGGGGACGTCCGTGTCCGGGCCGATGTGGCGGGAGAGCTCGGTCATGAAGGACTGGCAGAAGCGCATGACCTCGGCGTCGGAGCGGCCGTGGGGGTCGAAGTCGGAGCCGCCCTTGCCGCCGCCGATCGCCTGGTTGGTCAGGGCGTTCTTGAAGATCTGCTCGAAGCCGAGGAACTTGATGATGCCGGCGTTGACGCTGGGGTGGAAGCGCAGACCGCCCTTGTAGGGGCCGAGGGCGGAGTTGAACTCGATGCGGAAGCCGCGGTTGACGTGGACCTCGCCGGCGTCGTCCATCCACGGGACGCGGAACATGATCTGACGCTCGGGCTCGACGATCCGCTCGAGGAGGGCGTCATCGGCATAGTGGGGGTGCTTGTCGAGGACGGGGCGCAGCGAGTCGAGGACCTCGCGCACGGCCTGGTGGAACTCCTCCTCGCCGCGGTTGCGGGCGACGACCTGCCCGTAGACCTTCTCGATGACGTCCTGCATGGGGCTCCTTCGTGGTCCGCGCGGAGCCGGGCGCCCCGCCGCACGGACCATCATGCCAGTCATCCCAGGGTTCGGACGATTCGCGGTCGAGGATCGGACCTTGGGAGGCGTGCGCATGCCGACGGCCGCCTCCCCTGTGCGGGGAGACGGCCGTCGGAGGTCGCTTGGATGGCGTCGGCGCCCGAGGACGCTCAGAGCCCTGCGTCCTCCGGCGTCAGAGCCCTGCGTCCTCCGGCGTCAGAGCCCTGCGTCCTCCGACGTCAGAGCCCTGCGTCCTCCGACGTCAGAGCCCTGCGTCCTCCGACGTCAGAGCCCTGCGTCCTCCGGCGTCAGAGCGCCGAGTGGTGCTCGTCGTCGACGGGCTCGAGCCACTCGTTCGAGATGTCCTCACCGGGGACCGCGAGCGCGACGTGGCTGAACCAGGAGTCGGCCTTGGCGCCGTGCCAGTGCTTGACGCCGGCGCGGGTGTAGACGACGGTTCCGGGCTCAAGACTCACGGCCTCCTTGCCGTCCTCCTGGTACCAGCCCGAGCCGGCGGTGCAGATGAGGACCTGTCCGCCGCCCGAGGTGGCGTGGTGGATGTGCCAGTTGTTGCGGCAGCCGGGCTCGAAGGTGACGTTGTGGACGCCGACGACGCACTGGTCGTCCTCGACGAGGTTCTTGAGGAAGCTGTTGCCGATGAAGTACTGGGCGAAGGCGGTGTTCGGATCGCCCTTGCCGAAGACGTTCTCGGCGGCGAAGACGGACTCGTCGGTGGTGGCGGTCATGCGTGGCTCCTCACGTGGTGGCGAACCGGTGATGGACCGAGCGTAGGCGCGGCGGCGATGCGGCAGCCAGGCACCGCGAGGGCTCCCCTCGAGGTGCGGGCGCGCCGCGAGGGGTCCGTCCCCGCACCCTCAGAGCGCGAACCACCCGACGCCGGGCCGGGATCGGCGGGATGACGGGCAGTCGAGGGCCTCCGCCACTCGGCGGGCGCCCGAAAAGTGCGAGAACCGACCACGGCGCAGCCGGTCAGCGCCGCCTGAGGATCCCGAGGCGCTTGGCGGCGCGGCGCGCGGCCTCCGCTCCGGCGCGGGTCGCCCCGAGGGTCGAGGCGGAGGAGCCGTAGCCGACGAGGAGGACGCGGGGGTCCTTGACGACGCCGGTGCGCCCGTCCGTGCGGATGCCCGAGTCGCGGCCACCCCGGCCGTCGCGCGCCGCGCCGCCCGGAACGGCGTCGTCGGCCCGCTCGCGCAGTCGCAGCGGGGCGAGGTGCTCGAGGGCGGCGCGGAAGCCCGTGTTCCAGAAGATCGTCTCCGCCTCCACCCAGGTCTCCCGCTCGTAGGGACGCCAGGAGGCGGGGACGACGAGTCCGCTCCCCCGCTGCGCGGAGGGGCCGAGGCCGGCGGGGTCCTGGCTGGTGACGGACGGGGAGAAGCGGACGCCGTCGGGCCGGACCCGGTCGAACATGCCGCGGCTGACGAGGAGACCGCGCTCGACGCCGTCGAGGTAGGCCGGGAGCATCGGAATGCCGGTCGTGCGCACGACGCTGACCGGGCGGGCGCCGGCGGCGGTTCGCGCGTTGACGGCGGCCTCGACCTCGGCGCCCCAGATCTCGTCGAAGGCGGTGAAGGTGAAGTTCGGCGGCCGACGGGTGGCCCAGACGACGGAGGCGGTGACGGGGGTGATCTCGAGGATCATCTGAACCGCGGAGAGACCGCCGCCGACGACGAGGAGGCGTTGCCCGGCGAGGTCCTCGGGGTCGCGGTAGGTCGCGGTGTGGAGCTGCCGGCCGGCGAAGGTCTCGATGCCCGGCACGTGCGGCACGTAGGGGTGGCGCCAGGTGCCGGCGGCGGAGACGACCATCCGGGTCCACCAGGCGCAGCGGCCCTCGGGGGTCTCGGCCTCGACGAGGAGGAGCGTGTCGCGGGGGACGCCCGGGGCGCCGGTTCCCTCCTCCGTCGCGTCCCGACGGCGGGAGGCGTCGTCCAGTCTCAGCCGCTCGGCGGGGACGCCGGTGGAGCGGACGGCGGTAACGCGCACGGGGCGCAGGACCTGGAGCTCTCGGTCGACCTCGTAGCGGCCGTAGTACTCGGGGACGACGGCGTTGCTCGGCCGCGACTCGTCCATGTCGCCGGCGGGGAAGCGCGGCAGGTCGGCGATCCGGTGCGCCTTGCCGATGGTGAGGGAGTCCCAGCGGTGCCGCCAGGCCCCACCTGGGCCGTCCTCGGCGTCGAGGACGAGGAGGTCCTCGCCGACGACAGCACCGCGGCGCACGAGCTCCCCGGCGGCGGAGAGTCCCGCCTGGCCGGCGCCGATGACGACGACGCCGAGGGGCTCCTCAGGGGACTGACCGGGGAGGGGGTGCTCGGTCGCGTGTCTTCCGCTCACAGGTTCATGCAACCACGGATGCCGGAGGCTCCGTGCCGGCCCGTGGTTGTGAGGCTAGCCGTTCTCGCTCGGCGGTTCCCGGCCGCACCGCGCGGGAGGGCGCCCTAGCGTCGTCCCCATGCCCGCCCGTTACACCCACGGCCACACCGCCGCCGTCCTCGCGAACCACGCCCACCGCACCGCCGCGGACTCGGCGGCCTACCTCCTCCCCCGCCTGCGGGCGGGGATGAGCCTGCTCGACGTCGGCTGCGGGCCGGCGACGATCACCGCGGACCTCGCGCAGGCCGTGGCGCCCGGGCGCGTCATCGGGCTGGACGGGGCGCCCGCGGCCCTCAAGGCGGCCGCCGGGACGCTCGAGGCCCGCGGGCTCTCCGACGCCGTCGGGCTCGTGACGGGGGACGTGCACGCCCTGCCCTTCGAGGACGGCTCCTTCGACGTCGTCCACGCCCACCAGGTGCTCCAGCACGTCGCCGACCCGGTCCAGGCGCTGCGCGAGATGGCGCGGGTGGCGCGGCCGGGCGGGATCGTGGCAGCGCGCGACGCGGTGTACTCGGCGATGACGTGGTTCCCTCAGCGCCCCGGGATGGACGCCTGGCGGGACGTCTACATGAGCACGGCCCGGTCGAACGGCGGGGAGCCCGACGCCGGATCGCGTCTGCTGGCCTGGTGCCGCGAGGCCGGTCTCGACGGCGGCGCCGGCTCGGTCACCTGCTCGGCGTCGACCTGGTGCTACGCGACGGATGAGCTGCGTCGCTGGTGGGGAGGGACCTGGGCGCAGCGCTGCCTGTCCTCCTTCGGCCCGCAGGCGGAGGCGGCCGGCGCGGCGAGTCACGCCGACCTCGAGGCGATGGCGGCCGACTGGCGCGCCTGGAGCGAGGACCCGGACGGCTGGTTCGTCGTCGTGCACGGCGAGGTGCTCGTCCGCGTCTGAGCGGCGCGCGCGGGGCGCCGACGGCCGCGAGAGCCCACCCGGTCCCGCGTGCCGTGAGCGTCCGCCCCCGCTCGACGCGCGGACCGACCATCCGCAGCGCGAGAGCTGAGCGGACTCGGCGATGGGGCGCCGTCCGGCTGTCCGGACGGCGCCCCATCGGCGACACGATGTCCCGATCTCGCGGTCAGGATGTCCCGATCTCGCGGGAGGTGCGGCTCAGAAGATCGCGGGCAGGGTGCCCTCGACGCCGGCGCGCAGCTCGTCCAGGTCGAGGACGAGCGGGGTGCCGGCCCCGCCGTCGGCGAGGAGGTCCGAGCCGTTGATGACGAGGAGCTCGCCGCCCGTGGTGCCGAGGCGGCCCCAGGCGATGTCCTCGGCCTCGGCGGCCGCAGCGACGACGGGCAGCGCGGCCTCGGGGACCGCGATGATGGCGCGGGCTCCGGACTCGGAGAACAGCGCGGTGAAGTCGTCGACGTCGCCGGGCAGGGCGGAGAGGTCGACGCTGGCGCCGACACCCTGGCGCAGGACCGCGTCGACGAGGGTCTGGACGAGGCCGCCGGCGGCGAGGTCGTGGGCGGCGCGCACGATCCGCGAGCCGTCGGGCATGTCCGCCTCGGACAGGGCCAGGAGCACACGGCCGAGGGCCATCTCCTCCTCCAGGTCCACCTTGGGGGGCAGGCCGCCGAGGTGGTCGTGGACGACGCGGGTCCAGGCGGAGCCGTCGAGCTCGTCCTCGGTGGTGCCGAGCGCGATGATGGCGAGGCCCTCCTCGGACCAGCCGGACGGGTTGGCGCGGCGCACGTCGTCCATGACGCCAAGGACGCAGACGACCGGGGTCGGGTTGATCGAGGAGTCGATGAGGCCCTTGGCCTTGCCGTGCGAGTTGTAGAGGGAGACGTTGCCGCCGGTGACGGGCACGCCCATGACCTGGCAGGCGTCGGCGAGCCCGGTGATGGCCTCGACGAGCTGCCACATGGCGTCGGGGTCCTCCGGGGAGCCGAAGTTGAGGCAGTCGGAGACGGCCAGCGGCTTGGCGCCGACGGTGCAGACGTTGCGGTAGGACTCAGCCAGGGCCTGGGCGGCGCCGGTGGCCGGGTCGAGCTTGGTGAAGCGGCCGTTGGCGTCGGTGGCGATGGCGATGCCGCGGCCGGTGGCCTCGTCGACGCGGATGACGCCGGCGTCGTCGGGCTGGGCGAGGCCGGTGTTGCCGCGCACGAAGCGGTCGTACTGGTTGGTGACCCAGGCCGGGGAGGCCTGGTTGACGCTCGTGACGACGGCGGTGACCTGCTCGGCGAGGGCGTCCTTGGTCTCGGGGCGCGCGAGGCTCTCGGAGGTGTCGGCCTGGAGGTCGTCCTGCCAGGCGGGGCGGGCGTAGGGGCGGTCGTAGGTGGGGCCCTCGTGGGCGACCGTCTTGGGGTCGACGTCGACGATGCGCTCGCCGAAGTGGTCGATGGTGAGGCGGCCGGAGCCGTTGACCTCGCCGATGACGGCGGCCTCGACGTCCCACTTGTCGATGATGGCCATGAAGTCGTCGAGCTTGTCCGGGGAGACGACGGCCATCATGCGCTCCTGGGACTCGCTCATGAGGATCTCGCCGGCGGTGAGGCTCGGGTCGCGCAGGAGAACGTTCTCGAGGTCGACGTGCATGCCGCCGTCGCCGTTGGAGGCGAGCTCGCTGGTGGCGCAGGAGATGCCGGCCGCGCCGAGGTCCTGGATGCCGAGGACGAGGTCCTCCTTGAACAGGTCGAGGCAGCACTCGATGAGGACCTTCTCCATGAAGGGGTCGCCCACCTGGACGCTGGGGCGCTTGGCCGGCATGCCGTCCTCGAAGGACTCGGACGCAAGGATGGAGGCGCCGCCGATGCCGTCGCCGCCGGTGCGGGCGCCGAAGAGGACGACCTTGTTGCCGGCGCCGGAGGCGTTGGCGAGGTGGATGTCGTCGTGGCGCAGGACGCCGACGCACAGGGCGTTGACGAGCGGGTTCTCCTGGTAGGAGGCGTCGAACTCGGTCTCGCCGCCGATGTTGGGCAGGCCGAGGCAGTTGCCGTAGCCGCCGACGCCGGCGACGACGCCGTGGACGACGCGCTGGGTGTCGGGGTGGTCGGCGGCGCCGAAGCGGAGCTGGTCCATGACGGCGACGGGGCGGGCGCCCATGGAGATGATGTCGCGGACGATGCCGCCGACGCCGGTGGCGGCGCCCTGGTAGGGCTCGACGAAGCTCGGGTGGTTGTGGGACTCGACCTTGTAGGTGACGGCCCAGCCGTCGCCGATGTCGACGACGCCGGCGTTCTCGCCCATGCCGACGAGGAGGTGCTCCTTCATCTGGGGCGTGACCTTCTGGCCGAACTGCCCCAGGTGGATCTTGGAGGACTTGTAGGAGCAGTGCTCCGACCACATGACCGAGTACATGGCGAGCTCGGCGTTGGTGGGGCGGCGGCCCAGGAGCTCCTTGATGGAGGCGTACTCGTCGTCCTTGAGGCCGAGCTCCTTGTAGGGCATCTCCTGGTCGGGCGTCGACGCGGCGTCCTGGACGGTGTCGGGGTGCTCGACGGGACGGGGCTGGTTGACGTCGGCGGGACGGGTGGACGCAGGTGCCATGCGGCTGCTCCTGGGTTCGAGGAGGGACGTGACCGTCTTGAAGGATACCCGCGCGGCGCGGCGCGCGACCCGGGCGTCCGCCGGTCGGAGCCGGTGGTGGCCACGGCTCGACGACGCACCCTCCGAAGTGCCGCACCTCACACGAAAAGGGGGCAGGATCGGGTCATGAGAACCATCGACGTCGCACCGCTGCCCCTGTCGGATCTCGAGGGCCACCTCGACGAGCTCGCCGTGCACCGCCTCCACGACGGCGTGGAGGCCGCCCACGGCCTGCTGGAAGGAAGGACCGTGTGGACCGTGACGCCGCCGGCGGCGCCCGGGGCGGGCCCGGCCGAGACCGTCGCCCCGCTCGTCGGCTACGCCCGGGGGCTCGACGTCGACGCGCGCTGGCTCGCGCTCGACGCCCCGGCCGACTTCGTCACCCTCGCAGCCCGCCTGCACGCCGGCATCCACGGCTCCGACGGCGACGGCGGCCGCCTGGGCGACAAGCAGCGCGACCTGTACGAGCACGTCCTCGCCTCGAACGCGGAGAACGTCGTGGACGAGGTCCGCGAGGGCGACGTCGTCGTCCTCCACGACCCCTCGACGGCGGGGCTGGCGAAGGCCTTCCGCGCGGCGGGCGCGACGGTGGTGTGGCGCTGCCACGCCGGCGTCGCGGAGGCCGGCGAGGCAGGGCAGCGCGCCTGGGCCTTCCTGGACCGCTACCTCGAGGACGTCGACCTCGTCGTCGTCTCGCGGCCCGAGTACCGGCCGCCCTACATCGAGGAGGAGCGCTGCGCCGTCGTGCGGCCCTCCATCAACCCGGACTCCCCCAAGAACCGGCCGCTCGACCGGGACGAGGCGTGGGCCGTCGTGCGACTGGCCGGGATCGCCGAGGGCGAGTCCCCCTTCGACGCCGTGCCGCTGCTGCGCGAGGACGGTCGCCCCGACGCCTTCCGAGGCTTGGAGGACGAGGCGGTACTCGCGGGCGGACCGGTGCCGGTGGGCGCGCGCCTCGTGACGCAGGTGCAGCGCTGGGACCGCCTCAAGGGCGGGCTCGAGCTCATCGAGGCCTTCGCCTCGCAGACCGGGACGCTCCCGGAGGACCTGCACCTCGTCCTGGCGGGGCCGGCGGTGGACCCCGAGCGCGAGGCTGGGCCGAGCGCGGTGCTGCGCGGGATCCTCGAGCGCGTCGAGACGCTGCCACCCTCGGTGGCGTCGCGCGTCCACGTCCTCGGCATCCCGACGGCGGACCGCGAGGTCAACGCGACGATCGTCAACGCGCTGCAGCGCGTGAGCGGCGTCGTCACGCAGCGCTCGCAGGTCGAGGCCTTCGGGCTCACGGTCGCCGAGGCGATGTGGAAGAAGGCGCCCGTCGTGGCGAGCGCGGTCGGCGGGATCGTCGACCAGGTGGAGGACGGCGTCGACGGCGTCCTCGTCGCTCCGGACGACGCCGCGGCGTGGGCGGAGGCGGTCCGCGACCTCCTCCTTCTCTCGGAGCGGGCCGCGGAGATGGGTGCGGCAGCGCACGAGTCGGTGCGCCGCGGGTTCCTCCCGGACCGTCACCTCATCGAAGTCGTCGACGTCATCGGGCGTGCCGTCGAGGCCTGACCCCCTCCCCCGGACGAGCCCCTCAGCGTGACACGCCGAGGGGTTTTCCACAGACTCGGTCCACAGCCTTGTGCACAGAGGTGGGGAATCGCGTGATGGCGCGGTTCGCCCTGTGGTCACTGCCCACACGGCCTCGCGTGCCACACGGATGCGCGCACGGTCGTATCGGTCGGGCCACCGCAAAGGGCGCCTAACCCAGATCCCTCGACGGCGTCAAATCATTGAGATCTCGCGGTTCTTGCGGGTGGCGGCGCGAGGCTCCACCCGCAGGATCCGCGCGACGGTGCCGTTTCCTGTCCGACGCAGCCCGAGCCGCACCTGTCCACGCCAGGCGTCCGACGGACCGGAATTCACCCTTTCGTGACCTGATCCGCATCGGGTTATCCACAAGCACAGCCCTCGCATCTGTGGATACGACGACGGCGCCGCTCCCCGGGTGGGGAGCGGCGCCGTCGGTGCGTCGGACGCGAGGTTGCTGCCGGCCTCAGGCGCTGACGAGGGAGCTGATCGCGGACTGGAAGAGGCGCAGGCCGTCAGTGCCGGTGCGGGGGCCGGTGGCGGAGTCGGGACCGAAACCGGGCTCGACGGCGTGCTCCGGGTGCGGCATGAGGCCGACGACGTTGCCGCGCTCGTTGCGGACGCCCGCGATGTCGTTGGCGGAGCCGTTCGGGTTGTCGAGGTAGCGGAAGACGACGCGGCCCTCGCCCTCGAGGCGCTCGAGCTCGGCCGGGGAGGCGATGAAGTTGCCCTCGCCGTTCTTGAGCGGGACGGTGATCTCCGCACCGTCCTCGAAGAGGTTGGTCCAGGCGGTGGTCGTGGACTCGACGCGCAGGCGCTGCTCGCGGCAGATGAACTTCTGCTGCTCGTTGCGGATGAGGGCGCCGGGCAGGAGGTGGGCCTCGGCGAGGATCTGGAAGCCGTTGCAGATGCCCAGGACGGGCATGCCCTTGCCGGCGGCCTCGACGACCTCGGTCATGACGGGGGCGAAGCGGGCGATGGCGCCGCAGCGCAGGTAGTCGCCGTAGGAGAAGCCACCGGGGACGACGACGGCGTCGACGCCGTGGAGGTCGGCGTCCTTGTGCCACAGGGAGACGGGCTCGGCGCCGGCGAGGCGGACGGCGCGCAGGGCGTCGACGTCGTCGAGGGTTCCGGGGAAGGTGATGACGCCGATGCGGGTCACGCCTGGGCTCCCTCGTCCGCCCGCACGGAGATGACGTCCTCGATGATGGGGTTCGACAGGAGCGTCTCGGCGGCCTTGGCGGCGGCGTCGAGGTCCTCCTGGGTGACCTCCCCGTCCACCGTCAGCTCGAAGCGGCGCCCCTGGCGCACGGAGGTGAACTGGTCGAATCCGAGTCGCGGGAGGCTTCCCACGACCGCCTTGCCCTGCGGGTCAAGGATCTCCGGCTTGGGCATGACCTCGACGACGATGCGTCCCATCGGTCCTCCTGGGTTGTCTGGGGAGAGGAAGGTCCTCGCTCAGGGTACCCCGCTCGTCTCGGGCCCGGACGCCCGGTCTCAGCACCGGAGCGCGCCCGCGTCCGGGAGGCCGTCTGCGGAGCGGGCGGGGCTCAGCACTGCGGCGCTCCGGGGGGCGGGCCCCGCGGGTGCGCCGCGCCCGCGGGGCCGCCCCGGCCGGCTCAGACGTGCCCGAGCCAGTCCCCCGCGAGGCGGATGGCGATGGTCCCGCCGACGGCGAGGGCCGCGGTGCCGAGCAGCCAGGCGGGGCCGAGGACGAGGGCGACGACGGCGCAGACCACCGCGCCGGCGAGCATGAAGCCGCCGACGGCGCCGGCGACGCCGGCGGGGGCCTGGCGGGAGGTGTCGAGGGTCGAGGTTCCCATGACGTGAACGGGCCCGGGCACGCCGTCGACGCCGCTGCGCGACTCGGTGAGGCCGGCGAGCTCGTCGACCTCACGCGGGGTCCAGCGCTCGTCCTCCCGAGCGACGGGAGTGCCTCCGGCCCAGGCGAGGTAGCCGGCGGCCGAGACGAGCCCGGCGCCGCCGAGGACGACGACGAGCCACGGCGGGACCCAGGGGTGGCCTGCGTCGGCCGCGGTCGCGAGGTTCATGGCGGACCAGGTGGCCAGCACGAGGCCGAGGAGCGCGTAGAGGACGCCGGTGAGGCGCCGACGGCGGACCGCGGCGGGCCAGGGTGTGCGGGCGCGCTGGCCCGGGGTGGGCGCGGGCTCGGGGGCCTCGCGGCCGACGCCCCAGTCGACGTCGGGGTCCGTCGGGCCGGAGGCGCCCGCCGTGCGGGCGGCGCCCGGGCGCGGGCGGGGCGCGCTCGTGCCCCAGTCGACGGGCTCGTGATCCTGGGAGGGGCGGCTCTGTCGGCCGATCGGCGGCGTCACCGGATCACCTGCCCGAGGACGCTGGCGAGGCCGAGGGCGACGAGGACGAAGCCGACGCAGCCGCCGAGGAGCTGGAGGACGCGCATGATCCCCTCCCCCGCGCTCGTTCCGGCGAGGCGCTCGTCGGCGGCGACGCCGAGGCGGGTGGAGGCGAGGAGCGTCGAGACGGGACCCGTGACGACGTCACGGGTGGTGAGCTCCCGCCGGCCGCCCGAGGGCGGGAGGCTGAGGTCGGTGCCGAGGACGGGGCGCGCGAGGTCGGTGCCGGGGCGGGCTGCAGCACGGCGGGCGCCGCGGCCGCGCCCGTCCGCGGCGGCTCCTGCGGCGCCGTCGGCGGCGGCCTGCTCGGCGCGACGGCGCTGGGCGGCGCGGGCGCGGTTGCGCTCGAGGCGCAGGCGCGGGGCGTTGACGACGAGGGAGCGTGCGGGGACGCGGAGCCAGGCGATGAGCCCGGCACCCAGGATGACGAGGGCGATGCCGCCGAGGACGGCGGAGGCGCCCTTGGCGCCGAGCGAGGCGGTGACGGCGGCCGCGAGCGCCAGCACGATGACGAGCAGGGCCCCCGCCCCGACCACGATGAGGCCGGGGCCGGGCGTGAAGCGGCGCTGCGTCGTCGAGGACCCCTGGGGCGCGGGGGCGTCTCCCGCCGCGGTGCTCACAGCGCGAGGGGCGAGCCGGTGAGGCGCTCGTAGGCCTCGAGGTAGCGGGCGCGGGTGCGCTCGACGACCTCGGCGGGCAGGGCCGGGGGCTCGGCGTCGCCGTGGCGGTCCCAGCCGGACTCCTCGGTGAGCCAGTCGCGGACGAACTGCTTGTCGAAGGAGGGGGTGACCTCGCCGGGGACCCACTCGGAGGCGGGCCAGAAGCGCGAGGAGTCGGGGGTGAGGACCTCGTCGCCGAGGACGATGCGGCCGGAGGCGTCGGTGCCGAACTCGAACTTGGTGTCCGCGAGGAGGATGCCCCGCTCTCGCGCGATCTCCGCGGCGCGGGAGTAGAGGCGGATGGTGAGCTCGCGCAGAGCGGCGGCGGGGCGGTCCCCGATCATCTCCTTGACGCGGTCGAGAGACACGTTCTCGTCGTGGTCGCCGAGCTCGGCCTTGGCGGCAGGTGTGAAGACGGGGCGCGGAAGGCGGGAGGCCTCGGTGAGGCCGCCGGGCAGGGCGACGCCGCAGACCTCCCCGCCGGCGCGGTACTCGACCAGGCCGGAGCCGGTGAGGTAGCCGCGGGCGACGCACTCGACGGGGTACATGTCGAGGCGCTCGCAGATCATGGCGCGGCCGGCGACCTGCTGGGGCACGTCCATGGAGACGAGGTGGTTGGGGACGACGTCGGCGAGCTGCGCGAACCACCACGCGGACAGGGCGGTGAGGACCTTGCCCTTGTCCGGGATCTCGGTCGAGAGGATGTGGTCGTAGGCGCTGATGCGGTCCGAGGCGACGACGAGGAGGACGTCCTTGCCGTCCCAGTCACCGCCGGCGGCGGGCCGGTAGACGTCGCGGACCTTGCCGGAGGAGACGTGCTCCCAGCCCGGGACCTCGGGGGCCGGGGGGATGACGGGCTTCGAGGGGGTGGCGGGCGCTGCGGGGCTCATGGCCCCATCCTGCCACCGGTGTGTGACAGGCATCGCCCGCTCCCACGGCGGCGTCCGCCCTCCCGGGCGCCCGTGGACTCGCGCACCCGGGCCCGGAGCGCCGACCGGTGCCGTGATCGGGCCCCGTGACGCGACGAGGGCGCGGCCCCGACCGACGGGATCGTGCCCTCGTGGGTGCCTGGGCTGCGGGCTCAGCGGCCGAGCGCGATGTCGGTGCGGTGCTGCGAGCCCTCGAGGTGGATGCGGGACAGGCCCTCGTAGGCGCGCTCGCGCGCGGCCCGGACGGAGTCGCCGAGCGCGACGACGGACAGGACGCGGCCGCCGGTGGCGATGAGCCTGCCGTCGTCGTCGAGGCCGGTGCCGGCGTGGAGGACGTGGACGCCCTCGACCTGCTCGGCCTCCTCGACTCCGGTGATGACGCCGCCGGTGGTGACGGTGCCCGGGTAGCCGGGGGCGGCGAGGACGACGTCGACGGCGGCCTGGTCCGCCCAGGTGGGGGCGGGGACCTCGTCGAGGCGGCCGGTGGCGGCAGCGAGCAGCAGCTCGGGCAGGGAGGAGGTGAGGCGTGCGAGGACGGCCTGGGTCTCGGGGTCGCCGAAGCGGACGTTGAACTCGACGACGCGGGTGCCCTTGCTGGTCAGCGCGAGGCCGCAGTAGAGCAGGCCGGAGAAGGGAGTACCGCGGCGGGCCATCTCGTCGACGACGGGCTGGGCGACGTCGCGGACGACCTCCTCGGTGAGGCCGTCGGGGGCCCAGGTGAGCGGCGTGTAGGCGCCCATGCCGCCGGTGTTGGGGCCGGCGTCGCCGTCGCCGAGGCGCTTGAAGTCCTGGGCGGGGGCGAGCGGGCGGACGGTGGCGCCGTCGCAGACGCAGAAGAGGGAGACCTCGGGGCCGTCGAGGAAGTCCTCGATGACGACGCGGCCGCCCTCCTTGGCGAGGCAGGCGCGGCCGTGCTCGAGGGCGGCGTCGCGGTCGGAGGTGACGACGACGCCCTTGCCGGCGGCCAGGCCGTCCTCCTTGACGACGTAGGGGGCGCCGAAGCGGTCGAGGGCGGAGGCGAGCTCGTCCTCGGTGGCGCAGACGGCGGCGGCGGCCGTGGGGACCCCGGCGGCCTCCATGACCTCCTTGGCGAAGGCCTTGGAGCCCTCGAGGCGGGCGGCCTCGGCGCCGGGGCCGAAGACGGGGAACCCGGCGTCGCGCAGGGAGTCGGCGACGCCGGCGACGAGGGGCGCCTCGGGGCCGACGACGACGAGGTCGGCCTCCATCTCGGTGGCGAGGGAGAGGACCTCGGCGGGGTCGGAGGCGTCGGCCTTGAGGTTGGTGGCGATGGTCGCGGTGCCGGGGTTGCCGGGGGCGACGACGAGCTCGGTGGTGGTGGGATCGGCGGCGAGGGCGCGGGCCAGGGCGTGCTCGCGCGCGCCGGACCCGAGAAGCAGGATCTTCACGGGATCAGCGTAGCGGGGCGGGCGCGCTGCGCGCCCGGGGTCTCAGGCCGCGTGCGCGGCCCCGCGCGGCACGGGGACGGGCACGACGTCACTTCACAAGATGCTTGAGGGGAGCATCCTCCTAGTGGGACCACTCAGAATCCGACTCATCAGCAGCAGGAAGAATATCGACGCCGACGGACCTCATTCACCGCCTCGAGCGCGGTCCGTGCGGCTTCACGGGCCGAGTCGGAGTCGAGCTCGGCCCAAATCTCGGCATGCAACTGACGAAGGGTGCGTTCGACGTTCGCGTCCGCCGTGTTGTCTGCTTGATCCTGCATCGCGGAATCGGATCGGTTCGTGCTTCCGAACATAGTCTCGAAGTCGAGGAATCGCTGAGCAGCATCCGCTGTCTTGCAGAGGAGCTCGTTGAGGACCAATCGACGGAGGTGACGAGTCCCCAGGGCTCCGTGGCGCCAGAAGTAACTCACGGCCCCCAACGACAGGGCGAGGCTCGCACCCGCAGCGAGGACACCGACGATGACGACGCGCACGGGCTCCGGAGCCGCTGCCAGACCAGCGCCAATCCCACTGCCCAGACCGAGCAGTACAGCGATCACGGTGAAGGTGACCCCATCGAAGACCGCACGACGCGCCAGGCATAGCCGTGCACGAAACTCGAAGGACACGCCGATGGCACAACAGAGCACAGCCGCGACGATCGCCAGGCCTTCTCCACGTGCGAGCACGAGAACGATCACAGCCAGGACAACGAGCACAGCAGCAGGCCAGGTGGTCCACCTCGCAACGGCTCTGTCCACAGCGGACGTCGCGTCGGCCGCTTCCAACGGAGCTGCCGGATCCACGAACGTGGTCCGTCTCTTGCGCCGACCGCAGCAGCACCCTTCACACCCGCACGGACACTCTCCAGGCTGGCCGGCCGTCCCGAGAGAGATCTCAGTAACCGCGATGAGCCCCTGCAGTGAGTTCGCGTACTCGACAAGCAACCCCGCGCCAGACTGCCGAGTCACAGCCGGCAATATGGCGATGACGACCCACACAACGGTCAAGACCACAGCGGTCGCGATTGGCGCGATCTCGGGGGTTCCCACCGCGACGACGATGGCGACTCCGGCGAGAGCCCCGGAGACGATTCCCATGCCCGTGAGAACGCCGAAGACGACGTTGGAACGGCGTTCCTCGGCAGTGACCTGTGCCAGCGAGGCGTGCTCCTCGAGAAGGGTTCGCCACTGCTTGGGCTCAACAACCACGAGAGCGACGACGAGGCTGGCGATGCCGAGGGCGAGGGTCGCCAGGGTGCCCTCGCTCCCCCCTCCGGTATTGCTGATGGCGGCTCGCGTCAGATGTCCGTCGGACACAAGGCCGCCGAGCGGAAATCCGACGACGACAATCACCAGCAGGACGTGGAGCACGAGCGAGGTACCAGGCGACAGATAATTCACTCGGGGGTCGAGGAACGACGCCTTTGCAGCTCTCGCCTGGTCAGGGAATCCAGGGAGTTCCATGCCGCAATGCCACACCCCGAACGGGAACTCGGAGAGGGACGTTGATCCCGGTCAAGTCCTTGGAAAGGCATCTGGTGCCTTATTCAGACGCATCGGGCGGGGCGGTGGCCGCTGACGTCACCGCCCCGCGGTGGAGTGACCCGGTGCGCCGCCGCGCCCGTCGTCGGCCCGCTGCCCAGGGCCGACGACGGGCGCGCGGGGGGTGTCAGCGGACCCGGTTGGCGGTCGTGCGCCCGTGCGAGTGGCTGCTCGAGGCGTGGCCGCCGGTGTACGGGCGCTCCTTGCCGTTGGGCGTGCGGACGACGACGCTCGTCTCGTCCTGGCCGGTGACGACGTCGACGACCGTGCCGTGGACGTCGAGGACGACCTTGGCCGACAGGGCGGCGGCGAGGTCGATGCGCTGCCAGCCGAGGCTCGAGGAGTCGAGCGGGTAGCCGGAGTCGATCTCGGCGGAGGCGAGAACGGAGCGCCGCTGGGCGTCGGTGAGGGTCGGGAAGGCGGTGACGAGGAGGTCCTCGCCGCCCTCGGGGACGCGGGCGGCCTGGCCCGTGGTGCCGGTCTGCGTGAAGCCGTAGGTCATGCGGGCGCGGTAGGCCGCCAGGGCCGAGCTGCGGTCCGTGACGGGGCTGGTGGAGACGACGTCGGTGAAGGCGTTGGTGTAGCCGCCCGCGTCGTTGGCGTCGAGGGCGTCGATGCAGTCCTCGAGGGTGTCGCCGTAGCCGGCGTCCTCGCACTTGCCCTCGAGGTAGCTCTCGAGCTCGGCCTGCGCGGGCTCGACGGTGCCGCTGATGATCTCGGGGTCGGAGAGGCGGGCGGAGAGCTCGGCGGAGGCCGTGATGCGGCCGCCCATGGCGTCGAGCGGGTAGTGGACGCCGAGGACGATGCGGTTGTTGCCGGCCTCGGAGGAGCGGGTGAGGACCTCGGGGGCGAGCTCGGCGAGCGCGATGCCGACGGATTAGGCGTAGGTGGTGTGCCCGGAGGGGAAGGCCTGGGAGGGCTTGGTCATGTCGGCGAGGTTGCCGTAGCCGCCGGTGTGGGTGAGGCCGGTGGTCGGGTCGGTCCAGTCGGGGACCTGGTGGATGCCGAGGTTGTCGGCGAGACCGGCCATGTCGTTGGCGTTCTCGCCGAGGTCGGTGGGCCGCGGGACTCGAGGTAGGGACGCGGGTAGTTGTAGTACTTCTTCGCGTTGCCGGTGCTGGTGCCCTCGCCGACCTCGTCGATCCACGCGGTGGTGAAGGGCAGGGAGCTGTCCGCGACGCCCTCGGAGGACCACCCGCCGAGGACGGGCCCGAGGGAGTCGGGCAGGGTCTGCTTCCAGTCGTAGTCGGCGTCGATGAGGGCGCGGTGGGCCTGGGTCTGGTCGGCGGAGCCGGCCGCGTTGATGGACTGGACGATCTCGTCGTTGTGGCCGAGGACGGCGGGGTCCTTGACGTCGCCGGTGTAGGCGGTGGCGGCCTTGGTCTCGTCCGAGGTCTCGACGAAGGTCTTGGGCGTCCAGTAGCTCTCCATGTCGGAGAGCAGGGAGACGACGTCCGGGTCGGCGCCGCCTGAGCGGGCACCGCAGGAGCCCAGGCGGGCCCAACACGCGCCGGCCCCGGCCCGTCACGAGGACGGACCGGGGCCGGCTCTGCCGGCAAAGCCGACGTCAGGACTCGTGCTGCCGCGTCGCTCAGGCCTCCTTGGCCGCGGCGATGCGCTCGCGGAACTTGGCGAGCTGCTCGGTGATGGCGGCGGGCACCTTGTCGCCGAACTGCTTGAAGTACTCCTCGGTGTCCTCCATCTCGGCGGCCCAGGCGTCGGGGTCGATGTCGTACATCTTGTTCCACTCGGCCTCGCCCACCTCGATGCCCTCGAGGTTGAAGTCCTCGAGCCTCGGGTAGCGGCCGGTCACGCCGTCGACGGCCTCGACCTCGCCGCCGGCGCGACGGACGATCCAGTCGAGGACGCGGGAGTTGTCGCCATAGCCCGGCCAGAGGAACGCGCCGTCCTCGTCCTTGCGGAACCAGTTGACCTGGTAGACCTTCGGGAACTTGTCGCCCAGCTTCTCCTGCATCTCAAGCCAGTGCCCCCAGTAGTCGGCCATGTTGTAGCCGCAGAAGGGCAGCATGGCGAAGGGGTCGTGGCGCAGGGAGCCGGCCTTGACGTCCGTGGCGGCCGCGGTGACCTCGGAGGCGACGGAGGCGCCGATGAAGACGCCGTGGGCGGCCTCGTACTGCTCGGCGACGAGCGGGACGTTACTGGCGCGGCGACCGCCGAAGAGGATCGCGTCGATCGGGACGCCCTCGGGGGCCTCCCAGTCGGGGCAGATGATCGGGCACTGCGAGGCGGGCGTCGTGAAGCGCGAGTTCGGGTGCGCGGCCTTCTTGCCCGCGGCGGCGTCGGCCGGCGTGTAGTCGTTGCCGTTCCAGTCGATGAGGTGGTCCGGCAGGGGCGCGTCGATGCCCTCCCACCACACGTCGCCGTCGTCGGTGAGGGCGACGTTCGTGAAGATGGTGTTGGCCTTCATCGTCTCCATGGCCATCGGGTTCGTCTTGTAGGACGTGCCCGGGGCGACGCCGAAGAAGCCGGCCTCGGGGTTGATGGCGCGCAGGGTGCCGTCCGGGCCCGGGCGCATCCAGGCGATGTCGTCGCCGACGGTCTCGACCTTGTAGCCGGGGATCGTGGGCTGGAGCATCGCGAGGTTGGTCTTGCCGCAGGCGCTCGGGAAGGCGGCGGTGACGTGGTAGCGCTTGCCGGACTTCTCGTCGGTGAGGCGCAGGATGAGCATGTGCTCGGCCATCCAGCCGTCGCGGCGGGCCATGGTCGAGGCGATGCGCAGCGCGTAGCACTTCTTGCCGAGGAGGGCGTTGCCGCCGTAGCCGGAGCCGTAGGACCAGATCTCGTTGGTCTCGGGGAAGTGGGTGATGTACTTCTCCTCGTTGCACGGCCAGGTCGTGTCCTTCTCACCCGGGGCGAGCGGGGCGCCGACGGAGTGCACGGCGGGGACCCACGGGCGACCCTCGGCGATGAGGTCCATCGCGGGGGTGCCGGTGCGCGCCATGATCCGCATGGAGACGACGACGTACGGGGAGTCCGTGATCTCGATGCCGAGCTGGGAGATCGGCCCTCCCAGCGGACCCATCGAGAAGGGGATGACGTACATGGTGCGCCCGGCGTAGGCGCCGTCGAACTTCTCGTTGAGGATCTTCTTCATCTCGGCCGGGTCGTACCAGTGGTTGGTCGGGCCGGCGTCCTCCTCCTTCTCGGAGCAGATGAAGGTGCGGGACTCGACTCGCGCGACGTCGCTCGGCAGCGAGCGGGCGAGGAACGAGTTGGGTCGCTTCTCGGGGTTGAGGCGGGTGAGCATCCCGGAGGCGACCATCTCGTCGGTGAGGCGGGTCCACTCCTCGTCGGAGCCGTCGGTGAAGACGACCTGCTCGGGCTTCCCGAGCTCGGCGATGCGGATCGCGAAGTCGATGACGTCCTGCGAGGCGTTGGCCGGCGCAGCGTTGCGCACGTCCTGCTCAGTCACAGCCATTGTGGTTCCCTCCGTTGGGTTCAATCGGGTGTGTCGAGAGCAATGGTGCCGTACGGGAGGCGGCTGCACGTCCTCCCAAAGTCCCTGATCGGCTGCACCTATGCCCGAGCGCACCCCCACCGCCTGCACCGAGGTGCATCGCTCGTGCACGACGTCGCACGTGTACGGTCCAGACGTGCCCACCACCACCCCCGCCGCACCCGACGACGCCCCCGGCCTCACGGGCGCCGCACGCCCAGCGACCGCCCGCCGTCGCCGCCTCCTGGCCGGTGCCGCCGTCGCCACGAGCGCGCTGGCCCTCACAGGCTGCACCGCGCACATGGACATGACGATCTCGGCGGAGGGCACCTACGACGTCACCCTCGACATGCGGGACACGACCGGCTCCGTCTTCACTGACTCGACCGACTGCTCGCAGTACGCCGACCCGTCGCTCATCGGCGCGACGCAGGACGCGAAGGTCACGGCCACGAAGGTCGGCTCCGCGGACGACGACGGGGTCGGCTGCGAGGTCACGATCACCGGCGTCGCCGTGCCCGACGCGAGCGACGCGGCCACGGGGACGAACGCCCCCCTCGTCGAGCGCGACGGGAACCTGTACAAGGTGAGCGTCACCGGCTTCGACACGGGCAGCGAGCTCACCGACCCCCAGTCGGCCACGGCCGCGGCGGAGGACGGCTCCTCCGCCGCCCCCACGGACGCGGCCACCGCCGGGGCGACGGCCTCCGGCAGCGCCGACGCCGGCTCGCTCAACTCGGTCGTCGACGCGAAGGTGTCGATCACCTTCCCGGGCGCCGTCGTCGACGCCGACGGCGGCTCCGTCTCCGGCACGACCGTCACCTGGACGGACGCGGACGCGCTCTCCGACGGCGTCACCGCCACCGGCTACGCCGCGACGAACGAGGGGCGCAGCGTCTGGAACCGCTTCAGCGCGTGGATCATCGGCGGCGTCGTGGCCGCGGGCGTCGTCGTCGGCGCGCTGGCCTGGCGGCGCCACAGCCGCTGAGGCCGCTCGCAGCACGGCCCGGTTGAGCCGGTGCCCACAGGACCGCGCGGGGCCTGTGGCGGCACCGGCACCGCCCCTACACTCCGGGCATGGCCCCTCTCCCCCGCGCCTCCCTGCGCCGCCTCGCCGCGGCCGCCACGATCCCCCTGGTCCTCCTCCTGAGCGCCTGCGGCGTCAAGCAGGACTACACGATCGACAAGGACGGCACCGTCGACGTCACCTACTCGATGTGGGACGACTCCGGATCGGGCTACCTCACGAGGGACTCGTGCTCGGCCTCGAACGGCGCCGGCCCCACGGGAGGCTCCGTCACCTACGTCTACTCGGAGAACGACGAGGGCGACCCGACCTGCACCATGAAGGCGAAGGACCTGCCCCTGTCGAGCTTCGACGGGAGCACCGAGGGCCTGCCGACCATCACCCACCAGGACGGGCGGTACACCTTCACGCAGCAGGTCGGGGCCATGGCGCAGGCGGGGCAGACGCCGATGAGCTCCGCGACCGACATCTCCGTGACCGTCACCTTCCCGGGCAAGGTCGTCGAGGCCTCCGGAAACGCCTCGAAGGACGGGCGGACCGTCACCTGGAGCGACGTCAGCGCCGAGACCGCGTCGTTGAGGGCCGTCGGCAGTGACGGCTCGACGAGCCCGCTCACCTGGGTCGCGCTGGGCCTCCTCCTCGTGCTGCTCGTCGCGGGCGGCGTGGTGCTCGCCGTCGTCCTCGCCCGCCGGAACCGGCGGAGGGCGGGGGCGGCCGTGGGAGCGCAGTACGGCGTCCCGGTCGGTGCCCCCGGCGTCGGCCCGTACACCGGGCAGCCCGGAGCCCCGTTCGGCGCCCCTGTCCCCGGAGCGCCGAGCGCGGACCCGTACCGGACCGGTCCCGGTGCGGCGCAGGGCCGCACGGGGCAGCAGGGCGTGCCTCCCGTGCCGCAGGCGGGAACGCCGCAGGTCGGCTGGAGCCAGCCGGGCAGCGCGCCGACGGCCTCCCCGGCCCCGCCGCCGTGGCAGGGCGGGCAGGGCCAGCAGCCTCAGCCCGGATACCAGCAGCCCGGCGCGCCCGTGCCGGGGCAGGTTCCTCAGGCGCCGCAGACGGTGCAGCCCGCGCAGTTCCCGGCCGGCTCGCAGGAGCCGCCGACGTCGGCGCAGCCTGGGCAGCCGACGGCGTACGGCGCCGAGCAGCCCGGACGAACGGTCGACCTGTCGTCGCCGAATCCTTACGAGGCCGCCGAGCAGGTGCGCGCGCAGGGGTCCGCCTACCCGACCTACGGCTGGGGCCAGGGCGGTCGGACGGGCGGCGCCTCGGACGCGCGCTTCCGCCCGAAGGGCGACGGCTCGGGGACCGGCACCAGCGCCGTCTGACCTCGCACGGTCCGGCTCCGCGCCCCCGGGTCAGCGAGCCCCGCCCTCCCCATCCAGCCCGCTCCAGCCCACAGCCGCAGACGTCCTCGGCGAACCGCGACGCCGTCGGCGCCACCGTCTGCCGAGGACGTCTGCGGCTGTGCGGGATGAGGCTCCGGAGCGTCAGGCGAAGAGCGCCTGCGCCCAGGTCGTGTCAGTCTCCCCCACGCCCGCGGGCACGGCGAAGAGCGAGGACGAGCGGTGCTGGAGGTACTCCTGCATCGCGTCCGACTGCGTCATCCTCTCCAGGATCGGGTAGAAGTTCGTCCTCGGGTCGCGCACGAAGGCGATGAAGAACAGGCCCGTCTGGATGCGGCCGAGGGAGTCGTTGCCCTCGGTGTAGTTGTAGCCGCGGCGCAGCATCCGCCGCCCCGAGTTCCGCTGGGGGGCGACGACGGCGATGTGCGAGTCCGCGGGCACGAGCGTCTCGCCGTCGGAGCCCTTGGCCTCGTAGTCGACCGCGGTGAACTCGTCCTTCGACGACGTCGGGTTCTCGACGCTGAGCGGTGCGCCGTAGCGCTTGTCGCGGCCGATGACCTGCTCCTGCTCGCTGAGCCGGACGCGGTCCCAGACCTCGGAGGTCATGTGGATCTTGCGGGCCACCATGTAGGTGCCGCCCGTCATCCAGCCGGCCGCGTCGTCGTCGCCGTCCTGGACCCACAGGTGCTCGGCGAGCTCCTCGGCGGAGTCCTCGGCCTTGACGTTGTTCGTGCCGTCCTTGAAGCCGAAGAGGTTGCGCGGGGTCTCCTGGTCCTTCGAGGTCGAGGAGGTGCGGCCGTAGCCGATCTGGCTCCATCGCATCGTGGCGGTGCCGAAGGCGATCCGGGTGAGGTTGCGGATGGCGTGGACGCAGACCTGGGCGTCGTCGGAGCAGACCTGGATGAGGAGGTCGCCGGCGGAGTCCGCCTCCTTGATCTGGTCGCCCTTGAAGGTGGGGACGCCCTCGTCGAGGACGGACGGGAGCTTGTCGGCGATGCCGAAGCGGTCCTTGCCGTCGGAGTCGACGAAGAGGGACTTACCGACGCCGAAGGTGATGGTGAGCCCGGAGACCGGGTAGCCCCAGGCCTCGCCGGTGTCCTTGGGCGGGAGCTGGCTGTTGGCGTCGGGCTCGCCGCCGACGAGCTCGCCGCCGCACATCTGCTCGGCGGCCGTCGTCCACTGGGCGAGGAGGTCCTTGAGCTCGTCGGCGTCCTCGGTGGAGACGTCGAAGGCGGCGATGTAGAGGGTGTCCTGGGCGGGGGTGAGGATCCCCGCCTGGTGCTCGCCGCGGAAGGCGTAGGAGGTGGCGGTGGCCGGCTCGGGCTCCGGGGCGGTCGCACGGCCGGCGCCGAAGCCGGCCGCCGCTGCGGCGAGGGCCCCGATGCCGGCTCCGGCGAAGGCGCCGCGTCGGCTGACGCGCGGGCGCTCGGCGCCGCTCGTCCCACCGGCGGACCCCGATGGCGCCTGGGCGCCGTCGGGTCCGGTGGTCCCGGTTCCGGAGGGTTCCGTCGTCGCGCCCTGCCCAGCAGAACCCGCCTGCCCAGCCGTCCGCTCGACCTGCTCGGCGCCGTCCTGCGCCTTCCGCGAGAGGCGCATCAGTGCAGCACCGTCCCGGCGACCTGGGAGAGGGACTCGGACAGGGCGTTGACGGCGTCGGAGAGCTCGCGCTGGGCCTTCGTGTAGTCGGTGTCCGAGGGGGCCTCGCCGGCGTTCTTCTGGACGGCGGCGATGGTCGAGTAGTCGACGTACTTCGTGGCGCCGTCGGCGGTCTTTCCGTCCTCGTACTTCGCGAGGAGGTCGTCGACGGTCTTGAAGCGCTCGGTGATCTGCGTGGCGAGGTCCGTGTCGTTCGTCTTGACGATGTCCTCGACGTTGCCGTAGGCGACCTCGGCGCCCTCGACGTTGGCCTTGAAGTCGTAGAGGTCGGTGTGGGAGAAGGTCTCCTCCTCGCCGACGATCTTGGACAGGGCGACCTCCTCGAGGAGGGAGGCGGCGCCGGTGGCGACGTCGGTGAGGGTGAGCTCGAAGGCGCCGCCCGCGCCGTCGATCTTGCCGTAGACGAGGTCGTAGAGCTTCTGGGTGTTGTCGACGAGGTCCTGCCCGGCGCCCTTGCGGGCGAGGTCGTCGGCGAAGGCGAAGGGCGAGCCCTCGCCGCCGTCCCAGAGGTCGGCCTCGATGCGGTGCCAGCCGGTCCAGCCCTTGATGACGGACGCGTCGGTGGTGTCGGTGCCCGCGTCGGCGGCGAGGTCCTGGACGCGCAGGTCGAGGGCGCTGTCGAGGTCGCCGGGCTCCTCGATGCCGAAGGACTCGGCGGTGGGCTCGATGCGCTCGTAGTGCTGACGGGCGAGGGGGAAGAGCTCCTTGGCCCTGTCGGTGTCGCCGGAGGTGTAGGCGTCGACGAAGTCCTGCGTGGCGGTGAGGAGCTGGCCGACCTGGTCCTTGACGTAGGCGGTGTAGGAGGTGACGGCCTGCTCCTCGAGCTTGGCGACGTCGTCGGAGACCTCGACGGCGGCGCCCTTGGTGACGGTCAGCTTGGTGACGCCCTTGAGGTCGCCGACCATGTTGGGCTTGCAGGCGACGTAGTAGGTGCCCTCGGCGAGCGCGGTCGTGAGGGTGGCCGTGGTGCCGGGGCCGATGTTCTCCTGCTCGGAGACGATCTGGAGCTTGTTCTCGGTGAGGACCTCGAACTCGTTGGCGACGGTGCCCTTGTTCGTCATGGTGAAGGTGACGACGCCGGAGGGCATCTCCTCGGTCGAGAGGGTGAGGGCGTCGTCGGTGATCTCGACCGTGATGGCGGTGGCGCCCGCGGAGGCCCCGGCGGAGGCGGAGGAGCCGGAGGAGGAGCCCTGGTTGTTGTCGACGCAGCCGGCGAGGCCGACGCCGGCGAGCGCCAGGATCGGGAGGCCGAGGACGGAGCGCCGGGTGAGGCCGGGGCGGCGGGCGGGGGCGGTCGTGGCGGGCACGGGTTCTCCTTGGGGTGGGGTGGTGACGGGGTGCGTCGGGTTGGTCGGGCGGGGTGGTGGGTGCGGGACGCGTCAGGCGGTGACGGCGTCGGCGGACTCGGCCGAGGCGGCGTCGGCGGGGCGCGGGGCCGGGCGGCGGCCGCGGACCTGGCGGGTGAAGGCGATGACGGTGGGCACGAGGTAGAGCCACCAGGCGACGACCTGGAGGACGGTGGGGGCGACCTCGACCTGGAACATGGCCTTGAGGAGGATGTAGAGCCAGTGGACCGGCGAGTCCTGGCCGGGCAGGGCGGCTGAGAGGTCCCAGGCGTGGCTCATGACGCCGGGGAGGACGCCGGCCTCCTGGAGGTCGAGGACGGCGTAGGACGCGACGCCGGCGGCGACCAGGATGAGGAAGTAGCCGGTGACGTTGAAGAAGATCCGCATGTTGATGCGGACGGCGCCCTTGAAGACGACGTAGCCGAGCGCGATGGCGATGACGAGTCCGGTGAGGAGGCCGGCGGTGGTCGCGGAGACGTGGTTCTCGACGGAGGAGCGGACGGTGGCCCAGATGAACAGGGCGGTCTCGAGGCCCTCGCGGCCGACGGAGACGATGGCGATCCACACGACGCCCCAGCCCGAGGAGCTGCCGGCGAGCACGTCGTCGAGGGAGGACTCGATGCCCTTCTTGAGGGAGCGGGAGGACTTCCCCATCCAGAAGATCATCCAGGTGACCATGGCGACGGCGACCAGGGAGAGGGTGCCGCCGATGATCTCCTGGGCCTGGAAGGTGAGGGTCTTGGGGCCCCACGTGAGCAGGGCGCCGAAGGCGAGCGGGAGGCAGGCGGCCAGGGCGACGCCGACCCACATCTTGGGGAGGACGTCTCGACGGTCGGTGCGCACGAGGTAGGCGGCGATGATGCCGACGATGAGCGCGGCCTCGAAGCCCTCGCGGAGGGCGATGAGGAGGTTGGCGATGAACATGGGGCTCCCGCTGCTGGGTGTGCTGGCGGCCCGTGGGAGCGGGCCGGTCGCGGGGCGCCGTCGCGGTGCGATCGGGCCGGCAACGCAGTGCAGGCTAGCCTTACTTAGGAAGCACTACCAAATATCGTGCGTGAACTGTGACGTATACGGGGAATGACGCAATGGCGCGCTTATCAGCTCCACGACATTCATCGGCCGCACCTGCACGGGCGCGCCCACCCGCCTCGCCACGCCTCACCTCGCCGCGCAAACCATGACGTTGGCGGCAAACCACGACGCCGTCGCCGCCACAGTTTGCCGTGAGCGCCACGGTTTGCGTTCTGCGCGCAGCCGCGGCGCCCTCGCACGACAACGGCGGCCGACCACGCGTGGTGGTCGGCCGCCGTCGGATGCGTCGCAGGCGGTGTAGCACCTCAGCCCAGCGGACGCCGCAGGCGGGGTAGCACCTCAGCCCAGCGGACGCCGCAGGCGGGGTAGCACCTCAGCCCAGCGGACGCCGCAGGCGGGGTAGCGCGATCAACCCAGCAGCTCGTGGCGCACGATGGTGGCCTCGCGACCGGCGCCGACGCCGATGGCGGAGACGCGCACGCGGGCGAGCTCCTCGATCCGCTCGACGTAGCGCTGCGCGTTGACCGGCAGGTCCTCGAAGCGGCGCACGCCGGTGATGTCCTCGGTCCAGCCGGGGAGCTCCTCGTAGACCGGCTCGGCGTGGTGGAAGCCGGACTGGGTCAGCGGCATCTCGGTGACGCGCTCGCCGTCGACGTCGTAGGCGACGCAGACCGGGATGGTCTCGTGGCCGGTGAGGACGTCGAGCTTGGTCATGACGAGGTCGGTGAGGCCGTTGACACGGGCGGCGTAGCGGGTGACGACGGCGTCGTGCCAGCCGCAGCGGCGCGGACGGCCGGTGGTGACGCCGTACTCGCCGCCCTCCTCGCGCAGACGGTCGCCGTCGGCGTCGAGGAGCTCGGTCGGGAAGGGGCCCTCGCCGACGCGGGTGGTGTAGGCCTTGACGACGCCGACGACGGAGTCGATGCGGGTGGGACCGACGCCGGTGCCGGTGCAGGCGCCGCCGGCGGTCGGGTTGGAGGAGGTGACGAAGGGGTAGGTGCCGTGGTCGATGTCGAGCATGGTCGCCTGGCCGGCCTCGAAGAGGACGGTCTTGCCGGCGTCGAGGGCGTCGTTGAGGACGAGGGAGTCGTCGATGACCATGGGGCGGACGCGGTCCGCGTAGGAGAGGAGCTCGTCGGCGACGGCCTCGGGGTCGATCGGCTCGACGCCGAGGACCTTCTCGAAGAGGTCGTTCTTCTGGTCGAGGGCGCCGCGGACCTTCTGGCGCAGGATGGACTCGTCGAAGAGGTCCTGGATCCGGATGCCGATGCGGTTCATCTTGTCCGCGTAGGTCGGGCCGATGCCGCGGCCGGTGGTGCCGAGCTGGCGGTCGCCGAGGAACTTCTCGGTGGCGCGGTCCATGAGTCGGTTGTAGCTCGGGATGATGTGGGCGTTGGCGGAGACCTTGAGGGAGGCGGCGGACTTGCCGCGCTCCTCGATCTCGGCGATCTCCTGGAAGAGGACCTCGAGGTCGACGACGACGCCGTTTCCGATGATCGGGGTGACGCCGGGCGTGAGGACCCCGGCCGGGAGGAGGTGGAAGGCGAACTTCTCGCCGTCGATGACGACGGTGTGGCCGGCGTTGTTGCCGCCGTTGAACTTGACGACGTAGTCGACGTCCTGACCGAGCTGGTCGGTCGCCTTCCCCTTGCCCTCGTCGCCCCATTGGGTTCCGACGACCACGACGGCTGGCATTGTGCACTCCCTGAGTCGCTTGCGGCGCAGCGGTGGCCGCGCCGCGCCCCAGCCTACCGGAGCGACCGAGGGGCGGACCGGTCCGTAACGGGCGGCGGAGGAGCGCAGTGCTTGCACTCACGGTCTTGAGTATCGTTATCATCCTTGGCATGAGAACCCCACTCCCCCGACGCACACCGATCCTCGCCGCCGCGATGGGCCTCACCCTGAGCCTCGCCGCGTGCGGCGGCGCCACCAGCGGCTCCTCCGAGGCCGACAGCACCACCTCCGGCCAGCCGAGCGCCACCGCGAGCGCCTCCTACAAGGAGATCGAGGTGGCCGACCTCGAGCCCCGCGCCGCCATCGCCTACGACGGCGGCATCCAGGTCCTCGACACCGCCACCGGCGAGGTCCTCGCCGACATCAAGAAGGAGGGCTTCCTCCGCCTCAACGCCGCCGGCGACGGTCGCCACGTCCTCGTCTCCTCCTCCGAGGGCTTCGAGGTCCTCGACCTCGGCCTCATCGTCAAGCCCCACGGCGACCACAACCACTACTACGAGGTCCAGCCCCACCTCACCGGCTCCGTCGTCCCCGCCGAGCACCCGGGGCACGTCGTCACCCACGCCGGCCGCACCTCGCTCTTCGCCGACGGCACGGGCACCGTCACCACCTTCGACCTCGACGCCCTCGAGGACGGCGTGCTCGACGACGCCGAGCTGACCAGCTTCGACACCGAGTCCCCGCACCACGGCGTCGCCGTCCCGCTCGAGAACGGCAACTGGCTCGTCACCCACGGCACCGAGGACGAGCGTCACACCGTCCAGGAGCGCGACGCCGACGGCAAGGTCATCACCGAGACGACCGACTGCCCCGGCGTGCACGGCGAGGCGACCGCCTCCGGCGACGGCGACGTCGCCACCTTCGGCTGCGAGAACGGCCCGGTCGTCTACTCCGGCGGGCAGTTCCACAAGGTCGACGTCCCCGAGGACTACCAGCGCTCCGGCAACCAGGCCGGCAGCGAGGACTCCCCCTACGTCCTGGTGGACTACAAGACGGAGAAGCCCACGGAGGACGGCGACATCGAGCGCCCCACGAAGGTCGGCATCATCAACACCGCGAAGACCTCGGTCTCCACCGTCGAGCTCGGATCGGCCTACTGGTTCCGTTCGCTGGGCCGCGGCGAGGACGGCGAGGCCGTCGTCCTCACGGCTGACGGCAGGCTCCACGTCATCGACCCGGCCAGCGGCCAGGAGCAGCGGGCCACGGACGTCGTCAAGCCGTGGACCGAGAACGATAACTGGCAGGCCCCCGGCCCGAACCTGCGGACCGTCGGCGACTTCGCCTACGTCACCGACGCCGCGGCGAAGACCCTCAGCCTCGTCCAGGTCTCCACCGGCGACGTCCTGTCGACCACCGAGCTGTCGATCGTCCCCAACGAGATGGCCGTCGTCGACGCCGAGAACGCCGCCAAGCACGGGCGGCACTCCTCGACCTACGAGGGCTCCGACGGGGGCCACTGACCCGGGTGCCCCGACGGGCGGTGCCGGCTGTCGGAGCTCCGCCCGACCCTCGAGGCTCCCCGTGTCCCCGGGTCGGGTCATCGCTCACTCGCCCGTACTCCTCCGGGAACGCACGTCGCCCCGGTCCTCCACCTGGGAGGACCGGGGCGACCTCGACCCTGCAGCCACTCGGCGGCGCGTCGGCTGCCCGGCCGGGATCCCGGCGCACGCGGCTCAGGCGGCGGACTCCCGGAGGTCTCCCATGACGCGGCGCTGGAGCAGGGCGATGAGGTAGGCGGCGAAGGCGACGCCGAGGAGGACCTCGAACCAGGCGACCGCCGTGCGCGAGCCCGGTAGGACGACGACGAGCACGAGGGGCGCGACGAGGACGGCCAGCGCGACGAGGGTGGTCCCGAGCCGGCCGACGGCGAGCCGGACCGCGTTCGCCAGGTGCCCGGCGACCGTGTTCTCGAAGAGGGCGACGAGCGGGACGAGCCAGACGAGGATCCCGGTCACCAGGGCGCTCCCCGCGAGGACAAGGCCGGAGACGGCGCCGGCGGTCCCCGCGCTCGCCGCGCCGCTCCCGGCGAGGACGTAGGCGACGGCCCCGGTCCCGGCCAGGGCGAGGACGGGGAGCCACCAGGCGAGCGACTGCAGCAGGGCGCCGCGGAAGGACCGCCACCAGGTCCGCAGGACGTAGCCCTCCTCGTCGCGCGCCATCTCGGCGGTGACGCGGGCGCAGGCGGTGAGTGCGGCGCCCGCGGTGACGAGCGGCGCGCTGGCGACGAGCGTGACGACGTTGACGAGCACGAGGTCCGCCGCGGACGACCACGCCCGGTGGAACGGGGTGCCCGGGCTGAGGAGTCCTGCCACGTGCCTTCCTTCCTTCGAGGTGGGGTCGGGGCCGGTCGCCCGTCCCAGGATCCCCCACGATCCCGGTGACGGCCGACCGGCCCCGACGCTGAGTCAGCCCCTGCGGCTGCTCAGCCCTTGACCGCTCCGGCGGCGACACCCTCGACGATGTGCTTCTGACCGAAGAGGTAGAAGACGACGATGGGGATGATCGCGAGGACGAGCATCGCCATCTGGGCGCCCATGTCGCGGTTGCCGTTGGAGCCGATGAGCATCTGGATGACGATCGGGATCGTCTTGTAGCGCTCGTCCTGACCGATGACGAGGTTCGGCAGGAGGAAGTCGTTCCACACCCACATGGCGTTGAGGATGGCGACCGTGACCGCCGTCGGCTTGAGGAGCGGCATGACGACGCGGAAGTAGCTCTGGAGCGGGGAGCAGCCGTCCATGTAGGCGGCCTCCTCGATCTCCAGCGGGATCGACTTGATGAAGCCGGCGAAGAGGAAGACCGACAGCCCGCCTCCGAAACCGAGGTAGAGGACGATCATGCCCCACGGCGTCGCGAGGCCGAGCATGTCCGCGATCTTGACGGTCGGGAACATGACCATCTGGAAGGGCGCGATCATCGAGAACGCGAAGAGGTAGTAGATGAGGCTCGTCCACCACGTCTTGACGCGCGTGATGTAGTACGCGGTCATGGCCGTGAGCAGCACGATGACGGCCACGGAGCCGACCGTGATGAAGAGCGACCAGCCGATCGCGCGCGCGAAGCCGGACAGCTGCAGGCCGGTCACGTAGTTGTCGAAGCCGGAGAAGGTCTCCCCGTTCGGCAGGCTGAAGGGGCTCTCCGAGATGAAGAACTTGCCCTTGAAGGAGTTGACCAGGATGAACAGCAGCGGGACGACCCAGATGAGCGACAGGATCGCCAGGAGCGCGGTGAGGAGGTTCCGACCGGCGCCCTGCTTCTGACGGGCCGGCTTGGCGGCGGCTCGGCGCCCGGTGGAGCCGCCGTCCGAGACGACGGCGGGGTCCTGGTTGGCGGTGACGGCGGTGCTCACGCGTCGACCTCCTTCGAACGGGTCGCGCGCAGCTGGATGAGCGCGATGACGGCGACGATGACGAAGAAGATGACGGCCTCGGCCTGGGCGACGCCCTGCTTGCCGACCTGCTTGTACATCGCCTCGACGATGTTGAGGGCCGCCATCTGCGTCTGCTTGAGCGGTGCGCCGTTGGTGAGCGCGAGGTTCTGGTCGTACATCTTGAAGGTGTTCGCCAGGGTGAGGAACAGGCAGATGGTGATGGAGGGCATGACCATCGGGATGGTGACGTTGCGCAGGGTGCCCCAGCGGGACGCGCCGTCGATCTGGGCGGCCTCGATGAGCTCGGGCGGCACGTTCTGCAGACCCGCGATGTAGATGATCATCATGTAGCCCATGAGCTGCCAGTTGACGAGCAGGATGAGGCCCGCCATGCCCAGGTGCCAGTCGTTGACGATGGTCTGGTCCCAGTGCTGGAGGATCGCGTTGAGCATGACCTGCCAGGTGTAGCCCAGCACGATGCCGCCGATGAGGTTCGGCATGAAGAACACGGAGCGGAAGAAGTTCGTGCCCCGGAGCTTGCGGGTGAGCAGGTAGGCCAGGACGAAGGCGCCGAGGTTGACGGTGATGATCGAGATGACCGAGACGACCGCCGTGAAGCCGAGGGCGTGGACGAATCCGGAGCGCTCGGCGAAGGCCTTGGCGTAGTTCTCGGTGCCGACCCACCGCCCGTTGGTGAGGGTGGTGAACTTCGTGAAGGACAGGTAGAGCCCCGTGAAGAAGGGGACGATGAATGCGATGAGGAAGGCCAACAGGGTTGGCCCCGCGAAGATCGGGAAGTACTTCTTGAGTGCCTTGGTCATGGTGCCTCTGTTCGACCGATCCGGTGAGCCGGGCCGGGCTGGGACGGGGAACGGCTGACGACGGCGCCCGCGCCGCTCGTGCGAGCGGCGCGGGCTGCGTCGTCGGACCGAATCAGGCCGACTTCTCCGACTTCCACTCGGACACGAAGTAGTCCTTCACGGCGGACCAGTCATCGCTGCCGGCGGCGTACTGGGCGAGGTGCTGACCGAGCTGGTCCTTGAAGTCCTGGCTCGGGAAGGTCTGGAAGACCCAGTTGATCGGGGTGAGCTCCGTGTTGTTGAGGTACTCGACGAGCTCGGAGCCGAGCGGGTCGGCCGGCTTGAGGTCGGCGAAGGCCTTGTAGGGCGAGGCGGAGACGACCGAGTTGTCGGTGAGGAGCTTGGCGCCCTCGGCGTCGGTGAAGAGCCAGTTGAGGAAGTCGGTGCTGGCCTTCTGGGCGTCCTCGTCGGCCTGGGAGTTGATCGCGAGGTAGTTCTCGGTACCAAGGGCGATGCCGGTCTTGTCCTCGCCGTCGACGCCGACGTAGATCGGCATGAAGTGGACGTCCTCCGACTTGACCGTGTTGCCGTCGACGTCGGAGATCTGTGACCAGGCCCACTGGCCGTTCTGGACGAAGGCGCACTGGCCGAGCGCGAACTCGGACATGGAGTCGGTGACCGTCTTGGCGGAGGTCTCCGAGGGCTGGACCGTCGAGTTGTTGAGGTAGAGGTCGAAGATCTGCTGGTAGTTCTTCGAGTAGGTGAGCTTGAGGTCGTCGGTGTCCGTGACCTTGTCGTCACGGAACTCGTAGAAGACCGGGTAGTTCGCGAGGTGGGTCTGCCAGCGCCAGTCCTCACCGGGTGCCAGCGAGGTGCAGGCGAAGGCGCCCTTGATGCCCAGGTCGTCCTTCTTGGACTGGATGTCCTCCGCGAGGGCCTTGAGCTTGTCGAAGCCCTTGACCTCGTCGATGGAGGTGACGACGGCGCCGTCCATCGCGAAGTACTTCTGCAGGATGGCGTCGTTGTAGATGATGCCGTAGCCCTCGGTGGCCAGCGGCGAGCCGTAGATGGTGCCGTCGTCGGACTTGAGCGCCATGGAGTCGTCGGTGAGGGCCTTGACGAAGTCCGTGTCGGACAGGTCGAGGGCGTAGTCCTGCCAGGTGGCCAGGCCGACCGGGCCGTTGATGTTGAAGATCGTGGGCGGGTTGGACTTGGCGACCTCGCTCTGGAGCGTCTGCTCGTAGGTGCCGGAGGCGGCGGTGACGACCTTGACGGTCACGCCGGTCTTCTCCTTGTAGGTGGAGGCGATCTTCTTGAAGGCCTCCTCGGCCTCCGGCTTGAAGTTGAGGAAGTAGACGCTGCCCGAGCCGGCCCCGTCGGAGGAGTCCGAGCTGGCGGAGTCCGAGCCGTGGGAGCAGGCGGCGAGGGTGGCGGCGACGGCGGCTGCGAGGGAGCCTCCGAGAACGGTGCGGCGGGAGACGGGGCGCATGGTGGTCCTCCTTTGGACACGTCGGCGTGGGCGGGATCAGCCCGAGGTGCGCTGGGTTCGACAGGGCTCCGCGATGAACGGTCGGCCCGATCGGCGACACCTCATCCTTGCACAAGGGAGCAGAGATTTCTGCAAACCTTGCACGATTCACCTCGCGTTCACCCGCGCGGCTCTCGTGAGCGCGTCGCCGCGACGCAGCCGCAAGGCCCTCGGCAACCTCCGGGTGAACCGGCTACGGCCGGTGGACGCACGTCGCCCCGGTCCTCCACGAGGGAGGACCGGGGCGACGGTCTGTCTCAGCGGCGCTGGGGCCGGGCCGACGGGCGCACGTGGCGCCGCCGGCCGGCGGGCTCAGTGCTGCTTGGAGGCGGAGCCGACGGAGCCGAGGCGCTCGCAGGCCTCGACGACGCGGGCGGCCATGCCGTCCTCAGCGGCCTTGCCCCACGAGCGGGGGTCGTAGACCTTCTTGTTGCCGACCTCGCCGTCGATCTTGAGGACGCCGTCGTAGTTCTTCATCATGTGGTCCGCGACGGGACGGGTGAAGGCGTACTGGGTGTCGGTGTCGACGTTCATCTTGATGACGCCGTTGCGGACCGCCGTGGCGATCTCCTCGGCGGTGGAGCCGGAGCCGCCGTGCATGACGAGGTCGAACGGGGAGTTCTTGTCCCCGACCTTGGTGGAGAGGCGGTCGCCGAGGCGCTTGGCGACCTCGTCCTGGATCTCGCCGAGGAGCTCGGGGCGGAGCTTGACGTGGCCCGGCTTGTAGGCGCCGTGCACGTTGCCGAAGGTGAGGGCCGTGGTGTAGCGGCCGTTCTCGCCGAGGCCGAGGGCCTCGACGGCCTTCCAGGCGTCGTCCGCCGTGGTGTAGAGGTTGGCGTTCTCGTCACCCGAGATGCCGTCCTCCTCGCCGCCGACGGCGCCGATCTCGATCTCGAGGATGGTGTTGGCCTTCTTGCTCATGGCGAGGAGCTCGACGGCGATCTCGATGTTGTCGTCGAGGGACTCGGCGGAGCCGTCCCACATGTGGGACTGGAAGGCGGTGGGCTCGCCGCGCTTGGCCTGCTCGATCTCGATCTCGAGGAGGGGCTTGAGCCAGGTGTCGACCAGCTTGCGCGGGCAGTGGTCGGTGTGGAGGGCGAAGGTGCCCGGGTAGAGGTCACCGACGGCGTAGCCGTAGGCGGACAGGGCGAGGGAGCCCTTGACGCGGTCGGCGATGGTGTGACCGGACCAGTAGGCGGCGCCACCGTTGGAGACCTGGATGATGCCGTCGGACTCGGCCTCGGCGAAGCCCTGGAGGGCGGCCGAGAGGGTCTGCGACGAGGTGACGTTGATCGCGGGGATGGCGTACTTGCCAGCCTTCGCGCGGTCGAGCATGTCGGCGTAGGACTCCGGGGTTGCAATGGCCACTGGGTGCCTCCTGAGGAAAGTGATGAGTCAGTGGTGCGTGGCCGATTCTCCCACGGATCGCCGGTGAGGTGAACCGGGCGATGGTCCCGAATCCTCCTGCCGGCCTCGACCCGAGGCGGCCGCGTCAGTCAGTCCGGGGCCGGCCCGGCGTGCTGGAGCACCCAGGTGTGCATGGCGACGGCGGCCGCGGCCGCCACGTTGATGGAGCGGGTCGAGCCGTACTGGCCGATGCGCAGGAGGCGCGAGGCCCCGGCGAGGAGCTCCTCGGAGACGCCCGCCCCCTCGGAGCCGAAGACGAGGAGGCAGCGCTCGGGCAGCGCCTCGCCCTCGAGCTGACGGGAGCCCGGTCCGTTGTCGATGGCGACGACCTCGTAGCCCTCTGCGGCCGCCCACGTCAGGAGCCCGGCGGGCTCGGGGTGGTGGCGAACGTCGAGGTACCGGTTGGTGACCATGGCGCCGCGCTTGTTCCACCGGTGCCGGCCGACGACGTGGACCGCGCCGACGTTGAAGGCGTTGGCCGTGCGCACGATGGAGCCGATGTTGAGGTCCTGGCTCACGTTCTCGATGGCGACGTGGAGCGGGTGGGCGCGGGCGGCGAGGTCGGCGCGGACCGCCTCGACGGTCCAGTAGCGGTAGCGGTCGACGACGTTGCGGCGGTCGCCGTCGCGCAGGAGCTCGCGGTCGTAGCGGGGGCCGTCCGGCCAGGCGGCCTCTCCCCCCGGCCACGGCCCGACGCCGACGACGCGGCGGTCGGCGGGCTCGTCGCGCTCGGCGGGCAGGCCCGCCCAGTGGTCGCGGCCGGGTTCGGCGGCCCCAGCGCTCGCGCCGTCGGGCTCGCTCACAGCTTCGCGGCGTTGGCGCCGATCTCGCCCATCGCGCCGGGGAAGAAGTTCTCGACGGGGCGGCGGCCCGTGCGTCGGGTGTGCGCGGTGTTGAAGATCCCGTGCGTGAGGCGGTTGTAGCCCGGAACGAGGTAGTTGTAGCGGGCGCCGGCGGTGTCGACGTCGTCCCAGGCCTGCTCGTAGGCGGCCTGAGCGGCCTTGACCTCGGCGTCCCCGCCCTGCGACTGGCACGAGGCGTCGAGGACGGCGCTGAGCGCGGTGACGGAGTCGTTGAGGCGCGACTCGCGGCGGGCGCGGTCCGAGGGCGTGCCGGTGCGGGCGGCGTCGGCGACGGCGGACTCGACGGCCTCGCGCTGGGAGCTGGTGACGAGCCCGCGCTCGTCGACGGCGCGGACGAGGGACTCCGCCGCCTGGTGGTGGCCGACGAGGCTCGCCTCGACGCCGCGCCACGCCTCGTCGATGCTCGCGCCCGCCGCCACGAGGTGACGGCCCCGGACACCGACGCCGTAGAAGTAGCCGGCGACGAGCAGCAGGACGACGATGACGGCGAACCACGTGGCGGTCATGGGAGCCTCCAGTCAGCTTGCGGTGGGGTCAGTCCAGCCCGAGGTCGGACAGGCCCAGGGCGGCGTGGTAGGGCAGGCCCTCCGCCTCGATGCGCTCCTTGGCGCCGGTGTCGCGGTCCACGATGACGGCGACGGCGAGGACGTTGGCGCCGGCCTCGCGCAGGGCGCCGACGGCCTCGATCGGGGAGCCGCCGGTGGTGGAGGTGTCCTCGAGGACGACGACGTTCCTGCCCGCGACGTCCGGGCCCTCGACGCGGCGCTTCATGCCGTGGTCCTTGGCGGCCTTGCGGACGACGAAGGCGTCGAGGTCGAGGCCGCGGGAGGCGGCGGCGTGGAGCATGGCGGTGGCGACCGGGTCGGCGCCCATGGTCAGGCCGCCGACGGCGTCGACCTCGTCCGTGCCGAGGCCGGCCTCCTCGAGCATGTCGAGCATGACATGGCCGATGAGCGGGGCGGCCTCGTGGTGGAGGGTCGCACGGCGCATGTCGACGTAGAAGTCGGACTCGAGGCCGGAGGCGAGGGTGACCCTGCCGCGGACGACGGCGAGGTCGGAGACGAGCTGGGCGAGGCGTGCGCGCTGGGCGTCGTTGGTGGTCACGTCCCCAGGCTAGGCGACCGGCGTGCGTGAGCGGGCTCGGAAGGTCCCGTGGTGGCCCGGATCATGGTCACGAATGAGCACCGGAACCGTCGGGAGCGGGGCCGCCCGCCCTTGCCACCGGTCCGTCGTCCGACGCGGCGCGGCCCCGGCTCAGCCGGCGTTGATGCTCGCCAGCTCGGAGCTGATCGTGTCGGGTCCGAGAACGCCGACCCGAGTAGCCGCGACGGTGCGGTCGGTGCCGATGAAGTAGTGGGTCGGCAGCCCCATGACGCCGTACGCGGCGGAGACCGTCTGCGTGGAGTCCGCGACCTGGGTCGTCGTCAGGCCCATGCGCTCGGCGTAGGAGCTCACCGTCTGGGTCCCCTCGCCGACGTAGACGACGACGACGTCGACGTCGGGGTGCTCAGCGGCCGCGGCCTCGACGTCCGGCATCTCGGTGCGGCACCCGGTGCACCAGGTCGCTGCGAAGACGAGCCACACGGGCTTGCCGGAGGAGGTCACCGCCTCGAGGTCCACGGGCTCGCCCTTGAGGTCCGTCGCGGTGAAGCCCGGGGCGGTCTGGCCCACCGCGGGGGCCTTCTGGGCTCCCTCGACCTGGACCTGGCTGACCGCGCCGGCGCTGACCTGCGTGTCCGTGGCGTCCTCGGGCCTGACCACCCACCAGGCGGCGACGGCGATGGCGAAGGCCGTCACCGAGATGACGGCGAGCTGGCCGAAGCTCGACCGGCGCAAGCGGGCGCGCCACGCGGGCTCGTCGGCCGCGGACCGCGGCGAGCGCCGCGCTCCCCGCGTCCCGGCGGCGTCCTCGGGATGCTCCTTCGTCTCGACCTCCTCGGGCTCGAGGAACTCGGTCATCTCGTCGTCAGGATCAGGCGTAGGCATGGAGTCCTCCGAAGAACAGGTTGCCGAGGTAGGTGAAGATGACGGCGACGAAGCCGAGGATGAGCAGCCAGGACGCACGGTTGCCGCGCCATGAACGGGTGACGCGCGCGTGCAGGTAGGCGCCGTAGATGAGCCACGTGACGAGCGCGGCTGTCTCCTTGGGGTCCCAGCCCCAGTAGCGGCCCCAGGCCACGTTGCCCCACAGCGCGCCCAGGATGAGCATGAGGGTGAGCATCGGGAAGGTCACGACCGTGGCCTTGTAGGCGAGGTCGTCGAGGACCTCCTGGCTGGGCCACCCTCGCCACCGCACGCGCGGAGCCAGGAGGTGCATCGCCGCGGCTCCGAAGGAGACCACCGCCGCCCCGTAGCCGATCGAGGCCGTGAGGACGTGCAGGGTCAGCAGGGGCGAGTTCTGCAGCGCCGGCATGAGGCGGTTCGGCTCGTAGGACAGGGTCGACGCGTAGACGAGCATCCCCAGGATGACGGGGACCACGATCATCGAGACGGTGCGCACCCGGTAGCGCCACTCGAAGAAGACCTGAGCCACGAGCATGCCCCAGGCGAAGGCGACCGCGAACTCGTAGTGGTTGGACAGCGGCGCGTGCCCCACGGCGACCCACCTGGCGACGAGGGAGCCGGTGAGCAGGAGGAGGGCGAGCTGGCTCGCGCGCGACGCCCACCAGGTCACGGAGAAGCGCGGGAGGGTCGCGTGACGCACGCCCCCGGTCACCTCGACGCCGCGGCCCGCGGTCCCGGTGTCGATGACGACCGTGGTGCGGCTCGGTCCCGCGCTCACCGCTGCCGCGCGGGGCGCCCTGCGGACGGCGAAGACCGCGCCGAGGTACGCGATGGTGGACAGGGCGACGAGGGTCGTCGTCAGCAGGAGGAGCGCCTGGGAGTACTCAATCATCGTCGTGGGTCCTTCCTTGGGTGCTGAGGATCTGCTCGCTGGTGCGGACGGCCATGTCCGTGAAGGACCTGGCGAAGCCGGAGTCCTGGCGGTCCGGCGAGGCCATCCGGACCCGTGCGCCGTCGGCCTCCTCGGTGACTCGGAGCCACACGCGGTGGTGGCGCAGGAACATGGTGAGGAAGGTGCCTGCGGCGAGGAGCCCGAAACCCGCCCAGACGATCCCGGTCCCCGGGTCGCGGCGCACGATGAGGCCGGTGAACTTCTGCTCGCGCTCGAAGGTGTAGGTGTAGGTGCCGACCTTGGTGGGCACGCCGGCGTCGATCGTCGTGGAGGCCTGGGCCTCGGTGGCGGTGGGCGAGTCGTAGGTCTCCACCTTGATCTGGCCGGGGGCGATGCCCGTGCCGGTCGCGCCCGAGGCCGCCCCGATGACGTAGGCCACGCCGCCGTCGGGCAGCGGCAGGCGCCCGTAGGTGAGGCTCTTGTCCTGGGTGGTCCACTCGAGCGGCACGCCCCCGGCGAACACCTCCTTGCCGGAGCCGTCCGTGATCGTCACCATCGCCGAGAAGCCGAAGTAGGCCTGGTGGAGCATGACGCCGTCGTACGTGAGGGGCGTGTTGACCCGGACGTCGTCACGGTGCGCGACCTCCTCGCCGTCCTTGAGGAGGGTCAGCTCGGCGACGTAGTCGGAGGGCTGCCCGTCCTCGTAGTACGCGTCGTTGAAGTCGTCGGCGACCACCGTGAGCCCCGTGCCGTGCCCGACGTCGCGGGACTGGCCGACCGTCACACTGAACTCCTCGTCCCGGAAGCCGGTGAACGCGGAGACGAGGAAGCCGACCATGATAACGATGAAGGCCGTGTGCGCGAGGACGGTGCCGAAGGGGGCCCAGGCGTTGCGGTCCATGTAGGCGTTGAGGCCGGGCCCCCGATCCTCCCGGATGACGCGCATGCGGTGGCGGCGGGCGTCGGCCACGACGGCGTCGAAGGCCTCCTCGGGCGCCACGGGCACCGTGTAGGTCGCGCGCAGCCGGGCTCGTTCGAAGAAGGCCGCGGTCACCCGCGTGCGGGGATGGCGGGCGTTGCGCAGGAGGAGCGGGATCCGGTGGACCGTGCACGCGATGATCGACAGCGCCAGCAGCGCCATGACCACCAGGAAGGGCACCGAGGTGAACATGGTGAAGACGCCGATGGCGTTGAGCACGTCCGTCCACCCGCCGTAGACGGGCCGCACCGACTCGATCCACCGCGCGATGGCGTCCTCGTCGCCGCGCATCGACAGCGGCACCTGGCGGAAGATCGCACCGAGGAAGGACAGGAGGCCCGCGAGGAGGATGAGGACCAGCCCGACGGTCTTGTTGTAGAAGAGCGCGTAGACCTGCCGGAGGAACTGGCGGGGGCTGAGTCCCACCTCCGAGTCGAGACCGTCCGCCGCGGTCGTCTGAGCCCGCTTCTCGGTCGCCCGGGGCGCCGGGTCGGCGTCGGGGGCGGCGTCGGTGTCGAGCGGCGGTGGCGTGGAAGTAGTCATCGCGTCGCTTTCTCTAGGTTCCGGCCAACGGCGTCAGTGCCGAGAGCCGTGCGAGGACGTTGGTGATCATGAGGAAGCCGATGACGACGAGCACCGCACCGCTGGTGAGGGAGACGCCGACGTGGTGGCGCCGGAACCAGCCGAATCGCTGCGTCACCTGCGCGGACCCGACCGCCACGGCGATGATCGGCAGGCCGAGACCGGCGCAGTACGCGACCATGAGGCCCACCCCGCTCCACGCGGTCGCGCTCATGGTGGCGAGCGCCAGGATCCCGCTGAGGATCGGACCGATGCAGGGCGTCCACCCTGCTCCGAAGACGACGCCCATGACGCCGGCGCGCAGGGGCGAGGGCGCCGAGCCGGCGGGCAGCTCGGCGCGGACCAGTCGGTCGAACGCACCGACCCGCAGGAGCCCGGCGACGTGGAGCCCCATGAGGACGAGCACGGCCCCACCGGCGATGCGCGCGTAGACCGCGTAGGGGCCGAGCGACCTGCCGAGCAGACCGATCGACGCCCACAGCGCGATGAAGACGAGTGAGAAGCCGACGACGAAGGCGATGGCGTTGCTCATCGCGCCGCGGCGGCTGACCGCACCGGAGTCCGTCCCCACGAGCTGCCCCACGAAGGCCGACACGATCGGCAGGAAGCACGGCGAGGCGAAGGACAGGATCCCGGCCAGGACGGCGACCGGGAGGGTGACCTCCATCGTCTCAGCCCTTCCCGCCGGTCGAGGGGCCGGCAGCCGGCGTCGCGGCGGACGACGAGTGGGCATCGTCGGTGCCGGTCTCCCCGAGGACCCGGGCCTGGTGGCTGCGGGCCGTCTCCGCCATCTCGGAGGAGGGGGCGAGCTCGATGACCTTGTCCCAGGCCTGCATGGCCTGAGCGACCTTCGGCGGCTCCTGCGCCATGTAGAGGAAGCCGAGGTTGTACCAGGGCTCGGCGACGTCGGGCAGGAGCTCCGTGACGCTCTTCCAGTGCGTCTCGGCCAGGTCGTACTGGTTGCTCTGGTACTCGGCGACCCCGATGGTCAGCAGGGCGTCCGCGTTGTCGGGATCCTGGTCGAGGATCTGCTGCAGGTAGGTGATGGAGTCCTGGTAGAGGGCGGCCTGCAGGTACATCACCCCGAGCTCCTGACGTGACTCGAGGTCGGACGGGTCTGCCTCGGCGGCCTTCTTGAGCTCCGCCTCGCGGTCGGCGTCGACCGGGACCGCCTCGTCCATCGAGGCGAAGTCCGTGGGGAGCGCCGTCGCGGCGTCCGTGGTCTGGACGACGGGGTGGTTCGAGGGCATGCCGGAGGCGGTGAGCCCCTCCCCTCCGCGACCGTGCTGCTAGATGATGATGACCACGCACGCCGCGAGGAGCGTGACGAGCACGAGGTTGAGGCCCGTGAGCCCGGTGCGGCGCTGCAGCCGGGACTCACCCCTGGCAGCGGTGGACGCCGCCTCAGGGGCCGTCGTAGCCGCCTCCGCCGTCGCGTCGTCGGAGCCCGCCGTCGCGTCGTCGCCCTCCCCGGACCGGCGACGCCGGAGCCGGCCCAGGCCGAACCGGTGCGAGCGTGCGGCTCCGGGGCGTCTTACGCCGTCCCGGACGACCTCGTCCTCCTCGAGGAGGTCCTCCACGTCGGCGGCTCCCTCGTCCTCGGGGTCGTCCGGGAACGGGTCGAAGAGCTCGATGTCCTCGGCCGGGTCCGGGTCGGTCTCCTCATGGAGGCCCGCCTCACCGTCGGGCGCGCCCGTTGGGACCTCGTCGGGGACAGCCTCCTCGGACGCGGAGCCGGCGTCGGAGCCGTCCGGCATCCCGACCGTGGGGCCGTCGGCCCCGGCGAGGTCCGACGCACCGTCCACCTGGGCCAGCTGCTGGCGGGCCCAGTCCTTGAGGTTGTCGGGAGCCGTGGCGAGGAAGGCCTCGAGCTCGTCTCGCGTGGGCCTGGTGCCGTCATTGTTCATGAAGAGGAACCAATGCTGTGTCGGGGAGGCCGGGACCGGCCTGGGTCAGGGGTGCGGGTGCGTGCGCTGATCGCCTCGCTCAGTCCTTGTCCGCGGGCATCTTCGGCAGCTCGACCGCCGGCCCGTTGCCGTGCTCGGTCTCGACGCCCTTGAGGGCGAGCTGGCCGGAGCGGGCCCAGTCCGTGGCCTGGTTGAGGATCGAGACGGAGTAGGCGGGGGCGTGGAAGCCTCGACCGTTCTCCGAGAAGGAGTAGTCGACGACGAACTGCGCCTTGCGCTGATAGTCGCGGGCGCTCTTGAGCTGCTCCTCAGTCGCGGAGCCGTCCTTCGACGCGGCCGTGATGTCATTGATGAGCGCGTCCAGGGCCGTGAAGGAGACGTTGAGCGAGTCCTCCCACGTGGTCTGGATCGTGTCGACGCGGTCCCGCATCTCATCCGCCGTCGCGTGGTGGCAGGTGAGGCAGCTGGCGTTGATCGTCTCGTCACTCGCCATCGGGCTCATGATCTGGTGGTTGGAGACCTTCGAGGCGCCGTCACGCTCGTAGGGCATGTGACAGTCGGCGCAGGTGACGCCGTTGGCGGTGTGGACGCCCTGGGACCAGGTCTCGAAGTCGGGGTGCTGGGCCTTGAGGATCGGGGCGCCGGACTCCGCGTGGGTGAAGTCGGTCCAGCCGACCTCGTCGTAGTAGTCCATGGCGTCGTAGACGGTGAGACCGTTCTTCCACGGGAAGGTGAGGGTCTTGCCTTCGCCCTTGAAGTAGTACTCGACGTGGCACTGGGCGCACACGTAGGTCCGCATCTCCTGCGGCGTGGCGTCGCGGTTGACGTCGTAGTTCTGGATGCCCTCGTCGGCCTTGGCCGCCTTGATGCCCTCGATGAAGGCGGGGCGCGTGATGGTGAGCTCCATCGTCTTGGGGTCGTGGCAGTCGATGCAGGCGATGGTGCCCTTCACGTGCTGGACGGCGTCCTGGTAGCTCATCGCGTTCATCGCGTCGAACCCGGCCTGACGGTCGCCGTCACCGAGCTCGTCCCAGACCTCCGGCATGGAGCCGTGGCAGTTGAGGCACGTTCCGGGTTGCTTGAACTTCTCGGGGTCGGTGCGCTCCGTGTTCATCTGGTCGGTGAGGGCCCACTCGTGCCCACGGGGCTCGGTGTAGTCCACCGCGAAGGCGTAGCCGCGCCACATGTGCTGGGCGCGCGGCTCCGCGTCGATGCGGGACTTCGTGTGGTACTCGCGCGGGTCGTCGGCGGTCGGGTCGACCTTGACGAAGTCGCCGTCGGTGTCCTCGATGGTGCGCTTGTACGAGTCGTACTGCAGCGGGAAGTTCTGCCCCCACACGGCGGGGTCGTAGGTGGTGTCGTCCATCTCGACCACCGCCGTGAAGGGCGTCTTCGCCTCCTGCTTGTGGTCGAAGATGGTGGTCAGCAGCCACGTCAGCGTGCCGGCCGCCACCGCTACCACGAGGAGCACCGTGATCGGCACCCACTTCTTGCGGGGCCCTGTCCAGGTGGTGGGCTCGGGAGAGGGTTTCGCTGAGGAGCTCATGTCACATCACCTTTCGTGCCCGACGCCGTCGTGGCAGCGGATGCACGACACCGTCTCACCGCTGTGGGCGGAGCTGTTCTCGATCTGTTCCACGAAGTCCCCGTGGCAGTAGAGGCACGCGGCCTCGGTGATCTCGCGGTTGTGCTCGCGGATCTGAATGTTCTCGGGGTAGTTGCCGAGGGTGAACTTCAGGGAGTGCCAGAAGCCGTTGTCCGCCTTGTTGATGTACTTGGCGACGAGGTTGTCGTGCGGGGCGTGGCAGTCGTTGCACGTCGCGACGTCGTGGTGGCTCCCGGCGAGCCAGCCCTCGTACTCCTCGTTCATGGCGTGGCAGTTCGCGCAGGTCTGGGGGTCGTTGCCCAGGTAGCCGGTGACCCCGGAGTACTGCAGCGTGTAGACGCCGACACCGAGGACCACGCCGAGGAGCGAGGCGAGGGCGATGCCGGCCCACCCGGTGAAGGCGTGCGTGAACTCGCTCCAGAGGCGCTTGATCAGTCGGATCAGACGGCGCACGGCACACCTCCCAGGACCGGCTCGGCTCGACGTTGAGTCGTCCCACGTGTTCCGGGAAGGGCGTCCTGCCCTGGGGATCAGTAGGACGTGTCCCTCAAGGATACGGAGCCGTACTGGGCGCCCGCCACGGCTCGGAGCTCACATGGCGCACCTGGCGACCTCATGCGACTCTCACACCCTTCTGTTATAGGACCTTCATCCCATGGCAATGGGTTGGCAGAAGGCGCACCGCACCGCCACGGGCTCGTCGACCCGGCGGACCACCGCCACGCCCCACCCCGGGCACCGGGGCGATCCGCCGGACGCACGCGTCGCGGCCGCCACCCGGGCGTGGGCGGCGGCCGCGACGGAGAGGTGGGACCGACTCAGGCGAGGGCCGCGAGGGCCGCGTCGTAGTCGGGCTCCTCGGCGACCTCGGAGACCTGCTGCGTGTAGACGACCTTGCCGTTCTCATCCGTGACGACGACGGCGCGCGAGAGGAGGCCGGCGAGCGGGCCGTCGGTCATGGTGACGCCGTAGTCCTCGCCGAAGGAGGAGCGGAAGGCGGAGACGGTCTCGACGTTGTCGATGCCCTCGGCGGCGCAGAAGCGGGCGGCGGCGAAGGGCAGGTCCTTGGACACGGAGACGACCGTGGTGTTCTCGAGGTCGGCGGCGCGCTGGTTGAACTCGCGCAGGGCCGCGGCGCAGACGCCGGTGTCGACGCTCGGGTAGATGGAGATGACGAGGCGGCGGCCGGCGAGGGAGTCGCTCGTGACGGCGGAGAGGTCGCCGGCGACGAGGTCGAAGGCGGGGGCCTGGGAGCCGACCTCGGGCAGCTCGCCGACGGTCTGGACAGGGTTTCCCTGGAAGGTGATCGAAGCCATGCACTGATCATGACAGCCGATCAGTCGACACGCCAGGGAACACAGGCGCCTCTGAGTTCGCCCTTGGCGTCAGCGTCCGGCGAGAGCGGCGAGAGCGGCGTGAGTACCGCGTCAGTACTGCGTCCGCACGCTCGCGTGGCCGGCGACGCGGCGCACGAGCCAGCGCGGGCTCACCCGCAGGGCCGCGTTGACGGCGAGGTAGCGGGCCGAGGGCGTGCAGATGACCTGGCCGCGGCGCACGGCCGCGAGCGCCGCCCGCGCCACGTCCTCGGCGCGCAGCCAGGCGACGCCGGGCCACTGGTCCCCCATGCCGGCGCGGTCGTGGAACTCGGAGCGGGTGAGCCCGGGGTTGACGACGGTCGCGGTGACGCCGGTGCCCCGCAGCTCGGAGGCCAGGCCCTCGGTGAAGGTGCGCACCCAGGCCTTGTGGGCGGCGTAGGTGCCCATGGCGGTGAGCGCGGTGGCGCTGGAGACGTTGAGGACGGCGCCGCGGCCCCGCTCGACCATGCCTGGCACGGCGGCGTGCGTGAGCTCGAGGACGGCCTGCACCATGACGGCCAGCGCCCGCTGCTCCTGGGCGAGGTCGCCGCCGACGAAGCGCTGACCGACGGCGAAGCCGGCGTCGTTGACGAGGAGGTCGACGGGGCGGGCGGCGACGTCCTCGGCGCTGTGGGGGCGGTCGTCGGCCTGGTCGGCCCGGGCCGCACCGACGTCGTCGGACGCACTGGCGTCGGGCTCGTCGGCCCCGTCGGGCCGCCCCGCGGCACGCAGTCGGGCGGCGACGGCGGCCCGCCCGTCCGGGGTGGAGAGGTCGGCGGGCAGGACCTGCGCTCCGACGCCGGCGACCTGGTGGAGGCGCTCGGCGAGGGCCTCGAGGCGGGCGCGGTCGCGGGCGACGAGGACGAGGTCGTGGTGGGCCTCGGCGAGCTGCCAAACGATCTCCTGACCGATGCCGCTCGTAGCGCCGGTGACGAGTGCGGTTCCCATGGGTCCTCCTGAGGTACGGCGGGGGTGGTGGCGCGACGGGGTCGCGCGCCGAGGTGGTCCGCTCAGCCCCGCTGGGCGGCTTGCTGCGCGGCCGCGAGGGCGGTGGCGACCTCGTCCGCGGCCGGAGTCGGGTTGGAGCCGACGCCGCTGAGCGCGTCGACGACGGCGTCCCATGCGGGCGCGTAGGTGACGCCGGCGGCGTCCTTCGTGGTCGTGGCGAGGAAGCCGGCGACGTCCTGGCCGCCCCAGGCCTTGGCGAGTGCGTCGCCCGTCGTCGGGGTCGTGGTGGTCGAGGCGGCCACGAGGCCGGCGTCGGAGAGCTCCTGGACGTGCCCAGCGAGGAAGTGGGCGGCGCGCAGGGCGTCCGCGGTCTGCTCGCAGCCCTTGGGCACGCACAGGGAGGAGCCGCCCTCGAGGACGGCGGTCCCGGAGCCGGAGACGGTCGGCGCGGCGGTGAGGGTCCACGCCTCGGCGCCGTCGGGCAGGAGCGAGGCGACCTCGCTACCGCGCACGACCGCGCCGAGGAGGGTCCCGGAGGTGATGGAGGCCTGGACGACCTGCGCCGCCGAGTCGCCCGTGGCGAGCACGTCGATCTGGTCGGTGAGCACCTTCTGGACGGCCGCGCCGACCGTCTGGGAGGCCTCGCCGTCGACGGCGGCGGTCCAGGTGCCGCCGTCGGCCGTGAACCAGGCCCCGCCGTCGGCGGTGGTGAGGGCGGCCATGCGGTGCGCGGAGCGCTCGGGATCCCAGGTGACGACGTACTTGCCGGCCGGGCCGCCGGCCCAGCCCTCGCTGCTGAGCTCGGCCCAGCTGGCGGGTGCGCTCCACCCCTGCTCGGTGAAGGCGGCTGCGTCGTAGGCGTAGACGAGGGGGTCCACGGTGAGGGGGATGCCGCACAGCACGCCGTCGACGGTCGTCTGGGCGAGGGAGCCCTTCGTGTAGGAGCCCGTGTACGAGGCGGCGGCCTTCGTGACGTCGGAGAGGTCGCCGGCCCCGTACCAGGCGGGGAGGTCCTCGGCCTCGACCTGCACGAGGTCGGGCACCTTCCCCTTGGCGACGGCGTCGGCGACCTGCTTCTCCAGCTCGTCCGCGGTCCCGTCGAAGTGGAGGGCGGTCATCTGGACGTCGGGATTGGCCTTGTTCCACTCCTCGACCATGGCCTCGAGAGCCGCCGTGGCCGCGTCGGGCAGACGGTGCCAGAGCGTGAGCATCGCGATGGTCTCGGTGGATCCAGCCCCGGAGGAGCCGGGCCGGTTGCAGGCGGCGAGCGCGGTGGCCGAGGCGAGGGCGGCGGTGGCGCCGAGCACCCGACGGCGACTGAGGGCGGTACGGGGACCGTCCGGCTGGGCGTGGGACTGCGTCTGCGGCATGGGGGCAGTCTCGCACCCGGCCGGTACCCTGCCCGCATGCGACTGGCCACCTGGAACATCAACTCGATCCGCACCCGCGTCGACCGCGTCCTCGCCTTCCTCGAGCGGGAGGACGTCGACGTCCTCGCCATGCAGGAGATCAAGTGCAAGCCCGAGCAGTTCCCGCGCGAGGCCCTCGAGGCCGCCGGCTACGAGCTCGCGGTGCACGGCCTCAACCAGTGGAACGGCGTCGCCATCGCCTCCCGGGTGGGGCTCGCCGACGTCGAGGTCGGTTTCCCGGGCCAGCCGACGTGGTCCTCCAAGGAGGGCGTCGAGCCCGTCGTCGAGGCGCGTGCGCTCGGCGCGACCGTGGGCGGGCTGCCGGGTCCTGACGGCGCGGTGAGCGACCCGGTGCGCCTGTGGAGCCTGTACGTGCCGAACGGCCGCGAGCTCACCCATCCGCACTACGCGTACAAGCTCGAGTGGCTGCGGGTCCTGCGCGACGACGTCGCCGGCTGGCTCGCGGCGGAGCCCGCCCAGTCGCTCGCACTGGTCGGCGACTGGAACGTGGCCCCGCGCGACGAGGACGTGTGGGACATGAGCGTCTTCGAGGGCGCCACCCACGTCTCAGTCCCGGAGCGCGAGGCCTTCGCCGCCTTCGAGGGGGCGGGACTGACCGAGGTGACCCGCGACCGCGTCACGAACTACACGTACTGGGACTACCAGAAGCTCCGCTTCCCCCGGAACGAGGGCATGCGCATCGACTTCGTCTACGGCTCGGCCGCATTCGAGGGCCGCGTGCGCGGCGCTGCGATCGACAGGAACGAGCGGAAGGGCAAGGGCGCCTCGGACCACGTCCCGGTCATCGTCGACGTCGACTGAGCGGCGGCCGACAGAGCGAGCGGGGCTGGCCCAGCGCCTCTCCGGGAGACGGTGTCCCGATCTCGAGGTCAGGATGTCCCGATCTCGACGAAGGGGGCGTGAGTCAGAGCGCGAGGACCTGGTCGTTGAGGGCGGGCCAGGCCGCCTTGTGCGCCTTGGAGAAGGGCTTCGCGCCGAGGAACACGGCCTCACGGCCCGCCACGGGGTCCACCCAGAGGAAGGAGCCGGACTGGCCGAAGTGCCCGAAGGTCTCCGGGGAGTTCCGCTCCCCCGTCCAGTGCGGGTGCTTGTGACCGCGGATGGAGACGCCGAGGCCGAAGTCGTTGGGCGTCTGGCGCCCGTAGCCGGGCAGGACGCCGTCGAGCCCGGGGTGGACGACGTGGCGCGCCTGCTCCGCGAGACCGGCGGACACGAGCGTGGGCGCGGCGAGCTCGCGGGCGAAGAGGCTGAGGTCGCGGGCGTTGCCGGACCCTGAGTGCGCGGGCGACCCGGGCACGAGGACGCTCGCCATGCCGAGGGGCTCGAGGACGGTCGTCTCGATCCACTCCTCGAGGTCCGTGCCGGTGGCCTCCTCGAGGCGCTGGCCGAGGATCTCGATGCCGCGGTTGGAGTAGACGCGGCGCTTGCGCGGGGGCCCGAGGACGGTGTCCGCGCCGTCGGCGCCGTCGAAGGAGATGCCCGAGGAGTGCGACATGAGGTCGCGGACGGTGGCACCGGGCAGCTGCTCGCCGGCGGGGTCGTCGAGGCTCATGAGGCCGCGGTCGACGGCGATGAGGGCGCTCCACACGGCGATGGGCTTGGTGACGGAGGCGAAGGGGAAGGTCTCCTCGACCTCGCCGGCCTCCGCGACGACCTGGCCGTTCTCGGTGACGACGAGGGCGCAGGGGAAGTCGAGACCGTCGAGGGCGGGCAGGGCGGCGCGGGCGGCCTCACCGGTCAGGGGAGCACTCATCGCAGGCACAGCCCCTGCTCGTGGAGGACCTCGAGGACGGGCGAGCTGGAGGAGCCGCCGTTGCCGAGGGTGCGCACCACCTGCGCGGTGAAGGTGTCGGAGCGCTTGTTGGCCTCGCGCAGGTCGTAGTAATCGCGCACGGTGCGGTCGTAGGCCTCGAGGGCCTCGAGGTGGTCCGTCACCTCCGGGTAGGTGTCGACGGCGGTGGTGATCTCGCGGGGCAGGCGCGGCTTGAACTGGGGCTCCTGGTCCGGGTGGCCGACGAGGAGGCCGAGCAGCGGGTAGGTGTGCCGCGGCAGGCCGAGTGCGGCGATGATCCGGCGCGGGTCCGTGGCGATCGAGCCGAGGTAGGTGGTGCCCAGGCCCAGGGACTCGGCGGCGACGACGAGGTTCTGCGCGGCGATGACGGTGTCCTCGACGGCCTGGAGGAAGAGGTTGGTGCGCTCGACCGGCTCGACGTCGGCGCCGGCGCGCTCGCGCAGGACGGCGTTGCGGTGGAGGTCGACGACGAACACGAGGAGCTCGCCGCGGCTGCCGCCGACGTAGGGCTGGCCGGAGACGGCGTGGATCTCCTCGCGGATGGCGGGGTCGAGCACGCGGATGACGGTGACCTGCTGGCGGAAGGAGGAGGTGGCCGACTGGCGGGCGACGTCGAGGAGGGTGGTGATGACGTCCTCGCCGACGGGCTCGTCGGTGTACGCGCGGATGGTGCGGTGGGCGAGCTGGACGTCGATGGTCGGGCCGCTCACGAGGGAGGTGACGGGCCGGTTGAGGGCGTCGGAGGGGGCGTCCGTGCGCTGCGGGCCGTTGCCGTGGTCGAGCGCGGCGGCCCCCGTGGACTCGTTGCTGGTCTCGGTCATGTCCCCGACTCTAGCGCCGCGCCGTTCGTGACCGTCCGGGCCGATACGATGCCCGCGATGCCCTTCTACCACCGCCGCCCGCACGACCGCGGCCCGCTGAGGCCGCGCACGGCGACGGTCGCGCCCGCGGCGTACGCCCGGGCCGCCGAGGACCGCGAGGCGCTGGCGAGCGCGGCCCGCGAGGTCGGCTACGCCGTCGTCGACCTGGAGACGACCGGCCTGTCCCCCGCCGGGGACGAGATCCTCGAGATCGGCCTCGTCCTGGCCGGTCCCGACGGCGTCGAGCAGCGCGCCTGGTCCACCCTCGTCGACCCGGGCGCCGGCGTGGACGTGGGGCCGACCTTCATCCACGGGATCGTCGCGGAGGACCTCGTCGGCGCCCCGAGCCTCGACGACGTCGCCGACCTCCTCGTGCGGGACCTGGCCGGGCGCGTCGTCGTGGCCCACAACGCCCGCTTCGACGTCGGCTTCCTCACCCAGGCGCTCGGGCGCCGGGAGCGCCTGGCCCGCGGGGCCCGGGTGCCGCGCGTGTGCACGATGGAGTGGGCGCGTCACTTCATCACGACGCCGTCGCGCCGCCTCACGACCTGCTGCGAGGCCTCCGGCGTGGAGATCGGGCACCACCACTCGGCGCTCGACGACGCCCGCGCCTCCGCGGGCCTGCTGCGCCACTACATGAGCATCGGGGCGCAGCGCGGCGAGGCGCCGGTCGCCTGGGCGCGGGCGCTGGCGGACGCGCGCGCCTTCACCGGCTGGACCTGGGACGAGGCCGCCGCCGAGCGGGCCGAGGCCCTGCTCGTGCCGCGCCGTGGCCCGGGCGTGCCCCGCGAGGGCGTCCCGGACCACCTCTGACGGAACGCGGGGCGCGAGCACCGTCGCACCCGGTCGGTGACGAGCCGGCGGCTCAGCCGGCGCCTGCGTCAGGAGCCGGTCAGTCGGCGTCCGGGTCGAGGACGACGAGGAAGCCGTCGTCGTCGACGACGGCGCCACCGGCGGCCCGCTGGACGGCCGCTGTCACCGCCTCGATGACCTCCCCGGCCGCGGCGCGCTCGCCCGCGTCCGGTGATGCGGGGTCGAGCGGCCGCCACACGCCCTGGTAGGCGATGAGCGACCCCTCCGCGGCCCAGGGCTCGCCGCGCAGGGCGAGCGGGAGCGCCTCGACGCCCTGCACGCGCAGCTCGACGACGCTGCCGTCGGGCGCCCCGGCCCCGGGGACGTGCACGGCGTAGCCGTCGAGGACGGTCTCCTCCGGGCCCGCGGCGGCGCGGTGCCGCGCCGCCTCCTCGGCCTTGTCCAGCGCCTCGGCGCCGAGCACCGCCTCGAGCCGGCGGCGCTCCTCCGGGTCGAGCGCGGCGAGGCCGGTCTCCCCCGCGGCGGGGGCCGGGACATCGAGCTGGGCGCGGGAGCCGGGGGCGACGTCGGCGAGAAGCGCCTCGAGGGCGTCCGGGGCGAGCCACACGGGGGCGACGAGGGTGAGGCCGACGTGCTCATCGGGGTCGGGGACGTGGAGCTCGGGGACGATGCCGTCACCGACGAGGCGCAGGCCGCCGCGCAGGCGCCGGGCGATGGCGCGCAGTCGCTGGAGGGCGAGGAGCTCGGTCCCCTCGGGCTGGTGGAGGGCGAAGGCGTCGGCGAGGGGGTCGAGTCCGGCCAGCTCGACCGGCAGGGGCCCGCCGCGGTCCGGCTCGCAGGCCAGGGCCATGACCTGGTCGGCCCACTCGGGCAGGTCGAGGCGGTGGCGGAGCGCGTCGTCGAGGCGCCAGGGGCCGTGGAGCTCGACGCCGGGCATGAGGCCGATCGAGGACACCGAGAGCCAACCGGCGCGGGCGTCCTGGGAGACGGCGAGGGCCTCGACCTCCTCGGTCTCGACGTCGTCGGGCAGGACGAGGAGGTGGCGGGAGTCGAGCTCGTCGGCGGGCAGGGTCCTGGGGACGATGAGGACGCCGGTGTCGAGCGGGAGGGCCGCGGCGGTGTCCGCGGGCCGCTGGGCACCGGGCCGGCCGGCGGAGGTTCCGGTGGAGTCGGTCATGACGGCCTCAGCGCTCGTCGGCCGCCCGGCCGGAGGGTGCGGCGTCGTCGAAGCTGGTGACGCCGTCGGCGAGCGGACCGGGGTCGGTGATGCGGATCCGGTCGAAGCGCACGTGGGAGCGGGAGGCGGTCGGGCCGCGCTGCCCCTGGTAGTGCGAGCCGGTGGCCCCCGAGCCGTAGGGGTGATCGGAGGGGCTGGACAGACGGAAGAAGCACAGCTGGCCCACCTTCATCCCGGGCCACAGCTTGATCGGCATCGTGGCCGTGTTGGAGAGCTCGAGCGTGACGTGCCCGGTGAAGCCGGGGTCGATGAAGCCGGCGGTGGAGTGGGTGAGGAGGCCGAGGCGGCCGAGGGAGGACTTCCCCTCGAGGCGGGCCGCGACGTCGTCGGGCAGGGTGACGCGCTCGTAGGTGGCGCCGAGGACGAACTCGCCGGGGTGGAGGATGAAGGGCTCGTCGGGGCCGACGTCGACGAGGTGGGTGAGCTCGGACTGCTCGACGGCGGGGTCGATGACCGGGTAGCGGTGGTTGTCGAAGAGGCGGAACCAGCGGTCCAGGCGCACGTCGATGGAGGCGGGCTGGATCATCGCCGGGTCGTAGGGGTCGAGGACGACGCGGCCCGCGTCGAGCTCCGCGCGGATGTCATGGTCGGAGAGCAGCACGGGCCCGATTGTGCCAGGACCGCACCGCGGGCGGGCCTCGAGCGGCTGCCGACGGCGTCTGGCTCCCCACGGGGACGCCCGCCGGGGCGGGGCGCCGCGGCGGGTACGGCGGGTGCGGCGGAACCCGGCCCGGGAACGACGTCGGCCCCGCACCACGCTCGGTGGTGCGGGGCCGACGGCCCTCACGGGCGGGCGCTCAGGAGCGGCTCACACGAACCACTCGGCGCGCCACTGCTCGGGGTGGCGCTCGGTGATGGTGAGGACGAGGAGCCAGATCGGGCCGATGAAGGGCACGAAGGTGATGAGGTACCACAGGCCGGACTTACCGGCGTCGTGGAGGCGGCGCCAGGTGATGGCGAGGCTCGGGACGATGCAGGCGAGGCCGATGATCATCATGAGGAGGTAGCCGATGACGAGGATGGCCGGGGACCCGGTCGACTGCGCGTAGCCGTACTCGTCGAGGGTGGTCCCGGCGGCCATGACGCCGAAGCCGATGAAGACGAGGATCATCGGGATGAGCTCGATGAGGAACATGCCGAGGGCCGCCCACCAGAACTCCGAGCGCGACGCGGCGCCGCGGAACTGGGCGTACTTCTTGAAGAAGAGCTTCATGGCGTCGACGAGGCCGACGTCGCTCGGGGCGGTCTCGGCGGTGACGAAGGGCGGCAGACCCGGGACGGAGGCGGCGCCGTAGGTCGAGTAGCCCGGGTAGCCCTGGGCGGGGTCGGCGTACCCGGTCTGGCCGTAGCCCTGCTGGGCGTATCCCTGCTGGCCGTAGCCCTGCTCGCCGTATCCGGCGTGCTGCCCGTAGGCGGACTGGCCGTAGGCAGCGACGGCGCTCTGGCCGTAGGCGGGCGAGGAGGCCTGCCCGTAGCCGTAGCCCTGGGAGGCGTCGGGCTGCTGGCCACCCTGGGGCTGGTTGTAGGGGTCGTATCCGGTGCTCACGTGATGCTCCTGGCTGGTTGTCGGGGCTGTCTGCGGTTCGGGGACGGGGTCGCGGGAGGGCGGTGCTCCGCCGTGTCCCGACGAGGTTAGGGACGCGCTCGCCGCCGTGTCAGTGGGGACCGGTCCCCACCCGGTCCGGCGGCGGCGGGCGGCTCAGTCGCTCAGGGGGACGCCTCGGGCGTCGACGCCCCACGGCACGGCGCCGGGGGTCGCCGCGAGGATGAGGATGCCCTCGACGAGGGCCCACACCTCGACGCCGAGAAGGACGAAGAGGCCGACGAAGATGAAGCTGAGGATGACGCCGGCGACCGTGAGCCCGAGCTGCAGACCGCCGCGCGCGTCGCGGCCCAGGTAGAAGTTGTGGACGCCGAGGGAGCCCAGGAAGATGCCGAGGAGGCCCGCGGCGATCTTGGACTTGCGGGCGACCGCGTAGGCGCCGGCGTAGGGCTGCTGGTAGCCGGGCTGCTGGTAGCCGCCCTGGTACTGCTGGTAGCCGGCGGCCTGGTATCCGGCCCCGTAGCCCGGCTGCTGAGAGGCGCCCTGGTACTGCTGGTATCCGGCGTCGTACCCGCTGTCGGCCGACGGCGCGGAGGCGTAGCCGCCCGACGGGGCCGACGCGTAGCCGGTGCCCGTATAGGCCTGACCGGGCTGCCCGTAGGGCTGGACGACGGCGCCCTGGGCGCCGATCGGAGGTGCCTGGTGGACGCCGGCCTGGCCCTGGGGGTAGCCGGACGGGTTGTACGGGTCGCTCATGCGGAGGGGCTCTCTGGGGAGGGAGTGTCGTCACCGCGACGGGCAGAAGGTGCCGGACGCCGGGGCCGCGGGCACGGGGCCCGCCTCCGCCACAGTAACGGCAGGACCGTCGCCCCCGCGGCACGTATCCGCTTCGAGGCGCGTCCGTGGCCGAATCGTGCCGTTTTCGGCGCTGGCGCGTGCGTGGGGTATGCTGCTCCAGCACCTCACCACTGGTGAGCGCGCGGGTGTAGTTCAATGGTAGAACTTCAGCTTCCCAAGCTGACAGCGCGGGTTCGATTCCCGTCACCCGCTCCAGCGCAAGGCCCGGAACCGCACGGTTCCTGGCCTTCGTCGTCCCCCGGCGTCGCACCGCCACAGCATGCTCCGCCCCCTCTCGATTCGGCGCCCGGCGGCACCCGTCCCGGACGCCGCGGAACCGCACTCCCGGGCGGGCGCCGTGACTGTTCCGTGACCGTTCCCGCTGCCGCCGCCGCGGGTTCATCCCCGTCTCACAGCATCGGCACGACCAGCCCGTCCACCCCGACGGGCACGATCCCCAACCGGATGAGGACCACCGTGCTGCTCCCCCGTCTCACCCACCTGGCGCGCCCGACGATCGCGGGCGCCGCCGCCGCGCTCGCCGTCTCCGGCGCCGCCGGGAAGCGCCTCGGCTTCCTCGACATCTCCGACCCGAGCAACCCCGTGGGCGCCGGCACCGTCGACCTCGCCGAGCTCGGCCACGCCGACGACCAGCCACCTCGGTCGCCATCACCGGCGACTACGTGCTCGTCGTCATCGACGAGACCGGCGACGACTTCACCGACCCGAAGGGCCGCGTCGACGTCCTGCGCCTGTCCGACCGCGAGCGCGTCGCCTCCATCGACCTGGGCGGCCAGCCCGACTCCATCGCGATCAACGACGACGGCTCGATCGCCGCGATCGCCATGGAGAACCAGCGCGACGAGGAGAACACCGACGTCGACGGCGGCCTGCCCCAGCCGCCCACCGGCTTCGTCCAGACCCTCGACCTCACCGGCGACCCCTCGGGCTGGACCGCCACCCCGATCCGCTTCCACGACGACGCCGGCAACCCCCTGCCCATCGTCGCCGCGGCCGGCCTGGACACCCCGGAGGACCTCGAGCCGGAGTACGTCTCCATCAACTCCCGGAACGAGCTCGCCGTCACCCTCCAGGAGAACAACGGCGTCGCCGTCATCAACCTGGGCACCCGCGAGATCACGAGCGTCTTCTCCGCCGGCACCGTCTCCCTCGACGGGGTCGACACGGAGAAGGACGGCCTCATCGACCCGTCCGGCTCGATCACGGACGTGCCCCGCGAGCCCGACGCCGTCGGCTGGATCGACGACGACCACCTCGCCACCGCGAACGAGGGCGACTGGAAGGGCGGCAGCCGAGGGTGGACCGTGTGGGACACCGCAGGGAACGTCGTGTGGGACGCGGGGACCTCCGTCGAGGAGCTCGCCACCCGCTACGGCCTCCACAACGAGGACCGCGCGGGGAAGAAGGGTCCGGAGATCGAGGGCCTCGCCGTCGCCACGATGAACGGCACCCGCTACGCCTTCGTCGCCTCCGAGCGCTCCAACTTCGTGGCCGTCTACGACGTCGACGACCCGGCCGACCCGCGGTTCGTCCAGCTCCTCTTCTCCACGAACGGCCCGGAGGGCATCCTCCCGATCCCGGGCCGGAACCTCCTCGCCGTCTCCTCCGAGACCGACGACTCCGACGCCCTCGTGCGCTCGTCCGTCAACCTCTACGAGCTCGGGGGCGCGGTGCCCGCCACCGAGCAGCCGAGCATCGTCTCCGACGACGACGCCTCCGGTCACGCGATCGGGTGGACGGCACTGGGCTCCCTCACCGGGGACCCGGCCGACGCCTCGACGCTCTACGCGGCCTCCGACGCGGCGCTGGCCGAGGGGCGCCTGTACACGATCGACGCCTCGCAGACGCCGGCGCGGATCGTGCGGGCCCGCTCCGTGACCGAGGACGGCGCAGCCGCCTCCGACCTGGACATCGGGGGCCTCGACGCGCGCGCCGACGGCGGCTCCTGGCTCACCTCCGAGGGGCGACCGGGGCGGAGAACCAGATCATCCGCACCGACTCGCGGCTCTCGATCCAGGAGCGCATCAACCTGCCGGCCGAGATCACCGACCACGTCGGCAAGTGGGGCCTCGAGCGCATCGACTCCACCGTCAACGCCAAGGGCGAGGAGGTCGTCTACGTGGCCCTGCAGCGCCCGCTGTGGGTGGACCCGTCGGCCAAGCCGCTGGAGGCCGTCGAGGGCGCGACGACGAACCGGATCGGGCGCTACAACACCGCCACGGGCGAGTGGACCTGGTCCGGGGTCGAGACGACTTCGACGGACGCGGACGGCGACTGGATCGGGCTGTCCGAGCTCACCGTCGTCGACGACAACACCCTCGCCGTCATCGAGCGGGACAAGCTGAACGGACCCGACGCCCGGATCAAGCAGGTCCTCCAGGTGACGCTGCCCGAGGAGGGCTCCGTGTCCGCCGACGCGCTCAACCCGACGACGACGCGCGTCGCCTACGACGCGCTCCCGGCGCTGCGCGGCACCAACGGCTGGACGCAGGGGAAGCTCGAGGGCTTCACCATCGCCGCGGACGGCCGGGCCTACGCCGTCACGGACAACGACGGCCTCAAGGACGCGACCGGCGAGACGGTGTTCCTTCGCCTGGGCGACGCCTCGGCTCTCTTCACCGACGACGACCCGGCCGAGGCCGAGCCGACCCCCGGCTCCGTCCGAGGAGCCGACGGCGGGGCCCAGCGACGAGCCGAGCGCGGGGCCGACCACGGAGCCGACCACGGAGCCCAGCGACGAGCCGACGAGCGAGCCGACGAGCACCCACCCGGGTCAGGCCAAGGGGCACGAGAAGGGCCGCGGTCACGGCAAGGGCCGGAGCCACGGGAACGGTCACGGCAAGGGGCACGGCTGGGGCCGCGGCCCGTGGTGGGGCGGTCACGGCCCCGTGTGGCCGGGCCTGCACCTGCGCTGAGCCGCCCCGCGACCGGGCCGGACGGCGCGTCGCCGTCGTCGGTGCCGGACGCCCTCACAGCGGCCCCGGACGCGAGTGAGCCGGTCCCCGTAGCGGGGACCGGCTCACTCGTGCGCGGCGCCGGGCTGCGACGTCGCCAGGGCCGCGGTGACGCCTGCGCTCAGCTGGCGGCGACCATGAGGAGGCCGCCGGCGACGGCCGTGTTGGAGGCGAAGGAGGTCATCTGGGTCTGCTTCTTGCCGGCCTCGGTCTCCTTCCAGAAGGGGTGGCCGACGATCGTCGTGGGGACGAGGAGGCCGACGAGGCTGAGGGCGGAGACGCGGGGCAGGATGCCCAGCGCCATGGCGGAGCCGGCGGCGATCATGCCGGCGCCGTTGAGCTTGACGAGGGTCTCGCCGGGGACGTCGACGTCGATTCCGTACTCCTCCTTGGCGGAGTCGACGACGGGGCCGAGCTGGGCGGAGCCCTTGAGCTGGTTGAGGCCGCCGCCGATGAAGACGGTGGCGAGCATGGCGCGTCCGGCCATCTTGACGGGGTTGATCACGGTGGATCCTCTCGTTGCGGGGCGCCCAGGCGGCGCCTGCTCCTGCCGGGACCCTAGCGGTTCGCTCGACGGCTCGCCCAGGCAGGGGGCGCCGACGGCGGCCGTGTCAGCCCAGCGCGGACGGCGCCCTCAGACCCCGAGGACCCGCGCTGCGCCCCAGAGCGCCGTCGCGCAGGCCACGAGCGACACGGGCACGACCATGAGCCCGAGCCGGGTGAACTCACGCAGCTCGGAGCGCGCGCCCTGCCCGACGAGCACCCGACGCCACAGCAGGGTGGCGAGCGACCCGACGTAGGTGAGGTTCGGCCCGATGTTGACGCCGATGAGGACGGCCAGCACGGCGACGGGCCCCAGCGGGGCCGTGAGGGGCACGAGCATGAGCGTCGCCAGGAGGTTGTTGACGAGGTTGGCGGCCAGCGCCGCGAGGACCGCGATCACGATGACGGTGGGCAGCCCCGTCTCGTGCGGCAGGATCCCGTCCGCGAGGGTGGCCAGGCCGTGGTCGACGGCCCCGCGCACGACGACGCCCAGCGCGAGGACGAAGAGCAGGAAGAGGGGGTTGGCGGCGCGCAGGACGCCGGCGAGCTCGCGGATCGTCCCGTCCCTGTCGCCCGACGGCGCGACGAGTCTCCTCACCAGCAGCACGACGACGCCGGCGAGCGTCGGCCAGACGATCTCGATACCGAGCGCCGAGCACACCACGAAGCCGACGAGGACGAGGAGGACCACGGCGAGGGCGAGGCGCGGGGCGCCGGCGTCGGCACCGACCCTCGCGGCGGTCGCGAGGACCACCGGGGTCAGCAGCACCACCGTGGCGTCGAGGCTGAGGACCGCGGTGGTGACGGAGGCGACGAGGAAGACGAGGAGCAGGAGACGGCGGGGCGACCCGTGCGCCCGGTCGGCCATCCAGCGTCCGGCGTAGGTGAAGAGCCCCTCGCGTTCGCACAGGTGCGCGAGCACGAGGATGACGGCGAGGAAGGCCACGGTGCCGCCGAGCTCGTGGAGGACGTCGCCGACGTCGTCGGGGTTGACGACACCGGTGGCGAGGAGGAGCAGGGCCGCTGGCACGGCGGCGACGGCCTCGGGGACGCCGCGGGGCCTCGCGATGGCGACGCCGAGGACGAGGAGGACGCAGAGGAGACTCACCGCCCCGGCGGCGGCGCCGCCGAGAAGGAGCACGCCCCGATCCAACCACGCCGCGCGGAGGCTCGCCGCGGACGCTCAGGCGCCGGGCAGCCCCGCACCGCTCACGGCCCACGCCCCGCACGCGGCCCAGACGGCCAGGGCGGTCGCGGCGGCGTCGGCGAGGAACCAGGTGAGGAGCCAGAAGCCGGCGGGCAGGGGCGTGAGGTCGGCGAGCGTGCCGTGGTCCTGGTGGGCGTCGCGGCTGGCGGCGACGTCGCGCAGGGAGTCCCAGGCGCCCAGCAGCAGGGCGAGACCGACGCCTCCGACGACGCCGTCGCGCCAGGGCCCGCCCCACCACCACAGGGCTCCTGTCAGCGCACCGATGAGCAGGACGAGCCCGGCGGTGCGCCAGGAGCGGGACATGGCGAGCAGGACGAGCCCGTCCGCGAGCGCGGCGACGAGGACGACCCCGGCCCAGCCGTGGACCGCGGCCACGACGACGAGCGCGCCGAGGACCGCGGGCGCGGGGTAGCCGGCCCAGGTGGTCGCGATGCGGCCCGGGCCGCGGGAGCGGCCGGCGGTGACGGCGTGACCGGACAGGTCGCGCTCGACGACGAAGCCCTGGAAGCGCCGCCCGACGAGGACGCCGACCGCGGCGTGCCCGGCCTCGTGGACGACGGTGACGAGGGTGCGGCCCCAGCGCCGCGCCGGCCGCCAGGCGAGGACGACGGCGAGCAGCACCAGCGCGGGCCACAGGGCGCGCGGGTCGGCGACGGCGTCGGGGCGCGTGCGCTCGACCGCGCCCTGCCACAGCGCGTTCCAGTCCGTGTTCACGCCCGGCAGTGTGCCAGCCGATGCTGTGGACCGCCGTCGGCTCTCCGCTAGGGTCCGGGCATGACCTTCCCCGTCGACGACGCTCCCACCGGCCCCACTCCCCCGGCCGGCGCCGAGCGCTCCGAGATCCCCTCGCCCGCCTCACGCCTCGTCGTCGCCGCGGCCGTCCTCGACTCCCTCGAGCACCCCACGACGATGCTCTGCACCGCCCGCTCCTACCCGGCCGAGCACGCCGGGCAGTACGAGCTCCCGGGAGGCAAGGTCGAGCCCGGGGAGACGCCCGCGGAGGCCCTCGCCCGCGAGCTCCGCGAGGAGATTGACCTCGAGGTCCGTCTCGGCGAGGAGGTCCGTCCCTCCCCCGCGCTCGCCGTCGGGACGCCCGAGCAGGCCGACGTGGCCGACCCGTCCACGCACCCGGGCGACGACGCCGCCTCGTGGCGCGCGATGCACGGCTACCGGATGCGCGTGTGGCTGGCCGAGCCCGCTGACCCCGAGCACGGCCCGCACCGGGGCACCGCGCACTCGTCCATGTCCTGGGTGCCGCTCGACGAGGTCGCGGACCTGCCGTGGCTACCCGCGGACCTGCCGATCCTCACCGCGATCCACGAGGTCGTCGCCCTCTAGCCTCGAGAACGAGGGTTGTGCCCGAGAACGAGGGAACTTCCTTCGTTTTCGTGCACAACCCTCGTTCTCGGCGGGATGGGCCGTCTGCCCCACCGCACCGGCCCCCTATTTCCTGACGTCGCATCGCGATCCGTCACCTTCGGGTCTAGGCTCTCCCCCATGCCGAAGATCATGGGTAACTCACTGGCCGAGCACCGCGAGCGCACCCGCAGCGCCCTCTTCGGAGCCCTGGCCGAGCTCATGAGCCAGCGCTCCTTCGACAGGATCACCCTCTCCGACGTCGCCGCCCACGCCGGCGTCGGCCGCACCGCGGTCTACAACCACTTCGCGGACAAGGAGGACCTCCTCCTCGCCTTCATGGAGGACGAGGTCGAGCGCTACGCCGCTGAGCTCACCCGCGCCCTCGAGGGCACCGAGGACCCCATCGACCGTCTCCGCGTCTACGTGCGCCAGCAGGCCCTCATCAAGCGGCAGTTCCACTTCCCGACGACGGGACCGCTGTCCTCCTCGGTCTCCCGCGGCACGGCCGGTCGACTGCGCGCCCACGGCGGGCTCATGGCGCAGATGCTCGCCCAGATCCTCACCGACGCCATGAGGGCCGGCGAGATCCCGCAGCAGGACCTGAACCAGGTCATCCCCCTCGTCCACGCCTGCGTCATGGGTGGGCGCCCCACCCCGACGGACGCGGCGGCGCGCGAGGAGTACCTCACGGCCCTCGACCTCTTCGTCCTGCGCGCGGTCGGCGCCACGGCGCCGGACCACCCGGTCCCGGCGGTCACCGCGCCGCAGGCGACCCAGGACGCGGAGGCCTGAGCCTCACCGGCGAGGGCTCAGTCTCCTGAGCCCTCCCCCTCGGCCACCCCTCCGACGACGACGCCCGCGGCGTCGCCCGGAGCGAACGCCGCCCGGGGGGCCGGCCGGGCTCACCAGTTCTTGGTGCCGCCCACGGACGAGCCGCCGTCGTCATTGGCGTCGCCGTTACGCTCGTCGAGCTCCTTCTGCTTCTCGTCAACCGGGCTCGGCGTGCTCGTCGGCCCCTCGCTCACGGACGGGCTCGACGTCGGCTCGGCGGAGGCGGACTGGCTGGCCTGCGCGCTCGGGTCCTGGCTGGGCGTGGCCGAGGCGCTGGAGGACGGGTCGTCCGTCGGGCTCGCGGAGCCGCTGGGCTCGGCCGACGCCGTCGTGCTGGAGTCCTGGCTCGGCTGCTGGCTCGGGGGCGACGACGGCGTGCCCGACGGCGTGGCGGAGGGGTCGCTCGACGGGTCCCGCGGCGGGACGCTGCAGTCGCCCGCGGCCTTCGTCGCGGCGGCCTGCTCGTCGGAGGCGGTCCGGCTGTCCCCGTCCTCCTGAGCAGCAGCCGCCTTCCCGAGGTGCGCCGCGTAGAGGTTGACGCGCACGAGGCACTCGGGAGCCGTCGGGTCCAGGGTGCTCACGGTGTGCCCGTCGGATCCCTGGGCGGTGATCGTGTCCGCCTCGGGCGCTGTCGTGAGCGCCTCCTCGAGCTCGCTCGCGGCGGCGTCGAGGTCGTTGGCGAAGAGCTGGGCGGTGCCGAGGTTGTAGTGGACGCGCCACTGCTCGAGCACGGGGTTGATCATCTCGACGGCGGAGTAGCGGGACACGGCGGTCGTGTAGTCCTCGTGGACGGCGGCGCGGTTGCCGAGCAGGGTGAGGAGGCTGACGGCCCCCAGCCAGGCGCACACCAGCAGCACGACCGCGGCGGGTGCACCGCCCCAGGTGAGGAGCCGACGGCGTCGGCGGAGCCGGGCGGCGCGGGCGGCGGTGTCCTCGGTGTCGTCGGCGGTGCCGTCGCCGGCCCCCTCGGGGACGACGCCGACGGACTCGCCGTAGGAGCGGGCCTCGTCCTCGCTCGTGCCGCCGGGGCGGAAGCGGGCGTCACCGGTCGGGTCGCCGGGGCCGGACGGGTTCCAGGTGCTCATCGGGGGCCTCCCGCGCTCGTGCGGCCGGTGGTCGTGGCTGCGGTGGTACCCCGCGCGAGGCGGCGCAGCTGCCGGTCCGTGCGGGCCAGGGCGATCGCCTCCCAGCCGAGGATCGCGGCGGCGACGAGGCCGAGCGGCCAGGTGAGGTAGCGCCGGTAGCTCTTCCGCTCGCGCCCGTCGGTGAGGCCAGCGTCGACGTGGAGGGTCGTGAAGTCCTTCGTGGGGACGTCGTCGGAGCCGCCGGTGCGCTGGTAGTAGGAGACGCCGAGGTCGTCCGCCACCATCTTGAGCTCCTTCGTGTCGGGCACGGAGACGGCGTCCTTCCCGGTGGTGGGGTCCTGGATGTAGGGGGCGTCGGTGGCGCCGGAGCCGTCGGACTCGCGCATGCGCCCGCCCTCGTCCGTGCCGTAGCCGAGGACGGAGCCGCCGTCGACCATGGCGCCGACCTGCTTCCAGGTGACGCCCGCTTCCGCGGCCTCGGTCGCGGCGGCGCCGTCGTCGGTGGCCTCGCCGTCGGAGAGGACGTAGACGACGCGGGCGTCCTCCGGCGCGGACTCCTGGGAGGCGGAGAGCGTCTGGGCCAGCAGCGGCAGGGCGCGCTCGAGGCTGGAGCCGCCGGAGCGGTCCGTCGTCTCCTGGCGCAGGGCGTTGATCCAGGCGGTGACGGCGTCGACGTCGCTCGTCAGCGGCAGCTCGGTCTTGGCCGTCGAGTCCAGGGCGATGATCGAGTAGCGGGCGTCGGGGTGGGCGTCCTTGATGGCGGTGAGGTCGGCGCGGACGCCGTCGAGGCGGGTCCCGCTGCCCCCGTCCCAGTCCTCCGCGGCCATGGAGCCGGTGCGGTCGACGACGAGGTAGATCTCGAGGCTGGAGACGGCGACGGACTCGGTGACGGGCACGCTCGGCCCGGCGAGGACGAGCAGGACGACCGCGGCGAGGGCGACGCGCCGCCACCAGGAGGCGCGTGCGCCGGCGTCGGCGGTGGGGGCGAAGGCGGCCCGACGCGCCCACCACAGGAGGCCGGCGGCGGCGAGGGCGAAGAGGACCGTGAGGACCCAGCCGAAGAGCGGTTCGAGTGTCATGCCCGCCTCCACGCGCCCAGTCCGAGCAGGAGCAGCAGCGCGACCGCGAGGACGCCGGCCGCGAGCCGGGGCGTGTCCGAGACGCGCACCTGGGTGTCGTCGGTGAGCTCGGCGACCTGATCGCTCTCGAGCTCCTCGACGATGGCGCCGGCGGCGTCGGCGTCGTCGACCTGGTAGAAGCGGCCGTCGTGGGAGGTGGTGACCTCCTTGAGCTCGTCGCGGGCGCGGTCGAGGTCGGTCTGGGTGGTGCCGGGGTCCTGGAGGGACGGGTCGGCGCCGTAGAGGGAGAACATGCGCACGCCGCGCGCGGTGGCGAGGTCGGCGGCCTCGGAGAGGCTGTAGATCTGCTGGCCGTCGGGGTCGAGGACCTGGTTGTCGGTGGCGAGGAGGACGGAGCGGGAGCGGTCCTTGACCGGGTCGCCGAAGGCGCCGGTGCAGGAGGCCAGGCCGTCGCCGACGAGGGAGGAGGCCTCGAGGTCGGTGTCGAAGACGCCGGAGAAGGTCTTGTAGTACGGCTCGAGCTTCGGGTTGCCGTAGTAGGGCTCGAAGTCGAGGACGTCGGCGATCTTCGTGAGCTGGCTGCGCAGGAGGTCGTAGTCGTCGGTGAGCGGCACCATCGTCTGAGCCGTCGTGTTCCAGGCGACGAGGGCGACGCGCTCGCCGTCGAAGGAGTCGAGCATCTCGGAGAAGGTGTCGAGGATCTTCGCGTCGGTGGTGAGCATCGAGGTGGACACGTCCAGGCACAGGACGATGTCGCGGCTGGCGAGGGCCTCGTTGCGCACGTGGCGGTCCACGGGCCGGCCGGCCAGCGCGGAGGCCGCGACGACGGCGACGACGAGGAGCGCGCCGAGGGCGGCGTGCAGACGGCGACGACGGCGGATCCGGGCGCGCACGAGCGGGCTGGACAGGAGCGAGGAGGAGTTGGCGACGCGGCGCGGGCCGTCGTCGGCGGCGCGGCTGCGGCGCCGCAGCGGGGCGTAGCCGATCCGTCCGGCGAGGGCGAGGCCGACGGCGACCGCGACGAGGATGAGGAGGAGGGCGAAGAGCCAGGGCATCACCATCGGTGGACCACCTCCCCGGCCTCCTTGATCGCCTGGTCGGCGGCGGCCCTCGGGTCGCGGTCGAAGGAGGGCTGCTCCCACACGGTGAGGAGCTCGCCGACGTGCCCGAGGGGGTTCGTGTCGAGCGGGCGTCCGCCGCGGCGGACCATGCGCAGGCGCTCCTCGATGGAGCGCGGGCCGGTGGTGTCGGCCATGTCGAGGATCTCCCTGGCGGTGGCGGTGTCGATGTCCTCGCCGGAGCGCGCGGAGGCGAAGCCCCGCAGGACCTCGGCGAGCTCGAGGTGGAGGCCGCGCAGGTCGGTCTCGCCGTCGCGGTAGCGGCGGGCGGCCTCGTCGACCTTGCCGGACCACTGGCGGCGCTCGTCGGGCGCCATGGGGACGTCCCCGATGGTGCGGGAGCGGTCGCGCAGGGTCACGAGGACGGCGCGCAGGATGAAGGCGATGGCGAGGATGGCGCCGACGATCGCGATGACGGTCATCCACACGGGCATGAGGACGGGCGCGTTGAGCTGCATCTCAGCGCCTCCCCCGGCGTCGGGAGGCGAGCCTCTGGCGGGCGAGCAGCGAGGCGAGGGAGTCGACGAGGGCCTCGTCGGACTCGATGGCGACGTGCTCGATGTGGCGGGCGTCGAGGAGGGCGTCGACGGCGTCGCGGTGCGCCTGCTCGGCGGCGCCGGCCCGGGCTGCGAGGTCGAGGTCCTCACGGAGGAAGGCGGGGACCTCGCCGTCCATCTCGATGTCGCGGGCTCGGCCGCGGCCGGGGGCGAGGGGGACGTCGTCGGAGATCTGGACGACGGCGAGCTCGTGCTGTGCGGACAGGCGGCGGATCCAGTCGGCGACGGCGGGGTCGGTGGCGGCGTCGGGGTGCGAGGTGTCGGTGATGAGGACGACGAGGCTGCGCCGGCGGTGCCACGTGGAGACGTTGTGGAGGAGCTCGCCGAGGTCGGAGGCGGGGGCGCCGGGCGCGATCTCGATCGTCTCGTGGCCGTGGCGCTCCCGGGTGACGGTGAGCCCGTCGAGCTGGCGGGCCAGGAGGGCGAGGAGCGTCTCGGAGTGCTCGGAACCGGCGCGGGGCGGGCGGTGGACGGTGCGCTCGGCGTCGCCGGCGACGAGGGCGACGGTGTCACCGCGCATGCGGGCGAGGTAGGCGAGGACCTCGGCGACGCCGAGGGCGAGCTCGCGCTTGTCCTCACCGGAGGGGGCCTGCGCGGCCATGGTGCGGCCGGTGTCGACGGCGAGGACGAGGGGGAGGTTGGACTCACGCTGGTAGCGCTTGATGACAGGTTGTCCGATCCTCGCGGAGGCCTTCCAGTCGATGTCCGTGACGTCGTCGCCGGGACGGTAGGCCGACAGGTCGTCGAAGTCCTGTCCGTGGCCGAGGAGGACCGACTTGTGGCGCCCGTCGAGCAGGCCGGTGGCCCGGCGGAGCGTGGGCAGGGACAGCCGCCCGCGCACGCGCGCCAGGCGGGAGCCGCGACGGCGCTCGCCGCCGGGGCCCGTCGGCTCCGCGCGCTCACCGCGCTCCGTGCGCTCGGCCTGCTCCGCCCGCTCGCGGGCGCGCCTGCGTCTCATCGTCGTCCTCGTCGCCTGCTGCCGGCTCACGGGGTCGGGACGGCCGCGAAGATCGCGTCGATGATGGACTCGGGCGCGACGTCGTCGGCGAGGGCGTCGTAGGTGAGGACGAGGCGGTGGCGCAGGACGGCGTGGCGCAGGAGGCCGACGTCGTCCGGGGTGACGTAGGTGCGGCCGGCCTGGAGGGCGATCGCCTGGGCGACCCTCATGAGGGCGATGCCGCCACGGGGTGAGGCGCCCACGCGCACGTGCCGCTCGAGGCCCTGGACGGGGCGGGGGCCGCCGCCGCGCGAGGTGTTGACCAGGGCGACGATGTACTGCTTGATGACCGGGTCGACGTAGACGCGCTCGACGGCGCCCTGGAGCCACAGGACGTCGTCGGTGGAGATCGGGGGCGTCGTGATCGGCTTGCCGAAGGTGCCCTTCGAGATGCGGTCGAGGACGTCGGCCTCCTCGGCGGGCTTGGGGTAGGTGAGAACCTCCTTCATGAGGAAGCGGTCCATCTGGGCCTCGGGGAGGACGTAGGTGCCCTCCTCCTCGATGGGGTTCTGGGTGGCCAGGACCATGAAGGGCTTGGGCAGCGGGTAGACGACACCGCCGATGGAGGTCTGGCGCTCCTGCATGGCCTCGAGCATCGCGGACTGGGTCTTGGCGCTCGAGCGGTTGATCTCGTCGAGGAGGACGATGTTGGCGTGCACCGGGCCGAGCTGGGTGGTCATCTCGCCGGTGGAGTAGTTGAGGACCTGGGTGCCGATGATGTCGTTCGGCATGAGGTCCGGGGTGCACTGGATGCGGTGGAAGGAGCCGGAGACCGCGGAGGCGAGGGTCTGCGCGGCGGTCGTCTTGGCCAGGCCGGGGACGGACTCGAGGAGGATGTGCCCGCCGGCGACGAGGGTGGAGACGAGGGCGACGCGCAGCTGCGGCTGGCCGACGACGCGCTGGGAGAAGGTCTTGGTGACGCGGGAGAGGAGCTCGCCGGCGCGCTCGAGGTCCGCCTCCGGGGAGGACTCGCGGCTGTCGGCGGCGGCGCTGCGCTTGGCCTCGCGCTCGAGCTCGGAGCGGCTGGGCAGGGAGCCGGTGGGCGCCGGGTAGGACTCGCCCGACGGCGTGCCGGGAAGGCCCAAGGCGTGGTTGCCGGTGGCGATGCCGCCCCCGGTGGCCTGAACGGGGGCCGACGACGGGGCGGGAGCGGACGGGACCGCCGGAGCCTGCTGCTGCCCGGCGTCGGGGGCGAGCTCGAAGGCGGCGCGCTGCTCGGGGCGGTGGGCGCGGCGGCCGGTGCCGGACGGCGGGATCGAGGGCGGGACCTGCCCGCCGTCCGCGGGCGCGGCGGGGCGTGCGGGAACGCCGTAGGGCTGCTCGGGCTGGGTGCTCATGGTCCTCCTCGCGCGCACCGGGCCTGGCGCTCGGCGCACCGGCAGGCTATACGAGGCGGCCGTGAGACCCCAGGGCCCGCGATGGGGATCACGCCCCTTGGAACCAGAGGACCGGCCGTTCGGAGCAGCCAAGAGACGGTTTTCCACAGCCCCGACGCACTGCACTCCCCGGCCACGGGTGTCCGTGCAACCGTGGACCCGTGCACGGCGACGGCCCCCGAGAGCGACTCATGACCTTGGGTGCCAGCGCGCTCTCCGACGCCGAGCTCGTCGCCATCCATCTCGGCACCGGACGGACGGGTCAGAACGTCCTGGGACTCGCCCAGTCCCTTCTCGATGCGTTCGAGGGCGTCGGTGGCCTGAGTTGCGCGGGATTCGAGGACCTCGTGCGCGTCCCTGGCCTCGGCCCGGCGAAGGCGACACGCCTTGTGGCCGCCTTCGCCCTCGCCGACCGGGCGGGCACAGCTCGGCAGGGCGAGCGCGTACAACTGAGGTCCTCCGGCGACGTAGCTCGGGTGGCGGCGCCCTGGTTGCGCCGGGAGCGCGCGGAGCGCGTCGTGCTGGTCCTCACCGATCAGCGGAACTGCGTCCTCTCCGTGCGACCGGTCGCCACAGGAGGCCAGGGTTCGTGCGCGGTCCCGATTCGTGAGGTGGTGGCGACGGCCTTGCGGTGCGACGCGGGTGGGATCGCGCTGGCGCACAACCATCCGTCAGGCGACCCGACGCCGAGCACTGCGGACGTCAAGACCTCGCGTGCCGTCAGGCGAGCGTGCGAGACCGTGGGCCTGCGGTGGCTGGGGCACGTCGTGCTCGCCGGCACACGGTGGGAGGCGGCGGTACCAAGCCCCGGCGGCGATCACGCCCCTGCGACTGACCGCCGAGGTCCTCACCGGGTGAGCTGAGAGAACACCTCGTTGCGGGATGTTGAGATCAACATGCTCCCGACCTCGACGACCTTCCGGGAAGCCTCATCGCTGTTCCTCGCCAGCGCGAGCACCCGGTTGATCTTTAGCACCTGATCGGACGTGGGTAGCGGCACCTCAAGAGCGAGGAAGCCGTCCGGATGGAGCCTGCGCCGGTTCACATTGGTCCCCCGCGACGCGTCCTCTGCGATACGTCGCCAGCGCTCCGACTGGAGCAGAGCACGAAGATACGCCAGTGACACGTCGTCGCACCTGAGGTCGAATGTGACGAACTCGGGTGACACGTAGTCCCCTTCGAACTCTGGGCCGAGGACGTCAAAGGCACCGCCCCAGGCCATCAGCTTCGGATAGATGACCTGCCCGTGCGTAAGACGCCGAAGTCTTGTGTACCGCGTGGATCCTCCGGAGAGTGATCCACTGTGGAAGGCGCCCCGTCCGTGGGACTTCACACCGACCATCGGATAGACCTCATCATCGACGACATCGACAACGTCCATGCTCGGCGTGAGAATGGAGGACAGCGCAATCGTCGGGCACGACCCCCAGATCATGTCCAGGAGTGACTCGGTCACACCGACCAAGTCCAGACTCCGGCCGGAGCCGGCGACACGGGTCTGCGCTGCAACGACCGCGTCCAGTTGATCGGCGATGCGGCGCTGATCCGCAAGAGTCGGGAGCGGGATCGCGATCCGATCAAGAGCCTTCAGTGAGAGCGTCCGGTTACGACCAGCCGAGCCCGGTGAGGCCCTTCGGATCGCCTCAAGCCCTTGTTCCGACAAGAGGTAGTGGGAGACGTAGCGCGGCACGACCCCAGCCCCATCGTTGGGACGAAGGGTGATGAAGCGATGCGACCCAACCGTCCCGTCACAGTCGGCCCCGGCAATTCCGATTGCCCCCTCCCAGGCGAAGATGTTCGAAACCACGAGGTCACCAGGCTCGATCCGGTAGATCTTCTTATTGCCGAGGGAGGCACCGTCCACTGGCGACTTGAGGAAGACCCCCTTGCCGAACGACCGCACACCGACTTCGACATAGGACTCGTCCGGATCGACCGTCACGGAGCGCCTGGCCACGGACATGACTGCTCCGATCGGCACCCAGTCGACCTTCACAGCTCGAACTCCTCGACCTCGCGCTGGAGTTGCTCCAGCAGACCGAGCATCTCCCGCTCGGCGTCCACGAGCTCGGCGAGCACCTCCTTGACGGGCCGCTGGGACGGGTCCGCCTCCCGGTTCGGGTTGCTCAGGTCGAGGTTGTAGCCGGTCGCCACGATGTCGGAGGCCTTGACCGTCCAGGCCTGGGAGGTCTCCTCGCGACCGGTACGCTCACGCCCGCCCCACCACTGGCGGCACGGTCCGAACTCGTCGAAGAGCAACGGCTTCGTCTTGGTGTAGTTCTTCCGCCCCTCAGGCAGGGGGTGCTCGTAGAACCACACGTCCTCCTGCTGCTCGCCGCGCTCGAAGAAGAGAACATTGGCCGGGATGATGGTGTACGGCGCGAACACGCCGTTCGGCAGACGCAGGACGGTGTGGAGGTTGAAGTCCTCCATCAGCTTCTTCTTGATCCGAGCGCCGACCCCCTGGTCGAAGAGCACGGAGTTCGGCACCACGATCGCGCAGCGCGCGTTGGCGGTGGGACGCAGCCTTGCCATGACGGCCTGGAGGAACAGCCACACGGTCTCCGCGGTCCGGAGCTCTGTCGGGAAGTTCTCCTGGACCGACTTCTCCTCCTCACCGCCGAACGGAGGGTTGGTGAGGATGACATCAGCCTGGGCGGCCGGCCGGCGCATCTCCGCGATCGTGTGCTCCAGGGAATTTCCCCGCGTGATCTGGGGGTCATCGATCCGGTGCAGGAGCATATTCATCTGCGCCAGGAGGAAGGGCATCGGCTTCTTCTCGGTGCCGCGCAGGCTCGGCGCGACGCGCTCCACGTCATGGGCGGAGCCCTGGCGCGCTTCCTTCAAGAGGTGCTCGTAGGTCTCGACGAGGAATCCCGCGGTGCCCACGGCAGGGTCCATGACGATCTCGCCGAGCCGCGGATCCGTCATCTCGACCATGAAGCGGATGAGCGGGCGCGGCGTGTAGAACTCACCCGAGTCCCCGGCGGCGTCCCGCATCTCCTTGAGCATGGACTCGTACAGGACCGCCATGGTGTGCACGTCGTCCGTGCTGGTGAAGTGGATCGAGTCCAGCTTGAGCACGAGTTCCTTGAGGAGATACCCGGACAGCATCCTGTTCGAGACCTCGGAGAAGATCTGACCGAGGGTGTCCCTCGGGTCCCCGGGCTCGCCCGTGCCCTGGAGGCCGGCGAGGTAGGGCAGGAGATCGTTGTTGACGAAGTCGAGGAACTGAGGTCCCGTGAGGCCCTGCTCCGACGCCCACGTCGACCACCGGTACTGCTCCACGATGATCCGCCGGTAGCCCGCGTCCTGGATCTCGCGGACCTCCTCCAGCTCGTCGAAGGCGCGCAGGAACAACAGCCACGAGAGCTGCGGGAGCCGGTCGAGCTCACCGTTGAGCCCGGCGTCCTTCCGCATCGTGTCGCGGCACTCCTTGATGACGGACTGGAGTCGCGCCCGCGTCGTCATGTCCTTCTTGCTGCGAGCTGCCATCAGCCGTCCTTCCTCTCATCATCGAGTCCGCGCACGGCGTCCTCGTACATCACTGTCACCGCGCGGACCGCGTCGTCGAAGTTCCGCGCCGCCAGCTCCATCTCCTCAGCCTTCGCCTCGTAGGGCGAGCGCCAGCCGGCGGGCAACGCGGGCAGGGTGGCGGGCGGCGCCTCACCATCCCGGACTCGGAAGACGCGATCGAGAGCGACGCCGAGAGCTCGCCGCTCCACGAGCCCCGCCTCCTCGAGAAGCACTAGGTCCACGAGGTCCTTGTCCCTGGACGAGGGCCGGTCGTGCGCGTAGGTACGGACGCAGGCGTGGAGCTTCTCAGCAGCGTGCTGGGCCGGGTCGACCGCAGCCACGGCCACGGGGCCGCACCCCTCCAGACCCGGCAGCACCGGATCGACGCGGAGCACGTCACGCGCCTCGCCCATGTCCACGGCGCGTGTCATGACGTCGAGCCTCACGACGCACAGCTCCGTTCCGTCGAGAAGGACCCGGACCGAGACGCCCCACGTCCTCCCGGCGACACCATCGACGACGATCGCCTTCGGCACCCACACCTCGAAGGTCATCCGGTCGTCGAGGTCGACGTCCAGCGCCTCGTCGATGAGGTCCTGGACGGTCTGCGGCGTCCACCGCGTTCCCTCGTCACGAAGGACGAGATCCAAGTCCTTGGTGGTGCGCGCGGCGAGCCCGAGGCGCAGCTCCATCACGAAGCCGCCCTTGAGGACCCACCGCTCATCGAGCGCGAGGCGCGCCAGGATCCGCTGGAAGGCGAAGCGCTTCAGCAGGACGTTCGGGTCGAGCCCAAGCACCCGGGCACGTTGGGCGAGCCGCTGGGTCACCGAGTTCTTGTAGGCGCTTCCGCTCATGACTCCAGCCCTCCCGGTCCGGCACCCTCGGAGCGCTCGACCGCCGCCGTCACGGCGCGCTCCAGACGCAGCGCCGCCCGGTCCGATTGGTTGGCCGCTCGTCGCCGAAGGCGCCGGACAGTCACGAGGCCGCGCTCAAGAGCTTCCGCAACAGCGGCGTCGAGATGCTCCTGAGACGTCGACGACGCCGCAACGTCCGCCAACGACCTCTCGGGTGTGGTTACGCGCCATCCGTCCCGCTCCTCCCGATCACCCTGTGGGAGCAGCCCGACGTGCAGGCGAAGTGCCCCGTCAGCTCGGCGACGCCCACCGGGTACCGTCACGTCGATGCGTGACGGTATGAGGTCCGAGAGTCCGTGGACGGCCAAGGCGGACTCGTGCGAGATCGCAGCCGCTTCTCCGAGTGCGAGGCAGGCGCGCACGTACTCATCCCCCTCGGCCACCGGCCAGCCAGGGAGTCTGAAGAGGCCCCGCTCGACGCGCGTCCAGTTACCACGGTCCGCGTGATGCTTCTGCGCCTGGTAGGAGTACCCGACGTCGCGAGCCTGGGCTGCGGTGAAGTAGCCGCGCTGCCGGAACGCGATCGCGTCGAGCGCACGACGCAGGTCATTCCGGGCTGTCATGAGGCGATCCTACCAGAGGGCCACCTCATCTTAACCTTGAGTTCTGTGCACCTTCCATCCACATGAAACTAAAGGTCAAGCTGAGTAGAGCCACTCCACGAGGCGTTCCTCCGCGGCGTGCCACTGCTCCGCGCCACCGAAGGACCGGGCGATCTCGACGGCGGATCCGATGTGTGACAGCGGCTCCATCGTCAGCACCTGAGGCGAGGTGATGTCATCGAGCCCGTAGTCGACGTATCGATCCAGGAGTCCCTCCAGCACGCGCCGAGCCCCCTCCGCCATGGCCTGGAGCTCCTCACTGCGCTGCTCCCTCACGCGGCGCACCCGCTCCGAGCGCGTCGGCGTCTCGACGTTCCAGGCGAGCTGGAGCAGCACGTCCAGATCATCCGTCCCGTCGGGAAAACGCTCGCGAACGGCATCGAGGTCGACGTGCTGGGCCCGGAGATCGGCGAGCAGCTCGTCCCTGCTCTGCCGACGAGCCCAACGTCGAGCAAGCACCTTCATGTCAGGGACCAACCGGCGGACTCTCTCGCCGGCGTAGGCCTCCATCTCCGTGAGGACCAGGCGCCCCGTCGAGGTGTCGACGGCAAAACGCGCGTCCGAGAGGACCGCCATGTCTCCCCGCACAGGCAGCACCGGCATCCGTGGCTGCTCCCCCGCCGATGCATCAGGACCTGCTGCAGCCTCCCCGCGCCCGTTCTCGTACTCGGGCACGCCCGAGAGATCTCCTGAGCCTCCTTCGTCGAAGCCCTCGTCCGGCTCCGCAACACGCGGGCCTGACGTGTCATCACCGCCGCCGATGGGCGTCTCGTCTCCGGTCTCGGGATCGGCGACCACCGTGCGGACGGGAACGAAGCCGTCGAAGTCGGGGTCGTTGAAGTGGGCGGAGGCGCCGACGTAGTCGATGACCTCGAAGGATGTCTTCCCCTTGTCGGGGTACAGGCGAGTCCCGCGCCCCACGATCTGCTTGAACTCGATGTCTGAGCCGACGGGCCGGAAGAGCACGACGTATCGCAGGTCCTCGATGTCGACCCCTGTGGAGAGAAGTCGCGACGTCGTGGCCACGACCGGGCTGGTCGTCGTCGGGTCGCAGAAGCGGTCGAGAAGACTCTGCTTGTTCCGTTCAGCACCGACGATCCTGACGGACCACTGCTCGTCACGGGCCCCGGGATCGACGCGCTCCGCGTATAGGTTCTGCAGGGCTATCTGGACGTCGAGCGCGTGATCGATGCTGCGACAGAAGACCACGGTCCTCGCGGTGAGGTCCTTTTCAAGCACCCCCATGAGGTGCTTCGCCATGAGCGCGGTGCGCTCGGGCGTGGACAGGGTCCGCTCGAAGTCACGGGTGGTGTATGTCCCCTCGGGGATCGCGAGGCCGGCCTCATCCAGGTCCCCGGCCTCCACCTCGACTCCCTCGACGTCGGGGGTCAGTAGCACCTTCCTCACGGAGTACGGGGCGAGGTAGCCGTCCTCGATCCCCTGGCGGAGCGAGTACGTGAAGACCGGCTCCCCGAAGTACTCGTAGGAGTCGCGGTCATCCGCCTGGACGGGCGTCGCCGTCAGGCCCACCTGAACTGCGGACGAGAACCGATCGAGGATGCTGCGCCAGCGAGACGTCTCCGCGGCGGAGCCCCGGTGGCACTCGTCGACGATCACCATGTCGAAGAAGTCAGGGGCGAAGTCGTGGAGCCGAGTGACGTCGTCGGACTCGACGACCTCCGCCCCCTCGTCCTCCGACCCCGTCGTCAGCGCCTGGTAGCTGGCGAAGTAGATGTCCTTCGCCAGAGTGAGAGCCCCGCCCTTGACCCTGGCGACGGGCTGAGAGCCGAAGGCCGGTCGGAACTGCTTGTCGATGGGCTGCGAGAGGAGAGCATCGAGGTCGGCCAGGTAGAGGACTCGGAACGACTCTCGGCGTGCATCGTGGTAGGCCCGGAGCTTGGCGACCAGCTGCATCGCGGTGAAGGTCTTGCCGGTCCCCGTCGCCATGAGCAGGAGGATGCGAGTGCGCCCCTGGGCAACCGCGCGCAGGACGCGGTGCACGGCCTCGACCTGGTACCACCGGGGCTCGTGGATGCTCCCGTCCGCGCCGTGCTTCTCGCGATTGAAGGACTGCCCGAGCAACACGAGGGCGTCGTCGTCGATACCCGCGTGCTCGCGATAGGCGAGCGAGACCTCGACGGGAGCCGGGAACGACGAGACCTCACGGACGGTCCCTGTGCGGAGATCATGCTCCACGATGCCGACGCCGTTCGTCGAGTAGGCCAGTGGCAGGTCCAGCCTGCTGGCATACTCGACCGCCTGCTCGAGGCCGGCTGCAGGCTTCGCCCACTCCCGCTTCGCCTCGACGACTGCGCCAGGGACTGTCGGCGCCGCCATGAGGACGTAGTCGACGAACCCCTTCCTGGCGTCGAGCACTCCGCGAGCAGCACCCGCGGCGGTCGCCGCTCGAAGGTAGTACTGCTCGCGGACCATCGCCTTGGGATTGCCCGGGTCGATCTCCCAACCTGAAGACTCCAGCGCCGGCAGCACGAGCTCACGGCAGGTGTCGTCCTCACGTGGTCCAGATCTCATGCTCTTGAGCGTACCCGGAAGCAGCGGTCATCAGCCGGAATCTCTACAGCCGCCCTTCCTGACAGAACCCACGCTACTGTCCAGGACACGCAGTCAGGAGCCGAGGGAGTCGAGGGCGAGGTCCTGCGCGGCGAGGGTGAGCCGCAGCCCGTCATCGGCGACGGCGGCCCGGGAGACGGTGAGGCCGTCCGGGAGGGCGTCGGCGGGCACGGAGATGGTCGTCGAGGACAGGCCGAGCCAGGAGGCGAGGGTCCGTCCGCCGACCTCGCCGACGAGGTCCACCTCCTGCCCGGCGAGGCTCGCGCCGGTGACCTCGAGGTCGATCCCGCCGGCGTCGCTGGCGGAGGGGGCGAGGGTGAGGGCGACGTCGACGCCGAGGACCGTGGCCGAGGCGGTGAGGTCGTCGGTGCTGCCGGCGCGGGCGAGGCTGAGGGCGGGCAGGTCGGGGACCTGGGCGGCGACGAGGGCTGCGAGGGAGTCCCAGGAGACGGTGCCGGTCGCGGCGAGCGCGCCCGCCCGGTGGGGCGCGCGGACGCCGAGGCCGGTGAGGGAGGCGTCGACGTCGGAGAGCTCGAGGGTGGTGACGGCTCCGGTCCCGTCGCTCGCGGAGGAGCCGCCCGTGGTGCTCGAGTCGAGCTCGAGGGAGGAGGCGTCGACGTCGAGGGAGTCCAGCTCGCCGCCGAGCAGCTGCGGCAGGACGAGCCCCTGCGTCGTGACGGAGGCGTCGGCGCTGAGACCGGGCACGGCGTCGCGGACCGTCGCGGCCACCCGCGAGCGCGCGTAGAGCTCGCCGACGACGCAGGCCGCGGCGAGGAGCACGAGGACGAGGAGGAGGGACAGCGCCCGGCGGCCTCGCCGCATCGGGCGGCCCCGCCGTCTCGGCGTCCCCGCGACCCGGCGGCCGGCCCTCCGCCCCGGTCGCGCGACGGCGCCCCGGCGCGCGGAGCGGTCTGCGGCGCTCACGCCTCGACGGCCGGCATCTCGCCGGTTGCGCCGTCGACGGGGACGGTCGACTCCTGCTTCGCGGCCTGGTTGGCGGCGTACTCCTCGTCGAGCATGGGCAGGTCCTCGGCGGTCACCATGAGGGTGGAGACGGCGTGCTCGACGAGGGCGGTGCGGCGGTTGGAGGCGGCGCCCTCGGCGCGCCCGCCGCGCAGGCCGCGCACGCCGACGCGGTCGAGCTTCTCGCAGACGTTGTCGAGCTTGCGGTTGAACTTGGTGAGCGGCCAGCCCAGGCGGGCGGCGGCGGAGGCGGAGGAGGGGATCTCGGCGGCGCCGGTGCCGGCGCGCTTGAGGACGGGCTCGCACAGGGCGAGGACGAGGAGGAGCTGGGACCGAGTCATCGGGGTGACGCCGATGGTGGTGCGGCCGGTGGACTCGCGGGCGCCCTCGATGCCGGTGAAGCGGTCCTCGCCGGCGGTGATGAGGTCGATCTCGTAGGTGGTGGGGCCGGCGGAGAAGGTGAGGATGACGCGCGGGAAGACGAGCGGCATACGGGCGCCGGGGGCGAGGCGGGACTGGACGAGCCCGTCGCCGTCGGTGAGCACCGCGGACAGGCGGGAGCCCTCGTTCGTGATCCACCACAGGTCGGCGTCGTGGCTGAGGACGAGGAAGCGGCGGTGGAGGTAGGGGTTGTCGTCGATGTCGAGGTCGCCGCCGCGGCCGATGACGAAGGTCTCGTCGGCGGGGACGCGGTGGACCTCGCCGGAGAAGTCGAGGACCAGCTGATCGGGCTCGGCGGGGTCCACCTCGGGCAGGTCGGTCCAGGTCAGGTCGCTCATCGCGTCTCCCTCGGGTCGTGTCTCGGACGGTCTGCGGTGCTGGGCCGGTCGGTTCCGGCGGGCGCGCCGGGCGCCGGGCGGGACGGGGCTAGCGCGGTGGGGCGACGCGCAGCGTCACGCCGTCACCCACGTCCAGCAAGTCTCCCACGAGGAGCGGCGTCGGCAGGGCGGTGGCGAGCAGCACCGGCGAGATGCCGTCGCGGACGAGGACCGTGCCGTTGGAGGAGCCGAGGTCCTGGGCGAGGACGTTCGCTCCGGTGGTCGTGAGGGCCAGGTGGGAGCGGGAGACCATGTGGGTGGGACTCGGCACGGCCACGAGGCGGGTGGCGGCGGTGCGCTGCGGCGGGATCCCCGGGAGGGGCTGCGGGGCCCGTCCGACGACGACGTCGCCGCGGACCTCGATGGTCTCCCCGGTGGACACGAGGAGGACGGCGACGACGGGGCGGGCGGCGGGCTGCTGGACCGTCCCCTCGACGGTCTCGGTGGCGCCGACGAGGCGGGCCGCGAGCTCCTCGGGGTCCCGCGGGACGGCGGTGGCGCGGGGGCCGCCGGAGGTCCCGTAGCCGCCGGTGGCCGCGGAGGCGGCCGAGGCGGAGGAGGAGGCGGTGGCGGTGGCGCCGGTGCGCGGCAGGAGCGGGTCGGCTCCGGGGCGGCGGCGCCGTCGGCCGGAGCCGGGCTCGGGCTCGGGGTAGCGCCTGGCCTCGGCGTGCAGGACGGCGGCCTCGGCGGCGGCCTCGGTGAGCTCGAGGTCCGTCTCGTCGGCGGTGGCGGCGGCCGGCGCGGGCGCGGGCGCGGAGCGGCCCTCGCCCTCCTCGCGCTCACCGGTGACACCGGCTGGGGAGGCGGCGCGGGCGAGCTCGTCGGGGTCGACCCAGACGCCGGTGGGGGCGAGGTCCGTGGAGCCCGCGCCGAGCGTCACGGCGGGGGCCCCGGCGGCCGGGACTCCCCCGGCCGCTGCGGCGTCCGGGCCCGTGGCGTCCGGAGTCGCGGCGTCCGGGGTCGCCGACGGGTCCGCCGGCCCGGGGACGGGGCCGCCGAGGGCGACGAGGACGCGCGCGGCGTCGTCCTCGGTGGCCTCCTCCGTGAGGAGGGCCGTGCCGAGCCGTCCGACGACCTCGCGCGCGCTCACGCCCGGGGCTCCTCGGCGTGCGGGTCGCTCGCGCGGACGACCGGCCGAGAGGGGGCGCCGTCGACGACGAGGGCGGTCGTGTTGTCGTGACCGCCGGCCTCGAGCGCAGCGGCCACGACGAGCTCGGCGGTGCGCTGGGCGCCGAGGCCCGCGCCCAGGACGGTGGCGAGGGCCTCGTCGTCGAGCTCGTCGGAGACGCCGTCGGAGCAGACGAGGAAGCGGTCGCCGGGGCGGGCGTCGAGGCGGTGGAGCGCGGGGACGCCGGAGTCGTCGGTGCCGCCGCCCAGGGCGCGGGTGATGACGTGGCGACGGGGGCTGAGGCGCCCCTCGGCCTCGGTGAGGCGGCCGGCGTCGATGAGCTCCTGGACCTGGGAGTGGTCGACCGTGACCTGGCGCAGGACGTCGTCGCGCAGGAGGTAGGCGCGGGAGTCGCCGATGTTGAGGACGATCCAGGCGGGCTCGCCGTCGAGCTCGGCCAGGACGACGCCGGCGACGGTGCAGCCGGGCGGGTTGAGGGCCTCGGAGGGGATCGCGTCGACGGCGCGGGCGGCGGCGGTCACGGCGTCGACGACCTGCGCCTCGCTGGTGACGGCGGTCCCGGCCAGGGCGCGCAGCTCGCCGAGGGCGGCGCGGGTGGCGGCCCGGCCCGAGACGTGCCCGCCCATCCCGTCGACGACGAGGAAGGCGGGGGCCAGGGCGAGGTAGCCGTCCTCGTTGACGGGGCGGAGGCGGCCGACGTCGGTCGCGGCCCCGGCGACGGGGGCGAGACCCGCGCGCTCGAGGGCGGCCGGGGCGGGAGCGGCCGCGCCCGCGGTCGCGCCGGTCGACGGGTCGGACGCAGTCTCCGTCATGGGGCCTCCTCCTCTCGGGCCGGCGGCGGGTCGCGGGTGCGGGCGGCGACGACGCGGCCCCGCCGTCGCTCAGCGATCCCCAAGATACCGGCCGGGGTCGGCGGCGCCACCCCTCGGGTACCCTCATGGGGACCGGTACCCGTCGAGGACAGCGCTCGGCGGGGCGCACCCCGTACCGCGGCCAGGGCCTCGGAGGGCCGCGCCCCTGACGCCGTGCGCGCCTCGCAGACCCCGAAGGACGTCCATGTCTCAGGCCCAGGATGAGCTCGTCGCACGCGCGACGGACCCGAACGCCGAGCTGTCGACCCTGCACGAGCTCGCTCAGAACTACCCGGGCCTGCGCCCGTTCATCGCCGCGAACCCGCGCACGTACCCGGCGCTGCTCGACTGGCTCGGCTCACTCGGCGACGCCGACGTCAACGCCGTCCTGGCCTCGCGGACCGAGAGCGGCACCGACGCCGCCATGGAGACGGCGCACCGCCTGCGCGGCCGCGACCCGCAGGCGACCCAGGCCTTCCCCGGCGGGCTCCCGCCGGTCGACCCCGCGGCCACCGCCGCCATGCCCGCCGCCGGCGCGGCGGTGCAGCCCCAGTACCAGCAGACGCAGTACCAGCAGCCGGCGCAGCCCTCGTACCAGCAGCAGTACGCCCAGCAGCCCCAGCCGCAGTACCAGCAGGAGGCCCGGCCCCAGTACCAGACCGCGCAGCAGCCGGCCCAGCCCGCCTCCGAGGAGACCCTCTTCGGCGTCGGCACCCCCGAGCACGACGAGGAGCACCGCTCCAGCACGTGGCTGTGGGTCCTCGGCGCGATCGCGGTCGTCGCCGTCGTCGCGCTCGTCGTCTGGTTCCTGTCCTCCAACCACGGCGGCTCCGAGCCCGCCTCGTCTGCGACGCACGGCACCGTCTCCACGCAGGCCGGCCCGGCGGCCTCCGTGCCGATGGCGGAGGCGAGCAGCTCGGCGCCCGAGTCCGCCAGCCCGACGCCGTCGGCCACCGCGAGCGACGCCATCAAGTACCCGGCGCCCAACGACGCCGACACGATGAGCTCCTTCACCGCCCCCAGCGGCAACATCACCTGCAACCTCGGCCAGGACTCCGTGTCCTGCTCCATCGACGAGCACTCCTTCGTCCCGACCGACGGCTCCTGCGACGACAGCGCGGACAAGCCCTTCACCGTCTCCGTCGGGAAGGACTCCGGGGCCTCCGGGAACTGCGACAGCGGGTACTCGACCTCCGGCGCGACCCTCAGCTACGGGGCGAGCGCCAAGAACGGCTCCTTCGCCTGCACCTCCTCGGAGTCCGGCATCGAGTGCTGGAGCCAGGTCTCCGGCAAGGGCTTCACGCTCTCGCGCACCGAGGCCAGCGCCACCAGCCGCTGAGGCGGCCCGGCGCGGGGCTCCCGGCCCCGCGCAGCCACCAGCACCCCACCACGCATCCCACGGCCCGGCGCCGCGACCGCACCCCGGTCGCGGCGCCGGAGACCACTCCCAGACCAGACTCCAGTAAGGACCCGGACCACCCGATGGCCTCGACCTACGGACGCATCCTGTCCAAGCCCGGCGCGGCGAGCTTCTCGATCGCCGGGCTCATCGCGCGCTTCCCGATGTCCATGTTCGGCATCTCGACGATCCTCGCCATCCAGGGCCTGTACGGGAACTACTCCGCGGCCGGCACCGTCTCCGCCGCCAACATCGTCGCCGCCGCGGTCGGCGCCCCGGTCCTCGCCCGCCTCGTCGACGTCCACGGCCAGTCCCGCGTCATGCTGCCCGCGGTCCTCGGGTCCATCGCCGCGGAGGTCGCACTCGTCATCGCGACGACGCAGCACGCGCCCCTGTGGCTCCTCATCGTCCTCACGGCCCTGGGCGGAGGGCTCGCCGGCTCCATGGGCTCGCTCGTCCGCTCTCGCTGGACGATCGTCCTGTCCAAGCCGGAGGAGATCCACACGGCCTTCTCCCTCGAGGCCGCCTTCGACGAGGTCGCCTTCATCATCGGCCCGGTCCTCACCACCGCCCTGTGCACGACCCCGGCCCTGCCCGTGACGAGCGGCTGGATCGCCGCCATCACCCTGCAGACCGTCGGGTCCCTGTGGTTCCTCGCGCAGCGCTCCACCGAGCCCGCGCCCCACCCGCGGCCGAGCCGGCGCCGCAAGCGCCTCGCCGAGGGTGCGCCGGGCCGCGAGGGCGACCTCATCGCCCTGGCCGCCGCGCCCCTGACGCCGGTGGTGCGCAACGGCGCCGTCATCGCCGTCATCGCCATCTTCCTGGCCTCCGGGGCCATGTTCGGCGCGAACGACGTCGCCGTCGTCGCCTTCGCCACCGAGGCCGGGCGGAAGTCGGCCTCCGGCGTCATCCTGGCGGCCTGGGGAGTCGGCTCGCTCACGGCGGCGCTCGTCTACGGCTCGCGCACGTGGTCCTGGCCCATGTGGAAGCAGATCGCCCTGGGCACGGTCGTCCTCGCCGTCGGCGCCTCGACCTTCATGTTCGCGCCGAACCTCGTCGTCCTGTCGGTCCTCATGGTCCTCACGGGCATGTCGATCGCGCCGACGGTCACGACCGGCAACAACATCGTCCAGGCGGTCGTCGCGCCGAGCCAGCTCACCGAGGGGCTCGCGTGGCTGTCGACCTCGATGAACGTCGGCGTCTCGCTCGGCTCGGTCCTCGCCGGTCACGCCGTCGACGCCGGCGGCTCGCACGGCGGCTACCTGCTCGTCGCGGCCTGCGGCTGGCTCAGCGTCGTCGGGCTGCTCGGGGGCCTGCGAGTCATCCAGCGCGCCAAGCCGCACCGCAGCATCGACGCCGCCTGAGCGGTACCCGGCGTCGTCCCGCCCCGTGCGGGTGCCGTCCGGGCTCCGTCCGGGCTCGGTCCGAGCGCCATCGGGGCGGCAGCGAAGCCGGCGCCCTGCTCGGCGGCGGTCCAGGCTCGGTCCGAGCGCCATCGGGGCGGCATCCGGGCTCGGCACCGCGCCGCAGCAGGCGGACGCCCCGGGGCCGGTCGACCGCCCGGCCCTAGAATCCCGGCTCGTGGAGCAGATCGACCAGCTCAAGCGCACCGTCACCGACGCCCTCGCTTCGCCGGCGGCGATGCTGCTCGGGTGGGTCGGGCTCCTCGTCTCCGCCTACCCCTCCTTGTGGGGCAAGGACGGCACCGCCTCCTTCAAGCTGGACGCCTGGATCTACTACCACGCGGTCGCGCAGTGGCACGAGGGCGGCAGCCTCTACGACTGGTACGCGAACCCGGCTCAGCACCTGTGGCCCTTCACCTACCCGCCCTTCGCGGCCTGGGCGATGACGCCGCTGACGCTCGGCTCGGACCGCGCCGCCCAGGTCCTCCTCGTCCTCCTCACCCCGTTGTGCGTCGCCGTCACCGGCTGGGCGACGGCCCGGGCGCTGGGCGCCTCCTCGCGGCTCGCGTGGGGCGCCGCGCCCTGGCTGGGGCTGCTCGGCGCCGTCGTCCTCGAGCCGGTCTACAAGACGATGGAGTACGGGCAGGTCAACGCGGTCCTCATGCTGGCCGTGGCCCTCGACCTCCTCGCCGTGCCTCAGCGCTCGCGCTGGCGCGGGGTCCTCTCGGGCCTCGCGGCGGCCTTCAAGCTCACCCCCGCGATCGCCGTCCTCGTCCTCCTCGCCCGCCGCGAGTGGCGCGCGGCCGCGACGATGGTCGGCACGGCCCTCGGCGTGACGGCCCTGTGCTGGGTCCTCTCCCCGAGCGAGTCCTCCCAGTTCTTCCTCTCGGCGATGTGGGACCCCAGCCGCGCCGGGTTCTCCGACTACTCGGGCAACCAGAACCTCAAGGGCCTCGTGGCGCGCTGGCTGCCGGAGAGCCTCTGGACGCCCGTGTGGGGGGTGCTCGTCCTGGCGGTGCTCGGGGGCGCGTGGCTGCTGCTGCGGCGGCTTGACGCGCTGCGCCCGGCAGCGGACGACGACCGTTCCGACGACGTCGCCGTCGGCGACGGCACCGTCCTCGCCGTGCAGGTCGCCGTCACCATGGTGACGGGCCTCCTCGTTTCCCCCATCTCGTGGTCCCACCACTGGGTGTGGTGCCTGCCCGCTCTCATGGCGCTCACGGCCGCCGGCCTGCGCTGGCGCTCCCCCGGCCTCGTCACGGCGGCGGCGGCCGGGCTCGCCGTCTTCGGCCTGGCCATGCAGTGGTGGTTCCCGGAGCAGAACCACGTCGAGCAGGACTGGCCCTTCTGGGCGACGGTCGTCGGCTCCTCGTACACCTTCTGGGCACTGGGCGCCGGGGCGGTCCTCTGGCGGGCCGCGGAGCACCCGCGCGTGGAGCCCCGTCCGGGTGCCGAGCCGGAGGCCTCCCCGTAGGATCCTTCCGTGCCCTTCTCCGACATCGCACGCGCCGCCGAGCTCCGCCTGTACCGGGAGACGATCCCGGCCCTCAAGGCCCGGGGCTGGCGCCCGCGCGTCATCGCCTACGACGGATACGGCTCCGCCGGCGCCAAGGGCTCCATGGCCCGGGTCCTGGCCCGCATGGTGATGCGCCCGCCGGACGCCCCCGCCGAGGGCCCGCTCTTCCGCTCCATCCCCGAGGAGCTGCCGACGTCCGCTCAGGCGGTCCGCGAGGTCGCCCTCGACACGCTCCTGGACGCCCAGCGCGGCTGGCGCCAGTTCATCGACGTCCCCGTCCCCTACCTGCCGGTGACGATCACGGTCGGCGACGTCCGGGTGCGCACCCGCGCCGACCGGCAGGGCTACGTCGACGTCGTCGTGCGCGACCACGGCCTCGAGCCCGGCTGGCAGGACGTCACCATCGACGCCGCCGGCGCCGGCGAGGTCACCACCCGCGTCAACGTCATCGCCCCGGGGCACCACCTCGGCATCGTCTCGGACATCGACGACACCGCCATGGTCACCGACGTCCCCCGCATCTTCCTGGCGGCCTGGAACCTCCTCATCAAGAACGCCTCCAACCGCGAGCCGGTCCCCGGGATGGCCGAGCTCCTCGAGAAGGTCCGCGACGCCCACCCGGACGCCCCTGTCATCTTCCTGTCGACGGGCGCCTGGAACGCCGTGCCGACCCTGCGCTCCTTCTTCCGCAAGAACGGCTTCCCCGAGGCGCCCAAGCTCATGACGGACTGGGGCCCGACCAACACGGGCTGGTTCCGCTCCGGGATCGAGCACAAGCGCACCGAGCTGCGCCGGCTCATGATCGACCTGCCGGACCTGGAGTTCCTCCTCATCGGCGACGACGGCCAGCACGACCCGCTCATCTACTCCGAGGCCGTCCGCGAGCACTCCGACCGCGTCGCGGCCGTCGCGATCCGGCAGCTCAGCGAGCGCGAGCAGGTGCTCGCCGGCTCGCAGATCGCGCACCCTATGGGCCTGGGTCCGGAGGCGCGCACCCTGGCGGAGGCGGACGTGCCCGTCGTCGTCGGTCGCGACGGCTACGAGCTCGCGCGGCTCCTGCCGTCCTGGATCACCGAGGGCGGCGAGCCCGAGGACGGGACCGCCTGAGCGCGGCCGACCCACCACGGCACGACGACGGCGCCGCCGGCCGGCCCCCGGACGGGCCCGGCCGGCGGCGCCGGTGCGTGCGGGGCGTCGTCAGACGGCGGTGCCGACGAGGTGCCCGATGCCCCAGGTGACGGCCATCGCGAGCGCGCCGCCGACGACGTTGCGCACGATCGCGGGGCGGACGGGGGCGTCGCCGAGGCGGGCGGAGACGCCGCCCGTGAGTGCGAGGCCGAGGAGGACCGCGACGAAGGTGAGCGGGATCCGCACCGGGAGCGGAAGCAGCATGATGGCGAGCATCGGCAGGAGCGAGCCGAGCGTGAAGGCGACGGCGCTCGACCCGGCGGCGTGCCATGGGTTCGTGTAGTCGTCCTCGCGCAGGCCGAGCTCGGCCTCGAGGTGGGCACCGACGGCGTCGTGCGCGGTGAGCTCGCGGGCCACCGTGAGCGCCGTGGCCGCGGTGAGGCCCTTGGCGCGGTAGTGGGAGGCGAGCTCCTCGATCCCGGCCTCGGGGTCGTCCGCGAGCTCGGCGCGCTGGCGGGCGACCATGGCCTTCTCCGTGTCGGACTGGGTGGACACCGAGACGTACTCGCCGGCCGCCATGGACAGGGCGCCCGCGACGACGGCGGCGACGCCGGCCGTGAGGACCGCGCCGTTGCCGTTCGGGCTGGCGGCGGCGACGCCGATGACGACGCCGGCCACGGAGACGATGCCGTCATTGGCGCCGAGGACCCCGGCGCGCAGCCAGTTGAGGCGGGAGGCGAGCGAGGAGGCGGCCTCGCGGGCGTCGGAGGGGGTGTCGTCGGCGCTCGTCCCGGCGGGCGCGGTCAGCGGCTCGGGGGCGGGGGCGAGCGAGACGGCCGTGGGGCACGGCGGGACGACCCGGGACGTCGGCTGCTGGGGCAGCTCGGTGCCGACGTGCTCGGGGACGGTGAGGCGGCGCGGCGTGCGGCCCGCTCGGGGCGTCTCGGTGGCGTTCATGCCGCCACAGTAGATCCAATCAATTCCGCTGTATAGCAAAGGAAGTCTTACCTAAGGAAGGGCCCCTTGCCTGAGCCGACCGCCCCTCACCGCCTCCGCCGACGGCGCAATGACCCCGATTCGAGCGACGACACCGCAGGTCAGAGCCCTATGCTGAAACGCAGCGCACGATCCTGATCCCACGGCGAGCCCCGGGCACCGGCCCGCGGGGCGTCGACGATCCCGCACCCCGGACCGGATCGTGACCGAACACTCGACCCGCAGGAGGCCCTCATGGCCAGCAAGATCCCCTTCGTCCTCGGCCTCGGCGCCGGCTACGTCCTCGGCACCCGCGCCGGCCGCGCCCAGTACGAGCGCATCAAGGCCACCGCCACGAAGATCGCCGAGCAGCCGCGCGTCCGCGAGACCGTCGACACCGCCTCCGCCCGCGCCACCGCCTTCGCCAAGGAGCAGGGCGAGGTCCTCACGGACCGCGTCGTCGAGGCCGTCAAGGAGCGCGTCTTCTCCGGCTCCTCCTCGCGCAGCAAGGCCGACGGCCCGACCCGCAACGTCAAGACGCCGAGCTACGAGCCCGTGACCGTCGACGACGCCGAGGTCCGCCCCGTCGAGGACTGAGGCTCGCAGCTCGGGACCCGAGGATCCTGACGCGCGGGGCGCGGTCCCACGGGGCCGCGCCCCTTCGTCGTCCTGAGGGACCGCCCCGAGGCGCCGCCCTGGGGCGACCGGCGACGGCGACCGGCGCCGACGCCCGGCCCACCCCGCCGGCACGGCTCAGAGGTCGGCGGGGTCCAGCGGCTTGCGGCGACGGCGCGCGGGTCGGCGGGTGGTCCTTCGCGGCCTCGTCATGAGGGCGCGGCGCCAGCCGACCCGCTCGACGTCGGTGGCCGGACGACCGCGACGAGCGCCCAGCACGCGGCCGGCGGCGACCCACTCGGCGCGGCGGCGCTCCCAGTCCTCGGCGACGGGCAGCCGCCACTCGCGCCAGTAGGCCAGGAGGCAGGTGCCGGCGCCGACGACGGTCGCGACGAGCATCGCGTAGGCGTCCGGCAGGCCCCCGCGCACGAGGAGGACCTCGGTGAGGGCCGAGCACAGGGCGGGCACGGCGTAGAGCTTGTTGCCTCCGTAGACGGCGGGGGTCTCCCCCACGGAGACGTCGCGGATCATGGAGCCTCCCACCGCCGTGAGGCAGCCGAGCAGGAGCGCCGGCATGACGCCGAGGCCGTTGGTGAGGGCCTTCGAGGCGCCGGTGGCGGCCCAGGTGCCGAGCACGACGGCGTCGGCGACGACGAGGAAGCGCCGGGCGAAGGTCGTGCGGAAGGGCGCGAACCAGGCGATGACCGCGCCGACGCAGGCCGTGTAGAGGTAGTACGGGTCGGTGAGGGCGAAGGGCGGGCCCGCCTGGATCATGACGTCGCGCAGGATGCCGCCGGCGGTGGCGGTGAGGATCGCGAGGACGACGAAGCCGACGAGGTCGAAGTTCTTGCGGCGCGCGATGAGGCCGCCGAGGATCCCGTTGAGCAGCACCCCGGACAGGTCGAGGGCGCGGAAGGTGTCGGGCAGCGCGTCGGGGACGGCGAGCTCGAGGGGGAGGCCGGTCAGCACGCCGACCACCCTAGCGGGGGAGCGTCGAACGGCCGACCCGCCGGCGGAGGGGCCACCGGGCTGTCGGGCAGAGCCGTCGGCGCCGCCGTGCAGCCGTCGCGTACCGACGGGCGCGGCAGGACTTACGGCCCGCCGAAACCTGGGTTCGCCCCGTTCACCGGGCGGGACGAGACTGCCGGTCGTGTCATCGCTCCGTTACGCCCCGCCCAAGGACCTGAGCCGCTACGCCTGGCTCTCCATCGCCGCCGCCCTGGCCACCATCGCGCTCAAGTCCTACGCCGCGTGGCTCACGGGCTCCGTCGGCCTGCTCTCCGACGCCGCCGAGTCCCTCGTCAGCCTCGTCGCGGCGATCATCGCCCTCATCGTCCTCAAGATCTCGATCCGCCCGGCCGACGACGACCACCAGTTCGGCCACTCCAAGGCCGAGTACTTCTCCGCGGTCTTCGAGGGCGTCATGATCTTCGTGGCAGCCGCCTTCATCGTGTACTCGGCGATCGGCCGCATCATCAGCCCGGTCATGCCCGAGTCGCTCAGCGTCGGCCTCCTCATCTCCGTGGGCGCCTCGGTCATCAACGGAGCCGTCGCCTGGGTCCTGCACCGCAAGGGCGTCGAGGAGAATTCCAAGACCCTCATCGCGGACGCGAAGCACCTGGCGACCGACGTCGTCACCTCCGCGGCGGTGCTCGTCGGCGTCGGCCTCGTCGCCGTCTTCCACTCCCCCGTCCTCGACGCCGTCGTCGCGCTCCTCGCGGGCGTCAACATCATGTGGACCGGCTACAGGCTCATCAAGGACTCCATCGGCGGGCTCATGGACGTCGCCCCGAGCGACGAGGCCCTGGCACGCATCGACGGGGTCCTCGACTCCTACCGGCAGGACGGGCGGATCGACTTCCACGCGGTGCGCGTGCGCGAGGCCGGCAACCGCCGCTTCGCCCACCTCGACGTCCTCGTCCCGGGCGAGTGGACCGTGAAGAAGGGGCACGACCTCACCGAGGAGGTCATCGACGCCCTCGTGGCCGTGGACCCCGCGCTGTACGTCTCCGCGCACCTCGAGCCCATCGAGGACCCGCTGTCCTACGAGGACATCGACGACATCTGAGCCCGCCCAGCACCGTCCGGAGGCTCGGCGGCCTCGGCTCAGGCGCGGGCGGAGAGGCGGGCGAGCGGTCCGTCAGGGTCAGCGACGAGCTCGGCGGGGGCCCCGTCGGCGACGACGGCGCCGTCGTCGAGGACGATGACGTGGTCGGCCTCCTCGAGGCCGGTGAGGCGGTGGGTGACCTCGAGGATCCCGGCACCGGTACGCGCGGACCACTCGGCGAGCGAGGCGTGGACCCGGACGTCGAGGGCGGGGTCGAGGTGAGCACCGACCTCGTCGAGGACGAGGAGCGCGGGCCGGGCGAGCAGCGCCCGGGCGAGGGCGATCCGCTGGCGCTGGCCGCCGGAGACGGTGGTGCCCCGCTCACCGACGACGGTGCGGAGCCCGCCGGGCATGGCACGGACCTCGTCGAGGACGCAGGCGACGGCGAGCGCCTCCTCCAGCTCGTCGTCGGTGGCCTCCGGCGCGGAGAGGCGGAGGTTCTCGGCGAGGCTGCCGTGGAAGAGGCGGGCCTCCTGGGGGACGAGGACGAGCTCGCGGCGCAGGTCGTCGGCGCGCAGGCGGCGCAGGTCGGCGCCGTCGAGGGCGATGGTTCCGTCGTCGGGGTCGTCGGCGCGCAGGGCGAGGCGCAGGAGGGTCGTCTTGCCTGAGCCGGAGGCGCCGACGAGGCAGGTGCGCTCGCCGGCCCGGGCGACGGCGGTGACGCCGCGCAGGGCGGGCCGGGAGGCGCCGGGGTGGGTATAGACGACGCCGTCCCAGGCGAGCTCGTGGGAGGCGGCACGCGGGACGGGGGCGTCGCCGTCGGGCAGCTCGACGGGGACCTCGACGACCTCCCTGACGCGCTCGGCGGCGGCCAGGGCGGTGGCGAGGGTCCCGGCGACGCCCTCGACGCCGCGGACAGTCTCCCCGAGACGCCACAGGGCGGCGACGGCGGCTGCCAGCGCCGGGAGGGTGAGCTCCCCGCGAGCCGCCTCGGGGGCGCCGACGGCGAGGCCGGCGAGGGGCGCGGCGAGGACGAGGAGCTGGACGGCGCCGTGGCGGACGACGGCGAGCCGGTCCGCGGGGGCGGTGGCGGCCAGGAGGGCGTCGTCGAGGGCGCGGGTGCCGGCGAGGCGCTGCGGGGCGAGGCCGTAGCCGAGGACCTCGCGCATCCCCTGGACTGTGTCGGTGAGGTGGGCGGTGAGGGCGGCGCGCTCAGCAGCCGTGGCGCGGGCGGAGCGCGCGGCGGCACCAGCACCGAGGAGGGGCACGACGGCGATCGCCACGAGGAGCACGGCGGCGCCGGCGAGCGCGACCGGCCAGGACGCGGTCGCGCCGATGACGAGGACGGTCGTGACGGGGACGAGGACGGCGCCGATGACCGGCGCGATGGTGTGGGCGAAGAAGGTCTCGACGCGGTCCACGTCCTTCGTGGCGCGGGCGAGGAGGTCTCCGGAGCCGAGGCGCTGCCGGGTGGCGCGCGGCAGGAGGGAGGAGACGAGTCGGACGCGCAGGAGCTCGAGGGCCTTGAAGGCGACGAGGTGCCCGAGGAACTGCTCGCCATAGCGGGCGGCCGCCTTGAGCAGGGCCAGCAGGACCATGAGCGCCAGGACTCCGGCGACGCCGGGAGCGGTGGTGCCGGGCGCACCGGTGGCCGCGAGGGCGGTGCGGGCGACGGCGTCGGCGGCGAGGGCGACGAGGCCGACGCCGAGGAGCTGGGCGAGCACGCGCAGGAGGGTCGAGGCGGCGAGCGGAGGGAGAACCGGCGCGGTCGTGCGCAGGAGCCAGCGGACGAGGCCTCGTCGGGCCTCGCGTCCGACGGGGTGGGACATCGTCGGTGCCGCGGCACCGGAGCGGCCGGAGCCGAGCGAGGTGGAGGCGGTGTGGGCTCTCATCGCAGTCTCCCTCCCTCGACGGTGAGGACCCGGTCGGCGTCGTCGGCGGCGGCCCGCCGGTGGGTGACGGTGACGACGGTGCGTCCCTCACCGAGGCGGCCCAGGGCCTCGACGATGACGGCCTCGCTGGCGAGGTCGACCTGGCTCGTGGGCTCGTCGAGGAGGAGCAGCGGGCGGTCGGCGAGGAAGGCGCGGGCGAGGGCGACGCGCTGCGCCTGCCCGCCGGACAGGGCGGTGCCGCGCTCGCCGACGGCGGTGGCGAGGCCGTCGGGCGTGGCGCGGACCTCGTCGTCGAGGCCGGCGGCGGCGAGGGCGGCCCAGAGCTCGTCGTCGGTGGCGTCGGGGCGGGCGAGGCGGAGGTTGTCGGCGACGGTCCCGGTGAAGAGCCAGGTGCTCTGGGTGACGACGGCGCTGCGGGCGCGCAGGGCGTCGCGGGCCGCCTCGTCCCCGCGGGCGGCGGTGACCCCGTCGACGGCGACCGTGCCGACGGTCGGGAGCAGCTCGCCGTCGAGGAGGGCGAGGAGGGTGGACTTGCCGGCGCCCGAGGGGCCGACGACGGCGACGTGCTCGCCGGGCTCGATGTCGAGGTCGACGCCGGTGAGGACGTCGCGGCCGGAGGGACGGCCGTCGGGACGACCGTGGGCGGCCGGGCGGCCGGTCCCGGTCCCAGTTCCGGCCCCGGACCCGGCCCCGGACCCGGCCGCGGGCACGGCGGGGCGACCGTGGGCTGGGGCGGTCGGGGCGCCCTGGCCGGCGGGACCACCGTAACCGGCAGGGCGCCCTCCCGGGTGGCCGCCGGGGTGGCGGGCGGTGAGGACCGGTGCCTCGGGCCAGCGGGCCGTCACGGCCGACAGGCGCACCCTGGCGCCGGGCGAGCCAGCCGTCGGCGCGATCCCGCCGTCGACGTCCGCGGCCCCGTCGGCGCCCGCGACGCCGTCGGGCTCCGCGGTCCTCGTCCCGGGGACGGTCCCGTCACCGGCGCGGCGCAGCAGCCCCGTCATGAGCCGCTCGTTCGCCCGGCCGGACATGCCGACGTAGAAGAAGGAGCCGACGCGGTCGAGCGGCTCGAGGAGGACGACGCTGACCAGGACGAGGGCGATCGCGTCGCCCGCCGTGATCGCGCCCGAGCGGACGCGGACCAGGGACAGGGCGGCGGCGCCCACGACGAGCAGGAGCGAGGCGAGGCCGTCGGTGAGGAGGATGACGAGCTGGTTACCGGCGAGCAGGCGCATGAGGCCGCGCCGGTTCTCCTCTCCGGCCTCCTCGAGCTCGGCGACGGCACGGTCCCCGGCGCGGGCGAGGACGAGCGTCTCGAGGCCCTGGATGACCTCGAGGTAGCGGGCCGAGAGGACGGCGCGGCGCCGCCGCGAGGCCCCGGAGGAGGAGCGGGTCCGTCGGTGCACCTGCACCACGGCCCAGGGCACGACGACGACGGCCGCGGCGAGGACGAGGGCGCTCAGCCAGTCGACGGCGACGGCAGCCAGGACGAGGACCGCGATCGGCGCGAGGGCAGCGGCCGCCGTCGGGGCGAGGAAGGTCTGCCGGTAGCGGGAGACGCGCTCGGCGCCGTCGGTGAGCAGCCCGACGGCGGCGCCCGCGCGGGTGGTCGCCGCCGCGCCCGGGCCGCCCGGGACGGCGCCCGGTCCGCCCGGTCCGGAGTCGGAGCGCAGGGGACCGAGCCGCAGGAGCGCGGCGAGGACACGGCCGCGGATGACGCCCTCCTCGCGGGCTGCGGAGCGCCGGGAGACGCCGTCGGCGGCGCCGGCCGCGAGCGCGGAGACCGCGGCGGCGAGCAGCGCGCGAAGGAGCAAGCCCGGGCCAGCACTGCCCCAGGCCGCGACGGCGATCCTGCCGGCGCCGCCCGCTCCGGCGACGAGGAGGCCGAGGGCACGACCGACCTCGATGAGGCAGCAGGCCTGGGCCAGCGAGGCGAGGAGCAGGAGCATGAGGGCGACGGCGTTCGCGCGCCCCGCCGTCGGACCGGTGAGGACCCGGCCGGCGCGCAGGCCCGCGAGCGGTCCGGCGGCCGCGCCGGAACGGGGCCGTGAGGCCGCGCCCGACCGGGGTCCGGTGGACGAGGGTCGGCCGGCGGTGGGGGCGGAGTGCTGGGACGTCGTCACACCCCGCATCCTGCACCAGCGGACGCCCGCGCACGCCCTCAGGAGCGCTCACAGGAACGCCACAGCGCGACCCTGCGAGGAGCCCAGAGGCCGAGAGTTACCTAGGAGACACGTCGGGGACGACACCCGACCCCACCGTTCTGGAGGCAGACATGAGCGCCACGATCACCACCCTCAGCAGCACCCTCGCCCGCACCGCCGGCCTGCGCGCCGGGCTCGAGGCCGAGTCGTCCTCGGCGACCCGGCGCGCCGTCGCCTCCGTCCTGGCCGCGCTCGCGCTCGTCGCCACGACCCTCCTCGTCCTCATGGGCGCCCTCCTCGGCGGCCGCTGCTTCGTCGCCGCCGCCGACGGCGCAGGCCTCGTCCAGCAGCCCGTCGCCGTCGTCACCACGACCGGCACCACGGCCGAGGAGCGCGTCGACGTCACGACGAGCCGCGAGGACTGATCCACCGGCCCCGGTCCGCCGCCGGGCCGAGCACCGCCTCCACCGGGGCCACGACGCCGTCGCGTCCCGGCCCCGGTCGCGCTTGCGCCGGAGGGGCGCGTCAACGCAGGTCGGGGTCGTGAAGCGGCGTCCCGGGCGCCCCGGTCGTGCGAGACTCGCACCATGAATGCGATGCGGCTCACAGGCTCCGCGCCCTCCCTGCGCGGCCACTCCACCCCTCCCCACTCCTCCCTCCCCTGGCACGACCTGCCCCACGTCGCCGTCGAGACCTGCGTCGAGAACGTCGAGGGCGTGCGCCTGTCCGCGCGCGCCGGCGCCGACCGCGCCGAGCTCTGCGACAACCTCGGCGCTCACGGCACGACGCCGTCGACCGGCGCCGTCGAGGCCGCGATCTTCGCCGCCGCGGAGGAGGTCGCCGAGCACCGCGCCGTGGCCGGCCCCCGGTGGTTCGAGGCCCCCGGCGCCGCGCCCTTCGGTCTGCGCGTCATGATCCGTCCCCGCGGCGGCTCCTTCGTCTTCGACAACGACGAGGGCCGCGCCATGGTCGCGGACGTGCGTCGCATCGCCGCCCTCGCCCGCGAGATGAGCGAGTTCACCCGTCCGCAGCCCACGGCCGGCGCCCGCGGCAGCCTGCCGCCCGCCGTCGAGATCGGCTTCGTCGTCGGCGTCCTCACCGAGGAGCACGTCGTCGACCGCGGCCTGCTCCGTCTCCTCATCGACCAGGCCGACGGCGCGCCCATGACCTTCAACAAGGCGATCGACGAGACCCGCGACCTCGTCGAGGCCTACGGCGACCTGGGCGGCCTCGGCGTCGAGTACGTCCTCACGTCCGGCGGCGCGCCCACGGCCCTGGAGGGCGCCGACGTCCTCCGCGGTCTGGTCTCCACAGGCGGCCCGCGCGTCATCGCCTCCGGGACGGTGCGCCCCGAGAACGCCGAAGAGGTCGTGCGGCGCTCCGGCGTCCGCGAGATCCACCTGCGCTGCTCCCGGAAGGACTCCGTGCCGGGCGAGTCGCAGCGGACCGACGAGGCGATGGTGCGCGAGGTCGTCGGCCTCGCGCGCTCCCTGCCGCTGCACGCCGAGGAGGGCTGAGGGGCTCGCCCCTGGCCGACCGGACCTCCCCGGACGACTCCGGCGCCGTCGGCGTCGTGCTCGTCCGGGGAGGTCCTGCTCGTCCCGTCCGCGTGCGTCAGCGCACGCGGGCGCCGGTCTCAGCCCTCGTGCCGGGCGTCGTTCTCGGCGCGGACGCGGTGGGCGGCGTCGACGAGGTGCCGCAGGGACTCCACGGTCTCCTCGTAGGCGCGGGTCTTGAGCCCGCAGTCCGGGTTGGCCCACAGGCGCTCGATGCCGAGGGCCGCGACGGCGCGCTCGAGGAGCTCGGCGCACTCGTCGGTCGACGGCACGCGCGGCGAGTGGATGTCCCAGACGCCGGGCCCGAGCTGCCTCTCGAAGCCGTGCTCCGCGACGGCGGGCAGGATGTCCATCCGCGAGCGCGAGGCCTCGATCGAGGTGACGTCCGCGTCGAGGTGGTCGACGGCGTCGATGACCACGTCGAACTCGGAGTAGCACAGGTGCGTGTGGACCTGGGTGGCGGGAGCGGCGCCGCCGGTCGCCAGCCGGAAGGAGCCGACGGACCAGGTCAGGTAGGACTCGCGGTCCGCCAGCCGCAGTGGCAGGGTCTCGCGGATGGCCGGCTCGTCGACCTGGATGATGCCGATGCCCGCGGACTCGAGGTCCGCGACCTCCTCGCGCAGGGCGAGGCCGAGCTCGTCGGCGACGAGGGAGCGCGGGACGTCGTCGCGCACGAAGGACCACGCCATGATCGTCACCGGACCGGTGAGCATCCCCTTGACGGGCTTGTCGGTGAGCGACTGCGCGTACTGGGACCAGGCGACCGTCATCGGGGCCGGGCGGGCGACGTCCCCCCACAGGATCGAGGGCCGGGTGCAGCGCGAGCCGTAGGACTGGACCCAGCCGTGCTGGGTGGTGACGAAACCGTCGAGGAGCTCGGCGAAGTACTGGACCATGTCGTTGCGCTCGGCCTCGCCGTGGACGAGGACGTCGAGCCCGAGCTCCTCCTGGAGCCGGACGACCCGCTCGATCTCGGCGTGCATCGCCTGCTCGTAGCCGGCGTCATCGAGCTCGCCGCGGCGGTGGGCGGCGCGGTCCCGGCGGATCTCGGCCGTCTGCGGGAAGGAGCCGATCGTCGTCGTCGGCAGGAGTGGCAGATGGAACCGCTCGGTCTGGGCGGCGCGGCGCTCCTCGTAGGGGGCGCGCGTGCGGTCGGCGCCGGTGAGGGCGGCGACGGCGTCGCGAACCCCGGCGCGCGCGACGCCGGGGTGGGCGGCGCGCTCAGCGCGCAGTCGGGCGTCCTCGGCGAGCTCCTCGGCGACGGCGTCACGGCCCTCGGCGAGGCCGCGGGCGAGGACCTGGACCTCGGCGACCTTCTGGTCGGCGAAGGCGAGCCAGGAGCGGATCGCCGGGTCGAGGTCCGTCTCGCGCTCGACGTCGTGCGGGACGTGCTGGAGGGAGGTGGAGGTGCCGACGCTCAGGCGCGCGTCCTCGGGGAGGCGCTCGCGCAGCGACTCGAGGGCGGTGAGGGCGGCGTCGAGGTCGGTGCGCCACACGTTGCGGCCGGAGACGACACCGGCGACGACGCTGCGCCCGGCGAGGCCCGCCAGGTCCTCGGCGCTCGGCAGGCCGCCGGCGACGAGGTCGAGGGCGACGCCGTCGACACCGGTGGAAGCCAGGACCGGCAGAGCGTCGCCGAGCGAGCCGTAGCTCCCGGCGACGAGCACCTGGGGGCGCTCCGTGATGGCGGCGACCCAGGTGTAGACGTCGTGGACGAGGCGGAGGACCTCCTCGCGGGGCAGCGACCAGGCGTCGGAGACGAGGGCTGGCTCGTCGAACTGGACCCACTCGGCGCCGGCGGCCCAGAGGTCGGCGAGGAGGTGCCCGTAGGCGGCGAGCAGGTCGGCAAGGCGGTCGGTGAGGGCGAAGCCGTCGGCGGCGGCGTCGGAGGGCTTGGCGAGCAGGAGGTAGGTGACGGGCCCGACGACAACGGGGCGCGGGACCTGCTCACCGGCGCGCGCGGCCTCGAGGACCTGGGCGACGGGGCCGTCGGCGGGGTCGACGGCGCCGAAGCCGGGGACGTAGTCGAGGACGGTGCGCTCATCGATCTCGGGAACGAGGTAGTGGTAGTTCGAGTCGAGCCACTTGGTCATCTCGAGGGCGGCGTCCTCGCCGCGGCCGCGGGCGACCGTGAAGTAGCCGTCCAACGAGGTGCCGGGGTAGTCGCCGGAGCTCCCGTCGGCCGACAGGGCGCCGCCGCGCAGGTCGGCGAAGCGCTCGGGCAAAGCGCCGAAGGCGGTGGTGACCTGGAGGACCTGGTCGTAGTAGGTGAAGTCGGCAGGGACCGCGCTGGCCCCGGTGAGGCCGAGGGAGCGCAGGCGGGCGCGGGTGGCGGTCCGCAGCTCGGCGGCGGCCCGGCGCAGGCCCGCCTCGTCCAGGCGTCCGCGCCAGTGGGCCTCGACGGCCCGCTTGAGCTCGCGGTCGGGCCCGATGCGCGGGTAGCCGAGGATGGTGGCGTCGGGCAGCGGGGCGGTGGGGACGGTGTCGGTGGGGCCGCCGGCGCGCAGGCCCGGGCGGGCGGCGGCGTCGGTGGTCGAGGTGGTGCTGGTGGGGGCGGTCATGGGTCTCCTCGTGGTACGGGCGGAAGGTGGTCTCGGGGACGCGCTGCACGGTGCGGGAGCGCGGTGCCGCGCCGGGGCGGCGCGGCTGCGGCGTCGGGCTGGTCCGACCGGGGGCGGGGGCGCCCCGCGGACCTCAGGCCCGCGTCGCCACCGGCATTCGGCCGGTGCGCAGCGGGGACGAGCCCGGCGTCGCGTTGAGGTAGGCGCGCCGGACCTCGCTCTGAGTGCGGGTGTCCGGGGCGGCTCCGTCGAGGATCCGCCCGAGCCGGAGCTGGGAGATGACGTCGAGGGCGGGCCTGGTGCGGTTGAAGGTGTAGAGGTGGACTCCCGGGGCCCCGCCCTCGAGCACCGCCGTGGCCAGGCGGAGCGTGGCGTCGATGCCGGTCGAGACGGTCCCCGCCCCGTGCGCGCTCTCGAGCGCGTCGCGCAGCTCCTCGGGGACGGGGACCCCGGACAGGGCCTCGAGGCGGGTGAGGCGGCGCAGGTCCGTCAGGGGGATGATGCCGGGCAGGATCGGCAGCGCGACGCCGCAGTAGCGGGCGGCGCGGGAGAGCGCGAGGTAGTCCTCGGCGTCGTAGAAGACCTGGGTGATGGCGGAGTCGGCGCCGGCGGCCTGCTTGGCGGCGAGCACCTCGACCTCGCGCCCGTGGTCGATCGCGGCGGGGTAGGCGGCCACGGCGACGTGGACGTGGCGCTCGCCGTCGCCGAAGTACTCCGCCTCGACCTCGCGGATGACGGCGACGAGCTCGTCCGCGTGCCGCAGCTCGCCGACGACGTCGTCGGCGTCGACGCCGCGGGGCGGGTCTCCGCGCAGGGCGAGGAAGCGGCGCACGCCCATGTCGAGGAAGATCCGGACGATCTCGACGACGTTGGCCTTCCGGTAGCCGATGCAGGTGAGGTGGGCCATGAGGGGCACGTCGGAGGTGGCCAGGACGTGGGCGACGACGTCCTCGGACGGGTTGTGCTCGCGCTTGACGTGGACGCGGGTGACGGCGCGGGCGCGCTCGTCCGCGTCGGCGGGCCGGGTGGGCGCCTCCGCGCGCGGGGCACCGCCCACGGTCGTGATGAAGGTCGGCCGGTAGGTGACGGAGGCGAAGTCCGGCCCGGTGGCGAGGAGCCGGTCGAGCGCGCCCCAGGTCTGGGAGGCGTGGGGGCCGGGACGGGGCGGGAAGAGCTCGAGCGAGAGGCTGGGGCGGTCGGGAGAGGGGGCGCCGGGGGCAGTGCCCTCGGGCGTGGAAGGGTGGATCACGGTGTCACTCCATCGATCCTGGCGGAAGCACCCTCGCAGGGTTGCTGCGACGTCGACGAGCCAGGTCTCTCGGTCGCTCTGGATGGAACCGGGGCCGACCGTAACCCCTGTCTTCACACCACGACGCACCTGACCGAACCGCGAGAAACCAATCGGAAGGGCGGTTCACGCTGGCAGCGCAATCGTCTTACGGACCCGTCATGCCCGTGACCTGCCGCTTGACCCGTCATAGGTTGGTGTCATGACCGAGTTGCGCATCGATACCACCCGCGGCGTCTCGCTCGCGGCCACGATGCTGCTGCCCGACGGCGCCGACCCCGTCGACCTCGAGGCCGTCGACGCCCTCCTAGCCGCCGGATCGCCGGTCCCGCACCGCCGCGAGGGCGTCGTCATCCTCTGCCACGACTTCCTCACCGACCGTCACGGGCTGTCGCACCGTCTCGACCTCATCTCCGCGGCCTACCGCGAGGCGGGTCTGGCCACGCTCCAGTTCGACTTCTCGGGTCTGGGCGACTCGGAGGACGACGTCATCACGCTGGCGGGCGAGGTCGAGGACCTCCAGGCCGTCTCCGGCTGGCTCGACGAGCACGGCTGGCGCCGTCAGGCGGTCCACGCCAACGGCTTCGGCGCGACCGCCGCCCTGCTCGCCCGCCCGGAGCGGGTGCTCACCGCGGTTCTCGTCGGCGCCGTCGTCGGACCGCAGTCGATCCTGTGGGAGAACGTCTTCTCCCCGGACCAGCTCGACGAGCTCGACAGGCACGGGCTCACGCGCCTGGTCGACGACAACCCGAACGCGCGCGAGTGGAACGTCCTGTCCAAGCAGACGCTCGCCGACGTCTCCCTCCAGAAGGTCGAGACGACGATGAAGGACCTGCCCTGGCAGGTGCTCATGCTGCACGGAGCGCTCACGGACGAGTTCCCGGACACCGCCTCGGCCGCCGCGGAGGGCTTCGCGCTGCTGCGCGACGGCTCGAGGCTCGTGCAGGTGCACGCCGACGACGTCGACGCCGCCCAGGCGGAGGTCGCCCGGCTCGGCACGGCCTGGGTCGCCCAGCGCCTCCGCTGAGCCGCACCCGTCCACTCACCCCCCTCCCCTCCCCCTCGCCGAGATCGGGACGTGTTGACCTCGAGATCGGGCGGTTATCCACAGCTCCCGGCTTGACGGTGACGATGTCCCGACCTCAGGATCAGGATGTCCCGATCTCGCGGTCAGCGGGGGCTGACGACGGCGACGACGGCGCGGTGGTCCGATCCCTCGACGTCGAGGACCTTCGAGGACTGGGGCAGCCACGTCGTCCGGTTGACGATGACGTGGTCGATCGTGGCGCCGAGCAGCGCCGTGCGAGAGGACGCGGGCCAGGTGGCCAGGCCCCCGGTCCCGGTCGCCGAGGCGACGTCGGAGCAGCCGTCGAGGTCGCGCATGGGCTCGTGGTCGAGCGTGGCGTTGAAGTCGCCGGCGACGATCGTCGCGCTGCCCTGCTTCGTGCACTGCGCCGCGGCGGCGCTCACGGAGGACAGCCAGCCGGCGCGGGTCCCGTCCCCGGCGGGGGCGACGGTGTGGATCCCGACGATGGTGGGCCGGGTGCGCCCGTTGAGCGCGGCGCCGCCGACCGGGGCGAGAACGAGGTTCCCGGCGCCGAGGCCCGCCGGGCGATCGGCGCGCTCGTAGTCGCCCAGGCCCGTGGAGACGAGGACCGTCGTCGCGACCGTGTCCGAGCCGAGGGCGCTCGGGTCCGTCACGGTCGTCGGGTCGATGCCGGAGGTCGTGTCCCCGATCGAGCTGAAGACGCGGAAGCGGTAGCCGTCCTGGGCCAGGAGCTGGGCGAGGCGGACGCCGTAGGAGGCGTCAGTCTCCGGCAGCACGACGACGTCGGCGCCGGTCCCGCGCACGGAGACGCCGAGGTCGACGAGGCCGGCCTGCGACTTGTAGGTGTTGAAGGAGTAGACGGTGACCTCCCCGTCCCAGGAGGCGGAGTCCGTGGCGACGTCGCGTTCGGGGAGGGCTCCGTGGAGGTCGAGGCCGCGCTGGTCGAGGGCCCAGAGGTGCATGCCGGCGACGATGACGAGGACGATGCCGACGACGCTCGTGCGCTGGCCTCCCTCCCGGCGCACCGTGCGCACGACGGCCGCCACGGTGACGATGACGCCGAGGACGGCGAGCCCGAGCGCCATGACGCTGCGCAGGGCGATGACCTGGGTGAGGGGGTAGATCTCCGAGAGGGCGAGGCGGGGAGCGAGGAGGTCGGGCCAGAGGCTGATGACGGCGAGGGCGGACAGGACGAGGGCGAGGAACCAGCCGGTGCCGCGGCGCAGGCGCTGCCACACCGTGGGGCGCGGGGCGGGTGCGGCCTCCTTGAGGTCGAGGAGCGGCTCGGTGCCGTCGTCGTGGGCGCTCATGGGGACATGCTGGCCCGCGGCACGTGTCAGCGGGATGACCGCGACCGGTGCGGCGCGTGCCGGCCGAATCGTAGATGCACTCCCCAGTACTTCACTACTGCGAAAGGCATAACAAAGTGTTAGCCATCGAATTTTCGCTGCCGCAACCCGCTAACTTCCCTATCGATAAGCTATCCTATCGATCATGTCGTCGTTTTCTTACCGCCCCCGCGCCATCGAACAGACCCTGTCCCTGCGCGCTAACAACCAGGTCGTGATCCTTGAAGGGCGGCGCGCCGTCGGCAAGTCCTCCCTCGCTCGTCACCTTCAGCACGAAGGTGTCTACGCCTCGTACGAGACCTTGACCGACCCCAGCACACGTCGACAGGCCGAAGCTGATCCTGCAGGCTGGCTAGAGGGGCTCAGCCTCCCAGCCGTCATTGACGAGGCACAGGTCGTTCCCGAGGTCAGCATCGCCGCCAAGGACCTCGTCGACCAGCTCCCAGAAGGACACCACCTCCTCCTCACCGGCTCCGCCTCAGTCGGGCGGGGCACCATGGCAGGCAGCGACCCCTTAGCTGGTCGTTCATCGCGACTCCGGCTACACCCTTTCAGCTCAGTCGAGCTCACCACTCCAGCAGGTCAGCCCGTTCCGAGTTTCGTCGACCTCTGCTTCGACGGAGTGCTCCACCCGGGCGACGTCGAGCCAACACCGCGCACTACGATCATTCAAGCCCTCCGGACCGGAGGGGTCCCCTCGTACGCCCTGCCGTCACTCCCCCTGGACACGCGAGCGCTCTACGCCAGGATCACATCCGACCATCTCGCCATCTTGGGCGACCAGGTCCTCCCCTCGGACGGGCGCGTCGACGCCGGCCTCGCACTCAGAGTCCTCGACGACGTCCTGCGCACGCCAGGCGGGATCCTCAACTACACGCGCGTCGCCCAAGACCTCGCGATCGACACAGGGACGGCACGCCGATACGTCGATGTCCTTCGACGACGCTTTCTCGTGCACGAGCTACCGAACCTCCGTGCCGGAGCTTCACGGACGACCAAGCATCCACCCAAGATCCACCCCGTGGACACGTCGAGCTCGTGCGAGTCGCTCGACCGGGCTGGACATAACGTGGGCGCCGAAACCGAGCTCCTCGGCCAGGTGCTCGAGAGCTGGGTCGTCAACCAGATTGTTGCAGCACAGGACTGGGCGAGCCTACGAACGGAAGCCTTCTACTGGAGGGACGCCAAGTCCCAGAGAGAGGTCGACCTCGTCCTCCGGGACGACCGCGATCGTCGTGTCGGCTTCGAGGTCAAGCTCGCCTCATCGGTGTCTCCGTCTGACCTTCGAGGGCTGCGGGCCGCCCGTGAGCACGGCGGATTGGAACGCGGCTTCGTCGTCTACACCGGCAGCACACTCAAGCAACTTGGCGACAACATCTGGGCCCTACCCATGTCCGCTCTGATACGCGCCACAACATTGGAGACCATCATGACACCACCATCTGCACCAGCGAGCCCCAAGACCACCCCAGCCTCACAGGAACTACCAAGCCCAGCCGCACCGCACCGCGAAGCCCCCGTCTCACCCGCACCACTGGAGCGCCCTAGGGTCTTCTTGAGCTACGTGCACGACGACGACGAGTATCTTGACGGGCTCCTGACCGCCTTCGCACGGCAGGTCGAGAGCGCGTGCAGGTTCCTCGGCAGTCCGATCGAACTCTTTATCGACCATGACGCGCTGGGGTGGGGGGAACGGTGGCAGGAGCGCTTGGACCGTGAGGTCGCGAGCACTGCCTTCCTCCTTGCCATGGTGACGCCTCAGTACGTCCGGTCAGCGGCGTGCCAGCGCGAGTTCACGACCTTCAGGACGACGACGAGCGCGGCCGGGTACGACGGCCTCCTCACGCTCCTCGTGCTCGACCCGGTGTGGGATGAGCCCGACCTCGCGGGTAACGCCGTCGTCACACAGATGCGCGAGGAGATCGCCGCTCACCAGTGGCTGGAGGCAGACACGCCTCTCTACGAGCTCGTGCCGGGTTCTCCGGCCTTCCGCGCCACAGCGGAGAAGGTGGCTCGCGCCCTTGCGAGTCGGGTCCGCGCACTGAGCGACGAGGCTCCAAGAACGGATGAGGTCTCGTCGCCCGAGACCCAGGAGGACGACTCGCCTGCGCAGACCGACCTCGTGACGACAATGGAAAATCTCCAGGGGCCCGACATGCGAGCGCTCCAGGCGAGTGCTGACGCCTTCGCCTCCACCTCCGATGCGTTCATGGAACGCTTCAAGGAGGCGATCCAATCCATTCCGCAGAACGGGGTCTCAAGCGCGGCACTGACCTCGGCGGCGCATCGGATCGAGCCGAGCCGCCGCGCCGCCGACAGCGCAGCGGACCAACTGTCAAACGCGTGGGCGCAACTTGACGAGGACCTCACGCGAGCGGTGACCCTGACCCGCGTCGCTCAGGATCCAGGACTGACCGCGGCGATGCTGGAGGCCGTGTCAGCCGTCGCGGGCTCTGTCAAGCTAGGCGAGCTCGACGCCCAGATCCCGGTGCTCGACGTGCAGATCGGGCAACTCTCCGTCCTCTCCCGCTCCCTCCGCCCCGCCGCGGCAACCATGCGGAAGATGCTCAACACCGTCCAGTCAATGCGCCAGTCGGCGGAGACATGGAGCCACAACCTCTCCGCCTGATCGACGCCGCATCCTTCCCCGGGCAACCGTGGGGGAGAATGGGCAGCCGTATGAGCAACGAGACGAGCACCGAGACGCACACGGACGCCGCGGACGACCGCCGCACCGACGAGCACCGCGGCAGCGCCCGGGGACGCCGGTCCGGCCACGACGGGCGCAAGGGCCGCTCCGAACGCGGGCGCCGTTCGGGCCGCCGCGAGTGGTCGGGCTTCTCCGAGGAGCAGCTCGCCGAGCGCGCCGCGAGCGTCCCCGCGCTCGTCTACCCCGAGGAGCTCCCGGTCTCCTCGCGCCGTCAGGAGATCGCCGACGCGATCCGCGACAACCAGGTCGTCATCGTCGCGGGCGAGACCGGCTCGGGAAAGACGACCCAGCTGCCGAAGATCTGCCTGGGGCTCGGCCGGGGCGTCACCGGGATGATCGGGCACACCCAGCCCCGCCGCATCGCCGCCCGGAGCGTGGCCGAGCGCATCGCGAGCGAGCTGGGCACCCCGATCGGGCGCGACGGCGTCGTCGGCTACCAGGTCCGCTTCACCGAGGAGACGGGCCCGAACACCCTCGTCAAGCTCATGACGGACGGCATCCTGCTCGCGGAGATCCAGTCCGACCCGATGCTGCGCCGCTACGACACGATCATCGTGGACGAGGCCCACGAGCGCAGCCTCAACATCGACTTCATCCTGGGCTACCTGGCGCGGCTCCTCCCCCAGCGCCCCGACCTCAAGGTCATCATCACCTCCGCGACGATCGACTCCGAGCGCTTCGCCGAGCACTTCGGCCACCCGGTCTCCCGCGGCGCTGAGTCGGGCGCCGCGTCCGGCGCGGCCCCCGAGGGCCCGGGCGAGAGCGCTCCCGCCGACAGCGGCGCCCTCACCGGCTGGGCGCCGGCCCCCGTCATCGAGGTCTCCGGGCGCACCTACCCCGTCGAGATCCGCTACCGCCCGCTCGATCCCGACGACGGCGAGGACGTCCCCTCCGGCGCAGGCGGCGCCTCCGCCTCATCCGCGGAGCCCCGCGAGCGCACCCACGGCACCGCCCCGGCGGGCGAGCTCACCGACGACGAGCTCGAGGCCCTCACCTCCCCGGACCCGGCCGTCCGGGCCGCCGCCCGCGCCCGCCGCGAGCAGGTCCGCTCGCGTGCTGACAGCCTGTCCTCACGTGACACGGCCTCACTCGCCCCGCGCAACCAGGGCGCCCACGGCAAGGGCCACGGTCGCTCCGGCTCCACCGGTCCCCAGGACGAGCCGCACGACCAGGTCACCGGGATCCTCGACGCCTGCGACGAGCTCATGGCCGCCGGACCGGGTGACATCCTCGTCTTCCTCGCCGGCGAGCGGGACATCCGCGACACCGAGTCCGCGCTCATCGACCACCTCGGTCCCCGCTACAGCCCGGACGGCCGGGCCCGCAGCGTCGGCGCCGTCGAGGTCGTCCCCCTGTACTCGCGCCTGTCCGCCGCCGAGCAGCACCGCGTCTTCGAGCACCACAGCGTGCGCCGCATCGTGCTCGCCACGAACGTCGCCGAGACCTCGCTGACGGTCCCCGGGATCCGGTACGTCGTCGACCCGGGCCTTGCCCGCATCTCGCGCTACTCCAACCGCACGAAGGTCCAGCGCCTCCCCATCGAGCCCGTGAGCCAGGCCAGCGCCAACCAGCGCGCCGGCCGCTGCGGCCGCGTCGCCGACGGCATCGCCATCCGCCTCTACTCGGAGCCGGACTACCTCTCCCGCCCCGAGTACACCGAGCCGGAGATCCTGCGCACCTCGCTCGCGAGCGTCATCCTGCAGATGGCGAGCCTCGGGCTGGGCGCCGTCGAGGACTTCCCCTTCATCGACTCCCCCGACCCGCGGGCCGTGCGCGACGGCGTCCAGCTCCTCACGGAGATCGGCGCCATCGAGCCGGACTCGGGGCGTCGGCGCGCCTCCCGCGACGACGACGAGCCGGAGTCCCGCGGCTCCCACTCCTCGCGCCGGGGTCCGCGCCTCACGCAGGTCGGCCGCCGCCTGGCGCGCCTGCCCATCGACCCGCGACTGGGCCGCATGCTCCTCGAGGCGGGCGAGCTCGGCTGCGCGGGCGAGGTCATGGTCATCGTCGCCGCCCTGTCCATCCAGGACGTCCGCGAGCGCCCGGCCGACAAGCAGGAGCAGGCCGACGCCATGCACCGCCGCTTCGCCGACGTGACGAGCGACTTCCTCACCTACTTGAACCTCTGGCGCTACCTGCGCACCCAGCAGCGCGAGCTCTCCGGCTCGGCCTTCCGCCGCATGTGCAAGGCGGAGTTCCTCCACTACCTGCGCGTGCGGGAGTGGCAGGACGTGCACCAGCAGCTGCGCCAGCTGGCCCGTCCGCTGGGCCTGGACGCCTCCCCCGTCGAGCTGCCGACGGCGCGCTCCATCCGCGCCGCGGGCGAGGCGCTCGAGCCCGGCTCGCACGCGGCGCAGATCGCCCACGGGGACGTCGCGGCCGCCGTCGTCGCGCTCGGCCGCAGCGCTGACACCCCGGACGCCGACGCGATCCACCGCTCCCTGCTCGTCGGGCTCCTGTCCAACGTCGGCTCCTGGGACGAGCGGCGCCGCGAGTACGCCGGCGCCCGCGGCACGAAGTTCATCATCTGGCCGGGCTCGGGCCTGCGCAGGAAGACCTACGACTGGGTCATGACCGCCGAGCTCGTCGAGACGAGCCGCCTCTTCGCCCGCACGGTGGCGAAGGTGGACCCGCGCTGGGTGGAGGAGACGGCCCAGCGCGCGGGCCTGCTCAAGCGCGTCTACGGCGAGCCCTACTGGTCGACCAAGCCCGGCGCCGCGATGGTTCACGAGAAGGTCCTCCTCTACGGGATGACGCTCGCCGCGGACCGCCCGGCGACGCTCGCCTCCGTGGGCACGCCCGCGGCCCGCGAGGTCGCCCGGGAGATGTTCATCCGCTCGGCGCTCGTCGAGGGCGACTGGCACTCTCGCCACGGCTTCCTCGAGCGCAACCGCGACCTCGTCGAGGAGCTCTCCGACGTCGAGTCCCGCCGCCGCGAGCACGGCCTGCTCGCCGGCGACGAGGCCCTCTTCCGCTTCTACGACGAGCGCCTCCCCGAGGAGGTCACCGGCGCGAACGACTTCGACGCCTGGTGGAAGCGGGAGAAGGGCCGCCGCCCCGACCTGTTCGACTACACGCGCGAGCTGCTGCTGCCGGGCGGGGACGACGCTGACGGCTACCCGGACACGTGGGTCCAGGGCGACCTCACCCTCGGCCTCGAGTACGTCTTCGAGCCGGGCCGTCACGACGACGGCGTGAGCGTCCAGGTGCCCGTCGAGGTCCTGGGGCGTCTGCAGCCGGGTGGCTTCGACTGGCTCGTGCCCGGGATGCGCCCCGAGCTCGTCGTCGGCGCGATCCGGTCGCTCCCCAAGCGGGTGCGCCGCCAGCTCGTGCCCGCTCCCGACGTCGGCGCCCAGGTGTGGGCGGCGATGCGCGAGGAGTACCCGACGCCGGAGGGCGCCTCCGCCCCGGCCGTCCCCTTCCAGGAGGCCTTCGCGGCGACGGTGCGCCGTCTCAAGGACGTCGAGGTCACCGACGCCGACTGGGCGAAGCTCGAGGCGCGCCTGCCCGACCACCTGCGCGTCTCCTTCGCGGCGCTGGACGCCCGCGGCCGGGAGATCGGCCGCGGCAAGGACCTCGTCGCCCTGCAGAAGCGCCTGTCCGGTCGCACCGAGCAGGCGGTGCGCTCCGCCGTCAAGGGCGCGCTCGCCCAGGCGATGCAGGAGGCCCAGGACCGCGAGAGCAGCCGTGCCAAGAAGCGCGGGAGGAAGGGCCGGAAGGGCCGCGCAGGTCGATCCGACGACGCCGCGCAGGTCCGTCAGGGCGGCCGCGACGGGGCCTCCTCCGCGACCCCGGGCAGCGTCCCGGGCGCCGGCGTCGACGTCTCCGGGCGCAGCGGCGGGATCCGCAAGGGACTGGCCGAGCGCAAGGGCCTCACGGACTGGCCGAGCAAGGTGCCCGGGCTGCTCGAGCCGGAGGGCTCGACGATCCCCGCGACCGTGGAGTCCACGGGGACGGCAGGGCTGGTCGTGCGCGGCTACCCGACACTCGTCGCCGCCTCGGCGCGCACCGCGGACCTCACGATCCTCCCGGACGCGACCGCGCAGCACCGCTCGCACGGCGCCGGCGTCACGGCGCTGGCACTCGCGCGCACCTTCCTGGCGACGGGCCGGGTGACGAGCCGGTGGAACGCGACGGAGTCCCTGGCGCTGGCCGCCAGCCCGTACAGGTCGACGGACGCCCTCGTCGAGGACGTCGAGCTGGCCGCCGCTCGCGTCGTCGCGGCCCGCTGGGCGGCCTCCTCGGGGCAGCCGCTCGCGGAGGTGCGCGACCGCGGCGTCTTCGGCGAGCTCGTCACCGCCATGCGCGCCGAGCTCGAGGACGAGGTCTACGCCGTCGCCCGGACGGTCGCCAAGACCCTCGCCGCGCAGCGGGAGGTGGAGCGGGCCGTCGGCGCGCACACGAGCCTCGCGCTGCTGTCCGCGCTGCAGGAGGTCCGAGAGCACGTCGCGGTCCTCGTCCACCCGGGCTTCGTCTCGGAGACTCCCGCGGGCGAGCTCGCCCACCTGCCGCGGTACCTGCGGGCGCTGGCGATGCGGGTCGAGAAGGCGGAGTCCTCGCCGAGCCAGGACGCTGCCCTCGCCTACCAGGTGCGCGAGGCCGAGGCGGCGCTGGACAAGGCGCGCACCCGCGCCGCCGCCCTGCCCGCGGACGAGGAGCGGGAGGCGGTCCTGGAGGACGCGCGCTGGCTCATCGAGGAGCTCCGAGTGAGCCTCTTCGCGCAGACCCTCGGGACGAGCCGCAAGGTGAGCCCCCAGCGGGTCAACAAGCTCCTCGCCAAGGTCTGAGGCGCCCCGCCGCCCGGGGGCGGTGACCGCTCGCGTCGCGCCCCCGCACCGCCGTCGGCGCCCCTGCCCGGCGCACGGTGCCGGTGAGCAGCGAAGATCGGGGCCGGCGTCCTCCTGCGGGGGTCTCCCTGCCCGCCGGGACGCCCGCCCCGATCACTGGAACAAGAGAACACCCCGCGTCTGAGCGGGTGTTGCGCTGACCTGTGCTGAGCCTGTGAGTCGGGCGCAGACCCGCTCAGAGCACCGCGGAGACCAGGCGGCACACGTTGTCGACGTAGCGGCGGTACCAGGGCTCCTTCGCCCACTCCTCCGCGGTCAGCTCGACGCAGGTCTCGCGGTAGACGTCGTCGTTGCGGCGCAGGAGGTCGTCGAGGTCCCCGCCGAAGGCCAGGAGCATGACCTCGTAGTTGAGCCCGAAGGACCGGAAGTCCATGTTGGCGCTCCCGATGACGCCCACCTGGTCGTCGACCGTCATGTACTTGGCGTGGAGGACCGTGGGGGCCGGGTAGCGGTAGATGCGCACGCCCGCGGCGAGCAGCGCCCCGTAGTAGGAGCGCTGGGCGTGGTTGACGATGACGTGGTCGGACTCCTTGCCGACGAAGAGCTCGACGTCGACGCCGCGGTAGGACGCCGAGGTCATCGCGGACAGGAGCGACTCGTCGGGGATGAAGTACGGGCTCGTGATGGAGACCCGCCGCGTCGCGTTCTGGATGAGACCGAGGAACATGCGCAGGTTCGGCTCGGTCGGGTACCCCGGGCCCGAGGGCACGAGCTGCATGGCGTTGACGACGGCGTCGGGCCGTTCGGGCTGCGGGGCGGGGTCCCCGACGACGGCGTCGGCCTCGCCGAGGATCTCGGGCAGGCGCTCGGAGAGGTCGCCGTCGGAGAGGTCGAAGGCCTCGAGCTGCTCGCCGGACTCGAAGTACCAGTCCATGGCGAAGACGGCCTCGGCCTCGATGACGACCTCTCCGGTGACCTCGACGGAGAGGTCGTGCCAGGTGCGTCCGGCGCGGAGGTTGGAGCGCAGCCTGTAGGTCGGGTCGATGACGTTGTGGCTGCCGATGAAGGCGCGGCGGCCGTCGATGGTGAGGATCTTGCGGTGGTTGCGCAGGTCCGGGCGCCGCCAGCGGCCCTGGAGCGGCAGGAGGGGCATCATGAGGTACCACTCGATGCCGGCGTCGTCCCATCGCTTCCCGAGTCTGCGCCAACCGGGGTACTTGCGGGAGCCGAGGTGGTCGACGAGGAGCCGGACGGTGACGCCGCGGGCGGCGGCGCGCTGGAGGGAGGAGTAGAAGACGTCGGTGATCTCGTCCCAGCTCTGGATGTAGAACTCGACGTGGACGTGGTGCTCGGCCTTGTCGATCTCGCGGGCCATGGCCGCGTAGGTCTCGGCCGCGTCGCCGTGGAGGCCGATGGTCTCGCCGGTGACGCAGGGCAGCCCGGTGAGCCGGCGGTTCATCGAGATGATCGAGTCGAGGACGGGCGAGGGGTCCGCGCCCTGCGGGGTGAGCGGCATCCGGGAGGTGAGGCGCAGCGCGGACTCGTTGACGGTGACCTGCTCCTGGTAACGACGCCCGCGCACCCACGGGGAGCCGAGGAGGAGGTAGAGGGGCAGGCCGACGACGGGGAGCAGGAAGATGAGCATGAGCCACGCCGTCGACGACGACGGCCGCCGGTTCTCGGGCACGGTGCCGAGCGCGGCGATCTTGATGAGGTACTCGAGTACCACCCACGTCCGGGTGGCGACCTCGACCCACGTCAGCTCCATGCGGTCATGATGTCACGCGTTGTGCCACGGCCGGACGCCCGCTCGGGGAAGGAGGCGGCGATCCGGCGCGGGTCCCGGGCACGGCGAAGGCCCGACCGGAAATGGATCATCCGGGCGGGCCCTTCGCGTCGAGGCAGCGCCCCGGTTCCCATGCCGGGTGCTGGCACTCCTTCGCCGGGCACTCGGTCCGCATTCCCTTGGCTGCGGCTCCGGGCTCAGTGGCGATCCGTCATCAGCACTCCCCAGTACCTCAGGATCACCGCTGTCCGACGGCACGAAGAAGTATGCCGGTCGATCCTGGGAGAATCCCGTGAACCGCCCTGGGAAGACCCTGGAAACTGCGACCGTGCTCACTCCCGGACGTCTCGCGGCCTCTCAGGCGGACGGCGTCGGGTCGCCGAAGAGGGCCCGGAAGAAGCCGTAGAAGTTCCAGTTGCCCCAGCTCGTGCAGTCGTCACCGCCGTCGGCGGCCGCGGCGTCGGGCTGGTAGGGCGTGTAGTTGTACAGCCCTGCGGTCGCCTCGTTCTGGACGGTGAGCGAGGCGCTGCCGCAGCTCGAGTCCGGCGAGTAGGCGACGTCGGCCGGCTGCCCGGCGACCACCTCGAAGGAGCCCGGCGAGAGGCGGTAGTGCTGGAACAGGCTCGCGGCCCCGTAGACCTGGTTGAAGAAGCCCTCGTACTGCGGGTCGCAGTCCGAGCCGTCGGGGCAGCCGTAGCCGGTGGCGATCTCGTAGTCGGAGGCCGTCAGCTGCGCCCCTGAGGCGGTGAGGAGGCCCTGCTCCTTCTGCAGGAGCGTGAGGAGGACCTGCGGGTTGACGTCGCAGGAGGCGGCGACCTTCGAGACGACGGCGGCGGCGGGCTCGTCCTGGGCGCCCTCGTAGCCGCCGGGGCAGTAGGTGGTCGCGGCGACGTCCGCGGTCGTGAAGGTGGCGTCGGCGAGGCAGGGGGTGCCGCCGCGGCCGGCGCGGCAGCCGGTGTTGACCTTGGCGATGAGGGCGGCGACCTGCTCCTCGTTCATGGTGGTGGCGTCGAAGAAGACGTCGTCGTCGATGATGCGGGTCGCGTCCCAGCCGGTCATGTCGAGCTCGATGGGCACGGGAGCGGTGAGCGTGGGGCTCGCGGTGGCGACGCTCGCGGGCTCCTCCTCATGGAGGACCGCGACGGCGGCCACGCCGACGAGGACGGTCGTGAGGAAGGCGATGAGCAGGATCCGGACGGTGCGACGGCGCTGCTCGCGGACTCGGCGCGCGGAGGCGGACCGCCCGTCGCCGGCGCTGCGGCTCGAGGCGCCGCGAGCGTCCCGGGTTCTCGACGCGCCGCGACCGGCGGCGGCGAGGCGGTCGCCGTGGCCGCGCGCCCCGCCGGCGCGGGCGGTCCGGGGGACGGTGTGCCTCCCGCCTGTGCGGGGCGTCGGGCGCTGTGACATCGCCGTTACTCTGCCACAGGGTGCTCGGGGGCGCCGCCTCGGGCAACGGCGCAGCCGGTACGGGGCTCAGCGGGCGGGCGCGGGCTCGAGCGGCTCGATGGCTCGGTACGAGGAGGCCGCACCCGCGCCCAGCACAGCGGTGGAGCCGGCCCGCATGCCGGCCCCGACCGCCTCGCCCAGCGGGTAGCCCGCGGCCAGCGCCGCCGCCAGGACGCCCACCGAGGCGTCGCCCGCACCCGTCGTGTCGACCACGGGTCCGAGGTCGATCGCCGGGACGGCCCCGGACTCGTCGCCGTCGGTCCACACGGATCCCTGCTTGCCCAGGGTGATGAGCACGGCGGCGGGCCCGCGCCCGATGAGGGTCGCGGCGAGGTCCAGCGCCTCCTGAGGGCCCGCGGGAGCGGGCGCACCGGCGGTCAGGCCGGCCTCGGTCTCGTTGACGACGAGGACGTCGACGTCGGCGAGGACCTCGTCCGCGACGTCGTAGACGGGCGCCAGGTTGAGCACGACGCGAGCGCCTGCGGCCTTGGCCGCGGCGACGGCGGCGGCGTTGGCGGCCGGAGGGACCTCGCCCTGCAGGACGAGCACGTCCCCGGCGCCGAGGCCCTCGACGGCGTCGAGCGCGTCCCCGCCGACCAGGCCGTTGGCGCCCACCTCGAGCACGATCGTGTTCTCCCCGTCCGCGGAGACCGTGATGAAGGCCGTGCCGGTCGTGGTGTCGGCATCGGCCAGGTGGGAGACGTCCACCCCGTGGGAGGCGAGCTCCTCGCGCAGCGCGGCCCCGGAGGCGTCCCCGCCGACCGCACCCACGAAGAGGGTCTCGGCCCCGCCGTGGGCCGCGGCGGCGGCCTGGTTCGCGCCCTTGCCGCCCAGGCGGTGGGTCACCGAGCGCCCCGTGAGGGTCTCGCCCCGCTCGGGCAGGCGGTCGACCTGCACGGTGACGTCCTGGTTGATCGATCCGACGACGATGACGCGTCCCACGAGTGCTCCCTTGCAGCGGTTGGCGGTGCGGGGCCCATCCTCTCACCCTCCGCGCCGTCGGCGCCCTCGGCCGCCCGCCGCTCTCCACAGCCGGCGCCGGCCGGGTGCGCTCACCGGGACCGCCGCGGCTACCCTCGCGGCATGAACCTGCCCGACGTCCTCGACCTGGCGCGCACCCTCATGGTCGAGCACGGCGTCGGGGACTGGGGGCTCGGTCTGGACCGGGCGCGCCGCCGCGCGGGCCAGACCGACCACACCCGTCACCGGATCACGCTGTCCCGCCACCTCATGGCCCTCTACGACGAGGCCGAGGTCCGCGAGACCGTCCTCCACGAGATCGCCCACGCCCGCGTCGGCGCCGCCCACGGCCACGACGCCGTGTGGGCCGCCGAGGCCAGGCGCCTCGGCTCCAACGGTCGGCGTCTCATCGCGGCGGAGGCGCCGCGCGTCGAGGGCCGGTGGACGGGCACCTGCCCGGCGGGGCACACGGTCAACCGGGTGCGGCGCCCGGCCACGCCCCTGTCCTGCTCGCGGTGCGCGCGGCGCTTCAGCCTCGACCACCTGCTCACGTGGACGCGCGACGGCGTCGCGATGGGCCCCGAGGAGATCGGCCCGCGCTACGCGGCGACGCTGCGCCGGGCGCGGCGCGAGGCGGCCCGGCGCCGTTGAGCCGCCGCGCGGCCGTCAGCCCTGCGGGAGGTCGTTGGCGCTGAGCACGCCGCCCACCACGAGGGCGACGACCACGACGACGCCGATGATCTGCCACACGAACAGGGCGCGGGCCCAGTTGCGGCGGGACAGCGACGGCGTGCCGCCGAAGGCGACGACGAGCAGGTAGATGAAGCCGACGACCGGGATCGCGGAGATGAGCTGGGCGAGCATCCAGGAGCCGACGCCGTCGCCGGTCGCGCCGGGGTTCTGGACGGCGACGGGGTAGACGCCGCGGTCGTAGGCGGAGGGGTACTGGCCCGCGGGTGCCTGCGGGACCTGCTGGGGCTCGGGGTTCTGGACGGTCATGGTCTCGCCTTCGGGAGGGGCGCGGCCGGCCGGCCGCGAGGGGTGCGGCCAGGCTAGGCGACGGCGGGCGCCCCGGCTCGTCGGCGCCGTCGGGGACCTCTCGCCCTCCAGGACGAGGACGCGCGCCGCCACTCTCCCCGATGATGGTCGTGCCGACGGCGGCCCCGCCGCGGCGCCCGGCCCGTCCGGGGACGAGCACCGAGAGCCAGGAGGGCCCGCCATGATCGTCACCACCACCCCCACCGTCGAGGGCCACCCCGTCACCCAGTACCTCCGCGTCGTCTGCGGCGAGACGATCGCCGGGGTCAACATGTTCAAGGACATCGGCGCCGGGCTGCGCAACCTGGTCGGCGGCCGCGCCGAGGGCTACGAGCGCGAGCTCATCCAGGCCCGCGAGACCGCGCTGGCGGAGATGGTGCAGCGCGCCGCCGAGCTCGGCGCCGAGGGCGTCGTCGGCGTCGACATCGACTACGAGACGCTCGGCTCGGACAACGGCATGCTCATGGTGACCGCCTCCGGCACCGCCGTCCGCTTCTCCCAGCAGCAGGCTCAGCAGCCCAGCGTCGGTTACTGAGCCGCCGTGCCGGCCGCCGCCGGCAGGGCGGCCGGTGCCGGCGCCGGTACCTGATCGGCGGCCTCCGGCTCCTCGTGGGCGGAGGCCGCGGCCGCGACGCCGCTCGTCCCGCCCTCGGGCCGGCGGCGGGCCCTCATCCGCGCGAGCGCCCCGTGCCGGGGCGCCCCGACCCAGGCGAGGACGAAGCCCGCGGTGAGCACGAGGACGATCGTGCCGCCGGTGGGCACGTCCGCGGACCAGGACAGGTAGAGCCCGAGGACCCCGGCCAGGGAGCCCAGCAGGGGCGCGAGCCAGAGCATCGTCGTGAGCCTGTCCGTGAGGAGCCGCGCCGTCGCCGCCGGGGTGACGAGCAGGGCGAGGACGAGGACGTTCCCGATGGTCTGGACGGCGATGACGACGGAGACCGAGACCGCCACGTAGAGGACGACGTCGAGCGCCAGCACGGGCAGCCCGGCGGCCCGCGCCGTCTCCCTGTCCAGGCTCACCGCGGTGAGCGGCCGGTGCAGGAGCGCGAGGACGGCGAGGACGAGCGCTCCCCCGCCCAGCGCCACCGGAACGTCCGAGGCGGGCACGCCCGTGATGGAGCCGAAGAGGAAGCTCTCCAGGCTGCCCGAGTAGCCGGGCGCCCGGGCGATGACGACGACGCCGAGGGCGAAGGCCCCGACGAAGAGCACCCCGATGACGGAGTCCTCCTTGAGCCGCCGGTTCTGGGAGAGCAGCGCCACGAGGACCGCCGTCGTCACGCCGGCTACCATGCCGCCGACCACGAGGGAGCCGCCCACGAGGAAGGCGACGGCGAGGCCCGGGAAGACGGAGTGGGCGACGGCGTCGCCGATGAAGGCCATGCCGCGCAGGACGACGTGGACGCCGACGACCCCGCACACGACCGCGCAGACGACCGCCATGAGGAGGGCGCGCGGCAGGAAGGCGAGGACGGGGTTGAACAGGTCGTTGAGGAAGTCGATCGGGGTGAGCATCAGGAGACTCCGAGGGCGGCGAGGAGCGGGTTGTCGGGGCGGACGCGGAAGGTGCGGCGCCACGGCTCGGCGTCGCCCAGCTCGGCCGGCGTCCCCGAGGCGACGACCGTCCCGGACACGAGGACGAGGCGGTCGCACTGGGCGCGGGCGGCGATGAGGTCGTGGGTGGTCATGAGGACCGCGCAGCCCTCGTCGGCGAGGAGCCGGAAGAGGTCGCCGAGCATCTCCTGCGTCGGCATGTCCAGGCCCGTGAAGGGCTCGTCGAGGAGCAGCAGCCTGGGGCTGAGGGCCAGGGCCCTGGCGACGAGGACTCGCTGCCTCTGGCCGCCGGAGAGCTCGCCGACAGGGCGGTCGGCGAGGTCCTGGAGGCCCGTGCGGGTCAGGGCGCGCTCGACGGCCCGCTGCTCGGCGAGCCGGGGGCGGCGCAGGAGGCCCAGGCGCAGGGCGACAGCGCCGAGGACGGCGTCGCGCACGCTCACCGGGAAGTCCCAGGCGAGCTCGTGGCGCTGGGGGACGTAGCCGACGCGGGAGGTCGGGTCCGCGGTCCTCACCGTGCCCGCGCACCTCGGGACGAGCCCGAGGACGGAGCGCAGCAGGGTCGTCTTGCCGGCCCCGTTGGGGCCGATGAGGCCGACGAGCTCGCCGGGCCGGACGGCGAGGTCGACGTCGCGCAGCACGGGACGGCCGCCGAGGTCGACGGCGAGGCCGGCGACCTCGAGGACGGGCTCACTCACCGGTCTCCTCCTCGTGGGCCCGGGCGCGCTCGGCGGCGACGACCCGGTGCCGTCGGACGACGAGGACGGCGCCGAGGACGGCCGCGAGCGCGAGGACGCCGATGGTGACGGCGGCCGTGCGCACGCCGGTGGCGCCGTCGTCCGTGCCGTCCGCGGCGTTGCCCGCGCTGCCCGGGGAGGCGGTGGCGACGGCCGTCGAGCCGCTCGTCGGGCTGCCGGTCGCGGCGGCGCTCGGGGCGGCGGGCGCGGCGGCGGCGAGGGCCTCGTCGGTGGAGGTGGCGTCGCCGACCGCGAAGCGCAGGGTCGTCGTCGCGGTCTCGTGCTTCCCGTCCTTGGTGTCGGCGGAGAAGGTGAGGCGTGCCGTGTACACGCCGGGGGCGGTGAAGGCCCAGTTGGCGTGGACGTGGGTGTTGGCGTCGACCCACACGTCCTGGGGGGCGTCCTTCTGGCCGTCGACCAGGAGGAGGGGCTGGCCGAAGGTGCCGTTCTGGAGGAAGAGCCAGCTCTTGCCGGGGCCCTGGACGGGGCCGATGCTCATGGTGGCGCCGCGGTCGACGGCGTCGACGACGCCCGGGTCCTGGGTGTTCCACCCCAGGCAGACGACCTGCTGGTTCTGCGTCTGGGGGATGACGTACCAGCGCTCACCGCCGGAGGCGCCCATGAAGGAGTAGGCCTCGTCGGTGGGGGCGTCCATGAGGGCGGCGTCGCTCACGCGCAGGACGAGCTCGTCCGGGTCGCGCCACACGGGCTCGGAGCCGGAGTCGTCGCGGGCCATGACGCGCCACTTCCCGTCGACGAGGCGGGGGCCGACGTCGACGTGCCCGGCGTCGACGACGGCGGGCCCCTGGGCGGTGGCCTCGTCGCCGGTGACGGTCTGGGCGAGGGCGGGGTCGGGGGCCGGGGTCTCGTCGGCGGCCGCCCGCGGGACGGGCAGAGCCAGGAGGACGAGGGCGACGAGGAGCGCGAGGGACAGGGGGAGGGCGGCGGTCGCGACGGCGACGACGCGCTCGGGGCGGCGCGAGCGGGCGCGGGCCGCCGGTGCGGGGCGGGAGGGGACGGTCATGGGGTCTCCATCGGGTCGGGGCGGGCGGGGGCTGGGTCGGCCGTGGCGGTGGGCGCGGCCGAGGAGGTCGCGGCGGGCGGCGCGGCGCCGGGGCTGTCGGGGTCCCCGCCGAGGCAGCGGGCCAGGGACCGGGCGTTGGCGCGCATCATGTCCTCGTACCCGGGCGCCCGGGCGTCGAGGGTGTCGCCGTACAGGGGGCAGACCTCGACGCCGGACTCCTCGGCGACGGTCCGCAGCGTGGAACGGGTCCTGGCGAGGTTGGGCTCGAGGAAGACGGCGGGGATGCGCAGGTCCTCGAGGGTCGCGGTGAGCCGGATCCGGTCGGCGACGGAGGGCTCGACGCCCGGGTTGGGCGCGACGAAGCCGGCGACCTCGAGGCCGTAGGCGTGGGCGAGGTAGCCGTAGGCGTCGTTCGTCGTGACGAGGCGGCGCCGGCCGGCGGGGATCGTGTCGATGGTGCGGGTGACCTCGGCGTCCAGGGCGTCGAGCCTCGCGAGGTAGGAGTCGGTGTTGGCGCGGTACTCGGCGTCGCCGTCGGGGTCGACGCCGATGAGGGCGTCGCGGATGACGCGGACGTAGGCCTCGGCGTTGTGGACGTCGTGCCACAGGTGCGGGTCGATGTCGCCGTGGACGTGCTTGCCGAGGACCGCCTGCGGCAGGACGTAGACGGGGTCCCCGGGCTTCCCGAGGAAGCGGAAGCCGCTCGTCCCGGGCACCTGGGTGAGGGTCCGTGGCGGGACGGAGAGCACGACGTCGTCGAGTTCGACGGTGCTCGTGCCGGCGGCGTGCGCGGCCGGGTCCTCGTCGGCGCTCACGGGGGTCGCGGCGGCCTTGAGGGCCTCGGGCAGGGAGGAGGCGTCGACGGCGAGGTCCGTGCCGCCGGTCGTGAGGTCGACGGTGACGTCGGCGTGGCCGGCGTCGAGGACGGTGCGGCCCTCGGCGGCGGCGACCTCGTCCCCGCTGACCCCGACGGCGAAGACGGCGGTGGCGGGGCGCAGCTCGCTGGTGGTGCCGTCGGCGGCGTGGAGCCGCGGCGCGAAGGTCACGCGGTAGACGCCGGGCCGGGTGAAGGCCCAGCTCATGTGCTGGTGGGCGTCGGCGGGCAGGACCGTCGTGTCGGGGCCCGGGTCGGCGTCGTCGGAGGCGGGGGTGAGCCCGTCGTCGGTGGAGAAGCCGACCTCGGGGGCGCCGAAGGAGGTGGTGAGGTAGGCGCTCGCGTCGCCGGGTCCCTCCACCTTCGTGGCGGTGAGGTCGATGGTGGAGGAGCGGTTGGCGCCGAGGGCGGCGCCGTCGCCGAGGACGCGCATGCCGAGCCAGATCGTGTCGAGGGAGCGGTCCTCGACGAGCGGCAGGATCGTCGCGCCCTGCTTGGCTGCGGCCTCGGCCACGGAGACGCTCACTGCGGAGGGAGGCAGGTTGGCGTCGAGGGTGCGGATGATGGAGTGCTCCTCGAGGAGCAGGTAGTTGGAGACGGCGAGGTCGGCGTAGGCGACGTCGCGCACGGAGCGCAGGGACGGCTCCCAGGAGTGCGGGTCGGCGCCGTCGGGCACCATCTGCGTGACGGTGGCGCGGTCGCCGGCGACGTGGCGGGTGAGGTCGGCGAGGATGCCCGTCGTGGTGACGACGCGGAGCTCGCCGTCGTGGGCGGGGTCGACGGCGCCGAGCCGGGCGGGCCCGGCGCAGCCCGCCAGGCCCAGGGCGGCGACGGCGAGGGCCGCCGCCGCCCTGGGTCCGACCCGCCGGGGGCGAGTGGTGCGGCAGGAGGTCACTGGCAGGTCACTGCCTCACTGCTCCCGGTGAGCGAGCGTCCGACGGCGTCCGGCGACGAGACCGGCTCCGGCGAGCCCGAGCAGCACGGAGGCCGCGAGCGGGGCGACCGGGTCCGTGCCCGTGTGCGCGAGGTCGCCGAGGTCGCAGGGCCGGCCGTCGGGGGTGCGGCCAACGGTCTCCTCGACCATGGGCAGGCCGTTCGGGCCCTTCTCGCCGGTGGCCTTGAGGCCGCCGGCAGCACGGGCGGCCGCGGAGCCGGGCTCGTGGGCCGAGCCGGCGCCGCTCCCGGAGAGGGAGCCGCCCTTGGGCGTGACGCTCATCGTGACCGTGAGGTGGTAGGTGCCGGGCTGGGTGAAGAGCCAGTTCTGGTGGGCGTGCGTGTTGGCGGGGAGCGTGTAGCTCGAGCCCGCGCCGTCAAAGACGTGCTGGCCGACGCCCGCACCCAGCCCGCCCGCGGCGAAGACCGCGACCTTGCCCGGGCCGTCCACGGAGTCGAGGCGGAAGGAGACCTCACCGGTGGTGCCGTTGACGATCTCCTCGCGCTGGGAGTTCATGCCGAGCCACGGCACCCCGGGGATCTGCGTCGAGGGGATCATCCAGACGGTCGATCCCTCCTTCGCGACGAAGGAGACGTCCTTGGGGGCCTTGAGGGCGGCGGCGTCGCCGAGGGCGAAGGTGAGGGACGCGGGGTCCACCCAGGCCGCCGGCTGGTGGCGGTCGTCCTTGACGCGGGCGACGAGGGCGCCGTCGATGATGGCGGGGCCGAGGTCGAAGTGGCCCTCGGTGGCGTTCCCGGTGGCGCCGGGGCCGACGTTGAGGGTGAGGGTCGTCGTGGCGCTCGTGGCGCTGGACGCCGGGGCGGCGGAGCCGGAGGCGGCCTGGCCGTCCTTCGGTCCCTTGCCGTCCTTGGCGCTGAGGGCGGCGGCCTCCTCCTTGGTGGCCTCACGGGTCACCTTGGTGGGGGTGCACTGGCCCGCTGCGCCGGAGCCGGCCGCGGAGGACGAGCCGGCGGAGCCGTCGGAGGCGGCGCTCTGCGCGCCGGTGGCGCCGGCGGTGGAGCCGGTGGCGCCGGCGCGGGCGGACTCCGCGGCGGCGAGGGCCGCGCCGGGGCCGGCAACGGGGCTCGCGCCCTGCCGGGCGCCGGGGGCGGTGGAGCCCTTGGCGGGGGCCTGGGCCCCGGCGCAGTCGACGTGGCCGACGTCGATCGTGTAGGTGTGCGGAACGGTCGTGGCGGTCGTGCCGTCGGCCTTGGAGGAGCGGGCGGTCACCGTGAGCGTGTACCGGCCGGCCTTGGAGAAGACCCAGTTGACGTGGGTGTGCGCGGGGTAGTCCTGGCGGATCGTGGAGCCGGAGGGCTTGAGCTCGTAGCCGCCGTCGGTGAGGCGCGACTGGACGCCGCCGAGGCCGGCCATGAGGAACATGGAGATCCGACCGCCGTCGGGCCCGGTGTAGCGGACGTCGAGGTCGGTGCGGGAGTAGCCGCCCGCGGCGACGCCCTGGGTGTCCCAGCCGGGCCACAGGAGGGCCGGGTCCTGGGTCTGGGGCAGGAGGTAGCCGGGCTTCCCGGCGCCGGGGACGCCCTCGGGCAGGGCCTTCTGGAGGGCCTGCTCCTTGACCTTGAGGAGGACGGACTCGGGGGCGTGTGTGACGTGGGCGCCGGTGACGTCCTCCTTGAGGGTCATGCTGGTGCGGCCCTTCGCGTCGGAGACGACGTTGAACATGTCGACGTGCCCGGCGTCGATGACGGTGTCGACGCCGTTGGGGGTGCACTGCGCGGCGGTGCCCTTCGCGGCGGGGGCCGTGGTCGGGGCGGGCTTCGCGGGCGCGCTCGGACGCGTCGTGGGACGCGGCTTGAGCGGGAGGACCGGGGTCGCCGTCGTCGACGGCGTCGGCCGGCTGCTGGCCGTCGGTGCCGGGGCGGCGCTCGGGGACGGGGCTGCGGAGGCGCTCGGGGCGGGCTCGGGCTTCGCGGCGGAGCCGAGGCCGTGCTGGGCGAGGTAGCCGGGGCAGGAGGCCTCGATGGCGGCGTTGCCGACCGCGTAGTAGAGGTCGTAGTAGCGGTACTTGTACGCGGGCCAGCCGTCCTTCTCGTCGTAGTTGACGTCGAGGCTGAGGAAGGCGCGGTAGGTGCCGGGCTGGTTGAAGGAGACGCCCACGTGCTTGTGCGTGGGGGTGCGGGCGACGATCTTCAGCTCGGAGTGCTCGGAGTCGAGGAGGCGGCGGATGCCGGTGGCGAGGTCGGAGTCCCAGTAGACGGCGCGGCCGGGGCCCTCGAAGCCGTCGAGGTAGGTGCGCAGCCCGTCCTCGGTGACGTGGGAGAAGTCGAAGCGCTCCGAGCTGAGCCCGAGCCAGACCTCCTTGCGGTCCTGGGCCTCAGGCAGGGACCAGATGCGCTGGCCGTCCTTGCCGAGGGAGCCGAGGGCCTGGTTGCGGGCGTTCAGCGAGAGGGTCTCGGCGTAGGCGTCCGGGACGGGGACGATGACGGACTGGCTCGCGTGGGAGGTGCGCCCGTCGGTGATGGTCACGGAGGGACGGCCCTTGGCCTCACCCGTGCCGTCGTTCGTCGTGGCGACGTCGTAGTGGCCGGGCGCGAGGCACTGCGCGCCGGCGGGGACCTGAGCGTCCTTGCCGCGGGCGCCGGCGTCCTGACCGCCGCCGGGCGTCGGCGCGGGGGCCTCACCGAGCGGGAAGTCCTCCGCGGAGGTCGTGATGGTGTGCGTCGGGGTGGTGCCCTGGGGCAGGCCGACGGCGGAGTCGGGGCCGACGAGCCAGGTGACCGTGTAGTCCGGCGAGGTGACGAGGGTGCCGTCCTTCTTCCGGGCCTGCGCGGTGAGGTGGAGCTGGTAGCGGCCGGGCTTCGTGAAGGACCAGTTGTAGTGGCCGTGACCGCCGGACGGCATGGACAGGGTCCGCTTGTCGGTGGAGGCGGAGTTGAGGAACTCGGTGGGATCGGAGCCGACGGTGCGCCACACGCTCACGGTGCCGGGGCCGTCGACGCCGTCGAGGGTGAGGTAGAGGCTGTCCTTGTCGAAGTCGGCCGGGAGCTCGGAGGCGCCGAGGCCGGTCCAGACGGGGCGCCAGTCGTCGATCTGCTCCTGCGGGGCGTTCCAGAGGATGTCGCCGGGCTTGCCGAGGAAGGACAGGATCCCCGAGGCGGGGACCTTGATCCGCGAGGCCTCGCGGCCGTCGGCGCCGGCGTCGGGGCCGAGGCGGACGGCGACCTCGCTCGCGTCGCGGTAGGTCTGCCCGTCGATGACGCCGATCTCGAAGGTGCCCTTCTTGGCGTTCCAGCGGATGTGGCCGGCGTCGACGTGCTTGTGGTGGAGCAGGTCGGCTCCGGTGACGGGGTCCTTGAGGGCGGTGGAGCCGGTGCCCGGGTCGGCCGGGGTGGTCGGGGCCGCGGACGACGTCGGGGCGGGGGCGCTGCTCGGCTGGGCGCTCGGCTGGGCGCTCGGGGCGGTGGTGGGCTCGGCGCTCGGGGCGGGCGCCGTCGTCGGGGCCGCGGGCGCCGTCGTCGGGGCCGCGGGCGCGGACGGGCTCGCGGCGGGGCTCGGCGAGGCGGAGGCCCCGGGAAGGGAGGCGCAGGGGACGTCGCCGACGTCGATCGTGTAGGTGTGCGCGGAGGTGCTCGACCAGGTGCCGTCGGACTTCTGCGCGCGACCCGTGACGGTGAGCGTGTAGCGGCCGGCCTTGGAGAACGCCCAGTTGACGTGGGTGTGGGCCGCGTAGTCCTGCGGGATGGTGGAGCCGGCCGGGTCGAGGCGGAAGCCGCCGTCGGCGAGGCGCGAGATCGGCTTCGGGGAGAAGCCGTCCATCTGGAACATGGAGATCTCGCCGCCCTCGGGCCCGGTGTAGCTGACGTCGAAGGCGGCCTTGTCGTAGCCGCCGGCGCGCACGTCGAGGGTGTCCCAGCCGGGCCAGAGCAGGTTCATGTCCTGGTTCTGGGGGAGGAACCAGGAGCGCGGCGCGCCGGGGTAACCGGCGGGGACGTCCATGAGGGCCTGGTCCTTGACCTTGAGCACGACGGACTCGGGGGCCCGGTGCGTGTTCAGCTTGGTGACGTCCTCCTTGACGTCCAGGGTGAGGGCGCCCGAGGCGTTCGAGGAGAGGTTGAACATGTCGACGTGCCCGGAGTCCAGGAGCGTGTCCGCGCCGGCGGGCATGCAGGTGCCGGAGACCTCGCGGACGGCCGCGGGGGCGGCGTCGGCGGGGGCCGCGGCGAGCACCGGTGCGACGAGGCCGGTCGCGGACAGGGCGACGATGCTGAGGAGGGACAGGGCGGGTGCGCCGCGGCGACGGCGCCGGGCGGGGCGGGTGTCCGGCGGCGTGGGCGGCCGCTGGAGGGAGGGGACCGGGGTGGTCATCACGAGCCTTCCATCTTCGGTAGTGAGTGTCATTCTCATCTCGGAGTATGACACCACCTTGCGGGAGGGAGAACCAGGGACGTCCGGGTGTGGCCGCCTCAACAGCAGCACACGGGCGCTAGCAGGCGCCCGACAATGGAGCCGCGTCCGCGAGGCCCTTGGTCCCTCGCACCCCTGCGACAATCGGCGCGAGCACGGGACGGCGCGACGAGGCGCCGGTCCCGCCCACCCCGAAGGAAGCAGATGACCGCCACCCAGCCCGTCCACGTCGCCGCCGTCGACCTCGGCGAGGCCTCCGGCCGCGTCATGGTCGGCACCCTCGCCCACGGGCGCATCACGCTGACGGAGACCCGCCGCTTCTCCAACGGCGCGATCCCGCTGCCCACGCGCGAGGGCGAGCGCCTCTTCTGGGACGTCCTGCACCTGTGGAGCGAGATCCGCGAGGGGCTCCTCGCCGCCGTCCGCGACGTCGGCCCCCTCTCCGCCATCGGCATCGACACCTGGGCCGTCGACTACGGCCTCGTCAACGGCGCCGGCACCCTGTCCGCCCAGGTCCACGCCTACCGCTCCGCGCGCACCAGGGGCGTGCCGGAGCAGGTCTTCGCGAGGATCCCAGCGGAGGAGGTCTACGGCGTCAACGGCCTCCAGGTGCAGGACTTCAACACGATGTTCCAGCTCGTGGCCCAGATGCGCGACAACGGCATCCCCCGCAAGGGCAACGGCTCCTACGCGCGCACGATGCTCCTGCTCCCGGACCTCCTGTCCTGCTTCCTCACCGGCGAGCGCGTCGCCGAGGTCACCAACGCCTCGACGACCGGCCTCGTCGACGCCCGCCTGCGCGACTGGTCCCGCCCGCTGCTCACCCGTCTCCACGAGGAGCTCGGACTCGACCTCGACGGGCTCCTCCCCCAGGTCGTCGAGCCGGGCACCGTCATCGGCACGGTCCGCCCCGAGGCCCTCGACGTCTTCGGCCCCGAGGGGAGGCCCACCCCGGTCATCGCCGTCGGCTCCCACGACACCGCCTCCGCCGTCGTCGCCGTGCCGGCCGAGGGCACGGGCTTCGCCTACGTCTCCTGCGGCACCTGGTCGCTGGTGGGTCTCGAGCTCGACGAGCCGGTCCTCACCGAGGCCTCCCGGAAGGCCAACTTCACCAACGAGCTCGGCGTCGACCACACCGTCCGCTACCTCAAGAACGTCATGGGCCTGTGGGTCCTCGACGAGGCCGTGCGCACCTGGAAGCAGCAGGGGCTGGAGCTGAGCTACGAGGAGATCGACGAGGCCGCGGCCGCCGCCGAGCCGCTGCGCACCGTCGTCGACATCAACGACGAGGCCTTCTTCACCCCCGGGGACATGGCCGCCCGCATCGACGACGCGGCCCGCGCCACCGGTCAGCCGATCCCGCGCAGCGTCGGTCAGTACGTCCGCTGCATCAACGACTCGCTCGCCCTGGCCTACCGTCGCGCCGTCCGCGAGGCGGTGCGCCTGTCCGGCGAGAAGGTCGAGGTGCTCCACGTGGTCGGAGGCGGCGTCTCCAACCGCCTCCTGTGCCGGCTCGCCGCCGACGCCACCGGACTGCCGGTCCTCGCCGGCCCGAAGGAGGCCACGGCGCTCGGCAACATGGTCGTCGCGGCCCGCGGGGCCGGGCTCCTCGAGGGCGACCTCGCCGCGCTGCGGAAGGTCGTGCGCGACTCCTCCGGGACCACCCGCTACGAGCCCGACCCGACGGCCGCGGCGGCCTGGGACGCCGTCGAGCGCCGGCTCTTCCCGAGCGCGTGACGCGCGGGGCCGAGCCGGACGGTCGCGGCCGCGAGGCGTCCCAGGACCCCTGAGCGACGCGACGACCACCACGAGCGCATCGGGGCCGGGATCGCCGAGGTGCCGCTCATGGACATGAGCCGCTGCACGCACCTGCTCGCGGGCGCCTTCTGGACGGCGGAGTTCGGCGCCCCGGACGCCCCGGAGCAGTGGGCACTCATGGAGACCCCTCTCCCCCTTCCACGCGCTGCGGCCGGGTCGGCAGTACCCGCCGCCGCTGCTCCCCTCGACGGCGGACGACCGCGTCCACCCTGCGGCACGCCGGTGAAACACCGTCCGCGTAGCGTCGCGGGTATGAGCGAGTCGATCCCCTTCTCCCCCGTGCCCGCCGACGAGGAGGGCGTCATCCACGTCTCCGCCGTCGTCCTCGCCGACGCCGCAGGCCGCGTCCTCCAGGTCCGCAAGACCGGGACCGAGGCCTTCACGTTCCCCGGCGGGAAGCCGGAGGCGGGCGAGACCTACCTGCTGGCCGCGGTCCGCGAGCTCGCCGAGGAGACGGCGCTGACGCTCGCGCCCGCCGACCTCGCCTCCCTCGGGCTGCGCCGCACGAGCGCCGCCAACGAGGATGGCTTCGGTCTCGCCGCCGCCGTCTACGTCGGCCCGGTGCTCGACGACGAGGCCGCCGCGGCGGTCACGGTGCACGACGAGATCGAGGAGCTCGCCTGGGTGGCGCCCGGCGAGGTCGACGACGAGGGCGGGTTCCCGGGCGGGCGGCTCGCACCGCTGTCCGCCGAGGTGCTGCGCGAGCGGGCCTGAGCCCACGGAGCCCGTCCCGGTGCGGCCCCATCGGCACCGCGGACCCGCGGACGGACGCGCCGCCCATCGGGCGATCATCCGCGCGTCCTCTCTGGCGCGCGGCGGGGCTCGCAGGTGAGGATGACCTTATGAGCACCTCCGCCGACCTCGACCGCACCTCCGTCGCCCGCGTCGCCACCGACCGCCCCGCCCGCTACGGCAAGCAGCTCGCGAGCCACATGAGCCACAAGATCACGACCTCCTGGGACGCCGACGCCGCCGTCGGCGAGCTCGTCTTCGACCGCGGCGGGGCCGCGTCCGGCCGCGTCGACCTCAGCACCGAGGACGGCGCCCTCGTTCTCGCGCTCCACGCCCCGGAGTCCGAGCTCGAGCGCCTCGAGCACGTCGCCGGCATCCACCTCGCGCGCTTCGGCGTCGAGGATCAGCTGGCCGTCTCCTGGGTGCGCGACGACGGCAGCGCGGGCACGTCGCAGGGCCCGCTCTCCCCCGAGGAGCTCGCCGAGCTCAAGGCCAAGCGGGAGGCGCGCCTCGCCCGCGAGGCGGCGGAGCAGACCGCTCCGGGCGCCTGAGAAGATCCCACCACCCCAACCCAGCCACCCGGCCACCCGGCCACCATCCACGTCAGGAGAACCCTCATGAGCGCAGCCAGTGACGCCCTCTACTCGGTCGAGGCCCTCGCCACCGGCGACGGCCGCAACGGTCACGTCGCCTCCGCGACGGGCCGGGTCGACACCGACCTCGCCGTCCCGAAGGAGATGGGCGGCTCCGGCGCCGACCTGCCCAACCCCGAGGAGCTCTTCGCAGCCGGTTACGCGGCCTGCTTCCACTCCGCCCTCAAGCTCGTCGCCGGCAAGCGCAAGGCCGACGTCACGGACTCGACCGTCGGCGCCCGCGTCGGCATCAACCCCACGGACGACGGCGGCTTCGGCCTGGCCGTCGACCTCGAGGTCGTCATTCCCGGGCTCCCGCACGACCAGGCCCAGGAGCTCGCCGAGGCCGCCCACCAGGTGTGCCCGTACTCGAACGCGACCCGCGGCAACATCCCGGTGACGGTGACCGTCGCCGAGGACTGAGACCCGCCCGCGGCCCGCAGGGGCCCCGGCACGACGTCGCCGCCGTCCGCCTCACGGGGTGGACGGCGGCGACGCGTCGTCGGGGAGGGACGCCCCTCCTCAGTCCCCGAGGTCGGTGATGTGCCCGGCGGGGTCCTGCACCTTGAGCATGAGGAGCAACCCCATGAGCAGGACCGCCACGATCCCGAGGATCCCCCAGTAGCCGGCGCCGTCGCCGACCACCTGCCTGCCCAGCGCGATGAGGACGCCGTACATGGCGGGCGCCATGAAGGAGACGGCGCGGCCCGTCGTCGCGTAGAGGCCGAAGATCTCCCCCTCGCGCCCCTCGGGGGTGAGGCGTGCCAGGAAGGAGCGGGCGGCGGACTGCGCCGGCCCGACGCAGCCGGACAGGGCCAGGCCCAGGACCCAGAAGACGGTCGGGCCGCCGTCGTGCAGCAGGAAGACGGCGACGCCGGCGACGACGAGGATCGTGAGCGCGCCGAGGATGACGCGCCGCGGTCCGATCCGGTCGTCGAGGCGCCCGGAGGCGATCGTGGCGACGCCGGCGACGACGTTGGCGGCGATGGCGAAGATGATGACGTCGCCGCTGGAGAAGCCGAAGGTCGCCTGTGCGATGATGCCGCCGTAGGTGAAGACGCCGGCGAGCCCGTCGCGGAAGACGGCCGCGGCGAGGAGGAACCACAGCACCTCCGGGTGGGAGCGCTGCAGCGCCACGAGGGTGCGCCACAGGCGCTTGTAGGAGGCCCAGAGCGACTCCTCACGGATGATCCCGGCACCCGGTTCGACGTCCGACGGCGGCTCGTCCTCGAGCTCGGCGCGTCCGCGCTCGAGGTCGCGGTCCCGCTCGGCCTCGGCGGCGAGGGCGCGGCGGCGCCGGCGCGCCCCGGCACCGGACTGCGTGATGAGGACGGGCAGCGCGAAGAGCCCGAACCAGGCGGCGGAGATGAGCATGGAGACGCGGACGTTGAGGCCGTCCTCGCTCGTCACCCCGAACCAGCCGACCTCGGGGTTGATGAAGCCGACGAAGAGGATGAGGAGCAGGACGATGCCGCCGAGGTAGCCCATGCCCCATCCCAGGCCGGAGACGGCGCCGACCCGGTCCTTGGTGGTGAGGCCGGAGAGCAGTCCGTTGTAGTTGACGGAGGCGAGCTCGAAGAAGACGTTGCCGACGCCGAGCAGGATGATGCCGAGCCACAGGTAGCGGGGCTCGGGGCGCACGAGGAAGAGCGCGGCGGAGACGCCGACGACGACGGCCGTGTAGGCGCCGAGCCAGAAGACGGTGCGGCCGGCGCGGTCGGCGCGCTGCCCGGTGACGGGCGCGAGCAGGGCGATGAGGACGCCCGCGACGGTGAGGCCGAGGGAGAGGGCCGACTGGTTGTCCGTCTTGTCGCCGAAGGAGGAGCCGGTGAGGTAGACGGTGAAGACGAAGGTCGTGATGACGGCGTTGAAGGCCGAGGAGCCCCAGTCCCACAGGCCCCAGGCGATGACGGGGCGGGTGAGGAGGCGTCCGCGGGGGCGGTTCTGGGCGGCGGGGGCGACGGCGGCGTCGCGGGAGGCCCGAGGGGAGGGGGTCATGCCGGTGAGCCTACGGCCGGGCGGGTGGCCGGACGGTGACGACGGGGCCACGGATCGGCGGCAGCGCTCCCCATGGCGAGCCGCCCCGGGGCGGTACTGGAACGGCTCGCGGGCGGACCGGGGCGAAACGGGGAGGCCGACCCCGGTGAGGGGACGACGACGCCCGCGCCACCGGGGTGGTGGCGCGGGCGTCGGCTCAGTGCGTGGGGCGGGCGGCTCAGGCCGCGGCGCCGGAGGCGAGGACCTCGTCGAGCTTCTCCTCGGCCTGCTCCTCCTCGGTCTTCTGCGCGAGCGCGAGCTCGGAGACGAGGATCTGACGGGCCTTGGAGAGCATGCGCTTCTCACCGGCGGACAGGCCCCGGTCGGTGTCTCGACGGGACAGGTCGCGGACGACCTCGGCCACCTTGATGACGTCGCCGGAGGCGATCTTCTCCTGGTTGGCCTTGAAGCGGCGCGACCAGTTGGTGGGCTCCTCGGTGAGGGGGGCGCGGAGGACGTCGAAGACCTTCTCCAGACCCTTCTCGTCGACGACGTCGCGGACGCCGATGAGTTCGACGCTCTCGGCGGGGACGAGGATCGTCAGGTCGCCCTGGGCGACCTCGAGCTGCAGGTAGGTCTTCTCCTCGCCGCGCACCTTGCGCTGACGGATGTCGATGATCCGGGCGGCTCCGTGGTGGGGGTAGACGACGGTCTCGCCAACTTCGAAGGTCATCAGTGAGGTCACTCCAGTCCTATGGGAAGGCACCCAGTTTATCAAGGAATCCTGCGGATGGGCCGGGGAGTTTCCTCACAACGGACTGGTACCGTCCCCGCGGCACCCGTGCGCCCGGCGTCGCCGTCGGCCGAGGGAGGGCCCGTCAGGCGGGGGTGACGAGCTTGTAGCCGAGGCCGCGCACCGTCGTGAGGAGGGTCGGGCTGGAGGGCTCGACCTCGACCTTGGCGCGGATGCGCTTGACGTGGACGTCGAGGGTCTTGGTGTCCCCGACGTAGTCGGCGCCCCAGACGCGGTCGATGATCTGGCCACGGGTGAGGACGCGGTCGGGGTTGCGCAGGAAGAGCTCGAGGAGCTCGAACTCGCGCAGCGGCATCTGGATGGGCTCGCCGTCGACCGTGACCTCGTGGCGCTCGACGTCCATCGAGACGCGGCCGGCACCGAGGAGCGTCTCGGCGGGCTCCTCCTCGTGGGTGCGGCGCAGGACGGCGTGCACGCGGGCGATGAGCTCGCGGTACGAGTACGGCTTGGTGACGTAGTCGTCGGCGCCGATCTCGAGGCCGACGATCTTGTCGACCTCGGAGTCCTTGGCGGTGAGCATGATGACCGGGACGTTGGAGCCGCGGCGGATGCGGCGGCACACCTCAGTCCCGGACAGGCGCGGGAGCATGAGGTCGAGCAGGACGAGGTCGATGGCGCCGCCCTCGGAGGACCCGGCGCTCTCGAAGGCGTCCACCGCGACCTGGCCGTCCTCCGCCTCGATGACGTCGAAGCCGTCGCGGCGCAGGTTGAAGGCGAGGGGCTCGCGGTAGTTCTCCTCGTCCTCGACGAGCAGGATGCGGGTCATCGGGTGCTTCCTTCCACGGTGCTGGGCTGGGAGGGGGACGCGGCGAGCGCGCCGACGGGGACGCCGTCGGCGCGGACGGGGGCGGAGGCGTCCGCCCCGCCCGCGGCGGTCCCGGGGGCGTCCTGGGACTCCGGCACGCGGAGCCGGGGCAGGACGAGGGTGAAGGTGGAGCCGCGGCCGGGGGTCGACCACAGCTCGACGGTTCCGCCGTGGTCGGCGGCGACGTGCTTGACGATCGACAGGCCCAGGCCCGTGCCGCCGGTGGCGCGCGAGCGGGCCTTGTCGACGCGGTAGAAGCGCTCGAAGACGCGCTCCTGGTCCTCCTTGGCGATGCCGATGCCCTGGTCGACGACGGCGATGCGCACGAGGTCGGCGTCCTTGGGGTCGACGCTCACGCCGACGCTCACGCGCGTGCGCGGGCCGGAGTAGCGGATGGCGTTGCCGAGCAGGTTGCGAACGGCGGTGGCGATGAGGGCGGAGTCGCCGCGGACGTGCAGGCCCTTCGTGCCGCCGGAGACGACGGTGATGCCGCCGGCCTCGGCCTCGACGCGGACCCGGTCGACGGACTCGGCGACGACGGCGTCGATGTCGACGTCCTCGGGGCTGGCCAGTGCGTCGCCCTCCTGGAGGCGGGACAGCTCGATGATCTCCTGGACGAGGACGCCGAGACGGTCCGACTCCTTGTGCATGCGTCCGGCGAAGTCGCGGACGAAGTCGGCGTCGTCGGCGTTGGACTCGATGGTCTCCGCGAGCAGGCTGATGGCGCCGACCGGCGTCTTGAGCTCGTGGGAGATGTTGGCGACGAAGTCGCGGCGGGTGTCCTCGAGGCGCTTCTCCGCCGTGCGGTCCTCGAGTAGGATGAGGATCCGTCCGTGGCCGATGCCGGCGACGCGCACGTGCAGGTAGAACTGGCCGGCGCCGATGACGCGTCCGCGGGCGACGGCGAGGTCGGCGTCCTCGGCGACGCCGGAGGCGCGCACGCGGGTGACCATCGCGGCGACCTGGGGCTCCTTGACGGAGTCGTCGCGGACGATGTTGTAGGTGTAGGCGCTGGCCGAGGCGCGCAGGACCTCGTCGTCCTCGTCGAGGACGACGACGGTGGAGCGCAGGGCCGCGAGCACGGGGATGGCGCCGTCGTCGCCCATGAGGCCGGTGACGGCGGGGGCGGCCGAGCGGCGCCGGTGGCGCTCGCCCAGACCGAAGGCGAGGCCCGCCGCGGTGCCGACGGCGACACCCACGAGGGCGACGACGATCAGCAGCCAGGTGGTTCCCACGCGGGACACACTAGGTCGTGCGGACCGCGCAGAGCGAGCCCGGATGGCCCAGAATGGCCAGCGTTCACCGACCATGTCCGCTCGCGACGCCGGGTGTTCACCTTGGTCCCCCATGCTGAGGCCGTCATGCGGCCTGAGCAGGCCCGTGCGGCGCCCGGGACCCGGCAGGAGGCCGCGCGCCGTGCACCGCCGGGCAGGACACCGAATCCCACCAGTCAGGAGCCGCCCCGTGCGCGACATCTTCAACCAGGAGCTCAAGCAGCTGGGCTCCGACCTCGAGACCATGTCCTCGCAGGTCGCCACCGCCATCGAGCGCGCGGCCGAGTCCCTCCGCAACGGCGACATCATCGTCGCCGAGCAGGTCATCGACGCCGACGAGCGCATCAACGACCTCCAGCGGGACATCGACGACCTGTGCGTCATGCTCCTGGCCCGCCAGCAGCCGGTCGCCTCGGACCTCCGCAACGTCATCTCCGCGCTGCGCATGGCCCAGACCCTCGAGCGCCAGGGCGACCTCGCCCGCCACGTCGCCTCCATCGCGCGGGGCCGTTACCCCGAGCCGCCGGTCCCCGAGCCCGTCCTCGGCCTCATCCTCGAGATGGCCGACCTCGCCGTGAAGGCGGGCCGCGACGTCGCCGAGCTCGTCCGCACCCGCGACCTCGACCTCGCCCAGCGCATCCAGGCCAACGACTCGGGTCTGGACGAGCTCCACCGCCGCTCCTTCCAGATGATCCTCGACCCGGCGAACGAGCTCAGCCGCCAGCAGGTCGTCGACGCCGTCCTCATGGGCCGCTTCCTCGAGCGCTTCGGCGACCACTCCACCTCGGTGGCCCGTCGCATGGCCTACCTCGTCTCCGGCACGCAGGTGCCCGGGACGCACGACGCCGAGGACGCCGACGCGCTCCACTGAGCGCCCGTCCGTGCAGGGAGAGCCGCCCCGCCGCCCGCTCCGGGCCGCGGGGCGGCTCGCGCTCACCGGCGCGACCGGCTCCGCCGGGGCCCGGCTCGGGTCGCAGCGGTACCGGTGGGCACGACGGCGCCCCGGGCTCCGCGAGGGAGCCCGGGGCGCCGGTGCGTCGATGGGCGGAGGAGCGCCCGGTCAGGCGGGGAGCGTCAGCGGGCGCTCACTTGCCCTGGTTGGCGACGGCGTCGATCTTCGCCTGGGCGTCGGGGTCGAGGTAGGTGCCGCCCTTCTTGATGGGCTTGAGGGTCTCCTCGTCGAGCTCGTAGACGAGCGGGATGCCGGTCGGGATGTTGACGCCGGCGATGTCCTCGTCGGAGATGTCGTCGAGGTACTTGACGATCGCGCGCAGCGAGTTGCCGTGGGCGCCGATCATGACGGTCTTGCCGGTCTTGATGGCCGGGGCGAGCGTGGACTCCCAGTAGGGCATGAAGCGGGCGATGACGTCCTTGAGGCACTCGGAGCCCGGGACCTCCTCGGTGTAGCGCTCGTCGGCGTCCTGGGAGAACTCGGAGCCCTTCTCGATGGCCGGCGGGGCGACGTCGAAGGAGCGGCGCCAGAGCATGAACTGCTCCTCGCCGTACTCGTCGCGGATCTCCTTCTTGTTCTTGCCCTGGAGGGCGCCGTAGTGGCGCTCGTTGAGGCGCCAGGAGCGCTGGACCGGGATCCAGAGGCGGTCGGCGGCGTCGAGGGCGTAGTGCGCGGTGTTGATGGCGCGGCGCAGGAGCGAGGTGAAGAGGAGCTCCGGCTTGACGTCGTTCTCCTTGAGGAGCTCGCCGGCGTGCTTGGCCTCCTCCACGCCCTTGGCGGAGAGCGGGACGTCGACCCATCCGGTGAAGAGGTTCTTCTGGTTCCATTCGCTCTCGCCGTGGCGGAGCAGTACGAGGGTGTAAGCCATGCCCCTCATTGTGCCGTACCCGTCGGGGCACGACCAAGCCCCTCGGTCCCAGACGCGGGGTCCGGACCGAGGGGCTCGGCGGTGCTGGTCGTCGGCGTCAGGGAGTCGCCGACGGTGCTGCGGACGCGCTCAGTGCGCGGCCTCGTAGGCCTCACGGACCTCGGCGGAGATGCGCCCGCGGTCGGAGACCTCGAGGCCCTTCTCGCGGGCCCACTCGCGGATGCGCTGGGTCTCGCCGGAGGCGGGGGTCCCGGCGGCGCGGCGGCGGCCGGAGGAGCGGCGGCCGGCGGTGCGGCGGGCCTTGCTCGTCCACTCCTCGAAGGACTCGCGCAGCGCGGCGGCGTGCTCGTCGTTGAGGTCGATCTCGTAGGAGACGCCGTCGAGGGCGAAGGTGATGGTCTGGGTGGCCTCGGAGCCGTCGACGTCGTCCACGAGAATGACCTGGGTCTTCTGCGCCATGGTGCTCATTTCCTTGTACGTTCTACTCACCCCCGATCCCTGGATCACGGGGGGGTTTCCCGACTAACGGTAATAGCGATCGTCAATTCGCGCAACAATACGCGACGGAATTCACCCTGACACCGTTCACCGATGAACCCGGCGGAGGAATCACTGCGGGCCCGAGCAGCGGCGCCGCGGTCGGGAAACAGGAAATAAGAGAAGCACGGCATCGCATTCATCGAATACGCCACGGAGGGCGTCGGACCCCGACGACGCCGGATCGCGTCGTCCGCGCCCCTACGCCCCGGCGCGCGCCCGCCGGCGGCGGACCCCGGCGACGCCCGGCAGGGCCCGGGAATGACGGAACCGGCAGGACCCGCGGGGTCCTGCCGGTTCCGGTTCTGCGAGCCACCTGTGGGAATCGAACCCACGACCTATTCATTACGAGTGAATCGCTCTGCCGACTGAGCTAAGGTGGCGCGCCGCGCGAGCAGCGGGCCATACGCTACCGGGCCGCGGGCCGGGCGCGCAAACGCTCCCGACGCCGTCGGCTCGTGGTGCTGGACACAGGCCGCGGGTGAGCCCGTCCCGAGCGGCCCATAGCCGCCGGGCGCCGCCCCGGAACCCTCCCGCGAGGTTCCGGGCCCCGGCGCCACGCCCTGCACGTCCTCCCAGCGACGGTGGCATGGGGCCTCCGCTCCTGGCGCGGAACGCGCCTCTTGCTACCGTCAGCGCGTCACGGTGCCGCACCCGCGGCGCCTCGGCCCCACCTCCCGACCCCGACGACGCGACGCCCGCACGGACGCCGCCCGTCGAACCGGCAGGCCGGACCGTCCCTCGTCATGAAGGAACACCCCATGTCGAACCTCCGACCCCCGTCCCCGTCCGGACCCGGCAACGGCGCCGCGGCCGGCGCGAACGCCAACCGCATCTCCGACACCGTCAGGTCCGCGGGCCCCGCCCCGCACCAGGACCGCGGCGACGCCGGCTACGACAAGGCGCTCAAGAACCGCCACCTGCAGATGATCGCCATCGGCGGCTCCATCGGCACCGGCCTCTTCCTCGGCGCCGGCGGCCGCCTCGCCCAGGGCGGCCCCGGCCTCGCCCTCGCCTACGCCGTGTGCGGCCTCTTCGCCTTCCTCATGGTGCGAGCCCTCGGCGAGCTCGCCATCCGCCGCCCCTCCTCCGGCGCCTTCGTCTCCTACGCCCGCGAGTTCCTCGGCGAGAAGGGCGCCTACGTCACCGGCTGGTTCTTCTTCCTCGACTGGTCCGTGACGGTCATGGCCGACATCACCGCCGTCGCCCTCTACCTGCACTACTGGAGCGCCTTCAAGGTCATCCCCCAGTGGATCCTCGCGCTCATCGCCCTCGCCCTCGTCTTCACCCTCAACATGCTCAACGTGAAGATGTTCGGCGAGGCGGAGTTCTGGTTCGCTCTCATCAAGGTCACCGCGATCCTCGTCTTCATGGTCATCGCCATCTGGGCCATCGTCACCGGTCACACCGTCGGCGACTCCACCGCGGGCTTCCACAACATCACCGATAACGGAGGCTTCTTCCCCGAGGGCCTGCCCGCCGTCTTCGCCCTCACTCTGGGCGTCGTCTTCGCCTTCGGCGGCACCGAGATGGTCGGCGTCGCCGCCGGCGAGGCCAAGGACGCCGTCAAGGTCCTGCCCAAGGCCATCAACTCGATGATCGTGCGCATCTTCGTCTTCTACGTCGGCTCCGTCATCCTCATGGCCCTCGTCCTGCCCTACACGGCGTACTCCTCCAACGAGTCGCCCTTCGTCACCTTCTTCTCCGGCATCGGCATCCCGCACGCCGGCGACGTCATCCAGGTCGTCGTCCTCACCGCGGCCCTGTCCTCCCTCAACGCCGGCCTCTACGCCACCGGCCGCACCCTGCGCTCCATGGCGGTCGCGGGCGAGGCCCCGAAGGCCGCCGCGAGCCTCAACAAGAACCACGTGCCGGCCGCGGCCATCACGATCACCTCGGCCCTCGGCCTCATCGGCGTCGCCCTCAACGCCTTCCTCGCCGACGACGCCTTCGAGATCGTCATGAACCTCGCCGGCATCGGCATCGCCGGGACCTGGGCCGCGATCCTCGTGACCCACCTGGCCTTCCTCAAGAAGGTCAAGGCCAGCGAGGAGGCGCGCCCCGCCTACCGGATGCCGGGCGCGCCCTTCACGAACTACCTCTCGCTCGCCTTCTTCGCGATCGTCGTCCTGTCCAACCTCACCTCGACGTCGGGCCGCTGGACGCTCGCGCTCTTCGCCGTCGTCGTCATCATGATGGTGGCCGGCTGGTACGCCGTGCGTGGCCGCATCCGCGGCGACCTCCTCGACGAGGTCATCGACGCCTCCTGAGGCGCCCCGCCCCGCCGCGGGCGCCGTCGTCGCCCCGCCGGGAACCGACGACGGCGCCCGCGGCGCAGCGGCCCGACTGCGGACACCGACCGCGCCCCCACCAACCGTCCTCACCCCAGTCCCATCGGCACGACCCCAGGAGGAACCGTGCGCGTCCACGTCACCTACACCGGCGGCACCATCGGCATGGTCGACTCGCCCCACGGCCTCGTCCCCGGGGCCGACCTCGAGGGCTGGCTCGCCGACCTCGTCGACGGGACCGAGCTCGGCCACGGCATCACGCTGACCGCCCTCGACCCGCTCATCGACTCCTCGAACGCGACTCCCGAGTCGTGGCAGGCGATCATCGACGGCCTGCGCCGTCACCACGCCGAGGACCCGGAGCAGGCCTTCGTCGTCCTCCACGGCACGGACACGATGGCCTACACCTCGGCCGCCCTGTCCTACGCCCTCACCGACCTCGGGGCGCCCGTCGTCATCACCGGCTCGCAGCTCCCCCTCGGCTTCGTCGGCTCCGACGCGGCCCCCAACGTCACCGGGGCCCTGCGCGCCGCGACGAGCGGGCGGGTCGACGGCGTGAGCCTCTTCTTCGGTCACCGCGTCCTGGCCGGCAACCGGGCGACCAAGACGAGCTCGTGGGCCTTCAAGGGCTTCGACTCCCCCAACGTCGCGCCGCTCGCCATGACGGGCGCACCGTGGCAGTGGTCGCCGCGCCCGGAGCCCGGCTGCGGATGGGCCGACGCCGAGCCGTACCGGCGCCACGACGTCGTCGTCATCGACCTCGCCCCCGGCATCACGACGGCCCGGCTGCGCGCGATGCTCACGCCGCTGCCCGACGCCGTCGTCCTGCGGGCCTTCGGCGTCGGCAACGTGCCGAGCGAGGAGCCGGGCCTCACCGGACTCATCGAGGAGGTCATCGGGGCGGGGGTGGCCGTCGTCGTCGCCTCGCAGTGCCACGAGGCGGAGGTGCTCCTGGGCCACTACGAGGCCGGGGACGCGATCGCCCGCGCGGGCGCCATCGGCAGCCGCGACATGACGCTGGAGGCGACCTACGCGAAGGTGCAGTTCCTCCTGTCCCAGGGGCTGCGCGGCAAGGAGCTGAGCGCCCAGATGGGCCGCAGCATCGCCGGGGAGCTCACCGAGTCCCGCGGCTGACCCCGAGATCGGGACATCCTGACCCCGAGATCGGGACGTCCGGGAGCATGACGGCGCCCCGGGAACCACCAGGTTCCCGGGGCGCCGTGCTGCCGCGCGCTGCGTTCGGTCCGCGCGGGGCCGACTGCTACTCCGAGCCCTCGCAGGTCTTGCCCTCCTCGGGCAGCTGCCCGGCGAGCAGGTAGGCGTCGACGGCCTTCGTCACGCAGTCCCCGGCGCGCCCGTAGGCCGTGTGGCCCTCGCCCTTCCAGGTGAGCAGGTGACCGGAGTCGAGCTGCTTCGCGAGGCTCTGCGCCCAGGGGTAGGGGGTGGCGGGGTCGCCGGTCGTGCCGACGACGAGGATCGGTGCGGCGCCCTTCGCGTGGATCTCCCCGCGGGTGCGCGTCGAGGTGTGCCCCCAGGCCTTGCAGAAGAGGTCGGAGTAGCCCAGGCCCGCGCCGAAGGTCGGGGAGGCCTTCTTGAGCTCCGCCTCCTCCTCGTTCCAGGTCGCGGCGTCCCCCTCGACCGGGTAGTCGAGGCAGTTGATGGCGTTGATGACCTCGTCGCCGTTGCCGGAGTACGTGCCGTCGTCGTTGCGCGAGGCGAAGACGTCGGCGATGTAGAGCAGGGTCGAGCCGTCGTTCTGGTTCATCGCCTGGTCGAGGCCCTGGCTGAGGACGGACCAGGACTCCGACTGGTAGAGCACTCCGAGGACGGCGTCCTGCGCCAGTGAGAAGGTGAGCGGGCGCTTGTCGTCCGAGGTGGGGATCGGGCTCGTGCGCGTCGACTCCAGGAGGTCGCGCACCTGCTTGACGCCGTCGTCGACGCTGCCGGCCAGCGGGCAGTCGCTGCCGGCCTGGCAGTCCTTCACGTAGGCGCGCAGGGCCGACTCGAAGCCCTTGGCCTGGCCGAGGGTGAGGTCCGCGGCGGAGAGGCTGGGGTCGATGGCGCCGTCGAGGACGAGGCGACCGACGTTGCCCGGGAAGAGCTCGGCGTAGGTGGCGCCAAGGTAGGTGCCGTAGGAGAAACCGAGGTAGGTCAGGGCGCTCTGCCCCTCGACGGCGCGCATGACGTCGAGGTCCTTGGCGGCGGAGATCGTGTCGATGTGGTCGAGGAGCGCGGCCGGCTCGGTGCGGGACTCGCACTTCTTCTCGAGGCCGCTCGCGTAGTCGGCGACGTCGGCCTGGGCGGCGGCGTCGGAGGTCTCCTCGGCGATCGGCTCCTCGTCGTCCCCGGCGCGCTCGGCGTCGAGCTCGGCGTCGGTGAGGCAGTCGACGGCGGTCGAGGACCCGACGCCTCGGGGGTCGAATCCGACGACGTCGTAGCTCTTGAGGAGCGTGTCGGAGAAGTAGCCGTCGGCGGACTGGACGAGGTCGACGCCGGAGCCGCCGGGCCCGCCGGGGTTGATGAAGAGGGTGCCGACGGCGTCGCCGCCGGTCGCGGCCAGCTTCTTCATGGCGACCTTGACGGTCTGCCCCGAGGGGTCGGAGTAGTCGACCGGGACCTCGATGGTGGCGCAGGTGAAGCCCTTGGCCTCGGAGGCGGAGGACTCGGTCATCCCGGCGTCGGGCCCGCAGGGGTACCAGGAGGCCTTCTGCTCGTAGAAGCGGGTCAGCTCAGCGGGCACGGAGGCGGTGACCGTCGCGGTCGCGGCGGTGGCGGCGGGGACGGCGCCGTCGGAGCCGGTGGAGCCTCCCGACTGGCAGCCGACGAGGGCGAGGGCGGACACGATCGCGGCGCCCGTGGCCGCGAGCGCCCGACGGCGTCGGCCGGAGAGACGGGGGAAGCGTGAGGTCTCGGGGGTGATCACGCGCGCAGCCTACGGGCAGTGGCGGTGCGGGGCCTCCTCCCGTGGTCGGAGACGCTGCCCGGGGCGACGCGGTGCGAGCGCGCCTCGCCGCGGTCGACCGCCAGTGCACCGGTCGCCCGTCTGATTTCAGGAAAACAGACGGTCGAGGAGTGCATTGCAGGTCGACCCCGGTGCGGATGATCGGATCTGCAGCTGGAGGATCAGGCCTGCGGGCGGAGCTGGACCATGAGGGACTCGACGGCGAGCAGGGGCGCCGCGTTGGAGCGCAGGCGGGCGCGGCACTCCTCGATGGCGGCGATGCGCGCGAGCGACTGGTCCGGCCGGGTGCTGCGGGCGACCTGGTCGACGGCCTCGTCGAGGTCGATGTTGACGCGGTCGACGTCGGAGCCCATCTGGGTGGCGAGCACGTCCCGGTAGAAGGACAGCAGGTCGATCATGGCGCGGTCGAGGACGTCGGTGCGGGCGCGCTTGGCGCGGCGCTTCTGGTCCTCCTCGAGCTGGCGGACCTGGGCGCGCAGAGCGGGCGGCACCTTCGCCTCACCCTCCATGCCGAGCGCCCGCATGAGCTCGGCCCTCTCCCGGGCGTCGCGCTCGGTGGTGGCGTCCTTGGCCTCGGCCTCCGCCTTGTCGACGAGCTCGGCGGCGGCGAGGACGGCGTCGCCCACGCTCCGCAGGGACACGGGGGCGAGAAGGAGCCGACGACGGCGCTCCCAGGCCCCGGGGTCCGTGGCGAGGTGGCGGGCGAGCCCGATGTGGGACTGGCTGGCGCGGGCGGCGCGGGCCGCGAGCTCGGGCTCGGCGCCGTCGCGGCGCACGAGGAGCTCGGCGACGGCGTCGGCGGGCGGGATGCGCAGGGTGACGAGGCGGCAGCGCGAGCGGATGGTCGGCAGGACGTCGTCGGCGCTGGGGGTGCACAGGATCCAGACGGTCTGCGGCGGGGGCTCCTCGATGGACTTGAGGAGGACGTTGGTGGTGCGCTCGGCCATGCGGTCCGCGTCCTCGATGAGGATGACGCGCCAGCGGCCGGTCCACGGGCGGCGCTGGGCCTCCCCGATGAGCTCCTTGACCTCGTCCATGGTGATGATGAGGCGCTCGGTGGCGAGGCGGACGACGTCGGGGTGGGTGCCGCTCATGACGTCGCGGCAGGCCTTGCACTCCCCGCAGCCGGGCACGGGGCCGGTGCACTCGAGGGCGGCGGCGAAGGCGCGGGCGGCGTTGGAGCGGCCGGAGCCGGGCGGGCCGGTGACGAGCCAGGCGTGGGTCATCGCGGAGCCGTCCTCGGATGCGACTCCGGCGGACGCGGCCACGGCCTCCTCCGCGCCGAGCGGGTCGCCGGCGGCGTCCGCGGTCGCGGTGCCCGTGGGGGGCTCGTCGACGCCGGGCGGGAGGTCCTCGACCTCCGTCGACGGCGCGACGGCGGGGGCCGTCGCGCGCGGGCCGCACTCGCGGGCCTCGGCGAGGGCGCGCGCGGAGCGGGCGGCGGCGCGGAAGGTCTCGACGACCTGCTCCTGGCCGACGAGGTCGTCCCAAACGGTCATCCGTCGAGCTCCGAGGCGTGGAGGTCAGGGTAGCGGCGCAGGACGGCCTCGCGGACCGCGGCGGCGGGCGGGGCGGCCTCGGCCGTGCCGTCTCCGGCCGTGTCCTCGCCGCGCAGGCCGCCGCCCCGGCGGGCGACGAGGCGGGCGACGTTGACGGCGACGAGGCGGGCGACGGTCTCGAGGTCCTGCTCGGCGTCGATGACGACGAAGCGCTCCGGCTCGAGGGCCGCGAGCGCGAGGAACTCCTCGCGCAGCGCCTGGTGGAAGGCGTCGGGCTCGCGTTCGAGCCGGTCCTTCTCCCCGCGGGAGGCCCGACGGCGCTCGGCGAGGCCGGGCTCGGCGTCGAGGAGGATCGTGAGGTCCGGGAGGAGCCCGTCGGTGGCCCACAGGGAGAGGTCGCGGACCTCGCCGGGGCCGAGATCCCGCGCGGCGCCCTGGTAGGCGACGGAGGAGTCGAGGTAGCGGTCCGAGATGACGACGCTGCCCGCCTCGAGGGCGGGGCGGACCTTCGTGGTGACGTGGTGGGCGCGGTCCGCGGCGTAGAGGAGGGCCTCGGCGCGCGGGTCGACGTGGCCGCCGTCGAGCAGGAGCCGACGGATCTCCGTGCCGAGCTCGGTGCCGCCGGGCTCGCGGGTGCGCACGTAGTCGAGGTGCGCGGCCACGAGGAGGGTGGCGAGGCGGTCGATCTGGGTGGACTTGCCGACGCCGTCGCCGCCCTCGAAGGTGATGAACAGGCCCGGGCGGGGCGCGTCGTCGACCTGGGCGGGAACCGGGGCGGGGGGCGTCGGAGTCACGTCGTCAGGGTAGCGGGGCGGTGCGACGCGAATGGGAGCGCCATACGGCGTGCGACTGGGGTGAGGACCACCCCGGTCGAACCGGCGCACGCGCGCCGGCCCGACTCGAGCACGGTCCCTGGGACGCAGGTCGCCCCGCTGCGGCCGGGGCTGTGGCGGGGCGACCGAACTCAGCGCGCCGATCGGCCGAAGTCACGATCAGGATGTCCCGATCTCGCGGAGATGGGGCGCGCGGTTCAGGACTTCTTCGTGGTCGACTTCTTGGCCGTCGTCTTGCGCGTCGTCGTCTTCCTGGCCGTCGTCTTCCGCGTGGTGCGCTTCTTGGCCGGGCCCTTGGCGCGCTTCTCGGCGAGGAGCTCGTAGGCGCGCTCCGGGGTGACGGTGGCCGGGTCGTCGTCGCGGCGCAGGGTCACGTTCGTCTCCCCGTCCGTGAAGTACGGGCCGAAGCGCCCGTCCTTGATGACGACGGGGCGCCCCGAGGTCGGGTCCGTGCCGAGCTCGCGCAGCGGCGCCTTGGGGGCGGCCTGGCCGCGGCGGCGCTTGGGCTGGGCGAAGATCTCGTTGGCCTGCTCGAGGGTCACCGTGAAGAGCTGGTCCTCGCTCTCCAGGGAGCGCGAGTCGGTGCCCTTCTTGAGGTACGGCCCGTAGCGGCCGTTCTGGGCGGTGATGTCGACGCCCTCGTCGTCCTGCCCGACGACGCGGGGCAGGCTGAGCAGGTCGAGGGCCTGCTCGAGGGTGACGGTGGACAGGCTCATCGACTTGAAGAGGGAGGCCGTGCGCGGCTTCGGGCCCTTGACGGCCTTCTTGCGCGCGGGCTTCTTCTTCGGCTTCTCGCCGTCCTCGCCGTCGGCGGCCGCCGCCTCGGCGTCCTTCTCCTCCTCGGGCTCGGGGAGGACCTCGGTGACGTAGGGGCCGTAGCGGCCGTCCTTGGCGATGATGGTGTGGCCGGTGGACGGGTCGGTGCCGAGCTCACGGCCGTCGTCGGCAGCGCGCTCGAAGAGCTCCTTGGCCTTGGCGACGGTGAGCTCGTCGGGGGCGACGTCGGCGGGGACGTTGGCGCGCTTGCCGTCCTCGGACTCGAGGTAGGGCCCGTAGCGGCCCACGCGCAGGGTGATGCCCTCGCCGATCTCGATGGAGTTGACGGCGCGGGCGTCGATCTCGCCGAGGTTCTCGACCATGGCCTTGAGGCCGCGGTTCTCGCCGGAGTCGTCCGTCGGGATGGGGGTGGCGCCGGCGGCGTCGCCCTCACCCCCGTAGAAGCGGGTGAGCCAGGCGACGCGGTCCTCCTCGCCGGCGGCGATGCGGTCGAGGTCGCGCTCCATAGACGCGGTGAAGTCGTAGTCGACGAGCTCGGCGAAGTTCTCCTCGAGCAGGCGGGTCACCGCGAAGGCGAGCCACGTGGGCACGAGGGCCTGGCCGCGGTGCTCGACGTACCCGCGGTCCGAGATCGTGGACATGGTGGCCGCGTAGGTCGAGGGGCGGCCGATCTCGCGCTCCTCGAGGGCCTTGACGAGCGAGGCCTCCGTGTAGCGGGGCGGCGGGGTGGTCTCGTGGCCGGAAGCCTCCGATCCCAGGGCGGCGAGCTCCTGGCCCTCGATCATGGAGGGCAGGCGCACGTCCTTGTCCCCCTTGGAGGACTTCGCGTCCTCGTAGCGCTCGGCGTCGCGGCCCTCCTCGTAGGCGGCGAGGAAGCCGCGGAAGGTGATGACGGTGCCGGAGGCGGTGAAGCCGGCCGTGCCGAAGGTGAGGCCGGAGTCGCGCGAGCCGCCGTCGGCCGGGGCGAGCGGGACGTCGACGTGCACCGTGGCCGTGGAGCCGACGGCGTCGGCCATCTGGGAGGCGACGGTGCGCTTCCAGATGAGCTCGTAGAGGCGGAACTGCGCGCCGGAGAGCTGCCCGGAGACCTGGGCGGGGGTGCGGAAGTGGTCCCCCGCGGGGCGTATCGCCTCGTGGGCCTCCTGGGCGCCCTTGGTCTTGGTGGCGTAGACGCGGGGCTTGGCGGGGACGTACTCGGCGCCGTAGAGCTCGGCCACCTGCGAGCGGGCGGCACCCACGGCCTGCGAGGACAGGACCGTGGAGTCCGTTCGCATGTACGTGATGAAGCCGTTCTCGTAGAGGCCCTGCGCGACGCGCATGGTCTCCCGGGGGTTCATCCGCAGCTTGCGGGAGGCCTCCTGCTGGAGCGTGGAGGTGGTGAAGGGGGCGGCGGGGCGGCGCTTGTAGGGCTTCTCGTCGACGGCAGCCACGCGCGGCGCCCCGCGCAGGACGGCGTCGGCGACGGCCTTGGCGGCGCCCTCGTGGAGGTGCACGGTGCCGGCCTTGACGGCGGCGGGGCGTAGCTCGCCGGCGTCGGTGAAGTCGCGGCCGGTGGCGACGCGGCGCCCGTCGAGGGTGGCGAGGCGGGCGGTGAAGGCGTTGGACTGAGCGGCGACGGCGTCGACCTTGGACAGCGTGGTGGAGAGCTCGGCCTCGACGCCCCAGTAGCCGGCGGCCTTGAAGGCCATGCGCTCCCGCTCGCGCTCGACGACGAGGCGGGTGGCGACGGACTGGACGCGGCCGGCGGACAGGCCGGCGCGGACCTTGCGCCACAGGACGGGGCTGACCTCGTAGCCGACGAGGCGGTCGAGGATACGACGGGTCTCCTGGGCGTCGACGAGGTCGAGGTCGAGGTCGCGCGTGTTGTCCAGCGCGCGGGTGACGGCCTCCTTGGTGATCTCCGTGAAGGTCATGCGCTTGACGGGGACCTTGGGCTTGAGGACCTCGCGCAGGTGCCAGGCGATGGCCTCGCCCTCGCGGTCGTCGTCGGTGGCGAGGTAGAGCTCGTCGGCCTCCTTGAGGGCCTTCTTGAGCTGGGTGACCGTCTTCCTCTTGTCCGCGTTGACGACGTAGTACGGCTTGAACCCGTCCTCGGTGTCCACGGCGAACTTGCCGTAGGGGCCCTTCTTCTCCGCGGCGGGCAGCTCGGAGGGCTGGGCGAGGTCGCGGATGTGCCCGACGGAGGCCTCGACGTCGAAGTCCGACCCGAGGTAGCCCGCGATGGAGCGGACCTTGTTCGGGGACTCGACGATGACGAGCTTCTTGGACACGGGGACCTTCTTCCTCGCGGAGACGGCGTGAGACCGCGGGAGCGCGGCGACGGGCCGACTGTAACCCACGGCGCCGACACGCACGGACGTCAATCGACCCGATCCGTGCCCGGCTCAGGCTCCCGTCAGTCGCTCAGAGGGATTGATCCGTCGGCGCACCTCAGGACAGCAGCTCCTCCCACCACGTCGCGAACCGGGGGCACTGCTCAAGGACCGCGCCCAGACCCGCTTCCGCGACAAGCTCAGGTCCGACGGCGATCTTCCCGTAAGCGGGATCGAGGATCTTGAGCCTCTTCGACGGTGCCGTCGCCTCACCGTTATTGACCTTCTCAGGCCCGCCCGCACGCTCGATGACCTGCCGCAGGTGACGCAGGCGAACCTTATCGAAACGCTCGTCACCGTAACCGGCCGCGATCGCGGCGAGGACGAGCGCCTCGATCTCGTGCATGACGACGTGCGGGCGAAAGCGATGGTCTGGGTAGTCCTCGACGAGCGCTCTCTCGCACTCGTCGGGGTCGCCCGAGGCGCCGGGCGCATTGGACGGGTACTTGTAGTAGTCGATCAGTAGGGCGATCTTCGTGAAGTGGGTCGCCTTGAACATGTCCTTGAGACGCTCGTCGTAGTGCTTCCAGGCTCCTCCGCCACGGTGAGTCCCCTGCGCGGTCTTCGAGGTGATGACCGGGGAGGGAATGAGGATGAGACCCTCGTTGAACGCTGCCGGTGCGAGAACACGCTTGATCATCGCCTCCTCAGTCGGTCCCTCGACCAAGACGAGCACCTCGCGCGGGCCGTTCATGCGGCTCATGCGGCGGTCTCCGGCACGGGCCGACCTCCCAGGAGGTTCATCTCCCAGAGGTTTCCGGTGGAGTAGTCGTCGAGGAAGGCGGACAGACGTTCGGCGTCGGGTCTGGTGACCACCGTAGCGCCGTCATCGCGCTCGAGGACAGCGATCTCCTCCACGCTGAAGTGGGAGACGAGAGGGACGGACTGCGTGGCGAGAATGACCTTGTGCCCTCGCTCGGCAGCCGTCCTCACCATCTCGACAAGCATGTCGATGGCCGCCGGGTGGAGGCCCAGCTCAGGCTCGTCAAGCACCACGGTCGCGGGGCGGTCCGGGCCGAGCAGGAGCGTCGCCAGACAGATGAACCGGAGCGTCCCGTCACTGGCCTCGCGGGCGAGGAAGGTGCGGTCAAGTCCCGTCTGGCGCCATCGGAGCCGAATCCTCTCGTTCCTGCCCGGTTCCAGGACGAAGTCGTCGAAGAAGGGCGTCACCGCTCGTACGGCGCTGACGATCCGTTGGTAGTGGCGTGGATAATCCTCACGTACCTTGTAGAGGTAGGCGGCAATATTCTCAGCGTCTGCACGGAGCTCGACATCGTCACCCACCGTCGACCACCCCTTGACGGGAGCGTTGTCCGAAACGTCGTCGAAGTGGAAGACACGACAACCCTCCAGCAGCGGGCGGACGTGCGCTACGAAGTTCGCCCGTCTCCCCTTGGCGTCACCGGAGGCGATCCGCCGTGCTCGACTTGTTACAGCCCAGATCCCAAGACTTTCGTCGTAGGGCTTCGGATACCCGGGCGCCTGGAAGAGGAGGCGCTCCAGGAGCACCACTTCACCCATTGCGTCTGCAGGGTTCTCCTTGAGCCGGACGTCGTAGCCGCTACGGTTGCCCTCGGCGTCCTCATCGGCGAGCAGCCGGATCCTCATCTCGGTGGCGGGCCCCTCGGGCCCCTCGAAGAGTACGTTGCTCACCCCACCGCGCTGGAAGAGATAATCCTGGAAGGAGTCGTCCCAGATACGGGACACAAGTTCGAAGGCACTCACCAGGTTGGACTTGCCCGCCCCGTTGGCACCAATGAGGACGGTGACGCCTGTCGTAAGGTCGAGCGTGAGCCCACGGACCGACCCCAGGCCTTCGACGGTCAGCGTGCCGAGCCCTGGATTCATACCAGGAGCATACCGAGCACCTTCGAGGTGCGTGTCCGAGAGCCGCCGTCGTTCCCGACGCGACGCCGTCGGCGCAGCTCACAAGGCAGTTCAGGTCAAGTCCCTTGTTGTGGTGTTCTTTCAGGCCGTCAGGGGCAGGGGTTGGGTGTCGTTGGTGAGGGTGTGGGTGAGTCGTTGCATGGAGGTCTCGGACAGGTAGCGGCGTTCGCCGTACTGCCATTCCTCGTGCTGGTCGAGCAGGACGGCGCCGATAAGGCGGGTGACGCAGTCTGGGTTGGGGAAGACCTGGACGACGTCGGCGCGGCGCTTGATCTCGCGGTTGAGGCGCTCGATGGGGTTGTTGGACCACACCTTGACCCAGTGCTCCCTGGGCAGGACCGAGAAGGCGGTCAGGTCGGCCTCGGCGTCGGTGAGCATGTCGGCGACGTCGGGGAAGGAGGCGCGCAGGGAGTCGATGACCTGGTGGTAGGTGGCGCGCACGGCCTCGGGGGTGGTCTGGGCGAACACGGTGGAGATCAGGGCATTGACGGGCTTGGAGCGCACCGACCCCAGGTGGGAGGTGATGTTGCGGGCGAAGTGGACGCGGCAGCGCTGCCAGGCCGCTCCGGGCAGGATCGCCTTGACGGCGGCGCGGATGCCGGCGTGGGCGTCGCTGGTGACCATGACCACCCCGGTGGGGTCGGAGGGCGAGGGGGCCTTCAGGCCGCGCTCGCGCAAGGACCGCAGGAAGCTGGTCCAGAAGTCGGTGGACTCGCTGTCACCCACCGCCATGCCCAGGATCTCGCGGCGCCCCGCGGCTGAGACGCCGGTGGCGACCACGACGGCCTGGGAGACGACCCGATGCCCGACTCTCACGTCCAGGTAGGTGGCGTCCACGAACAGGTACGGGAACCACGTGTGGTCCAGGGGTCGGTTCAGGAACGCGCCGACAGCCTCGTCGATGTCGGTGCAGATCCGCGACACCGACGACTTGGAGATCCCCGACTCGCATCCCAGGGCCTTGACCAGGTCGTCGACCTTGCGGGTGGAGACCCCCTCGACCCAGGCGGTGGCGACCACGGCGTACAGGGCCTTGTCGATCCTCTTGCGGGGGTTGAGCAGACTGGGGAAGAAGGAGCCCTGGCGGAGCTTGGGGATGGCCAGGTCCACCTGTCCGGCGGTGGTCGCAACCGTCTTGGAGCGCTTCCCGTTGCGGCGGGTGACTCGCTCGGGGGTGCGCTCGTAGCGCGAGGCGCCGATGACCGCCTCAGCCTCGGCGTCAATGAGGTCCTGCAGTCCCGCGCCCAGCAGACGGCGGAAGACGTCATCGTGAGCCAGGTCGGGATCGGCCAGCACTTCCTGGATCAGCGTGGACACGGCAGACTTGGTGGCGGGCATCGTGGGAGCACTCCTAGTGAATCCTGGTCGAGAATCTGGGTCCCACGATGCCCACCCGACGACAAGACCGTCGACGCCGTGGACCCCGCGGGAATTGCCACCACGCTAAGGGACGCACCCGCAGTTCACAGGATCGCCACAGGCAACTCGTGTTCACTCCTTCCCATGACCGCTTCCAACGAGACCCTCACCCGCCCGGACGGCTCCCCCGTGCGGGTCCTCGTCGTCGACGACGAGCAGATGCTCGCCGACCTGCTCGCCTCCGCCCTGCGCTACGAGGGCTGGGAGGTGACGACCGCCGGCACCGGCATCAAGGCCGTGCAGGCCGCCAAGGAGATCGAGCCCGACGTCGTCGTCCTCGACATCATGCTGCCGGACTTCGACGGCCTCGAGGTCATGCGCCGGATCCACGGCCACCAGCCCGGCGTCCCGATCCTCTTCCTCACGGCCAAGGACGCCGTCGAGGACCGCGTCGCGGGCCTCACCGCCGGCGGCGACGACTACGTCACCAAGCCCTTCTCCCTGGAGGAGGTCGTCGCCCGCCTGCGCGCCCTCCTGCACCGCTCCGGCGCGAACCAGGAGCAGGAGTCCAACGTCCTCGAGGTCGGCGACCTGCGGATGGACGAGGACTCCCACGAGGTCTGGCGCGGCCAGGACGAGATCCACCTGACCGCCACCGAGTTCGAGCTGCTCCGCTACCTCATGCGCAACCCGCGCCGCGTCCTGTCTAAGCCGCAGATCCTCGACCGCGTGTGGAACTACGACTTCGGCGGGCAGGCGAACATCGTCGAGCTCTACATCTCCTACCTGCGCCGCAAGATCGACAAGGGCCGCGAGCCGATGATCCACACGATGCGCGGCGTCGGCTACGTCCTCAAGCCCACCGAGGGGGCCGCGAGCGCGCCGGCGTCCCGCTGAGGGACGCCGCCGGACCGCGGCCCGCACAGCACCGGCCACTAGGTGTACTGATCGGGGAGGTTGGTCAACCTCGTGATCGGTGGGAGGGCGCCGGTGGCGGTGTGGGGGCGGTGGTGATTGTAGAAGTGGGTCCATGCCGGCAGTGCGGCGCGGCGCTCGGCCTCACTGGCGTAGTGGCGGGAGTAGGCCCACCCATCAGCCAGGGTCCTGTGGTACCGCTCGATCTTCCCGTTGGTCTGAGGCCGGTAGGGCCTGGTGTAGCGGGCCTTGACCCCCAGGCGCTCGCAGGCCTGGGTCCAGGCCCGTGACCTGTAGGCGGCCCCATTGTCGGACAGCACCCGCTGAACGACCACCCCGCGGGCGGCGAACCACGCCACCGCCCGCTGCAGGACACCGACAGCGGTGGCAGCCTTCTCGTCGTCGTGGACCTCGGAGTAGACCACGCGCGAGTGGTCATCGAGCACGGAGTGGACGTAGGCCCACCCCAGACGAGGCTGACCGTGCCTGCGCCTGGCGCCGTCGGTGGTCTGGCGGTTGTGGTCACCCTGGGTGCGTCCCACGTACCTCCAGCCACCGCCGTCGGGGATGTTGCCGACCTTCTTGACGTCGACGTGGACCAGGGAACCGGGGCTCTCGTGCTCGTAGCGGCGTACGACCTGCCCGGTGGCGCGGTCGAGGTAGGAGAGGCGGTTCAGCCTGGCCGTGTTGAGGATGCGGTGCACCGTCGAGGGTGCGATGCCGGTGCGGGCGGCGAGCTGGACGGGGCCCTCCCGCAGGCGGCTGCGCAGGCTGACCACCCGGCGTACCACGGTGGTGGGGGTGCGGTTGGGGCTGGAGTGGGGGCGGCTGGAGCGGTCGGTCATCGCCTCCCCGGCGCGGTAGCGGTCCACCCAGCGTTTGACGGTGGGCCATGAGCATTGGAATCGGGCGGCGACCTCGCTGATGGGGTAGCCCTCCTCAACGACAAGGCGGGCCACCCGCTGCCGGGCGCGTGGGGTCAGGGCTGCGTTAGCGTGGGACATGAGGAGAGCACCTCTCGTACTGCTCGGTGAGACTGTCGCAAGCCCCACCCTGCCAGCACCCGGTGCTCTCCTCACCTCATACAAGCCGATCGCAGTCCTTCAACCAACCTCCCCGATCAGTACAACTAGGGTCGATCCGTGCCCACCACCCCCTCCCCCGAGCCCGGCCGGGCCGACGGCGCAGCCGCGCCCTCCGGTCCCGCCACCGTGTCCTCCACCGAGGCCCAGCAGACGCCGACGACGGCGCAGCACGCCGCCGAGCAGCCGGGCGCCGCGCGCCACCCGCGCAGCCTGCGCACCCGCCTCGTCGCCGGCGTGCTCGGCCTCGTCCTCGTCGTCTGCGTGCTCATGGGCGCCTTCTCGACGCTCACGCTGCGCCACACGCTCATGGACCGGCTCGACACGCAGCTGAGCGCCGCCTCGGACCGCGCCGCCACCCGCCGTGCCGGCATCCAGAAGGACGCCGACGCCACCGACGCCACCAAGCCGACCTCGGCCGCCACCTCGATCCCCTCCGCCGGCCCCTCCCCGGCGGCGGGCGACCAGCAGCCGCCCTCCGGCGCCCAGCAGACGCCGTCGGGCACCTCACAGACCCCGCCGCCGGGGGCCGTCGCCCCGGGCGACGGCGACAAGGACGACCCGGGCGTCCCGGCGGGCCTCGACGCCGCCGGCCAGTCCACGGGCACGCTCACGCTCATCGCCCCCGGCGACTCCTCGGACGGCACCTCGACGGTCACTGCCGGCTACATCGACGACTCCGGTCAGTACCGGAGCCTGTCGACGGCCGAGTGCGAGGCGCTGCTCTCCCTCGAGCCCTCCGGCGAGCCGGTCACCGTCGCGATCGACTCGCTCGGCGACTACCGGGTCCTCGTCACGAAGGACTCGACGACCGGCGACGTCGTCGTCACGGGGCTGTCGCTGGCCGACGACAACGCCCTCGTGCGCAAGCAGCTCATCATCGAGGCGGCCATCGCCGTCGTCGGTGCGCTCCTGGCAGCGGTGGCCGGGCGCCTCATCGTCCGCTCCTCCCTCGCGCCGCTGGAGCGCGTCGCCGCGACCGCCGAGCGCGTCGCCTCCCAGCCCCTCGCCCGCGGCGAGGTGAGCATCGAGGAGCGCGTCGAGGACGAGGACCTCGCCTCCTCGCAGGAGGTCGGGCAGGTGGGCGGCGCCCTCAACACGCTCCTCGGGCACGTCGAGGAGGCCCTGTCGGCCCGCCAGCGCTCCGAGACGCAGGTGCGCCAGTTCGTCGCCGACGCCTCGCACGAGCTGCGCACGCCGCTCGCCTCGATCCGCGGCTACACCGAGCTCATCCAGCGCGAGGGCGCCGACGCCCAGCTGCCCGAGGAGGCGACGCACGCCCTCGAGCGCGTCCACTCCGAGTCGCTGCGCATGACGGCCCTCGTCGAGGACCTGCTGCTCCTCGCACGCCTGGACGCCGGGCGCGAGCTGCACCACGAGGAGGTCGACCTCGTCGGCCTCCTCCTGGACACCGTCTCCGACGCGCGGGCCGCCGGGCCCGAGCAGGAGTGGGACCTCGACCTGGCCGTCCTCGAGGACGGGGCGGCGACGGACGACGGCACCGCGGACGGCGACGAGGACGTCGAGCCCGAGCCGCCGCTCGTCATCGGCGACGAGGCCCGGCTGCGGCAGGTGGTCGTCAACCTCCTCGCCAACGCCCGCGTCCACACGCCCACCGGCACGCACGTGACGACGACGCTCAGCCGCGAGCAGGGCGCCGACGGCGACCGGCTCGTCATCCGCATCGCCGACGACGGCCCCGGCATCGACCCGGCCGTGCGCGACCGGCTCTTCGAGCGCTTCGCCCGCGGCGACTCCTCGCGTGAGCGCCGCACCGGCTCGACCGGCCTCGGCATGAGCATCGCGCTGGCGATCGTCCGATCGCACGGCGGGACGCTCACCGTTGACTCCGTCCGCGAGGGCGACGGCGCACCGGGCGAGCACGGCACGACCTTCACCGTCAGCCTGCCCGCGGCGGCCCTGGACTGAGCGAGGTCGCTGAGCGCCACCGCGAGCGGCGTCCTCGCGCGGAGGCGCCCGTCGCGACGTGCCACAGGTACGGCACAGAGGCGGCCCTTCGTCGCCACAGCCCGCCGTCCTTCGATAGGGGCATGACACGACGCGCCCTGCACCGCCCCGCCGCCCACGACCACCGGGGGCAGGGGCTCGGGGCGCTGGGCTGCCTCACGACGGCGTCGTTGTGCGCGGCGCTCGTCCGGGCGGTCGCGCCGACGGCGTCGCGGGAGACGCTCGCGACCGGGTTCCTGCTCGCCGGGCTGTGCGCGGCGGTCACGCTGCTGACGGTGCGGGCCTGGTGGTCGGGTGAGCTCGTCCTGCACCGCTCCCCCGCACCGCGTCGGACGACGGTGACGGCCGTCGTCGCCGGTGCGCCCTCGGGTACGGCCCGGTCCGCCGGGGCTGGGTCCGGTGCGGCTCAGCGCACCCGGCCCGGTGCCCGTCGGTCGCCGTCGTCCGTCAACGGGGCGGTCAGGGCGGACGCTCCCGTCCTGGCACCGACCGCGATGGTGCCGACCGCCGTGGCGGCTCAGCCGTCCGTGGAGCGGCGGCGTCTGTCGGGCGACAGCGCGGTGAGCAGCGCGAGCCCGATGAAGGACAGGGCCACCGTGCCCGCCGAGCCGGCCGCGTAGGCGAGGAAGTCGTCGACCCGGTTTCCGGGGGTCGAGGCGCTCAGGTACGTCCACAGCTCGAGGAAGCCGGCGATCGCGCCTGCGAGCACGCCGAGGCCACCGAGGACCCCGACCGACGTGAGCCCGCCAGTGGTGGGCGCCGCCGTGGGCCTCGCGGCACGAGGGCGTCGGCTGCCGCTCTCCTCGGCCTCCGTGGGGGCCGCGCCCGACAGGACGTCGTCCCCGGTGGCGGCGTCGTGGATCCAGTGCAGACGGTGGTCCTCGTGGACGAGGACCTTCTCCTCGGACCAGGCGCCGCACACGACGGCGACCGCGCCCCAGCCGACCGCCATGAGGATCGCGGCGAGGACGTCGGCGGGCCGGTGCCACTGGGCGGCCAGCGTCGAGTAGCCGATGGCGGCGGTGAGGATCGCACCGAACCAGGCGGCGGCTCCCCGCCAGCGCGCCCCGGCCACGAGGACGAGGGCGACGGCCGCTGAGGCGGCGACGGCGGTGTGGCCGGAGGGCAGGGTGTTGGCGCCGTCGAAGCGCCAGGACAGCCCGTAGTCGGGGCGGGTGAAGACCCAGCGCTTGAGGATCTGCACGGACCCGGTCGTGGCGACGACGGTGGCGGCGGCCCACAGGGCCCGGCGCCTCGATCCGCGCCACAGCGCGCCGATGAGGATGACGAGGAGGAGGGCCACGAGCGCCGGCATGGTGATGACGTGCAGGAGGTTGCTCGCGTGGTCGGAGACGAAGCGGGCGCCGATGAGCGAGCCGGCCAGGGCGGACTGCTCCATGACCTGCCCGGTGTGGGTGGTGACGAGGAGGTACCAGTCGACGACGGTGCCGCCGAAGCAGACGACCGCGAGCACCGCCGCGAGGAGCCGCGAGCGCCACTGGGGGCGTCCGTCGGCCACGAGGTGAGGTGCGGGAGCGTCGGCGGGAGTGCTCATCACTCGGGAATCGTACGAGGGGGCTCCTGGGAGGAGTCGGAGGAGTCCGTGGGGCGTTCCTCTCCGGCGGGCGCGTCGGGGGCGTCGGGCTCCGCGGCCGGCGGGTCAGCCTCTGCCGCGTGCGGGTCATCCGCGGCGGAGCCCGCGGCGGTGGCCCCGGCTGCGCGCTCCTCCTCGCGCTTGCGCTTGATCCGGCGCCAGAGCATCCGCAGGAGGATGACGGCGAGCACCACGAGGATGAGGACGACCGCGCAGATGAGCCAGATCATCCAGGTCTGCATGGGGGCGGGCGTGGCGTCCGCCTGCTCCTTCTCGGCCTCGACCGGGTCGAGGGGGACGCGGGTGCCGGTGACGAGGAGGCGGTGGGTGTTGATGCCGTAGGGCGTGCAGGTGATGAGGGTGACGAGGTCCTCGCCGGGGACCTTGCGCAGGGAGTCGGTCTCCTCGGGGAGGACGACGCGGATGTCGGTCACCTTGTACTTCATGGAGCGGCCGGCGGTGTTGACGTAGAAGACGTCGCCCTTCTCCAGCTCGGTGAGGTGGTCGAAGAGGGTGGCGGAACCGAGGCCGGTGTGGCCGGTGAGGACGGCGTGGGTGCCGGCGCCGCCGACGGGCAGGGAGGTGCCGAAGAGGTGCCCGACGCCCTTCTGGAGGATGTCCGGGGTGGTGCCGTGGTAGATCGGCAGGTCCGTGTGGATCTTGGGGATGACGATCTGGCTCATGACCTCGTCGAGGTCGAGCTCGGCGAGGTAGGCCTTGTAGGCGGGGCTGTCGGGGCGCTCGGTCTCGATCCAGGGGTCGAGGATCGGCATGGACTCGAGGGTGGAGTTGTACTTCTCGGCGCCGACGAGCTCGGCGGCGAGGGCGTCGGGGCCGGCGGCGTCCTGCTTGGCCTGGTACTGGTCGGCGATGCGCTGCTGCTCGGTGTTGTTGTGGAGGGTGGCGACGACGGGGTAGCCGAGGACGATAGCGCCGGCGAGGGCCATGATGAAGGGCAGGATCGTGAGGATCTGCTCGCGGCGGCTGCGGCGGCGGGCAGCGCCCTTGCCCGGCTCAGCGGGGTCGTTGCGCGGGTCGGTGGGGCCGTGGCCCTTCCCGGATCCCCCTGCGCCTCCGGGGGCGACGACGACGTCGGTGGCCTCGGGCTGGACGGTGGCCTTCGTGCTCAACGGCGTCTCCTTCGTGGTCGGCCCCGTGGTGGGTGGGCGTGGTGGCTGCGTCCGGGCGGCCCGGGTGTGGTGGTGCTGGGTGCGCCGTGGGCGGCGTCGGGAGTCCGACGCCGCCCACGGCGTGCTCGTTCGAGCAGTACCTGCTCGGTCAGGACCGGTGCGGCCCAGGATCCCTCACGGGTCCCTGACCGGGCCGACCTGCTCAGGCGTTGCGGCGCTTGTTCCGCATCCCGAGGAAGACGGAGCCTCCCACGAGGAGCCCGCCGGCGAGGACGAGGGCGATGACGCCCGCGGCACCGGTGAGCGGGAGCTTGAAGCTGCCGTTGGAGGGCACGTCCTTGACGGTGGTGCCGATCGTGTAGCTGTTGTCGGCCGTCGAGTTGTCCGCGGTGATCTGGAAGGCGATCGGCTTGGTCTGGAGCTCGAAGCCGCTCGGCGCCTTGGTCTCGACGAGGCAGTAGGCGTCCGGGGTGGTGTCCGTGGCGTTGTTCTCCCAGTCGTTGTTCTGGAGCGCGTCGATGGTGACGGTGCCGTCAGCCGCCGACGTGAAGGTGTTCTGCTCGGTCGCAGTGGCGGTGCCGTCCGCGGCCACCGAGTACGCGGTGAGCGGGCTGCCGACGAGCTTGTAGTCGCCCGCGGTGAAGTTATCGGTCAGCGTGATGGCCGAGTCGTCCTGCATGGTGCACAGGTAGACCTGGAACTCAGCACCGCCGAGCGCCTTGCTCGATAGGTCCGTCTTGGTGATCTTCACCTTGCCGAACTTCGAGGTGACGGTCGACGACGGCGGGGTGTCCGGCGGCGGGGTCGTCGAGGTGGCGGGGTCCCACCCGTTCGACGGGGTGTTGGGCAGGACGTAGGCGGTGTTGGGCACGATGCCATTGCCGGCGATCGGTGCCTTGATCGTCGTCGTCAGGGTCATGGTCACCTTGTCGGCCGTGCCGGCACGCCGGGCGTCGAGGATCTTCTTGCGACCGGCGTCGGTGAGGACGACGGAGACGCGCTTGACCGAGTCGTTCGTCGTTGCGGTGTTGCCGTCGCCGTCGAAGGCGGTCGTGATCTCGGAGAGCGTGTAGTCAGTGTCGGCGAGCGTCGTGTCTCCGTACTTGACGACGACGGACCCCGCCGTGAGCTCCATACGCGCGTCGTACTGGTCGACGATGGTGTAGTAGCCGAGCGTCTGATCGGCCGGGAGGTTCGGGATGTCTGCGGAGACCGTGTAGTTGATGTTGTCGCCGACGGTGTGCGCCGCAGCATCATCGACTGTCTTCTTGACCTCGGTCTTGGCGTTCTTGGGGTAAACGTCGGGGTCGTAGTCCCACTTGGTCGTGTCGGTCGCGTTGGTCATCGGGACCGTGACGATGAAGGGGGCGGAGAGGGTGTAGCCCGCAGGGGCTGAGACCTCGGTGACGACGTACGCGCCGAGCGCGAGGTTCGAGAAGGTCGCGGTGCCGTTACCGTCGGTCGTCTGGCTCGTACCGGCGGCCGTAACGCCCTGGCCCGCCACGGCTGCGCTCACGCTGTTGCTGTAGCTCGCGAGCTTCTCCCAGCCGGCCTGCGTCGTGAGGTCGATGTTGTTGAGCTTCTCGATCTTGTAGACGACGCCCTGCACCGGGGCGCCGTCCGGCGTCGCCTGCTGGCCGTTTCCGGCCGCGGTCCCGTTGGCGTCAGTCTTCTGGTACTTGTGGACCGTGATCGAGCCGGTCGCGTCCGTGTCGAGGTCGACGAGCGAGGGGACCTGGGCGTCCGCGGCAACGACGGCCGGGGCGGGTGCGGCGAAGGCCGCGCCGGGGACGACGGCGAGGCCGCCGACGGCGAGGGCCACCGCGGCGAGGAGGCTGGAGCCTCGACGCAGGTTGAGGGATGACATGGGATCTCCTGGATGATTCCGTGCTGTCCGCCCGGCGGTCGCCGGACGGGGGGGGTGGGGTCTTCTCCCGACCGTCAGGCCCTGACGCGGACCTTACGACGGGAAGTCTTGTTGAGGGCGACGAGCCCGAGGGAGCCGGCGAGGAGCATCGCGGCCCAGATGACGTGGACGCCGATGCCGTTCCCGCCCGAGAGAGGCAGGGTGCCGGTCTCCGTGTCCTTGACCGAGATCGAGGCGGCGACGGGACTGTCCCCGCCGGTCGCGTTCGCCACGGTGATCGACGTCGAACCGAGGTTCTGACCGCTCACGAGGGTGATGGTCGTGAGACCGCTGTCGTCCTTGCCGAGGGTGAAGGCCACCGGCGTCGGGAGCAGGTTGTGCCCCGTCGGGGCCTTCGTCTCGACCAGCCAGTAGGTCTTGCCGAGCTCGAGGGTCTCCGTCGTGAAGGACGTGAGGGTCCCGTCGGGGTTGGCGAGGGTCTGGACGGGCTGGCGACCGTCGAAGTCCGTGGCGGTCGGGTCCGCGTCATAGATCGCGAAGGTGGCACCGGCCAGCGGGTAGGACCCGTCGGCGTTGGCCTGACCGTTCGGCTGCGTGCCGGTCTTGAAGATCGTGATCGTGCGCGGTCCGACGGGGCCGCAGGCGATGTTGTCGGTCTTGGACGCGTCGGCGGCCTCGTTGGTCATGGCGACCGTGTTGAAGAGGCCGTGACCCGTCGTGTACGTCCCGTCCCCGCCGGTCTGGCAGGCGAGGTTCGCGGCGCTGTAGCCGGTCGCGGCCGTGTTGAGGGTGACGTTGGCGCGGACGTAGAAGACCGTGCTCGCGCCCGGGTCGACGACGACGCCGTCGGTGAGCTTGTACGCACCGTTCTCGGCGGTCGCCGCAGTGGCGGTGTCGAGCCCGTCCTTCGTCGTGGCCACCTTGACCGCGTTGATGGTCAGGCCGGCGGCGAAGGCCGGCGTGTCCGTGAGTTCGCCCGTGGACTGGGCGAGGGCACCGTCGTTCGTCGCGGTGATCGTGTAGGTCACGTCAAAGGTGGCGGCACCGGTGAGGCCGCCGTTGTCGCCCTCGGCAATCGTCTTGACGACGTTGAGCCTGGGCGTGAGCGACTGGCAGGCGGTGTCGTCGCCCGTCGTCGTGTCCTCGTCCATGGCGGCGGTGTTGACGATGCCGGCGGTGTAGCCGTCGGTCGCATTGCCGGCGCACTGGTAGGCGGCGGCGTCGTAGCCGGTCGTCGCCGGGTCGACCTCGAAGGTCACGGTGACGACGAAGGTGCGGGTACCGCCACCGGTGACGTTGCCGTTGGCGTCCTTCGTGCCCGCGGCGAGCTCGCTGCCGGAGCCGGCCTTGGCCAGCGTCCAGCTCGAGGGGTCGAGCGGAGTGAGGTTCGTGGCCGAGCCGTCGCCCTCCTTGACGGTCGCCGCCGTGAGGGTGGCGCCCGTCGGCAGGGTGAGGGCGTCGGTGACGTCGTTGAAGATCTTCGACGCCGTGGTCGACGTGTTGGTCACCGTGACGGTGTAGGTCGACGTGTAGGAGAACGTCCCGTCGGCGCCCTTCCCGTTGGACACGACCGTGTCGGAGCCGGCGTTCGTCTTCGTCACCGAGAAGGTCGGCGAGTCGGGGATGTCGCCGCAGGCCTCGGAGGTGCGCGTGGCCTCGTTCGTGGTCACGTCCGCCTGGTTGTGGATCGTGTCCACCGAGCTGCCCGGCGCTTCGGCCGTGCAGGCGGCGTCCGAGGGCTTGGCGACGCCGGTGCCGTCCTCCGCGGCCTTGACGTTGAGGACCACGGTGTACTCGTGGACCGAGGGGGCGTTCTCCGCGCTGGCCGCGAGCTGGGCCCGCGGGTCGAGCGCGTAGGTCGTGGTCTCCCCGTCCTTCGTGTAGACGCCGTCCTTGTCGTCGTCAGTGAAGCCCTCAGGGATCCTGACGACGAGCTCAGCACCATCCTTCGTGTACCACTTACCGGCGATCCTGGTAGCACCCTCAGGAAGCTTGCTCACCATGGTGATCGCCGTGCCGGCCTCGACCGGTTCGTCGGCGCTGCCCACGACGTGGGACGTGCGGTCCGGGCCGGTCCAGGTCACCGAGTTGATCGTGTTCTTCTCCGGGGCCGACGGGGTGTCCACGAGGCCGTAGCTGAGGGCCGCCTTCGTCGACGGGTTCGTCACCTTGATCGTGTAGGCGACGTCCCAGGTCCCGTCCCAGGCGCCGTTAGCGTCCAGGTGCTGCGTCGTGCCGGTGAAGGTCTTCTCGACCTGGGCGATCGCGTCGACCGTGTTGACGACGGTGGTGTCCGTACCGCCGGCGGAGATGACGAAACTGTAACCGCTGTTGCTGACCTCGGAGTCCTGGTCCCCGTCGCCCGATGCGTTGGTGGCGTAGTACTCGATGGAGGTGCGCCAGGTGAAGCTGGAGGGATCGGTCAGGTTGACCGGGGCGGTGACTCCCTCATACGCCGACCCCGGAGGCATCTCGTACAGGAAGCAGTTCGAGCCCAGCGGGATGTTGCTGTGCTTGTCGTCGACCACGAGATCGTCGCCGGTGACGCTCGCGTCGCCGACCGTCACCGTGTTCTCAGCACCGGCCTTGAGCCAGACGAGACCGCTGACACTCTCACCGCTGCGCGAGGTGCAGGTGTAGTTCACGGCGTACTTGCCGTCCGCGTCCGCGCCGTCGGTAGCACCGGCGACCTGCTTCGTGATCGTGAAGGAGCCGAAGTGGCGCGTCTGGTCGTTGGTCACGGTGAGGGACGCGTTCGATCCGGTCGTGGCGACCTTGGAGTGCGTGGCGTCGACGGCGTTGTTCACCGCGCCGACGGGCACGTCGGCGAGCGCGGTCATCCACTCGTAGGAGGGGTCGGAGGCGTTGGGCTGGTCCGGTCGGTCCGTCTCAGTGACGGTGCACGAGGAGCCCACGGGCACGTGGTTGTTGCGCACCCCGTCGCCGTCGTAGTCCTGATCCGACTGCAGGGAGGCGGAGCCGGAGCCGACGCGCGTCCAGGCACCGGAGTAGGTAGCACCCGCCTCATCCGTGCAGGTCCAGCGACCGGCGTAGGTGTTCGTGTCCGTCGTCGTCGCGTCGGGCACGATCTTCTCGACGTCCACGGAGCCGTAGACGCGGTGCGTCCGGTTCGTGACCGTGAGGGTGAGGACCTCGTCCGCGGAGGTGGCGACGGACCAGGTGCCGTCCTGGGTCACTGGTGCGGCGGACCCGAGCTGCGAGGTGTAGGTCTCCGTGTCCCACGCCCAGGAGGTGTCGGCGAGCTGCGATGAGTCCGGCTTCTCGATCTTGGTGAAGAGCGTGTCCTCGGCGATGGTGCAGGCGGCGCCAGCGGGCACGTGCACGGTGGTCACCTGGGTGCCGTTGACCGTCTGGACGGTGCCGTCGACGGTCACGGTCGACAGGGTCGGGTCGGCCGCGTTGGCCGTGTTGCCGCGGGCGTTGAGGCCGAAGCTCTGCGCAATGTCACGACCACCGTTGGGGTCGGTGCACACGAGCTGGACACCGACGGAGGAGCCGTCGGCGATGGAGGCGACGTTGGTGTCCTCGCTGAGGTCCTTGACGACCTTCAGCGTCGAGTACACCTGCGTGACGTCGTTCGTGACGGTGACGGTGTGCGCACCCGTGGTGCTCGTGATCGTTACCGGGGTGTCCGCGGTGCCGCGGTCGAGGACGGGCGGCGTCCACGCCCACGAGGCGTTCTTGAGCGAGTCGGAGGTCGGCGCGGTCTCGTTGAAGGAGCACGACGTCGTGAGCGGCAGCCCGCCGGTGGCGTCGACGCCGTTGCGAGCGGGCGTCCAGCTGTCCAGGAGGTACACGGCGTCCTCGGTGAAGGTCGCGGTGCCTCCCGGCGCCGCGGACCAGGTGCCGGCGGAGATCGTCGCACCGGCGTAGGTGCAGGTGTACCTGCCGTTGAAGGCGGCGGTCGCGTCCTTGACGGCGCCCTGCGCCTGAGGGGTCAGGGACTTCGTCAGAGAGATCGGGCCGGTCACTCGATCCACGGAGTTGGTCACCTGGACCTTGAGGTCGGTGACGTCGTCGGTGAGCTGGTAGACGCCGGGTTGCCCGTCGACGGCAGCGAGCGGGGTGTCGCCGTTGAGGACGGTGATGGTCGGGGTCTTCCAGGTGTAGGAGGAGTCCTTGAGCCAGTCATCGCTCGGGGAGTCCTCGCTCATGCGGCAGAACCAGCCGCTCGGGACGTCGCGGTCGTAGGTCTGACCGGACGCGAGCTCACGGTGGACGGTCACCATGTTGTCGAAGGCGAGGTCGGGTGCGCACTGGACGGTGATGGCGAAGGACTGCGTGGCGTCCTTGAGGATGTCCGTGGTGACGTTGCCGTTCTCGTCGACGACGGTCTTCGACAGCTCGGCCGGGACGTGCTTCTGCTCCACCGTGTTCGTCACGGTCATGTCCGCGCGAGCCTCGGCGTGCACGGTGGCGGTTCCGTAGGCCGGAGCACCGTCGCCGTTCTCCCAGCGGTACTGGGGGTCGTCCGTGTTGGGCGCGCCGTTGATGGACTCCCCGCTCGGCGCGCAGACCGAGCCGAGAGGGAGCAGCGAGTTGCCGGTGCTGAGGTCCGTGCCGTCCTCCGCCTTGACGGTCGCACGGCCCGGGCCGGTCACGGTCCAGGTGCCGGTGCCGACGGCGGTGACCGCTGCACCGTTGTAGGTGCAGGTGAAGGTTCCGGAGTAGGTGGCGGTGCGGCCCTGGCTGGCGGCGGCGCCCTCGCCGGCGATGGACTTCACCAGTCCGACGGCTCCGTAGACGCGCTTGATCGGGTTGGTGACCTTGAGCTCGGCGGCACCGTCGATGTCCGCGGTGACCACGGCCGGGGTCTTGCCCTCGCCGTGGGTCACCTCAGCGTAGGTGGGGGTACCCCAGGCGTAGGAGTCGTCGACGAGCCCCCCGGAGGCGGGCGACTCGGTGACCGAGCAGTGCTGGCCGACCGGGACGAGCTTGCCGGTGCTCACCGTCGCGGTGGTCGATCCCTTCGGAACCGTCGCCTGGACGGTGCCGCTGTACCCGGCCACGAGGGAGCCGGGTTCCGGCGTGCAGGTGAGGTTGAAGGTGAAGGTGACGTCCGAGGCGAGCCCGGCGGTCTCATCGGTGACGACCTTGCTGACCTTGACCTCGGTGAGGCGGTTGTTCAGGTGGTTGTTGGCCTGGACAGTGACGGAGGACCCGTCAGCGGGCACGGTGACGGCGACGACGGGCGTCGTCACGGCGTCCGCCCCCTGACCGACGCTCCGGGTCTCGCCGGTGGAGGTCGCGTTGGTGTACTTCACCGGGTCCCAGATCCAGGGGTCCATCTTGATGCCGTGCTTGGCGCCGGTCGTCTCGAAGAGCTCGCAGTAGGCGCCCGCGGGAAGCGTGACGTCCGCCAGCTCCGCGGTGGTGCCGGCGGTGATGGAGCGTGTGCCCTCGGCGGTCACCCCGTTCACCGTGACCTTCTCCGCCTTCGTGGCGTCGGTCCAGCACTGGTACTGGAAGTCGAAGGTCGTCCCGGTCTCGAACTGGGAGCCCTCCTCACCACCGGAGACGGCCTTGGAGATGAGGAGGTTCGCCTCGGTCTTCTGGACGGGGTTCGTGACGATGACGGTCTGAGCGGTCTGGTCCTGGGGCCAGGTCACGGTTCCCGGGCTGATGGACGGGGCGCCCCAGATGTAGTGGGCGTCGGCGGCGTAGGGGCGTGCGGACGGACTGTCCTCCTGAACCTGGCACCAGGATCCCCGGAAGAGGGTCAGGGTGTCCGCGGAGGTCTGGTCGATGCCCTGACCGTTGGTGGTCAGGGTCAGGGTCGCGACCCCGTCCTGGCCGGTCCCGCCGTCGCGAGACTGGGACCAGGTGCCGAGCATGGCCTCGCTGCCGAGGTAGCAGGTGAAGGTGCCCGTGTACGTCTGCGCGTCGATGGAGGTGAGGTCGACCTTGGACAGGTCGATCATCTTGGAGACCTGGAGCGTGACGTACTTGCGCTCGAAGTTGTTCGTGAAGGTGACGCGAGGATAGGGATGGTCCTTGTCCGTGGTGGACTTCGCGTGGGCGGTGATGACCGTGGAGCGACCGGTGTCGCCGGTGTTGTTGTGCTCCTGCCCGTACTGGATCCTCCAGCTCGTGGTGGTCCAGGCGTAGGAGGAGTCGGTGAACCCGTCGCTCGTCCCTGCGGTCGGTGAGGTCTCGGTGACGAGGCAGTTCGAGCCGGCGGGCACGGTGTCCTCGGGCATGCGCCACACCTCGCCCAGGGCGATGGTGACCGCGTCGTTGGTGTAGGTGGTCTGCGCGCCGCCCGGGTTCTGCGGGTCGACACCGGGGGCGTAGCACTGGACGCTGTAGGTGAAGCGGGCGTCAGAGGTGAGGCCGGTGGTGTCGGTGACGGTCTTCGCGATGGCGATGCCGCCGAAGGAGCGCTTCGTCGGGTTGACGACGACACCGGCGCCGCCCGTGGTGCCGACGGCGACGGACTGGCTGGCGAGGGCCGCGCCGTTGGTGTCCTCGTAACGCGTCTGAGCCGTGTCCCAGTCGAAGTCGGCACTGAGCGCGTCCTCGGAGAGGGAGCTGGTGTCCTCTGAGATGAGGCAGGAGGTCTGGCGCGGCACCTGCACCGTGGCGGTCTGCCCGTTCTTGACCTTGAGGGTTCCGGTGACGGGACCGCAGGTGTAGGTGACGGTGAACTCGTAGTCGGCCGCGGAGCTGAGGTAGCCGCTCGTCCCGGGGGAGGCCTGCGTGCCACCGGGCCCGACGACGGTCTTCTTGACGGTGAGGGGCACCGTGACGATCTTGTAGGTGTTCGTGACGGTGATCGACTTGGTCTCGCCCTCGCCGACCGTCGTGCCATTGCCCGTGTAGGTGGTCGTCGACCAGTCGTAGTAGGAGGCGGAGAAGTCGCCGGCCTGAACGGTCTGCTTGGGCTCCGTCACGGTGCAGGCCGCGCCGGCGGGGACCTCGACCTGGACGCTCTGGCCGTTCGCCGTGACGTCCTTCGTTCCCTGGGCGACGGTCTGGCCGTCGAGGGTGCAGGTGTAGGTCAGGGGGAAGGTGCGGGTGGTACCACCCGTGTAGCCGGCCTGGACACCGTTGTCGGGCTTGACCGTCTTGGCGAGCTGGAGCACGCCGGTGTCCTGGGTGATCGTGTTGGTGACGGTGAGGACCGCGGGCGCGGTGGCGGTGTTCGCCGACGTCACGGTGACGGGCGTGGAGTAGGTCGGAGTGGCCCACTTGTACGAGCTGTTGACCAGTCGGGAGGCCGCGATGGACGCGTCCTTCTCCGTGATGCTGCAGGTCGCTCCGATCGGGATCGCGGCGCTGGCGAGCACGGCGTCGCCGCCGGCCTTGACACCCGTGATGTCGCCCGTCTGGCCGGAGTTGCAGGTGTAGGTGAAGTCGAAGGTCTGGCCGTCGTCCTTGAGGCCCTCGGTGCTGCCCGTGAGCACCTTCCTGGCGGCGATGCGGCCAGTCTTGTACGTGTTCGTGAAGGTGCAGGTGACGTTGGCGTCGGGCGCCAGAGTGACCTTCTCAGCGAGGTTCGTGGCGTCACCGTCCGCGTTCGTCATGGTGAGCACGGTCCCTGCCGCGTTGCGGCACGTGAGCCCTGTGAGCTCGTACCCGTAGACGTTCTGGTTGTTGAGGGCCTCGGTGAGGCTGTAGTCACCGGAGGGAACGACGGCGGAGGTCACCTGGTCCGAGTTGCCGGCACCGGAGACGACGGTCTTCGAGGTGACGGCGTCGGTACCGGTGCCGGTGAGCGTCCAGCTGCTGGCTGCCGCGGTCCCGCCGGAGACCGCCTTCTTGAGGGTCAGGGTGGACTTCGCCTCGTACCGGTTGGTGAAGGTGCACCGGATCGGGACCGCCTTGGCGTCGGTCACCGCCCCGACCTTCGAGAAGTCGACGCTTCCCGCGTTGAGGTTGGTACTGACCGCGACGTCCTCGCCCTTGCCGTTGACGCAGGTGATGTCTGTCAGCTTCCAGCCGGACTTCGTCCTGTTCGCCGAGGTGTCGGGGTTCTGCTCGGTGATCTTGAAGCCGCTCGAGCCGACACCGAAGGCGTAGTAGGCGTCCTGCCCGGTCTGCTTGCCGTTGGCGAGGTCGTAGTCGTCGGTACCGCCGGAGCCGGCTGCCGTGGTCGGTTTAAGCGTGTTGGTGAAGGCGTTGTCGTTGATGAAACCGGCGTGGACGCCGTCAATCTGCTTGGTAGCACCCGCGAAGAGAGAGGTGTCGTTCGTGACGTGGTTGTCGTAGAAGTAGCTCGCCTGCGAGTCTGCGTCCGTGGTGAAGGAGAAGGCGGGGACGGTGACGTTCTGCGAGTTCGCGTCCGCCGTCGTCTTCTTGGTGATGGTGACGTATCGCTCCTGCTCGAACTCGCCGTAGAGGCAGCCGAAGGTGTCCTGCCCCTCCTTGGTGCGGAAGTAGGTGACGGTGTCTCCTGCGCCGCCGGTCGGGGTCGCGGAGCATTTCTGGCTGGTGCCGTTGTTGTAGAAGCCGAGGAGCTTGAGACGGTACGGGACGCCGTCCTTGACGATGACGATGTTCTCGGAGTTGACCTTCTGGATGGTCACCTGGTCATCTGACGCCGGCGTCTGGTTCGCGTTGCCGTCCTTGTACGTGTAGTAGTTGGAGTCGGTGTAGAGGTCGTAGTCGCCGCCGTCCGGCACGTTCTGGAAGCACACGGCGGAGCCCTGGACGCCGTTGGTGTACGTGTACTCGTAGTAGTAGCCAGAGAGTCCCCTACCGCAGTACGACCAGTCGACGCTCTTGGCGGTTCCGTGGTTGTCAGTGTTCTTGACGACCATCGTGTAGGTGTTGTTGCTGGTCTCCTCCTGGACGAAGGGGAACTCCTCGGTCACGCCGTTGAAGTCGAGGCTGAGCGAGGAGTGCAGCCAGGTGTTCTCCGTGCTGATCGGGTAGTTGTTGTGCCGCATCGTGCCGATGAGGAAGGGCTCATTGGCCTGGACGGTCGTGGGGTTGTTCGCCTGGAACCCGATCGAGGACTGGGTGTCGACCTGGATGTAGGTCCCGAGGCGGCCCTTGTACGGGACGCCGCGTGCGACGTACGACCACATGTCCTGAGCCTTTTGCGCGCCCGTGACCCAGAACTGCTGCGTCATCGAGGACCGCTCCGGCGAGCCGCTGTAGGCGGACTTCCCCTGAATGAGGCCGTACCGGATCGTGTCCTTCTGGTACTGCGTGCACGCCCTGCTGCCGTCGAAGTACGTGGTCCACCGGAAGCACGCCCAGTCATTGTCCTGGTTGGTGGTGTCATCCTTGGCGTTGTTGGCGTAGCTCGCACCGATCATCCCTCGGTTCGAGGTGATGTTCAGGGTCACGCCCGCCGTCTGCTCCGTTGCCGCCTGTGCCGGCGGGGTGGTCTGGGGCAGCACGAAGGCTCCGACGGCCGTCATGAGGACGAGCGCGACGGAGACGAGGACGGCGGCGAGGCGCGTCCCGGCGGACTGCTTTCCGGCGGGGGAGCCGGTTGGCTGAGGGGCCACGATGCTCCAGGGGGAAGGGGTTGGGATCACGGGGGCCAGGAAGGCACTCGCAGTGCGATAACCCTACCCCGCGGTCCCAATAACGCCGCAGACCACAGAACCCTCAACTTCGTGGATTCACCCACGTTGGTAACGGCTCCGCAACAACGCGACGCCGTTCTCACAGCGAGCATCCACGAAGCGCCGAGGTTGCATGGATGGGACGTAGGGGTGACGTCCACAGACCGCTCGCGCGACCCGATCCCCTACTCGTCGGTGGCGAGCGTCAGGAAGCCGTCCGCCACGAGACCGCGCGTCGCGGCCACCATGTCGACGGTGAGCGCCTCGGCGTCGACGCCGGTGAGCGCGGCGACAGCGGTCGCGATCTGGCGGACGGTGAGCTCGCCGTCCGCCACCTCGATGAGGGCCGCGAGCGCGGTGTCCGCCTGGACGGATCGGCCGAAGGCGCCGCCCTGGCGGATGAGGATGACGCTCGGCTCGGACTCGCCGGGGCGAAGGTGGCGCTCCTCGGTGACGTCGGGGGCGACGGTCGGGTAGAGGTCGGCGACGGCGTCGTCGCTCATGGTGGCGAGGCCCGAGCGGGTGGCGATGGACTCGGCGACGTGGGGGCCGAGCGGCCCCTCCCCCATGGTGGCGACCTCCTCAAGGACGCGCCACGGCTCGCGCCCCTCCCCCGCGGCGGGGCGGTGGAGCATGAGGTAGCCGAAGCCGATCTCCTCGACGTCGCGGGCGGCGAAGTCGCCGATCCAGGCGGCCAGCACCGCCTCGAAGCCGGCGCGGTCCCGCTCGGGGGTCTCACCGCCGTCGCGCAGCCACATGGTCGCGTACTCGACGGGGTCCTGGACCTCGCGCTCGACGACCCAGGCGTCGAGTCCGTCGGGGACCCAGGACTCGACGCGCTCGCGCCAGTCCTGGAAGCGGTGGCGCTCCCAGTTGCCGAGCATGACGGCCGTGCCGTCGGGCTCGAGGTGCTCGCCGAGGACGGGGACGAGGTTCGGCAGGACCGGGCCGCCGGCGTCGCGGTACTCCATGAGCGGCAGCCCAGCCTCGCGGACGGCGGGCGGAGTGATGACGAAGGGCGGGTTGGTGGCGATGAGGTCGAAGCGCCGCCCCGCGACGGGCTCGAGGAAGGAGCCGGCGAGGAGCTCGAGGCGTCCCTCCTCCGTACCGGCGAGGGCCGCGTTGAACCGGGTGAAGGCGAGGGCGCGCTCGGAGATGTCGGTGGCGACGACGTGCTGGGCGTGTCGCAGGAGGTAGAGGGTCTGGATGCCGCAGCCGCAGCCGAGGTCGAGCGCGGTGGCGACGGGGGTGCGCGGGGTGAGGGCGGCCAGGGTGAGGCCGGCGCCGCCGATGCCGAGGACGTGGTCGGGCTCGAGGGCGCGGCCGGTGGTGAGCTCGCCGAGGTCGGAGGCGACCCACCAGCGCACGTCCCCCTCCGCGTCGCTCGACTCGTGGGGGCGCAGGTCGACCAGCGCGCGGACCATGCCCTCGTCGTCCGGGGCGGTGACGAGGCCCATGGCGACGGCGTCGCGGGTGCGGGTGCGGCGCAGGGCGGTGTCGAGCTCGGCGGCGGCGACGGGCTCGCCGAGCATGAAGAGGGCCGTGAGGATCGCGATGGGGCTCGGAGTGGCGCCGGCGGCGCGGTCCTCGGCCAGGCCGGCGCGGACGGCGAGGAGGGCGGGGAAGCGGATCTCGCGGCGCAGGGCCGCGTCGGCGACCTCACCGAGGGCATGCTTGACGGTGTCGACGCCCCAGCCGGAGGCCTCGAGGTCCTTGCGCAGGTCGGCGGCCTGCTGGGCGGTGGCGGTGGGCGGGGGCGTCGAGGTCATGGCCCGACGCTATCGCGGGGCGCCCGGCCAGGCCGACGACGCCGGGGCCCTCGGGGCCGCCGCCCCCGGGACGCACGACTGCCCGCCACCGCGGTGGTGGCGGGCAGTCGGTCAGGCGCTCAGCCGGCGGGCCGGCTCAGGCGGTCCATGGTCGCTCAGGCGTCCTTGCGACGGCGGGAGCCGACGAGGACGGCGCCTCCGGTGAGGGCCCCGGCCGCGAGGACGATCGCGGCGAGGGAGTCCGTACCCGTGTGGGCCAGGGAGTGCGTCGGCTTACCGGGCTTGCTCGGCGTACCGGGCTTGACCGGGGTGGCCGGAGTGCTCGGCGTCGGGCGGACGGTCGTCTTGGCGAAGTAGTCGTCGTGGTCCTTGACCGGGACGAGCTTCTCCGTCTTCTTGCCGTCCTTGTCGACGCCGATGATGATGCCGTCCGCGATGACCGACATGCGGTCGGAGTGGACCACGGCGGTGACGCCGGAGAGCTTGGCGGTGCAGTCGATGACCTTGCCGACCGGAAGGACGACGTCGCGGCCACCCTCGATGCGGATCTTGCCGTCAGAGAGGTCGTCGGTGACGACCTTGCCGCCGTAGTTCGTCATGTCGCAGGTCAGCTCGGTGACGTTGCCGGAGCCGGCGAGGAGCTGGTCGGTGATGACGATGTTGGTGAGGTCCACGGAGCCCGCGTTCGTCACCGGGACGTCGAGGCCGATGACGCCGTTGGTCTTGGTGAGGCCGACGGTCTCCTTGGCGGTGTCCGCGTCGTGACCCTTCTCATCGATCTTCTCGATGTCGATCGACGGGGTGGGCGGGGTGACGGGGGTGCAGTCCCAGTTGTTCGTGGTCTGCTCGGCGTCGGAGTCGCCCTCCATGGTGACGACGTTGGCGACGCCCTTGTCGGAAACGGAGTCCGAGGTGGAGCCGGCGGCGGCGCACTCACCCAGGGCCATCCAGCCCTCGGAGGTGATGACGGAGTAGTCGATGGCCTAGGAGACGACGATCGTGTAGGTCTTCTCGTCATCACCGCCATCCTTGCCGTCGTTCGCCTTGAGGGTGGCCCCGTCCTTGGCGAGGGCGACCCTGCCGTCGGCGATCTCCGCCGGCTGACCGTTCACCGTCACGCCCGTGATGGTGAAGCCGTCGTGGGCAGCTGGGGTGTCGTAGACCGGGGCCGAGGTGCCGTCCGCTGAGCCGGTGTTCTTGACCGTCACCGTGTAGGAGCGGTCGAGGGTGGTCTGGCCGCCGGCGAGCTTGACGAGGCCCGTCGTGTTGTCGGCCGTCTTGTCGGTGGAGACCTTGGAGACCGCGAAGGCGGGCTCGTCGCCCTTGGCGTAGAAGGGGTTGTCGCCCTGGACCTTGGCATTGCCGTAGGCGGTGACCGTGACGTTGTCGCCGTGGACGCCGACGATGCCCTCAACGGTCGCGTAGCAGCTGAAGTGCTCGCCGGCCGGGACGGCGACGGCGAAGGACTTCGAGGCGACCGGCGTCGTGCCCGCGGCCACCGCGGCGGCCTCGGCCGCGGTGAGGCTGGAGACGACGAGCTCGCCGTTGGCGTCCGTCGTGGCGTCGACGTGGTCGGAGCCGCCCCAGGCGGAGAAGTCGCAGTAGAGACCGCTCAGCTCGCCCGACCCCTCGATGATGGAGTCGGTGACGGTGAAGTTGCGCAGCGAGGTCGTGCCGGAGTTCGTCACCTGGATGACGATCGGACGGGACGTCGTGCCGGAGGGCAGGTCGATGGCGTCCGCGGCGGTGTCCGCCTCGGCACCGGTCTCGCGGTCGTGCTCGGAGACGGTGATGCCGTCACCGGTGATGTTGCCGCCGACGCGGGTGTTCGAGTACTCGGTGCGACGCTGGTAGGTGCCACGGTTGGACGTGATCGAGACGTCGTTGTTGTAGGTGGTCTGCGCCTGCGTGACGTTGACCGGGGTGGCCCGCCAGGTGAGGGTCAGCGAGATCATGGCGCGCTCGTCCGTCGCCGTCGTCGGGTCATCGAGGACCGTCGTGTCGAAGGTGACGGAGAGCTGGTCGGGCGTTCAGGAGACGCTCTTGACGAGACCCGGGTAGGTGACCGGGTCCTTGGCACCGGTGGCGGTGAGGTACTGGGTGCCCGTCGCGTGCGCGGTGCCCGCGGCGTTGTAGGTGTTGACCGTGACGCGGCTCGTGGTGCTGGCGCAGTACCACTGCCAGCTGGCGGAGCGGGCGGTGTCCGTCACGGTGATCTCGTCGGCGATGACCGGATTGCCGTTCGCGTCGACCCGCGGGGTGTCGTCGGTGAGGTCGTTCGGCGTGCCGTTCTCATCGGTGGCCACGAGCGGGACGGTGATGTCCCACGCGAGACACCCCTCCTTCGTGTCCGCCTGCTGGCAGCGGTCGCCGTCGTTCGTGAATCGGCCGTTCTTCTGCGGGGTTACCGGGGGAACGTCCTTGCCGGCGGGGTTCGGATTGACGATGACCGGCGGGTTGGTGGGAGTGACCGTCTCGGAGCCGATCTTGTAGTCCATGAGGAGCTCCGTGCCGGCCTCCTGCGTCGTGGTCACGTACCCCGACAGGTCGAGCGAGACGCACAGGTCACCGCGTCCAGCGAGGTCCGAGCACGCGTCCATGAGCGTGATGGTCGCGGCGGCGGGACTCTGGTTGTTGTCGACGACGCCCTCGCCGAAGACGGTGTTCGCTCGAGCCGCGCTGGAGCCGTTGACCGTGAAGGTGCGGGTCCACTTCTGGGTCTGCGAGGGCAGCGTGATCGTGATCGTGTCGCCGGCGACGGCCGTCGACGGCAGGCAGAAGTTGATCGTGGAGGTGATGAAGGCGCCGTCGGTCACGGTCGTCTTCGTGGTCGTCACGCTGACGTTGGTGAGCTGGCCGGCGAGCTCGGCGGCCGAGGCGCGCGGCGCCGCGACGACACCGGCGACGACGGTCGAGAACACCATGGCGAGCGCCGCCAGGAGTGCGAGCAGTCGCCGCGGCACACCGTCGTACCGCGCGGCCGTCAGCGGCCTGGGTGCGGAGGAGGACATGGGAGGGGCCTTGCCAGTGGAAGGGGCGGGGACACGGTGCGGGGCCCACAGCGATCCCTCAGTCACGTGTGACGGTACCCAGATCCCACGATCCCGACCAGCGATATTCCACTGTCGTTCTAATAAAGGATTAGCATGCCTGTTTGCACCGAAAACTGGCCGAAAACCCCACCATCGCGCGCTCGTTGAGGCGTCAACGAGAGTCGGCTAGTCCACATCTCATCGTTACTACCTATCCCCAGGCTGCCCTATTGCGGCCCCGGAAGAACCCGAAACAACCCCTGACCTGCACAAACACCCTGGCGCCACAATGATCCGTAAAGCATGGTCACGATCTGGACGCCAGGCTCGATGAAATCTCCTTGCGAAGCCCCTCCGGGCACCCGAAGTCAGGACTTTAGGCCCGAAACAGCGGCGCCCCAGAACGCCGAAGCATCCCGAATCACCGCCGTTGAGTCGATCCGTGAGAGACGCACGCGCGGCCCCTGCCAGGACCTCAGTCGCGGAGGCGCTTCGCGAGCTCGCGGTACTGGTTGACCTTGACCTCGACGTCGTCGATGTAGCTGATGAGCATGACCTCGTCGGTGCGATGATTCGTCGCGAAGGAGCTCACGACCTCGGCGACCTCGTCGTAGGTGCCGATGATGACCGAGGGATCCAGGGTGAGGTACTGCTCCACCTGCTCCCGGAACTCCGGGGTGAAGGTGCTCGGGGAGCGGAAGCCGCCAGAGCGGCCGGTGCGCAGTCCGAGCCGGAAGGCCCCGGCCACGAGGGCCTGCTCCCAGGCCTCCTCGCGGGTCGACGCGGCGGAGACGCACAGGGCGGAGAGGGTCTGACCCGCCGTCGCCCCCTCCGGCAGGTGGGAGCGGTAGTGGTCCATGACGTCGACGGACTGCCGGCCCGAGAAGAACTGGGCGTAGGCGTAGTTCATGTCGTGCTGAGCGGCCCAGGCGGCCGACTGGCCGGAGGAGCCGAGGAGCCAGAACTGCGGCAGGACGGCCGGCGTCGGGTGGACCTCGAGAGAGGCGTAGGGGTGGTCGACCGGCAGCTCGTCGAGCACGAGCGCCTTGGTCTCGTCGATGAGGGTGTTGATCGAGTCCGGGTCGATGACACGGTTCTGATTGAGGGCGTGGGAGGCGAGCATGTCGCCGCCCGGGGCGCGGCCCAGGCCCATGTCGACGCGGTCGGGGTGGAGCGTGGCGAGGGTCGCGAAGCGCTCGGCCATCTGCAGGCTGCCGTAGTGCATCGCCATGACGCCGCCCGAGCCGACACGGATCGTCCTCGTCGCGTCCAGGACGTGCATCATGACGAGGTCGGGGGCGCTGGAGAGGAAGGCGCTCGTGTTGTGGTGCTCGGCCACCCAGAAGCGTTCGAAGCCCAGCTCCTCCACCCCCTGGGCGAGGCGGACCGTCTGCTCGAGGCCCTCCCTGGGAGTGCGCCCCTCGAAGAGGGGGATCTGCTCGAGTGCACTGAGCTTCATGCTGCTCCTTGTCTCCGTCGCGTCAGGGCAGGGTTCCCACCCACCCGTGGTGAGCAACGCCGACGCCGTCGTCGGCATTCCGGGTCGGGCGTTCCACACCGCCCCGTTAAGGGCACCGGGCCGACTCACCCCAAGCCAGGAAGAAGGGTGAGCCGGCCCGGAAGTCTGGGTCGGCGGCATCCGGAGTTCCGGGCGCCACGGGTGAGCGCGAGGCTCAGTAGGAGCGCGAGCGGATCGCGACGAGGCAGCCGACGCCGACGAGGACGATGCCCGCGACGCCGACGACGGTGGTCGCGAGGGCGGAGTCGCCGGCGAGGACGACGGCGACGGCGGCGGAGAGGACGCCGACGCTGACGAGGACGGCGAGGACCAGGAGGAGACCGGAGACGGCCGGCATGATCGCGGCACGGAGGTTGCTCTCGCGGCGGACGGTGGCGGGACGACGGACCGCGACCTGGGTGGGGGCCGCGGACTGCGTCAGCGTCATCGTGCTCATGTGGCGTACCTGCTCTCATGTTCCCGGTTCTTCGAGGAGCGGACCGCGTGGTCCGGTCGTGTCGCCACTAGGAAACACGGTGATCGAGCGAGAGTCACCTATAAGTGTGGGGGCATTGAGAATTGCACCCGCCGGGGGTCCGCCAGGGCCCCCACCTTCACCCAGCGAGCGGGTGACACCCTCACCCACCCCACGGGTGGGTCACTCACCCCTCGCCCTCACCCACCCCCTCACCCGCACCGGGAAAGCCGCATAATTCCAAGGATGGCCACGCACCTGGGGCGCATACCCCCTCTGGGGGTGAGGGTGATTCACCCGCTTGAGGGGGTCGCTCACCCAGTGACGGCGAGGAGCGCGGGGGTCGTCTCGGGGTACCCGCCGAGGCTGACGTAGAACACCCCGGACTCCACCCGACACTCGCCCCCACGGCGAGCTCGGCCAGGCTGATCGCCTCCTGAGACAGGGCGGGCCCCTCGTGCCCAAGGCCCGAGTAGGACAGACCGTGCCCGACCCGCAGCTCAGGGCCGAGCTCCGCGACGTCGCGGTACCTGCTCGTGAAGTACTCGTCGACGTTATGCGGCCCGGCCAGGAAGGCGTCCAGGACCGTCTCGCGCTCGGCGCCGCCGCGGGTGACCGGGCGGCCCGTGCTCTCCGCGGCGTCGTAGGCGGCGGGCAGCTGACCCTCGGTGCGGGGGAAGCTCATGGGGAGGCGGCCGGAGGGGTTGAGAGCGCCGGCGAGGACGTCGGCGACGACCTCGGGGCCGGTGGCACCCAGGTGCCAGGCCGAGAGGACGGCGTCCGGCTCGCTCCACCAGTCGCCGATGACGAGGGGGCGCCCGTTGGTCATGATGACGGCCAGCGGGGCTCCCGCGGCGACGACGGCGTGGACGAGGGCCACCTGGTTCCCGGGCAGTCGGAGGCCGGCGCAACAGGAGACCTCGCCGGCGATCCGGCCGGGCTCGGTGAGGGCGAGGACGACGAGGTCGGCGTCCCCTGCGGCGGCGACGGCGTCGCCGCCCTCGAGGGTGACGCCGAGGGGGCCTGGTCGCCGAGGACGGTGAGCTCGGGGTCCGGCTCGCCGGCGGCCTCGGCGGAGCCGGCCCAGAAGAGGGAGCCGATGCCGCTCGCCGCGGCGGCGCGGGCGTCGTCGGCGTCGAAGAGGGAGACGATCTGGACCCGGTTGAGGTGCTCCTCTCAGGTGAGGGAGGACAGGACCCCCTCGACGCGCTCGCGCTGGGCGTCGGTGAGCTGGTCGGCGATGGACACGGGGCCTCCTCCTCGGGACGACGGCGGGGCCCGGCGGCCGTCTGACGGTGACGGGACGACGGCGGTGCGTGGCCGATCCCGTCATTCCTACCGACCAGACAGAACCGGGCGGGCCGGTCGACGTCGACGGACGAGGACAGCACTACCAATAATGTACCCTTCGGAAAACCACTTCGTTACTTACTTGTTGTTATTGGATGGACGACCTAGCGTTGGTCCCGACAACGTGGTCGGGCGCCCTCCCTGGACCCGCGCCCGCACCACCCCTTCCGAGCCTTTAGGAGGCAACCATGGCCGTTCTCACCATCGGCGACCAGTTCCCCGCCTACAAGATGACGGGCCTCATCCCCGGCAACCTCAAGAACGTCGAGGCCGACCAGCCCGAGGACTACTTCACGACCGTCTCCTCCGAGGACGTCCCCGAGGGCACCTGGCGCGTCGTCTTCTTCTGGCCGAAGGACTTCACCTTCGTCTGCCCCACCGAGATCGCCGCCTTCGGCGACCTCTACGAGGAGTTCAAGGACCGCGACTGCGAGGTCATCGGAGTCTCCGTCGACAACGAGTACACGCACTACGCCTGGCGCCGCAGCCACGAGAAGCTCCAGGAGCTCCCCTTCGTCATGGCCTCCGACCTCAACCGGGACCTCGTGACCGCCCTCGGCATCAAGCGCGCCACCGGCGAGGCCGACCGCGCCACCTTCATCGTCGACCCGCACAACGCCATCCAGTCGGTCTCCGTCACCGCGGACTCCGTCGGCCGCAACACCGAGGAGGTCCTGCGCCAGCTCGACGCCCTCCAGTCCGACGAGCTCTGCGCCTGCAACTGGAAGGCCGGCGCAGCCACCATCGACGCCCTTCACGAGATGGAGGCCTGAGCCGCATGACGATCGCGAACCTCCGCTCCGCCCTGCCCGACTGGGCCAAGGACCTCTCCCTCAACCTCTCCAGCCTCGCCCGCACGACGACGCTGACCGAGCAGCAGCAGTGGGGCACCTTCCTCGCCGCCGCCGCCGCGACCCGCAACGAGTCCGTGCTCGTCCAGGTCGCCGAGGAGGCCAAGGAGCACCTGTCCGAGGAGGCCCAGGCCGCCGCGCTCGGCGCCGCCTCCATCATGGCGATGAACAACGTCGCCTACCGCGCCCGCCACTTCCTGGGCGGCGACTACGAGAAGGAGCGCATGGGCCTGCGGATGAACATCATCGGCACGTCCGGCGGCGTCGACAAGGTCGACTTCGAACTCTGGTCCCTCGCGGTCTCCACCATCAACGGCTGCGAGCGCTGCGTCACCGCCCACGACGCGACCGTCCGCGGCGAGGGCCTGTCCACCGAGCAGGTCTGGGAGGCCGTCCGCATCGCGGCGACCGTCCAGGCCGCCGCCCAGGCGATCCAGGTCGTCGAGACGCTCGGCTGAGCCGCAGCGCCGCCGCAGCGCAGCGCTGGCCCCGCACCACGGACCGGGCACTCATCGGCGAACCGTGCAGCCGTGGGCCGCACGCCCTGCCACTGAGCGCCCGGTTCGCGCAGACGGCCGGTCGCCCTCCGGGGCGGCCGGCCGTCGTCGTGTGCGGCGCGCTCCCGAGCCGATCAACAGAGGCAGACATCCTCGGCAGAGTACGACGCCGACGGCGTCGCACTTTGCCGAGGATGTCTGCCTTTGGGGCGAAGGGCGGGGCGGGAGCGGGCGGGGCGGAGCAGGAGGGGCGCGATGGAGCATGCACGGTGCCGGCGCCACCCCTCGTACGACGACGGCGGGCCCGAGAGCGTCAGTGCGTGTCAGTGCACCGCGGTGGCGTGCGGGTCGTGGACGACGTCGTCGCCCTCCGGCTCCGCGAGCTCATCGTTCGCGAAGGCCTCGGCCTCCTCGGCCAGGCCACTCGCCTGCTGCTCCTCGAGCTGCTCGAGGGCCGTCTTGTGCGACAGCGGCACCGACTTGTAGAAGAGGCCGACGACCGCGGCGAGCAGGAAGATCGGCACCATCATGAGGAAGATCGGGGTCAGGGCGTCCGCGTAGGCCGTGGTGATCGCCGTGTGCAGGGCGCCCGGGAGCTGGTTGACGATCGCCGGGGTCAGCGAGGACTCCGAGCCGCCGGTGGAGCCCTGGAAGGTCGCGAGGGCCTTGAGGACGCTCGGGTCCTTGCTGGAGGCCAGCGAGGCGATGTTGGAGGTGATCCGGTCCGTGAGGTTGTTGGAGAAGGCCACGCCGATGAGCGAGGAGCCCAGCGAGACCGCGACCTCGCGGAAGAAGTTGTTGCCCGAGGTCGCCGTGCCCAGGTTGCGGGCCTCGACGTCGTTCTGGACCAGCGTCATGAGGAGCTGGAAGAACAGGCCGATGCCGGAGCCGAGGATGAGGACGGCCACGGAGATGTGCCAGACCGGGGTGTCGACGTCGAAGGTGCTCATCCACCACAGCGCGGCGGCGGAGACGAGCGGGCCGACGATCGGGTAGGCGCGGTAGCGGCCGCTGCGGGTCACGGCGATGCCGGAGCCGATGCCGGCGACGAGCATGCCGGCGGTCATCGGGACGAGGAGCAGGCCGGACACCGTGGCGGAGTAGCCGTAGCTCATCTGCAGGTAGGTCGGCAGGTAGAGGTTGGCGCCGATCATGCCGCCCATGGCGAGCATGCCCTGGATCGTGGTGAGGATGAAGGTGCGGCCCTTCATGACCTCCCAGGGGAGCATCGGCTCGGCGACGCGCTTCTCGACGAAGGGCAGGGCGAGCCAGGCCAGGGCGCCGACGGCGAACATGAGGATGAGCCACGGGCTGGACCACTCGAGCTGGTTGCCGCCGAAGGTGGCGCCCAGAACGATGAGGACGGCGCCTAGGTTCATGAGGGACAGGCCGGCCCAGTCGACCTTGGAGCTGAACTTGTGGACGGGCAGCTTGAGGACGGCCCAGACGGCGATCCAGGCGATGATGCCGAGGGGCAGGTTGACCCAGAAGACCCAGCGCCAGTTGACGGAGTCGGTGAGCCAGCCGCCCAGGATCGGGCCGAGGACGGAGGCGATGCCGAACATGGCACCCATCGGGGCCATGTAGGTGCCGCGCTCGCGCGGCGGGATGAGGTCGCCGGTGATGGCCTGCGACGAGATCATGAGGCCGCCGCCGCCGAGGCCCTGGAGGGCGCGCCAGGCGATGAGCTGCCCCATGCTCGTGGCGGTGCCGCACAGGGCGGAGCCGACGAGGAAGAGCGCGATGGCGATGAGGAAGAGGCGCTTGCGGCCGATGAGGTCGCCGACCTTCCCGTAGACCGGCATGGCGACGGTGACGGCGAGCGTGTAGGCCGTGATGATCCAGGCCATATGGCTGGCGCCGCCGAGGTCTCCGACGATCGTGGGCAGCGCGGTGCCGACGATCGTCTGGTCCATGGCGGACAGGAACATGACGACGAGCAGGGACGCGTAGACGGCCCAGAAGCGGCGGTCGGGGTGGAAGGCCTCGCCGGAGGCCTTGGAGGACGCCTTGGAGGCGGGCTTGGTGGCGGTCGCCGTGGCGGAGCCGTCGACGGCGTGGGCGTGGCGGCCCCGGGTGACCGGGGCGCCGTGCTGCTCGACGGCGTCGACGGGGCGGTCCGCCGCGTGGCGGCCGCGAGGCGCGGAGGCGTCGGGCTGCTGTACGGTCATGAGAGCTCCTGAGTGGTTCGGGGCGAGGTCGAGAGGACCTCGCGAAGGCTGGTGATGACGACCGGGACGGCGTCGGCGACGGAGGCGGGGGCCGGGTGCGCGCCCTCGGTGGAGGCACTCCCCTCGGTCTCGCAGTCGTCGCCGGCCCACAGCTCGACGGCGGTCTTCTGGATGAGGTGCGCGAGGCCGGAGGCGGCCCGGACCCGCGGGTCCGAGAGCTCGGTGCCGAGGCGCTGCGCGATGGCGGCGCGGATGACCGAGTGGAAGAGGCGCACGCGGGGCTGGAGGGCCACGATGATCTCGGGATTCTCGCGGAAGACGGCGCGCAGGCGGCGGAAGTCCTCGGCGTCGTCGCCGTCGCGGGGGTCCGCCGAGGCGATGAGGGTGCCGAGGTCGTCGAGGAGGTCCCCGTCGGAGGCGATGAAGGCCTCGACCGCGTCCGCCTCAGGGGCGAGCGGCCCGTGGACGAACATGTCGATCTTGGTGGGGAAGTAGTTGAAGACGGTGCGCCGGGAGACCCCGGCGTCCGCCGCCACGTCCTCGACCGTCGTGGCGTCGTAGCCGCGCTCGTGGGCGAGCCGGAGGGCACTGGCCTGGATGGCGTCGCGCGTCCGGCGCGCCCTGGAGGCGCGCAGGCCGCCGGCCGCGCGAGCGGTCGGGGCCGAGCCGGTGGTCGTGTTCATGACCAACATCCTGCACCGAGTGCAGACTTGCACCAAGTGCAGGAATGGTGCTCTTCAGCACATGGCGTCACGGAATACCGGGACCGAGGTCCTATTCGGCGGAATGCCGCGGGAGCGGGGCGAGCGACGATCGGTGGCGTGACGAGGTGAACAGCGCGCGGACGCCTTCATCCGGCAGGCCGCGAATCCCCGCCTCTGCCCCCCCACCCCGGGTTTGGACCACCTGGAACGGTTTGGACCACCGGCGGCTCAGGCGGTCCAGACGATGGGAAGTGGTTCAGACGCTCAGGCGTGCGGAGCGCGGGCCGCGCGGAGACGGGGCCGCGTGCGCGGGCGGCGCCGCTCAGTCGTCGGGGTCGGCGTCGATGGCGCCCTGCACGTCGTGGAAGAGGAGGTTCGCGATCTCGACCTGGACGGTCTCCACCTGGGGGACGTCGGTGAGGGTGAGCGGGTCGTCGGCCGAGGTCTGCAGGCGCAGGGTGCCGGCGCCGAAGAGCCGGTCGACGGCCGAGCGGTCCTGCTGGACGTCGCTGATGCGGGACAGCGGCAGGTCGTGGCCGGTCTTGTTGAAGATGCCGGAGCGAGTGATGACGCGCTTCGTCGTGACCGTGTACGTGATCGACATCCAGCGCATCCACGGGACGAGGAGCAGCGGGATCGTCACCAGCAGCCAGACGACCCAGATGGCGACGTAGCCCCACGGGTTCCAGGACTCGGGCGCGTAGACGGTGCCGACCACGGCGGCCACGAGGAGGAGCGCCTCGAGGAGGGTGCGGCCGATGAGGACCTTGGGGTGCGTGCGCATGTGGCGGACGACGACCTCGTCCCGGCTGAGGAGCTTCTTGGGCAGTGCCATGCGCCCATGGTGCCACGACGGCCGCGGCCTGGCTCGGGCGGGGACCGCCCCGGGCCGGAGGCCCGGGCCTCGCGCAAGGGCGGTGCGGGGGGGCGAGGCCTGCCGCGGGCGACCTGCGGAGGGACCGACGGGCCCGCGTCGCTCAGTCGACGACGAGGCGCGCGAGGGTGTCGATCGTGGCGACGGGTCGGGAGGGCGCCGACGGCGAGCGGCGCAGGTGCACGCACCGCAACCCGGCCCCGGTGGCGCCGTCGACGTCGGACCAGGGGTCGTCGCCGACCATGACGGTCACGTCGGGCGTGGTGCCGATGCTCTCGCAGGCGAGGGCGAAGATCCGTGGATCCGGCTTGGAGGCCGCGACCTCGGCGGAGGCGATGAGGGGCCAGTCCTCGACGAGGGCGCCGACGGCGTCGAGCTTGATCCGCTGGGACTCCTCGTCCCCGTTGGTCACGTAGGCGACGGCGAGCCGCTCGCCCGCGGCGCCGCGTCGGGCGACGGCGTCGCGGAGCCCTGCGATGAAGCCGGCGACGTCCGGGTACGGGACGAGACGGGCGCGGTAGTGGGCGTAGTAGTCGTCGATGTGCGCCTGGGCCGCGTCGTCGTCGAGGTCGGCGGCGCCGGGGACGAACTCCCGCACGCGGGCGAGCAGCTGGCCGTTGAAGGTGTGCTCGCCGTGCTGGTAGCGCAGGAAGTGCTTGCGGTCGAGGCGCTCCCAGAGGTCGGCGGTCTCGGCGGGGCCGAGGGCCCAGCCGGGGAGTGTGGACGCCCAGGAGTAGACCGCGGCGTCGGCGGCCGTGCGGTGGTCGGCGAGGACCCCGTCGATGTCGACGAGGATGCCTCGGACATCGGCGCCGAGGTGGACGGTGCCGTCGGGGGCGACGGGAAGGACCGGGGGCGGAGCGCTCTCCGGCGCTGCGTCGGGGCCGGTGTCGCTGCGCGGTTCCGGGCTGCTCACGGGGCCATTGTGCCCGGCGGGGGCTCAGGCCGCGAGGAGGTCCAGACCGACGCCGGCGATGACGGGGACGATCCCGAGGACGACGAAGGCGGGTAGGAAGCACAGGCCGAGAGGCACGACAAGGCGCACGGCGAGGCGTTCGGCCGCCTCCTCGTCCCGTGCGGCGCGTCCGGCCCGAAGCGCCCGCGCTGTCCCGGCGAGCAGCGGGCCCGGCGAGGCGCCGTCCTCCCAGCCGGGGCGCAGGCTCTGCTCGAGCCGGGCCCGCCGCGCCCGCCAGCCGGCGTCCTCGGGCGCCCGCCAGGCGGCGCCCCAGGAGGCGCCGAGGAGAAGGGCGCGGCCGACGACGGCGAGCGGCTCCTCGTCGAGAGCGGCCCCGAGCGCCTGAAGCGCTCCTGGCAGGGAGGCTCCCGCACCGAGGGCGGCGCCGGCGAGGTCGAGGACGAGGGCCTCGTCGACGACGTCGGCCTCCCCCTCCGCGGCGCGGACGAGACGCACGGTGAGGAGCTGTCCGAGGGCCATGAGGCCGATCCCGAGGAGACCCAGGGCGCTGCCCCAGCCTCCGTCGAGGAGCACCTCGGAGGGGTGCGCACCGACCGCCTGGCCGAGCAGGAGCCCGAGGAGCGGCAGGCAGGCGAGCAGCCGAGCGGTCGCACGGGGACCGGACAGGGCGGTGCGGCGCGAGGAGTCGGCGTGGCCGGCCTCGGCGACGCCGTCCGCGACCGTCTCGAGGATCCCCGCGAGCGGGGCGCCGAGCTCGGCGGTGAGACGGCAGGCGGCGACGGCGCCCGGGGCCGCCGCCCGTGCCGCGCGGGCGCGACGGGCCGCTGCCGGATCGGGCAGCGGGAGGCCGCGCCGGCTCCCACGTCCACGGCCCGGAGCGCCGGTGGAGCCCTCCGAGCGCGAGAAGGACGGCAGCCAGGAGGGCACCGGCGCCTCGCCGAGGGCACGGAGGACCGGCGGGACGCCGTCGTCCCCGGGCTCGACGCCGGCGCGGACGCCGGCCCGCCCGAGGGCCCTCTCCCAGGCGCGCTGCGGGGTCGCGCCGGCGCGCAGGAGGGTCGCGACCTCGGTGAGGACGAGACCGATGTCGAGCTCACCGGCGAGCTCCGGGACCGCGTGGCTCGAATCCGACCCGGACGCGTCCGTACCGCGGCGTGCGCCGTCCTCCGCCGAGGCTCCGCCTCCCCGCGGACGACGACCCGCCACGGGTCGCTCCCGACGCGGCGGCAGGAGCAGGACGGCCGTCGCGAGCGCGAGGAGCAGCGCGACGGGGAGCGCGGTCCCGGCCCACTCCCCCGTCATGCAGCGCCTCCGAGCGCCGCCTCGACCACCCCGCCGCCGAGGCGCTCGGCGAGTCGGCCCGCTGCCGGCCCCGCGGAGAGTCGACCGCCCGGTGCCCTCAGCAGCGCGTCCTCGCACAGGAGCGCGCCGTCGCGCCCGGGTTCGCGCCGCAGGACCCCGACGGAGGCGACGACGCGGCGGGTGCGGCGTCGGCCGGGGACGCGGACGAGGTGGACGACGGCGTCGAGGGCGCTGGCCGCCTGGGCGGCGACCGCGCGCTCGTCCATGCCCGCGAGCGCGCCGAGGGCCGTGAGGCGGGCGGGGACGTCTGCCGGGGAGTTGGCGTGAAGGGTGGCCCAGCCGCCCTCGTGCCCCGTGTTGAGGGCGGTGAGGACGTCACGGACCTCGGGGCCACGGCACTCGCCGAGGACGATCCGGTCGGGACGCATGCGCAGGGCGGTGCGCACGAGCGCGGTCATGGGGACGGCACCGACGCCCTGGACGTTCTCGCCGCGCTCCTGGAGATGGATGACGTGGGGGTGGGCGGGGCGCAGCTCACTGGCCTCCTCGATGCAGACGATCCGCTCAGTGGCGGGCACGAGACCGAGCAGGGCCGCCAGGAGCGTCGTCTTGCCGGTGCCGGTGGCGCCGGTGACGAGGCAGGAGGCCCTCCGTGCGACGAGCGCGGCGAGGACGGGCTCGAGGCCGGGTGCGAGGGTGCCGTCGGCGCTGAGCTCGGCGAGGGTGAAGGCGCGTCGCCGCGAGGTGCGCAGGCAGATGAGGGTGCCGTCGGCGGACAGCGGCGGGAGCACCGCGTTGAGGCGGGTGCCGCCGGGGAGGGTGGCGTCGACGACGGGGCTGGCATCGTCGAGCCGTCGCCCGCACGCGGCGGCCATGCGTACGGCGAGCGCGCGGGCCTCGGCCTCGGTGAGGGCAGCGTCCTCGACCGGTTCGAGGCCGGCGCCGCGGTCGATCCAGCTGACGCCCCCTCCGACGAGGACGTCGGTGACGCCGTCGGTCTCGAGGAGGGGCTGGAGGACGGGGCCGGCGCCCTCGACGTCGGCTCGCACGGCTCCCTCGAGACGGGCGAGGCCCGTGGCGCCGGTGGCCGCGCCGGCTCCGACCGCGAGGGCGACGGCGAGATCGGAGCCCCGGGCGAGGGCGCTGCGGACGCGCTCGAGCTCGCCGTCCGCCGCGTCAGGCAGGGGCGATCCTGCCGACGGGCGCGTCCGCGCTGCCTTGCCCGCCCCGTCGGCCGTGGAGCCTCGGGCGGCGCCGGAGCCCCACCCCGTCCGGTCGGCTCCCGCACGCGGGAGCGGGAGGGCACGGGCGCTCACGGCCGGCTCCGCGTCCGGGCGTCCGGGCCGGCACCAGGGCGGGCGCTGTCCTCGTGCTCCTCGGCGAGGAGGGCGGCGAGGACGCGGGCGCAGCGCCGCACCCCGCCGCGGCCGCGCGTGGGATCGTCGCCGCGCTCGACGTGCTGCGGGACGGAGCGGTCGGTGGGCAGTCGGGCGAGGACGTCGCCGCCGGTCATGGTGACGAGGTCGGCCTCGTCGAGGTCCTGGGCTCCGTCGCGCAGGACGAGGCTGAGGGGCGGCGCCGTGCCACCGGGCGCGGCGGGGTCCTGAGCCTCCTCGAACCTGGCGGAGATCGCCTGTGCGGCGACCGCGGTGCGGAGGTCCGTTCCGGTGACGAGAAGGACGCGTGCGCCCGTCGGAGGCGTCGCCCCGCGGGGCAGGTCGACGAGGACGAGGTCGTGGTCCTCGGCGAGGGCCGCGAGCGCGGGGCCCGCCTGCTCCGGGCGCACCGGTCCACCGCGCTCGTCACCGGTGAGGACGGGCATGCCGATCCAGGTGGGCAGGGCGGCGACGAGGAGGTCCGCCCGGAAGGCGGTCTCGTCCACGGGCAGGTCCGCCCAGCGCAGGCCGGGCCGGGACTCGTCGCCCAGGAGCGTGCCGAGGCAGCCGGCGGGATCGAGGTCGAGGACGGCGACGCGGCGTCCGAGGGCGGCGCTGGCGCGGGCGAGGTGGAGGAGGAGGGCGCTCACGCCCAGCCCTCCGACGGCGCCGGTGAGGGCGACGACCTGCGCGGAGCCCCGCGCGTCCGTCGACGGCGGTCGCCCCGTGGGCTCGCGGGAGGCGTCGGCCGGCGGTGCGGCGCTGCGCCTGGCGTTGGGGCGGATGGTGGTGAGCACGAGGACCTCCTGGGACCGGCGGGCGGGGACGCCGTCGAGACTGCCCGGTGGGAGGTCGTCGGCGCTCCGGTGCAGGCGGGACCTGTGGGCGGCCCCGTCACGACCCCACCCTGGGGAGCCGCACCGCGCACGCAGCCCGGCTCCGCCCCGGCCCGCGTCGCTCTCCCCCAGGCGCGCGTGCGCCCCGTCCGACCCGCTCGTGCACCTCCTCCCAGCCCGGCCGGTGGAGCATCCGGCCCCCTGCCGTGAGGGCGCCGCCGCCGATACCATTCCCCCTGTCACGGACGCCGCACCGGAGGGGCGCCCGCAGCCCGAGGAGAGGGAGGCCACCGATGACCGACACCACCGAGCCCGGCTCGACGACATCCACCGCCCCCACGAGCCCCGCCCGGCGCACCGCCGCCTACCTCGACCTCGACAAGACGGTCCTCGCCACCTCGACGACCTTCGCCCTGGGCACGCCGATGCACCGCTCGGGCCTCATCTCCACGACCGCCCTCGCCCGGGGCGTCGTCGCCCAGCTCCCCTACCTCCTCCTCGGCGCCGACGAGGACCACACGAGCCGCCTCATGGACCAGCTCGCCGCCCTCAACGCCGGCGTCGAGCGCTCCCGCCTCCAGGAGGTCGTCGCCGACACCATGGCCACCGCCATCGAGCCGGCCGTCTACGCCGAGGCCCTCGACCTCATCGAGGGGCACCACCGCGCCGGTCACGACGTCGTCATCGTCTCGGCCTCCGTCATCGAGGTGGTCGAGCCCATCGCCGCCCTCGTCGGTGCCGACCGCGCCGTCGCCACCCGTCTGGAGACCGACGACGAGGGGCGCTTCACGGGGCGCATCGAGCGCTCCCTCCTCCACGGTGCCAAGGTCGAGGCCCTCGAGGCCGACGCCGCCGAGCACGGGATCGACCTCGCGCGCTCCTGGGCCTACTCGGACTCCATCTCGGACCGCCCCATGCTCGAGGCGGTCGGGCACCCGGTGGCCGTCAACCCGGACCGGGAACTGCGCCGCCTGGCCGCGGAGCTGGACTGGCCGGTGCGCGACCTCGAGCGACCGGTCAACCTGCGCAACCCTCTGCAGCCGACGATCCCCCGCCCGAACCTGGCACCCGTGCGCGCCATCCCCTCGACGGTGCTCCCCCTGCGATGGGAGCTCATCGTCAACACGGGGCTGCTCGCGGGAGTCGGTGCGCTCGCGGCCATCGCAGCGGCCGGCCTCCGGCGCTGACCAGTCCCCGACAGCGCCCGTGCGGGGGCCGGCCGGTCCCGTGCGGGCCGCCTCTCCCGTCCTCAAGGGTCCCAGACCGCCCGGAGCCCGAGGCGCGGCGTCTCAGGCCCGCGTCGTCCCCGCCTGGACGGAGCGGCAGATCGCCTGCGCCTCCTGGATGCCGACCAGCACGGCCTCGGCCTGCCACACGACCCAGGCGACGACGCCGTCGAGGGTGCCGGTCGCGTAGGCCGCGAGCGCGTCCGCGTAGGCCACCGGGACCCGCCCGGCGTACTGGTCGACGACGGCGACGCCAGTGGGCTCGAGCCCGTCACGGGTGATGAGGTGACGCACGAGGAGACGGCCGACGGCGGCGTTCCCGGCGGTGAAGGGACGGGCGCAGACCATCTCGGCGTGGACGACGGCGGCGCGCACGAGCGACGGCGCGCCGGGGACGTCGATGAGGCGAAGGAGGCCGTCGAGGCGGGCGTCGAGGGCGTCGCCGGTCGGCGCCTCCCCCGGCCCGCCCTCAAGGGGCGCCCGGTCACCGCGGCGGGGCGCGGCGACGTCGTCGAGAGGGATCGTGCCGGTGACGGCGAGGGGGCCGGCGACGTCGCGGTGCAGCGCGGTGAGGAGCGCGCGCGGGCTCGGCTGGGCGGGACGGCCCTCACCGCGCAGGTCCGGCATCCAGGTGCTGAGGCGCGTGCCCGCGCGCCAGAGGCCGGCGACGGCGTCGAGGGAGGGGTCGCCGGTGCTGGCCTCGGTGAGGGAGCGGGAGGCGACAGCGTCGCGCAGGACTGCCGCGGGCAGGACGGCGCCCTCCACGCCGCCGGAGGCGATGGCGCCGCGGACGGCGGCCTCGGCACGGGCCTCGCGCCAGCGGCGGCGCAGGGCCTCGTTCCAGCGCAGCTCTGTGGAGGCCTCGCGCAGCGCCTCCTCGGCGTCGACGACCCGCTGGTCGGCGGCGATGACCCGCAGGGCGGCGACGGCGGGGTCGGTGGTCCCGGCACCGGTCCCGTTCTCAGCAGCGGCTCCTCGCCGGCCCCGGGCCCCAGCGGGCCGCACGGACCGGCTGGGCCCGCCGACGGGTAGGGGCGCGCCTGGGCCGGATCCGATGCTCACTGCCATCCTCGTCACGACCCCACCCTAGGTGTTCTGTCCACGGAGGTTAGGTGCTGGGGCTGGACAAGGGGGAAGGCCTCCGGGTGAGGTGTGAAGCGACCAAGCATCCACTCCCCAACCAATGAAGGCCTTCATGACCCACGCTAACGCTTCTTTGACCCCAACGGGTCGGCTGCGCCTGGCCCGACTCATCGTCGAGAAGGGATGGCCCCCGGCCAGGGCCGCCGAACGCATGGGCTGCTCACCCACCACCGCCCGACGCTGGGCCACCCGCTACCGCACCGGCGGCACCACCGCCATGACCGACCGCTCCAGCCGCCCCCACCACAGCCCGACCCAGACCCCCAGGAGGACCGAGCGACGCGTCATCGCCCTGAGAGTCACCCGCCGGTGGGGGCCAGCACGCATCGCCTACCACCTGGGCATGCACCCCTCAACGGTCCACAAGATCCTGTCCCGCTACCACTGCGTGCCCCTGTCCTACACCGACCCCACCACCGGGGCGCCCCTGAGAGCCCACCGCAGCCGGCCCAGACGCTACGAGCACCCCTTGCCCGGGGACCTGGTCCACGTCGACGTCAAGAAGCTCGGACGCATCCCACCCGGCGGAGGACACCGCTTCACCGGCCGCGCCCAGGGCGTGCGCAACAGGAAGGGCCTCAAGCACGGCTACTGGTTCATCCACAACGCCGTCGACGACCACACCCGCCTGGCCTACTGCGAGCTGCTCGAGGACGAGCGCAAGGAGACCGCGGCCGCGTTCTGGGCGCGCGCCAACGACTACTTCCAGTCGGCCGGGATCACCGTCAAGCGGGTGCTGACCGACAACGGCAACTGCTACCGCTCAGCGGTCTTCAACGACGCGCTGGGAGACATCAAGCACTCACGCACACGCCCCTACCGGCCCCAGACCAACGGCAAGGTCGAGCGCTTCAACCGCACCCTGGTCCAGGAGTGGGCCTACGCGCGCCCCTACGCCAGCGAGGACGAACGAGCCGCCGCCTTCCCCCAGTGGCTCCACACCTACAATCACCACCGCCCACACACCGCCCTCAAAGGACACTCACCCGCCGACCTCGCACCTAACCTCCGTGGACAGAACACCGGCCCGGCCCGCGCAGCGGTGGCCCGACTCCGTTCCGACCACGTCCGGCGTCGTCCCTACGGCGCCCGCGCGGCTCTCCCCGGCCCAAGGGCGGGTCACCCCAGGTCAGGGCGGGATCCGGGCGCGTACCGCCCACCCCGCGGCCCGGCCACGCCCGACCCGCGCAGCCACTAGGCTTCCCGCCGTGAGTGAGCACTCCCCCGCCAGCGCGACCGACCCGAGCGAGACCTCCGGCCGGGGGCGGCAGAGCCGCCCGACGCACTCCCTGCGCCGCCGTCAGACCGGCCCGAGCACCCCGGGAGGCGGCGTCCCCGTCGCCCCGCGCGGCCGCCGTCGGGACCACCTCACCGTCGCGGGTGTCGGCGTCGTCCTCGCCCCGGCCCTCCTCGTCCTGTCCGGCGTCGCCTCGCGCATGAGCGTGGCCGGGCGGCTGCCGCTGGCGGTCTCCCACGCGGTCGTTGTCGTCGTGGTCGCCGTCGCGGCCCAGGCCCTCTTCGCCCGCCGCTCCTCGCTCGGCAGCCTCGTGGCGGGCCTCATCGCCCTCCTCGCGCAGGGCGTCATCCTGCTGGCCGCCCACGGAGGGCACGGCGCCCCCTTCGAGTGGGCGCGCCTCCTCATCCCCACCGGCCTCGTCCTCATCGCCTCGGCCCTGCTCACGGGCGGCTCCTGGGGGATGCGCATGGCGCGCCGGGCGGGCCGGACGGAGGCCCGCACCGCCGCCCGGCTGGGCGAGTCCGACCGCGAGCTGGGCTCCACCCCGACGCCGCCGCCCTCGCGCCGCCACGACCACGTCGCCAGCCTCGTCATCGTCGCGGTACTCGTCGTCCTCGCCCTCGTGCTCCTCCAGGACGGCTACGCCGAGCTGGTCAGCCCCGACGGATCCACGGCCGCCGGCGCGACCCCGGCCGTCGTCGCCTGGGTCCTCCTGCTCCTCGCGGCTGCCTCCTCGGGCCGCTCCACCCTGGGCGTGCGCACCGTCGGGCCGGTCCTCGTCGTCGCGGGCCTGCCCGCCTTCCTCCACGGCGCGATCCCGGGGATGCCGCTGGCGGGCCTCCTCGCGGACCTCCTCCCGCAGGACCCGGCTGGCATCAGCCTCGTGGCGACCGGTCTGCTCCTGTCCGCCCTCGGGTGGGGCGCCCACCTGGCCCGCCGCCAGGGCCGCACCTCCGAGCAGCGGCTCCTCCACGAGACGCCCGTGGTCTGAGCGCGGCACGCCTCCGCGCGGGCGGGGCGCCCTCCCACTACGGTTGAGGTGGAGAAGGAGGCCCCGTGACCACTGAGAACACCCCACGGCCGGACGACGCCCGGTTCCCTGAGCCCGCCCAGGGCGATTCCCTCGAGATGCCCGAGCCGACCCCCGTCGTCGCCGACGACGGCGAGGTCGTGTCCGTGCACGACGACCCCGTCGCGGCCGTCGAGCAGGACCCGGAGGTCGTCACCGGCGCCTCCGACGGCTCCGCCCTCACCGGCGAGGCCGACGAGGCCCCGGCCGGCGGCGACGAGGACCCCTACGAGGCCATCGCGGCCTCCGCGCCCCGCAGCACCGGCTCGAGCCGCTACACCGACGAGCAGCTCGCCGAGCTCGCTGGCCTGAGCCACCGCGTCGAGGCGGAGGACGCCGCCTCCGACGAGGTCGCCGAGCCCGCCGCCGACCCGATCATCGAGGAGGACGTCGTCGAGGACCTCGCCGCCGACGAGGACCTGGACGTCGAGTCCCTCCGCGAGCCCAGCGAGTCCGAGCGCTCCTGGGACTACAGCAACGGCCCGCTCGAGCAGGTCGGCCCGGTCCAGCCCACGGCCAGCCCCCGCGAGGGGGAGCCCGACGTCCTCGAGCAGGACGGCACCGAGGGCGACGACGTCGCCACGGCCGCGCTCACCCCGACGGCCCTGCGCCGCCGCTCCCTGTTCTCCACCCAGGACGAAACCGAGGACGCCGCCGCCACGACCGCCCTGCCCGCCGAGGGCGTCGACGACGGCGCCCCCACCTCCGCGCTCCCCGTCGCCGCCACGGAGGACGTCGAGCCGACCTCGAGCTTCCCCGCCCAGCGCCAGAGCGAGGACCCCGCGCCGACGACGACCATCGAGCCGGGCTCCGGCGCGGCGGGCGCCGTCGCCGTCGGGACCGCCGCGGCAACCGGGGCCGCCGCCACCGGCTCCACGTCCAAGCCCGCCCGCTCGGAGCGCCCGCGCACCGAGGACGACGTCATCCTGGACGGCTCGAGCGTCGTCGGGAAGCCGGCCTCGCGCGCCGGCGCGCACTGGGCCGGGATCCTCCTGTCGATCGTGCTGCTGCCGGCCGCCTGGTTCCTCATCCACCACGGGCAGGGGATCCTCAGCGAGTCCGTCAAGGCCTACTTCTTCGGCCGTGACACCCGCGGGCTCGTCGAGCTCGGCATCGGGGCGCTCGTCCTCGCCATCGCGCTGTGGACGGCCCGCCGATCCTCCGTCGGCTCCTTCGTCATGGGCGTCCTCACGCTCGCCGTGGGCGTCCTCGGCCTGGCGGTCCCGGACTGGGCGAACCAGACCGTGACGCCCTTCCTGTCGGACCTGTCCGACCACTCGAGCCTCGGCTCGGCCCTCGCGACCTACTTCTGGACCGACGCCGCCACCGGGCGCTTCGCCGTCATCGGCCTCGCGCTCATCGTCGTCGGCGTCATCTCCCACTCCTCGCGCCGCGCTGGACGCCGGGAGCAGGAGGTCGTCGACCGCGTGCGCCGCGCCTGAGACCCGCACCGCGCGACCAGGCACCGCCGAGCGCACGCACCGCACAGCGCCCGCCCTCTCCCGCCGGGGACGGCGGGCGCCGTCGTGCCCGGCCGGTCTCAGGACGCAACCGCCGTCGGCCCGGTCCTCGGGCCGCCCCTACCCTGTTCGCCGTGCCCACCCCCGACTCCCCCGCGCCCCTGGACGGCGCCGACCTCCCCGACGGCGCTCCGGGCCCCCGTCCGGACCCGGCCGTCCCGGGCGCCCCGGCACCCCAGCCCGCGACGATGTCCTCCGCACGCGACGGTCTTCGCGACGCGACGCCGATCATGATCGGTTACATCACCCTCGGCCTCGCCGCCGGCATGCTCCTCGTCGCCGAGGGCCTGTCCTGGTGGTGGGCGCCGGTGTGGAGCCTCGTCATCTACTCCGGCACGATGCAGATGCTGCTCGTCCCGCTCGCCGGAGCCGGGGAGCCGCTGGCCGCGATCGCCGCCTCGGCCGCCTTCGTCTCGGGCCGCCACATCTTCTACGGACTCGGCTTCCCCCTGGACCGCATCCGCGGGAACGCCCTGACGCGCCTCTACGCGGTCCACGCGATCACGGACGAGGTCTACGCCCTCCTGGCCTCCAAGGACCGCACGCGGATGTCGAGCACCTACCTGCTCACCGTCGAGGCGGTCTCCCAGTCCTCCTGGACGCTCGGGACGACGGCGGGCGCCCTCGCCGGGACGGGCCTGGCGAGTCTCGTCGGGGCCCGGACCAGCCTCCTCGGCTTCGTCCTCACCGCGCTCTTCGTCGTCCTCGCCATCGAGAACTGGCGCTCCCACCCCGACGTCGCGGCGCTCGCCATCGGCCTCGTCGCCGGCGTCGTCGGGCTGGCCGTGGGCGGCTCCGCCGCGCTGCTGAGCGCGCTGGGCGTCCTCGCCCTCGGGCTCATCGGCCTGTACACGTAGCGCCGTTCCAATGGCTCCTCCCACGAGGGGGCGGCCGTCTGATGCTCACGAACAGCCAGATCGCGATCGCAGTGGTCGTCGTCGCGGTCATCACCTTCGCCTGCAGGATCGCGCCCTTCGCACTCATGCGCGGCCGCGAGCGCAGTCCCCTCATCGCTTTCCTGGCGCGCACGATGCCGCTGGGCGTCATGATCGTGCTCGTCGCCTACACCCTCGACGACGTCACCACCGCCCCGGCCACGTGGGTGCCGGCCCTCGCCGGGATCGCCTCGACGGCGGGCCTGCACCTGTGGCGCCGCTCGATCGGACTGTCCCTCGTGGGCGGGACGGCCGTGTACGTCGTCGCGAGCCTCCTGCTGGCGTAGGAGGGACCCGCCGCCGAGCGTCGCTAGGGTGAGCCCGTGCCCGTCATCGTCAACCGCCCCGGCCCCTGGACCCACCGCGACGTCACCGCCGGTGGCACGCGCTTCCACGTCGCCCTCGCGGGCCCCGAGTCGCCGCTGAGCCAGGAGGTCGCCGCCGACGGGGGCGCGCCCGACCGCACCCCGCCGCTCGTCGTCCTCCTCCACGGCTTCCCCGAGTGCTGGTGGTCCTGGCACGAGGTCCTGCCCGTCCTCGGCGACGCCGGCTACCGCACCGCCGCCGTCGACCTGCGCGGCTTCGGCGGCTCCGACCGCCCGCCGACCGGCTACGACCTCGTCACCCTGGCCGACGACGTCGCCGCCGTCGTCCGCGCACTGGGCCACGAGCGCGCGCTCGTCGTCGGCGGTGGCATCGGTGGTCAGGTCGCCTGGACGATGGCCGGGACGCACGCGGGGATGCTCAACGGGATCGTGCCCGTGGGGGCCCCGCACCCGCTCGCCGTGCGCTCGCTGCGCGGGCGGGCCCTGTCCGGCGCTGCCTTCCAGTACCTGGGCTTCAAGACGCCGGTCGTCGCCGAGCGGCGCCTGCGCTCGAGCGCGAGCGTCGACCGCATCCTGCGCTCCTGGGCCGGGCCGCGCACCAAGGACCTCGCGGCGGAGCCCGCCGGCTACTACGCCTCCCTCATGGACCGCCCGGGCGCCGCGCACTCGGCGCTGGAGACGATGCGCCGCTCGATGCTCTCGCGCACGGAGATCGCAGCCCTCGACCGGCGCGTGGAGGTGCCCGTCATGGCGATCCAGGGCGAGCTCGACCCGGTGCAGCCGGCGCAGGCCTACGCCCGCGACACGCACCACGTGGCCGGGCCGCTGGCTCAGGTGACGGTGCAGGGCGTGGGGCACTTCCCGCAGCTGGAGGCGTCGGAGGCCTTCGCCGACGCGCTCCTGCCCTTCCTCGCCGAGAACGCCTGAGCAGGGACGCCCACCCCTCCGGACCGACCGTCGCAGTACGCCGAGCTCGTACCTCTCGTTCCGAGACCATCAGCCCTGCCGTGGGTCTCAGGGCGAAAGGTACGAGCTCGGCGCGGTGAGGACGGCTGAGTACGGCGACGCACGTCTGGCCCGGCGCCCTCGCTCCTAGACCCCGACCTGCGGGCACAGGCCGGCGTCGAGCAGCGGGCACTCCTCGCATCGCGGCGAGCGCGCGTGGCAGACGGCGCGGCCGTGCTCGATGAGCCTGTGGCAGCCGTCAGTCCAGCGCTCGGGGTCCCAGAGCGCCGCGATGTCGCGCTCGGCCTTGAGAGGGTCCTTCTGAGTGGTCCAGCCGAGCCGCCGCGACAGCCGACCGACGTGGGTGTCCACCGTGATGGCGGGGACGTCGAAGGCGTTGCCGAGGACGACGTTGGCGGTCTTGCGGCCGACGCCGGGCAGGCTGACGAGCTCCTCTCGGGTGCTCGGGACGACGCCGTCGAACCGCGTGCTCAGCTCCTCGCCGAGGCCGAGGAGCCGTTCGGCGCGGGTGCGCTGCATGCCCAGCGGTTTGAGCGCGGTCTCGAGCTCGGCGCGGTCGGCGCCGGCCAGCGCGGCGGCGTCGGGGTAGCGCTCGAAGAGGCCCGGGGTGGTGGTGTTGACGCGGGCGTCGGTGGTCTGGGCGGACAGGACCGTGGCGACGAGGAGCTGGAAGGGGCCGTCGTGGTCGAGGCCGCAGCGGGCGTCGGGGTAGAGGACGCGGAGCTCGTCGTCGACGGCGGCGGCCCGGGCGACGAGCGCGGGGTCCGGGGCCGCGGCCGGGTCCTGGCGGCGTCGTGGCACGGGTCCTCCGAGAGCGTGATCGAGCGCGCAGCCGTTTGACCTGGCGCACTCCGAGACTACAATGCTCGACGGCGTGCCACAGGTCACAGACCGTGGCAGGATAGACCTGCGGGCCGTCTCCGGGCACCGGAGAGACCCCGACGACGACCACCAGGAGGAGACTTCGTGGAAGACAGCATCATCTCCAGGATCCCGCTCTTCGAGGGGATGAGCCCGGAGGAGCTGGAGGAGCTCCGCTCCATGATGACGCAGACGACCCTGCGTCGCGGCGAGACCCTCTTCAACGAGGGGGACGCGGGCGACCGCCTCTACATCCTCCTCTCCGGCAAGGTGAAGCTCGGCCACGCCTCTCCGGACGGGCGCGAGAACCTCCTCGCCGTCCTGGGCCCGGGCGAGATCGTCGGCGAGCTGACCCTCTTCGACCCGGGCCCGCGCTCCACGACCGCGACCGCCGTCGCGCCGACCGAGATGCTCACGCTCGAGCACAACCAGCTCATGAGCTTCATCGAGACGCACCCGGCCCTCGCCAAGGACATGCTGCGTGCCCTCGCCCAGCGTCTGCGCCGCACGAACACGGCCCTCGCCGACCTCGTCTTCTCAGACGTCCCCGGCCGTGTGGCCAAGGCCCTGCTGGACCTCGCGGACCGCTTCGGCTCCACCACGGAGGACGGCGTCCACGTCCCGCACGACCTCACCCAGGAGGAGCTCGCCCAGCTGGTCGGCGCCTCCCGTGAGACCGTCAACAAGTCGCTCGCGGAGTTCGTCTCCCGCGGCTGGATCCGCCTCGAGGGCCGCGCCGTCACGCTCCTCGACGTCGACCGCCTGCGCCGCCGCGCCCGCTGAGGCGCCCACCCCACAACGAGCAGGAGGGCCTGGCCACCGTGAGGTGGTCAGGCCCTCCGTCGCGTCCGCCGGCCCGTGGTCGACGGGCGGGGTCAGTCGTTCTTCGGGCGCTTCATGTAGGCCACGAGGTTGTCGGACCCGGTCGGGCCGGGGACGACCTGGACGAGCTCCCAGCCGTCAGCGCCCCACTGGTCGAGGATCTGCTTCGTCGCGTGGGTGAGCAGGGGCAGCGTGGCGTATTCCCAAGTAGTCATGCGTCGAGGCTACCTGCACGCTCACGTCACGTTCGCATCCCTTGCGCACCTTGGCACCCGTTGCACGGCCGAGCCTTGCGGCGTGGGCGCGCAGAGGGTGCGAGCCCGCACCACGAGTGCGACGGCGCGCAGCGGATGGCGGAGCCGGGGTAGCGCGACCTCACAGGGGACGGCGGAGCCGGGGTAGCGCGACCTCACAGCGGACGCCCCGGGCGGTGCAGCCCGCGGCGGGTCCGTCCTCAGCGCACGTGGGCGAGGATGCGCGGGGCCCGGCGGGCGTGGATCTCGGCGACGAGGTCGTCGTCCTCGCGCTGGAGCCAGGCGCCCCAGTCCTCGACCTCGGGGAAGCGACGCAGCAGGGCGCGGCGCTCGCGCTCGGTGAGGCCGCCCCACACGCCGAAGGAGGACTCGGAGTCGAGGGCCTCGGCGAGGCACTCCATGCGCACAGGGCAGGAGAAGCAGAGCGAGCGGGCGTCGCGCTGCTCGGCGCCCTTGCCGAAGAGCTGGTCGGGCTCGACGTTCGCGCAGGCCGCTCGGACGGCCCAGGACTGATCGATCGTCGTCATTACTTCTCCCATATCGCATCGGGCGACGACGTTGTCACCCGCGTCACACCCCGAAGGTATGCCCAAACTCGCCGTTTGACCAAATCCACACCGGGGCACGGTCCCAATTGGGCGTGTCGCGACCGCGTCGTGGTGTAGTGAACAGCGGCTCCACCCCATTGGTCCCACCGACGGCGAACCGAGGTGCGCAGGCCGTCCGCCCGCCCGGCATCCGGGCCGCCCGCCCCGAGCGCCGCGGCGGCGACCGCCGTCGGCGCGTCGCCACGGACTCACAGTCCCGGGAGGCGCGGCTCCTAGCCGATTTCCAGGTCCGCCATGCCGTGCCCCACAGCGCTCCGGAGCGAGCGGCACGTACCCTGACCCCATGTCGAACGCCTCCTCCCGAGACCGGTCGCTCTCCCCGGCGCAGGTCATCGCGATGCTGCTCGTCTTCCTCCTGCTCTCAGGGGTGGGCGGCATCCTCACCGCGGGCTTCGCCGCACCGCTCGTCGGCGGCGCCGCCGCGGTCACCAACGCCTCCCAGAAGCTCTTCGACGAGCTGCCGAGCGACTTCAACGTCCTCGAGCCGAGCCAGGTCTCCGTCATCAAGGCCGCCGACGGCACGGAGCTCGCGCAGTTCTACGCGGAGAACCGCATCGTCGTGAGGCTGGCGGACATGTCGCCGAACATCCAGAACGCGATCGTCGCCGTCGAGGACCGCCGCTTCTACGAGCACAAGGGCGTCGACCCGGCCGGCATCGTCCGCGCGCTCGTCGCCAACGCGAACTCCGGCGAGACGCAGGGCGCCTCGACCCTCACGCAGCAGTACGTCCGCAACGTCCTCGTCGAGGCCGCCCTCCAGCAGGACGACCAGTCCGCCATCGTCGCCGCGAAGGAGCCGACGGTCGCCCGCAAGCTGCGCGAGATCAAGTACGCGCTCACCCTCGAGCAGAAGTACTCCAAGCAGCAGATCCTCGAGGGCTACCTCAACATCGCGGCCTTCGGCCCCTCGACCTACGGCGTCGAGGCCAGTGCCCAGCACTACTTCTCCAAGTCCGCCAAGGACCTCAGCATCCCCGAGGCGGCCCTGCTCTCGGGCCTGACGAACGCCCCCGGCGCCTACGACCCGGTCTCCAACCCGGACAAGGCGAAGTCCCGCATGGACTGGGTCCTGCAGAAGATGTACGAGGAGCAGTTCATCACCAAGCAGCAGTACGACGAGGGCCTCAACACCCAGATCGCGGACATGCTGCACGTCAAGGACGCCGTCGGCGGCTGCGGCACGGCCGGCTCGGCAGCCTACTTCTGCCAGTACGTCGTCGGGGAGATCGAGAGCTCGTCCCTCTACGGGAAGACGGCGGCCGAGCGCGAGCAGGTCCTCCTGCGCGGCGGCCTCGAGATCACGACCACCCTGGACACCGCCAAGCAGGCCGCTGCGGACGCCGCGGTTCAGGAGTACGTCCCGACGAACGACCCGTCGAACGTCAAGGCGGCTCTCGTCTCCGTAGAGCCAGGCACCGGCAAGGTGCTCGCGATGTCCCAGAACACGAACTATGGCGACGCCTCCGCCAGCGACGCGAGCGCCACGCAGATCTCGTACGCGGCGGACGCTGCGCACGGTGGCCTCGACTCGAACGGCTTCCAGCCCGGATCGGCCTTCAAGACCTTCGTGCTCGCGGACTGGTACCAGACCGGCCACTCCGGCTACACCACGATGAACACGAGCGAGACGACCTTTCCGAGGTCGTCGTGGACCATCCCCTGTGCCCCTGAGATGGCGGACTCCTGGACTGTCAGCAACGCGAACCCCGGCGAGGGCGGCACGCACAACGTCATCCAGAACACCGCCCTGTCCATCAACGTCGGCTACGCGCGCATGCTCACCCAGCTCGACGTCTGCGACGTCTCACAGCTCGCCGCGGACCTGGGCGTGACCAAGGCCGACGGTTCCAACCTCGACCCGCGCCCCTCGATCATCCTCGGCGCCCAGGAGGTCACCCCGCTGGCCATGGCGAACGCCTACGCGACCTTCGCCGCCCACGGCACCTACTGCACTCCCATCGCCATCTCCGCCATCAAGGACTCCGACGGCAAGGACCTCAAGGTCCCCGACGCGAGCTGCCACTCGGTGATGGACTCGGCGGCGGCGGACAAGGTGTCCCTCACGCTCACCAACGTCCTCGGCAGAAGCGGAACAGCCTCCGCGGCGACCCTCGACAACCGTCCCGCCGCCGGCAAGACCGGTACGACGGACGAGATGGACAACGCCTGGTTCGTCGGCTACACGCCTCAGCTCGCCGCCGCCGTGTGGCTCGGCCACTCCGACGGGTACTACGCGATGAACAAGCAGTACATCGGTGGTCGCTACTACTCGACCATGTACGGCTCGGACGCTCCGGCGCCGCTCTGGAAGACGTACATGGACGCGGCCCTCAACGATCAGCCGGTGCAGGACTTCAACCAGGTCGACCTCGGCGCCTCGACGACGGGCTCCGACGGCGCGTCCGACGGCGCGACCGCTCAGGGCAGCGACGGCCTCACCCAGAACGGCAACGGCAAGAACTGAGCCGCGCGACGCGCGAGCACCGCGAGCGAGCGGCGACCGGGAGCACCCGGTGGCCGCTCGCTGGCATCATGAGCCCATGACCAGCGAGACCAGCAGCTCCGTCCTCCGCGGCACCGCCCGCGTCCTCGGCACCACCGCGGCCGCCGGGGCCGGCCTCCTCGGCTACGCCCTCGTCGAGGCTCGCATGCCCGTGCTCCGCCGCGTCGAGGTGCCCGTGCTCGCCACGGGCGAGGACCCGATCACCGTCCTGCACCTGTCGGACCTGCACCTCACCGAGCGCGACCACGCCCGCGTCGACTGGGTGCGCGCCCTGGCGGACCTGCACCCCGACGTCGTCGTCGACACGGGCGACAACCTCTCCTTCGCCAACGGCGTCGAGCCGCTGCGCCGCGCCCTCGAGCCCTTCACGGACCTGCCGGGCGCCTTCGTCATGGGCGACCACGACTACCGCACGACGGTCCTCAAGTCCCCGACCCGCTACCTGCGCCGGGACCCACGCACCGCGAACGACCCGGAGCAGGACGAGCAGATCGAGGCGCTGCCGTGGGAGGAGGTCCGCGACATCCAGGCCGCCGGCGGCTGGGCGGATCTCACGAACGCCCGCGGCAGCATCACCGTGCGGGGGCGCAGCATCGAGCTCGTCGGCGTCGACGACCCGCACGCCGAGCGCGACGAGTACCCGGCCCCCTCGGACCAGGCCGGCTCGGGGACGGACGGCGCGGCCCCGGTCGTCGACGCGGACGGGCGCCCGCTGCGCCTCGGCCTCCTCCACGCCCCCTACCGCCGCGTCCTCGACGCCATGAGCGCCGACGACGTCGACCTGGCGCTGGCGGGCCACACCCACGGCGGCCAGCTCTGCCTGCCCATCTACGGCGCGCTCGTCACCAACTGCGACCTCGACCGCTCGCGCGCCTCCGGGCTGTCGCAATGGCCAGGCCGGATCGGCACGCCTGCCGCCGCGGACCACATGTACCTGCACGTCTCGGCGGGCCTGGGCACGAGCCCGTACACACCGGTCCGCGTCGCCTGCCGCCCTGAGGCCACGCTGCTCACCCTCCTGCCGCGCGCCTGAGCGGGAGTCGGCCGGGCCGCCGTCGGCCGGCACTGGCCTCCGTCGACGCCTCCGGGCGGCCGACGGCGTGACCCAGCACTCAGGGGGACGATTTCCGTCCCCGGCCCGGCGGTGGATATAGTGTCTCCGCTGCACACGGGGTGTGGCGCAGTTTGGTAGCGCGCTTCGTTCGGGACGAAGAGGTCGTGGGTTCAAATCCCGCCACCCCGACAGATGGTCCACCAGGGCCCCGAAGGCCCGGCTCTCAGGAGCCGGGCCTTCGTCGTGCCCGTCCCTCTCCACGCCCTCCGCAGCCCCGACACGGTCCGGCACCACCGGCCTGCTCAGGGAGCCCCGACACGGTCCGGCACCACCGGCCTGCGCAGAGAGCCGGGGCGCGTAGCCACGAGGCCCGCCGCGCCGCGCGGCCCGCAGCACCGTACGGCCCCGCCGCGCGCCCGTGACACGCGCACCCGTACCCTGAGCCCGATGCCGCAGCCTCCCGCCACCCACGCCCAGCGACCCGCCGGGCCCCGTTCCCGCCTCACCCAGCTCGAGGCGGCGCTCGCCGGCGCCTTCGTCGTGGGCTTCGTCGTGTGGTCCTGGCTCGTCCTGCACGGGGCGCTCCACGGCCTGGACACCTCGCTCCGGCCCCCGGCCCTGGCGCCGCGCTCGGTCCTGGGGCAGATCACCGAGACCTTCAGCCTCCTCACGCACCCCTTCCTCATCCTGACCGCGATCGTCGGCGTCGCCATCTTCTCCTTCAAGCAGCGGATGCGGCGGCTCTCTCTCGCCCTGGGCGTCGGGGCGGCCGGCATCGTCGTCCAGCTCGTCCTCTCCCTCGTTCTCGACGTCGAGCGCCCCGCCACCGCCTTCGCCGACTCCATCTCGCACGTCGGAGGCGCCTACCCCGCCGGGCACGTCACCGCCATCACCCTCGGCGCGTGGGTCCTCGTCACCCTCACCCGGGCCCACCGCCGCCGCTCCACCTCGATCGTCACCTGGGCCCTCACCGGGGCGGGCGTCGTCCTCCTCACCTCGATCGCCCAGTGGGCCATGGGCCTGGAGCGCGTCTCCGACGTCGTCGGCGGCCTGCTCATCGGAGGCGCCTTCGCCAACCTCGGGCTCACGATCGGCGGCATCGACCCCATCCTCGCCGGATGGGCCCACCTCGGACTCCCGGAGGGAACCGTGGACAAGCGCGCCGCGATCATCCTCAACCCCACCAAGTTCGACGACCTCTCCCTCCTGCGGCGCCGCGTCGAGGCCGACATCCTGCGCACCGGCTGGCAGCCCAGCCTGTGGCTGGAGACCGAGCCCGACGACCCGGGCCGCGACGCCGCCCGCCGCGCACTCGACGCCGAGGTGGACCTCGTCCTCGTCGCCGGCGGCGACGGCACGGTCCGCGTCGTGTGCGCCGAGCTCGCCGGCACGAGCACGCCCGTCGCGCTCATCACCTCGGGCACCGGCAACCTCCTGGCCCGCAACCTCGGCGTCCCCCTCGACACCGACGCCGCGCTGCGCCTCGCGCTCACGGGCGAGGCGCGCCCCGTCGACGTCGTCCGCTGCGCCTGGGACGACGGCGAGGACCGCTTCGTCGTCATGGCGGGCCTGGGACTGGACGCGCAGATCATGGACTCGACCAACGACGATCTCAAGAAGGTCATCCGCTCGGGCGCCTACGCCGTCGCCGCCGTCCAGAACGCCGTCCCCGACCCCTTCACCGTCGCCGTCACCCTCGACGACGGCGAGCCCCAGCAGCACGACGTCGTCATGGCGCTCCTCGGCAACGTCGGCACCATCACCGGCGGTATGACCCTCTTCCCCGAGGCCGCCCCGGACGACGGCGTCGTCGACCTCATGCTCGCGAGCCCCGAGCGCGTCGCCGACTGGGCCAAGCTCGGGGCCCAGATCCTCATCGGCAAGGAGATGGAGGGCTTCACGCTCCTCCAGGCCCGCAAGGTGCGCCTCGAGGCCGACTCCCCCGTGCCCTTCGAGCTCGACGGGGACACCGAGGGCGAGACGAGCCGCCTCGAGATCGAGGTCGAGCCCGGCGCCCTGCGCGTCGTCCAGCCGGCCGACTGAGACCGCCGGGACCCCTCCGACGGGGCGACGTCGGGGGCGGCACCGCAGCGCCGAGCGGCCCCGTGCGGTGCACCGAGGACCTCGCCGGACGCGGCGCGCGGTGCCGCCCCTCCCCCGGCCCGCGACCGAGCGCTGCCTACACTGGCCGCTGCCCCACCCGCACGACACGTCAGGAGCGATCCATGGCAGCCCCGATCCCCGCGTCCCTGCGATCGCGCGCCACGGTGGCCCTCGGGCGGGCGGCCCGCGCGGCGGCCCGCGTGCGCGGCGGCGGCTCGGGCGGCACCGCCTTCCCCGGCCTCGTCATGGAGCGCACCGACCCGGGATTCCTCAAGCGCACCCTCGACCAGCTCCCCCAGGGCGTCATCGTCGTCTCCGGCACGAACGGCAAGACGACGACGACGAAGATGGTCGTCCAGCTCCTCGAGGACCAGGGCCTCACGGTCCTCACCAACCGCACCGGCTCGAACTTCGTGCGCGGCGTCCTCGCCTCCCTCCTCACCGAGGTCGACGCCGCCGGCCGCGTCCACGCCGACGTCGCCGTCCTCGAGCTCGACGAGGCCCACGCCGTGCGCTTCGTCGAGCTCGTCCACCCGCGCGCCTGCCTCCTCCTCAACGTCATGCGCGACCAGCTCGACCGCTTCGGCGAGATCGACTACACCGCCTCCCTCCTCCACAAGGTCGCGGCCGCGACGAGCGAGGTCGTCGTCACCAACGTCGACGACCCGCGCCTCGGCGGCGCCACCTTCCTCGGGGACCTGACCGCGCGCACGGCGGGCTTCGGGGCCGGCCCCGCGCTGCGCTCCCTCTTCCTGTCCGACGACGACCTGCGCACCGGCGGCACGACCGGCTCCACCACCGAGCCCGCCGAGGCGCACCCGGCCGGAGTCGGCTCGGCCACGGCCCCGGGCGCCGACGACGTCCCGCGCTCCGCCGCCTCCCGCGAGGCCACCGTCGGCAAGACCGTCGCACCGCCGTCGTCGGAGGTCGTGCCCGAGCCGCGCGTCGTCCTCGAGCACATCGAGGGGCAGCGGGCCGCGGTTCGCGTCGACGCCGCGGAGCGGACCGTCGACTTCGCGATCCCCGGGATCCACAACCAGCTCAACGCCTGCGCGGCCCTCGCCCTCGTCCTCGAGGTGCTCGGCGAGCGGGTGGACCTCGAGCGCGCCCTGCGGACCCTGTCCGAGGTGCAGGCCGCCTTCGGCCGCGGCGAGGTCCTCGAGCTCGACGGGCACGACGTCCAGCTCTCCCTGGTGAAGAACCCCGCCGGTTTCCGCATGGGGCTGCTCACCGCGGAGGAGGCCGTGCGCGTCGGCGGGCCCGAGACCGTCATGATCGCCATCAACGACGAGTACGCAGACGGCCGCGACATGTCCTGGCTGTGGGACATCGACTTCTCCGCGCTGCGCGAGGAGGGGGTCGCCGTCGTCACCGGCGTACGCGCCTGGGACATGGCACTGCGGCTGCGCTACGACGACGTCCCCGTCGGGATCGTCGAGCCGGACCTCGACCGCGCCATCGAACGGCTGCGGAAGGCGGCGGCCACGGACGCGGACAAGAGACCGGCGGACGGGCACGACTCCGCCGGTTCGATGCGCGTCTTCACCACGTACACGGCGATGCTGGCACTGCGCGCCCGGCTCGCCCGTCTCACCGACGTCGAGGAGGTCATGAAGTGAGCACCGACCCGATCCTCTACGAGCACACGACGGACGGCTCCGCCCGCGGATCCCTGCGCCTCCTGCAGCTCTACCCGCGGGACATGAACATCTACGGCGACTGGGGCAACACCCTCACGCTCGCGCGCCGCGCCCAGTGGCAGGGCTACGACGTCGAGGTCCTCGCCTACGACCCCGGCGACGAGCCGCCCACGGACGTCGACCTCGTCGTCGGCGGCGGCGGCCAGGACTCGGGGCAGGAGCGCATCAAGGCGGACCTCGTCGAGCGGGCCGCCAACCTGCGCGCCTGGGCGGCCGACGGCGTACCCATGCTCGTCATCTGCGGGCTCTACCAGCTCTTCGGGCACCGCTTCGTCACGGCCACCGGCGGGGAGATCCCCGGCATCGGCGTCTTCGACGCGGAGACGGTGGCGGGGCCTGGGCGCCTCATCGGCAACATCACCCTGGACAGCCTCGAGTTCGGCAAGGTCGTCGGCTACGAGAACCACTCGGGGCTGACGACGCTCGCGCCGGGCGCGACGCGCTTCGGCACCGTGGTCACCGGCGACGGCAACAACGGGACCGACGGCTCCGAGGGTGCCCGCGCGCACAACGTCATCGGGACGTACCTGCACGGCTCCCTGCTGCCGAAGAACCCGCTCGTCGCCGACTGGCTCCTGGCGCGGGCCGTCGAGCACACCGGTGGGAGCTGGGCCCCTGTGCCGATCGACGACCCGGTGGAGCGCTGGGCCGTGCGCGCCCGCGAGGTCGCCATGGCCCGCCCCCGCTGAGCCTGCCCCCTCCCCCGAGATCGGGACATCCTGACCTCGAGATCGGGACATCCGGCACGCCCGCGCACCGCGGCCGGTCCGTCGACGTCGCCCCGCCACCCCGCGGCCGCCGTCGACAGGCGCAGACCACCGAGAACAGTCCGGTGGACGAGGTCAGTACCCGTCGTCCTTCAGGTCCAGGTCGATCTCGAAGCCCTCGGCGGGCACGAAGCAGAAGGTCGCCGAGCTCGAGCCGCCAGCCCTGTCGTCGTCCTCCCGCTGCGGGGTGGCGCTCATGAGCGTGAAGGCCCCGACGCCGGTGCGCGTCGCGGACTCTCCGACGTGCAGATCCGTGCCGGCGGGACTCGGGATCGTGAGTTGAGGCCATGAGGGCTCCTCCCTGGGGATGGGCGCACAGGCCCGACGTCACCACCCCGGCTGAGCCGCTACGAGGACCGTAGGAAGCGGCGTGCCCGACGGCGATGGGCGCCGGTCACCATCCGGGACCGGCGCGCGAGCCCCAGGAGGCATGACCACGACGCTGCGAGGCGGGGCCCCACCGGCCCACCGGCCCGCCGATCACCATCTCCCGATCTCGCGGTCAGGATGTCCCGATCTCGGGGGACGGGAGCGGGAACGGGTGGGGCTCGGCGCCCGCGGCGGCGCCCCGTTAGCCTGGGGGCATGGCCACTCCCGAGTTCATCCTGTCCCTGCGCGAGAAGATCGGGCACGATCAGCTCTGGCTGCCCGGCGTCAGCGTCGTCGTCGTCGACCCCGAGGGGCGGTTCCTCCTGGGCCGGCGCACGGACACGGACCAGTGGGCCGTCGTCTCCGGCATCCCCGAGCCCGGTGAGCAGCCCGCCGCGGCGGCGCTGCGCGAGTGCCAGGAGGAGACCGGCGTGACCCCGGAGATCCTCGCGGTGACGAGCGTCGAGGCCGAGGAGCCCATGGCCTTCACCAACGGGGACCGCTGCGTCTTCATGTCGATCAACTTCATCGGCCGGGTCGACGCCGAGGCCGCGGAGAGCGCGCACGTCGGCGACGACGAGTCCACCGACGTCGCCTGGTTCGCCCCCGACGAGCTGCCCGCCGGACTGCGCCGCTCGGCCGTCAGCCGCATCGAGGCGGCCCGGGCCTGGCTCGCCGACCCGAGCGCCGGCGCCCGCTTCCGCCTCTGAGGCGCCGGACCCTCCGACCGGCCCCCCTCGTCGCGATCCGGCGTCGCGATCCGGCGCCTGCGCCCCCGATCGGTGCGTTCTCAGCACCGGTCGAGGCCGGAACCACCGGTTCGAGCACGGGGGCCGAGATCGGGTCGGGACCCACGTCCCGCTCCCGGAGCTCGCGGAACCGACTGTGACGTGCACGAAGGTCCAGATCGCGGAGATTGACGACTCAAGGCTTTCCTATCTCTGTCATATGAGGCTAGCCTTACTTCCGTCAGGGCGGTCGAGCCGCCGCGTCGGAGCGAGGAGCAGGTCGTGAGCGTCGTCGTCGAGGAGTCCCGCGCCGCGGGCACCGCAGCCAGCGCCGCCACCTCCCCCGCGCCCCCCTCCGCGGTCCCGCTCCACCTGGTCCGCCGCGGCTCGCGCGCCCGCGTCCGCGCCCTGTCCGAGGAGCGAGGCGCTCAGCTCGCCCGTCGCCTCGCCGACCTCGGCCTCGAGCCCGGCCGCGAGGTCGAGGTCCGCCGCGCCGCCCCCATGGGCGACCCCACCGTCTACCGGGTCGCCGGTTACGAGGTGAGCCTGCGCCGCCGCGACGCCTCGCTCGTCCTCGTCGACGTCCTCGATGAGGGCACCGACCGCCTCACGCTCGGCGAGCGCCTGCGCGCCCTGCACGCGATCCGCGCCTCGCGCCACTGAGCGCCGTCGAAGCACCCCCGTCACGCCGCACCCCCGAACCGCTGAAGCACCTCACGACGCCATGACCCAGCCCGCACCGCAGCAGCTCCACCTCCACCAGTCCGGCCACGTCCACGACTCCGGCTGCGCCCACCACGGCGCGGGCGCCGACGGCGGCGCCTCCTGCCACTGCGGGGCCGCCTCCGGCGAGGTCGACGCCGCCAACGACCGGATCGCCCTGGCCGGCGCCCCCAACGCCGGCAAGACCTCCATCTACAACGCCCTCACCGGCCTGCGCGCCAAGACCGGCAACTACCCGGGCGTCACCGTCACCCGCGCCGTCGGCACCTGCCGGCTGTCGGGCGGGCGGGGCACCGAGGCGGGCTCGGACGGCCCCGAGGCCGTCACCATCGAGGACCTGCCCGGCGCCTACTCGCTCGAGCCCATCAGCCCCGACGAGCAGGTCGTCCGCGACGTCCTCACCGGCGGCCTCGAGGGCATCGAGGCCCCCGACGCGCTCGTCGTCGTCGTCGACGCCACCACCCTGTCCCGCTCCCTGGCCTTCGTGGCCCAGGCCCTCGCCGTCGGCCTGCCCACGTGCCTCGCCGTCACCATGACCGACGAGCTCACCCGCCGCGGCGGGCACCTCGACGTCGCCGCCCTCGGCCGCGCCGTCGGCGTCCCCGCCGTGCGCGTCATCGGCAACCGCGCTACCGGCATCCCCCAGCTGCGCGAGGCCCTCGCCGGCTGGCGCACCTGGGAGCGCGTCCCCTTCGCCCCGCCCACCGAGGGCGCCGAGCGCGTCTCCTGGACCGAGTCCGTCCTCGCCGCCGCCGACTACACGGCCCCGCACGAGGACCCGGTGACCGCCAAGGTGGACCGCGTCCTCCTCCACCCCGTGTGGGGGACGATCGTCTTCGCGCTCGTCATGTACTTCTTCTTCCAGGCGATCTTCACCTGGGCGGCGCCCTTCCAGGACGCCATCGAGGCCGGCTTCTCCTGGCTCGGATCGCTCGTCCACTCCTGGCTCGACGGGCCCGCGCCCGCGGTCGCCGGGCTGCTCGGCGACGGCATCATCGGCGGCGTCGGGAGCGTCCTCACCTTCATCCCGCAGATCATCATCATGTTCACCCTCATCGCCCTCATGGAGGGCATCGGGTACATGTCACGCGCCGCCTTCCTCATGGACAAGGTGATGAGCTCCGCCGGCTTGGAGGGGCGCGCCTTCGTGGCTCTGCTGTCCTCCTTCGCCTGCGCCATCCCCGGGATCATGGCGACCCGCACCCTGCCGAGCGCCAAGGACCGCCTCGCCACGATGCTCGCAGCCCCACTCATGACCTGCTCGGCGCGCCTGCCCGTCTACCTCATCATGATCTCGATGCTGGTCGGTCCGGAGGCCAAGGTGGGGCCCCTCAGCGCCCGCGGAACGATCATGTTCGTCCTCTACCTGGCGGGCGCCGTCGCCGCGATGACGGCCTCCTGGGCCGTCAAGAGGCTCACCGACCGAGGCGGCGTCCTCCTGCCCTTCTACATGGAGATGCCGCCCTACCGCGCCCCGCGCGTGCGCACCGTCGCGACGATGGTGTGGGACGCCGCCAAGGGCTTCATCAAGAAGGCTGGCTCGACGATCCTCGTCGCCACCCTCCTCGTGTGGGTCCTGCTCAACGTGCCCGGCCGCTCCGAGTCCGAGTTCCAGCAGTTCTGCCAGTCGGACACCACCTGCGCCGCCGTCGCGCAGGCCGACGCCGACCCCGCCTCCTCCACCGTGACCGGCGACGACGGGGCGGTCGTCACCGACGCCGACGAGCTGGCCACCCTCTACGACGCGCAGCGCACGAGCTACCTCATGGACAACTCGATCGGCGCGACCATCGGCAAGGCCGTCCAGCCGGTCTTCGAGCCCCTCGGCTTCGACTGGCGCGTCAACGTCGCGATCCTGTCGTCCCTGGCGGCCCGCGAGACCTTCGTGGCGACCCTCGGGCAGATCGGCGCCGCCGGTGACCCGGAGAACCCGAGCGCCGAGCTCACCCGCATGACCTACCAGCACGACACGCTCACGAACGACGCGGGCGACCTGCTGTTCAACCCGGCGACCGTGGCCGCGATCCTCGCCTTCTTCGTCTTCGCGATGCAGTGCATGGCGACGGCGGCGACGATGCGCCGCGAGACCGGCACGTGGAAGTGGCCGCTCATCGCCTACGGGTACCTCTTCGTCCTGGCCTGGGCGGCGGCGGCGCTCACGCACCTCGTCGTGGCCGCGCTGCTCTAGCCACTCGCCGAGATCGGGACATCCTGACCGCGAGATCGGTCGCACCGCTCGCTGAGCTCGGTCACCCCCACCGACCACCTCGAGCACCGGAAGGAGCAGCCATGGGAGTCGTCCCCACGCACCCGTCGACGACGCCGGACCCCGCCGTCCTGCGCTGGACGGTGCCCGACGGCCTCCTGCCCTTCACCGGCACCGTCGCGCACGCGCCGGGACTCCTTCAGGCGCTGCTCGACGACGGGACGCTCTCCGGGATCGAGGTCGCACCGGGCGCCGTCCTCACCCTCCTCGCCCCGGACCGGACCTGGGCGGTCGAGGGCCCGCGGGTGCAGCGCGCGCTCGTCGACGGGCTCGGGACGCCGTCGTCGTGGAGGTCGGCCGACAGCGCCGTCGGCGTCGGACCGGATGACGCCCTGCGCGCCGCCGCCCTCGAGATCGCGGCGGGCCCGGTCGGCGACATCGCCCATCTGCACGGCGGGAGCTTCGAGGTGCGGGAGGTGGCCGACGGCGTCGTCGAGGTGGGACTCCAGGGCGCGTGCCACGACTGCCCCGCCGCCGTCATCACGATGCACGCCCGCTTCGAGCACCTGCTTCGGCGCCGCTGCCCCTGGCTCGTCGAGGTCCGCGAGGCCGAGGGCACCTAAGGGCCGGGCGGCGCCGCCTGGTCATCGTCCCAGCTCACCGCCGAAAACGAGGTTTGTCATCGAAAACGAGGGAAGTTCCCTCGTTTTCGATGACAAACCTCGTTTTCGCGATCGTGGAAGACCACGGGTCGTCGAGCCGGACCCCCGACGGCGCTCGGCTCAGTCGCGGGGCTGGCGCTCCGCCCACTCGCGCGGGCTCACGCGCACGCCCGTGTAGAAGGGCGCGTCGAGGCGCACGTGCATGCGGGCCTCGGTGTAGCGCTGCTGGTGGATGACGCCCTCGAGGCGGTCCAGGGTGTCCGCCTCGAAGGCGAGGATCCACTCGTAGTCGCTCATGCCGAAGGTCGACAGGGTCGATCCCTTGACGTCCGGGTAGGCCTGGAAGCCGTTGCGACCGTGGTCCTTCATGATCCGCGAGCGCTCCTCGGGCGGGAGGAGGTACCAGTCGTAGGAGCGGATGAAGGGGTAGACCTGCACCCAGTCGCGGGGCTGGACGCCGCCGAAGCAGGCGGGGACGTGGTAGCGGTTGAACTCAGCCGGGGTGTGCAGACCCATGCAGGACCAGACGGGCTCGAGGTGACGGCCCAGCGCGCTGGCGCGCAGACGGTGGTAGGCGTCCTGGAGGACCTCCGGGTCGTCGTCGATCCACCAGACCATGAGGTCGGCGTCGGAGCGCAGGCCGGCGACGTCGTACCAGCCGCGCGTCGTCACGCCGGACTCCTCGACGAAGTACGTGGACTCGCCGATGAGGCGCTGGCGGTTGGTCTCGAGCGCGGGCAGCGGCGAGGTCAGCTTGAAGACGGCGTAGAGGGCGTAGTGGTTGTGGTCGTTGACGGCGTCGATGTCGACGTTGCGCTCGTCGCGGGGGTCCCACTGGTACGTGCGGTCGGACTTGGTCTCAGTGCCTGCGTCCTGCGCGACGGGGGTGGTCTCGGTGCTCATCGTCTTTCCTTCGGTCGGGGTCGTTGAGCGGTTCGGTGGTCGTGGCGATCAGCCGCGCGGGCTGCCGACGGCGTCGTCGTCCCGGGTCCCAGTGTGCGCGGTCCAGAGCCGCGCCGCCGGTCGCTGGGCGGGGCGGCGCGGGTCAGTGCGCGCCGGGCCGGGCGCCCGGGTGGGCGCCGTGCCCGTGCGGGGGCCGGGCGGCGGGGCGGCAGCACGCGTCGGGGCAGACGGTGTGGAACGGTCCGGTGCCGGTAGTCGACTCCGGGACGACCTCCTCGCCCCGGGCGACGGCCGCGCGCTCGAGGAGCACGTCGGCGAGCGAGGCGATGAAGGCCGGGTGGGTGCCGGCGGTGGCGGCGCGGACGTACGGGACGCCGAGGCGGGCGGCCGTCTCCCTGGCCTCCGTGTCGAGGTCGTAGACGACCTCCATGTGGTCGGCGACGAAGCCGATGGGGGCGACGACGACGCCGGCCGGGATCTCGACGGGGGTGCCGTCGGTGAGCCGGCCCGTCATGAGGGACTCGAGGTGGTCGTTGACGTCGGGCTCGAGCCAGCGCGCCTGGGGCGGGCCGGAGCGGGAGCAGTAGACGAGGTCGTAGTCGAGTGGAGCCCGGGACTCCTCCGGCCAGATGCGCTGGGCGACCTCGGGGACGAGGAGGGCGGCGAGGCGCTCGTGCTGCTCGACGTAGGTGATCTCGGTGGAGAGGTCCGCGGCGACGCCGGGCTCGAGGGCAGCACCGGGTCGGGGATCGCCGTCTCGGCCACCATCCGCGGCCCTCGTCCCTCGGGCCGCTCCTGCCAAGCCCGCCACGCCTTCGACGGCGTTCCCCGACCCGGCCACGAGGACCGAGCGCTCGGCCTCCGTCGGCGCGGAGCGCTCGCTCATGGAGGTCGGGATGGAGTGGGTGACGAGGACGAGGCGGATGGCCTCGGCGGGCAGGCCCTGTTCGGTGAGCTCGCGGTAGGCGGCGGCGATGGCGTCGGCGTTGGCCTCGAGCATGCCGGGGGTGTTGTAGAAGGGCCGGGTCTTGTCGACGACGAGCTCGACGGGCTCGCCGCCCTTCCCGCCGACGCGGGCCGCGGCGTCGGCCACGAAGCCCTCTCCGGTCGAGCCGTCCGTGCCGGCCGCCAGCTGCGCGAGCGCGGCGGCGGTGTCCTCGCGGTACTGGCGGCAGCCGGAGTAGGAGCCGTAGGCGGAGGTCGTCATGGTGAGGATCCGGCGGGCGCCGCCGTCGGCGACCTCGCGGAGGGCCTCAGTGACGAAGGGGTGCCAGTTGCGGTTGCCGATGACGATGGGCACCTCGGACCCACGCCGGACGAGCTCGGCGCGCAGGGCGTCGAGCATCTCGGCGTTGCGCGCGTTGATCGGGGAGACGCCGCCGAAGCGGCCGTAGTGCCCGGAGACCTGGAGGAGGCGCTCGTCGGGGACACCGCGGCCGGCGGTGGCGTTGCGCATGAAGGGAAGGACGTCGTCGGGACCCTCGGGGCCTCCGTAGGACAGGACGACGACGGCGTCGTAGGGGGCGAGCGGGTCAGTCTTCGTGACGGTCATCGGACTCCTCAGTGGTGGCGCGGGCCGGTGTCCCCGGCTCGGGCACGGTGGTGGGTGCAGTGGGCGCGGCGGCCGTGGCCGCGGTTGTCGGTCCGGCCGCGGACGCGTCCCCGGCGGCGCCGGCGAGCGGCTCCCCGGACGGCGTCGTCCGCTTGGCGGGGCAGTGCGAGGGCGGCAGGGGCAGGTCCTCGAGGAGGGCCTCGGCGACGTCGTCGCCGATGAGGAGGCCGAGGGAGGCGAGGTAGTCCTCGTCACGGCCAGTTTCCCCCGCCTGGCGGGCGGCGACGGTCGGGTGGTGCATGATCCGCGCGGCGAGGTGGCGCAGGGCGCGCTCGGCGGCGTCGGCGTCGACCTTTCCGTCCTGGACGGGCAGGCGGTCGACCTCGATCTGGACGACGTCGTCGACGAGGCCGCGCATGGCGCGCACGACGGGGTCCATGCGCCGGCCGCCGAGGAGGCGCTCGAAGACGGCGACCTCCTCGTCGACGACGGCGCGGGCGCGGCCGACCTGCTGGGCCTCGGCCTCGGGGACGGCGCGCTGGACGCTCGGCAGGTCGATGAGGAGGACGCCGGGCAAGGCGCCGACGGAGCGCTCGACGTCGCGGGTGAGGGCGAGGTCGAGGATGACGAGGGGCCGCTCGGCGGGGACTGCGCGGCTCGCGGGCTCCTCGCGGCGGTCGAGGAGGGCGGCGCCGGCGGGCCGGCGCAGGCGGGCAGCGGGCTCGACGAGCTCGCGGGTGAGGACGGGGGCGCCGAGGCCGCGGCAGGTGACGACGAGGTCGGCGAGCTCGAGTGCACCGGGCAGCTCGGCCTCGCTCACGGGGCGCAGGCGGTGGCCCTCGACGAAGGCCTGGGCGCGGTCGGAGCGGGAGTAGACCTCGATGTCGGTGGCGCCGCGCTCGCGCAGGGCGGTGACGGTGGCGCCGGCGTAGGCGCCGGTGCCCACGATGAGGACGCGGCAGGAGGCCAGCGGCGGGAGGCTGCGCTCGGCGAGGTCGAGGCCGACGGCGACGACGGAGCGGCCGTTGCCGGCCAGGCCGGTCTCGCTGGCGACGCGGCGGGAGGTGGTGGAGGCGTGCTCGACGGCGCGGACGACGTCGGCGGTGGCGGTGCCCTCCTCGGTGGCGCGCCTGAGGGCGCGGCGGAGCTGGCCGGCGATCTCGCGCTCGCCGACGACCATGGACTCCAGGCCCGCGGCGGTGGCGAAGAGCTCGGTGTGGGCGTCGTGGCCGGCCCAGGTGGTGAGGAGGGCGGCGTCGGGGTCGACGGGGTCTTCTGCGCCGGGTCGGACGACGACGGGGGCGCCGGAGCGCTCGGCGAGGAAGTCCGCGACGGCCTCGGCGAGGTGCTGGGCGTCGCGCTCGGCGCGGCCGGGCGCGGAGGGCGGTGCGTCGAGGAGGAGGGCGAGGCGGTTGCAGGTGGGCAGGACCAGCGCCCCGCGCAGCGCGGGGACGGCGTTGACGAGGTCGGGGCCCAGGTGCGTGGAGACCGCACCCAGGCGTGCGACGGCGTCGAGGCCCTGGGTGCGGTGGTCAGCGGAGAGGAGGTGGAGTGTCACGGCGGTCGTATTGAACCATCGGGGGCGTCCGTGAGCACAATGTCCCCGCCCTCTCCGGAGTATTTTCCGACGGACCGTCAGAACCAATTCCTGACGGCTCGTCAGCACATCATTTTTTCCGCGCCATCACGCCGAGAAGTCGAGGTGTTCGTATTCCAAGGAGGGGCCTGTCGTTCGCATAGGAGAAAGGCCTTGTCGTGAGCCGTCACCCCATTCCCCCGACCCCGGGGCCCCGCCCGTGACCGCTCCCGCCGCCCCCGCCGCCTCGCCTGCGATCCTCGAGGCCCTCGCCGGACGCCGCCACGCCGACGGCCGCACCCCCATCTGGTTCATGCGCCAGGCCGGCCGCTCCCTGCCCGAGTACCGGTCCCTGCGCGAGCGCGCGGGGGTGTCCATGCTCGACGCCTGCCTCGACCCCGCCCTCGCCGCCGAGGTCACCCTCCAGCCGGTGCGCCGCCACGGCGTCGACGCCGCCGTCTTCTTCTCCGACATCATGGTGCCGCTGCGCCTCGCGGGCGTCGGCGTACGCATCGAGCCCGGCGTCGGGCCGGTCATGGACGCCCCGGTCCGCACCGCCGACGACGTCGCCCGCCTCACCGAGCACCGCCTCGGCGAGGGCTCCGGAGCGGACGGCCGCAGCAACGCCGAGGGAGTGCGCGCCATCGAGCAGGCCGTGCGGCTCGTCGTGCGCGAGCTCGGCTCCCCCGTTGCCGCCTCCGAGCCCGGATCGACGGCGCCCGGCGGCGCCCTCTCCGAGCGCGCACTGGCGGGCCTGGCGGAGTCGCGCGGGGAGGCCGGCTGGTCGCCCGTCATCGGCTTCGGCGGCGCCCCCTTCACCCTGGCCGCCTACCTCGTCGAGGGCCGTCCGAGCCGCGACCACCTCGCCGCCCGCGGCCTCATGCACGCCGATCCTGCCGCCTGGGACCGCCTCATGACCTGGTGCGCCGAGCTCACCGGCGCCTTCATAGCGCTGCAGGTGCGCGCCGGGGCGAGTGCCGCCCAGCTCTTCGACTCCTGGGCCGGGTCGCTGCGCCCCGCGGACTACCGCAAGAAGGTCGCCCCGTACTCCGCCCGCGTGCTCGACGTCGCCCGCGAGGCCGTCTCCCCGACGACCGGCGCGCGCGTCCCCCTCATCCACTTCGGGACCGGGACCGCCCGGATCCTCGCCGACATGCGCGACGCCGGGGCCGACGTCGTCGGCGTCGACGACCGCACCGAGATCGCCGAGGCGCTGGACGCCCTGGCCGGTTCGCTCACGGGCGTCGGCCCCGTCCAGGGGAACCTCGACCCGGCGCTGCTCACCGCGCCCTGGGAGGTGCTGGGCGACACCGTCGACCGCGCCGTCGAGGAGGGGCGCCGGGCGCCCGGGCACGTCCTCAACCTCGGGCACGGGGTGCCTCCGACGACGGACCCCGACGTCCTCACGCGGGTCGTCGCCCGGGCGCACGGCTCGGCCGACTGGGAGCGGGCGGCGCTCGCCGGATGGGACGGGATCGCGTGAGCACGGCGGACGGAGCCGAGAAGCCCGAGAGCACCGTCACCGAGGCAGGAGCCCCCGTCGAGGACTGGGACGCCGTCGTCGTCGGCGGCGGGATCGCCGGGCTCTCCGCGGCCTGGGAGCTCACCCGAGCCGGGCTGCGCCCCCTGCTCGTCGAGGCCCGCGGCTACACCGGTGGGCTGGTAGCCGGCGGCGAGGTCGGCGGGGTGCGCATGGACCTCGGCGCCGAGGGCTTCGTCATGCGCGGCGAGGGCGTCACCGGGATGGTCGAGGCACTCGGCCTCGAGGTGGCCGGCCCGTCGGGAGACGGCGCGCGCCTCTTCCTGCCGCCGCGCCCCGAGGACGAGGTCGCCGACGACGACCCGGCCCGCGGGTGGCGCCTCCACCGCTTCATCAAGGACTCCTACCTCGGCATCCCGAGCAACCCACTGGCCGCGGACGTCGTCGAGGTCGTCGGGCGGGAGGCCGCCGAGCGCGCCGCCCGCGACGCCGAGCTCCCCGGCAGTGTCGGCACCGGCCCGGAGGACCCCGCCGACCTCGCCTCCTTCGTCGCCGCCCGCATGGGCGAGGGGATCCTCGATCGGCTCGTGCGCCCCATCGTCGCGGGCATCCACACCTCCGACCCCTCGGTCCTCGCGGCTGACACCGTCGCACTTGGCCTGCGGGAGGCGACGGCGCGGCTCGGCTCCCTGCAGGCCGCCGTCGGCGAGCTCGTCGAGCGACGCAAGGCGCGCAAGCGCGGCGGCAAGGCCGTCGACGTCACGACCCGCGGCGGGCTCGTCGCGCTCACAGACGCGTTGCGCGAGGCCGTCGTCGCTGCGGGCGGCGAGGTACGGACGCGAACCGGCGCGCAGTGGCTGCGGGCCGCGGGCGCTACAACGCCCATGGCGACCGGCGCCTCCAGCACCGCCGACGCCGCTCCCCTCTGGGAGCTCGGGATCGCCCCGACCGGCCGCGGCGCGACGCCCTCGGCCGAGCCCGTCCCGACCGGCCCGGAGAGGATCACCCGAACGAGCCGCCTCGTCCTCGCCTGCTCGGCGGGCGCGAGCCTGCGCCTCCTCGGCCCCGTCCCGGGCGTCGACACGACCATGACGATCCCGGTCGGCTCTCCCATCGCCCGCTTCACCCTCGTCGCCCACGCGCCCGCACTGGCCGGGACCCCGGTCGGCTCCGGCCTGCTCGTCGCGCCGGTCGCCCCCGACGGCGAGCCCGCACCGGTGCGCGCCAAGGCCCTCTCGCACCTCTCGGTCAAGTGGCCGTGGATCGGCGAGGACCTGTGCGCCCGCCACGGCGAGGACGTCCAGGCGCTGCGCCTGTCCTACGGCCGCCCCGGCGAGCCGCGCCCCGAGGTCGACCTCGCCGTCGTGCTCGACGACGTCGAGGCCCTCACCGGCGTGCGGATCGCGCAGGACGAGGTCGTCGACTCCCTCCTCGTGCGCTGGGACGGCACGCTGCCGCCCGTCACCCCGGAGCACCGGGCGCGCACGCAGCGGTTCCAGGCCGAGGCCCACGCCCGCGCCGGCCTCGCCGTCACGGGAGCGTGGGTCGCCGGGACCGGGGTGGCCGCCGTCGTCGCCCACGCCCGCGAGCAGGCCGCCCGGCTGGCCGGGACCGCCGCTGAGGGAGCGCCGAACCCGTCCGAGGGCTTCGCGTCCGCCGGTCCCGGGGTGGCCGCGAGCGCGCGGGGTACGGTCGAGACAGCCTTCGCCCCAGCCAGCACCCCCTCACCCACCCAGGAGCACCGCGCATGACCGACCGGTACACCGTTCGCCTGGGCACCCGCGGCTCCGCGCTCGCCACGACCCAGTCCGGGATCGTCGCCCGCGCCCTCGAGGAGGCGGCCGCCGCCCGGGGCAACGCCCTCGAGGTCGAGCTCGTCGAGATCTCCACCCGCGGCGACGTCGACCCGACCCCGCTCGCGGAGCTCGGCGGAGTCGGCGTCTTCGCGGCCGTCCTGCGCCACGCCCTCCTCGACGGCGAGTGCGACCTGGCCGTCCACTCCTTCAAGGACCTGCCGACGGCGCCAGTGCCCGGACTCGTCGTCGCCGCCGTCCCGCAGCGCGAGGACCCGCGCGACGCCCTGTGCACGCGCGGCGGCGTCGAGTCCGGGGCGCGTCTGGCGGACCTGCCCCGCGGGGCCCGCGTCGGCACGGGCTCGCCGCGCCGCGCCGCCCAGCTCCTCGCCGTGCGCCCCGACCTCGAGATCGTCGCGATCCGCGGCAACGTGCCCACCCGGCTCGCCCGCGTCGTCGGCACCGTGAACGGCAAGGTCGGCGGCGGGGACGGGCCGATGGGCGCGACCGGCGAGCACGACCTCGACGGCGTCGTCCTCGCCCTGTCCGGCCTGCGCCGCCTCGGACTCGAGTCCTACGCGACCGAGGTCCTCGAGGCCGTGCCCGGAGCCACCGCGGCACCCGTCATGGTGCCGGCCGCCTCCCAGGGGGCGCTCGCCGTCGAGACCCGCGCGGACCTCGCCGAGACCGACCCCGTCCTCGCCGCCGCGCTCGCCGCCCTCGACGACCCGGCCACGCACGCCGCCGCCCGCGCCGAACGGGCCCTCATGCGCCGGCTCGAGGCCGGCTGCGCGGCGCCCGTCGGCGCCATCGCGACGCCGGTCGGCGACGGCGAGGCGCTGCGGCTCGATGCCGTCGTCGCCTCGCTGGACGGGCGGACGCTGCTGCGCCGCGACGCCACCGCGACGGTCATCGAGCCGGAGGACCTGGGGATCGCGGTGGCCGAGGCGCTCCTCGCCGACGGCGCCGCCGAGCTCGTCGACCTCCACGCCACGAAGGAGAAGCCCGTGCACGAGGCACCCCGCAAGAACAGCTCCGAGGCGCAGGGCGCGCCCGCTGCGCCCCCCGAGGAGCCCACGGGCACGAGCGCGAGGGCCCGCGCCCCGCGCGACGCGCACGCCCTCGACGGCGTCCGCGCCCTCCTGCCGCGCACGAAGCCCGACGACCGCATGGCCGCCGGGCTCGAGGCCGCCGGCGCTCGGGTGGACCGCGTCGACGTCACGCGCACCGTCCCCGGCCCGGCCGGCCCCCGCGAGCGCGCCGCCGCCGACCTCGCCGCCGGGGAGTACGCCTGGCTCGTCCTCGCCTCCCCCCGCACCCTCGAGAACATCGACGTCACCGGCGTCCCCGAGTCGACGAAGCTGGCGATCATCGGCCCTGGCACGGCGCACGTCGTCACCAAGGCCCTGGGCCGCCGCCCCGACGTCGTCGCCGCCGGCTCCTCCGCGGCGCTCCTCGAGCTCGAGCCGATGAGCACCGGCCCCGAGCCCGGGGCGAGCGGCGCCGCACGCCGCATCCTCCTGCCCGGATCCAAGCTCGCCGGCCCGACCCTCGTCGACGGGCTCACCGCGGCCGGCTGGGAGGTCGACGTCGTCTCCGCCTACACGATGGAGGAGGTCGCGCCCGAGGACCTGCCCACCGGCTTCGCCGCGGACTGGGCGGGCGGCGCCTACGACGTCGTCGTCCTCACGGCGGGTTCCTCGACCCGCGCGCTCCTGCACCTGGCCGGGCCCGTGCCCGAGCAGACGCGGGTCGTCACGATCGGCACGCCGACCGCCGTCGCCGCCCGCGCGGAGGGGATCGACGTCGACGTCATCGCGAAGGCCCCGACGCCGCCCGGCGTCCGCTCCGCCGTCATCGAGGCGCTCAGCAAGCCCGCCGACGACCGCCCCGCCTGATCGCCGAGATCGGGACATCCTGACCTCGAGATCGGTCGCCGGCCCCACAGCCACCATGCACCACGCACGCACCAGCACCTACAGCACGCACCACGAAGAGATGACACGCATGAGCACCAGCCACGACGACGCCCTCACCCGCCTCCCCGACGCCGCCGACCCCTCGACCTCCCCGGCCGCCGACTTCCTCCTCTCCCGCGGCATCCCGGCCCCGGAGGCGCCCGTCATCCGCCCGCGCCGCCTGCGCACCACCCCCGCCATGCGCGCCCTCGTCGCCGAGACGCGGATCGACCCCGCCCAGCTCATCTACCCGGCCTTCGTCCGCGAGGGCATCGACGAGCCCGTCGCCATCGCCGCCATGCCCGGCCAGTACCAGCACACGCTCGACTCGCTGCGCCGCGAGGCGGTCGCGCTCGCCGAGGCCGGCGTCGGCGCCATCGACCTCTTCGGCGTCCCCGAGGTCCGCGACGCCGTCGGCTCCCCGGCGTGGGACGAGGACGGGATCCTCAACCGCGGGCTCGCCGCCGTGCGCGAGGAGGTCGGCGACGCCCTCGTCGTCTGCGCGGACACCTGCCTCGACGAGTTCACGAGCCACGGGCACTGCGGCCTCGTCCGCCCGGGGTCCGCGGACGGCACCGGCAGCACTGACAGGCGCGCGGGCGAGGTCGACAACGACTCCACCCTCGCCCTCTACCAGGCGATGGCCGTCTCCCAGGCGGAGGCCGGCGCCCACATGGTCTCGCCGTCGGGCATGATGGACGGACAGATCACGGCGATCCGCTCCGCCCTCGACGCCACCGGCCACGACGACGTCACGATCATGGCGTACTCCGCGAAGTACGCCTCCGCCTACTTCGGGCCCTTCCGCGAGGCCGTCGGCTCCACCCTCAAGGGCGACCGCCGCACCTACCAGCAGGACCCCGCCAACCGCCGCGAGGGCGTCCGCGAGGCGATGCTCGACGTCGAGCAGGGCGCCGACGTCGTCATGGTGAAGCCCGCCGGCCCGTACCTCGACGTCCTCGCCGACGTCGCCGCGGCGTCGCCGGTCCCCGTGGCCGCCTACCAGGTGAGCGGCGAGTACGCGATGGTCGAGGCGGCGGCCGCGAACGGCTGGATCGACCGCGACCGCGTCATCATGGAGTCCGTCCTCGGGATCGTCCGCGCCGGCGCCGACTCCGTCCTCACCTACTGGGCCCGCGAGATCGCCGAGCGCCTCGCCCACTGAGCCCGGCTCGCAGCCATCCCCGTGGTCGACCGACAATGCACCCGTCGACCGCCTGATTTCCGGAAATCCGGCGGTCGAGCAGTGCACAGACGGTCGACCACGGAACACACGCAGCACGACGACGAGCGCCCGCCGCTCACCCGAGCCACAGGAGCACCCATGACCAGCAACCAGCAGCTCTTCGACGCCGCCCGCGCCGTCATCCCCGGCGGCGTCGACTCCCCCGTGCGCGCCTTCGGCAGCGTCGGCGGCGCCCCCGCCTTCATCGACCACGCGCTCGCCGGCACCGTCACCGACGCCGAGGGCCACGAGCTCGTCGACCTCGTCGGCTCCTGGGGCCCCGCCCTCCTCGGTCACACCGACCCCGACGTCGTCGACGCCGTCGTCGCCGCCGCCCGCAAGGGCCTGTCCTTCGGCGCCCCCACCGAGGCCGAGACGCGCCTGGCCGAGGCGGTGCGCCGCCGCGTGCCCGTCGCCGAGCGCCTCCGCTTCGTCTCCACCGGCACCGAGGCGACGATGACGGCCATCCGCCTCTCCCGCGGCGCCACGGGGCGCGACCTCGTCATCAAGTTCGCCGGCTGCTACCACGGCCACTCCGACGGCCTGCTCTCCGCCGCCGGCTCCGGCGTCGCCACCGGCGGACTGCCCGGCTCCGCGGGCGTCCCCGCCGCGATCGCCGGCCAGACGATCGTCCTGCCGTACAACGACGTCGCCGCCCTCGAGGAGTGCTTCGCGGCGCGCGGCTCCGAGATCGCCGCCGTCATCACGGAGCCTGCGCCCGCCAACATGGGCATCGTGCCGCCGGCGCCCGGCTTCAACGCCGCGATCCGCCGCGTCACGGCCGAGTACGGCGCGCTCATGATCGCCGACGAGGTCCTCTCCGGCTTCCGCGTCGGGCCGGCCGGCATGTGGGGGCTGGAGGCCCTGGACGGCTGGGTCGACGCAGGAGCGACCGGTCCGCTCGCCACCCCGGCGTTCGGAGAGGGCGCGGTGACGCCGACCTGGCCGCGCACCGGCCTCGCGGAGGGCACGGGCTGGCGCGAGCGCGCCGCCTGGATCCCGGACCTCGTCACCTTCGGCAAGGTCATCGGCGGCGGGATGCCCCTGGCGGCGCTCGGCGGCCGCGCCGACGTCATGGAGCTCCTCGCCCCGGTCGGCCCCGTGTACCAGGCGGGCACCCTGTCCGGGAACCCGCTCGCGACCGCCGCCGGCATCGTCACGCTCGAGAAGGCCGACGACGCCGTCTACGCCGCCGTCGCCCGCCGCGCCCAGCAGGTCGGCGACCTCGTGTCCGAGGCGCTCACCGCCGAGGGCGTCGCGCACCGCGTGCAGCGCTCCGGGTCGCTCTTCTCCGTCATGCTCGGTGAGGGCGCGGCGGAGCACGGGGTGCGGGACTACGAGGAGGCGAAGGCGCAGGACGTCTTCCGCTTCGGACCCTTCTTCCACGCCTTCCTCGAGGCGGGCGTGGCCCTGCCGCCGAGCATCTTCGAGGCCTGGTTCCTCTCCGCGGCGCACACCGACGAGCAGATCGAGCGGATCGCCGCGGCGGCCCCGAAGGCCGCCAAGGCCGCGGCCGCCGCCACACCGCAGGCCTGAACCGCCACCACCCGCGAGATCGGGACATCCTGACCTCGAGATCGGGACGTTCTCCACAACAGGCCACTCACCCCGACTCCCCAGCGCAGTTCCGCCCGCCTGGGCAATGAGAGCCTGTGGACTCAGGACCGATCTCGCGGTTCAGATGTCCCGATCTCGGCGTCACGCGGGAGGAGGAGACGGGCGGCGGGCGCTCAGGGGCGGCTCAGGGTCACCCCGGATACCGGACGCACCGCGCCCCGGGCAGGCTGGAGTCATGAGTCAGCAGTACCCCGCCGGTTCCTACTCCGAGCGCACCGAGTCCTGGCGCAGCAGCCTGCCCTGCCGCTCCCGCCGTCGCCTCCTCGCGGGCGTCTGCGGTGGCCTGGCCCGCGAGTGGGGCGTGAGCCCGACGCTCGTACGCCTGGGCTGCCTCGCCGCCGCCCTCCTGCCGGGCCCCATGTGGCTCGCCTACGCGGCTGCATGGGTCCTCATGCCCGCCCCAGAGGGCGAGTAAGGCTCACAGTCGGCACTGTCCAGAACTCGCCACTTTCAGGCTCGCGTCCGGCCGACGGCGGCTCGGGCCCGCGTCATTCCGCCGCTCTCAGCATGGCGCCCGACCAAGCCCTGCTTCAAGTTGCGAGTTCTGGACAGTTCTCGGCCCCACCGGGCCGCCTCACGCTCAGCGCACCCCCGTACGGCAGCCGCGGCGCGCCGCCACGGCCCGGATCGCCTTGTCGTAGACGGCGACGTCGACGTCCGCGAAGGCGCAGATGACGATGCGCATCTGCGACTCCGGGTGCAGCGCGAGCCACGCCTCGATGGTGGCGAGAACGAGCGGCGCCGCCTCCTCCTTGGGGTAGCCGAAGACGCCGGTCGACACGGAGCACAGACCGACGGAGTCCAGCCCGGCCTCCCCCGCGACCGCCAGGATCGAGCGGTACGAGCTCGCGAGCAGCTCGCGGTGCTCGTCGGTGAGCGGCCCCTCGACGATCGGCCCGACAGTGTGGAGGACGTGCTCGGCGGGCAGGTGGTATCCGCCGGTGAGCAGCGCGCGCCCGGTCTCCTCCGGCCGGTCCTCGCGCGAGGCCATGTACTCGGCGCACTCGGCTCGCAGCCCCGGCCCCGCGACGGCGTGGATGACGTTGTCGATGCAGGCGTGCCCGGGGACCCGGCAGCCGAGCATGGCGGAGTTGGCGGCGTTGACGACGGCGCCGGCGCGCAGGGTCGTGAGGTCGCCCTTCCACAGGGCGACGTGCTCGCCGAGCGCACCGGTCAGCCCGTGGGTCTGGGCGAGCGTCGGAAGGGCGAGGGCGTCGGGGTCGCCGACCTCGTGGGCGCGGTCGCGGGACTCGTCGGCGAGCATCTCGTCGAGCTCCTCGCGGACGTCGTCGTCGGGGATCTCGCGGGGCGGGCGGATGGTGAGGAGCCCGTCGAGGAGACGGCGCAGCTCGACCGGGGGCAGCTCGGCGAGGGCGGCGGGGGGCGGGAAGGCGGCGACGTCGCCGGCCTCAACGGCCTCGGTGGCGAACCAGTTGGTGAGGCGGGCGAGTCGGACGTTGTCGCGGGCGGCGGTGGCGGGCATGTGCCCAGCGTAGGGCCGAGTCCCACCCCCGCGAGATCGGGCCATCCTGACCTCGAGATCGGGAGGTCACCCACAGCTTCATCGGGCGGAACTCCACACCCCGCCCCGGTGCGGGACGTGTCTGTGGACGGAAGCCCGATCTCGAGGTTCAGATGTCCCGATCTCGGCGTTGTGCCGCGCGGGGCTCAGGCCTCGGCGTCGGCGGACTTGGCGGCCTGCTCCTCGGCGATCTTGGCCTTGACCTCGTCCATGTCGAGCTCGCGGACCTGCTCGATGAGGGAGTCGAGGGCCTTGCCCGGGAGGGCTCCGGCCTCGCGGTACACGAGGACGTCATCGCGGAAGACCATGAGGGTCGGGATCGAGGAGATGCCGAGGGCGGAGGCGAGGCCCTGCTCGGCCTCGGTGTCGACCTTGGCGAAGGTGATGTCCTCGTTCGCCTCGGAGGCCTTCTCGTAGACGGGGGCGAAGCGCTGGCACGGGCCGCACCAGGAGGCCCAGAAGTCGACGAGGGTGATGCCGTCGCCGCGGACGGTCTCGTTGAACTGCTCGCCGGTGATGTTGGTGGTGGCCATGGAGGTGTCCTTTCCAGACGGTTCTGCTGGTGGGCGCAACAGGCGGACGACGGCGGGTATTCCGGTGGGCCCCTCCGAGCGACCGCCGACGGCGTGTGGAGCCGCCCACGATCGGACGCCGCGACGGTCCAGGGGGCAGACACCCCGGGCACGCGCGTGGGACGCTTCCCGGGCCCAGCTGCACCGCACCGGCCGGCCAGCCGCACCGCCCCCGCAGCAGCCCGCCCCGCGACCGCGGCAGGCACCCCGACCGGAGGAGAGCGCCGCCCCGCGCTCCCCACCGCGCCCCCCAGCTCCGTCCCGACACCCGGAGGTCCCATGCCCTCCCCCGCACCCGTCACGCCGTCGCGCGCCCGTGCCGGCGCGCTCGCCGTCTTCGCCGTCTTCCTCCTCCACGGGCTCATGCAGGGCTCGTGGGTGGCGCGGCTGCCCACGGTGCGCGGGGACCTGGAGCTCACCCCCTCGCGGATCGGCCTCATCCTGCTCATCGGCTCCTGCGGGAACCTCACGTCGATGCCGGTGGCGGGCGCCGTCATCCAGCGCTTCGGGACGCGCCGCTCCCTCGTCGTGGCGAGCGCGAGCTACGCGGTCCTCATCACCGCCGGCTGCGTCATGGTCGCGCAGGGCTCGCAGCTCGGGCTCGTCATCTGCCTCTACCTGGCGCAGGCGGCCTCGGGCGTGTGGACGACGACCTTCAACGCGGCCTCGGGTCGCGCCGAGCGGGCCGTGGGGCGGCCGATCATCTCCCGCTTCCACGCCGGCTGGTCCGTCGGGACGGTGCTGGCGGCCTCGGTCACCACAGCGCTGGACCGAGCGGGCGTCGGGCTCGTCGCGCACCTGGCGACGGTCGCGGCGCTCGTCCTCGTCGCCAACTCGGTGCTCACCGCGTGGCTGCTGCCCGACGTCGACCACGCCGAGCGGGTTGCGCGGCTCGAGGAGGCGCTCGAGCAGGCCGCCGGCGAAGGCGACGACGCGGCCGCGGTCCCGGCCGACCTTGGCGCTCCCGCCGACGACGCCCGGCCCCTCCTGGACGCGGCCGCGGAGGCGGCAGCCGACGTCGTCCCGGAGGACCCGGGCACCGGGCCCTCCGTCACCCCCGTCGTCCCGCCGGCGGTCCCCGGCGACGCGGCGGACGACGTCGCCGACGGCTCCCCCACCGCACCCGACGGCCGCCCGGCCGGCCGAGCGTCGTCAGCGCCACCGCCTGCGCCGTCGGGGCCGGCACCGGTCCGACTCCCCTCGGCGGCCGCCGCCTGGCGCGAGCCCCGGACCATCCTCATCGGCCTGCTGCTCCTGGCCTGCGGACTCGCGGAGGGCAGCGCGAACGACTGGATCGCGCTCGGCGTCACGGACGACTTCGGAGGCGGCACGAACACGGCGCTGGGCACCACGGGCCTCACCGTCTTCGTGTCCTTCATGATGCTCACGCGCTTCCTCGGCACGGGCGTCATCGCCCGCCTGGGCCGCGTCCGCACGATGCGCACGTCCCTCGTCCTGGCGAGCGTCGGCCTCACGGTCTTCGGCCTGTCGCCCTGGCTGCCGATGGCGCTCGTCGGCATCGCCATGTGGGCCATGGGGACGGCCCTCGCCTTCCCGCTCGGCATGAGCGCGGTGAGCGACGACCCGGTGTGGATGACGGTGCGCGTCGCCGTCGTCTCGACGATCGCCTACGGCGCCTCCCTCGCGGGCCCTCCGGTCCTGGGGCTCATCGCCGGGTGGATCGGCTACCGGCACGCGCTCCTGCTCATCGTCCTCGTGCTCGTACCGACCATCTGGATCGTCCCGGTCCTGGCCCCGTCGACCGGGCCGGCGTCGCCGTCGGAGCAGGAGCGTCCAGCCGCCTGAACCGGGCGACGTCGCCCCAGGTCGCACCGTGCTCGGACCGCCGCGGACGGTCCGAGAAGACACCGCGTCTGCTCCCTCCATCACCTTCCGTTGAGACCAAGGTCCCAGCGCGGGAGAATGAGGGCGTCCAACGCCGGGCGGTCCCGACGTCGGACCTGACGACGCCGGTGCTCGCGCCCGAACCGAACGAACGGAGCACCCGTGCCCAAGCCGCCGATCGTCTCCAACCCGCTGACCAACCGAGGGACCGCCTTCACGCCGCATCGTCGAGGCGAACCGAGACCGCTACCGCTTCTTCAACGACGACATGCAGGGCACCGGCACCATCGTCATCGCGGCCGTCATGGCCGGCATGAAGGCCACCGGCCAGACCTTCGCCGACCAGAAGCTCGTCGTCTTCGGCGCGGGCACCGCGGGCACCGGCACGGCCGACCAGATCACCGCTGGCATGGTCCGCGACGGGCTCACCCCGGAGGAGGCTCGCAGGCGCGTCTGGCTCATCGACCGCAACGGCCTCGTCACCGACGATATGGAGGACCTGCCCGACTACCAGAAGCCCTACGCCCGCCCCGCCGGCGAGGTCTCGCACTGGGCCCACGAGCAGGTCAACGGGCGCAGCCAGGTGGGCCTGCTGGAGACGGTGCGCCGCGTGGAGCCGACGATCCTCATCGGCACCTCCGCGCAGCACGGCGCCTTCTCGCGCCCCGTCATCGAGGCGATGAGCGACGGCGTCGAGCGCCCCATCGTCCTGCCGCTGTCCAACCCGACCGAGCGCATCGAGGCCATGCCCCAGGACGTCATCGCCTGGTCCCAGGGCAAGGCCCTCGTCGCCACCGGGATCCCCGTGCAGCCCTTCGAGTACGAGGACACGCTGTACCGCATCGGCCAGAGCAACAACGCGCTCCTCTTCCCGGGCCTGGGTCTCGGGACGATCATCTCCGGCGCGACCACGGTGACCGACGGGATGCTCCTGGCGGCCGGCGAGGCCGTGGCGAGCCAGGTGGACCCGCGGGCGCTGGGCGCCGCGCTGCTGCCGCCGGTCGAGCACCTGCGCGCCTCCTCGGCGCAGGTGGCCGTGGCCGTGGCCCGCCAGGCGGAGAAGGAGGGCGTGGCCACGGTCCACCACGACAACCTCATCCAGGCCGTCCAGGGCGCCATGTGGTGGCCCACCTACCCGGAGATCACAGAGACGTCGGGGCCGGGTACCTCCGGTGAGACGGAGACCGTCATCGCCGAGTCCGAGCCGATGATGCCCGAGACCGAGGACGAGGCGGACGACGCCGAGTCCGCCGACGCCGCGACGCCGGCCAAGGGCTCGAAGAGCGCGCGGGCCTCGAAGGGCTCCAGGCAGTCCTGACCGCCCCCTTCGCCGAGATCGGGACATCCTGACCTCGAGATCGGGACATCGTGACGCGGATGACGGGCGGTCCTCCCACCAGGGAGGGCCGCCCGCTCGCGTCCCTCCACCTCGCGCGAGCCGCACGGACAGTCCGAATCCTTTCCGAATCACTTGCGCATGGAAACTCCTCTTGCCAGACTGACGCCAGGAGGAGCGATGCCCAAGAGCTTTCACCCGGCGGTGCGCCGCCGTCTGGACACGATCGGCCCGTCGATTCGCACGTGGCGCCGCGCTAGGGGCCTCAGCGCCACCGAGGTGGCTGAGCGCGCCGGCGTCTCCCGCCCCACCCTCCGCCAGATCGAGAGGGACCCCTCCGGCGTCTCCTTCGGCAACGTCTTCGCCGTCCTGTCGGTCCTCGGCGTCGATGCCTCCGTCGCGCGCGCCATCGACCCGATGGAGTCGGAGGTCGGACGCGCCCTCGTCCTGGCGGCCATGGACCGGGGAGCGGAGCAATGAGCATCGAGAACCTCGTCGTCGGCTGGACGGCCGAGGACGGCGCCGTCAACCGGGTCGGCACCGTCACCCTCCTCGGCGGAGCGCAGATCCAGTCCTTCACCTACGACCGCGACTGGCTGGCCACCGGGTTCCCGATCGGCGAAGGGCTCCCGCTCGCCCCGGGACCGCAGGCGCCCGCCGACGGCACCTCCACCTTCGGCGTGCTCGACGACGCCGGCCCGGACGCCTGGGGCAGACAGGTCATCTCCCGCAGTCGACCCCTCGCCGAGATCTCGACGAGCCTCGGGATGCTCGCCGCCGTCGCGGACGAGTCCCGGCAGGGGGCGCTCCGCTTCGCGGCCGATCCGGACGCGGGCTGGACGACGACCGGGGACGTGGCGCCCCTCGAGGAGCTCGCCGCGCTCGAGGCCGACGTCGCGGCGCTGGTCCGCGGCGAGGCCGACGCCGCGGCGGTGCGCAGGATCTACCTCGGGTCCTCCAGCCAGGGCGGCGCCCGCCCCAAAACGGCGCTGCGGCGCCCGGACGGCTCGCTCGTCATGGCGAAGTTCCCGTGGGAGCAGGACGCCTACGACGTCGAGGCCTGCGAGGCGGTCGCGCTCGCGGTCGCCGAGGACGCGGGCCTCGAGGTTCCCCCGTTCCGCCTCGAGCGCCTCGACGCCGGGCGCTCCGTGCTGCTCGTCGACCGCTTCGACCGGACCACGCGGGGCAGGCTCGGGTACCAGTCGATGCGCACCGCCGCAGCACTGGGCCCCTTCGAGCCCATGACGTACCGACTCGCGGCCGACACGGCCCGCTTCGTCGCGGGCTCCTCCGCCGTGCACGGCGTCGTCGGTGCGGCGGCGCTCGCGATCTGCGTCCACAACATCGACGACCACGCCCGCAACCTGGGCTTCGTCAGACGGGCCGGGACCTGGAGGCTCGCGCCGCTCTTCGACCTCGTCCCCTTCCCCAAGGAGCAGACGGGCACTCCGATCGACGGGGCCTCGCCCGACCGGAGCCTCGAGCAGCTCCTCGACACCGACTGGGGCGTGGCTCGCAGCGACGTCATCCGACTCGTCACCCGCGTCGCGCAGACCGCTCGCGGCGCGTGGGAGCGGGCGCCCAGGGCCACCGGTCTCGACCCCGAGATCGCGGCACTCATGGGGCGCGTCGTCGAGGACGCCTGCGACTTCGGCACGGTGCTGGACGGCACGGAGCCGAGGTTCGAGTCCTGAAGCGCAGACCTCGCACGGTCGTCGCCGCGTCCAAGCAGGTGCAGCCACGGCGGCACTCGTCCCAGCCCCACTGAGTTCGGTCGATCAGCGCGTCGAGGTCGGTCCGGAGTCCACTCCCCTGTGGAGGGCCGACCGAACTCGGCGAGCGCACGTGACGACGTCCCGATCTCGAGATCAGGATGTCCCGACCTCGGCGAGGAGAAGCGCGACGACGGCGGGGCGGGAGCCGGGTCATCCCGGGTCTCCCGCCCCGCCGCCGTGCGTAGCCGAGCGCGCGCCTCAGCGGGCGGCGACGATCTCCTTCGCGACGAGCTCGGCGAGCTCGACGGCGTTGAGGGCGGCGCCCTTGCGCAGGTTGTCCCCCACCGCGAAGAGGTCGATGCCGTGGCCCTCGTCGAAGGCGCCGTCGGCGCGGACGCGGCCCACGAAGGTGCCGTCGCGGCCGGCGCCCTTGAGCGGGCTCGGGACGTCGTCGTAGGTGACGCCGGGAGCGTTCTTGAGCAGCTCGATGGCGCGCTCGGGGCTGAGCTCGCGCTCGAACTCCGCGGCGACGCTCACGCCGTGCCCGGAGAAGACGGGGATGCGCACGCAGGTGCCGGAGACGCGCAGGTCCGGGATGCCGAGGATCTTCCGGGACTCGTTGCGGAGCTTCTGCTCCTCGTCGGTCTCGCCGGAGCCGTCGCCGGCGTCGCCCCCCGCCCAGGCCACCGCGTTGAAGGCGATGGTGTCGACGTAGACGTCCGGCTCGGGGAACTCGACGGCGCGGCCGTCCAGGGCGAGGCCCTCGAGATCGGCACCGGCCTCGACGACGGTGCGGACCTGCCCGGCGAGCTCGGCGACGCCGGCGCGGCCGGAGCCGGAGACAGCCTGGTAGGTGGAGGCGATGAGGCGCTTGAGGCCCGCCTCGTCGTGGAGGACCTTGAGGGCCGGCATGATCGCCATGGTCGTGCAGTTCGGGTTCGCGATGATGCCCCTGGGGCGGCCCTTGATGGCCTCGGGGTTGACCTCGGAGACGACGAGCGGGACCTCGGGGTCGCGACGCCACGCGGAGGAGTTGTCGACGACGACGGCGCCCGCGGCGGCGAACTTGGGGGCGTACTCCTTGGAGGCGGAGCCGCCTGCGGAGAAGATGGCGACGTCGATGCCGGCCAGGTCCGCGGTGGCGACGTCCTCGATCTCGACCTTCGCGCCGCGGTACTCGACGACGGTGCCGGCGCTGCGCGCGGAGGAGAAGAAGCGGACGGCCCTGGCGGGGAAGTCGCGCTCGTCGAGCATGGCGCGCATGACGCGGCCGACCTGCCCGGAGGCGCCCACGACGGCGACGGTGACGCCGTCGGCGGGGCCGGAGTACTCGTTCACGGGGCTCATGGTGCTTCCTTCCTGGTTCTGCGCCGGCGGCTTAGCGGCCGGTCCCGCCGTAGACGACGGCCTCGGTGTCCTGGGCGTCGAGGCCGAAGGCGGTGTGGACGGCGCGGACGGCCTCGTCGAGGACGGCGTCGTCGACGACGACGGAGATGCGGATCTCGGAGGTGGAGATCATGTGGATGTTGACGCCGGCCTCGCTCAGGGCGCCGAAGAGCTTGGCGGAGACGCCCGGGTGGGAGCGCATGCCGGCACCGACGAGGGAGAGCTTGCCGATGTCCGGGTTGAAGTGGATCGACTTGTAGCCGAGCTCGCCCTTGGCGGCCTCGAGGGCGGCGCGGGCGTCCGCGGAGTCGCCGTCGGGGCAGGTGAAGGAGATGTTGGTCAGGCCGGTGCCCTCGGCGGAGACGTCCTGGACGATCATGTCGATGTTGGCGTCGGTGCCGGCGACGATCGCGAAGATGCGGGCCGCGGCGCCGGGGACGTCGGGGACGCCGACGAGGGTGATCTTGTCCTGGCTGCGGTCGTGGGCGATGCCGGAGATGACGGGGGCTTCCACGTTGTCCTCCTTGGCGGACGGGTGGGGCCGGGCCTCGGCCCGGGCGGAGATGGCGCGGTCGTGGGCGCGGCCGACGGATCCGCCGTCGGGCGCGGGGGTGCCGGCGGGGGCGACGACGCGACCGGTGGCGCCGTCGAGCCGGGGGCGGGTGGCGGACACGGGCTCATCCTCCTGGTCGTTGTCCGCCTCGACGACGTCGTCGAGCTGCGCGGCGACGACGGGCGGGACGAAGGCGCCCTCCTTGCGGCCGTCGTAGATCCAGGTACCGGTCTTGTCCGAGAAGGAGGAGCGCACGTGGATCGGGACGCCGAAGCGGCGGGCGTACTCGACGGCGCGCAGGTGGAGGATCTTGGCGCCGTTGGCGGCCATCTCGAGGGTCTCCTCGCTGGAGACGGACTCGATGCGGCGGGCGGTGGGGACGATGCGCGGGTCCGCGGTGAACAGGCCGTCAACGTCGGTGTAGATCTCGCAGACGTCGGCGTTGAGGGCGGCGGCCAGCGCGACGGCGGTGGTGTCGGAGCCGCCGCGTCCCAGGGTGGTGACGTCCTCGACCTCGTTGACGCCCTGGAATCCGGCGACGATGGCGACGGCGCCCATCTGGATGGCGCGGGCGACGCGCTCGGGCAGGACGCCGACGATGCTGGCGCGGCCGTACTTGGAGTCGGTGAGGACGCCGGCCTGGGCACCGGTGTAGGCGCGGGCGGGGACGCCGAGCTCGTTGATGGCCATGGCGAGGAGGGCCATGGAGATGCGCTCGCCGGCGGAGAGGAGGATGTCCATCTCGCGGGCGGGGGCGTCGTCGGTGAGGGCGTCGGCCATGTCGAGGAGGTCGTCGGTGGTGTCGCCCATCGCGGAGACCACGACGACCACGGTGTTGCCGGCCTCGCGGGTGGCGACGACGCGCTTGGCGACGCGGCGCATCGCCTCGACGTCCGCGACGGACGATCCGCCGTACTTCTGGACGACCAGTGCCATGTGAGGGCTCCTCAGCTCGGGGTCACCGCGGCCGCGCGGTGCGGCTCGGGGACCGTGCCGGGGGCAGGGGCCGACGCCGCGTGGCTGCGCGGTCAGTGTAGTGGCGTCCGATCCGTGGGCCGCCGGGGTCCCCCATGGCGAGACGACGGCGGTCGGGCGGCTCGGGGCAAGGGGGGCGGGGTCGTCCGGGCGAGTGGCGGGCGGGCGCTGAGCGGCCGCGCGCTCAGTCCTCGACGCGGCGGCGGCCCTCGAAGGCGCGCCCGAGGGTGACCTCGTCGGCGTACTCGAGGTCGCTTCCCACCGGCAGGCCGGAGGCGAGGCGGGAGACGGGCACGTCCATGGTGCGGAGCATGCGGGTGAGATAGGCGGCGGTCGCCTCGCCGACGACGTCGGGGTCGGTGGCCAAGATGACTTCGCTGACCTCGCCGCTCAGCCGGGCGAAGAGCTCGCGGACGCGCAGGTCGTCGGGCCCGACGCCGTTGATCGGGTCGATGGCACCGCCGAGCACGTGGTAGAGGCCGCGGTACTCGCGGGTGCGCTCGATGGCGACGACGTCCTTGGGCTCCTCGACGACGCAGATGACGCGCTGGTCGCGGCGGGGGTCCTTGCAGATGGCGCACTGCTCGGACTCGGCGATGTTGCCGCAGGTCTCGCAGAAGCGGACGCGGGCCTTGACGGCGCGGAGCGCCTCGATGAGGCGGTCGACGCTGGAGGAGTCGGCGGCGAGGACGTGGAAGGCCATGCGCTGCGCGGACTTGGGGCCGATGCCGGGGAGCTCGCCGAACTCGTCGATGAGGTCCTGGACGGCGCCCTCGTAGACGGCTGCCATGGTCAGAATCCTTCCTGGTTGACGGTGACGTCCTCGAGGACGGTGGCGCCGAGGAGGCGCTTGACGACCTCGAGGCCGACGACGCCGGCCTCCTCGGCGTCCTCGTCGTCCTCCGAGACGACGTCGTCGTCGATGCTGCTGGTCGAGCCTGGGCCGCCCTGGACGGCGCCGCGGCGGGGGGCGTCGCCGCGGGCGGCGGCGCGTGCGGCGGCGATGGCGGCGGAGACGCGGCCGGAGGCCTCACCCGAGGGGGCCCAGGAGTCGCCGGGACCGTCGGGGTCGCCGGGCTCCTCGGGGAGGGGGACGCCGTCGGAGAAGGTCTGGGGGCCGGCCTCCCAGGGGGCGGGGCCGGAGTCGGCGGCGGGGGCGTCCCAGCTGACGGGGGCCAGAGCGTGACCGGGCTGGGCGCCCTGCGGCGAACCGCCGGTCGCGGGGGTGCGGGGGCCGTTCTGACCCGTGGGCGCGCCGTTCCCGGACGACGACGAGGCCCCGCCGGGGATCTCCGGCAGGGCTCGCAGGCGGTGGACGGTGGCGAGCGGGGGCTCGTCGGGGGCGTCTCCGGCGTCGTCCTCGGGCGGGGCGCCGGGGGCGTCGCCCGGGTCGGAGGTGCCGTCCCAGGCGACGGGTGCCGGGGCTGGGGCGCCCGCTCCGGCGGGCTCGGGCTGCTGGGCGGCGGTCGGGTCCACCGCCGGGTCACCCGAGGGAGCGGTGGCGTCCGGGGCCGTGTCGACGGCGGTACCGGTACCGGCCGGGGTCGGGTCATCCTGCTCGGAGGAGCCCTCGTCACCGGCGTCGGCAGCGTCCTCCGCCTGGTCGGCCTCGTCGGATCGCCGGGCGGCGGCGTGGGCCGCGGCGAGGGCGGGGTCCTCGGTCTGCTGGTCCTCGGCGTCCTCGCCGTCGGACTCGGCGGCGCGGGAGGCGGCGGCAGCCTCCTGGGCGGGCGTGGGCTCGGCGTCGGCCGGCTCGTCGGTCTCCGCGTCCGCGCCGTCGGTTCCGCGGGAGTCGGCGGCATCGGACGCGTCCTCGACCTGGGAGGGGCGTGCGGGCTCCGGCTCGTTAACGGGGTTGGCGCTCTCCTCAGGGGCGGCGTCGGCGGCTTGCTGCGAGGCCTGGGCGGCTGCCTCAGGGGCGGCGGGCGCGGTCGCCCCGGTACGGGCTCCGCCGGGCACGGCGACCTCGCCCCAGCCGTCGTCTCCGACCGGCGCAGAGGCCGCGGCCGAGGACGCGGCCCGGGAGGAGGACGCGGGGGCGTCGGAGTTGGCACCGGTGGGGGCGGCGCTGCTCGGGGCCGAGCCGGTGCCATCCGCGGGGGTCTCCCAGGCGGGCGCCTCGTCCCAGGCGGGCGCACCGCCCTGACCGGAGGAGCCGGATCGTCCTCCCTGGCCGCGGGATCCTGAGCCGCCGCCCCGCGGGCCGGTCCCACCGGAACCGCCCTGACCACCGTTGCCGCCCTGACCGCCGGACGGACCGCCACCGCCTGGGCCGGCGCCGTCGCCGCCCGCGAGGACGGCGTGGACCTTGAGGTCGAGGCCGAGGGCCTGGTGGATGGCGGCGGCGAGGATGGGGCCGTGGCCGCCGTTCTCGAAGGCGCCGACGAGGCCGCGCGCGGTGAAGAGGACCTGGAAGACGCCGCCCTGGATGCCGCCGGGCTGGGAGTTGGGGCCGACGAGGGCCCAGGTGGCGCGGCGCGAGCGCTTGGCGGCGTCGAGCACCTCCTCCCAGCGGGTGCGGATCATCTCCGCGTCCGCCGCGGAGTCGCCGGACGGGCCGGCCGCAGGAGCGGGGGCAGGAGCAGTGGACGTCGCGGGGGCACTCGGTATGCCGGCGTCCTGCGCAGCGGACGGCTCCGTGGGGGCAGCAGCGGGAGCAGCCGGGGCCGGGGGCTCCTGGGCGGCGCCGCCGGACTGCGCCGGGGCGTCCCAGTCGACGGCGACGTGCTGCGCCTGGGGCTCGGCGGCGGGTGCCGCGGGCTCGCTCTGCGCCGGGGCCGTCTCGCCGCCCTGGCCGCCCGCGCGGCGGGCGATCTCGGCGGCGCGAGCACGGCCCCCGCTCTGACTGTGCGAGTCGCCCAGTCCACCGGCGGAGGGTCCACCGCGCCCGGGGGCGCCCTGCCCCCGGGCGGGAGCCGCCGTCGGCGCCTGCGCAGGGGCCGCAGCAGCACCGGCAGCACCCGCGGGGCGCTGGCTCGGGACGAGGAGTCGGGCCATGAGGAGCTCGAGCTGGAGGCGCGGCGAGGTGGCCCCGACCATCTGGGAGAGGGCCTGGGCCGTCATGTCCGCGGCGCGGGAGAGTCCGGCGGCGCCGATGGTGCGGGCCTGGACCTCCATGCGAGCGAGCTCGTCCTCCGGCAGGGAGCCGAGCGCGGGCCCGGCCTCGGAGCCGGCGAGGGCGATGACGAGGAGGTCGCGCAGGCGCTGGAGGAGGTCCTCGACGAAGCGGCGCGGGTCGTGCCCGGAGGTGACGACCCGGTCCACGACGCGGAAGACCCCGGCGCCGTCGGCCGCGGCGATCGCGTCGACGCACTGGTCGAGCATGGTCGTGTCCGTGTAGCCGAGGAGGGCGACGGCGCGCTGGTAGTCGACCTCGCCGTCGACGGTGCCGCCGATGAGCTGGTCCATGACCGAGAGCGTGTCTCGCACCGAGCCGCCGCCGGCGCGGGTGACGAGCGGGAAGACGCCCGGCCCGACCTCGACGCCCTCCGCATGGCAGAGCTGGCCGAGGTAGCCCTCGAGGACGTCCGGCGGGACGAGCCGGAAGGGGTAGTGGTGGGTGCGGGAGCGGATGGTCCCGATGACCTTCTCCGGCTCGGTGGTCGCGAAGATGAACTTGACGTGGGCCGGGGGCTCCTCGACGAGCTTGAGCAGGGCGTTGAAGCCCTGGGGGGTGACCATGTGGGCCTCGTCGAGGATGAAGATCTTGAAGCGGTCCCGGGCAGGGGCGAAGGAGGCGCGCTCGCGCAGGTCGCGGGCGTCGTCGACGCCGTTGTGGCTGGCGGCGTCGATCTCGACGACGTCGAGGCTGCCGGGGCCGCCGGTCGCGAGGTCCCGGCAGGAGGGGCACTCGCCGCAGGGGGTGTCCGTCGGGTACTTCTCGCAGTTGAGGCAGCGGGCGAGGATGCGGGCGGAGGTGGTCTTGCCGCAGCCGCGCGGGCCGGAGAAGAGGTAGGCGTGGGTGACCTTGTCCGCGCGCAGCGCCGCCATGAGCGGGGCGGTCACGTGGTCCTGCCCGATGACGTCCTGGAAGGTGTCTGGGCGGTAGCGGCGGTACAGGGCGGTGGTCACGGTCCGACTCTAAACGGGGCCCACGACACCGTGCGAGGCGGCTTAGCGGCGAGCCGACCGCGGGCACGCGGCACCCTCGTGATCGGAGGGCGACGGGGGTTCGAGTCCCCAGTCCTCAGCGCTGAGGAGCGGGACCCGACGACGCCAGGGGAGGCGGTGCGCCCGGGAACGTAGGGACCCCCCGTGCACCCGCCAGAGCCCGCTTACCCTTGCTACCTTCCGGTCCTGGGGGATTCGCTGGATGACGCCGCACGAGGGGCCGGGTGAGAGTGTACCCGACGGCGACGGCGCTCCTGCACCGCGTCCCGTCGGACCCGTCACGCACGGGTGACCGATCCCACCGCCGCGGACGGTCCGATCGATTGGCACTCGGTCGGGGGCGTCCGATATATTCCTTGTCTGTTGCACGAGGCGACTCGTGGAGCGCCTGGAGGATTCGCCTAGTGGCCTATGGCGCACGCTTGGAAAGCGTGTTGGGTGCAAGCCCTCGGGGGTTCGAATCCCCCATCCTCCGCCGGACAGCCCCGGAACCGCATGGTTCCGGGGCTTTGTCGTCCACTCGCCACTGTCGCCGACTCGTCCGGCCGTGGCGTTCCAGGACCTCAGTACCGCGACGGCGCTGAGCCGACCGTCTCCTCGGGACGCCGCGCACGCCCCTCAGCCTTCCTGCTGCCGCGGACGGCGATGGCAAGGGATCCCACGACAGCAATGACGACGGCTCCGATCACGGCCGCGTTGGTCGCGCCCTGGGACCAGGTCGTCACCTGCGGGATGATCCAGGCGATGATGAGGAAGAGGAGGAAGAAGCCCGTAGCGATCTTGTACTCGCGCGGCTTCGTCGTCTTACCGGTCATGATGATTCACCTCTCGACCCTCACTTGCAGTTCTTCACTCCGTGATGGACCTCGTAGGCCTGAGTGTTGGGTGCGATCCGCACACAGTTACCGTGGCTGTAGGCGGTTTGCGCTACCTCGTGCCAGTTATTCTCAATGAGCGCGCCGATGGCGGCCTGACCAATTCCAAGAGCGGCGCCGACGCATATGCGAACGCCCACTGCTTCCCCTCTGTGATGAGCTGCTTGGTCTCAGCACGGTTGAGGTAGTAACCGTCGGCGGTCAGCATGCTCTGGACGGTCGCACCGCCGTTGTGAGACACGGCTGGAGCTGCGGCGTTGAGCCCGTTGCTCCGAGAGCCGCTGACGTCCGAAACCTCCCCATCAGCCGCGAACAGGAATGCGTAGTTTTCACCAGTCTCGCTGTCTGTGAAGGTCACCAACCTCCCCTGACTCGTCTCCCGGACCTGAGCCTGCGAGAAACTGCTGGCCCAGCCCTGGCTCTGGGACTGCGCAGCAGCGGTCTGCGTCGTCGCGGACGACGAGGCGGACTCAACGGCCGAGGCTGGCGCCGCGACCCCGGCAAGGAAGAGCGCTGCAACGCCGAGAGTGGCAATCCGTGAATGACGACGATTTATTCTGAACACTCCAATCATTGAGTTGATGCGTCATCTTGTGCAACGTGTTAACGACAATACATCGAACCCAATCGACGGTCAAGTGATTGATGGAATCCCCAGCGGTGTCACCCTTCAGAATTCATCGGAATGGCGCGCGAATCGCCCGTCGCATGTGACACGACTACGCGAGGCTGACATCGATCAATGGATGGCGACAGGAATGACCAGCGCGCCGGCTTCTTCCTCAGTGAGAATCCTCAGCGGGGAGGGACACAGGACCGCCGACGGAGGCACCGGCTCACCCTGGCTCACGAGCCGCGCGGCATCCCCCGACAGCGTCGACGCCTCACCTTGACGCACCAGCCGCCCGTCGTTCCTAGGCCTTTCACAGGGTCTGTCCCGGCGCCCTCCCAGGGTGGGCGGGTTATCTAGTTCCTGCCGGCGGACGGAACGGGCAGCGAGGGTTGGGGAACCCGACGACCTGCCAGTTCCGAGAGCCGCACGGGTCCTAGGGAGCCCGAACGGTTCGCTCCAGCGAAGGAGGAAGGCTCCTCCCGGGTCATGGGAAGCCGGGGAACGCGAGCCCCTCGACGACGAAGGCCCTGGGGCCGGGAGAGACAACCCGGCCCGAGGGCCCGTCCTCGTTCTCGGGACCCGTCAGCCGGAGACCTGCTCGCGCTTCGCCTCGACGGCGCCCTCGGCCTCCGCGGCCACGGCGTCGAGGTCCCGCCCGATGCCGGCGGCGGAGTACGCACCCACGAGCCCCTCGACGAGCGGCGCAGGCGAGAGCCGCACCCGCTCGGCGACCTCGGGCTCCAGCAGCTCGAGCGCCGTCTCCGCACTCATGATCCCCGAGCCCAGGTCCGCCAGCACGAGGACGCCGGAGCCGTCGTCGGCCCGCTCGATCGCCTCCATGACCGCGGTGGCGTCGGTACCGAGACCGCCGTCCTCGAGGCCCGCGGCCACCTCGACGCGCACGTCCATGCCGGGGACGAGCCCGGTGGCGAGCCCGACGGCCGCCTCCGCGAGCTCACGGGAGTGGGAGACGATGACGATCCCGGTCACGCGCGCACCCCGTTCCCGGCGACGACGTCAGCCAGCGCCCGAACGATGAGCGCGGTCGAGGCGGCACCGGGGTCCATATGCCCCTCGGAGCGCTCCGCCAGGTAGGAGGCCCGGCCCTTCGTGGCGCGCATGGGGACGGTCGCGTCACGGCCCGCCTCGGCGGCGTCGGCGGCCGCAGCCGTCGCGGCCTCGAGGGAGTCGCCGGCTCTGAGGGCCTCGAGGGCGGGGTACCAGGCGTCGAGCATGGTCTTCTCCCCCGCCTCGGACTTGCCGCGCTGGGCGATGCCGCCCACGCCCGCCTCGACGGCGGCCGCGAGCGCGGCGGCGTCAAGGGACTCCGCGCCCTTGGATGCCGTCGCGGCGCGCAGGAAGAAGGTGCCGTACAGCGGCCCTGAGGCCCCGCCGACCTTCGAGATGAGGGTGGTGGCGACCTTCTTGAGGACGTCGGAGGGCGTGGCGAGGCCGTCGCCCTCCGAGGCGGCGTCGAGGGCCTCGACGGCGGCCGCGAAGCCGCGCTTCATGTTGGCGCCGTGGTCGGCGTCGCCGATGGCTGCGTCGAGCCCGGTGAGCTCCTCGGCGTGCTCGGCGACGGCGGCGGAGGCGGTGCGGGCCCAGGCGGCGACGTCGTCGGCGGTGAGGGCGGTGAGCACGTCAGTCATGGGCCCGCCTCACTTCCCCGAGCGCAGGCCGGGGGTGAGGACGGGGGCGTCCCAGTACCGGAGGATCTCCTCGTCGGCGCGGACGAGGGTGAGGGAGCAGCCGGCCATGTCGAGGCTGGTGATGTAGTCGCCGACGAGGCTGCGCTCGACGGTGACGCCGGCGTCCTCGAGGAGGGCGGCGACCTCCTTGTACATGACGTAGAGCTCGATGAGCGGGGTGCCGCCCATGCCGTTGAGGAAGGCGATGACGCCCGTGCCGTCCCCCTCGGGGAGCTCGGCGAGGATCGGCTCGACGAGCTGGCGGGCGACGTCCGCGGCGTCGGTGACCTTCTCGCGGTGACGGCCGGGCTCGCCGTGGATGCCGATGCCGATCTCCATCTCGTCCTCGGGGAGGTCGAAGGAGGGCTTGCCGTTGGCGGGGACGGTGCAGGAGGTCAGGGCCATGCCCATGGAGCGGCCGTTGTCCGCGACGCGCTGGGCGATCTCGCGGACCTCCTCGAGGCTGCGGCCGTCCTCGGCGGCGGCCCCGGCGACCTTCTCGACGACGACGGTGACGCCGACTCCGCGGCGGCCGGCCGTGTAGAGGGAGTCCTCGACGGCGACGTCGTCCTGGGTGATGACGGTGGCGATCTCGGTGCCGTTCTCGGCCTCGACGAGCTCGGCGGCCATCTCGAAGTTCATGACGTCGCCGGTGTAGTTCTTGACGATGTGGAGGACGCCGGCGCCGCGGTCGACGGCGGCGGTGGCGGCCTGGATCTGGTCCGGGACGGGCGAGGTGAAGATGGCGCCGGCGCAGGCGGCGTCGAGCATGCCCTCGCCGACGAAGCCGCCGTGGAGGGGCTCGTGGCCGGAGCCGCCGCCGGAGACGATGGCGACCTTGCCCTGCTCCTTGGGGGTGGCCCGGTAGACGATGGCGTTCTCGTGGTCGACGGCGAGCAGGTCCGGGTGGGCGAGGGCCATGCCGGCCAGGGCGTCCGCGACGACGGTGTCCGCGGAGTTGATGAGCTTCTTCATGCAGGGACTCTAACCCAGCCCCACGACACGATCGAGAGCCCCGTCACAGCCCGCCTCCCGGGCGCACGGACGTGCGCGACCCACCCGACGAGGCGCACGAACGACCGCCCGGCGTGCGGCACTCTTGGACCATGCGCTTCTCCGCCCGCCGCCTCGTCGCGATCCTCCCCCTGACCGTCCTGGCCCTGGCCGGGTGCACCGGGCGCGCGACGAGCGAGGCGACCGCGACGCCGTCGCCGGCGGCCACCTCCGCCTTCCAGGTCGAGGTCGGCGAGTGCTTCAACGTGCCCGACGACGGCACGACGGAGTCGGTCACCCGCGTCGAGAAGGTCACCTGCTCCGAGCCCCACACCTTCGAGGCCTTCAAGTCCTCGAGGCTCACGACCTACGACTCCTTCCCCGGCACGAAGGCGATCAAGACCGAGGCGACGGGCGCCTGCACGGACGCCTTCCAGGAGTTCACGGGGGACACGCCTCGCGCCTCGATCTTCCAGCTCAAGTGGTTCGTGCCCGATGAGGAGAGCTGGCTCCGGGGCGACCGCGAGGTCCTCTGCCTCGTCACGCCTGACGAGGACGTGCAGACGACGGGCTCGGCGGCCTCAGGTGGCGGCACAGTCGTGACGCCGAGCCCGACGGCGTCGTGACGGCGCCCGTCAAGCCCCTCTGACCTGCGCGAACACGCGCTTCGTCACGCTTTCGAGACCCTATGGGGACCTCACCCCATCGTATGAGTGCGAATCCTTTGAGAGTCTCTTCACATGCGAACCACGACCCGAGCCCTCGCCCTTCCCACCGCCCTGATCCTCGCCGTCGGCATCGCCGCCTGCGGGTCCGACGACTCCAACGGATCCACCGGCACGGCGGCCCCCCAGACCACCGCCGCCTCCGACACCTCCTCCTCCGACTCCGGCCTCGGCAGCGTCTCCGACGACTCCTCCTCCAGCGCCCCCTCCTCCGCCTCCGCGGCCGCGACCGAGGCCGACGCCGAGACCAAGTCCGCCCAGGACCTCGAGGTCGGCGACTGCTTCACCGACATGGGCACCGAGACCGACGACGACGGCGCGACCGTCAACACCGTCGACGTCGTCGACTGCTCCGCCCCGCACCTCTACGAGGTCTACAAGAACGGCGACATCGAGGCCGACTCCTTCCCGACCGGCGACGCCATGGACGAGAAGACCGCCGACGTCTGCTACGACGCCTACGCCGACTACGTCGGCACGAGCCTCGACGAGTCCTCGCTCACCGCCACGGCCCTGACCCCGACCTCCTCGTCCTGGACTCTCGGCGACCGCACCGTCTCCTGCGTCATCACGAGCCAGGACGGCTCCGACCTCACGAGCTCCGCGAAGGGCTCCAAGGCCTGACGCCCCCGTCCCGGCACGGACGAGCACGGCGGCCCGGTCACCTCCGTGGTGACCGGGCCGCCGTGCTGCGCGGTGAGGATCCGTGAGTCGAGTCGGACGGACCGGGCGCAGCGCACCGAGCCCCTGCCCCCCGCCGCCGATCTCGAGGTCAGGATGTCCCGATCTCAGCGCGATGATCCGCCGAGCTCGGAGACGGGGACCGTCGCGGGCTCCGCGGCGACGTCGGGGGACTGCGGCGTGCCGTCCGGCACGGGACCGAGGTCGGCGAGGAGCTCGGCCATCGAGCGGCCGTCGGCCACGCCGTCGAGGGCGGCCGCGTCGTCGCCGGCGAGGACCTGCTCGAGGGCCTCGGCCCGCTCCTGCGCGTCCATCTCCGGCTGCTGCTCGCGCATCATGAAGGCCGTGGAGATCATGAGCTTGATGCGGTTGAGCTGGTTGACCTCGCTGGCGCCCGGGTCGTAGTCGATGCCGACGATGTTGGCCTGGGGGAACTGGCGGCGGATCTCTCGGAACATGCCCTTGCCGACGACGTGGTTGGGCAGGCAGGCGAAGGGCTGGCAGCACACGATGTTCGGCACGCCGTTCTCGATGAGGTCGACCATCTCGCCGGTGAGGAGCCAGCCCTCGCCGGCCTGATTGCCGAGCGAGAGGACCTTCTGAGCCTTCTCGGCGAGCTCGGTGATGGGGCACTCGACGTCGAACTTGCCGTGCGTGGCCGCGAGCGCGGCGGAGGCCGGGGCCTGCATCTGCTCGAGGAACCAGACGCCCATCTTCTTCTGACGCACCGTGTCCTCGCCGACGCCGTAGGTGTCGGCCTTCCACTGCGCCGTCGTCATGCCGTTGAGGAGGAAGCCGAGCAGGCCGGGGACGACGGCCTCGCAGCCCTCGGCCTCGATCTGGTCGACGACGTGGTTGTTGGCGTCCGGCTGGAACTTCACGAGGATCTCGCCGACGACGCCGACGCGCGGCTTGCGGGGCTCGTCGGTGAGCGGCAGCTCGTCGAACTCGCGGACGAGCTCGCGCAGGAGGCGGCGGTAGCCGAGGCGCCCGCCCCAGGTGGCCGAGCGGCCCTTGTGCTCCATCCACTCGCCGGTGATGGTGTGCCAGCGGGTCATGAGGGCGTTGGCGCTGCCGGGCTCGAGCTCGTAGGGGCGCGTGCGCAGGAGGCAGGTCATGAGCGTGTCGCCGATGACGAGGCCCTGGACGGCCTTGAGCGCCATGGTCGGGGTCAGCTTGAAGCCGGGGTTCTCCTCGATGCCCTGGAGCGAGACGGCGAGGACGGGGACCTGCGGGTAGCCGGCCTCGCGCAGTCCCTTGCGGAGCATGGCGGCGTAGTTGGTGGCGCGGCACATGCCGCCGGTCTGGGAGATGGCGACGACGCACGTGTCGGGGTCGTGGCTGCCGTCCTCGAAGGCGCCGATGAGCTGGCCGATGACCATGATCGCCGGGAAGCAGGCGTCGTTGTTGACGTAGCGCAGGCCGACCTCGAGGTCCTCGCGCGTGGCGGCCTCGAGGAGCTCGAGGTTGTAGCCGAGGCGCTTCATGAGCGGTGCGATGGGCTTGAAGTGGATCGGGGACATCTGCGGCAGGAGGATCGTGTACTCCTCGCGCATCTCCTCCGTGAAGGCCGGGGTCGTCGCGGCCGGGAGCGCGCGCCCGGGCCGGCGGCCGGGAAGGGCGATCCCGTCGGCGCCGTCGGAGTGGCCGCCGTTCTCGAGCGGCTCCTTCTTGGCGGCGGCGCCCCGGGCGCCCTCGGTGGTGTCGACGACGACCGTCGCGTCGCTGTCGGCCTCGTCCGCACCGTCGGCGGCGAGGGCCTCCTCGCGGCGACGACGGCGGGCCTCGCTCGCCGCGGCGAGCGAGCGCAGGCGGATGGTGGCGGCGCCGAGGTTGGAGACCTCGTCGATCTTGAGGGTCGTGTAGACGCCCCCGGCGCTCTCGAGGATCTCCTGGACCTGGTCCGTGGTGACGGCGTCGACGCCGCAGCCGAAGGAGTTGAGCTGGACGAGCTCGAGGTCGTCGGCCCGCGTGACGAGCTCGGCGGCCCGGTAGAGGCGTGAGTGGTAGGCCCACTGGTCGCGCACGCGAAGGTTCGGGGAGACCTCGGCGACGGCGACGCCGGCCTCGGGGCTGGGCAGGCCCTCGGCGATGACGTCGGACCAGTCGGCGGGGGCCTGCGGGTCCTCGCCCTTCCCGGTGACGGCGCCGGCGACGGCGTCGGCCGCGGTGGCGACGCCCCGCCTGATCCTCGCGACCGTGCGGGACAGGGCCCCGCCGGCGACCTTCCGCTCGGCGCCGTCGGCGGCCTCGTCGAGGCCGACCGGCTCGGGGAGGATCGAGTCCTCGGAGAGGACGGCCATGCCGAGGGTGTTGATGACGTCGGGGATGCCGTGGTTGATCTCGGGGTCGATGTGGTACGGGCGGCCCGCGAGGACGATGCCCTTGCGGTTGTTCGCCCGCATCCACTCCAGGGTGCGGCGGCCCTCGGCGCGGACGTCGGCCTTGAAGGCGGCGTCCTCGGCGAAGCCGGCGGCGACGGCCTTGCGGGCCTCGGGGAGGGTGACGTCCCAGTCGGCGAGGACCTCGACGAGGCGCTCGGCGAGCTTGGCCGGGTTACCGAGGTTGAGGAAGGGCGCGAGCATGCGGACCTGCCCGTCGCGGACGGCCTCGACGTTGTTGCGGATGACCTCGGGGTAGGTGGCGACGATCGGGCAGTTGTAGTGGTCGTCGGCCCCCTCGACGAGGCTGCGCTCGTAGAAGACGCAGGGGAACCAGATGGTCTGGACGCCCTTCTCGATGAGCGACTGGATGTGCCCGTGGGAGAGCTTGGCGGGGTAGCAGGCGTTCTCCGAGGGGATGGAGTCCATGCCCTTCTCGAAGAGGTCGTGGTTGGAGCGGCCCGAGAGCATGACGCGGAAGCCGAGGCTGGTGAGCACGGTGAACCACAGCGGGTAGTTCTCGTACATGCCGAGCACGCGCGGGATGCCGATCTCGCCGCGGGTGTCCTGGCCCTTGCGCAGACGGCGGTAGGCGAAGGTGCGGCGGTACTTCCAGTCGTACAGGTTGGGCATGTCCGACTTGGTGGCGCAGCGCTCCTGGGTGGCGCCGCGGTCGCAGCGGTTGCCGGAGACGTGGCGCTGGCCGTCGTTGAAGGTCGTGATGGTGAGCTGGCAGTGGTTCTGGCACAGCCTGCAGACGTCGGTCTCGGTCTTGAGGGAGAAGCGGGAGAGCTCGGCGAGCGTCATGAGGCTGCCGGGAACGCCCTGGTAGGTCTGCTGGGCGGTGAGGGCCGCGCCGAAGCAGCCCATGAGGCCGGCGACGTCCGGGCGGACGACCTCGCGGCCGGTGAGGAGCTCGAAGGCCCGCAGGACGGCGTCGTTGAGGAAGGTGCCGCCCTGGACGCTGATGCGCTCGCCGAGCTGGGAGGCGTCGCGCAGCTTGATGACCTTGTACAGGGCGTTGCGGACGACGGAGTAGGACAGTCCGGCGCTGATCTCCCCCGGCGTGGCGGCCTCCTTCTGGGCCTGCTTGACCGAGGAGTTCATGAAGACGGTGCAGCGGCTGCCGAGGTCCACGGGGGCGTCGGCGGTGAGGGCGTCCTCGGCGAACTCGTGGATGGACTTGCCCATGGAGGCGGCGAAGGTCTGGAGGAAGGAGCCGCAGCCGGCGGAGCAGGCCTCGTTGACGCTGATGGAGTCGATGGCGCCGTTGCGGATGCGCAGGAACTTCATGTCCTGGCCGCCGATGTCGATGACACTCGTGACGCCGGGGTTGAGGTGGGCGGCGGCGCGGTAGTGGGCCATGGTCTCGACGACGCCCTCGTCGATGCGCAGGGCCGCCTTGACGATGCCCTCGCCGTAGCCGGTGACGCAGGAGCGGACGATGCGCACGTGCTCGGGCACCTCGAGATGGATGCGGCGCAGGATCTCGACGGCGGCGGTGACGGGGTCGCCCTCGTTGCCGGCGTAGTGCTCCCAGCAGATGTTGTCGTCCGCGTCGAGGACGACGGCCTTGATGGTGGTGGAGCCGGCGTCGATGCCGAGGAAGCAGTCGGCGTAGGTCCGGGAGTCCTCGGCGCCCGTGTCGTCCCAGCCGTCGGGGGCGGCCGGCCAGCCGGTGCGCGGGACGGTGGCCTGCGCGTGACGCTCGCGGAAGGCAGCGAGCTCGTCGTCGGAGGAGAAGAGGGGGCGCATGCGCTGGGACTCGAGGCCCGCCGTCGACCCGGTGGCGAGGCGGTGGGCGAAGACGCCGACCGGGGTCGGGGCGCCGGTGGCCATGAGGGCGGCGCCGACGGCGACGTAGAGCTGGGCGTCCTCGGGGCAGGTGAAGGAGTCGACCTGGTCCGCGAGGGTGCGCTCGAAGGCCTTGCGCAGCTCGGGGAGGAAATGGAGCGGGCCGCCGAGGAACATGACGTGGCCCTTGATGGGGCGCCCGCAGGCGAGGCCCGCGATGGTCTGGCTGACGACGGCCTGGAGGACGGAGGCGGCGAGGTCCTCGGACTCTGCGCCCTGGTTGATGAGCGGCTGGAGGTCGGACTTGGCGAAGACGCCGCAGCGCGAGGCGATCGGGTAGAGCGTCTGGTAGCGGCTTGCGAGGTCGTTGAGGCCGGAGGCGTCGGTGTGGAGGAGCTGCGCCATCTGGTCGATGAAGGCGCCGGTGCCGCCCGCGCAGGTGCCGTTCATGCGCTGCTCGGGGGTGGGGTGGAGGTAGGTGATCTTGGCGTCCTCGCCGCCGAGCTCGATGATGACGTCGGCGTCGGGGTTCTTCGCCTGGACGGTCTGGGTCTCGGCGATGACCTCCTGGACGAAGGGCAGGTCCATGACCTCGGCGAGGGAGAGGCCGGCGGAGCCGGTGACGGCGCCGCGCACGGGCACGCCGGGGAACTTCTCGGCGACCTCGCCCAGCAGACGGGTGACCTCGCCGCGGATGTCGGCGTTGTGGCGGCGGTACTCGACGAAGACGGGCTCGGGGAAGGGCTCGCCCTCGCCCCTCTCGGGCAGGAGGACGATCTTGACGGTGGTGGAGCCGATGTCGAGGCCCATGCGCAGGGGTGCGGCGTCGGGGTCGACGACGACGGAGGCGCTCGCGGCGGCGCGCGCGGCCCGGGCGGCCTCGCGCTGGGAGGGCATGGAGGGCATACCGAGGGGGACGGCGAGGAGGGACGGAGTCGTGGCTGGGGCGGGCACGGCGCCAGACGCAGAGGGGGCGGGCACGGCGCCAGACGCAGAGGGGGCGGGCACGGCGCCAGACGCAGAGGGGGCGGGCACGGCGCCGGAAGCGGTGCCGGGCGCAGCGGGCACAGGGGACGTCGGGGACTGGGCGGACCGGGTGTCGCTCATCGTTCAACCTCTCGACCCCGGCGATCGCGGTCGGTACTCCTCCGGGGTCGCTGCGGACGCTAACGGCAGGCTCCTCGGACCTTCAACGGTGTTGAAATAGCCGCGATCCAGGACCTCAGTCCCAGAGGTTTTGTCCTGCGATACCAGGGGAAACCTCGGCAGCACCCACGCCGGTCCGCCACCTGACTGAACGGCGTTGAATATTGCGCCCATCGACTTTCGCAATCACGCCGTGCCGGGCCGGGCCGCCCATCCCCCGACGAACCGGGCCGGCACCCCCTGCCGCGGGGCCCGTCCGGCAGGGTTCCGGGCCGCGCGCGGGGACGCCCTCAGCACTACCCCCGCCGCCCACCACGTCGGACCCGGGACGCGTCATCGGCCCGGCCTAGCCTCGAGGCATGACGAGCACGGACCACGCCACGACCGAGGACGCGCACCGGCGTCGGGGCCCCCGCCCCGGTCGCGCGCACCACGGCGACGACGACTCGCTCAGCCCCACCCAGGAGGCCATCCTCGGGGCCGCCCGGTCCTCCTTCCTCGCGCAGGGCTTCGCGCGCACGACGATCCGCGGCGTCGCCCGGGCGGCCGGTGTCGACCCCGCCCTCGTCTCCTACTACTTCGGTTCCAAGGGCGACCTCTTCGGCGCCTCCATGAACCTCCGCATCCGCGCCAGCGAGGAGATCTCCCACCTCCTCGAGGGCGACCTGCGCACCGCCGGCCCGCGCCTCGTGCACCTGTCGATGACGGCGTGGGACGACTCCGCGGGCGGCGCCACCTTCCGCGCGCTCCTGCGCTGGATCGCCACCGACGACGGCGCCCCGGAGGCCATCCAGGACTACGCGACCCAGCAGCTCGCCGAGCCCATCGCCGCCGCCCTCGGCCAACAGACCGGCATGACGGCGGAGGTGGCCCGCGAGCGCGCCACCCTGGCGGGCTCCCAGCTCGTCGGCCTGGCGATGGTCCGCTACGTCTTCCGGCTCGAGCCCATTGCCTCGGCGAGCATCGACCGTCTCGTCGAGACCGTCGGCCCCACCATCCAGCACTACCTCACGGGCCCCCTCACCCAGCACCGCTGAGAGGCGGGCGCCCGGGACCGGGCCGAGACGCCCCGCGGGCGCGTCGGACCCGCCCGCTACCATGTCAGCGTGATCTTCAAGGCCGTCGGCGAGTCCGCCCCGTACCCCGAGCACGGGGTCGTGGACCAGCGCGCCTGGTCGGCCGTCGCACCTCGGCAGGTGCGGCTCAACCAGCTCACGACGACGCGAGCCGTCCTCGACCTGCGCAACCTCCTCGACGACGACTCCACCTTCTACGGGGACCTCTTCGCCCACGTCGTGCTGTGGCGCGGCGAGCTCTACCTCGAGACCGGGCTGCACCGCGCGCTGCGCTCGGCCCTCCAGGGCCGCACCTCCATCCACGCCCGCGTCCTCGAGCTCGACGACGACGGCCGCGCCCTCCTCGCGCCGCCGCCTCCCCCGCCGGCCCCCTGAGCTCCCGTCGGCGGCGCCGACCGGCGCCGCACGGCCCCGTTCCTGCTGCCGCGATCGGGCGCCGGCGCCGCGGGCCGAGCGGTCCAGCGAGCCGCTCCGGACGCCCCGGCCTCAGCGCCGCAGGGGCCGTCGTCCACTAACCTGGGCGGGTGACCTCCCCCGCAGACTCCCGCGACGAGTACCGCCGTCGGCTCCAGCACCGCCAGACGACGGTCATCGGCGGCATCCTCGCCGTCATGGCCATCCTGACGATCGTGTGCCTCGCGATCTGGACCGGTATGGTGCCCGCGCCCTACGAGCCCGGCTTCGCGACGGCCGCCCCCACGGCCACGGTCGAGCCGCAGGTCTGCCCGCCCACGGACGCGAAGACCGTCGAGCTGTCCAGCGTCAAGGCGAACGTCTACAACGGCACGGACACCACGGGCCTCGCGGGCGGCGTCGCCGGTGTCCTCTCCGACGCGGGCGTCCAGGTCACCGCGACCGCCGACTGGCCCAAGGGCTCCTACGACGGCGACGTCCTCATCGCCACCTCCCAGGCGGGCCTCGTCAACGCCTACACGCTCGCCCAGCTCTTCACGGGCACCGTCCGCGTCCAGCTCGACAGCTCGGTGGACGCCGGCGACGCCACCGTGAGCGTCGTCCTGGGCGGCTCCTACAAGCAGGGCATCCTCGCCGAGGACGAGATCGCCAAGCTCAAGGCCGGCACGGCCATCAAGTCCCCGGTCGGCTGCGTCGCCGCCACGGCGAGCGCCACCGCTAAGTGACCCGCTGAGCCCGGCCCCTCCGGTCGTCCCCGTGGTCGACCGTCTATGCCTTCCTCGACCGTCTGATTTCCAGAGATCAGGCGGTCGAGCGGCGCATTGACGGTCGACCAGCGCCGAGCGGGGTTCGCTCAGCCCTCCTGGGAGCGGCGGGCGCGACGCGAGTAGGCCGGCCCCTCGAGCTCGGTGCCCGCAGGCGCCGACGCCGGGGAGGCCTCCTCGAGGTTCGTGCCGCGCACGCGGGAGATCCAGCGCATCGCGTGGTAGATCGCGATCGCGGCGACGGAGCCCAGCGCGATGCCGGTGAAGGTCATCTGGCCCCAGTGCCACGTGTAGTCGGCGATGGCGACGACCATGGCAACGGCGGCCGTGTTGAGGTTGACCGGGTCGGAGAAGTCGACGCGGTTCTGCACCCAGATGCGCACGCCGAGCATGCCGATCATGCCGTAGAGGATCGTGGCCGCGCCGCCGAGGACGCCCGCGGGGATCGTCGCGATGACCTCCCCGAACTTCGGCAGCATCGACAGGATGAGCGCGGTGACGGCGGCGACGACGTAGGCGGCCGTCGAGTAGACGCGGGTCGCGGCCATGACGCCGATGTTCTCCGCGTAGGTGGTCGTGCCCGACCCGCCGCCCGCGCCGGCGAGCATGGTGGACAGGCCGTCGGAGAAGAGGGCCCGGCCGGTGACGTCGTCGAGGTTCTCGCCGGTCATCGCGGAGACGGACTTGACGTGCCCGATGTTCTCGGCGACGAGCACGAGGACCACCGGCACGAAGAGGCCGAGCAGGCTCACGTCGAAGGCCGGGGCGCGGAAGGCGGGGGCGCCGACCCAGGCGGCGTGGCTGATCGCGGAGAAGTCGACCTCGCCGCGCACGCAGGCGGTGGCGTAGCCGATGAGGACGCCGATGAGGATCGCGAGACGCCCGATGATGCCCTTGAACAGGACCGTGATGAGCAGGATCGAGATGATCGTGACGAGGGCCGTCACGGGCGCGGACTTGACGTTGTTCCACGCCGAGGGCGCCAGGTTGAAGCCGATGAGCGAGACGATCGCGCCGGTGACGATGGGCGGCATGAGGCGGTCGATCCAGCCCGCGCCGGCGAAGTGGACGATGACGCCGACGACGAGCAGCGAGGCGCCCGCGAAGATGACGCCGCCCTGCGCGAGCGAGGCCAGGTGCGGGTCGATGGCCGTGCCGCCGCCGGCGACGTAGCCGGTGACCGCGCCGATGGGGGCGATGAGGGCGAAGGAGCTGCCGAGGTAGGAGGGCAGGCGGCCCGCGGTGATGGCGATGAAGAGGAGCGTGCCCAGGCCCGTGAAGAAGAGGGTCGTGGAGGGCTCGAAGCCGGTGAGCAGCGGGACGAGGAAGGTCGCGCCGAACATGGCGACGACGTGCTGGACGCCGATGCCGATGGTGCGGGGCCAGGTGAGGCGCTCGCCGGGGGTGACGACCTCACCGGGGGCGATCGACTTCCCGTCGCCGTGGAGGCGCCAGCCGCGGAGGCGTGCGGGAGAGGTGGAGGGCACAGGTGCTCCTGTCGGGGAGGGGGGCGCCGACGGCGTCGGGCGGTCTGATCGACCGGTGCACCGACGCGGTGGCGCGGCAGGACCCGGCGGCCCTGCCGGGATCCCAGTGTAAGACGAGCGTATTTCGATCATCCGCCGGGACGATGCGGCACCGGCCACTCCCGGGCAGGATCGGGCAGCATGAGCCCCATGAGCACGACGAGCGGACGGCCCCGCGAGGGCAGCGGCACCCCGGAGCCCTTCCCGGGCACCGAGAGCCTCGACCCCTCGCTCGTCTTCGGGCGCCCCGGCTACAACGCGCCCGTCCCGCGGACGGACCCGGTCGCCGCCGTCGCACTCGTCACAGCCCTGCTCTCCTTCATCCCGGGTGTCGGGGTGATCGCGGCCGGAACCGGCGCGTGGGCGCTGCGGCGGCTGCGGCGCTCGTGGGACACGGGACTGACGCAGGCGTGGACGGGCGTCGTCGTCGGGAGCGCGGCGACCGCCGCCTGGCTGTGGGCCTGGTGGCTCATCAGCTACGCGACCCGCTGAGACGCCGACGGTGGCGGTGCCGTCGACGGCGGTACCCGCGCGCCCGGGCGGCGTCCGTCGTCGGGCGGGATCCCGGACCGATCCCCGGTCGATGGCACCCGCGCGACGCGGCCGCGCCGTAAGGTGACGCCGTGAAGCCCTTCATCATGGTGTCGACCCGGCCCGAGATCGAGGCCGCGGAGAACGAGTACGAGTCCTTCCGCGCCCACGGCGGGCTGGAGCCCGAGCAGCTGACGCACGTCATGCTGGAGGAGGTCGACCTCGCGGACGCCTTCGACCCGCAGGCCGTCTCCGGCGTCATCATCGGCGGCAGCCCGTACAACGCCTCCACGCCCTTCGACGCCAAGACCCGCACCCAGGTGAGGGTCGAGGAGGAGGTCGGCGAGCTGCTCGCCACGGCCCTCAAGGACGGGGTGCCCGTCCTCGCGACCGGCTTCGGCCTCGAGGTCCTCGCGAACCACCTCGGCACGGCCACCTCGACCGACTTCGGCGAGGACCTCGGCGCGGCGGACCTCTTCGTCACCGAGGAGGGCCGCAGGGACCCGGTCCTGGCCGGGCTCCCCGAGACCTTCACGGTCTTCGTCGGGCACCATGAGGGCGCCGTCGCCGTCCCCGAGCACTCCGTGCTCCTCGCGAGCTCCCCGGACTGCCCCGTGCAGATGCTCCGCGTCGGCGAGCGCCTCTACGGCACGCAGTTCAACCCCGAGCTCGACGCCGACCACGTCACCCAGCGCATCTCCGCCTACCTCGACGCCGGCTACGGCGACCCCGGCCAGCTCGAGCTCGTGCTCAGCGAGGCGCGCCTGAGCGGCGGGAACGTCGCCGGGCGGATCGTCCGCAACTTCGTCGAGCGCTTCGCCCAGGACTGAGGCGGCGGACGCAGGCGATGGAGCTCGACGACGCCGTCGAGGCGGTCCGGGAGGTCATGGCGGTGCGGCGCACGCTCGCCGTCACCGGCGCCGGGATCTCGACGGACTCCGGCATCCCCGACTACCGCGGCACCGGCTCGACTCCGACCGAGCCGGTCGACCTGGAGCGCTTCGTCTCCGACCCGCTCTGGTACCGGTGGGTGTGGGCCCGCAACCACGCGACCTGGCGCCTGCTCGAGGGCCTGGCGCCGACGCCCGGGCACCGCGCGCTCGCGCGCCTCGAGGACGCCGGGCTCGTCACCGGCGTCGCCACGCAGAACGTCGACCGTCTCCACTCGCTCGCCGGGCAGCGGACGGTGTGGGAGCTGCACGGCGCCTACGACCGCGTCGTCTGTCTCGAGTGCGAGCGCGTCGTCCCGCGCGCGGAGGTCGACGAGCGCCTGCGCGCCGCCAACCCCGGCTACCCCGTCGAGACGGACCCGCGGAAGGTCGCGATCACCCCGGAGGCCGACCGCGCCGCGGCGGAGTCCTGCGTCTTCGAGCCGCCCGCGTGCGAGTCCTGCGGCGGGATGCTCAAGCCGGACATCGTCTTCTTCGGCGAGTCCCTGCCGCCCGCGATGGACGGCGCCATGGAGGCCGCGGAGGACTGCGACGTCGTCCTCGTGGCCGGGACGAGCCTCGCGGTGCTCACCGGGCTGTGGGTGGTGCGCCAGGCGATGGCGCGCGGCGCGCAGCTCGTCGTCGTCAACCGCGGTCGCACCGCCGTCGACGGGATCGCGGACGTGCGCGTCGAGGGCGGCACGAGCGAGGTCCTCGGCCCCGTCGCCGACGCCCTGCTGGGCTGAGCCCCCGCGCGTCCCACCCGCACCCCCTTCGCTGAGCCCGGTCGTCCACGACTCCGCGAGATCGGGACGTCCTGACCACGAGATCGGGCGATCCTCCCCGGGGCTGGGGAGAACCGCCCGAGCTCAGCGGGCCGACTGACCGAACTCAGCGCGAGGATGGGTCTCAGTCGAGGTCCGCGTACTCCTCGGGGACGTCGTGGACGGCCTCGGCGATCGGCGTCGAGCCGTCCTTGAAGGGGATGACGCGGTGGATCGTGGCGTCGTCGGCGAGGACGGCCGCGATGACCTGGGCGACGTTGGCGCGCGACGTCGGGGCGCCGGCGGTGCCGACCTCGCGGGTCACCTCGATCTCGCCGGAGGGCTCGTCCAGGGTGAGGGTGCCCGGGCCGACGATCGTCCAGTCCAGGTCCGTGCCCACGAGGTGCTTGTCGGCGTCGAGCTTGGCCATCGCGTAGTTGTACAGGCCGTTGTCCTCGGGGACGGGCTTGTCGCCGTAGGAGCCGGCCCAGGAGACCATGACGTAGCGCTTGACCCCGGCGTCGGCGGCCGCGGCCATGGAGCGGATCGCCGCCTGGCGGTCGACGGCGTCGGTGCGGTCCGGGCCGCCCTTGCCACCCGCACCGGCGGACCAGACGACGGCGTCGGCGCCCATGAGCGCGGCCGTGATGTCCTGCTGGGTGGCGTCCTCGACGGAGACGACAAGGGGCTCGGCGCCGACGGCGGCGATATCGGGGGCCTGGTCGGCGTCGCGGATGAGGGAGACGACCGTGTGGCCGGCGTCGCGGAGGATCGGGGCGAGCAGGAGCGCGACCTTGCCGTGGCCGCCGATGATGACGATGCGGGACATGAGGGACCCTCCCGGTTGCTTGTGCGTCCGTCAGGGCAACGGGCCGGCGCCGCCGGGCATTCCCGTGGCCGACGTCGGCCTGCGCCCGCGCTCAGTCGCGCCCGTAGATCCCGGCGAAGTTGCGCAGCACCGCCCAGGACTGGGAGACGTCCTGCGCGCGCGTCCACGCCTGCACCTGCGGCAGCTCCTCCGGCGAGAAGTAGCCGTGATCCGCGTAGAAGGCCTGACGGTGGGCGAAGGCCTCGCCGTCGAGCTCGGGGTGGAACTGCGTCGCGTAGAGGTTCCGCTTGATGCGCAGCATCTGGACCGGGCAGTCCTTGGAGGAGGCGAGGATGACGGCGTGCGGCGGCGGGACGCTGATGGCGTCGTTGTGAGCGACGAAGGCGCGGAAGGGCGAGGACATGCCCTCGCACAGCGGGTCGGCGCGCCCCTCCGGGGTCAGCGTGATCTCGGGGGCGTCGACCTCCTCGGCGTAGAGGTCGTCGATGGTGGCGCCCTGGTGGCGGGCGAGGGTGCCGATGCCGTAGCAGGCGCCGAGGAAGGGGAAGTCCTCGGCGACGACGCGGTCGAGCAGGGCGTTGAACTCCGCCTCGACGCGGAGCTGCACGTCCGACTTCTCGTGCTGCGGGGTGGTCGTGTTGAAGGGGGAGCCGCCCACCATGATCCCGGACCAGTCGTCGAGGTCGATCTCCGGCATGGGCTCGGCCTCGAGGCGGTGGCGGACGAGGTCGCGCTCGTCGAGGCCGGTGCGCAGGAGGAAGGCCTCGTACTCGGCGTCGGCGGGGCCGTCGTCGTCGCGCGTGGCCAGGAGGAGGAAGGGCTTCATGACGGGGAGCCTATCGGCGGGCGGCGGCGGGGCGCGCGCGGTCCGGTGGGCGGGCGGTCGCGCGACGCCGCGGTGGTCGGCGGTCCGGGCCGACGGCGGCGCCCGCCGTCACATGCGGCGGTCGATGACCGCGTGCGAGCCGTAGAGGACGATCACGAGGACGAAGGACAGGATCGCGAGCGGCGCCTGGGCGGGCGCACCGAGGACGATCGCGACCTCGCCAAGGAGCACCCCCGCGAAGGCGGCCATGCCCGTGGCCTGCCAGGCGCGCAGCCAGACGGCCTTGTCGCGCTCGTCGATCTCGCCGGTCATCATCCGAGGGAGCGCGCCGTCGCGCCCACGCAGGCCGAGCAAAAGGACGACCCCGAAGGCGAGGGTCATGACGCCGGCGCCGGCGGCGACGCCGACGAGGAAGTCGTGCTGCTCCGAGGACACGGGGAGCGTCAGCGCGGCCGCCCAGCAGGTGACGGCCAGGAGGGCGCAGCAGACGAGGGCGCGCCACCGGCCGCGCCGCTTGCGGGCGCGATTCGCAGCGACCTGGGTGGAGTCGGCGTCGGCGGAGGTGCCGGCGGCGGTGTTCAGGGTGTCAGGCATGGAAGATCTCCTCGACGGGGCGCTCGAAGAAGCGCGCGATGGCGATGGCGAGGGGGAGGGAGGGGTCGTACTTCCCCTTCTCGATGGAGTTGACGCTCTGGCGGGAGACGCCGAGCGCCTCGCCGAGCTGCGCCTGCGTGAGCCCCTTGGCCTCGCGCAGGGTGCGGACGTCGTTGTCCATCAGCGGTCCTGGTTGGTGGCGGCGCGCTTGAGGGCGATGACGCGGCCGTCGTCGACGCTGGCGGCGACGATGAAGCCGAGGGCGGGGACGAGGAGGAGCGCGGCGACGACGGTGTGGGCGTGGCCGAGCGGCGCCGTGAGCGGGCCAGCGGCGACGAGGACGACGAGGAGGCTCAGCGCCATCCCGATGGAGCGGAGCCCGGCGGCGCGGACGGTGAGGCGGCGTGAGGAGCACATGGGAGACCTCGATCCTTGAGGTGCGGGCCCAATGTCAGGCTCGCTTGACATGTCCAGTGTGCTTGACCGCGCGGGAGTGTCAAGTGTTTTTGTCATCACGCTCCGAGGGATGGCCAGTTCTCGCAACTTCAAGGCGCCTCCTGTCACAGGCCGGGCAGGAAACCGCGGACTTCCACCATCCGGGTGCAGCACCTCGACCAGAATGCGCGAGAACCGACCACGAGCCTCACCCACAGCCGATGGACGCCACCGCCGACCGAACCCGGTGCGCAGATGTCCCGATCTCGCGGTCAGGATGTCCCGATCTCGGCGGAGGGGAGGCACGGACCCGGCCGGGGCAGAATGCCGCCATGAGCCCCGAGCAGCCCACGGACCGCAGCGACCCGGTCGCCGCCCTGCTCACCGCTCCCCCGAACCTGCCCGTCGTCGCGGGCCTGCCCGGGCTGCGCACGCTGCTCACCGGCGCCGGCTCCAGCGCCGTCGTCACCGCTCCGCCCGGCACGGGCAAGACGACCCTCGTCCCACCGCTCATCGCCGACGCCGTCTCCCCGGGCGGCGCCGCCGGCCGGGTCATCGTGACCCAGCCGCGCCGCGTGGCCGCCCGCGCCGCCGCCCGCCGCCTCGCCGAGCTCCTCGGTGAGCCGGTGGGCCGGACCGTCGGCTACGCCGTGCGCGGCGACCGCAAGGTCTCCGGCGCCACCCGCATCGAGGTCGTCACCGCCGGCCTCCTCCTTCGCCGCCTCCAGCACGACCCGGACCTCCCGGGCGTCGCCGCGGTCGTCCTCGACGAGGTCCACGAGCGCTCGCTGGACTCCGACCTCCTCCTCGCCCTCCTCGTCGACGCCCGGGCCCTGCGCAAGGACCTCGTCCTCGTCGCCATGTCCGCGACCCTCGACCTCGCCCGCCTTCCCGTCATGCTCGCGGGCCCCGACGGCGAGGCCGCGCCGGTCCTCGACGTCCCCTCACCCCTGCACCCCGTCGAGGAGGTCTGGGCGGAGCCGCCGTCGAGCGCCCCGCGCCTGGGCCCGCGCGGCGTCCCGCGGGAGTTCCTCGCACACGTCGCCGCCACCACCCAGCGGGCGCTAGCCGACTTCCCCGGGGACGCCCTCGTCTTCCTGCCGGGTGCCCGCGAGGTCGACGACGTCGTCGCCCGCCTCCGCTCGACCCTGCCCTCCTCCGGGGCGGGAGCCGTCGACGTCCTGCCCCTGCACGGACGCCTGTCCGCGAGCGCGCAGGACGCGGCGCTGCGACCGAGCGCGCCCGGCGGGCGCCGGGTCGTCGTCTCGACGAACGTCGCCGAGTCCTCCCTGACGGTGCCGGGCGTGCGGATCGTCGTCGACGGGACGCTGGCCCGCGAGCCGCGCCTCGACGTCGCCCGCGGCATCTCGGGGCTCGTGACGGTCGGCGAGTCGCGCTCGGCGGGGGTCCAGCGGGCCGGCCGCGCCGGGCGCGAGGGGCCGGGCGTCGTCCTGCGCTGCTGCTCGCCGGTGGACTGGGCGCGCGCCCCGCAGGCGCCGACGCCCGAGATCCTCTCCGCGGACCTCACCCGCACGGCCCTCGAGCTGGCCGTGTGGGGCACCCCCGACGGCGCCGGGCTGGCGTGGATCGACGACCCGCCCGCCCCGGCGATGGCGGTCGCACGGGAGACCCTGAACGGCCTGGGCCTGCTCGACGACGACGTGACGGCGCTGGGCCGGGCGGTCGGCGCGGTGCCCGCGGAGGTGCGCGAGGCCCGCGCCCTGCTCGCCGCAGCGGAGCGTATCGGGGCGCGGCGGGCCGCGGAGGCGACGGCGCTGCTCACCGCGGACCTGCGAGCCCCTGGCTCCGACCTCACGGCGCTCGCCCAGCAGGTCCGCGACGGCGGGGCGGCCTCGGGCGCGTGGCGGGCGGAGGCGCAGCGGCTCGAGCGGGCCGTCAAGGACCACGGACGGGGCGGCACCGGGATCGGACGCTCGAGCGGCGCGGACTCACCCAGCGCGGCACCCGGCCACGTGGTGCCCGCCCCCACCACCCTCGCCGACACCGTCGGGCTCGTCGCGGCGCTGGCCCACCCGGAGTGGATCGCCCGTCGACGCGGTCCCGCACCGACTCCCGGCGAGGAGGCGACCTACGCGACCGTCGGCGGCACCGGCCTGCACCTCCCCCGCGGAACGGCGCTCTCCTCCGCGGAGTGGCTCGCCGTCGCGGAGGTGGACCGCGCACCCGGGCGCTCCGACGCCCTCATCCGGGCCGCCGCGCCCGTCGACGAGGAGCTCGCGCTCGCCGTCGGCGCACCCTGGCTCGTCGAGGAGGAGCGCACCCGCTGGGAGGGCCGGCGCGTCCGCGCCGAGCGCGTGCGGGCGATCGGCGCCATCACGCTCACGGCCACGCCGATCAGCGCGCCGTCGCCGGAGACCATCGCGGCCGCCGTCGTCGACGCCTGCCGGAGGGACGGCCTGGACCTCCTCCCGTGGGACGGCGACGACCACCGCGCGCCCGGCGAGCTGCGCGCCCGCCTCGCGCTCCTCCATGACGCCCTCGGAGACCCTTGGCCGGCGATGGACGACGACGCGCTCTTGGCGCGCGCCGACGAGTGGCTCGCCCCCGCCGTCGAGGCCGCCGCCCACCGCTCCAAGCGCTTCGACCTGGCGCGGCTCGACCTGCTCTCCGCGCTGCGCGCACTGCTTCCGTGGCCGGAGGCGGGGCGCCTCGACGAGCTGGCGCCGGAGCGGGTCGAGGTGCCCTCGGGCTCGCACGTGCGCGTCGAGTACCTCGACGAGACGGGCGAGGGCTGGCGCCCGCTGGACCGGCCGGTGCTGGCGGTGCGCGTCCAGGAGTGCTTCGGCTGGGCGGACACGCCGCGCCTGGCCGACGGCCGCGTCCCCGTCCTCATCCACCTGCTCTCCCCGGCGCGGCGGCCCGTCGCGGTGACCGACGACCTGCGCTCCTTCTGGGCGGGGCCGTACCAGGACGTGCGCAAGGAGCTGCGCGGCCGGTACCCGAAGCACGCGTGGCCGGAGGACCCGTGGACGGCCCCGGCGATCCGCGGGACCAAGAAGCGCGGCTGAGGGGGAACCTGTCCACGAGGGCGCCTCAGGGACGGATCGCACCGCCGACCGCCGGGGCTGCAGACCCCTGACCTGCGACGATGGCCGGCGCCCACGGCTCAGGCGAGTTCTGAGGCGCCCTGGTGGACAGCCTCCGCGCCTGGAGAGCCCCGCGAGGACAATGCGCCCATGAGCCTGCTCATCCGCCACGCCCGCCCGCTCCCCTTCCGCTCCCAGGCCGAGCTGAGCCGCCTGCGAGCCTCGGGCACCACCACGCCGGCCCCAGCGGTCCGCGAGCCGGTCGACCTGCTGATGGAGGGCGGCGTCGTCCGCGAGGTCAGCCCCGACCTGTCCGCGGCGGGCGACGGCACGGAGGTCCTCGACGTCGAGGGCGCCTTCCTCATCCCGGGTCTGTGGGACGGCCACGCCCACCTCGACCAGGAGGCCGCCCAGCGCTTCCGCATCGACACGACCACCACGCGCTCCGCGGAGGAGGCGCTCGTCCTCGTCGCCACCGCGCTGCGCGACGCCGAGGCCGCCGACACCCGGCCCCTCACCATCCAGGCCTGCGGGCACCGCCTGTCGAACTGGCCGCGGATCCCCACGGTCGCCGAGCTTGACGCCGTCACCGGCGACGTCCCGACCGTCCTCGCATCCGGCGACTTCCACTCCGGCTGGCTCAACTCCGCGGCGCTGCGGATCCTCGGGCTGCCCGCCGCCACCGACGCCGACCCGGGCGCGCCCGTGCGGGAGGACGTCTGGTTCGACGTCGTCAACCGCCTCGACGAGGTCCCCGGCAACCGCGAGGGCCGCGAGTCCGGCTACCGCGCGCTCTTCGCGGACACCCTGTCCCGCGGCGTCATCGGCGTGGTCGACATGTCCTGGACGGCGCCGTCGTCGTGGGGTGAGCTGCTGACCCGCCTCACAGCGGAGGCCGGCCGCGCCGTCGCCGTGCCGCGCATCCGTTCGGCCGTGTACCGGGACCGGCTCGAGGAGTCGATCGCGGCGGGCCTGCGCACCGGGGACCCGATGCCGGGGACGCCGCTGGCCGGGGACGGCACGCCCCTCGTCACGCGCGGGCCGCTCAAGATCATCGCCGACGGCTCCCTCGGGACCGCGAGCGCGCACCTGGCCGACCCCTACCCGGCGGAGGTCGGCGGCGAGCACCCGCACGGCATCGCGAACGTCGGGCCGGAGGAGCTGACGGCGCTCATGACGCGGGCGCGGGAGGCGGGCTACGAGGTGGCGATCCACTCGATCGGCGACGCCGCGATCGCGGACACCGCGGTCGCCTTCCGAGCCTCGGGCGCGCGGGGTCGGATCGAGCACGCGCAGCTCATGCCGGCGGACGCCGGGCCCGAGGGCGCACTGGCGACGCTCGTGGCCTGCGGGGCGCACTTCTCGGTGCAGCCGGCGCACCTCATCGACGACTGGGCGATGGTGGACCGGATCTGGCCGGGACGGAAGGATCGCGCCTACGCCTTCGCGGACATGGTCGCCGCGGGCGGTGCGCTCGAGCTCGGCTCGGACGCGCCGGTGGCGCCGCTGGACCCGTGGCTGGCGATGTCCGCCGGGGTCGGGCGCGTGACGCCGACGGGTGAGGTGTGGTCCCCGGAGCAGCGACTCACGCCGGAGGAGGCGCTGGCATCCTCCGTGGACGGGGCCGGCCCGGTGGGCGTCGGGACCGCGGACCTCGTCGTGCTGGGCGAGAACCCGCTGGGGCTCGACGCCGAGGCGCTGGGGGCAGTGCGGCCGCTGGCGACGGTGCTGGGCGGGGAGGTCGTCTTCCGCCGCTGAGCGCGGCGCCGGCGAAACCGCGTCATCACGGGCGCATCGCGGTTTCATCCCGGGTCGGTCTCGGTATCGTCGACGCCGCCCCGCACGCACAGGAACTGCCTAGGGTCGCCCCTGACATCCCTCTTGCGTGAAAGGACACGCCCGTGACCCCCACGGCCCGTTCCCGTTCCCTGGCGTCGCTCGCCCTCGCCGCCGCACTGTCCCTCGCCGGCTGCGGCGGCACCGGCTCCACCTCCGGCTCCGGCGCGGCCTCGGCCTCCGCCGGCACCACGGCCTCCGCGAGCGCCTCCGCCTCGTCCGCCTCCACCGACGCCCCGCTCACGCAGGCCGGCGCGAGCACCTCCGCCTCCTCCGACGACGAGGCCTGCGGCACCGGGACCGCGGAGGAAGCCATCGCCTCCGCCGCGCCCAGCATCAAGTACCACGGGGAGGTCTTCACCGGCGGCGTGTACGGCTGGGACCACACGCACTACGACCCGACGAGCACCTACGACCCCTGCGCGACCCTGTCCTGGGTCGAGCTGCACCAGGCCGAGATGCCGACGACGGCGGCCAGTTGGGTCCTCCTCTTCCACAAGGGCACCTTCGTCTCGACCGCCCGTCAGGCACCGGTTAACGGCGTCAACTCGGTGGACCGGGTCGACGACAGCACGATCTCGATCACCTACGGGACTCCGCAGTACGCGGGCAGCACGGAGGGCACCTCCACCGCAACCTCCACCTACACGTGGGACGCGGACAAGGAGGCCATCGTCCGCACCGGCGACATCCTCGACCCGCAGATGGAGCTGCCCAGTACCGCCTCCAGCTCCTCGAGTGCCGCCTCCACGACGGCGGCCGCCGACTCCGCCCCGGTCGAGGGCGCCTACGCTGGCGCCGGCGGCGACCGTCCGGCGAGCGCCGTCGCGGTCTCCGGCGACGCGATCGTCACCCCGAGCGGCAACATCGGCTGCGACTTCTCCAGCACCGTCGGCAACAACGGCTGCGGCGTCCTGTCCTACATCGAGGACCAGCCCGAGGGCGTCGCCGCCGGCTCGGGGCACACGAACTGGTGGATCTACCTCGACGGTATGAACGGCTCCGGCGGCGTGCCCGAGGTCGGGCCCCGCGGCGACGCGCCCGCCTTCGCGAGCGGTTCGGCCATGACGGTCGACTACGGCCAGGTCGTCTACTCCGGCGACTGGGTCTGCGCCTCCGAGGAGGCCGGCCTGACCTGCTGGAACGACAAGACCGGGCACGGGGCCTTCATGAACCGCTCCGGCACCGAGACCTTCTGACGCACCCCCAGACCTCCGAGGCGATCCCATGCGCACGACGCGCTCCGCACTGTCCCTGTCCACCCTTGCCCTCACGGCCGCCCTCGGTCTGGTCGGCTGCGGCGGCGCGTCCTTCAGCACGAGCGGCGCCGCAGCGCCGTCGTCGGCCGCTACGACGACGCCCGCGAGCGCGACGGCCTCTCCGACTGCGTCGAACGCCCCGCTGACCGAGGGCTCGGCGAGCGCGTCCGCGAGCGTCGACGACGAGGCCTGCGGCACCGCTCCCCAGGACCAGGCGGTCGAGGCCGCCAAGGCGAAGATCCACGACGACCTCTTCACGGCACACTCTTGGGCCGTGCTCGACGGCGGCCCGGCCTTCGACCCCTGCGCCGACCTCTCGGCGATCCGGTTGTACCAGCCGGACGGCAGCACCATGTCCGCGCAGTACGTGCTGCTGTTCCATAAGGGCCGCTTCTACTCGACGGCGCAGACCGAGCCCTACGGCGTCATCCTGGGGCAGATCCGCCAGGTCGACTCCAAGACGATCGAGTACGACGTCATCAACGCCGGCAGCCAGCAGGACCTCGCCAAGACGACACCCGACGCGACGCTCCGCTACGCGTGGGACGCCGACTCGGAGCGCGTCAGCCAGTCCGGGAACCTCCCCGACCCGGCCTACGCGCTGCCCGACCCGGCCTCCTCCTTCACGTCGGGCTCCGACGGCTCGGCATCGTCGAGCACCTCCGCGGCCGCGGCCCCCGTCGACGGCGCCTACCCGGGCGCGGGCGGTGCTCGTCCCAGCGAGGCCACCGAGGCGACCGGCATCTACACGAGCCCCTACGGCGGGGACACGCTCGCTCTCATCCGGACACCCTCGGGCAACATCGCCTGCGACGTCTCGGCGACGACGGCGAGCTGCGGCGCCACCGAGAGCGCCTGGCGCGGCATGGACCCGAACGGGAACATCTCGCAATGGAGCTACGGGGTCGGCACGACCGGCGAGGCGAGCATCGAGAGCCGCGGCGACAACCTCATGGCCAACTACGAGTCGGGGACCGCGCAGACCGTCGCGTACGGCAGCGTCGTCTACTACGGCGACTTCGTCATCGCCTCGAGGGAGAACGGCGTGACGGTCTGGTCGACGAAGTCGGGCCACGGCTTCCTCATGAACAAGACCGCCGTGACGACGTTCTGACGGCTCCGGTGACGACGCCGTGCCCCTCAGGCACGCATGCTTGACCACCTCGAGTCGGCACGACAATACTTGGGACCGCCCCCTACTGCGGTAGGTGAGGGAAGTAGACGCCGGTGCTCCTGTGAGGTCATAGGGCCCGGCGTTCGCGCTGCCTAGGCGAGGTTGACTCTCTCGATCTGCACCTGACGGGCCAGCAGGTCCCAGGCGCGAGAGTCGCCCGCAAGCGCGTCGCCGTAAGCTCCGAGCACCTGGTCGGGCACCCACAGGCGCGCATCCTCCTGCCCGAATTGGTGCACCAGCTCGAAACCCTCGGGGATCGCATGGCTGAGGGGGGCCACCTTGACCGTCGTCTGGTCCTCCATGTCCTGCACGTACTGGCGGCGCTCGAGCGTCAGAGCGGTCACGCCGTACTCCTCGGCTAGGACGCTGATGAGGGTGGCCAGGGAGCGTTGTCTCGCCGCCTCCTCGCGGACGCCTTGCCCGAGGGGTGCAGCAGCGACGACCACGTGCGTCGCGGGACTCGATCCGATCACCGCGCACACACGCCGGGTGACGGGCTTGGGCGTGTCCCTCCAGTTATTAGACATGTCAGAGGGAAGCCGCCCAGGCAAGCCCTCCACCCCCTCACGAGAGGAACCACCACCATGGCCCGCGCCATCCTCAGCCACGACCCCCAGCTCGGCACCACCCTGACCACCCCCACCCCCTACGGCACCGAGCCCGAGACCCTGCGCACCACCCTGACCACCCTGGGCTGGAACTGGGTCCCCGCATGGGGACAGTGGCACCACACCATCACGAACCCCACCGACACCGACGCGCTCGCGGCCGCCCGCACCATCGTCACCACCCTGACCGACTGGGACGTCGACGTCCACGTCGAGACCACGGTCCCCACCGCCACCCTCCTGAACCCCGCCGACCTCGACATCATCCCCGGCGACTGGGTCCGCTCCCAGCGCACCACCCTGGAGGGTCCCTTCGTGCGCATCGACCTGTTCGGCACCACGCCCCGCACCGAGACCGGCGACCCCTGGCGCCAGGTCACCGCCGTCACCAACACCGGCGAGCCCACCGTCACCCTCACCGACCCCCACCACCTCGACGACGACGGGCACCCCACCACCTTCCCCGTCCCCGCCACCATCCTCACCGGCCACCACCCGACCCACTGACCCGTCGCGCTCGCGGGCCCTGGTGGCCCGCGAGCGCGACGCCACCGTCCCCGGACACACGTGGGGTGCGCGTCCGGCCGGCTGGCCAGGCGTGCACCCCACGTCGGTTATTCAGGTATCACTGAACAGCATTACACGTTTATTTGGCACTCAGCCAAGCAATGTCGTAGGTCAGTGAATCCAGTGGGCAACGTCTGATGTTGCGGAAATTGTCGCTGCTGCTGTGGAGAGAATGACGCAGGTTACGTTCATAACCGTGTACCACCTTCTACAAGCGCCGTTCGTGTTGCTGGAACCGTTGGTATTGTTCGAGTAGGTAGTCATAATTAACTCCTTGGAGTTTTGTTTACCGGCATTGCCGGACCGCCGGGACGACCCCGTCGCGGTGTATTCAGTCTGGCACCTTGGAAGCGGGAAGTCACGCGCCCTTCGCCCCCCCCCCCCCTCGAGCAAAACCTTACGAGTTTGCGATGCGTTTAGTGACGCCTTTTTCTGAGGGATTTCTCGATATTTCGCACAGAGTTCAATAATCAGCCACAGAGTCAAGAGATGAAGCGGAGAGTCCCGAGTGCAGTGAAATCCTCTCTTGGTGTGTCGTCGATCACTTCGCGTCGTGAGCCTTACGATCCCAGCTACCCCCGTAGTCAGCAACGCGCTGCAGCTTCGAGCCGCGCGCGAAGTGGGCGAGGGAGTCGGTGAGCGTGTCGTCATCCTCCTCGCACACGTACGCCCCGAGCAGGTAGTCGGGCTCCGGCACGCCCGTCCACCGCACGCTCTCATCCCCGAAGGCCATCACCGCCACGCAGTGAGGCTAGCCGCCGCAACCGCCGTCGCGGTCGGTTCTCCACAGGTGAGGCGATGAGCTGCACCCACGGTGTACCCACGGGGTTCCACGCGCTACACATGAAGAACCCCGGCACCCAACTTTTCGTTGGAGTACCGGGGTTCTTACTGGCGGTAGCGCTGGGATTCGAACCCAGGGTGGCTATGAACCACACAGACTTTCGAGATCTGCACCTTCGGCCGCTCGGACACGCTACCTCGGGGGTCGAGGTTACACGGCCGGTGCCCGGTCGCCCAATCAGCACCCGCTGCGACCTCGCTCACGGCCCGACGGCGGGGTCGACGTCGCCACCCCAGCTCGTCGCGCCCCTCAGTCCTCCGGCACCTCGCGGATGACCTTCGCGGGCACGCCGCCGACGACGGTCCGCGCGGGGACGTCCTTCGTGACGACGGAGCCCGCGGCGACCACGGCGCCGTCGCCGATGGTGACGCCGGCGAGGACGACCGCCTTGGCGCCGATCCACACGTCCTCCCCGATGCGGATTGGCGCCGGGATCGTCTCGCCCCGGCGCGCCACGGACAGGTCGTGGTTGAGGGTCGCGAGGACGACGTCGTGCCCGAGCAGGCTGCGCGCCCCGACCCGGATGCCGCCCTGGTCCTGGAAGCGGCACCCGGAGTTGAGGAAGACGCCCTCGGCGACGTGTGTGTTGCGCCCGAAGTCGGTGGTGAAGGGAGGGAAGATCATGAGGCCCTCGGGGGCCGGCTCGCCCGTGATCTGCGCGAAGAGCTCGTTGCGCTCGGCGATGGTGAGCGGCTCGCTGTTGAGCCTGGCCGCGAGGCGGCGGTTCTCCTCCCCGACGGCGATCATGAACGCCTGGATCCGGGGGTTGCCGGAGAGGGACTCGCCGCGGGCGGCGATCTCGCGGAACTCCTCGATGGTCAGGTCGGGGCCGCCGACGTTCTCACTCGCTTCGCTCATGCGGGCAGGCTACCGACGGCGTCGTGGGCCGGGCAGGGCGCAGACAGGCCCCGTCTCCACCTCCCACGGCGCCGGCCGCGCGCCATCGCGGACGGGGCCGCCCCGCGCGGCCCGCCCCCTCACCGCCTCCCGGCGAAGAACTCCTCGAGCAGGGCCGAGGCCTCGGTCGCCCGCAGCCCCGCCACGACCTCGACGCGGTGGTTGGCGCGAGGGTCGCGCAGCACGTCGCGAACGCTCCCGCAGGCGCCGGTGCGCGGCTCCCACGCCCCGAGCACCACGCGCTCGACGCGCGCGAGCTGGATCGCCCCCGCGCACATCGTGCACGGCTCGAGAGTGACGACGAGGGTGCAGCCGTCCAGGTGCGAGTCGCCCAGGGCGGCGCCGGCGGCGCGCAGGGCGCGGACCTCGGCGTGCGCCGTCGGGTCCCGCCGCTCCTCCCGGGCGTTGGCGGCCTCGGCGAGGACGACGCCGTCGGGTCCGAGGACGACGGCGCCCACGGGCACCTCGCCGCGCCCGGCGGCCTCGCGGGCGAGGTCGAGGGCCCGGTCCATGGCGGCGCCGTAGCGCTCCTCGGTCAGGCTCACGGCACCAGCCTCGCACGCCCCCGCCGCCCTCCCGGCGAGCCCGCACACCCCGCCCGCCGGAACTGTGCTCTACTGCACACGCACACACGGATAGGCCATAAGTCCCAGCGGGTGAGCACGTCATGTCTTCGGCGCGATTCCGCACTTCCGTTTGCCAGCGCTCCCGAGCGCTGCAAGGCTGAACGTGATCCACGGAACCGAATGGAGTGACCCGGTGACCCAGCACCCCACCCCGAAGGCCGCCTCCGCCGATCCCACGGCGCAGCGCCCCGTCCTCACCTCACCGACCGACGACGAGCCCGGCCCCGCGGCGAACCCGCCCGAGGAGGAGCTCAACGGCCAGCCCGTCAACTGGGGCGTCTTCATCGCCTCGGCGATCATCATCGCCGGCGTCGCCCTCGCCGCATTCCTCGACCCCGAGGCCGTCCAGTCCGCCTTCGACGCCTCCGTCGCCTGGGCCGGCAAGTGGTTCGGCTCCTTCTACATCCTGCTGCTCACCGCGGCCCTCGTCTTCGTCGTCCTCCTCGCGGTCACCCGCTACGGGCGCATCAAGCTCGGCCCGGACAACTCCACCCCGGACTTCTCCACCTTCTCCTGGGCGGCCATGCTCTTCGCCGCCGGCATCGGCACCGGCATCATGTTCTTCGCGATCGCCGAGCCGGTCGCCCAGTACGTGAACCCGCCCACCGGCGACGGCGAGACCATCGAGGCGGCCCGCAACGCCGTCGTCCTCACGATGTTCCACTACGGGATCTCCGGCTGGGGCGTCTACGCGATCATGGGCATGGCGATGGCCTACTTCGCCTACCGCCGTCGCGACGCCCTCGCCGTGCGCTCCACGCTCCGCCCGATCCTCGGCGACCGCGTCGAGGGCTGGGTCGGTGACGTCGTCGACGTCGCCGCGCTCGTCGGCGGCGTCTTCGGCATCGCGTCCTCCCTCGGCGTCGGCGTCGTCCAGCTCAACGTCGCCCTCGACATCCTCTTCGGCATCCCCCAGGGCACGGCCGCCCAGATCGGCCTCATCGCGCTGAGCGTCGTCATGGCGACGATCTCCGCGACCTCCGGCGTCGACAAGGGCGTGCGCATCCTGTCCAACCTCAACGTGCTGCTCGCGATCCTCCTGGCCCTGTGGGTCCTCGTCACCGGCAACACGGCCTTCCTCATCGACTCCCTCATCGGCTCGGTCGGCGACTTCGTCACGCAGTTCCCGCACCTGACGATGGAGACCTACGCCTACGACCGCCCTGAGCAGTGGCTCAACTCCTGGACCCTGTTCTTCTGGGCCTGGTGGATCACCTGGGGCGCCTTCGTCGGCATGTTCCTGGCCCGCATCTCCCGCGGCCGCACGATCCGCCAGTTCGTCGCCGGCGCCCTCGTGCTCCCCTTCACCTACGTCGTCATGTGGGTCTCGATCTTCGGCAACAACGCCATCGACCTCATCCGCTCCGGCAACCAGTCCTTCGCGGAGACCACCCTCAAGACGCCCGAGCAGGGGCTCTACCTCATGCTCGGCGACCTGCCCGGCTCGAAGATCCTCATCGCCCTGTCGCTCTTCGTCGGCATCCTCTTCTACGTGACCTCCGCCGACTCCGGCGCCCTGGTCATGTCGAACCTGTCCAGCCGCATCAAGGGCGAGCGCGAGGACGCCGCCCCGTGGCTGCGCATCTTCTGGGCGACCCTCACCGGCGTCCTCACCATCGCCATGCTGCTCGCCGGAGGCATCAACATCCTCCAGCAGGCGACGCTCGTCATGGCGCTGCCCTTCAGCTTCATCATCGTCCTCATCGGCTACTGCCTCTCCAAGGCGCTGCGAGCCGAGGCGAGCTGGGACCTGGCCCGCTCCCAGGCGATGCGCAACCGCCAGCTCGGCTTCACCGGCACCGCCGCGGGCCTGCGCCGCGTCTCCTGGCGAGACCGCCTCGCCCACACCTTCGACTCCGTCAGCCCCGCCCAGGCGCAGCGCGCCCTCGACAACCGCATCGTCCCGGCCCTCCAGGCCGTCGCCGCGGAGCTCGAGAAGGAGCAGCTCGACGCCGAGGTCTACGTCGAGGGCGAGGAGGCCGCGGACCCCGACGACACCCGCACCTTCCACGGCCGCGCCACGCTCCTCGTCACGGACCCGAACAACGAGGCGCGTGACGGCGAGACCGAGACCGACGCCGTCGAGCGCTCCCAGGGCCACCGGGCCTTCCGCTACGTGGTGCGCATGGTGGAGACGCCGGCGCCCCAGTACGGCGGCGCGGGCCTCAACGAGGCCGACGACACGACGATCCGCCTCGAGGTGCGCCCGTGGGGCGGCGGCGTCGGCTACGACGTCCTGGACTGGTCCGCGGACCAGGTCGCCCACGACGTCCTCGACCACTACGAGCGCTGGCTCGAGTACCTCGGCACGAGCGAGTCCGTCAGCTACTGACGCGCCGCCACCCAGCGCCGTCGGGCTCCCGACGGCGCTCGGTGGGACCGCCCAGCGCCACCGCGCTGACGAGCGGGCCTCCCCGGATCCGTCCGGCGAGGCCCGCTCGCGTCGTCTCCCCGGGACCGTACGAGGCGCCCGGCACGCGCGGTGCCCCCGTCCGCCGTTCGTGGCCGCCGCCACGCCGTAGGCTTGCCCCATGCGCCTTCACGTTGCGAACCACCCGCTCATCGACCACAAGCTCTCCGTGCTGCGCGATGAGACCACCCCGTCCGCCGTCTTCCGCCAGCTCGTCGACGAGCTCGTGACCCTCCTGGCCTACGAGGCCACGCGCGACGTGCGCACCGAGGAGGTCGAGATCAAGACCCCGATCACGACCACCACCTGCCGACGCCTGGCCGAGCCACGCCCGATCGTCGTCCCGATCCTCCGCGCGGGCCTCGGCATGCTCGAGGGCATGACCCGCCTGCTCCCGACGGCGGAGGTCGGCTTCCTCGGCATGCGCCGCGACGACGACACCCTCGAGATCGAGACCTACGCGAACCGCCTCCCCGACGACCTCGACGGCCGTCAGGTCTTCGTCATCGACCCGATGCTCGCCACGGGCCACACCCTCGTCGCCGCCATCGAGTACCTCTTGGACCGCGGCGCCAGCGACGTCACCGCCCTGTGCCTCATCGCCGCCCCGGAGGGCCTCAAGGCCCTCGAGGAGGCCGTCGGGGACCGAGCCAACGTCACCGTCGTCACCGCCGCGGAGGACGACCACCTCAACGAGCGCTCCTACATCGTCCCGGGCCTCGGCGACGCCGGCGACCGCCTCTACGGCATCGTCGACTGAGGTCGCCCTGTTCGGGCCCACCGGACGGGGAACAACGACGCGCCCGCCGCTCCGTGATGGAGCGACGGGCGCGTTCGCGAGGGCCGAGAGGGCTCGGGACGTCCCGATCTCGAGGTCAGGACGTCCCGATCTCGACGAGAGGGGCTCAGAAGGCCGGGATGACGGACTCGTCGGTCCACTTCTCCTCGATGAACTTCTTGAGCTCGTCGGAGTTGAGGAGGGCGGCGAGCTTGGCGAGGGCCGCGTTGTCCTTGTCGGCGGTGCGCACGACGAGCTCGTTGGCGTAGGGCGAGTTCTCGCCGGGCTCGAGGACGAGGGCGTCGTCCTTCGGGGACAGGCCGGCCTCGAGGGCGTAGTTGCCGTTGATGCAGGCGGCGTCGGCGTCGGCCATGGAGCGGGCCACCTGGGCGCCGTCGACCGTCTTGAACTTGAGGTTCTTCTTGTTCTCGGTGACGTCGACGTCGGTGAGCAGCTCGACGCTCGGGTCCACCGTGATGAGGCCGGCGGTCTCGAGGAGGCGGAAGCCGCGGGCGGTGTTGGCCGGGTCGTTGTTGAGGATGATGGTGCCGCCGTCGGGGATGTCGTCGACCGACTTCACGGTCGAAGAGTACAGACCCATGGGCTCGATGTGGACCTTCGCGGTGGCCGTGAAGTCGTAGCCCTTGTCGTCGATCTGCTGCTTGAGGAAGTTCGGCGTCTGGAAGAAGTTGGCAGCCAGGGAGCCGTCGCCCAGCGAGGAGTTCGGCGTCTGGTAGTCGTTGATGGACGTGATGTCCAGGGAGATGCCGGTGCCGGCGGTGAGGTTGTCCTGGACCCACTGGAGGATCGTGACGTGCGGCTCCGGGGAGGCGCCGACCTTGATGGTGGCGGTGTCGCCGGAGACGGTGATGCCCTTGGTGGCGACGTCCTTGACGTCCACGGCACCGGCCGGGGCGGCCGTGGCGGCGGCGTAGAAGGGGGCCTCGGAGGCGACGGCCGTCGCGTCGGAGGCGGCCGAGGCGGTGGAGTCCGCCGAGGAGGATCCGGAGTCGTTGCCGCAGGCGGCCAGGGTGAGGGCGACGGCGGAGGCGAGGCCGCCGGCGAGGGCGGAGCGACGGGTGATGGTGAGCGACATGCGAGTGCCTTTCGGGTGGGTGGTGGGTCGGGACGGTGGGGCCGGCGCCGTCAGCGGTGGTCGACGAGCCGGGCGAGGAGGTCGCCGACGACCTGGATGACCGCGACGACGAGGACGATGGTGATGACGGTGATGACCATGACGTCGGTCTGGTAGCCGTTGTAGCCGTACTGGATGGCGAGGTCGCCCAGGCCGCCGCCGCCGACGGCGCCCGCCATGGCGGAGTAGCCGAGCAGCGTGATGATCGTGACCGTCGCGGACTGGATGAGGGTGGGAAGGGCCTCGCGGACGAGGACCCCCCAGGTGACCTGGCTGCCGGAGGCGCCCATCATGAGGGCCGCCTCGACCTTGCCGTGGTCGACGTCGTTGATGGCCGTCTCCACCAGTCGCGCGTAGAAGGGGATGGCACCGATGGTGAGCGGGACGCAGGCGGCCTGCCAGCCGAGCGACGTCCCGGCGATGAGCCGGGTGAGCGGCACGATCGCGACCATGAGGATGATGAAGGGCATCGAGCGGCCGATGTTGACGATCTGCGAGAGGATCTCGTAGACGGCCCGGTTGCGGTGCTGGCCGCGCTTGCCGGTGGTGACGAGCGCCAGGCCGAGGAGCAGGCCGAGCAGCACGGTGATGATCCCGGAGACCAGGGTCATCTCGATGGTCTCCCAGGTGGCCTGGCCGAGCTTGCGCTGGATGACCGGGTTGTTGAACCAGGTTCGGTCGTCCGCGGCGGCGAGCACCGTGTCGAGGCCCGGCGTCTTGACGGCGAGGGAGGCGGCCAGGGCGGTCAGGGTGCTCATCGGCGGACCTCCGCGTGGACGCCGGCGGCGGTGAGGGCGTCCACGAGGGCGTCCCGTCGCTCGGCGGGGATGGTGAGGGCGAGCCGGCCGACCTGGGCGGTGCCGAGGGTCTCGAAGACGCCGGCGGCGACGTCGGCGCCCTGCTGGGCGACGAGGCCGAGGACCTGGGAGGCGGCGGGCTGGCCGGGGTGGGCGACGAGCGCGACGTCGACGACGGCGTCGCGGGCCCCCACGGCGTCCTCGGGGACGGCCGGCGGCGGCACGAGCTCGTGGGACAGGCGGGAGGTGACGTCGCCGACGACCTCCTCGATGGGGCCGGACTCGACGATGCGGCCGGCCTCGAGCAGCGAGACGGAGTCGCAGATGGAGCGCACGACGCTCATCTCGTGGGTGATGATGACGACGGTGACGCCGAGGCGGTCGCGCACGTCGCGGATGAGCTCGAGGATCGAGCGGGTGGTCTCCGGGTCGAGGGCGCTCGTGGGCTCGTCGCACAGGAGGACGGCGGGCTGGTCCGCGAGCGCGCGGGCGATGCCGACGCGCTGCTTCTGGCCGCCGGAGAGCTGCGAGGGGTAGGAGCTGCCGCGGTCGGCGAGGCCCACGAGCTCGAGCATGCGCTCGACGGTGCCGCGGCGCTCTCCCGACCTCACGCCGGCCATGGCGAGCGGGTAGGCGATGTTCTGGGCGGTGGTGCGCTGGTCGAGCAGGTTGGCGTGCTGGAAGACCATGCCGATGCTGCGACGGGCGTCGCGCAGGTCGCGGGCGGACAGGGAGGACATGTCCTTGCCGGCGACGCTCACGGTCCCGGAGGTGACGGGCTCGAGGCTGGTCAGGCAGCGCACGAGGGTCGACTTTCCGGCGCCGGAGGTGCCGACGATGCCGTGGATGGACCCCGCGGGCACGTCGAGGCTGAGGCCGTCGAGGGCGCGGACCTCGGAGCCGTCGCGCAGGCGGTAGACCTTGTGAACGTCGCGCAGGGAGATCATGCGGCCGTCGGCCGCCGTCGTCGGGGCGGGGGATGCGCTCACTCGTTCCTCCATCGGTCCTGGCGGAAGCACCCTCACCGCGAGCGGGGGTTGCTGCAACGTCGACGAGCCAGGTCTCTCGGTTGCTCTGGATGGGTTCAAGGCAGGACGCTAGGCGGCTCGGCTCACAGGGGCAAGCCCCGTCCGCTCAGGGGGACGAAGGTCACGCGGATCGACCGGGCTCCTCCGCGGCCCCGCGCAGGGCCCGGGGCCCGGGGCCGTCCCGCACCCGGTCCGTGCGCACGGTCGGTCTAAGGCCGGTCCCGGTGCGGGCACGTTTGCGTGACGACCTCGCGGTCGCGTGCGTCGCCCCTCCCCGGGCACCGGGGCGCGTGCCAGGATCCCTCCGTGATGATCCTGGAGACCCCGCGCACCACCACCGACGACGCCCGCGCCGACGTCGCCGAGGACATCCTCGGGGAGCCCTGGGTGGCCCGCCGCATCCCGGTCACGGTCTCCGACGCCGCTCCCGGCGCCGACCACGCCGTCCTCGTCCACCAGCGCGAGGCCGCCACGGCCCCCGGGGAGTCGCCGCGCCACTCGCGGGCCGTCCTCTACCTGCACGGCCGCAACGACTACTTCTTCCAGACGGGGCTCTCCGACGCGCTGCTCGGGGCCGGCTACGAGTTCTACGGGCTGGACCTGCGGGCCTGCGGGCGCGCCGGCCTCGGCTACCGCTCCCCGCACGACGTGCGGGACCTGCGCGTCCACGACGAGGAGATCGCCGAGGCGCTGCGCATCATCCGCGAGGAGCACGGGCACGACGTCGTCGTCCTCAACGCGCACTCGACCGGCGGGCTCTCGGCCGTCATCTGGGCCTCGGACCACCCGGGCACGGTCGACGCCGTCACGCTCAACTCCCCGTGGCTGGACCTCCAGGCCGGCGGGCTCATGCGCTCCTACGGCTCGGCGGCGATCGACCTCATGGCGCGCCGCGACCCGGACCGGATCATCGTCGACTCGCCGCTGGCCGCGCAGCGCGACACCGAGCTGGCCGGCCGGCGCGACGAGGTCCTCGGCGAGGGCGCGGGCACGGACTGGGCCGCGGGCGCCGCGCTCGGCGACGTCGAGGACGACCTCTACGCCCGCGTCCTGCACCAGCGGTGGGGCGGGGAGTGGGACTGGGACCTCACGCTCAAGCCCTCCCCCTCCTTCCCGGCGCGGGCGGGCTTCATGGCGGGGATCCGTCGTCTCCAGCGCGACGTCCACCACGGGCTGGGGATCACGGTGCCGGTGCTCCTGTGCTGCTCGACGACGTCGGGCGGGGACCACCCGACGCGCGAGGACGCGCTGTGCAGCGACGTGGTCCTGCACGTGGACCAGATGATCGCGCGCGCGCCCTACCTGGGCGACGACGTCACCCTGCGGCAGGTACCGGGCGGGGTCCACGACCTGGTCCTCTCCCCCGAGCCGGCGCGCAGCGACTACCTCGCCGCGCTCACGGGCTGGCTGCGGGCGCGCCTCGGCTGAGACGGGCTCCTGCCGGCGCCCGGGCCCGGCCGACCCCTCCTGCACGGCCCGTGCGCGCGACGTGCGTGCGCCGGGCGGCGTCCGCGAGGGCGCTGGGCGGCACCTGTGCGCATGGGCCGCGCGAGCCTGCGGGGAGCATGGCCGTCGTCGCGCGATGACGGGCGAGCCGGGCGACGCGGGCTCCAGGGCCGGCCGCGCCGGCAACCGGCGACGAAGCCCCCAGCGAGGCGCACCCGCACCCGGTCCCTGACGCGCACGGGCGTCGTCGGAGCGTGGGGACCGCCCGCGGGAGCGGCGCGTGGCGAGGTCCCGCCACACCCCATTTAGCAACTTATCAAATTCTTGGTTTTCCCTATGGCCACATATGGATCGGTGTCGTTACCTTTTCGTGACCGATCTGGTCCCGCGGGCTCCCTCGACCCGCCGTCGGGCCCACCCCGGGCCATCCCCTCAGGAGGAAATCCAATGAGAACACTCGCACCGAGGAGGGCGCGCACGCTGCTCTCCGCCGCCTCGGCAGGGCTCCTCGCGGCCGGAGCCCTGTCCGCCGCCGCTCCCGCGATCGCCGGCCAGGCGACCGCCGCCCCCGCCACGGACCCCGTCGACACGACGAGCACCGCCGTGAGCACCACGGACGACGCGGCGACCTCGAACGCCTACATCGTCAAGCACAAGGCGGACTCGGAGCCCGCCGACGTCCTCACCGCCCAGTCCGCCGGGACGGACGTCGAGGGCGAGCTGCCCGCGGCCACGACGACCGCCATCGACGAGGCCGCCGACGCCACGAGCGCCGACGTCGACGTCGAGGCCGTCACCGCCCACTCCGGCGACCTCGCCTCCGTCCAGCTCTCCAGCACCCTGGACGAGGCGGACGCCCAGGCCTTCGTCAGCTCGCTGAGCTCGGACCCCTCCGTCGAGTACGTCCAGCCCGACATCGTCATGACGGCGCTCGCCGTCCTCAGCACGCCGAACGACACCTAGTTCTCCAAGCAGTGGGACCTCGGCCCGGCCTCGAGCTGGGGCATGAACGCGACCGCCGCCTGGTCCAGGGCCACCGGCGAGGGCGTCACCGTCGCCGGCACAGTCGCCGCGCAGACCAGCAACTTCACCGGCACCGCCGGCGTCGCCCCGAACGCCAGGATCGAGCCCGTCCGCGTGCTCGGCCTGTGCGGCGGCTCCTCCTCGGACATCGTCGACGGCATCACCTGGGCCTCCGGCGGCCACGTCAACGGCGTGCCCGACAACGACAACCCCGCCAAGGTCATCAACATGAGCCTGGGCGGCTCGGCCAGCTACTGCCCGAGCTACTACCAGGAGACCATCGACGCAGCGACCGAGCGCGGCTCGATCATCGTCATCGCCGCCGGCAACGAGGACGACGACGCCGCCGACGACACCCCCGCCAACTGCGACAGCGTCATCACCGTCGGCTCCACCGGCGACCAGGGCGCCCGCGCCTACTACTCGAACTACGGCAGCACCGTCGAGGTCTCCGCTCCCGGCGGCGACATGAAGTCCGGCGAGGGCATCCTCTCCACCGTCGACTCCGGCACCACCACGCCGCAGGGGGCCGACTACGGCTACATGCAGGGCACGAGCCGGGCCACCCCGCACGTCGCGGGCACCATCGCGCTCATGGCCCAGATCAAGCCCTCGCTCACGACGGCGGAGGCCACGCGGATCCTTCAGGACACGAGCTACCCGCTCGCCAGCTGCGACACGGGTGCCGGCACCTGCGGCACCGGCATCATCGACGCCGCCGCGGCCGTCGCCTCGGTCGCCGGCACGACCCCGGCGCCGGAGCCGACCGCCCCGGCCACGACCGAGCCGACGGCGGCTCCGACGCCGACGACCAACACCGGCAACCCGACGGGCGGCCGCGGCATCGGCGAGTACTACTACTGCCGGATCTTCGGCTGCGACTGAGTCGCGCCGTCACGGCCGAGCACGGCGCCACCGGCGGCGCCCACGGCACGGCGGGCCGTCCCGGGAGACCCCGGGACGGCCCGCCGTCGTCGTGCTGCGCCGTCAGCGGCGGGTTCGGGCGACCTCGGCCAGGGCCGGCTCGAGGGCGCCGACGACCCGCTCGACGACCTCGAGGGTGTCCTCGAAGTCGGCCTGGGTCCCGTACCAGGGGTCCGGCACGTCCAGGGAGTAGCGAGCGCGCGAGCCGTCCGCGATGACCTGGCGCTCGGCCAGCGCCGCCGGGTCGTAGGAGCGGAACATGCGGATCCGGTCCGTGTCGACGCCGAGGCGCTCGGCGCGGCGGGTGAGCTCGCGCAGGTGGTTCGAGGTCATGGCGAGGAGGAGGTCGCTTCCGCGCAGCTCCTCGTCGCTGACGCGGTGGGCGCGGTGGGTGCTGATGGCGCGGGCGGCCGCGGCGGCCGCGGCGTCGTCGCCCTCGCCGTAGCCGGCGGCCGCGAGGGTCCGCAGGGCGCGGCGGTCGATGGGGTTGCCGAGCTCCTCGTCGGAGACGCCCGAGGAGGTCACCGCGACGCCGTCGGGGCCGCGGTCCGGGACGCCGTCGCCGGCGAGGCGGCCTGCGAGGACCACCTCCGCCATGGCGGAGCGGCAGATGTTGCCCGTGCAGACCATGGCGACCCGGTAGGGGCCGTCGGTGCGGAGGGGCTCGGGCAAGTCGGAGGGAGTGATGGTGGCTGACACGCGTACCAGGGTCTCGCTCATGCCCCGAGGTTCTCAACCGGGACCCAACGGACGGGCAACGACGCCCGAACGCCCCGCCAACGTCGCGCGAACGGCCTCGCGACCTCGGTCACACGGCCGGGCGCCGACCCCGGGGCCGACCGTGCGACCTCCGGGGCGCCTCCCCACGGCCGTGCGGCACCGCGCCCCGGGCCGCGGTCCGTCCCGTTCCACGCCCCTCACCTACGCTCTGCCCATGACCAACCCCGCCCTGCCCGAGGGACCCCGCACCCCCACCGCCGTGGACGCCGTCGCCGAGGACCACGTCGACCGCCTCGCCACCCTCTCCCCCGAGTTCGCCGTCGCCACCGGGCTGCCCGGCCACCGCGGCGCGCTCGACGACTACTCCCCCGCCGGCCTCGCCGCCCGCGACGACCTCGCCCGCCGCACCCTGAGCGCCCTCGACGGCGTCACCCCGACCGACGACGTCGACGCCGTCACCGTGGCCGCGATGCGCGAGCGCCTCGGCATCGACCTCGAGGACTCCGAGGCCGGCGACGACCTCAGCTACCTCAACGTCCTCACCTCCCCCGTCCAGACGATCCGCGACGGCTTCGACAACCTGCCCACCGCCACCACCGGCGACTGGGAGGACTTCGCCTCCTGCCTGCGCGACGTGCCGCGCGCGCTCACCGGCTACGCCGAGTCGCTGCGCCTGGCCGCCTCCCGCGGCGACGTCGCCGCCGCCCGCCAGGTCCGCGCCGTCATCGGCCAGGCCCGCGACCAGGCCGGGGAGTCCGCGTCCTCCTTCACCAACCTCCTGCGCACCGCCGTCACCGCCGACGGCGAGGCCCTGCCCACCGCGCTCACCGACGAGCTCGCCGAGGCGGCCGCCGTCGCCCGCGCCGGCTACGCGGAGGTCGCCGAGGTGCTCGAGCGGGAGATCCTGCCGCTGGCCGGGGAGGCCGACGGCGTGGGCCGCGAGCGCTACGAGCGCGCCAGCCGCCGCTTCCTGGGGGCCGTCGTCGACCTCGACGAGACCTACGAGTGGGGCCGCGAGCGCCTCGCCGCCATCGACGCCGAGCAGCGCGGCATCGCCGAGCGGCTCTACGGTCCCGGGGTGAGCGTGCGCGAGGCCCTCGACCGCCTCGACGCGGACCCGGCCCGGCAGCTCCACGGCACCGACGCCCTCCAGGCCTGGATGCAGGAGGCCGCCGACGGCGCCATGGCCGCGCTGGACGGCACGCACTTCGACATCCCGGAGCCGGTGCGCACCATCGAGTGCCGCATCGCCCCGAGCCAGACCGGCGGGATCTACTACACGGGCCCGTCCGACGACTTCTCCCGGCCGGGCCGCATGTGGTGGTCCGTGCCCGCGGGGACGACGGACTTCGCGACCTGGCAGGAGAAGACGACCGTCTTCCACGAGGGCGTGCCCGGACACCACCTCCAGCTCGGCATCCAGACCTACCTGCGCGACCGGCTCAACTCCTGGCGGCGCCTGGCCTGCTGGGTGAGCGGCCACGGCGAGGGCTGGGCCCTGTACGCCGAGCAGCTCATGGCGGACCTCGGCTTCCAGGACGAGGACGGGGACCGCATGGGCGTCCTCGACTCGCAGCGGCTGAGGGCGGCGCGCGTCGTCCTCGACATCGGCGTGCACCTGGGCAAGGAGCGTCCGGCCGAGCTGGCGTCCCTGCCAGGGGTCGGTGAGGGCGCGTGGGACCACGACTCCGCGTGGGCCTTCCTGCGGCACAACGTGGCGATGAGCGAGGGCTTCCTGCGCTTCGAGCTGGACCGCTACCTCGGCTGGCCGGGGCAGGCGCCGTCCTACGCCGTCGGGCAGCGCCTGTGGGAGCAGACGCGCGACGCGTGCCTGGCGCGCGGGGAGTCCCTCAAGAGCTTCCACACGCGGGCCCTGTCGCTGGGCAGCGTGGGCCTGGACGTCATGCGCGACGCGCTCGTGCCGGCGCAGGGCTGACGCGGGGCGGGGTGCGACGGGACGCAGACGCCCGAGCATCTGCCGCAACCCGAGCCGAACCGGCGCTTTTGGCCCCGACCTGCGGAGAAGACCCGCAGATCGGGGCCAAGAGCGCCGGTTTTGCGTATGCCACCGGGCGGGGCGGCCCCGGCCGCAGATCCTGGGACCGCGTCAGTTGTCCCAGAAGCGGGCGACGTCGACGGCGCCGCCGCTCGCCTCGAAGTCGGCGCGGACGGCCTCGCGCAGCGCGGGGTCCACGAGCCAGTCCAGGGCGACGGCGGCGAGCCCGTAGGCGCCGTCGACGGCCGCGGCGTCCCCCGTCCCGGAGCCGGCGGCCGCCGTCATCTCGCGGGTGTGGAGGGCGACGGCGGGCCCGGAGGTGACGCCGATGAGCGGGTGGATGCCGGGCACGCGCTGGGAGACGTTGCCGAAGTCCGTCCCCGCGGCGACCGTCTCGGACAGGACGCCGAAGGGCAGCGGGTCGCGGCCGCGCTCGCGCTGGGAACGGGTCCAGGCGGCCGACAGGGGGCCATTGGGGCGCACCGGCATCTCGCTGGAGTAGTCGGGCGTGAGGATCTCCAGGCCCGTGCCGGTCATGAGGGCGGCGCCGCGCAGGACGTCCTCGACCCGACCCACGAGGTCCTTAAGGGTCTCGAGGTGCTTGGAGCGCACGAAGAGGGACAGCTCGGTGCGCTCCGGGATGATGTTGGGGACCTGGCCTCCGTCGACGACGATCGCGTGGACGCGGTCCATCGGGAGGATCTGCTGGCGCAGCAGGCCGATGCCGGTGAGGGCGAGGGTGGCGGCGTCGAGCGCGTTGCGGCCCATGAAGGGCTGGGAGGAGGCGTGGGAGGGGACGCCGGTGAAGACGGCGCGCATCCGGCGCACCCCGAGCCAGGTCTGGTGGACGACGTCACGGGCGTAGGAGTGGGTCTGGATGGCGGCGTCGACGCCGTCGAGCATGCCGGCCAGGGCAAGGCGCTCCTTAGCGGTGTCGGACTCCTCGGCGGGGGTGGTCTGGAGGATGACGCGGCCGGGCAGGGTGCCGGGGGCGGCCGCCTCGAGCTCGGCGAGGGCGAGGAAGGCGCCCACGGAGTTAGCGCACATGACGTTGTGACCGCAGCCGTGACCGATGCCGGGCAGCGCGTCGTACTCGCACAGGATCGCGATCGTCGGGGCACCGGCGTCGGCGGAGCCGATCTGCGCGCGCAGCGCGGTCTCCATGCCGTAGACGCCCTGCTCGAAGGCGACGCCGTGGCGCTCGAGGAGGGAGGCGACGGCGGCCATGGCGTGGTGCTCGGTGTAGCCGACCTCAGGGTGGTCGTGGACGTCGTGGGAGAGCTCGAGGATCTCGCCGCGCAGCGCCGCGACGGCGGCACCGAGGCGCTCGCGCAGGGCAGCGTCGGCGCCCTGGCTCTCGCCGAGGGCCTCGGGCGGGGCGGCGGTGGCGCGTCGCTCCTCGGTCTCCTGGGCCATGAGGCGCTGGACGGCGTCGTCAGGGGTGGTGGGCTGGGACAGGTCGCGGATCTGGGTCATACAGGCATTCTCTCTGACGGTCGCTATCCCACGAGCGATTGCGCCCTCGTCCGCAGACGATGGAACAGGGCTGACCTACCAGCGTCGCAAGCGCGACTCACTCAGTCAGAGGCTTCGGCCGAAGCCCAGATTGGGCTCCAAGCGTCGACCCCGTCTGTGCCGATAGCTAGGGCACACCCGCCTACGCTGGGGGGCATGGCCCCACCATGCCCACCGGCGCGGGCCGCACGGGATCATCCCCGCTCACGCGGGGTGCACCCGAATGGTTGTGCCAGCTTGGTTCGGCCCCGTTGTGACGGCCTGATCTGGCCCTGCGTGCGACTTGCCGGGGTGTTGACGGTCTGAACTGGCCCCACCCCTTCACGCTGGTCCCCATCACTGGGAACCAGTCGCCAGGGGCAAGGGAGCCAAGATGGGATCACGAGTGCCGCTGTACGCCGACATCCGCCACGACGCGCGAGTCGATGGCCTGTCCATCCGCGAGCTCGCCCGCAAACACGGAGTCCACCGCCGCACCGTCCGCCAGGCCCTCGCCGCCGCCGAACCCCCACCCCGCAAGAAACCGGTCCGCACAGCACCGCGCCTGGACCCGTACAAGCCGGCGATCGACGAGATCGCTCACCTATGACCTGACCGCGCCGCGCAAGCAGCGCCATACCGCGACCAGGATCCTGGCCCGGCTGCGCGACGAGCACGGCGCCACCGACCTGTCCTACTCCACGGTGCGCGACTACGTCCGGGTCAGGCGCGCGCAGATCGATCTGGAGGCCGGGCGCCGGGTGGAGGCGATGGTGCCGCAGGACCACGCCCCCGGCGCGGAGGCCGAGGTCGACTTCGGCGAGGTCTACGTCATCCTGGACGGCGTCAAGACCAAGTGCCACATGTTCGTCTACCGCCTGTCCCGCTCCGGCAAGGCCATCCACCGCGTCTACCCGACCGGCGGACAGGAGGCCTTCCTCGAAGGACACATCGAGGCCTTCCATGCCCTGGGCGGCATCTCCACCCGCCACATCCGCTACGACAACCTCACCTCCGCCGTCGTCCAGGTCATCCACGGCGGCGACCGGCTACGCGACGAGAACGAACGCTGGGTGCTGTTCCGCTCCCACTACGGCTTCGACGCGTTCTACTGCCAGCCCGGCATCGACGGCGTCCACGAGAAGGGCGGCGTCGAGGGCGAGGTCGGATGGTTCCGCCGCAACCACCTCACCCCCATGCCCGAAGTCGCCACCCTGGACGATCTCAACGACAAGATCCGCGCCTGGGAGCACGACGACAACACCCGCCGCATCACCGGGCACGCGAGCACGATCGGGCAGGACCACCACGCCGAGCTGCCCCACCTGGCACCGTTGCCGGCCGACGACTTCGACCCCGGCCTGATCCTGCACCCCCGCGTCGACCGCTCCGCCCTGATCACCGTCCGCATGGTCAAGTACTCCGTCCCCGCGCACCTCATCGGCCAACGCGTCCGCGTGTCCCCGCGGGCCTCGTGCGTGGTCGTGTTCGAGGGCCGCACCGTCCTCGCCACCCACCCTCGCCTCGGCACCCGTGGCGTGACCCGGGTCGAGCTGGACCACTACCTCGAAGTGCTGCGGCACAAGCCCGGCGCGTTCCCCGGTTCCACCGCCCTCGCGCAGGCCCGCGCCGCCGGAGCATTCACCGCGGCCCACGACGCGTTCTGGGCCGCAGCCCGCAAGACCAGCGGCGACGTGGCCGGGACCCAAGCGTTGATCGACGCGCTCCTGCTCCACCGATCCCTCCCGTCCCACGCGGTGATCGCCGGCATCACCTCGGCCCTGTCGGTGGGCGCGATCAGCCCCGACGTCGTCGCCGTCGAAGCCCGCCGCCATGCCACCGGCCACACACCCGCCCCAGCCAGCCCGACCAGGGGCGAGACGGTCGTGAACCTGCCACCCCGACGCCCCACCAACCCGCACCACGTCATCGCGCACCTGCCCGAAGACCCCCGGCCCCTGCCCACCGTCACCGCCTACGACGAACTCCTGCGCCGACGCCAACCCGACCCCGCCCCGGCGACCCCCTGTGCCTGATCGGGGACTCCGGCACCGGCAAGTCCCACCTGCTCATCGCGCTCGGCACCGCCGCCGCCGAACAGGGCTACCGCGTCCGATACACCCTCGCCACCCGGCTCGTGAACGAGCTCGTCGAAGCCGCCGACGAGAAACAACTCACCAAGACCATCAACCGCTACGGCCGCGTCGACCTCCTCGTCATTGACGAGCTCGGCTACATGGAACTCCACCGGCGAGGCGCCGAACTTCTGTTCCAGGTCCTCACCGAACACGAGGAGAAGAACGCCATCGCGATCGCCTCCAACCAGTCCTTCTCCGCCTGGACCGACACCTTCACCGACCCCCGCCTGTGCGCAGCAATCGTCGACCGCCTCACCTACAACGCCACCATCATCGAAACCGGCACCAACTCCTACCGCCTCGCCCACACCCGAGCCCGACAGGCCGGGTGGCACCCTGCAAAGAGGCAGTCGCCTACCGCCGGATCCACCAGTTGGGTCCGGCGGGTAGGCGTCACTCCCTGAGTCAGTTGCTGAGAGCGGTGAGCTGTTGCGTGCCGACGGGTTCGCGGGTCTGGGTGGGGATGACGGCCATGCGGTTGGTGGTGGCGGCCACCGCGTCCAGCTGCTGTTGCTCGGAGCGTGCGCGGGTGGCGAGCAGTGGGCTGTTGGGGTGGGCTGCCGCGAGGGAGTTGTTCACGACCCACGCCCACGGGTGGATGTTGGCGCGTTCCAGGTCGCTGGCCAGGGCCTGCGCCTCGGTGACGGGGGTGGTCTCGGGCAGGGTGACCACGATGATCTTGGTGTGGTCGGGGTCTTGGAGCCGCATCAGCGGGGTGGTGACGTGGCCGCGCTGGTCGTCGTCGAGGTGGCGGGTGATGTCGCGGTGGTAGGAACCGGTGGCGTCCATCAGGAGCAGGGTGTGGCCGGTGGGGGCGGTGTCCATGATGACGAACTGGTCGCGGGCCTTGTTCACGGCGCGGCTGAACTGCTGGAAGACGGCGATCTCCTCGGTGCAGGGGCTCATGAGGTCCTCGGCGAGGGCGGCGCGGCCGGCGTCGTCGAGCTTGGCGCCCTTGGAGGCCATGACGTGGTCGCGGTACTCCTGGATGGCCTTCTCAGGGTCGATGGCGCTGACCTCGAGCCCGTCGACGTCGTTGCCGAGGGTGGTCGACAGGTGCGCGGCGGGATCGGTGGTGGTGAGCAGGACCTTCTTGCCGCGCTGCACCAGGGCGATGGCGATGGCGGCTGCGACGGTGGTCTTGCCGACACCGCCCTTGCCCATCGTCATCACGAGCCCATGGTCGGCCTCGGCGAGCTGGTCGACCAGGCCGGCAAGGTACGGCTGCTGGCCGATGCCCTGCCCGCCGGTGTCCTGCGCGTCGGCCTGCGGGGCGTCCTCGTCGTGGAACAGGGTGGCGAGCGCCTCCAGGCCGACCATGTTGACGCTCTTGAGGCTCACCGTGTCGCGCGGCAGGGCTGCCAGGGCGGCAGGCATGGCAGCGAGCGCGGCCTGTTCGCGGTCGTGGATGGCGCGGGACAGGTCGTCGGTGGCGGCCGCGGCGGGCAAGACGCCGTTGACGACCAGGTTGGCGGCGTGGATGTCGAGCTCGGCGAGCTCGTCCAGGGTGCGGGCGACCTCGCGCAGCGTGGACTGCTGGGCCCGGGCGACGAGCACCAGGCGGGTGCTGGTGGGGTCGGTGAGAGCCTCGACGGCGGCGCGGTAGGTGGCGCGGTTCTTCTCGAGCCCGCTCATGGGCCCCAGACAGGACGCGTCGCCCTTGCCGTTGTCAAGGTAACTGGTCCAGTTGCCGGGCAGCTGCAGCAGGCGGATGGTGTGGCCGGTGGGGGCGGTGTCGAAGATGACGTGGTCGTAGCCGGCGGTGGCCTGGGTGTCGGCGAGCAGGTCGGTGAACTCGTTGAACGAGGCGATCTCGGTGGTGCAGGAGCCCGACAGCTGCTCGGTGATGGCCTCGATCTCCTTGATGGGCAGGACCGCGCGCACCGGTTCCAGGATCTTGTTGCGGTAGGCCTCAGCGGCCTCGTCGGGGTCAATCTCCAGCGCGTCGAGGCCGGGCACCTGCGGAATCGGGGTGATCTTGTTGCCGATGGTGGCACCGAACACCTGGGCGATGTTGCTCGCCGGGTCGGTGCTGACCAGCAGCACCCGCTTGCCCTGGTGGGCGAGGTGCACGGCCGTGGCGCACGCGATGCTGGTCTTGCCGACACCGCCCTTGCCAGTGAAGAAAAAGTGCCGGGGCGGGTTGTCGAGAAACTGGGTCACCACAATCTCCTGAAAGCTCGAGTCGGGGTCAGCAGCAGCCGGACACGGTGCTGGTAGTGGCGGGCTGCCCACAGCAGCCAGTGGACGCGGCGGGGGCTTCCTGCTGCGGGCCGCAGCATCCGCCCTGGGGCTGGGCGTCCTTCGTCGGGTTCAGGCCGGCGTAGCGCTCCAGCTCGTCGCGGCGCGGGTAGCGGCCGGCCAGCACGGTGACGTCGTCGACCAGCGTCAGGGGTAGCCCCTCGGAGCCGGCGGCCTGCAGGAACTTGACGACCACGGGGTGCTCCGCGAACTGCGCCGGCTCGCTGGCCAGATTGGCGCGGTGGACATCCACCCCCTGCGCCTTGAGGGCGTTGACCGCGGCGGTGAAGTCGACCAGCTCCTGGTCGAGGTCGGGGCCGCAGACCCCGGTGTTGCAACACAGTGCAGGTTCGAAGACACGGATGACGGGCATGGGAAACCTCCGACTCGGGTGGAGGACGACCATCACGCATTGATGACCGTCGATATGAGTGAGCGTGGCACACATATCGACAGGTGTCAATATGAGCGGGTAGCATGTCTGCATGACCGAACTGCTGGAAGCCCCGATGGCCGCCGCCGAGGCCTGCGCGCCGGGTGGCGGCACGATCTCGATGGAGCAGGCGGAACGGGTTGCGCTCGTCGTCAAGGCGCTCGCTGACCCGGTGCGGCTGCGGATCCTGCACCACATCGCGGCCAGCCGGTGCTCCAGCGTGTGCGCGTGTCACATGCCCGAGGTGTTCGGCGTGACCCAGCCGACGCTGTCACACCACCTGAAGAAGCTGGTCGAGGCCGGGCTGGTGGACAAGGAAATGCGCGGCAAGTGGGCGCACTTCACCCCGCGACCCGAAGGGCTGGCCGCGTTGCACGAGTACCTCGCCATGCTGGGCTGAGGCCCGGCGACCCGAAAGGACAACCCCATGCACGTTGTGTGCGTCGGCGGCAGCGATGCCGGCATCTCCGCGGGGCTACGTGCCCGCGAACTCGACCCGTCGACCGAGGTCACCGTCGTGGTGGCCGACGCCTACCCGAACTTCTCCATCTGCGGGATCCCCTACTACATCTCCGGCGAGGTCGGAGACTGGCACCACCTGGCACACCGCACCCGCGCCGACCTGGAGGCCGCGGGCCTGCACCTGCTGCTCGACACGCGCGCCACCCGCATCGACGTCGACGCCCGTCAGCTCGAGGCCATCGGACCCGACGACACCCCCGCCCTGGTCGACTACGACGCGCTGGTGGTCGGCACCGGCGCCCGGCCCGTGCGTCCCCCGATCACCGGACTCGACACCCTCGGCGCCGCCGACGGCGTCCACCTGTTGCACTCCATGGGCGACACCTTCGCCCTGGGCGACTCCCTCGAGAAGCTGCAGCCGCGCACCGCCTTGGTTGTCGGCGCCGGCTACATCGGCCTGGAGATGGCCGAAGGCCTCACCACCCGCGGCATCCACGTCACCCAGGTCGAGGCCGCCCCAGAGGTACTGTCCACCCTCGACCCCGAACTCGGTACCCTCGTCCATGCCGAACTCGTGCGGCACGGGGTCGATATCCACACCGGTACGAGCGTCACCGGCATAGCCAAGGGTGCTGACGGCCTGCACGTGACCGGTCAGGCCAGAGACGGCGAAGCCCTGTCGTGGGATGTGGACCTCGTTCTGGTCGTGGTCGGTGTCACCCCCGAGACCGACCTGCTCGTCCGATCTGGAGCCCAGACCGGGCCCCGCGGTGCGGTGCTCGTCGACGAGACGATGGCCACCGGCCTGCCACACGTGTGGGCCGCCGGCGACTGCGTCGCCACCCACCATCGCCTGCTCGGCACCACCTACCTCCCACTGGGCACCACCTCCCACAAACAGGGACGGGTCGCCGGCGAGAACGCGCTGGGCGGCAACGCCCGATTCGCGGGCAGCATCGGCACCCAGGTGCTCAAGGTGTTCGACCTGGTCGCAGCCCGCACCGGGCTGCGGGAGCACGAAGCCATCGCCGCCGGGTTCGACCCCGCCAGCACCACCTCGGCGCCCGACGACCACAAGGCCTACTACCCGGGATCCCACCCCATCACCATCCGCATCACCGGCGACCGCGCCACCGGCAGGCTGCTAGGTGCCCAGCTCGTCGGGCACCTGACCACCGGGACCGCCAAGCGGGTCGACACCTACGCCACCGCGCTCTTCCACGGCATGGACGTGGCCGGCATCAATGACCTCGACCTCGCCTACACACCGCCGCTGGGCTCGCCCTGGGACGCCATCCAGATCGCCGCGCAGGCATGGGTGACCCAGCACCAGCCAGCGAGCACTCGCACCCAACCCTGACCCCCTGCAGTAATGAGCGCCCCCGCCGAGCGTGAACCCCGGGGGCGTTCCTCAGCGCGCGCTCACCACCCGCCCACACCCCCGACGGGCCAATCGTCAGCACGCCGCCGCCAAGCCATCCCCACCCCCGCCATGACAGGTGACCTCCACCCGGCCTAGCCCATGGCCGCACCCCGACGCACCCGAAAGGGTTGAATCTCGACGACGAACACCCCGTGACTTGCCATATTGACGGTTGTCTATATGATGAGGGACGTTCATATCGATGATCGTCAATGTGAGGTAGTCATGGCCGTAAACACCACCGAACCACCGTCCACACCGACCCGGACGCCCGTGGCGCAGCAGCTGTCCACGCTCGATCGCTACCTGCCCGTGTGGATCCTCGCGGCCATGGTCGTCGGGCTCCTGCTGGGCCGTGTCGTCCCCGGCATCGGCACGGCGCTGGCCGCCGTCGAGGTGGACGGCGTCTCGCTGCCCATCAGCATCGGGCTGCTCGTGATGATGTACCCGGTGCTCGCCAAGGTCCGATACGACCGGCTCGGGACCGTCACCCACGACCGGCGCATGCTGGTCTCCAGCCTGCTGCTGAACTGGGTCGTCGGTCCCTTGGTGATGTTCACGCTGGCATGGACCTTCCTCGCCGACCTGCCCACCTACCGCACCGGCCTGATCATCGTCGGGCTCGCGCGCTGCATCGCCATGGTCATCATCTGGAACGACCTGGCCTGCGGTGACCGCGAAGCGGCCGCCGTGCTCGTCGCGATCAACTCGATCTTCCAAGTCGTCGCCTTCGCCGCGCTCGGCTGGTTCTACCTGTCCGCCCTGCCCTCCTGGCTCGGCCTCGAGCAGACCAGCCTGAACGTCTCCGCCTGGCAGATCGCCAAGAGCGTCCTGATCTTCCTCGGCATCCCGCTGGTCGCCGGATACCTGACCCGCACCCTGGGCGAGAACGCCTGGGGCCGCGAAACCTACGAGCACAGCTTCCTGCCGAAGATCGGCCCCTGGGCGCTGTACGGGCTTCTGTTCACCGTCGTCGTGCTGTTCGCCCTGCAGGGCGAACAGATCACCAGCCGCCCCCTCGACGTCGTCCGCATCGCCCTGCCGCTCCTGGTCTACTTCGCGGTCATGTGGGGCATCGGCCACCTGCTCGGACGGAGTCTGCACCTGGGCTACGAACGCACCACCACCCTCGCCTTCACCGCCGCCGGCAACAACTTCGAACTCGCCATCGCCGTCGCCATCTCCACCTTCGGTGTCACCTCCGGCCAAGCCCTCGCCGGCGTCGTCGGCCCCCTGATCGAGGTCCCGGCACTCATCGGACTCGTCTACATCAGCCTCTGGCTGCGCAAACACTACCCCGTCGACAGCCAGCACTGACCAGCCTTCTCACCCCCACAGGAGCGCCCATCACCACACCACCCACCCAGTGACCCGGCCAACCACACGACCCCGGGCGACCGCCCCCGCGAACGTCCAACCCCAACCCATTCGCTAGAACGATCAACCCAGGAAGGAACCATGCGCGGCTACACCTCCGTCGACGGCTACACCATCGACACAGGACGCAGCCCGTTCACCCCGCAGACCCCCGCGCCCGCCGTCCAGCCCAAGGCCGAAGCGTCGGCCGTCCAGCCCGAGCGCCAAGAGCCCGCCCCCGAAGCGGCTGCCACGCGAACCTCCGAAGCCAGCGGCGCGCCGTGGAACTACACCACGCGCCAGGCCACCCACATCGACGAGGCCGGCTACAGGGACACCACACGGGGCACCATCGCCACCGACAACACCGACTGGAAGGGCGTGACCCGCGGGGTCGTCAAGAGGCGCTTTCCGCCCCAGCACTGACACCAACCCCATGGCACGCAACCCCACGCGCGTGCCACGGGCCTGCTGGCTCGCTTCGAAACCGGGCGGGTAGGTGTCCGCTATCCGATCCCGAACGGATCCTGTCCGCACGTAACGGGGTGGAGCCAATTGAGGCCGTCATTCCGGGGCCGGGTTAGCTTGACACAGCCACCCGAAGGTGCGCGAGGCCTCCATTCAGATCGACGGATCATCCCCGCTCACGCGGGGTGCACGTGGCACATCGACAACCCGACCACCGGTGACGCGGATCATCCCCGCTCACGCGGGGTGCACTGGGGTGTGTCACGAATGGGCGGGGGCTTAACCGGATCATCCCCGCTCACGCGGGGTGCACGTTTCCCGGCTCTTCACAGATGAGGGTGTAACTGTGGTGCGACCTGGGGCGGCGCGTCGGTGTCGGGGTGAGGGTCGAGGTCTTCCGATGATGGGAGTTCTCACACAACCCGTCCGGAAGACCTCGACGTGCCTGACGCTACCTTCACGCGCCCCACCTGACTACCTTCACCCGCCTCGACGGCCTCGGTGTGGAGGTCACCGGCCAGCTGCTCGAGCCTGACCGGTCCGTGCTGACGTGCCGGGTCGTGGAGCCGGACGACTGGTGCAGGCGGTGCGGCTGCCAGGGCGTGCCCCGTGACACGGTGAGCAGGCAGTTGGCGCACGAGCCGTTCGGGTGGCGCCCTACCACGCTGGTGCTCACCGCGCGCCGCTACCGCTGCAAGGAGTGCTCGCACGTGTGGCCTCAGGACACCACCGCCGCGGCGCCGCCGCGGGCCAAGATCTCCCGCGCCGGCCTGTGGTGGGGGCTGGTCGGGATCGTCGTCGGCCACCTGACGATGGCCCGAGTTGCCCAAGGACTGGGCGTGGCGTGGAACACCGCCAACGACGCGGTCCTGGCTGAGGGCCGGCGTGTGCTCATCGAGGACCCGACCCGCCTGGACGGTGTCAAGGTCGTCGGGGTCGATGAGCACGTGTGGCGGCACACCCGGGGCGGTGACAAGTACGTCACCGTGATCATCGACCTCACCCCGATCAGGGATGACACCGGCCCGGCACGCCTGCTGGACGTGGTCGAAGGCCGGTCGAAGAAGGCGTTCAAGGACTGGCTGGCCGAGCGGGACCAGGCTTGGCGCGATGGGATCGAGGTCGTGGCCATGGATGGGTTCGCGGGCTTCAAGACCGCCACCACCGAGGAGCTGGCGCACGCCGTGACGGTTATGGATCCCTTCCACGTCATCCGGTTGGCCGGGGACGCTCTCGATGAGTGCCGCCGCCGGGTCCAGCAGGAACTGCACGGACACCGCGGACGCAAGGGCGACCCGCTCTACACCGCGCGGCCGACCCTGCGCACCGGGGCTGACCTGCTCACCGACCGCCAGCACGAGCGCCTTGACAAGCTCTTCGCTGGGGACCGGCACGTGCAAGTCGAGTGCACCTGGGGGATCTACCAGCCCATGATCTGCGCCTACCGTCACCCCGACAGGGCAGCTGGCCGCGTGGAGATGAGTCCCGTGATCGACGCCCTCGCCGAGGGTGTGCCTGAGGCGTTGGTAGAACTGCGCAAGCTCGGCCCCACCCTGACCAGACGCGCCTGCGACGTCCTGGCATACTTCGACCGGCCGCGCACGAGCAACGGACCTACCGAAGCCGTGAACGGTCGCCTCGAGCACCTGCGTGGCCTGGCCCTGGGCTTCCGCAACCTCACCAACTACATCGCCCGCGCACTCCTCGAAGCCGGCGGATTCAGACCACACATACACCCCGAATTGTGAAGAGCCGCTCAACTTCGGCGCCAAGCGCGTGTCTGAAGGATGCCATGACGGTCTGACGTGAATGGGCCCGGGTCAGGTCACGTTTCAAGCCCCAATGTCGGACCGCCGACCCCACAGGCCACTATATCGACACCATCAGGATCGAGGCATTGTCAATACTGTTTCTTGCAGACCCGCGACCTCTCATATTGACGGTCCCACCTGCAGGGCAGGTGCCCAGCACGGACCCCCAGCAAGTTGCCCAGCAGAAACGAAATGGGCACGGTGGCCGGAGCACACGAACCAGTCCACATACCGGTGGCGAAGTTGCGACGGAGCACTTTCAAGCGCACGTCACGAGATGCAGATCCCACCACCGTCGCTCCGAGCACGACGGCGCCCCGGCGCAGGGCTCTCGGAGCTCCCGCGCCGGGGCGCGGTGGTCGGGGTTCGGGCCGGTCGGGCGGGGCCGGCGGCGGCCCCGTCCGGCTAGCCCGATCGGGTCAGTGGACGCGGGCCGGGGCGGCGGCCTCGAGGGCGGCCTTCTCCTCGGCGGAGCCCTCCTCGGTGCGGTGGGCGAGGACGTAGGCGCCGGCCACGAAGATCGCGCCGCCCACCAGGTTGCCCAGGCCCGACCACAGGAGGTTGCGGGCGGCGAGGCCGATGGTGGCGCCGTCGACGTGGTACATGAGGCCGAGGCCGAAGAAGGTCATGTTGGCGACGACGTGCTCGAAGCCGCAGGCGACGAAGGCGCCGATGAAGGAGAAGACGGCGACGGCCTTGGCGACCTCGTTCTCGAGGCGGGTGGTGCACCAGATGGTGAGGCAGACGAGGACGTTGCACATGATGCCGCGGAAGAAGATCGTCCCCACGGGCAGGCCGCCCTTGGTGGTGACGACGCCGGCGAGCATCTTCCCCGCTGCGGTGTCGGCGGCCAGGATGTTGGTGCCGCGCAGGATCGCGGAGAGGAGGATCGCGCCGGCGAGGTTGCCCAGCAGCATGACGACGAGCGCGGCCAGGCCCTTGCCCCAGCCGGTGACCTTGCGGAAGCCGCCGACGGCGAAGGTCATCATGGCGCTCGTGCCGAGCTCGGCGCCGCCGAAGACGCACAGGAGCAGGCCGATGGAGAAGGCGACGCCGGAGACCATCGGGGTGGCGGGGCTGGAGGCCGCCTTGAAGGGGCCGGCCGCGGCGAGCATGAAGGTGCCGCCGATGCCGATGTAGGCGCCGGCGAGCATGGAGGAGACGACGTAAGGGAGGGGACGGCGCATGCCGCCGGAGCGGGCGACCGAGGAGGCCTCCTGCGCGACGAGCGTCTGGGTCACGGAGAGCATGGGGTGATCATGCGCCGTGGTGGTGTGCACGTCCTGTCGCAGGTTACGACGCCGCACCGGACCGGGCGCGGTCCACACCGCTCTCCGCCCACGAGCACGCACCCACTGGGCCCTTGGTCCCACCTGCGGCGGGCGGGCTCCTCCCCGGGGTCGGTCGCCGACGGCGACGGCGGCTCAGCGCGTCGGCAGGATGAAGGAGGCGCCGAGCGCGAAGGGGAAGCCGGGGGCGAGCACGGCGTCGACGACCGGCTGGGCCAGGGCGACGAGCCTCTCGACGTCGAGCCCCTGCTCGGCGGCCGGCCCCGCGCCGGTGAGGAGCGAGTCGTAGGGGACCTCGAGGTCGAGCAGGGCCATGCCGTCGCGGTGGGTGGCCTGCGACCAGGCGCCGGTCTCCACCTCGAGGAGCGTGCCCAGGTGGAAGCGCATGACGCCCTCGGCGTCGACCTCGCTCGGTGCGGAGAGCAGGTGGTGCGCCTCGGGGTCACGGGGGGCGCGCAGGGTGAGCAGGAGGATCGCTCCGTCGCGGGCGGCGCGCAGCATGAGGCGGGCGACGTGCACGGAGAAGCCGATGATGTCGAAGTCGCCGGCGGTGGCGCCCATGGCCTCCTCGACGCTGACGGCGGGCCCCAGCGGGAGGACGGCACCCGCCCCGCGCTCGACGGCACCGGCGCGCCGGCCCGTCGGCTGGGCGGGGTGGAGGCGCAGGACGGGGCCATCCGTGGCCGAGTTGAGGCCCGCGGCGGCGGGGTCGTCCGCCCACCCGGCGGGGACGAGGGTGCCGGTCTCGACGCGCTCGGACCAGCCCTCCGGTGTCGGCGAGGGGCCGGGCTCGGTCTCGACGTCGCCGAGGCCGAGGAGGTTCGCGGGGTCGGTGCCGTCGGCGGGGCGGTGCCAGGTGATCTCGGTGCCGTCGTGCCAGACGGGGACCACGCCGTTGAAGGGAATGCCGAAGCGGACGTGCTCGGGCTCGGCGGGACCGGCGGCTCCCGCCACGGCGGCGTCATCGGCCTCGGGGGGCAGGCCGGGGACCGGGGGCTCGAGGGGGTCGCCGCCCGCGTCGTTCCCGTTCTCGCCGCGTCCCACGAAGTACTCGCTCATGGGCCCAGGGTACGGGCGTCAGGCGCTTCGCAGCGCCTGGTAGACGCGGCCGACGACCGGCACGTAGTCGCTCAGCTCCATCTCGGCGGCCTCGAAGTCGTTCTCCCCCGGGGTCCGCACCGGTGAGTGGCGCTGGTTGGTGAGGAGGGTGACGGTGAGGTCGCGCTGCGGGTCGATGACGGTGAGGGTGCCGGTCCAGCCCGTGTGCCCGATCGCCGTGCGGGACGGCCCCCAGCTGAAGTACCAGTAGGTGTCGCCCTTCGGCGGGCTCACGCGCCAGCCGAGCCCGTGGGTCGAGGTCGAGGCGGCCTTGGGGGGTGTCCCCGTAGGTGGCGACGAACTCGGCGACGACGTCGCGGTCCATCCACCGCTGCCCGGCGTAGACGCCCTCGTTGACCATGACCTGGTTGAGCGCGGACATGTCGGAGAGGGTCGAGAAGAGGCCGGCGTGCCCCGCGACGCCCGCGAGCGTGTAGTACGCCTTCTCGTCGTGGACCTCGCCCTGGAGGGTGCAGCGGCGGATGTAGGCGGGCTCGCCGTCGGGGGCGGTGCCGAGGTCGACGCCGCCGTCGCGGGTGTTCCCGTTGAGCTCGGTGGCGGCGCAGTCGGTCGCGGCGAAGCCCTTGCTCAGCGGGTTGTACACGGTCGCCTCGAGGCCCATGGCCGCGTAGAGGCCGTTCTCGAGGTAGTCGTCCAGGCGCTGCCCGGTGACCTGCTCGACGAGGAGGCCGAGGATCATGAAGTCGACGTCGGAGTAGATGTAGCCGGTCCGCGGGGCCTGAGCCAGCGGGGTGCGGCAGATGGTGTCGATGATGCCGGCGCGGTCGGAGGGGTCGGAGGTGTTCTGGTAGTAGAGCTCGCCGGCGACCTTCGCCGAGTGGTACATCGGGTCGGGGAGCATGCCGCCCTCGTGGTGGAGGACGTCGCGCACGGTGAGCGTGTCCTTGCCCGTGTGCTCGGCGTCGATGCCGTCGCCGACGGTCCACTTGCCGGTGTAGACGGTGGAGGCGTCGGAGAAGGCCTCCCACCCGGGGAACGACCGGATAGTGCGGTCGAGGTCGAGCAGCCCCTGGCTGACGAGCATCATGACGGCGTAGTTGGTCGCGTACATCTTGGAGTTGGACGCGAGGTCGTACAGGGTGCCGGTGCTCGTCGGCTGCCACTGCGCGGCCGGGAGCAGCTCGGCGGGCTCGATGGTGCCGTCGGGCAGCGTCGTCGTCGAGTACTTCCTGGCCCAGCCGGTGGCGTACTCGTGGACGCGCTTGCCGTGGCGGGTGACGACGGCGGCGGCGGAGGGGAAGCCCTCGGCGACCTGGGCGTCGAGGTAGGCGTTGAGATCGGCCAGCCCGTCCTCGGACAGGCCGAGCGCCGCGACGGAGGTCTTGCGCATGCCCGTGACGGTGTCCCGGGCGACGCGGACCTGCTCGGAGAGGTGGAGGACGCCGTCGACGACGTCGGCGCGCACGTCGAGGAGGTCGCGCAGGGTACGGGTGGACAGGGAGAGGTCGTCGGCGGCGCCGCAGACCTCGAGGTCGCGGTAGGAGAGGTCCGCATAGGTGGTGCGCATGTCCTCGGTGACGTTGACACCGATGCGGCCCCCGGCGGGGTCGATCTCGATGACGTCGTCGCCGCGAGTGACGACGACGGTCGTGATGGCGCTGGCCGCGTGCCCGTCGAAGGCGGCGGCGCTCGGAGCGGGCTCGGCGAAGGAGAGGCCGAGGACCTCGACGAGGGCGTCCTGGTGCACCCAGGTGGTGGCGCCGTCCGTGGTCCAGCCGTCGGCCGACACGGCGGCGGGGGCCCCGTAGACGCCCTGGTCGCCGGCGTGGACCCACCAGGAGGAGCCGGTCTCGACGTCGACGTCGATGACCTCCTCGCCGCGGCCGTCGAGGGCGGGCAGCGTGAGGCTGACGGTGCCGGTCGTCGGCAGGGAGACGACGTCGCCGAAGGCGTCGCTCGTGACATCGGCCTTGATCCTCCCGCCGCCCAGGTGGGCGACCTTGATGCGGTGCCCGGCGCGGGCGGGGACGTGGAGGGTCTTGCCGAGGCCGGTGGCGCGGTCGGGCCGCTTCGTGGGCGAGGGCGCCGGGACGGCCGTGGGCGCCAGGGTGAGGGCGGCGGCCGCGGCGGCGGCCCCCGCGATGGCGGTGCGCCGTGAGAGCCGGATGGCGGGGAGAGCGGTCGAGCGGGCGGTGTGCGGGGTCATGGCTGCTCCTTCGCGGTGGGCGAGGTCGGGGCGGGTGCCAGGTGCTCGGGGCGCCGGCGGGGCTCAGGCGCGCACGAGGCGGACGCGATCGAAGCGGTCCAGGTGCGCCAGCAGGCTGCGGTAGGGGGCGGCGACGTCGGCGAGGCGGAGGTGCTGCCCGTCCAGCGGTGCGGTGGCGGTCATGAGGTGGACCTCGCCGGAGTAGCGGCCGAGAGTGTCCATCTGGAGGGAACCGGCCTCGAGCGCGTCGGCGGGGACGGTGCCGGCGGGCAGGTCGCGGCCGCGGGTGCCGGTGAGGCGGCGTGAGGCGGGGCCGGCCTCGGGGCGCAGGTCCCACTCGTCGAGGAGCCAGTCGCAGCCGGGCTGCAGGTCGGTGACCGGCAGGGTGAGCACGGGCTCGTCGTCCCCGTCGGGCAGGGCGTCGGCGATCCAGCGCAGGTGCTGCTCGGCGACGACGCCCTCGGCGCCCACGACGCTGACGCCGGGCACGAGGGCGTCGAGCTCGAGGGCGCAGACGTAGGCGTTGCGGTGCCGGTGCGCCTCGAGGGTCGGCAGGCCGAGGTGGAGGGGCGCGCGGTGCGTGACGTCCCCCGCGACGAAGGCGAGGACGCGCAGGCCCCGGTCGGTGAAGAGCCGCGAGCGCCGCACGAGGTCCTCAGCGGTCAGGCCCGTCCCCGGCCGCGGGTAGAAGTTGTGCCAGCCGACCAGGGCGTCGGGGGCGTCCCCGAGAACGGCCTGGAGCGCGTCGACCTCCGCGGCGGCGGCGGTAGAGGCGTTGACGGCGACGGGCAGCCCCGTGGCGGAGGCGATGCGGCCGATCTCCTCGGGTCCGTAGCCGTAGTCGAGGCGCAGTCCGACGACGCCGGCCCCGGCCAGCCGGCCCGCGTCGTCGGGCCCGTAGCCGAGCAGGTCGAAGGCGGCCGGTGCGACGTCGGCCCAGAAGGAGACGCCGCGCTCGCAGTGGGCGTTCTCCAGCCACCCCACCCAGCCGGCGAGGTCGGTGGCCTCGGGCATGTGGAGGGAGGTGAAGAGGGTGCGCTCGGCCTGGGCGGCGGCCTGGTCGAGGACGGCGTCGCGGACGGCGGTGTCGTCGGTGGCGTAGACGGACAGGAGCACGGGTCCTCCTCGTGGTGGGCTGGGTGCGTCGTTCCGGGGGTGCGCCGTCGCCGTCGGTCCGCTCGGGCCGACGGCGACGTCGTGGGCCGGAGGACCGGGGCGCGGGTGCCGTCCGCGGGCCGCTCCCGGGGACGGCACCCGCGGCCGGGAGCCCTCAGCGCTCGGTGCCGGGGATGACCTCGCGGTGCACGCCCTCGGCCTCGAGGATGTCCGAGGCGGTCCCGGCGCCGAAGACGCGCTCGGCGTCGGCCTCGCGGTACCCGAAGGCGTAGGTGAGGACGGCGCCCATGACGACGGCGATCACCCAGCCGCCGACGTACCAGAACCACTTGCCGGCCGTGATGACGGGGATCATGAGGAGGCCCGACAGGCCGAGCGCGCCGGCGCCGAAGGAGCCCTGCTGCATGCCGAAGGCGATGAAGGCGCCTCCGAAGCCCGCGCCGAGGCAGGCGGTGAGGAAGGGCCGGACCAGCGGCAGGGAGACGCCGTAGATGAGGGGCTCGCCGATGCCGAGGACGCCGATCGGGAGGGCGGACTTGATGACTCCGCGGAGCTTGTCGTTCCTGGTGCGGGCCCACAGGGCGCACGCCATGCCGACCTGGCCGGCGCCGCCCATGGCGAGGATCGGGAGCAGCTCGGTGAAGCCGTGGTCGGCGATGAGCTCGGCGTGGATGGGGGTGAGGCCCTGGTGGATGCCGAGCATGACCATCGGCAGGAAGAAGGTCGACATGATGAAGCCGCCGATGATGCCGCCCTGCTTGAGGGCGAAGTCGACGAGCAGCCAGGTCAGGGCCTTCATGAGGAGGGCGGAGATCGGCATGATGATGAAGATGCACAGGGCCGCGCCGATGAGGAGGGTGACGACGGGCACGAGGAAGAGGTCGAGCGCGGCCGGGACGACCTTGCGCACCTGCTTCTCGATGAGGGTGAACACCCAGGCCGTGATGATGACGCCGATGATGCCGCCGAGGCCCGGCGCCAGCTGGCCGAAGACGGGGATGGTGAGCGGGACGGCGGGGGTGGTCACCTTGCCGTCCGGGCCGGTGACCTCGGCGATGCCGGCGAGGGCGGTCATGTAGGGCACGCCGCCGGCGATGAAGCCCATGGTGGGGGTGCCGCCGAACTCCTTGGCGGTGTTGTGGCCGACGATGAAGTAGAGGGCGCCCACGAGGATGGATCCGATGCCAGCGAAGGCGAGGAACCAGGCGTTGGCGGCGATGCCCGGGTCGATCATCTTCCAGACGTTCGCGATGGCGGTGACGAGGCCGCAGGCGATGAAGCCGGGGATGATCGGGATGAAGATGTTGCCGACGTGGCGGAACATGCGCTGCACGGCGCTGGTCTGGCGGGCCTTGACCCTGGCGTGGGTGCTGGCGGCGAGGTCCTCGTCCCCGGCGGAGCCGCCACGGGTCGTGCCGTCGGCGGCGGTGCCGGAGAGCTCAGGGTCCTCGTTGACGTCGAGGGCGGCTGAGCCGGCATCGCCGGCGACGGCGTCGTAGGCCTGTCGGAGGCGCTCGGCGTGGCCGGGGCCGACGACGACCTGGACCTGGTCCCCGCCGACGACGCCGAGCACGCCGTCGAGGGACCTGATGGCGTCGACGTCGACCTTGGCCTGGTCGACGACGTTGAGGCGCAGGCGGGTCATGCAGTTCGTGTGGGAGGCGACGTTTCCAGGGCCGCCGGCGAGCCGCTGGATCTCGCGGCTGAGGGAGTCGTAGTTCATCGGAGCGCTTCTCCTTGCGGGTGGGGGTGGGACGAGTCGGTGGTGTGCGGGTGTTGGTCAGGCCGCGTCATCGGGCACGTCGGGGCCGCCGTCCGAGGTGCCGCCGGCCTCGACGGCGGTGCGGACGAAGCCCTCGGCCTCGTCGAGGGCGGCGCGGGCGGCGTCGGCGTCGAGCCCGCGGACCACCATGACGATGGCGGTCTTGGCGTGGCCGTCGGCGGCCGCGAGCGCCTCGCGGGCCTGCTCGCGGGAGCAGCCGGTGGCGGCGACGACGATGCGCTCGGCGCGGTCGACGAGCTTGGTGTTGGTGGGGGCGACGTCGACCATGAGGTTGCCGTAGACCTTGCCGAGCCGGACCATCGCGGCGGTCGAGATCATGTTGAGGATCAGCTTCTGGCTGGTCCCGGACTTGAGGCGGCTCGAGCCGGTGACGACCTCGGGCCCGTTGTCGACCTCGATGGCGATCTGCGCGTGCTGGGAGACGGCCGCCCCGGTGTTGCAGGCGACCGACACGGTGGCGGCTCCGAGCTCACGGGCGCGGTCGAGGCCGCCGATGACGTAGGGGGTGCGGCCGGACGCGGCGATGCCGACGACGGTGTCGCGGTCGGTGAGTCCGAGCTCGTCGAGGTCGCTCGCGCCGAGCTCGGCGAAGTCCTCAGCGCCCTCGACCGCCCGGAACATGGCGCCCTCGCCGCCGGCGATGAGACCGACGACGAGGTCCGGGTCGGTGCGGAAGGTGGGCGGGCACTCGGCGGCGTCGAGGACGCCGAGCCGTCCGGAGGTGCCGGCCCCCATGTAGATGAGGCGGCCCCCGGCCCGGATCCCGGCGACGACGGCGTCGACGGCCCGCGCGATCTGCGGGAGGGCGCGCTCGACGGCGTCGGCGACCTTGTGGTCCTCGGCGTTCATGACCTGCACGATCTCGAGGGCGCTCATGCGGTCGAGGTCGGCGGAGGCGGGGTTGCGCTGCTCGGTGGTGCTCAGGTGGAGCCGGGCGACGGAGTCGGAGTCGCCGGCCGGTGCGGCTGCGGGATCGCTGGTGGGATCGGCCATCCTGTTTCCTCTCGGCGTCGTTGCCCTTGGGGTGACGCAAGACTACATCTGTTCACTAGTATGTGGAACGTTGTTTCATCGGCGCGTCCCGCGAGTCACCCCCGCGTGACGACGCGCATCCTGGTCCCGCCCCGCGTCAGGGACGAGAAGGGAGGACCCGTGAGCACCGGTCCCGGAGCCGAGTCCGCCGGCGTCATCGAGCGCATCCGCCGCGCACGTCCCGGCATGTCCTCCACCGAGGACGCCCTCGCCGCGACCCTCCTCGAGCAGCCCGAGGGGGTCCTGTCCGCCACCGCCGCCTCCCTCGCGCGGCAGGCCGGCGTCTCCCAGGCCAGCGTCGTCCGCTTCGCCCGATCCCTGGGCTACCGGGGCCTGCCGGACCTGCGGCTCGCCCTGGCCCGCGACCTGTCCCGCTCCAGCCTCGAGCACGAGCGAGCCGGCGTCGCCCAGGGCCAGATCGACGCCGGGGACTCCCTCGAGGACCTCGCCGCGAAGATCGCCTTCCACGAGGCGCGCTCCATCGAGCAGACGGTGGCCGGCCTCGACCTCGAGGCGCTCGACCGGCTGGCCGCGCGCGTGGCCGGCCGGTCCCCCGTCACGACCCTCGGGGTGGGGGCCTCGGGGCTCGTGGCCCAGGACCTCTCCCAGAAGCTGCAGCGGATCGGGGTTCCCTGCCAGTTCAGCGCGGACACGCACGTCCAGCTGGTCCACGCCGCCCTCCTCGGCGAGGGCGACACGGCGATCGGCTTCTCCTTCTCCGGGCGCACCACGGAGGTCCTGCGCGCCATGGACCTGGCCCGCGGGCGCGGCGCCCTCACCGTCGCGGTGGTCGGGGACCCCGGCTCGCCGGTGGCGCGGGCCGCCGACGTCGTCCTCGAGACGCGGGCGCGCGAGACGGAGCTGCGGGCCGCAGCGCTCGCGAGCCGCATGGCCCAGCTCGCCGTCGTCGACGTCCTCTTCGCCCGCACCGCCCAGCTGCGTCACGACGACCTCGGGGCGGCGCTCGAGCGCACCCGTGCGGCCGTGTCCGGGCAACGGGTCGGCGACTGACCCGCCCCAGGGCGCCCCGGCGCCCCCGGCTCAGCCGCGCCGCGGCCGGACCCTGCTCCCCTTGCGGGCGCGCTCCCACTGGTGGACGTCGCGCGAGGTGAGGGCCAGGAGCGCGAGGACCTGCAGCGCCGTCGTGAGGAGCAGCCCGCCCGCGGAGTCCACACCGACGGCGGTCACCTGGGCGAGGTCCGCGAGTGCACCGATCGCGAGGACGCCCATGAGGACGACGCGGCTGCGCGGGTGCCCTCGCCAGGCCGCCGCGGCGAGCAGGGCGACGGCGAGGACGAGCAGGACGGACAGCCCCGCGACGGCGGCGCGGACCGATCCCGGCTCACCGGCGAGGAGCTCGGGGAGATCGACGGCGGTCCACCTCACGGCGTCGATGACGACAAGGGCCACGAGCAGGAGCATCGTCTTGATGAGGTCGCCGGGGCGCGTGTGGTGGCGCGCGGCGTCGTCGCGGCCGCGGGCGGCGCGGGCGTCCTCGCCGTCGCCGGGGTCGACGTCCCGCAGGTCGAGGACGCACAGGGCCCCGTCGGTGGAGACCTTGTCCCCGCCGCCGTTGGTGGAGTGGTAGCTCGTGAAGAAGCGCGGCCAGACCTCCAGGTCAGCCTCGGGGACGGCCCAGCGGACGTCGTCGACGATGTAGTTGCGCTCGAGGTCGATGTCCGTGTCGATCTTGTGGGTGACCTGGAAGGTCAGCGACGACAGGCCGACGGCGCGGTCGTAGCTGCCGGCGGCGAGCCAGTCGACGCTCGCGCCCCCGGGCAGGAGCCAGCCCTCCGGGACCCGCCAGAAGCGCACGTGGTGGCGCTGCGAGGGATTGCCGTCGACCTCCTTGACGTAGGCGACGTCCTGGCGGCGGCCGAAGAGCGTGAGCGTGGAGACGGGAGCCGACGGGTAGGGGCGGCGCCGCGCCCAGGCGCGGACCAGCCGCAGGCTGCTGCGCAGGGTGACGGGGTCGGAGCGGACCCAGCCGGCGCTCGTCATGGCGGTGTGGAGGGCCTCCTCGCTCCCCCAGGCGACGAGGTTGA